>NZ_FPJJ01000003.1:675787-704326 GCF_900119375.1 Pseudomonas sp. NFR02
CGGGCTTGCTCGCGAAGGCGGTGTGTCAGTCACTGAATCTTTGACTGAACCACCGCTTTCGCAGGCAAGCCAGCTCCCACATTTGATCTGTTTTGCCAATAGCCATGCTTCGGCCTCCAGAACCCGGCATTTTTACCCCCGTGAGAAAAAATACACAAAGCGGTGAATTATTTCGTGTCCACTTGTATCTGAACTGACAGAGCGGTGCCATCGTAGCGATGGCACCTCCCCTGTTCAGCTTTTGAGTGGCCCGCATGAAACTACGTAAAAAACGCGTCAAACCCATCGGATTGAAAGACATCACCATTGTCGACGACAACAAGATGCGCAAGGCGATCACCGCCGCCGCACTTGGCAATGCCATGGAATGGTTCGACTTTGGCGTCTATGGCTTTGTCGCCTATGTGCTGGGCAAGGTGTTCTTCCCTGACGCTTCCCCCAGCGTGCAGATGATCGCAGCGCTGGCCACCTTCTCAGTACCTTTCCTGATTCGCCCGTTGGGCGGCCTGTTCTTCGGCGCACTGGGCGATAAGTACGGGCGGCAAAAAGTCCTGGCCGCCACCATCGTGATCATGTCCTTGAGCACCTTTGCCATCGGCTTGATCCCCGGCTATGCCTCCATTGGCATCTGGGCCCCGATCCTGTTGCTGCTGTGCAAAATGGCCCAGGGTTTCTCGGTGGGCGGCGAGTACACCGGCGCGTCGATTTTCGTGGCCGAATACGCCCCGGACCGCAAGCGCGGCTTCCTTGGCAGTTGGCTGGACTTCGGCTCCATCGCCGGTTTCGTGCTCGGCGCGGGTGTGGTGGTGTTGATCTCCACCGTGCTCGGTGAAGCAGAATTCGAGGCCTGGGGCTGGCGCTTGCCGTTCTTCCTCGCCCTGCCCCTGGGCATCATCGGCCTGTACCTGCGCCACGCGCTGGAAGAGACCCCGGCGTTTCAACAGCATGTCGACAAACTCGAACAGGGTGACCGCGAAGGCCTGAGCCACGGCCCCAAAGTCTCGTTCAAGGAAATCGCCACCAAGCACTGGCGCAGCCTGCTGACCTGCATTGGTATCGTCGCGGCCACCAACGTGACCTACTACATGCTGCTCACCTACATGCCGAGCTACCTGTCCCACAACCTGCACTATGCCGAAAACAGCGGCGTGCTGATCATCATTGCGATCATGGTCGGCATGTTGTTCGTGCAGCCGTTCATTGGTTTTGTCAGCGACAAGATCGGCCGCAAGCCGTTCATCATCGCCGGCAGCATCGGCCTGCTGTTCCTGTCGATTCCGGCCTTCATGCTGATCACCAGCGGCAAGACCGGCCTGATTTTCGGCGGTCTGTTGATTCTGGCGGTGGTGCTGAACTTCTTTATCGGTGTGATGGCGTCGACCTTGCCGGCAATGTTCCCCACCCACCTGCGCTACAGCGCCCTGGCTAGCGCCTTCAACGTCTCGGTACTGATCGCCGGTGTTACGCCGACCGCCGTGGCCTGGCTGGTGGAGAGCACCAACGACCTGTACATGCCCGCCTATTACCTGATGGTGTTTGCGGTGGTTGGCCTGATCACGGGCCTGACCATGAAGGAAACCGCCAACAAGCCCCTGCGTGGCGCGGCCCCGGCGGCTTCCGACATGGAAGAAGCCAAGGAGCTGCTGCAGGAGCATCACGACAATATCGAGCAGAAAATCGAAGACATCGATGCCGAGATTGCCGCGCTGCAAACCAAGCGGGAAAACCTGGTACAGCAACACCCGCGCATCAACTAATAACCTGACTGTGCGTGGTCGCGGCCTGCGACCACGCCATTGGAGCGTTCAGCATGGTTTCAAGCGTCACCGCCGCACATAGGTTACTCAGCGCAGACGAGCGCGCCGCCATTGCCGAAATTGAAGCAACCACCAATATCCTCAAGCTGGTCACTCGTCTGACCGGGATGAGATTCGCCGGCATCGCCAAGTTCACCGACCAGGAATGGGTGGTGTGTTCGGCCTACGACCCGCTACAAATGGGCATCAACGTCGACGACGTACTCGACCTGGAAACCACCCTGTGCAGTGAGTTCTGCATCAACCCACACACCCTGTTCGTCCCCCAGATCAGCCAGAACGGCCGTTTCGCGTCACGCCCGGTGGTCAAGCAATACGCCATCGAAAGCTACGCCGGTGCGCCGATCTTTCTGCCCGATGGCCGCCTGTTCGGGGCGCTGTGTGCGCTGGACTCACGGGCCATGCTGTTCGACGACCCGAACCTGCCGGAAACCCTGAGCCTGTTCGCACGGCTTATCGGCTGCATCTTCTACGCTAATCTGACCCCGGCGGATCACTGACACCCGCCCGGCCCCGCAGTGCTGCCATATCACGCTTGGGCGGCACCCCGAACAGCCGGCTGTACTCACGGCTGAATTGCGACGGGCTCTCATACCCGACTTTGAACGCGGCACTGGAGACATCCTGGTGCTCGTTCAACATCAATCGTCGTGCTTCATTCAGACGCAGCCATTTCTGGTATTGCAGCGGGCTCATCGCGGTCAGTTGCCGGAAGTGATGGTGAAAGGTCGCCGCGCTCATTTGCACCCGCGCTGCCAGCTCTTCCACACGCAGGGCCCCGTCGAAATTCAACTTCAGCCAGTCGATGGCCTTGGCAATCCGATAGCCCTGCCCGTCCACCGAACAGATCTGGCGCAGTCGGCCGGCCTGGTCGCTTTTCAATAGCCGGTAATGAATCTCGCGCTGGATCAATGGCGCGAGTACCGGGATAGCCTCGGGTTCGTCCAGCAACGCCACCAGGCGCGCGAATGCGGCCAGCATGCCGTCGGTGACCGTGCCGATCCCCACGCCCTTCATGACTGCGCGCTCACGCACCGGCGGCAAGCCACCCTGGGCGATCAGCTCCGCGAGCATGCGCAGGTCCAGCTTGAACGTCAGCCCCAGGCACGGCTGCTCGGGGCTGGCGGCCAGCACCTCGGAATTGGCCGGAATGTCCAGCGACGTCACCAGGAACCGGGACGTGTCGTAGGGGTAGCCCTCGCCGCCGACCCACAACTGCTTCTCGCCCTGGGCCACCAGCACGATGCACGGCTCAACCATGCACACCACCGGCGCAGCGGGTTGCTCACGCCGATAAAAGCCCAGGCCGGGGATCGGCATCGCGTAGTCGCCGGGCGACGGGGTGCGCGAACCAATCGACTGGATCAGCGCGTTCAGGGGGGTGGGAGTGGACGTCATGACAGACCCTTTCAATGCTTCATTGCACTTTACCCGCGCAAGTCACGGGCGTCGTCATCTGGCGCTGAAACTCAGAGGATCAGGCAAGTAATCCACTCAAATGCACTACAGAAGCCCTGCCGTCACCCGGAAAATGTGCGGACACTTCACAAGGAACATCCCTATGAAACGCCTCTTGCTCGCCCTGGGTTTGCTGGTGACTTCTCTTTCTTCATTTGGAGCCGATATGTCTAACGGTGCGGATAACTTTTACAGCAGCGACACAGTGACGGCCGAACCTGTCACCTTCAACAATCAATACGGCATGCAGGTGGCAGGCACGCTGTTTGTGCCCAAACACCTGGCCCCAGGCTCAAAGCACGCAGCCCTGGTCGTCGGCCACCCGATGGGCGCCGTCAAAGAGCAAAGCGCCAACCTCTACGCCACCAAAATGGCTGAACAGGGTTTCGTGACCCTGTCCCTGGACCTGTCGTTCTGGGGCCAAAGCGCCGGTACGCCGCGCAACGCGGTGTTGCCCGACCTCTACGTGGAAGACTTCAGCGCCGCCGTGGACTTTCTCGGCACTCGCCCACAGGTCGACCGGGAACGCATCGGTGCCATCGGCATTTGTGGCAGCGGCAGTTTTGTGATCAGTGCTGCGAAGATCGATTCGCGTCTCAAGGCAATCGCCACCGTCAGCATGTACGACATGGGCGCGGCCAACCGCAATGGCCTCAAGCACGGCATGACCTTGCAACAGCGCCAGCAGATCCTGCGCCAGGCCGCCAACCAGCGCTATGTAGAGTTCCAGGGCGGCGAGACCCTCTACACCGGTGGCACGCCGCAGAGCCTCACGGGCGACCCGGTCGGCGACGAGTTCTACGACTTCTACCGCACCCCCCGCGGCGAAGTCACCCCGGCAGGCGCCTCATCGCAGACCACCACCCGGCCGACGCTGACCAGTAACGTCAAGTTCATGAACTTCTACCCCTTCAACGATATCGAGACGATCTCGCCGCGCCCACTGCTGCTGATTACCGGGGCCAACGCGCACTCCCGTGAATTCAGTGAAGACGCCTATCAACGCGCCGCCGAGCCCAAGCAATTGCTGATCATCCCCAACGCCGGCCATGTAGACCTGTACGACCGCGTCGAACTGATCCCGTTTGACACGCTCACCACCTTCTTCCAGAGCCACTTGCAGTGAGCTCCGTTATCCCTCAACCGCAACGCTGGGGCGCGGTGCTGGCGATGTCGCTCGCGGCGTTTGCCTTGGTCGCCTCCGAGTTCATGCCGGTCAGCCTGCTCACACCGCTGGCCGCTGACTTGCACATCACTGAAGGCCAGGCCGGCCAGGGCATTTCCGTGTCCGGGGTGTTTGCCTTGCTCACCAGCCTGGTGATCGCGGCGGTTGCCGCGAGGATGGATCGCAAGCGCCTGCTGATGGCCCTGACCCTGCTGATGATCCTCTCTGGCAGCGTGGTGGCGTTCGCACCGAATTACGCGGTGTTCATGTTCGGGCGCGCATTGATTGGGGTGGCGATTGGCGGTTTCTGGTCGCTGTCGGCGGCCACGGCAATGCGCCTGGTCGAGCCCGCCCAAGTGCCACGGGCCTTGGCCATCGTCAACGGTGGCAACGCCCTGGCGACGGTGATCGCGGCGCCGCTGGGCAGCTTTCTTGGCGGCCTGATTGGCTGGCGCGGCGCATTTTTTTGCGTGGTGCCGGTGGCCGTGATTGCGCTGGCCTGGCTGTGGCTGAGCTTGCCTGCGCTCAAGCACAGCGGCGCAGCGAACACCGGCAATGCACTGCGCCTGCTGAAAAACTCCAAGGTGGCCGTGGGCATGTGCGCCGTCAGCCTGTTCTTCATGGGCCAGTTCATGCTGTTCACTTACCTGCGGCCGTTCCTGGAAGGCGTGACCCGGGTCGAGGTGTCCACCCTGTCGCTGATGCTGCTGGTGCTCGGCCTGGCCGGTCTGGCGGGTACGGTGTTGATTGAGCATTTGCTCAAGCGTCATTTGTACCCGACGCTGATTGCCATCCCGCTGATCATGGCGGGCATCGCCCTTGCACTGGTGGGGCTCGGCGGTTCAGCGATTGTCACCACCGTGCTGTTGGGCTGCTGGGGCCTGGTAGCGACAGCTGCACCGGTTGGCTGGTGGACATGGCTGGCGCGCACCTTGCCCGACGACGCTGAGGCCGGCGGGGGGTTGATGGTCGCCATCATCCAGTTGGCGATTGCCGCCGGTGCCACCGTCGGTGGTGTGGCATTCGACTTGAGCGGTTATCAGGCCACCTTCGAGTTGAGCGCCGCCTTGCTGGTAGTCGCCACGCTGCTGGCTTACCTGGCATCCCGGCGCCCTGCTCATGCGCGCATGGCGAGCGACGCTATTTGAAAAAATGACTCGGCGTTTTGCCAAACTGTTTCTTGAACATGCTGGTAAAAGCGCTGGGGCTTTCGTAGCCCAACTCAAACGCCACATCGATGATCTTCTCCCCCACCGCAATGCGCTCCAGCGCCAGCAGCAACCGCGCCTGCTGGCGCCATTGGCCGAAGGTCATGCCGGTTTCCTTACGGAACAGGCGCTGGATGGTGGTCTGGTCCAATCCCAACCGCGCACTCCAGTCGGCGACGGTGGAGGCATCACTCGGTTCATCCTGCAACGCCAGGCAGATCGGGCTCAGGCGCGGGTCCGCAGGCTGCGGCAAAGACAGCGGCAAAGCCGGCAGGATGGCCAGTTCATCAAGAATCAGGTGCATGATCCTCGCGTCCCGTGAGTCCTCGGCATACGGCGGTTTCAAGCTCACCGAGGCCTTGATCAGTTCGCTCAGCAGCGGCGAGACCGTCACCGTCTTGGGCTCGGCCGGCAAGTTGGGGAAGCTGTCCGGGCGCACGAACACGCTGCGCATCTTCAGCGTACCTACGCAGCGCAGTGAGTGAACTTGACCGCAAGGCATCCAGAAGCCACGATTGGGCGGCACCGTCCATTGCCTCAGGGCCGAGTACACCACCATCACACCGCCAATGGCGTACAGCAGTTGGTGCTTGTTGTGGCTGTGTTCGGGGATCACCCAGTTTTCGGGGTAATCGGTGGCCGAACTGATGACGGCCCAGTCGCCCTCATCGATCTCTCGCAGAAATTTATCCAGTGATTTGATCATTTCGCCCTTTTTGCGATGGTTTCTGCCCGAATTGCGCGAGACAGGCATTGGCGCCGAATCTAGCATAAACGCCGAGTCCAGATGGAGTGGCGGTTCACATCACCGCCGCCCGCCTCCACGCCTGTCAGTTGCCTTGTACGGAATGCCCGCATGTCCACAGTCACAGCGTCACCCGCCGCACCTTCGACCAGCTCGCAAGTAAGCCCCTTAGTCATGCGCGTCCTGGGCGCCTGTGCCCTGGCGCACCTGATCAATGACTTGATCCAGGCGGTACTGCCGTCGATCTACCCGATGCTCAAGGCCAACTACGGCCTGAGCTTTACCCAGGTTGGCCTGATCACCCTGACCTTCCAGTTGACCGCCTCCCTGCTGCAACCGTGGATCGGCTACCACACCGACCGCCACCCCAAACCCTGGTTATTACCAGCGGGCATGGTGTGCACCTTGATCGGCATCTTGATGCTGGCCTTTGTCGGCAACTTCCCAGCGATATTGCTCGCGGCAGCGCTGGTAGGTGTGGGCTCATCGACCTTCCACCCGGAAACCTCCCGCGTCGCACGCCTGGCTTCCGGTGGGCGCTACGGCCTGGCGCAATCGACCTTCCAGGTCGGCGGCAACACCGGCAGCGCTTTCGGCCCGTTGCTGGCGGCGGCGATCATCATTCCCTACGGCCAAAGCCACATTGCCTGGTTCGGCCTGTTTGCGGTGTTCGCCATCCTGGTGCTGTACGGCTTGAGCCGCTGGTACCGCCACCACCTCAACCTGTTCAAGCTCAAGCAAGGCGGCCAGGCCACCCACGGTTTGTCCAAAGGCCGCGTGACCTTCGCCCTGGTGGTATTGGCTGTGCTGGTGTTCTCCAAATACTGGTACATGACCAGCCTGACCAGTTACTTCACGTTCTACCTGATCGAAAAATTCCAGCTGTCGGTAGCCAGCTCGCAGATGTACCTGTTCCTGTTTCTCGGCGCAGTGGCCGTGGGCACCTTTGCCGGTGGCCCGATCGGCGACAAGATCGGCCGCAAGAAAGTCATCTGGTTTTCGATCCTCGGCGCCGCACCGTTCACCCTGGCCCTGCCCTACGTCGACCTGTTCTGGACCGCCGTACTCAGCGTGGTCATCGGCTTTATCATCGCCTCGGCGTTCTCGGCCATCGTGGTGTTTGCCCAGGAACTGGTGCCGGGCAATGTGGGCATGATCGCCGGGATATTCTTCGGCCTGATGTTCGGCTTCAGCGGGATCGGCGCGGCGCTGCTCGGGATGCTCGCTGACCATCACGGCATCGAATACGTGTACAAGCTGTGCTCGTTCCTGCCGCTGGTGGGTATCCTGACGGTACTGCTGCCTTCTACCAAGGGGGTCTGATTGGTTGGGCTGGACTGCAAGCCAACGGGTACCTGACTGACTCCACGCCCCCCAAATGTGGGAGCGGGCTTGCTCGCGAAGACGGTGGCACAACCTATGAGGTTCTTGACTGTCACACCGCCTTCGCGAGCAAGCCCGCACCCACAGCGCATCGCTGGCCACGTAAGCTACCCCCCAGCCGTGCTACAGGTCATGACCGACCCTCACACTGCGCCCGGTCTTCACCGACTCCAACGCACAATCAGCCAGATGCAACGCATACAGGCCATCGCGCATACTGGTGGGCAACTCGCGCCCCTCGTTCAACGCATCGATGAACTGCGTCAGCTCATTGCGATACGCATCCGCGTAACGCTCAAGGAAAAAATGCTGCAACGGCTCCAGCGCTTCGGTGTGCTCAGCGCTCCAATGGCGCACGGTGCTGGGCCGGTGATTGTCGGTCAGCAGCACGCCGCTGGCGCCGGAAACTTCTACGCGCTGGTCATAGCCATACACCGCCTGGCGGCAGCAGTTGATATGGCATTGTTTGCCCGAAGCGGTGCGTAGCAAAACCATGACGCTGTCGTAGTCGTCGATCTGCTCCAGGGTCGGGTCCACCAGGCGACTGGCGAAGGCGCTGACTTCTACCGGTTCCTCGCCGAGCAAATGGCGAGCGGTGTCAAAGTCATGGATGGTCATGTCGCGCAGGATCCCGCCAGAGTGTTCCAGATAGTCACGCGGTGCCAGGCCAGGGTCGCGACTGGTGATGATCACCTGGCGCACGACGCCGATCTGGCCGGCGTCCAGCGCCTGGCGCAGGCGCAGCATGTCCGGGTCGAAGCGCCGGTTGAAACCGAGCATTACCTTGCCGCCCTGGCGCTCCACGGTTTGCGCCGCGCTGCGCGCCTTGGCGATGTCCAGGTCGATGGGTTTTTCGCAGAGCACCGCCTTGCCCTGGGCCACCGCAGCCAGCAACAGGTCGATGTGGGTGTCGGTGGGCGTGCCGATCACCACCGCATCGATGTCCTCGCGGCTCAGCACGGCGGCGCAGTCATACGCGGCTTCACACCCCAACTGGGTGCTCAAGGCATCGACACCTGCGCGCCAGGGATCGGCCACCAGCGCCAGCGTGGCATTGGGATGGGCGGCAACGTTGGCGGCGTGGATCTTGGCGATGCGCCCGGCACCTAGAACGGCGATACGTAGCATGGTCGAACTCCTGGATTGTTATTGGACGTGGTATTTCAGCGCTTCAGTCCGGCAGGTTGAACGGCGTGACGATCTGCACCTGTGACGGCGCAATCGGCCCGGCCTTCCAGAGCCGGTGGTAGTGCAGGATGTGCAGGAATACGTGGCGGGCATCGATCTGCAGGTTGTGATCGATGATCGCCGCGACTTTTTCTTCCCTCAGCAGTTGGCGGTTTTCTTCGTCAAGGTCGTGGCCGATGAACACCTCCAATGGACGGTCCTGGGCGGCAAACGCGTCGACAATTGCGCGGTTGCCACCGCCGACGCTGTACACCGCCTTCAGCCCGGGGTGCTGGAGCAAGGCTTGGGTCACTCGCTCAAAGGTGCGCTCATACACGCCGTAGCCGCCGCTGATATCCAGTACTCGCAGGTACTCGGCGCGGCCACGCAGCCAGGTACGAAAACCCATCTCGCGCTCTTCTTCGCCGCGGAACAATTCGCTGCCGATCACCACCGCCACGTCCTGCGCCTCGGTCGGCAGCCAGCGCGACATCAGGTAGGCCGCTGTCTGGCCGGCCGTGCGATTGTCCATGCCCACATAGCCGATGCGCTCGCTTTGGGGCAGGTCGGTGACCAAGGTCACCACCGGAATACTGGCCGCAATCAGTTGCTTGACGGCCAGGTTCACCGCCGGCTCATCCGCAGCCTTGAGCACCACGCCCTGGCTGCCCGTGTCGAGGCAGCGCAGCAGTTGGTCATGCATGGCCTGGGGCTCGATCTCCTCGAACAGGTGAAAACGTGGCGCGATGCGAAACGGTGCCAGGCTGGCCAATTGGCCAACGATCGCCGCCTGCACCGCCGCGCTGAAACGCTGGGGCGTGTGCATGATCACGTCCACATGGAAGGTACGCCCCACGGCCAAGCCATTTTTTTCCTGGGATTCCAACTCCTCCAATGCCTGCTCGATACGCCGCCGTGTCTGGGCGTGCACGCTGCCGCGCTGGTGCAACACGCGGTCCACCGTGGCCTTGCTGACGCCAGCCTGGGTGGCGAGTTGCTTGATGGAAAAGTGTTTTGCGCGTTCGAGCATGGGTTTCGCCTGAGGTGTTTTTGAGGTCTTTTTTGGGCGTTATTGAGGTTTTGCAATGCTAGTCTCAGTTTTGCCCGGCGTCGAGCCGGGCCAGCAAAACAACAAAAATTCCAGGAGAACCCCAATGCCCCACACCGATCTTGCGACCTCGTTCAGCGGCCAATACTTTGTCGTCACCGGCAGCACCCAGGGCCTCGGCGCGGCGGTGGCCCATACCCTGGCTCGCCGTGGTGCGGCCGGGCTGATCATTTGCGGGCGTCGCCGTACCGAGGGCGACGCGCAGGTGCGCCAGCTGGCCCAGTTGGATTGCCAGGCATTTTTTGTCGAGGCCGACCTGGAAAAGGTCGAAGACTGCCGCGCTATCATCGAAGCAGCGCGCGTCCATTTCGGTACCTTGCACGGCTTGGTGAACTGCGCCGGCATGTCTGACCGCGGCACCATTCTCGACACCTCGCCGGAGCTGTTCGAGCGCTTGTTTGCGGTCAATGTACGGGCGCCGTTTTTCCTCATGCAGGAAGCGTTGAAGCTGATGATCAGCAACGGTGTCGCAGGTGCGGTCGTCAATATCCAGAGCGTTACCGGCCATGGTGGGCAATCGTTCTTGAGTGCCTACGCGGCGTCCAAGGGCGCGCTGGCGATCCTGACCAAGAACGTAGCGTTCAGTGCCTTGCGCAACCGCATCCGCGTGAATGGCCTGAACATCGGCTGGATGGACACGCCCCACGAGGATCAGATCCAGCGCCAGTACCACGGCGCCCAGGACGGCTGGCTGGCCGAAGCCGAACGCGCCCAACCGTTTGGGCGCCTGCTCAAGCCCGAAGAGGTGGCGCGCAGCGTGGCATTTTTGCTGTCCGCCGAGTCGGGAATGATGAGCGGCGCGGTCATCGACCTGGAACAGGGCGTGGTCGGCTGCACCGACAGCAGCACCCCGCAACCTCACCAGGCCCTGAGCCTTCCAGGAGGTGTGTGATGTCGGCTTTCGTAAACGGCGACGCGGTGCGCCTGGCCGACTTCAGCCGGATCTGTGCGCAGCGCACCAACGCCAGCGACTACCCGCTGTGCCTTGAGGTACAAGGCAGTGTGCCGATCTATCAGGCCCACACCTTGCGCAACAGCGACCGCCTGGTCGTCATGAACGAGCTGCATCACCTGTTCCGTGACGGGCCCGGCGTAATGGTGGTGCGCCAAGCCTATGAAGACCTGGAAGTGGTGGACCGCCACAGCCAGGTCTTCGACGCGATCTTTGCCCATGAAGCCGCCCAAGGCGTGGCTGCCGATCACTTTGCCAAGGCCGGTAGCAATGGCAGGATCTGGAACGCGTTGCAGAAGGCGGCCTTACAGTCCCCCGAGTCTTTTGCCGAGTACTACGCCAACCCTCTGCTGGGGTTGATTGCCGAAGCCTGGTTGGGGCCGGGCTTTCAAGTCACGGCGCAAGTCAATGTGGTGCATCCAGGTGGCCAGGCGCAGCAGCCGCACCGTGACTATCACCTGGGTTTTCAGACCAGCGATGTGGTCGAACGTTTTCCGCTGCCGCTGCATGCGCTGTCCCAACATTTGACGTTGCAAGGTGCTATCGCACACTCGGATATGCCGCTGGAAACCGGCCCCACCCAACTGCTGCCCTTTTCCCAGCAGTACGCCTTGGGGTACCTGGCGTGGCGTCGCACGGAGTTTATCGACTACTTCCAGCAACACGCGGTGCAATTGCCGCTGAACAAGGGCGACTTGCTGTTCTTCAACCCGGCGCTGTTCCATGCCGCCGGCACCAACCGCACGGCCGATCGCCAGCGCATGGCTAACCTGCTGCAAATCTCCTCGGCGTTCGGCAAGCCGATGGAAGCCATCGACCGCGACCGCATGATGCTGGCGGTGTACCCGGTGCTGCTCGCCAACCCCAACCTGGATGCCCACGCCGTGGTCGCCTGTACCGCAGACGGGTACTCCTTCCCCACCAACCTCGACACCGACCCACCCTTGAGGGGCCTGGCCCCACAAACCGGGCAACAGCTGATGCTGCAAGCCCTCGACGAACGCTGGCCGTGCTCGGACTTCGCCGCCGCCGTGGTGCAGCTACGGGCCAAACGCCAAGCGTAAACCGCCCTGCTTTGACAACAACAAAAACAACGGAGCAAAACCATGAAGAAGCAACTCCTTGCGGCACTGTTAGTCCTGGCGTTCAGCCCTTGGGCGCTGGCCGACATTCGCATCGGCGTGAGCATCGCCCAGGTGGACGACGTATTCCTCGCACAAATGCGCGACTACATGGCCGCCCACGCCAGGGAACTGCCCGATGTCACCCTGCAGTTTGAAGACGCCCAGGGCGATGTGGTGCGACAACTCAATCAGGTGCAAAACTTCACCGCCCAGGGCATGGACGCGATTATCGTCAACGCGGTGGACACAGCGGCCACCCAGAAGATGACGCTCAATGCCCAGCAGGCCAAGATCCCGCTGGTGTACGTCAACCGCCGCCCGGAGTTCAAGGAGGTACCAGCGGGCGTGGGCTATGTCGGTTCGGACGAGATCAAGGCCGGCGAAATCCAGATGCGCTACCTGGCCGAGAAAATGGGCGGCAAGGGCAACCTGGCGATCATGCTCGGGCTGCTGTCCAACAACGCCACCCATAACCGCACGCTGGGGGTGAAGAGCGTGCTGAAGGACTACCCCGACATCAAGATCGTCGAGGAGCAAAGCGCCGAATGGCAGCGTGGCAAGGCGATTGACCTGATGAACAACTGGATCGTATCAGGGCGCAAAATCGATGCCGTGGCCGCGAATGCCGATGAAATGGCGATTGGCGCGGCCATGGCTATCAGCCAGGCAGGCATGCAGCCGGGTAAGGACATCCTGGTGGCCGGCAGTGACGGCGGCGCAGCGGGATTGGACGCGGTGAAAAAAGGCCAGTTGTTGGTCACGGTGTACCAGGACAACAAGGGCCAGGCAGTGGGTTCCATCGACCTGGCGGTGAAGATGGTCAAGCAGCAGCCGTACACGGCGGAGCTGACGATTCCTTATCAGCAGATCACCAAGGACAACTACCAAGCGTTCCTTAATCCCTGAAGGCCGCGCACTACCCATGGCAAGGGAGCTTGCGCCCTTGCCATACAGGCTTAGTTGAGCGTTCGCCGGGAAAACCCATTAACCACGATATAGAGCAGCGGCCCTACCGACACAAACACTGCCGTCAGTAAAAAATACGGCAGCACTGAGGCCATCGACCGCCCTCGCCCACGCGCATCCCGGTACATCCACACACACGCCAGCACCGCCATCAGATACAGGTCAATCACCACCTGTGCCGTATCGGGTCTGGACATCAGTTCCCATCCAAATGCCAACAGTGACTGCTCGGCCGTGAGCATGGTCGCCACGGTATAGACGGTGAATCCCAGCAAGGCCGCCAGGGCGATATAAGGTTTTTGCATGGTCTCTTCCTTGAAGTGCAACGTTGATCAACGCGGCCACCTTAGCGATAAAGGGCGGCCACTCGCAATGTTGCTGACGCCTTGCGCGGGGATGTCGTTCCCGCCGCCTACGCGAAGTAGGCCGCGCTGGTTTTGTGAAATATCTGTACGTAGACTGCCGCCATACCCCCACTTGAAGGCGGCGAAAAAAACGTGATGCAAGTTACTGAAGTCTCCATTGCCCAATTGCGCGCTGCGCTTGAAGCCGGCCAGACCACGGCAGTTGAACTGGTGCAGGCGTACCTGGCGCGGATAGATGCCTACGATGGCCCGCAGACGGCCACTGCACTGAACGCCGTGGTGGTACGCAACCCCGATGCGCTCAAAGAAGCCCAGGCGTCTGATGCACGCCGCGCCAAGGGGCAAACCCTGGGGCCACTGGATGGTATCCCCTACACGGCCAAGGACAGTTACCTGGTCAAGGGGTTGACGGCTGCATCCGGCAGCCCGGCGTTTGCCAAGCTGGTGGCCCAGCGCGATGCCTTCACCATTGAGCGTCTGCGTGCCGGTGGCGCTATCTGCCTGGGCAAGACCAACATGCCGCCGATGGCCAATGGCGGTATGCAGCGTGGCGTGTACGGTCGCGCCGAAAGCCCCTACAACGCCGACTACCTCACCGCGCCGTTTGCGTCGGGTTCCTCCAACGGTGCCGGCACCGCCACCGCCGCCAGCTTTGCCGCGTTCGGGCTGGCTGAAGAAACCTGGTCCAGCGGTCGCGGCCCGGCCTCCAACAATGGCCTGTGTGCCTACACGCCTTCACGCGGGGTGATTTCCGTGCGCGGCAACTGGCCGCTGACCCCGACCATGGACGTGGTAGTGCCCTACGCTCGCACCATGGCCGACCTGCTGGAAGTGCTCGACGTCGTGGTGGCCGAAGACCCGGACACACGAGGCGACCTGTGGCGCCTGCAACCCTGGGTGCCAATCCCCAGCGTCACCTCGGTGCGCCCGGAGTCCTACGCGGCGCTGGCAGTCAACAGCGAAAGCCTGGCCGGCAAGCGCTTTGGCGTGCCGCGCATGTACATCAACGCCGACCCGGAGGCTGGCACCAGCGAAAAACCCGGTATCGGCGGCCCGACCGGGCAAAAAATCCACACCCGCGCCACGGTGATTGAACTGTGGCAAGCCGCGCGCCAGGCATTGGAAGCGGCGGGTGCCGAAGTGATCGAAGTGGATTTCCCGCTGGTGTCCAACTGCGAAGGCGACCGCCCCGGCGCACCGACGGTGTTTACCCGTGGCCTGGTCTCTAAAGAGTTCCTCCACGACGAACTGTGGGAACTGTCAGCCTGGGCCTTCGATGACTTCCTGCGCGCCAACGGCGACCCGCACCTGAACCGCCTGGCCGATGTGGACGGGCCGAACATCTTCCCCCACGACCCCGGCACCCTGCCCAACCGTGAAGACGACCTGGCCGCCGGCATGGACGAATACGTGCGCATGGCCCAACGCGGCATCACCTCATGGGACCAGATCAGCACCGTGCCCGATGGCCTGCGCGGCCTGGAGCACACCCGGCGCCTGGACCTGGAAGACTGGATGGACACCCTGGGGCTTGACGCCGTGCTGTTCCCCACCGTGGCCGACGTAGGACCGGCCGATGCCGATGTGAACGAAGCGTCTGCCGATATCGCCTGGAGCAACGGCGTATGGGTCGCCAACGGCAACCTCGCCATCCGCCACCTGGGCGTACCCACCGTCACCGTGCCGATGGGCGTGATGGCGGACATTGGCATGCCGGTGGGGCTGACCTTCGCCGGGCGTGCCTATGACGATTCGGCGCTGTTGCGCTTTGCCTCGGCGTTCGAAGCCACCGGCAGCAAACGGATGATCCCGCCGCGTACGCCACCGCTGGCGGCTATCTAGCTGGGCTCCTCACTCAAAGTGTGGGAGCGGGCTTGCTCGCGAATGAAGTGTGTCAGTCAACAAATCAGGTGACTGACACGGCGCATTCGCGAGCAAGCCCGCTCCCACACTTTTTGTTCATATTTCAGTTCAAACACCGTGGTGCGACGACCGAAGAACCTCGTTGCGACGCTGCCACTCCTCCACCACTTCCCCCAAGGTCTTGGGTGCGCCATTACGAATCCACGCCATGAATGGACGGTTGAACTTGAACGCCGGGCCGCACTGCTCAAGCATAAAGCGGCGCACGTTCTGGGTGTTTTTGTAGCTAGGGGTGACGGGTGTAGCACGGGTGATGACGTCGCTGTGCCAGTCAAAATCCATGATGTACCTCGGCTGCGCGGATGGTGATGAATACTCTAGCGCCTCCTCACCTCAAGCTCCTGCAAATTTCACTTTCCTTTCCCCTTGAGAATATTGCATGGTTGTACGACGACATACCTCGTCGTATTTCCCAACAACAATAAGGAACCCCCCCCATGCCCAACTTCAAAGTGCTGATCGGATTTCTGTGCCTGTTCTGCGGCTACGTCGCCGCCGCGCCCGGCGCAGCCGAGAAGGATGTAGCCCAGGCAGTCGATCAATTGACCCAAGCCATGCTGCACCTGGACCTCAAGCAGCTTCATGCACTGACGTCCGACAAGCTCACCTACGGCCACTCCAGCGGCAAGGTGCAGAACAAGGCGCAATTCATTGCCGACCTAGAAACCCATACCAGCGCATTCAAAACCCTGGAGATGCAAAACCAGACCATCACCCTCAATGGCGATACCGCCCTGGTGCGCAACCACTTCCACGCCCTGGCAGTGAACAGCGGTGTGGACACACCAACCGATATCGATAACTTCCAGGTCTGGCAAAAACAGCATGGCAAATGGCTGCTGATTGGTCGCCAGGCTTACAAGTACTGAAGATCGCTCACCACGCCACCACCTTGCGCACCTTCACCAGCGCCTCACGCAACGCCGCCATCGGCACCGAACCCAGGGCCAGGCGCAGTGCGTGGGGCACCTGGGCCGAGACCGCGAACGGTTCGGCGGTTGAAACCGAGATGCCCGCCCGCTGCAAGGTCATGGCGACCTGATCGGCGCGGGCGTCTTCCGCCAACGGTAGCCACAGAAAGTAGGATGACGGGTGGCTGATGGTCTTCACGCCCCTCAGCACCTGTGCTGCCAACGCTTGACGAGCCTGGGCATCCGCACGCTTTTGCGCCTCCAGTTGCGCCACCGTGCCGTCCTCGAGCCAGCCCACCGCAATCGCGCTCATCACCCCCGGCACGTTCCAGGTAGTGGCCATGATCGTGCGTTCCAACCCGCTTACCCACGCCATAGGCGCAGCGATAAAGCCCACACGCAAACCGGTGGCGACACTCTTGGACAACCCGCCGATGTACACCGTGCGCTCCGGTGCAAGAGTTGCCAAAGGTGGCGGTGCTTCTTCGGCGAGAAACGCATAGGCGCCATCCTCGATGATCATCAGGTCGTGCTGCCGGGCGATTGCCACCAAACGCTCGCGCTGCGCCAGGCTCATCACCCAGCCCAGCGGGTTATGCAGGGTCGGCATGCTGTACACCGCTCGCACCGGGCGCTGGCGACACAAGCTGTGCAGGTGGTCCAGGTCCGGGCCGCTGGCGGTGACTGGGATGGCGACCAGTTCCAGGTGCAGGGTTTCGGCCAGTACCTTGAACCCCGAATAGGTCAATGCATCCACCGCCACCACATCCCCAGGCTTGAGCAAGGTCATCATGCTCACCGCCAGGCCATGCTGGGCGCCGCTGACGACAAGCACCTGCTCGGCTTGCACCGCCAACCCTCGGTTCAACAAGTGCCGGGCCACGGCGGCGCGCTCGTGCACACGCCCGGCATGGGGCTGGTAGCGCAGCAGCGCCTCCAGATCGCCAGACAGGGCGAGCTGGCGCAACGCCGTGCGCAACAGCTCGGCCTGGCCCGGCAAAGACGGATAGTTGAAATTCAGGTCCAGCAAACCCGCCGCAACCGTCATCTGCCCGCTGCCCTGCCCCGGTGGCAAGGCAATCTCACGCACGAAGGTGCCGCGCCCGGTTTCGCCGCTGACCAGGCCCATGGCTTCCAGCTCGCTGTACACCCGGCTGGCGGTGACCAGTGCCAGGCCATGCTCGGCGGCCAATCGCCGATGGGTAGGTAACCGCGTGCCGGGCTGCAATTGGCCGCTGCGGATGGCCTCGGCGAAGGTATCGACCAGCGTCTTGTAGCGAGCACGGGGCATAGGGATGTATCCATGACAATTTTTTGATTGTCTTAATCTTCAATCCTAGGATGCCCAGCATGCAACTGCCATTTTCGGACAGGTCCCCCATGGAACGCACTTCTCCTCTCGGCACTCTGGACAGCAGCACCCAGGGTTGGATCAACGGTTTTATCGGCGTGGTGATTTTCAGCGGCTCGCTGCCAGCCACGCGCCTGGCGGTGATGGAATTCGATCCGGTGTTCCTGACCATGATCCGCGCCACCCTCGCGGCACTATTGGGGTTGTGCCTATTGGGGGTGTTCAAGGAAAAACGCCCCACACGCCAGCAATGGGCACCGCTGGTTATCGTCGCGCTTGGCGTGGTGATCGGCTTTCCACTGCTGACGGCCCTGGCCCTGCAGTACGTGACCTCGGCCCACTCCATCGTCTTTATCGGCCTGCTGCCACTGGCTACGGCGGTGTTCGGTGTGCTGCGCGGCGGTGAACGGCCGAGGCCGGTGTTCTGGTTGTTTTCGGTCCTGGGCAGCCTGTTGGTGATGGGATATGCCATTGCTCAAGGCTTGAGCGCCGCACCCGCGGGCGATGTGTTGATGCTGTTGGCCGTGCTGGCATGCGGCCTGGGGTATGCCGAAGGCGCCAAGCTGTCGCGCAACCTGGGCGGCTGGCAGGTGATCTGCTGGGCGCTGGTGGTGTCGCTGCCGGTGGTGGCGCCCTTGAGCCTGTTGTTGGCGCCGTCCACCCTCAGCGGCATCAGCTTGCCGGCATGGCTGAGCCTGGGCTATGTGGCGTTGTTCAGCATGTTGATCGGCTTTGTATTCTGGTACCGCGGCCTGGCCCAAGGCGGGATTGCCGCGGTCGGCCAGTTGCAGTTGCTGCAACCGTTCTTCGGCCTGGCGCTGGCAGCGGGTTTGCTGCATGAACAGGTCAGCCTGGGCATGGTGCTGGTGACGGTGGCGGTGATCGGCTGCGTGGCCGGGGCGAAGAAGTTTGCTCGCTAACCCCTGGCCTGCTAAATAGAAGCGTCGCCAAACAACAACAAGGACTCTGCATGCACAGCGCTTCTCTCCAGGACACCACGGCGCCGGACGGCATCTGTTACGGCTGCGGCAGCAGCAACCCCCATGGCCTGCACATCAAGAGCCGCTGGGATGACGATGGCGTGCACGTCATTGCCGAGCACCAACCCGAGGCCAAATACAGCGGCTGGCCGGATCTGGTCTACGGTGGGCTGATCGCCATGCTGGTGGACTGCCATTCCAACTGGACCGCCATGGCCTACCACTACCGCGCCGAACAGCGTGAACCCGGCAGCCTGCCGCGCATCGACTGCGTCACCGGTAATCTGGGGATCAAATTCATCAAACCCACGCCCATGGGGGTGCCCCTGGTCCTGCGGGCTCGGGTCGAAGGCGAAATCGGCCGCAAAAGCCGTGTGGTCTGCGAAGTGTATGCAGGCAGCGTGCTCACCGCCGTCGGCGACTCGGTGTTCGTGCGCGTCGACACCGGGCAACTGGCCGCCGCAGCCCATGGCCGCGAGGTTTGATCCTGGTCTACAGTGACGGCAACCGCTAATCGAGGACTGCACCGATGACTCGTCTGACCGCGAAAAACTTTGCTCCCGAACTGCTGGAACTCTACGACGGCTATGCCCACGGCAAGATCAACCGCCGCGAATTTCTCGACCGCGCCGCGCTGTTCACCCTCGGTGGCCTCACCGCTTCGGCATTGCTCGCGGCCCTGAGCCCTGGCCGAACAGGTGCAATTCACCGACCCGGATATCGTCGCCGACTACATCACCTACCCCTCGCCCAAAGGCAACGGCACCGTGCGCGGCTATCTGGTACGCCCAGCCAAGGCCGCAGGCAAACTGCCAGCCGTGGTGGTGGTGCATGAAAACCGGGGCCTGAACCCTTATATCGAAGACGTCGCCCGACGCCTGGCCAAGGCCGGCTTTATCGCCTTGGCCCCGGACGGCCTGACCTCGGTGGGCGGCTACCCTGGCAATGATGAAAAAGGCGTGGCACTGCAACAGACCGTCGACCCGACCAAACTGATGAACGACTTCTTCGCCGCCATCGAATGGCTGATGCACCACGACAGCAGCACGGGCAAAGTCGGCATCACCGGGTTCTGTTATGGCGGTGGCGTGACCAATGCAGCGGCGGTGGCCTACCCGGAACTGGGCGCGGCAGTGTCTTTCTACGGGCGCCAACCCGACGCCAAGGACGTGCCGCGCATCAAGGCGCCGATCCTGTTGCATTTCGGTGAACTGGATACGCGCATCAATGAAGGCTGGCCGGCGTATGAACAGGCATTGAAGGCCGCGGGGATGAGGTATGAGGCGTTTATCTACAAGGGCGCCAATCACGGCTTCCATAATGATTCGACACCGCGCTATGACGAAGCAGCGGCGAACCTTGCCTGGGAACGCACCCTGGGATGGTTCCGCCAATACCTCGCCTAGCCAAGCGCTGACGGTGGGAGCGGGCTTGCCCGCGAAGGCAGTGTGTCAGTCGCTGCACCTGTGACTGCACAACCGCTTTCGCAGGCAAGCCAGCTGCCACCTTTGATCTGCATTGCTTTGGGCATTGCGTTCGCTAGACTGATCGGCGTCAGCTCAGGCAACACTCGCCTGTAACCACCCTTTGAACGCCACCATCGCGGGTGTCTCAGCCCGCGACTGCAAGCGCGTCAACCAATAGCTGCCGGTGGTGATCCCCATCTCGAACGGCTGGCGGATCACATCGTTCTCCAATTGCCGCGAAAACATACGAGCTGGCGCCAGTGCCACGCCGGCACCTTGCAGCGCGGCCTCCATCATTGCCAGCGAGGAGTCGAACACCACGCTGCGCGGCACCCGGGTATCGCTGGGCAAACCGGCGGCCTGGAACCACAGGCTCCACTCATCGGCACGGTAGGAACGCAGCAAGGTATGCTTCAACACGTCAGCCGGGCTGCGCAGTTGTTCGGCAATCTGCGGCACGCACAACACCGTCAACGGTGCCTCAAGCAAAGGGCACGCATCGGTGCCGTGCCACGCGCCGGCGCCAAAGCGGATGGCATAATCCAGGCCCTCGGCGGCGACATCCACGCGGTTGTTGTGGGTGGACAAGCGTAAGTCGATCAACGGGTAGCGGCTATGAAAATCCGCCAGGCGTGGCAACAACCAGCCCACCGCAAAGGTACCGACCGCCCCCACCGTCAGGACTTCCCGGTAATGGCCGCCTTCAAACTGATCCAAGGTCAGGGCGATACGGTCGAAGGCGTCACGCAGCACGGGCAGCAGGGATTCGCCTTCGCTGGTGAGCATCAAGCCCCGAGGCAGGCGCTTGAACAGCGTGACGTTGAGTTGCGCTTCGAGACTTTTGACCTGATGACTGACTGCCGCTTGGGTCACGCACAGCTCAATGGCCGCACGGGTAAAGCTCAAATGGCGCGCCGACGCTTCGAAGGCGCGCAAGGCATTGAGCGGCAGGTGGGAACGCAGCATGACATGACCCAAATTTTTCTAATGGCTGGTGCGAGATATCATCGTTTGCCCACGTCGGGAAATCCACCTACATTTGCCACGCCTGCGCAGGCCACCATCGCCACTGCCTTATTTACATGGAAGCGAACCATGAAACACACCCTGAAAAAATATGCGGTTTCAGCCCTGTTGCTGGGCGCCGGCAGCTGCATGGCCGCCACCGACATGCGCCAGGTCGTGGACAGCCACGTCACCCCTCTGATGAAACAGCAAGGCATCCCGGGCCTGACGGTCGCGGTCGTCCAGCACGGCAAAGTGCAATACTTTAACTACGGCGTCGCCGCCAAAGACACCCAGGCACCCGTCACTGAAAACACCCTGTTCGAAATCGGCTCAGTGAGCAAAACCTTCAACGCCACCCTCGGCGGGTATGCCCAGGCCATCGGCAAGCTCAAGCTGTCGGACATGACCAGCCAACATCTGCCCGTTTTGGCTGGCAGCGCGTTCGATCGCATCAGCCTGCTGCAACTGGCCACCTATACCGCCGGCGGCCTGACGCTGCAGTTTCCGGATGCCGCCGACAGTGCAACCACCATGATGGATTATTTCCGGCAGTGGAAACCCACTTACGCACCGGGGGAACAACGCCTGTATTCCAACCCCAGCATTGGCCTGTTCGGTTACGTGACCGCAAAAAGCCTGGGCCAGCCGTTCACCGTCGCCATGGAAAAAACCCTGCTGCCCAAGCTGGGCTTGACCAATACCTACACTCGCGTCCCCGCCGACAAGGCCGGCCAATACGCCCAGGGCTATGACAGCCAGCAGAAACCGGTACGCGTCAACCCTGGCGCCCTGGACTTCGAAGCCTATGGCCTCAAGAGCAGCAGCCAGGACCTGGCCCGCTACGTGATCGCGAACATGCACCCGCAAACCCTGGAGCAACCGGTGCAGCAGGCCCTTGCCACCACTCACGCCGGCTACTACACCGTCAACGGCATGACCCAGGGCCTGGGCTGGGAACGCTACCCCTACCCCATCGCCCTGCAAGCGTTGCTTGACGGCAACTCCACACCGATGGCGATGGAGCCGCACAAGGTTAACTGGCTCAAACCCGCCCAGCCGCAGCCCGCCAACGTGCTCTACAACAAAACCGGCTCCACCGGCGGCTTTGGCGCTTATGTGGCGTATGTACCCAGCAAGGACATGGGTGTGGTAATCCTCGCCAACAAGAACTACCCGAATGCCGAACGGGTGAAAGTGGCTTATGCGATCTTGAGTGCAATGGATAACTGAAGCCGGTATACCCCGATGGGCGGGGGCTTGCCTTAGTGTCGGTGGTGCACGTTTGAAGATCGCTGGGCTCTAGGTACAATCACCGCCCTCTCCCACTCCCCCAAGGATCCGCCATGTCCGGGCTTGAACTGTTTGCCGCCGCCCTGGGGGTGATCGCCGTTTGGCTAACGGTCAAACAAAACCCCTGGTGCTGGCCCATCGGCCTGGTGATGGTGTTGCTCTACACCTGGGTTTTCTTTGAGGTCAAGCTCTACTCCGACATGCTCCTGCAATTGGTCTATGCGGCCTTGCAGGTCTACGGCTGGTGGCAGTGGACCCGCGCCGGCGAGGTCAAGCAGGGCCGCCAGGTCACTAGCCTGGGCGTGCCGGCGATCATGGCCAGCCTGGCTGTTGGCGCCGTCGGCAGCCTGTTGCTGGGTGCCGCCATGGCCCACTGGACCGACGCCGCCCAGCCCTGGCTGGACGCCGCGCTCACCGGTTTCAGCCTGGTGGCGCAGATGTGGATGGCGCAAAAACGCGTGCAGTGCTGGGCATTATGGATCGTGGTCGATGTGATCTTCGTCGGCCTGTTCCTTTACAAAGGCCTCTACCTCACCGCCGCGCTCTACGCGCTGTTTACCGTGATTGCCGTGCAAGGTTGGCGCGAGTGGCGCGCCGACCCGGCGTTGCGCACATGAAAGTGGTGGTATTGGCGGGCCCCGAATCCAGCGGCAAGAGCTGGCTGGCGGCGCAGTTGCACGCGCACTTCGGCGGGTTGATGGTGGGGGAATATGTGCGGTACTTCATCGATCAGCATCAGCGCGACACCACCCTGGCGGATATCCCGGCCATCGCCGAAGGCCAGTTGGCTTGGGAGGATGCCGCCCGCGCCAAATGCCCCGCGTTGCTGATCCTCGACACCCACCTGCTGACCAACAAACTCTGGAGCCAGACCCTGTTCGGCGATTACCCCGGCTGGCTTGATGACGAACTCCTGGCGCGGCATTACGACCTGCACCTGCTGCTCTCCCCCGAAGACGTGGAATGGAGTGCCGACGGCCAGCGCTGCCAGCCGGAACTGGCGGATCGCCGGGCGTTTTTTCAGGCCAGCCTGGAGTGGATGCAGGAGCATCGACAGCCACGGGTGGTGATTGGTGGAGACTGGGAACAACGGCGCCAGGCGGCATTTGCCGCAGTAACCCAGCTGCTCAAGCCCTGACACACTGCCCCCTGTGGGAGCGGGCTTGCTCGCGAATGCTCTGTATCAGCTAGCACATGCATAGACTGACCCACCGCTTTCGCGGGCAAGCCCGCTCCCACATTTTTTACCGTACCAGGCTTCAGTAGCCCAACGACAACCCCGTATTGCGTCGCGGGTCATTGGCCCCATAGAAGCGGTTGTTACCCACCGGCTTGCCATCCAGAGAAGGCGCACCGACCAGGATCGCGGCCAAATGGTTGGCATCTTGGGGACCTGCAAACTTATGGCCCCAGCTCTCGAGAATCTTCTGGGTATCCGGGCTCACGGCAAACGTCTCAAGGTTGGTGGTCTCAGGCATCCACTGCTGGTGGAAACGCGGCGCGTCCACGGCTTCCTGGATATTCATCTTGTAGTCGATGACATTCAGGATGGTCAGCAAAGTCGCAGTGATGATGCGACTGCCCCCCGGTGTACCGACCACCATCACCGCCTTGCCGTCCTTGGTGACGATGGTCGGGCTCATCGACGACAGCGGCGCCTTGCCCGGTGCGATGGCGTTGGCTTCGCCCTGCACCAGCCCATACATATTCGGTACGCCGACCTTGACGGTGAAGTCGTCCATTTCATCGTTGAGGATCACCCCGGTCTTGCTCGCCATCACCCCGGCGCCAAACCAGTCGTTGAGGGTATAAGTCACCGAGACCGCGTTGCCCCATTGGTCGACGATGGAATAGTGGGTGGTGTTATTGCCTTCATGGGGCGATACACCTGGCTTGATCGCCTGGGAGTCACCGGCCTTCTGCGGTTCGATCGCCGCGCGCAGCTTAGCCGCATAGTTTTTGTCCAGCAGGTGCTCAATGGGGTTCTTCACGAAGTCCGGGTCGCCGAGATAGCTGTTGCGGTCCACGTAGGCGTGGCGCATCGCTTCGATCTGGTAGTGCAGGCCCTGGGCCGAGTGATAGCCCAGATCGGCCATCGGGTAGCCTTCGAGGATATTCATGATCTGGCAGATCACCACACCGCCCGAGCTGGGTGGCGGCGCCGAGACCACATGGTAGCCACGGTAGTCGCACTCGATGGGGGCCAGTTCGCGGGTTTTGTAGGCGTCGAGGTCAGCCTGGGTGATGATGCCTTTGCCGGCCTGGCTGGAATCCACCACCGCCTTGGCGACCCAGCCTTTATAGAAACCGTCGGTGCCCTTGGCCGAGATTTCCTTGAGGGTCTTGGCCAGGTCCTTCTGCACCAGCTTCTGGCCTACCTGCATCGGCTCGCCGTTATGCAGGAAGATGCCACGCATATCCTGGTCTTTTTCGAACTCACCGGTGGCGGTGTGCAACAGGTCGATATCGCCCTGCTCCAGCTCAAAGCCGTTTTCCGCCAGCTTGATCGCCGGGGCAATCACTTGGGCGCGCTTGAGTGTGCCGTATTTGCTCAGGGCCAGTTCCATGCCGGACACCGTGCCCGGTACGCCGACCGCCAAATGGCCTTTGGCGCTGAGGCCTTCGACCACATTGCCGGCCTTGTCGAGGTACATGTCAGCCGTCGCCGCCAACGGGGCTTTTTCGCGGAAGTCGAGGAAGGTCTTGCGCCCGTCCGCCAGTTGCACGGTCATGAAGCCGCCGCCGCCCAGATTGCCCGCCGCCGGGTACACCACCGCCAGCGCATAACCTACCGCCACCGCCGCATCGACCGCGTTGCCGCCGGCCTTGAGCACATCGACACCCACATGGGTTGCCAGGTGCTGGGCCGTGACCACCATGCCATTTTCACCCGCAACCGGGGCTTGGGAAGCTGCGTGCACCCCGTTGACCGTTAATACCAGCGCGGTAGCAATCAAGGTGTGACTCAAGGGTTGGTATTTCATCCATGGCTACTCTGATTATTGAGATGCACCAAAATAGCCCCTCGCTGATTCAATCCCCAGCGCAATGGCGTTTTTATTACAGAACTTGTCGGTCATGGAACGCACACCGCTGTGCAAGGCGGCAATCAGCTCTGGCCTATAAAATTAATGGCGCTAGAATCGGCGCCATTCTTTCGCAGCCGCCCTGATACGAGCCTGTCCATGAGCTTTGATTTCGACACGATCCACCCACGCTTCGATACCGGCAGTACCAAGTGGAGCCGTTACCCGCAAGACGTTCTGCCGATGTGGATCGCCGATATGGACATCGCCGCGCCGCCCGCCATCTTGCAAGCCCTGCACGCGCGGCTCGACCAGCAGATTCTCGGCTACAGCGTGGCCGGCCCGGACGTGCGCGATGCCATCGTCGCTGACCTGTGGGCCAAGTACGCCTGGCGCGTACAGCCCGAAGAACTGCTGTTCCTGCCTGGCGTCGAGCCTGGCTTCAATATGGCCCTGCACGCCTTCGTCCAGCCTGGCCAGGCGGTGGTGCTGCAAACCCCCAACTATCGGCCGATTCGCCTGGCGCCCGGCAACTGGAACCTGCCACGCATCGAGGTGCCGTTCGAGCAAGTCAACGGCGAGTTCCTCACGCCCTTGCCCGCGATGCGCCAAGCCCTAAACGGGGCCGGAGCCCTGTTGCTGAGCAACCCGCACAACCCCATCGGCAAAGTGTTTCCCCGTGGAGAGCTGATGGCAGTGGCCAATGCCTGCCTGGAAACCGGCGCATTGATCATCAGCGACGAAATCCACGCCGAGCTGTGCTTTGACGGCCGCCGCCACATCCCCACCGCCAGCCTCAGCCCAGAGATTGCCCAGCGCACCATCACGCTGATGTCGGCGAGCAAGGCGTATAACGTGGCCGGCCTGAAGACCTGCTTCGCCGTGATCCAGAACGCCGAGGTGCGCGAGCGTTTCAATCAGGCGCGCTGCGGCATGGTCGACAGCGTCAGCCCTCTGGGCCTGGAAGCCACCCGCGCCGCCTACAGCGAATGCACCGACTGGCTCAGCGCGCTGGTGCAGTACCTGCAAGCCAACCGCGACTACCTGCTTGACGCGGTAAAAACCCGCCTGCCCGGCGTGGTGATGCATGCACCACAGGGCACCTTCCTGGCGTGGCTCGATTGCAGCGCTCTTGGCCTGGATGACCCGCAGCAGTTTTTCCTTGAGCAGGCCAAGGTCGGCCTGAGCGCGGGGATCGAATTTGGTGATGACAGCCAACAGTTCGTGCGCCTGAACTTCGGTTGCCCACGATTGATGCTGGAGGAAGGCGTCGAACGCATGGAGATCTGCTTGCAAAACCGCTGACTTCGGTCGCAGTTGCACGGGAAGAGAACGCGCCTCTTCCCGGGCTGTTTTGTCCACTCACAACTTGGCGATGGACACTTCCGTCGACTTCACAAAGGCAATCACTTCGCTGCCCACCTTCAATTCCAGGTCACGCACCGAGCGCGTGGTGATCACCGACGTCACAATGCCCGATGCGGTCTGCACGTCGATTTCCGACACCACTTCCCCCAGCAGAATCTCCTTGATCACGCCTTTGAACTGGTTGCGCACGTTGATCGCTTTGATGGTCATGTCGGCTTTCCTTTTGGCTGTTGGGTCAATCCGCACGAATGCGCAGGCCCTCAAAATGCGCTGCCGGATAAAATATTAAAAGGAATAAATACCTATTTATTTATTCGATAAGGATATATCTAAAAATTATGTGTCGTGCCCAGCAGCGACCTATGACCGCACATCTTGTGCGTTGACCAACTTTGTTACACCCCATATAGTGTGCCTACAAACAGATCAGACCACTACATAGTGTGCAGCGCCGGTATTTTACCGATCACACTACGCGCAGTATTTCAATGCCTTGTAGCCTGCAAAAACATTTATTTTTCGAGTATCAGGAAGGAGTATTTCCATGCTGAGTTGGGATGAAGTCGACAACGAAGACACCGGTGCAGCGGTGATCAAAGGCGCCAACGCCGGCCACGCCACCGAAGCCAACATGGACCGCCTCGACGGTGCCGGCGCCGCTGCCGCCGTGGAAGCCCGCGCCGTCACCGCCAACGACTCCGCCGCCATCGTGCGCGCCAAGGCCGCCCTGGACAAACTCGACGTCGCCGAAGGCCTCGCCGAGCTGGAAGGTGCCTCCGCCCGCGTCGCCGTTGATGAAAAGCGCATGATCAACTGCCGCGCCGACCTCAACCAACTCGTGCCATTCAAGTACGACTGGGCCTGGCAGAAGTACCTCGACGGCTGCGCCAACCACTGGATGCCGCAAGAGGTCAACATGACCGCCGACATCGCCCTGTGGAAAAACCCCGAAGGCCTGACCGACGACGAGCGCCGCATCGTCATGCGCAACCTGGGCTTCTTCTCCACCGCCGACTCCCTGGTAGCCAACAACCTGGTGCTGGCCGTGTACCGCCTGATCACCAACCCGGAGTGCCGCCAGTACATCCTGCGCCAGGCCTTCGAAGAAGCGATCCACACCCACGCCTACCAGTACTGCATCGAATCGCTGGCCATGGATGAAGGCGAGATCTTCAACATGTACCACGAGATTCCATCGGTGGCCAAAAAGGCCGCCTGGGGCCTGAAGTACACCCGCTCGATCTCCGATCCGAAGTTCGAAACCGGCACCGTCGACACCGACAAAGAGCTGCTGCGCAACCTGGTCGCCTACTACTGCGTGCTGGAAGGCATCTTCTTCTACTGCGGCTTCACCCAGATCCTGTCCATGGGCCGCCGCAACAAGATGACCGGCGTGGCCGAGCAGTTCCAGTACATCCTGCGCGATGAGTCGATGCACCTGAACTTCGGTATCGACGTGATCAACCAGATCAAAATCGAAAACCCGCACCTGTGGGATGCCGAGATGAAGGAAGAAGCGACCCAGATGATTCTGCAGGGTACGCAGCTGGAGATCGAATACGCGCGTGACACCATGCCGCGTGGGGTGCTGGGCATGAACGCGGCGATGATGGAAGACTACCTCAAGTTCATCGCGAACCGTCGCCTGTCGCAGATCGGCTTGAAGGAAGAGTACCCAGGCACCACCAACCCGTTCCCGTGGATGAGCGAGATCATGGACTTGAAGAAAGAGAAAAACTTCTTCGAGACCCGTGTGAT
>NZ_FPJJ01000009.1:0-151003 GCF_900119375.1 Pseudomonas sp. NFR02
GAGAACTGCGTAACTCATTGTTTACCAAGGAGTTTTCCGTTTCGACTGCGCCGGAAGTGGGGCGAATTATAGGCTTCCAGAATCTGCCGTCAACCCAATTATTCGGTTTTTCTATCAAAACCCTCAAAAACCCGATACTTCCACTATATAGATAGCTATGAGTCAGTATTTGAGCAATATATTGCTCATTCATTGACAGTTAAGCATCATAGCGCCACATATTTATCGATCATGACTTCGGAAGAACTCCCGCAATGACCACCCCTCCTCGCAGCCTGGCATCCGCATTGTTTCCGATCGGCCTGCTATTGATCGCCATGGCGTCCATCCAATCCGGTGCGTCATTGGCCAAAAGCATGTTTCCTATTGTTGGCGCACAAGGCACCACTGCTCTGCGTTTGATTTTCGCCAGTGTGATCATGCTGGTGCTATTACGCCCATGGCGCGCCACGCTGACGGCCAAGTCCTTGCGCACGGTGATCATTTACGGGATGGCGCTGGGCGGCATGAACTTCCTCTTCTATATGTCCCTTCGTACCGTACCGCTGGGGATTGCAGTAGCACTCGAATTCACAGGCCCGCTTGCCGTCGCTATCTATGCCTCGCGCAGAGCTGTCGACTTCCTGTGGATTGCCCTGGCGATCATCGGCCTGCTGCTGTTAGTTCCGATGGGCGAGGCCAGTAGCGGTATCGACTGGGTCGGCGCGGCTTACGCACTGGGCGCAGGCGGATGCTGGGCCCTCTATATTTTGTTCGGCCAAAAGGCTGGGAACGACAACGGTGTTCAGACCGCTGCACTCGGCGTGATGATTGCGGCCCTGTTCGTCGCACCGATCGGCATCGTGCATGCGGGCGCCGCGCTGCTGACGCCCGCCCTGATCCCTATCGCCATTGGCGTCGCAATTCTGTCCACCGCCTTGCCCTACACCTTGGAGATGGTCGCACTGACTCGCCTTCCCGCTCGCACATTCGGCACGTTGATGAGTATCGAACCGGCGTTCGGCGCCCTCTCCGGCCTGTTCTTTCTGCATGAGCATTTATCCCTGGCCCAATGGCTGGCCATCACCTGCATTATCCTGGCTAGCGTAGGCGCGACGTTGACGATGCGCAACGAATCCAAACCACTGGTGCCTGCCGACTGATCATCTTTAAAGCCAGCTCTGGTATTTGCCGCTCATTTAGGCCATGTTTAGGCCGTAACCGAATGTCATTCATGGAGAATTTCGACACGGACAGCATGAACGCTTCGCTCGAGAGCGAGTAAAGCGGCTCTGTTCTTTTGCAGGGCGGCTATTAAGGATGGGAATGAAACGAATTTTGATACTGTTGCTGGTTGTGGGCATCGCTGGCTGTGCTGCAACCACAAAAACAGAAGTGAAACGGGGTAAAAAAGGGCTGCATATCAACTGTTCAGGCCTGTCCTCCTCCTGGGACCAGTGCTACACCAGTGCAGCCAACTCATGCGGTGCCAAGGGCTACCGGGTGATAGCCAAATCCGGCGACAACTCCGAGGAGCCTGGGGACTATCCTTTCGGCCTCAACCCTGCCGGCTATACCAGCCGCAGTATGATCGTCATCTGCAAATAGCTGCCCGAGCAGTCTTTCCTGACTGCTCATCTTAAATTCAGGCCAGTTGCGGCACGAAGGCTAAACTCCTGCTCGACCATCGAGCCAATGGAGTTCCCATGCCGCACAACAAGAAAATCGTATTAGTAGTGGGTGCCGGTGACGCGACCGGCGGCGCCATAGCCAAACGCTTTGCCCGCGAAGGCTACATCGCCTGCGTCACCCGTCGCAGCGCCGACAAACTGCAGCCCCTGGTAGACAGCATTCAGTTGGCGGGCGGTGAAGCCCATGGTTTTGCCTGTGATGCACGTAAAGAAGAGGACGTGATCGCACTGGTCGAGCAAATCGAAACCGAGCTGGGACCTATTGAAGCGTTCGTCTTCAACATCGGCGCCAATGTGCCTTGCAGCATTCTGGAAGAAACCGCACGCAAGTACTTCAAGATATGGGAGATGGCGTGCTTCTCCGGCTTCCTGAACGCACGGGAAGTCGCCAAGCGCATGGTCACGCGTAACCGCGGCACTATCCTGTTCACCGGAGCCACCGCCGGCTTGCGCGGAAGCGCGGGGTTTGCCGCCTTCGCCGGCGCCAAGCATGGGATACGCGCCCTGGCACAAAGCATGGCGCGGGAGTTAGGCCCGATGAACATCCATGTCGCCCATGTGGTGGTGGACGGTGCCATCGATACCGACTTCATTCGCGAGAACTTCCCGCAAAAATACGCACTCAAGGATCAGGACGCCCTCCTCAACCCTGACCATATTGCCGACAACTACTGGTTCCTGCATCGCCAGCCACGGGACGCCTGGACGTTCGAACTGGACCTGCGCCCCTGGAATGAAACCTGGTGACTCCCTCTATAACAATAAGCAGTGAGTACAGACCATGAGTAAAACCCTGGAGTTCTTCTTTGATCTCGGCAGCCCCGCCACTTACCTGGCCTATACCCAGTTGCCGGCGCTGTGCGCTAAAACCGGCGCACAGGTGGTGTATCAACCGATGCTGTTGGGCGGTGTATTCAAGGCCACGGGCAATGCCTCGCCGATCATGGTGCCCGCCAAGGGGCGCTATATGCTCGATGACCTGGCGCGTTACGCCAAACGCTACAACGTGCCGCTCAGGTTCAACCCGCACTTTCCCATCAATACCTTGGTGCTGATGCGCGCCGTCACCGGCATTCAAATCCACCAGCCTGAGCGCTTCCTCGACTTCATCGACTGCCTGTTCCGCGCACTCTGGGTGGAAGGCCGTCACCTGGGCGACCCAGAGGTCGTGGCCAATGTGCTCACCGAACAGGGGTTCGATCCCGAGCAGGTACTGGCCCTGTCCAATGATGCAGCCGTCAAGGACGCTCTCAAAGACAAAACCGAACAAGCCATTAAGCGCGGCGTGTTCGGCGCTCCCAGTTTCTTTGTAGGAAACCAGCTGTTCTTCGGCCAGGACCGCCTGGACTTTGTGCGTGAAGCCCTCAGCTAGGTGTTGATTGCAGCCGGCAATGCCTTGGCTGCAACCGATCAAATCGCCGCAGTGCGCACCTGCAACCATTCAAGCGCTGCACCATTGAGCAGCGGGCTCAAACGCTCACGCACCTGGGCGTGATACGCGTTGAACCATTCACGCTCATCCGCCGTGAGCAACGACGGCACCAGGCAGCGGGTATCAATTGGGCACAGGGTCAGGGTTTCGAACTTGAGGAATTCGCCAAACTCGGTCTTGCCCGCTTCACGGTTCAACACCAGGTTCTCAATGCGCACGCCCCAACGGCCAGGGCGATAAGTACCCGGTTCAATTGAAGTAATCATCCCTGGCTGCATCGCCGTTTGTGGCGCCGCAGCAGCCTGATAGGCAATGACCTGCGGACCTTCATGTACGTTGAGGAAATAACCCACGCCGTGGCCTGTGCCGTGACCGTAGTCCACGCCTTCTGCCCATATCGGCGCACGGGCAATGGCATCCAGCAACGGTGAAAGAATGCCCTTGGGGAACTGCGCACGGGACAGAGCAATCACACCCTTGAGCACCCGCGTGCAATCGCGTTTCTGCTCCTCACTCGGTGTACCGATAGGCACCATCCGCGTGATGTCCGTGGTTCCGCCCAGGTATTGGCCGCCCGAGTCGATCAACAGCAAGCCATCACCTTCGATCAGCGCATGCTCTTCTTCGGTGGCGTGGTAATGCGGCATCGCGCCGTTGGCGTTGAAGGCGGCAATGGTGTTGAAACTCAGCGATACATAGCCTGGGCGGCGGGTACGTGCAGCGGTCAGGTGTTCGTCAATCGTCAGTTCGGTAATGCGCTCGCGACCCAGGGCGCTGTCGAGCCAGGCAAAGAATTCGCACAGCGCCGCACCATCCTGCTCCATGGCTTGGCGGATATGTTCCGCATCCGCCAGGCTCTTGCGGGATTTAGCCAGTGTGGTGGGGTTGAGGCCTTCAACCAGCTTGACGCCCGCGTCGAGGTTTTCCAGCAAGCCGGCGGTGACGCGGGCAGGGTCTACTTGCAAACTTGCGCCCGCCGGTACCGCTCGCAGCGCTTGCGCCACCTCGCTGTAATCACGCAGGGTCACGCCATCCTGCTCAAGCACCGCCCGCAGTTGCGCATCGACCTTGCCCAACGCCACAAACAAAGTGGCCTGTTGCTGATTGATCAAGGCAAAGGACACAAACACCGGATTGAACGACACATCAGCGCCGCGCAGGTTGAATAGCCAGGCGATGTCATCCAGCGTCGCGATGAAATGCCAATCGGCGCCCTTGTCTTTCAAACTGGCACGCAAGGCGGCCAGTTTCTCGCCACGACTGACGGTGGCTTGGGGCGGCAGATGCTGATAGATCGGCTGGTTCGGCAACGCTGGGCGGTCTTGCCAGACTTCATCGAGCACATCGATATCGGTACGCAGACGCGCGCCACGCTCGGCCAATTTGCCACCCAGGGTACGTGCCGAGGCCACGGCCATGACCGCACCGTCCACCGCCACCACGCCACCCTCAGGGGTTTGCTCGGCCAGCCACTCCAGCGGCCCGGGCTGACCCGGTTGCAGCTTCACCAGCTCGATACCGCTGCCCTTGAGCTCCTTGGTCGCCTGTTCCCAATAACGGCTATCCGCCCAGACCCCGGCGAACTCCGCCGTGACGATCAGAGTGCCCACCGAGCCATGAAAACCGGACAACCACTGGCGCCCTTGCCAGTAACCCGGCAAATATTCGGACAAATGCGGGTCCGCCGATGGCACCAGCAAGGCATGAATGCCTTCGCGGCGCATCAGTTCACGGGTGTGCGCCAGGCGCTGGGGAACCGTTCCATGGGTCAAAGGCTGCGTACTCATTGTGTCTCCTGCTAACCACTAATAATTGTTATGTATTGCGATGATAAATCAGACTGCCCAGAACGCTGGCGCACTCGCCAATGCGGCCTTGATCAACTGCGCGGCCTGGTCGATATCCTGTTCGGTGGTAAACCTGCCCAGGCTCAAGCGAATAGTGCGAGCGGCACTGCGAGCGTCATGCCCCAAGGCCAGAAGCACATGGGACGGCGCATTGCTGGCCGAATTGCACGCTGAAGTCGCGGAAAAGGCAATGCCTGAACTCAATGCGGCTGAATTGAATTCGCCTTCGCTGAAGGTAAGGCTCAATGTGTGTGGAATACGCTGGGTTGGGCTGCCATTAAGACGCAAGCCGGCAACCGACGCCAACTGATCCAGCAAGCGCTGGCGCAGCGCGACAATCGTGGCCTTCTCATCCTCGAAAGACGCCGCCGCCAGAGCAAACGCCGCGCCCATGCCGGCAATCTGATGAGTCGCCAGGGTGCCGGAGCGCAAACCGCCTTCGTGGCCCCCCCCGTGAATCTGCGCCAGTACCTTCTGCTGCGCCCGAGGCCCGACATATAACGCGCCAATACCCTTGGGCCCATACAGCTTGTGAGCAGAGAACGACATCAAGTCCACCGGCCACCGGGCCAGGTCGATAGCCACTTTGCCTGCCCCTTGCGCCGCGTCCACATGGAACAACGCGCCGTGCTCACGTACCCGCGCGCCAATGGCCGGGATATCGTTGAGGGTGCCCAGTTCGTTGTTGACCAGCATCAGCGAGACAAGAAAGGTATCCTCGCGCAAGGCTTCGCTGACCGCTTCGACGCTGATCAAGCCGTCTGCATCCGGTACCAGGTAAGTCACTGCCACTCCGGCTTCCTGCAATTGCCGCGCGGTGTCCAGCGTGGCCTTGTGTTCGATCTGGCTGGTGATGATATGCCCACCCGCCACACCACGGGCCTGGGCCACGCCCTTGAGCGCAAGGTTGTTGGATTCCGTGGCACCGGAGGTCCAGACTATCTGCTCGGGCTCGGCCACCACCAACTCGGCCACCTGGCGACGCGCCTGTTCAACCTTCTGCCGGGCCGCTTGGCCGAATGCATGGGAACTGGACGCAGGGTTGCCGAAGTGGGCGTTGAAACCCAGACACTCGACCATCACCTGGATAACTCGCTCATCCACCGGAGTGGTGGCGGCGTAGTCGAAATACAGCGGACGTTTATTCATGAGGTTAAAACTCGCAGAGCGTATTCCCAAGAACAGCGTCTCGGGGGGCATCGACCAGAACAGAGGTCGTCAGGTTTAACCGATCGAATGCCATTAAAGAAGGTAACTTTATTTAAATGTGCGTAGGAACGCTCCTGGAATTGAGCTTAACAGGCTGAAGTAGCCCCATGGCAAACAAAAAGCCCGAGGTTCCTTGTGGGAAACCTCGGGCTTTTTGCTGCATGAAGCGCGCTCAACTGGGCCGACCATGCAAAACCACGCTGCGCTCGGCGTTCATTTCACCCTGGTGATCAAAGCCGAAGGGCTTTGGCTGGCCAAGCAACGCGGCGCGTTGGCGTTGATAGTCGTCAAACGACAAGCCGCGACGGCCCAGGGCCTCCAAAGCCAACTGCTTGGTTTCCTCGGCCGTATAAGGGCGCATTTCCGGGGATGGCTGGGTCGCACACCCCGCAAGGACAGAGGTGACAAGTAAAAGGGAAACAGCGAGGAAACGGTTCATGGCGATGGCCCTGCGAAGATGGTTTCGAGTCAATGAACAGAGGCTACTCCCGCCCCTTCTCGCTGAAAAATCATCGTCCGTGATAGTCGCTATCACGCGTATCGGCGTCCACAGGGGGAACGCCTTTATATTCATTTAAGTTCTATAAATATATAAACACCTTCATTTACGAATTAAGACGATACCTCTATAAAGACCTTGCGCGCAGCCCACTGTCCACCCGGCAACAGCCCTTCAACAAAGCTTGAATTCCCATGAGAGGTCACCATGCAGCTGTTCACCCTGCCGCCCTCGCCTGCCCTCGCGACCTCGATCCGCGCCACAGCCCAGGTCTTCGAAGACCCAAAGTCCCAGGCCCTGCTCGACCATATCCAGCAAGTGGCCCCCAGCGAGGCCAGCGTGCTGATCATCGGCGAAACCGGCACCGGCAAAGAGCTTGTTGCGCGGCATATCCACCACCTCAGTACGCGGCGAAATCGGCCCTTCGTGGCAGTGAACTGCGGGGCTTTTTCGCAAGCACTAGTGGAAGCCGAGTTGTTCGGCCATGAGAAAGGCGCCTTTACCGGTGCCCTCAGCGCCAAGGCCGGCTGGTTCGAAGAGGCTGACGGCGGCACCTTGTTTCTGGATGAGATCGGCGATTTGCCGATGGCCATCCAGGTCAAACTGCTGCGGGTGCTACAGGAACGTGAGGTGGTGCGCCTGGGTTCGCGCAAAAGCATTGCAATCGATGTGCGAGTCCTGGCCGCCACCAATGTACAACTGGAACAGGCCATCAACGCCGGGCATTTCCGTGAAGACCTCTACTACCGCCTCAATGTAGTCAGCCTGGAACTGAGCCCGCTGCGCGAACGTACCGGCGATATCCTGCCGCTGACCCGGCACTTCATCCAAACCTACAGCCAGCGCCTGGGCTACGGTCCGATCAGCGTGAGCCACGAGGCCGAGCACAAGCTCAAGCGCTACAGCTGGCCGGGTAATATCCGTGAGCTGGAAAACGTGATTCATCACACCCTGCTGGTCTGCCGCAACGCTGTGATCGAACCCGACGACCTGCGCCTGTCGAACCTGCGCATCGAACGCCAGAACGACAGCGACACCGATACCTGTGCAGAAGCCCTGCTGGCGCGGGCGTTTCAAAGGCTCTTCGAGGAACAGTCCGGCGCCCTGCATGAAAAGGTCGAGGACGCCTTATTGCGCGCTGCTTATCACTTCAGCCACTACAACCAAGTACACACCGCCACCTTGCTGGGACTGAGCCGCAACGTCGCTCGCGCTCGCCTGATCAAGATCGGCGAACTGGCGGTCAACAAGCGCAGGCCCGGGAAAAATGCGCAAGGCGAACGGATGCTGCACCTATCCATTTAGTCGGCAGTGCAAGGCATCGTCCTGACTGCGCTCAAAACTGCGCAGTACCTGGAATGCGCCAAAGGTCACGGCCGTGGCCCGGTGGGCGCGGATCAGCGTCCAGAAATCTTCGCCGCCCTGCTCAAAACATTTGAAGGCCGCCTCACCCTCTTCCCGCGATTGCCATTGCAAGTAATTGAGCACCCTGCGTCCGTCATCGCTGACCTGTACGCTGGCACTCAAGAAGCCGCCATGGCGCACGGCCAGACGCTCGCTCTGGGTGGTCAAGGCGGCCACCAGGGCGGATTGCTGACGGGGTTCGATGTGAAATTCGATCAGCTGAGTGAAGCTGCGACTCTTCTCTGATACCTGCATGAAAACCCCCTCTCTCTGTAGGAAGAATCTTGCGATTCGATGCCACGCAGGGTAAAACCTCTAGTTAAGTCGAGGTCAAGCACTGTTTGGGAGCCTTACATGCTCAGCAACGAACTCAGCGTCGGTCAGTTGGCCGCTCGCAGCGGCGTGGCGGTCACCGCGCTGCACTTCTACGAATCCAAAGGGCTGATCAAGAGCAATCGCAATGCCGGCAATCAACGACGATATCCACGGGATGTACTGCGCCGGGTGGTGCTGATCAAAATCGCCCAACGTCTGGGCATTCCGCTGGCGACCATTGGCGAGGCCTTGCGGGCCCTGCCCGATGGGCGCACACCGAACGCTCACGACTGGGAACGGCTGTCGGCGTTGTGGCGTGAAGATCTGGATGAGCGCATCAACAAACTGATGCTGCTGCGCGACAAGCTCAATGGTTGCATCGGGTGCGGGTGCCTGTCGATGGAGGCGTGCCCGCTGCGCAATCACGATGACCAGCTGGGTGAGCGTGGCCCTGGTGCGCAGTTGCTGGAGCCCACGCCTGATGCTGATCGGTAAAGCCAGTTGCGCAATGCAACGTGACCTATAGTGAAAAGGCTGTAACCCCATAACCACAATCAAAGGAGAACGTTATGAGCGTTAAACCTATTCCCGAGGGTTATCACGGCATTACCCCCTATCTGGGCATCAACGAGGCCGCAAAGGCGATCGAGTTCTACAAGAAGGCCTTTGGCGCCTCAGTGTTCATGCGCCTGGACATGCCCGACGGCAGGGTCGGCCATGCGGAGCTGCGTATTGGCGAAGCGGTGATCATGCTGGGCACGCCCTGCGATGAAACGGCCCTGCGCAATCCGGACGCGCATCCCAGTGTCGGTTTGCACCTGTATGTGAATGATGTGGACGCACAATTCAAACAAGCGGTTGATGCCGGCGCCAGCGCAGTGTCCGAGCCGCAGGATCAGTTCTATGGGGATCGCTCGGCGAGTGTGACGGATCCGTTCGGGCACCTGTGGTTCCTGGCCACCCATAAGGAGGACCTGACCGAGGAGCAAATCCGCCAGCGTGCCATGGAGATGTTCAAGCAACATTAACCCTGTGGGCGTGAGCTTGCTCGCGCCTGCAACACGCCACGCCTTGCCCCAGGTTCCAACCGGCCTGCTCCGGCAAAGTAAAGGCCTGCGTGGCGTTTGGAACACTTCAAGGGTTTGTCGATCTGACACCCCGGTAGGCATTGCGCCCCAGCCATATCGTCATGACCAACAAGGCGGTCAATGGCAGCCCATGGAACAACACGATCACCTGGGCCGGCGTCCACGTCACATAGAACGGCCCGACCACCAGCATGCCCACGCCAAAACCGGCCATCTGGATCAGGGTCAAGAGGCTGAACAGCGGCAAGCGCAAGCTATCGGGCTCGCTTTGCGCACGGGAGATCAACGCCACCTCGGACAATCCATCGCCCAGCCCCGCCCACACCACCAGCAACAGCGCCAGCCACAGTTCGGTCTGCTGGAATGTCAGGATAAAGCCGCTGGACATCAACGCCACACCGAGCATGAACAAGCGCTCCATGCCTTGGGTGCCACGACCTTTCAACACTGCACTGGCGATGCGCGCGCCAACAAACTTGCCACAGGCCCACACGGCCAGCAGATAGCCCATGACCGTTTTGGTCGTGTCCGGTGAAATGTACTGCGACAGCACTGGCCAACCGACGTTATGGGCCGCGCTGCCGAGGGTGTCTAACATGCTGATCAGCAACATCGCAGCCAGCACCGGCGCACCGCGCAACCCCTTGGTCAGCTCATGCCATTCGGCGGCGAGTCCGCGATGCGCGGCAACAGCAACGCTAAACAACGCGCGCAAGGGCAAGACCAGGCAAGCGGCAATCACATAGGTGCCGATGTTGACCGCAAACACCGCTTCAAATCCGCCCGTGGCGATCAGCAAGCCGGAGAGCAAACTGCCGAAGACCGCGCCGGTGGCGGCCGCCGAGGTGATCCATGCGTTGGTATTCACCCGCTGCTCAAGCGCGACCCAAGTGGGCAACTGACTGTTGAGGCCAATGGCAAACAGCGAATTGCACAGGCCGATACCGAAGGCGATAAAGGGAAGAAGGGTAAGTTGATGGGCCGGTAACAACACCAGCAGCGGCATCAGCAACAGCGCCCGGGCCAGGTCCAACCCCGCCAACGTCCCACGCCCGGCAAACCGCCGGAAAAACGGAATGCCAAACAGGCTCGCGACAATCCCGCCGGTGACCCGGCACGCCAGGAAGATGCTGACAAACACCACGCTCTGGCTGAGCCAGTACACATAAGTGGACAACGCCACCATGTTAAGGAATGCGCCAAAATCCGACACACCGCGGGCAAAGATGATCAGGCGAGCGTTGCGGGTCGACAGATTCAGTTGTTGATCGTGACTCATGCAGGCTGTGCCCCCTCGACACTGCGCAGGCTTACCAAGAGCACATCGCGCCAGGCCGGTGCCGTCTCTACCCGCGGTCGCACCTCCCCGGCCCGATGGTAGAACCCACGGTCGTTGATCACGATAGTCTCCAGAAATTTCTCCATCGGCAGTTTCAGTAGCCGGCTGTGCTCCGTTTCGTCGGCAAACACCTCCGACACCACCGGCACCGTGTTGCATTCGCCAATAAAGTGCATGAACACCCAATCCAGGCCGTCCTGGTGAATCCCCGATGTGGTCGGGCTGCTCGATGACACGTCCGCCCGCACCCGGAACTGATGGATATCGATCGTATAGGTCTGTTCGCCCAGGTGCGGGGCAATCACCGCGAGGTCCGTCGCCAGCAGCTTGTGCATGAGGGGATGCTCGATAAAGCCCTCCTCGCTATAGCTCAGGTGATTCACGCCCTGGCGATAGTTCACCGCGTAGGTGACCGGCGATTTGAACGCCGTATTCCTGTCGATCTGCAATTGCCGTGACGGTAACAGACGATAGCGCAAGATGCGCCGTTCGCGGTGGGTGTAAGTCCTGAACGCCTCGTCGCGCACCAGGTTATCCCAATACGCGCGAAAGCTTTGTTCCTCACCGGGTTCAACGTTGACCAGTTCGCGAAAGTCCGGGCGATGACAGAAGTGATGTTCGCGCAAAAGCGCCGAGATCTGAGGGATGTCCATATCGCTATCCTGCAACCGGTGGATCGATGAGGATGCGCAGATGTTGCTGCAACGCATCGTGCAAGGCATGGGCGTCGGCGGCATTGCCAACCTGGGCCCAGCATTTGAGCAAATAATGCTCCTCGATATCCGCGTCAATGTAGTGGCCGGGGTCCTGCGGGGCGTATTCCAGCACCGAGCGGTGTTGGTGGAGGAACTGCAGGCCGTCAATGCCCCTGAAAAGGCCACTGTGCTGCGGATAAATCGCCAGCATCGCGTAGTGTTGCCCCGCATCGGCAACCTTATGTGCGCCAGCCTCCAACTGTGCATTGATGCCCTTCTCGCCCAACAACAATCCCATGTACAGCTGATAAGGATCGATACCGGCCAGGTCGCGGAACGCCGAGTTCACATACAGTCCGCCCAGACGCGGGTTGATCTCGATGGCCACCGGCCCTGCGTCCGTCATACGAAACTCGAAATGCACCACAGCGTTGGTCAGGCCCACCGCGTGCAGGCAGTCCACCGCGTACTGGCGGATCTGCTCGCACTGGGCCTGGCTGAACGACGTCGGCGGGGAAATCAGCAGGTTCTCCAGGACCGTGCCGCTGCGCTCGGTCAGCAGCAGTTTTTCATTGATCAGCAGCGGATGGACACGCTCGCCGACAATCACACATTCCACACTGCCTTCGATGCCAGGAATATAACCTTCCAGCAGAATGCTGTGGCCTGGCAAGTATTCACGCCGCAGCCCATCCTCAAGCGGCAGGGCGTGCGCACAGCCGTAGAAGTCCGCATAAGCGGCGGCGCCATGATCACTTACGAAATGCCAATAGTGGCTGCGTAGCTCCTCCCAGCTCGAGCATTTTTTGATAAACGCCGAAGCCCCGCCAAAGGGCGGTTTGGCGATCAGTGGATAACCCACGCGCTCGGCGCCGTGCTGGAGTTCCTGTTCGTTGTTGCACAGCACGAACGGTACCGAACGCAATTCACGCTGTTTCAACACGCGGCGCATCAAGAACTTGTTATTGCACGCGGCAATCGCCTCCGGGTGGCTGTAGACCAAGCCCAACCGCTGACACGCCTGCGCGACGATACAGCCCACCTCCCCTTGTGCGGACGGGTGCCCGGCCTGGCAGAAAATCCCACGCACCTGATAACGCCCGTCCAACTGTCCGACCAACTCCAGGACAGACTGCTCACTGAGCGTTTCGAGCAGGAACACTTCGTCACTGTCGTCCCTGAGACGTTGCAGGTGCTTGCGCCCCGCCACGGCGGCCGTCAAACACGCCAAACCGTGGGCGCGGGCCACCGTGAAATGCGGTTCCCGGTAGCGGTAGCGAGCGCAAGCACTGTCATCTACATCAATAAACAGAATCGCATCCTGTTTCATACCGCATCCTGCCAACTGCACCATTGGCCCTCCCAGTTGCGAAAACGGTAAGTCCGCTGCCCATCGCGGACTTCAAAATGCGGTAAGTCTTCAGGCTTTTCAAAGTCCAACAATGGCACGGTGAACTTGCCTTGTGCATGCGGCAGTACATACTCGGGCAGGGCAATATTCGATACACGGCGTTTGAGCCGATCCATGATGGCGATGGCTTGGCTGATCGACGCCTTATACTCTGAAGCACCGGGTGAAAACGGCATGAAGTGATATAAGTAATATGGCTTTACGCCCAAACGATAAAGATCAATGAATAATTTATGCAACGTCGCTTCATCATCATTCACGCCACGCAACAGCGGCATGTTAGAGAATACAATCGGGACCACACCCTGAATCCGTTTAACCGCGACGGCAAAATCAGCACTGAGCTCAAGCGGGTGGCAGACATGCACACCAAATGCATTGACCTTGTACTTCTCCAGCATCGCCACCAACTCATCGGTCACGCGAAACGGGTTGAAACTCAAGGCCCGCGAATGAATGCGTATCAGCAGATCATCACGAATGCCGCGCAATGCGGCCAGCATCTCCTCAAGCTTGCGGTCGGCCAGCATCAGTGGGTCACCGCCGCTGAGAATCACCTCTTCAATCGCTGGGTTACCGCGGATGTACTCCACCGAATCCTTGAACGAGTCAGTGTTGGCGTTAGCTTTGTCGGTGCCCACCTGCAGCGTGCGCAGCGCCTCGAAACAGAACTGGCAATAGGCATTGCACGTGTTGGTGGTGCGCAGGATCACGCGGTTGTCGTACTTGTGCTGGCAGATGGGCGTCTTCATCTCATGATTGAGTTCCCAGTTTTCGGAACTGCCGTCGTAGTCGCCCTGCACCTGTTCGCTCCAATACGGTACTACCTGGCGCCACAGAGGGTGGTCCATCACCTCTGCGCTGGTGAGTGAACGCTTGATCAAATCAATGTAATAAGGCGTGATCTGCATCTTGCGATCTTGCAAGTTGTGCTCGATATGCGCCGTTGTGGCCTCGTCCCATCCACCGCAGGCATTGCGCAGTGCAGGTTCATCGCGGATGGCATTCTTCTGCTGCCAACGCCAGTCTTGCCATTGAACTGAACGATGCATGGCTTGATCAAAAATCGACATGAGTTTGAACTCTCTGTTAAGGCATAGGGACGCGTACTTTTCCAGCACAGGAAAAATATGATTCGCAGCAATGACAATCGACGGGCAGGCGACAGACCACAATCAAGTAACTAACTTGATCACCGGCACCAGAGAGATATAACAGTTCACCACGTGATGGCGCGAATAAACGACTAGCACGGTCATGCGATTAACTTCCTTTTTATACTATTGCGACTTCCAAGTCCGCACTCACTAAAGCCGATGCCCGCCAATGTGTCAATACAATAACCTTGTCACTCCTCTGGAATTAACCTGCACCCGCGCCAACACCCCGTAATGACAAGGGGCGCTTTCGTTCAAGCCCAGCTATTTGAAAAACAAATAATACTAAAAGCAACGCGCTCAGTGAGTATAGAGAGCGTTATTTCTACTTATATAACTACGTAGCCGCACTTCAGCTGAGCCAAGGGTTGGCCGCGAAGATGCGTGGCTGCTGACGACATCACACAGCGGCATGATCACGTCCTTGGAGGTCTGCCCCGGCCTAACGCAAGCCGCTGAACGCCTGCGGGCTGGCGTACTGCGTGTTCGATCAGCGCATAAATGCGGCCTGAATGTGAACCTGAAACATTTTCTTTCATATCCACCTTAGGGATTTCTCATGCTCATCCGTCTTAACTTAGATACAGCCTGTCGCGTCAGCAAAAGCTACGACTGGCCTTTTCCGGGCCTCTATTGCCCCCTCCGATCAAGACCCTCATTCATATGTCGAAGAAGTCACGCTCCAAACTCTGGTTTCTCGTCCATAGCTGGCTGGCGTTGCCCATCTGGTTCTTTGTACTGATCGTCTGCGTCACCGGCACCCTGGCCGTGGTGAGCCAGGAAATCGTGTGGCTGGCCAACCCGGATATCCGCGCCAGCAAGCCGTCGGATGACGCTCAGCCGCTGAGCTTTGACCAGGTGATCGCGGCCATCAAGCACGATGAGCCCAAGGCCATCGTCCAGTCCATCATCCGCCCGGATGAATCGCACTTCGCGCTAAGCGTCGGCCTCAGCTACCCGGACGGGCGCTCCGTGGAGGTGTATGCCAGTCCCTACACCGGCGCGATCCAGGGCATCAGCCCCTCGTTCAACTTCCAGCAATTCACCCGCGCCCTGCATGGTTGGTGGCTGGTGCCGTTCACCAATGGGTACAGCTGGGGCTGGTACCTGGTGTCTGCGTTGGGCTTGCCGCTGCTGGCTTCACTGGTCACCGGGCTGGTGGTGTACAAGCGCTTCTGGAAAGGCTTCCTGCGCCCTACCCTGCGCATCCGCCACGGTGCGCGGATCTTCTGGGGCGACTTTCACCGCCTGAGTGGCATCTGGTCGATCTGGTTTATCGCGGTCATTTCTATCACCGGCACCTGGTTCCTGATCGAGGCTGTCCTGGGCGACAACCAGATATCCATTTCCAGTGAACCCATCGTGCCAGTGATCGCACGGGATAAGGTGCCGCTGTCGGCGCCGGGCGTGCCGGCACCGATGATCCCTATCGACAAGGCGATCGACATCGCCGCCGAGCGGATCCCCGGCCTGGACGCCAGCTTTGTGTTCATGCCAAGCAACGCCTACAGCCACCTGCAGATCGGCGGGCGTGGCTGGTACCCGTTGATGTTCCAGACCGCACAGCTGAACCCCTATGACGGTGAAGTCGCGGTCTCGAACCTGTTGTCCGACCGTACCCCGCTGGAATTCGTCACCGAGTCGATGCGCCCACTGCACACCGGGGACTTTGGCGGTTTGTGGATCAAGCTGATCTGGGCATTCTTCGGCCTGGTGCTGAGCATGATGGTATTGAGCGGCTTGCTGATCTGGACCAAGCGCACCGCTCTGGCCACCCTCAACGCCCTCAAGCGCGAGGCCAAGACACAACGTCAGCACGCGCCCATCCCGACCATGCACGCCGACACCTCGGAGGCCCAGCGATGAGCAAGGTTGCAACCGTACCGCCGTCCCCGCTGCGCGCCTTTTGGCTGAAATGGCGTTTCCATATCAACATCCTGCTGTTGCTGGTGCCGCTGGGGTTCATGCCCAAATACTTTGCCGACGCCGCGTTGTTTCGCGGGGATACCGGTATCGGCGAGCGCGTGGCCGGGCAGGTGCAAGTCGGTCCCTGGAGCCTGACGCTGGCTGAGTTTCGCAACGAAGGCCCGAGCCCGAACCCGGCTGGCCCGATGAAGTTCTTCAACGCTGCCCTGTGCGATACCTGTGCCGAGCAGGTCAAGGCCACTTACCTGCGTATCGGCAAACCCCGCAGCCTGCGCGCCGCCGGAGTGATCTTCTTCGGCACGCCGTACCGCATGGGCGCCGCCCTGCCGATCCCAGAACGCACCCCGGCGGATGCCGAAATATGGGTGACCATGGAAGGGTGGGACGGCAGCATGCACCAGGGTTCCATCCCGCTGAGCCAGGCCTCGCCTGCCACCATTGCCTGGCTGAACAAGCAAGGAGTCAAACCATGACGTTCAAGCGCTTCACCCGCGCCGCGCTGTTGCTGTGCGCCGGCCTGAGCACCACCGCCTTCGCCCACAACCCGATGTGCGAATGCAAGGAAATCCCCGGCGAGCAGATCCAGTGCAAAGGCGGCTTCTCCGACGGCAGTGGCGCCCCCGGCGTAACCCTGGATGTGATCGGCTACGACGAAACCATCCTGGTGCCGGGCAAGCTCGGCGAAGATTCGACCCTGACCTTCAAGAAGCCCGCCGCCGAGTTCTACGTGCTGTTCGATGCCGGCCCCGGCCACGTGGTGGAAATCGACCAAGCGGATATCCCGTCGCAATGAGTACCACACAGGTTGTACGCCCCGCGGGCGCGGGCCATGAAACCCTTTATGTGTTGCTGTTGTGCCTGATCATCCTCGCGGTGGCGGGCACGGTCGTGGCGCTGCACGGGGAAACCCAGGAAGTCGCGGCAGTGCCCAGCCACCAGCTGGACGCCCGCCGCGACCTGAGCGCCGCCGAGCAAGGCATCTACGCCGACCTGCGGGTGACCCTGGATGAAATCCACCTGTTGCAGCAGGAACACAGCGCCCTGCCGACGCCTGAGCAACTGGCCGAAGAAGGCTTCGCGCCCTTTGCCCAGGATGCCAGTTCGGTCCGCCGTGGCGGCCATCGCTGGCAGCTGCTGGCACCCGCCGCCTACCTGGGCTTGAGCCAGGCGGCGGCTACCAGCGGTTCGCTGCTGATGCGCGTGCAAGGCAGTGAGCCGGATATCTGGCTCAACCGCAGCGCCAACCTTGCCGCCCCTTCCGACCTCACTGACCAGGCGCTGATCGCGGCCGGCTGGCAGCAGGTGGTCGCGCAATTCGATGCTGGCGTCACCCGCCAGCACCGTCACTGAACGAGAAGACCGATTGCCCATGTCCATGTCATCGCCCCTGTTGCGCCTTTTACTGGTTGGCCTGTTCAGCCTGATGCTCACCCCCCTTGCCAATGCCGAGGCGGCCAAGCGCCTGCGTATCGGCATTACCTTGCACCCCTATTACAGCTACGTGGCCAATATCGTGGGCGACAAGGCCGAGGTGGTGCCGCTGATTCCCGCCGGTTTCAACCCGCACGCCTACGAGCCGCGCGCCGAAGACATCAAGCGCATCGGCACCCTGGATGTGATCGTGCTCAACGGCGTCGGCCATGACGACTTCGCCGACCGCATGATCGCCACCAGCGAGCGCCCGGACATCCCGGTGATCGAAGCCAATGCCAACGTGCCGCTGCTCGCCGCTACAGGTAACGCGGCACGCGGTGCGGGCAAGGTGGTCAACCCGCACACCTTCCTGTCGATCAGCGCGTCGATTGCCCAGGTCAATAACATTGCCCGTGAGTTGGGCAAGCTCGACCCGGACAACGCCAAAACCTACACCCAGAACGCTCGCGCCTACGGCAAGCGCTTGCGCCAGATGCGCGCCGACGCCCTGGCCAAGCTGACCAGCGCGCCCAACCCCGACCTGCGTGTCGCCACCGTACACGCGGCCTACGACTACCTGTTGCGCGAGTTTGGCCTGGAAGTCACCGCCGTGGTCGAGCCGGCCCACGGTATCGAGCCAAGCCCCAGCCAGCTGAAAAAGACCATCGATGAACTGCGTGCTCTGGATGTGAAAGTGATCTTCTCGGAGATGGATTTCCCGTCCACCTACGTCGATACCATCCAGCGTGAATCCGGGGTCAAGCTGTACCCGCTGTCGCATATTTCCTACGGCGAATACAGCGCGGAGAAGTACGAAGTGGAGATGACCGGCAACCTCAACACCGTGGTACGGGCGATTCAGGAGTCGGGAGCATGACCGCCGCGCAGCAACTGAACGCCGTCAACGTCGGCCCCACCCTGAACTTCGACCAGGTCGCGCTGACCCTGGGGCGCACCGTAATCCTCGATGGCGTGAGTTTCCAGGTACAGCCGGGCAGCATCCATGCGCTGGTAGGTCCCAACGGCGGCGGTAAAAGCTCGCTGATCAAGACCCTGCTGGGGCAGACGCCGCACCAGGGGCGTTTGAGCCTGGAATGGCCAACCACACCCGGCACCATCGGTTACGTGCCCCAGGCGCTGGAATTTGACCGCGGCTTGCCGATGACCGTGGACGATTTCATGGCCGCCATGTGCCAGCGTCGCCCGGCGTTTCTGGGCCTTTCCAGGCATTACGCAGCGGCGATTGGCGATGCCCTTGAGCGCGTTGGCATGCAAGACAAGCGCAAGCGCCGCATGGGCGCGTTGTCCGGCGGTGAGCGCCAGCGCGTACTGCTGGCCCAGGGGCTGATTCCGGCGCCGCAGTTGCTGGTGCTGGATGAGCCGATGTCGGCCCTCGACGAGGCGGGTATCCAGGTGTTCGAACGGCTGTTGAACGACTGGCGCCTGGCCGGGATTACCGTGCTGTGGATCGAGCACGACCTGGAGGCCGTGGGCCGCCTGGCCGACCGCGTCACCGGTCTTAACCGCCGCGTGCTGTTCGACGCCACACCGAAAGAGGCGCTGACCCCGGACCGCCTGCTCACTCTGTTCTCCACCCACCCTCGGAGCCCGGCCCCATGAGTTATGAAGCCTTTCGCTTGATGGTCCAAGGCTGGGCCTCTGCCGGTTACCTGCCCGAAGCCCTGGCCTACGGGTTTGTGGTCAACGCCCTGCTCGCCGGCTTGTTGATCGGCCCGGTACTAGGCGGCCTGGGCACGCTGGTGGTGGTCAAGCGCTTTGCGTTTTTCTCCGAAGCGGTCGGCCATGCCGCGCTGACCGGCGTGGCCGTGGGCATCCTGCTGGGCGAACCCTATACCGGGCCTTATGGCAGCCTGTTTGGCTACTGCCTGCTGTTCGGCATCCTGCTCAATTACCTGCGTAACCGCACCGGCCTGGCGCCCGATACCTTGATCGGCGTGTTCCTGTCCGTGTCCCTGGCACTGGGGGCAAGCCTGCTGCTGATCCTGGCCGGCAAGATCAACGTGCACATTCTCGAGAACGTGCTGTTTGGCTCGGTGCTGACGGTCAACGGCAACGACCTGCTGGTACTGGCCATTGTCGGCTCGCTGGTGATGGCCCTGGCATTGCCGCTGTACAACCGCATCATGCTGGCCAGTTTCAACCCGCAATTGGCAGCAGTGCGCGGGGTGGCGGTGAAAAGCCTGGACTACCTGTTCGTGATCCTGGTGACCCTGATCACCGTGGCCGCGGTCAAGGTCATCGGCGCAATCCTGGTCGGTGCCTTGCTGGTGATTCCTGCCGCTGCGGCGCGCCTGTTGAGCCAGTCACTCAAAGGGTTTTTCTGGATCTCGGTGCTGATCGCCACCGTCAGCACCCTGTGCGGCATCCTGCTGCCGATCATCTTCGACCTGCCCATCCCATCCGGCGCCGCGATCATTCTGGTTGCCGGTATCGCCTTCGCCTTCGCGGCCATCGCCCGTGGCGTTGTGCCCAGCCTCAAAGGGAATCTTGGATAATGCGCCCTGTCTTTCGCCCACTGGCCCTGGCCATCGCTTGCTTGATGAGTACGTCGGCACTGGCCGTCGACGGTTTCGACGCCAAGGACTTCAAAGTCAACCAGGGCCTCGGTCACGCAGCCCTGACCAAGACCAAGCCGCCGGTCAAGGTGCTGGCGTCGCTGCCGATTACCTACGGCTTGGCCGAGGCGCTGCTCACAGGCACCAACGTAGCGCTTGAACGCGCCGCGCCGGCCAACCTACCGGGTTCGCGGCAGGTGTCCTACTTCACCGGCCGCGGTGCTGCGGCATTGAACAAGTTGGCGCTGGACGCCGACGCGGCCATCGGCCTGCGCTCGCTGTGGGCCGATGACCCGCTGTACCCCGTGGCGCGACGCAGCAATATCCGCATCGTCGAAGTCGATGCCGCACGCCCGGTGGACGGCGGCTTGCCGGGTATCGCAGTACAACCGGGGGTCACCGATGGCTTGAACAGCCAACCCTGGCAATCGAGCAACAATATGGGGCGCATGGCCGACGTGATGGCCGCCGACCTGAGCCGCCTGGCGCCGGCTGCCAAACCCAGGATCGACGCTAACCTGGCCGCGCTCAAACAGCGTTTACTCAAGCTCACCGCCGACAGCGAGGCGCGATTGGCCAAGGCCGACAACCTGAGTGTGCTCAGCTTGAGCGATCACTTCGCGTATCTGGTCAGCAGCCTGAACCTGGAAGTGCTCAGCACCGATGCACGGCCCGACGCCGAGTGGACGCCCGAGGCGCTGCAAAAACTTAGCAGCGCGTTGAAGGACAACGCTGTGGCGGTGGTGCTGCATCACCGTCAACCCAGCGATGCAGTCAAAACCGCCGTCACTGCCGGCGGCTCCAGACTGTTGGTGTTGAATGTGGACGGCGCCGACCCGGTGACGGAGTTGGAAACCAATGTAGACCAAGTGATCAAGGCACTTACACCCTAGGCAAGCCACCGATCCGTCAGAGATAAACTCGGTTCAATGTGGGAGCTGGCTTGCCTGCGATGCGGACGCCTCGGTTTATCAGGCGCACCGAGTCGATGCCATCGCAGGCAAGCCAGCTCCCACATGGGCTCGCGGTGCACCAGCCGCTACACCACATCCACACCCACATGAATCGCATCATGCCGCCAGAACTCCAGGTCGCAGTCGATCAGGCGTTGATGCTGGTCGTAATTGACCCGGGCGATGCGCAAGCCCGGGCTGCCTGCCGAGACGCGTAGCGCAGCGGCCGCTTCCACCGGTAGCGAGGTGGGCACAATCTCGAAACGCACCCGCCCGTAGTGCAAGTCATATTTGCTGGCATACAGCTCAGTCATCGACTGATTCAAATCACACGCCAGGATCCCCGGAAAATACTGCGGGTTCAGATAGTGCTCGACATACAACACCAGGCGCCCGTCAATCCTGCGCCCCCGGCAAATCTGGATCACGCTCGACAACGCCGGCAACTGCAACCACGCGCACACCGCCGCCGACGCCGGTTGCAAGCGTGCTGAGATGACCTGCGTGGAAGCCTCGCGCCCCTGGTCGCTGACCATGGCGTGAAAGTGGCTGCGCTGCATCAGGTTATAGGCCAGCCGTGGCGGCGAAACGAACCAGCCCCGACGCTCTTCGCGGTAAATCTGCCCTTGGGCCTCAAGCTGTAACAAGGCTTCCCGCACGGTAATCCGAGTGGTACCAAACAACTCGCTGAGCTTGCGTTCGGCGGGCAGTTTGCTGGCAGGCGGCAACAGGCCGTGGTCGATCTGCTCCTGCAGCGCCAGGCCGATGGAAGTTACCGCCTTGATTGCCTCATCACGCATCAACGTTACCTATCTGGACTAGACCAGCACCGTTCAGGTGCACAAAACGCGCTCTATCTGGGCTTTTGCTGCTGGGTGCCAGCCTAGGCACTCCAGATGACCGACAGATGACAAAGGCTGTCGACTGCGTCTTCCAAACCCTGCAATACATCGGCCAAGTCCAAGGCCTGCGGCCACTTGGGCATGGTCTACGCTAAGTCGGAGCTGAACGACATCAGCGCTTCAAAAACGACATCGACATGAAACTGTCATCCAGGGGGCCTAGATTGGCTCAGGTATTGCTGACCTAGACCAAACCACCGCTAACGTTCAGATAAAACGCCGCGTTGAAAACGCCCAAAGGAGCTTCGGATGAAACAGCTTTTCCTGGCATCACTGTTAGGCTCGACCATTGCCATGTGCACCGCTGCCATGGCTGCTGATACCGATCTAAAAACCTTGGAAGCCGCCGCCAAAGCGGAGGGCGCCGTCAACAGCGTCGGCATGCCCGATGACTGGGCCAACTGGAAAGGCACCTGGGAAGACCTGGCCAAAACCTACGGCCTCAAGCACATCGACACCGACATGAGCTCGGCCCAGGAAATCGCCAAGTTCAAAGCCGAAAAGGACAACGCCAGCGCCGATATCGGTGACGTGGGCGCGGCCTTCGGCCCGATCGCGGTAAAGCAAGAAGTGACCCAGCCGTACAAACCATCCACCTGGGCACAGGTGCCGGATTGGGCGAAAGACAAGGACGGTCACTGGGCCCTGGCTTACACCGGTACCATTGCCTTTATCGTCAACAAGAAGCTGCTGCACGGCTCCGAAGTGCCCACCACCTGGGCTGACCTGCAAACCGGTAAATACAAGGTATCGGTGGGTGACGTGAGCACCGCCGCCCAGGCTTCGAACGCAGTACTCGCCGCGGCCATCGCCAACAAAGGCGACGAGAAAAACATCGCGCCGGGCCTGCAATTTTTCACCAAGATCGCCCAGCAAGGTCGCCTCTCGCTGTCCAACCCGACCATCGCTACCATGGAAAAAGGCGAAGTCGAAGTGGGCCTCGTCTGGGACTTCAACGGCCTGAGCTATAAGGCCAAGATGGCCAACCCCGATGACTACGTGGTGCTGATCCCCTCGGATGGCTCGGTGAAATCCGGCTACACCACCCTCATCAACAAATACGCCAAGCACCCGAACGCCGCCAAGCTCACCCGCGAATACATCTTCAGCGATGCCGGCCAGCTCAACCTGGCGCGCGGCAATGCGCGTCCGATCCGGGCTGAAACCGACTTGAAACTGCCGGCAGACGTTGCCAAAAACCTGATCCCGGGCGAGCAGTACACCAAGGCCAACCCGCAGCCGATCAAGGATGCCGATGCCTGGGAAGCGACGTCCAAGAAGCTGCCACAGATGTGGAACGAGCAAGTCATCGTAGAAATGAAGTAATCGGTCTCTCTGATCCAAAGGCGGTCAGTGTGGGAGCTGGCTTGCCTGCGATAGCGGTCTGACATTCAACATTTGTGTCCACTGATACACCGCCATCGCAGGCAAGCCAGCTCCCACATTTGATCCCATTCCACGTTGATACTGAGCCATACCCTCTGTTGCGGAGCCCCAGCCCCCATGAAGCACACTGTCATCCTTGTGGTGCTCGACGGCCTCAACTTCGAGGTTGCCCGGCACGCCATGGGGCATTTGCAGGCCTATGTCGGCGCAGGACGCGCAGCTCTCTACACACTGGAATGTGAACTGCCTGCCCTGTCCCGCCCGTTGTACGAGTGCATCCTCACCGGCGTGCCGCCGATCCAAAGCGGTGTCGTGCACAACAACGTCTCGCGCCTGTCCACCCAGCGCAGCATTTTCCATTACGCCACCGACGCCGGCTTGAGCACCGCTGCGGCGGCTTACCACTGGGTCAGCGAGTTGTATAACCGCACGCCCTTTCTCGCCGCCCGCGATCGTCATACCGACGACAAGGCGCTGGCGATCCAGCATGGGCATTTCTACTGGAATGACCACTACCCCGATTCCCACCTGTTCGCCGACGCCGAAAGCCTGCGGCTCAAGCACGCGCCAAACTTTTTGCTGGTGCACCCGATGAACATCGACGACGCCGGTCACAAGCATGGCCTCGACACCGCGCAATACCGCAACAGCGCACGCTCGGCTGACATTATCCTGGCCGACTACCTGCAAGACTGGCTCGATGCCGGCTACCAGGTACTGGTCACCGCCGACCACGGCATGAACAACGACCGCTCCCACAACGGCCTGTTGCGCGAAGAACGGGAAGTGCCACTGTTTGTCATCGGTGACGCCTTCAGCCTGGACACCGACGCTGCGCCGAAACAAACCGACCTGTGCGGCACCATCTGCGAACTGCTGGGCGTGCCCCACAACAAGCCTGTGTGCCGGGAGCTGCTCAAGTGAATGCATTGACCCGCGGCAAATGGCTGGCCCTGCTATGCCTGCTGCCCTTCGCACTGTTCTTTATCGTGTTCGAGATCGCGCCGCTGGTGTGGGTGCTGATCAGCAGCCTGCAAACCGAAGAGGCCGGCTGGAGCCTGGAAAACTTCACCCGCATCTTCACCTCGAAGTTCTACCGGCAGGCCATCCAGTTCAGCCTGGAGATCAGTTTCTACTCCAGCATCTTCGGCATCATCATCGCCACCCTGGGCAGCTACTCACTGCGCCGAGTGGATTCGCCGCTGCGCAACTTCGTCACCGCATTCGCCAACATGACCAGCAACTTCGCCGGCGTACCCCTGGCCTTCGCGTTCATCATCCTGCTGGGGTTCAACGGCAGTATCACCCTCATGCTCAAGCAGGCCGGGATCATTGAGGACTTCAACCTGTACTCGAAAACCGGCTTGATCATCCTCTATACCTACTTCCAGATTCCCCTCGGCGTACTGCTGCTCTACCCGGCCTTCGACGCATTGCGCGAAGACTGGCGCGAGTCGGCCGCCCTGCTCGGTGCGAATGGCTGGCAGTTCTGGCGGCATATCGGCCTGCCGGTGCTCACCCCGGCGCTGCTCGGTACCTTTGTGATCCTGTTGGCCAACGCCCTCGGCGCCTATGCCACGGTCTATGCACTGACCACCGGCAACTTCAACGTACTGCCGATTCGCATTGCCGGCCTGGTCTCCGGCGATGTGTCGCTGGACCCGAACATGGCCAGCGCCCTGGCCGTGGTGCTGGTGGCGCTGATGACCGTGGTCACGGTGGTGCATCAACTGCTGCTCAAGAGGAGCTACCATGTCTCGCGCTGAAGCCGGCTCGGCCTCCCTCTACCATCAGGTGGTGGTGTACCTGTTGTTCCTGATCCTGGTGCTGCCTTTGGTAGGCACCTTTGTCTACTCGATTTCCAGCAGTTGGTCGGCAACCATCCTGCCCGCCGGCTTCAGCGTGAAATGGTATGTACAGCTGTGGAGCGACCCGCGCTTTCTGATGGCCTTCGGGCAATCGTTGCTGGTGTGCGTGGGCGCACTGATCCTTTCGGTGGTGTTGATTTTGCCGCTGCTGTTCGTGGTGCACTACCACTTTCCCAAGCTCGACGCGTTGATGAACATCCTGATCCTGCTGCCCTTTGCGGTGCCGCCAGTGGTGTCCTCGGTGGGTCTGCTGCAACTGTACGGGTCCGGGCCGCTGGCGATGGTGGGCACGCCGTGGATTTTGATCGGCTGCTACTTCACCGTCGCGCTGCCGTTCATGTACCGCGCGATCACCAACAACCTGCAAGCCATCAACCTGCGCGACCTGATGGACGCTTCGCAACTGCTCGGCGCCAGCACCTGGCAGGCCGCGATCCTGGTGGTGCTGCCCAACCTGCGCAAGGGCCTGATGGTGGCGCTGCTGCTGTCGTTCTCGTTCCTGTTCGGCGAGTTCGTGTTCGCCAACATCCTCGTCGGCACCCGGTACGAAACCCTGCAGGTGTACCTCAACAACATGCGCAACAGCAGTGGCCATTTCACCAGCGCCGTGGTGATCTCTTATTTCTTCTTTGTGCTGGTACTGACCTGGGCCGCCACTCTCTTGAACAAGGACAAAAGCCAATGAGCTTCGTCAGCGTCCAACACCTGCAAAAAAGCTACGCCGGCACCCCGGTGTTCAGCGATATCAATTGCGAGGTCGCCAAAGGCGAGTTCGTCACCCTGCTCGGCCCGTCCGGTTGCGGCAAATCCACTTTGCTGCGCTGCATCGCCGGGCTTACGCCGGTAGACAGTGGCCAGATCCTCCTGGATGGCCAGGACATCGTGCCCCTGAGCCCACAGAAACGCCAGATCGGCATGGTGTTCCAGAGCTACGCGCTGTTCCCCAACATGACCGTGGAACAGAACGTCGCCTTCGGCCTGCGCATGCAAAAGGTCAACGCCGACGAAAGCAACAAGCGCGTGCAAGAAGTGCTGCAACTGGTGGAGCTCAAGGACCTGGCCGGCCGTTATCCGCACCAGATGTCCGGTGGCCAGTGTCAGCGCGTCGCTCTTGCCCGCTCCCTGGTGACCCGCCCGCGCCTGCTGTTGCTGGATGAACCGCTGTCGGCATTGGATGCACGTATTCGCAAGCACTTGCGCGAGCAGATCCGCCAGATCCAGCGCGAGCTGGGGCTGACCACGATCTTCGTGACCCATGACCAGGAAGAAGCGCTGACCATGTCCGACCGCATCTTCTTGATGAACCAGGGCAAGATCGTGCAGAGCGGTGATGCCGAAACCCTCTATACCGCGCCGGTGGATGTGTTCGCTGCCGGGTTTATCGGCAACTACAACCTGCTCGATGCCGACAAGGCCAGCCAACTGCTGCAGCGGCCGATCAGCGGGCGCATCGCGATTCGCCCCGAGGCCATCGAGTTGAGCCGCAGCGGCGAGCTTGATGCGTTGGTGCGTAGCCACAGCCTGCTGGGTAACGTGATTCGCTACCGTATCGAAGCCCGTGGCGTCGAGCTGGTGGTGGACGTGCTCAATCGTTCGGCCGACGACCTGCACCCGGACGGCCAGCGCCTGGCACTTTCCATCGACCCCAGCGCACTGTGTGAAGTAGCCTGACAGGCAGCGACCTATTGAGAGAGAGCATCACCGATGGCATTGGTAATTTTTGATCTGGACGACACCCTGATCCACGGCGACTGCGCCACGCTGTGGAGCGAACAGATGGGCCGCCTTGGCTGGGTGGACCCTGAGTCGTTCATGCGCAGGAACAACGAGCTGATGGATGCCTACAGCCAGGGCAAGCTGCGGATGGAAGATTTCATGGATTTCAGCCTGGAGCCGATGATCGGCCGTACCCCGGAAGAAATCGAGCACTTGGTGGAGCCGTGGGTCGAGGACGTCATCGAGCCGCTGATCTACAGCGACGCCACCAAGACCATCGCCCGCCACCGCGCGAATGGCGACCGGATCCTGGTGATTTCCGCTTCGGGCACTCACCTGGTCACGCCGATTGCTGCGCGTATCGGTATCGAGGAAGTGCTGGGGATTAACCTGGAGGTCAGCCACGGCGTGTACAGCGGCCGTACCGTCGATGTACTGACTTACCGTGAGGGCAAGATCACGCGCTTGCTGGAATGGCTGGAGCAGGAAGGCGAAACCCTTGAAGGTGCCTATTTCTATTCGGACTCGCGCAATGATTTACCGCTGCTGCTCAAGGTGGATCACCCGCAGGTGGTGAACCCGGACCCGGTGTTGCGCGCCCATGCCGAACAGGCCGGCTGGCCGATCCACCACTGGACCTGAATCAATAGACATCAACCTGTGGGAGCTGGCTTGCCTGCGATAGCGGTGCGCCAGATGAAGAATTCTTCACTGTTGCACCGCTATCGCAGGCAAGCCAGCTCCCACACTGACTGCATTTCAATCTAGGATTCGGTCAGGCTATTGGCAATATGGACTACACCGGACGTAGGACGAGGTTGTTCTAGCCCCCCACATCACCGTCAACGCCTTGCAATGCTTTCACAGTGCCTCCATAGTGAGTCTGGACTGAGCCCGGTGCTGTAGCGCCGGGCTTTTTGCATTATGCGACCGGACCATATGGAACCGGCTCCCTCAAAGACGGCCTAATATGCGTTATCAATTGCCCCCGCGTCGAATCAGCATGAAGCATCTGTTCCCCAGCACCGCCCTCGCATTTTTCATTGGTCTCGGCTTCGCGTCGATGTCGACCAATACGTTCGCAGCCAATAGCTGGGACAACCTTCAGCCTGATCGCGATGAGGTGATTGCCAGCCTTAACGTCGTCGAGTTGCTCAAGCGCCATCACTACAGCAAGCCGCCGCTGGACGACGCTCGCTCAGTGATCATCTACGACAGCTACCTCAAGCTGCTGGACCCCTCGCGTAGCTACTTCCTGGCCAGCGATATCGCTGAGTTCGACAAGTGGAAGACCCAATTCGACGACTTCCTCAAGAGCGGCGACCTGCAGCCCGGCTTCATCATCTACAAGCGTTACCTGGACCGCGTCAAAGCGCGTCTGGATTTCGCGTTGGGTGAGCTGAACAAAGGTATCGACAAGCTCGATTTCACACAGAAAGAAACCCTTCTGGTGGACCGCAAGGACGCTCCTTGGCTGACCAGTACCGCGGCGCTGGACGACCTGTGGCGCAAACGCGTCAAGGACGAAGTGCTGCGCTTGAAGATCGCCGGCAAAGAGCCCAAGGCCATTCAAGAACTGCTGACCAAGCGCTACAAGAACCAGCTGGCACGCCTGGACCAGACTCGTGCCGAGGATATCTTCCAGGCCTACATCAACACCTTTGCGATGTCCTACGACCCGCACACCAATTATCTGTCGCCAGATAACGCGGAAAATTTCGATATCAATATGAGTCTGTCCCTGGAAGGCATCGGTGCCGTCCTGCAAAGCGACAATGACCAGGTGAAGATCGTACGTTTGGTGCCGGCAGGCCCTGCTGACAAAACCAAGCAAGTGGCACCGGCCGACAAGATCATCGGCGTGGCCCAGGCCGACAAAGAGATGGTCGATGTGGTCGGCTGGCGCCTGGACGAAGTGGTCAAGCTGATCCGTGGGCCTAAAGGCAGCGTGGTGCGCCTGGAAGTGATTCCGCACACCAATGCACCGAACGACCAGACCAGCAAGATCGTGTCCATCACCCGTGAAGCGGTGAAGCTCGAAGACCAGGCCGTGCAGAAGAAAGTCCTCAACCTCAAGCAGGATGGCAAGGACTACAAGTTGGGCGTGATTGAAATTCCGGCCTTCTACCTGGACTTCAAGGCGTTTCGTGCCGGGGATCCGGACTACAAGTCCACCACCCGCGACGTGAAGAAAATCCTGACAGAACTGCAGAAAGAGAAAGTCGACGGCGTGGTCATCGACCTGCGCAACAACGGCGGCGGCTCCCTGCAGGAAGCCACCGAGCTGACCAGCCTGTTTATCGACAAGGGGCCGACCGTGCTGGTACGCAACGCTGACGGCCGTGTCGACGTGCTCGAAGACGAGAACCCGGGGGCCTTCTACAAAGGGCCGATGGCGCTGCTGGTCAACCGCCTCTCGGCCTCGGCCTCGGAGATTTTCGCCGGCGCCATGCAGGACTACCACCGTGCATTGATCATCGGCGGCCAGACCTTCGGCAAGGGCACCGTGCAGACCATCCAGCCGCTGAATCATGGCGAGCTTAAACTGACACTGGCCAAGTTCTACCGGGTATCCGGGCAGAGCACCCAGCATCAAGGCGTACTGCCGGATATCGATTTCCCGTCGATCATCGACACCAAGGAAATCGGCGAAAGCGCCCTGCCTGAAGCCATGCCGTGGGACACCATCCGCCCTGCGATCAAGCCGGCGTCGGATCCGTTCAAGCCCTTCCTGGCGCAGTTGAAGGCTGATCATGACACCCGCTCCGCCAAGGATGCCGAGTTCGTGTTTATCCGCGACAAGCTGGCCCTGGCCAAGAAGCTGATGGAAGAGAAGACCGTCAGCCTCAACGAAGCGGATCGCCGTGCACAGCATTCCAGCATCGAGAATCAGCAACTGGTACTGGAAAACACCCGCCGCAAGGCCAAGGGTGAAGACCCGCTCAAAGAGCTGAAGAAAGAAGATGAAGACGCGCTGCCGACCGAGGCGGATAAAACCAAGCCGGAAGACGACGCTTACTTGGCCGAGACTGGCCGGATCCTGCTGGATTACCTGAAAATCACCAAGCAGGTGGCCAAGCAGTAAATGATGGCGATTTAATGTGATCGCTCCTCGGAGTGTCATCATATAGACATCATTCTGTCGTGAAATAAAAGGACCGCAGGTTTACGCCTGCGGTCCTTTTTTTTGATCGAGACCGCCATGACCATGACCGAACAGCTGAATGCATTGGGCTCAATCCTGGCTCAAGGCAGTTTGCACAGCCTGTTCCAACCGATCATCTGCCTGTCGGAGCGGCGCATCCTCGGTTATGAAGCCCTCAGTCGTGGCCCGTCCAACAGCCCGCTGCACTCCCCCGTTGCGCTGTTTTCGGTGGCCAGCCATGCCGGGCGCCTGAGCGAACTGGACATGGCGTGTCGAGAGAGTGCGTGCCGGCGCTTCAGCGAGCAGAAACTGCCCGGCAAGCTGTTCCTCAATATCTCGCCGGAATCCTTGATGGAGCACGCGCATCAGCCAGGGCGCACCCTGCAACTGTTGCGCGACTTCGGTATTTCTCCCAGCCAAGTGGTGATCGAGCTCACCGAGCAAGCGCCCACCGACGATTTCGCGCTGTTGCAAACTGCCTTGCACCACTACCGCGACATGGGTTTTGCCATCGCACTGGATGACTTAGGCGCTGGTTATTCCAGCTTGCGGTTGTGGTCGGAACTGCGCCCGGACTACGTGAAGATCGACCGGCACTTTATCGACGGCATTCACCAGGATGCCCTCAAGCGCGAGTTTGTCGGCTCGATCCTGCAGATCGCCAGGGCATCCCGCGCCCAAGTGATTGCCGAGGGCATCGAACTGCCAGAAGAACTGGCGGTGTTGACCGAGATGGGCGTCGACCTGGTCCAGGGCTACCTGCTCTGCCGCCCTCAGGAAAAGCCGCCGCAGGAAGCGCGCCTGATGCTGCCCAAGCCGGATAACGCCACGCTGGCCCTCAATGACGAAGGCAGTGACCTGAGCGCACTGCTCAATGAGCAACCCGCCGTGGATCAAGACACCGCCACCGCCCAAGTGCTGGAATCGTTCCGCCGCCAGGCCAACCTCAACTCGCTGGCGGTGTTAGACGGCCGTGGTTGCCCGGTCGGCATTGTGCACCGGCACTCGTTGTCGGACGCGTTGCTCAAGCCGTTCGCGACCGATCTGTTTGCACGTAAACCCATCAGTCGCTTGATGAGCGATGATTTTTTGGCGGTGGAACTGAGCCAGTCCTTGCAACAGGTCAGCCGCTTATTGACCAGCCGCGCGCGGCAACGCATCGAAGAGGATTTCATCATCACCCTGAACGGTGATTACCTGGGGCTGGGTCGGGTCATTGACGTGCTCAAGTTGATCACGGAGCTGAAAATCCAGCAGGCCCGCTACGCCAACCCGTTGACCTTGTTGCCTGGCAATGTGCCGATCCAGCAATGCCTCACCCGGCTGCTGCAGCAACAGCGCGAGTCGGTGATCTGCTATGTGGATATCGACAGTTTCAAACCGTTCAACGACATCTACGGCTACGGGCGCGGGGATGAAGTGCTGCTGTGCCTGGCGCAGTGCCTCAACGACCGGGTAGACCCCAGCCGTGACTTTGTCGGGCACATTGGCGGCGATGACTTTCTGCTGGTGCTGGGCCCGCAGGACTGGCGCAAGCGGCTCAACCAACTGCTGGACGATTTCCACACCCAATGCCGACGCTTCTACCGCGCTGAACACCTTGAGGCTGGGTGTTTCGTGGCCCTCAATCGCCAGGGCGCGCGCCAGGAGTTTGCGTTGCTGTCGCTGTCCATCGGTGTAGTGCATTTGTATCCTCAGGCCTGCGCACAACTCGATGCCAGCCAGTTGGCAGAGCTGGCTTCACAAGCCAAGCACCATGCCAAGGATGTTGCGGGCTACAGCATCCACGTGATCGACAGCATGGACACCTGCGCCCAGGCGCTTTAGGCCTCGGCGGATTCCGGGTACTCGTACTCGAACACCCGCACCACTTCGGATGCATGCCAGGACGCGGCGGCCACACCATCGGAAGGCCCGCTGAACCGCCCCAGGCGCTCAACACACTCAAAAAAACCGGTGCGCGGCAGGCGGCTGGCACCCTGGCTGATCACCAGGGAACTGCGCAGCGGTTGCTCCGCCTTGGCATCCAGTGCCGCCAGGTGCTCCAGGGCCGCAGCCAGGGTCTGCATGGCCGGCGTCGGGAATTGCAGGCGCTCAAGCAGCGCACGGTAGGTGAGCAAATGGCGCTGGCGCCGCGCCTGATCCAGTTCGTTGAGCAACCCATCCCAGTGTTGACGACTAATACGTAAGCTCAAGACTCATCCCTCCAACCTGCAACGCCCAATTCCCAGGCCAGGCTGCGGCGAATGGCGGCATCCGGCTGGCGTTCACCACTTTCTATCAATCCAAGATACGAAGGGCTGATGCCCACGGTACGCGCCAGGGCCTCGATTGCCAGGCCCTTGGCCTCACGCAGGCCGCGCAGGGCTGCAAGCGGACGCAGGTCCTGCTCGATAGCGGTGGGTGCAACAGAAGGAGAAGCGCGTGTTGGTTGCAATTGACCGGCAGCTTTTAGCAGCGCCTGGTACTGGTCCCATGGCAACACCGCGTATTCGGGTGCGCCATCGCGTGAAATGATCTGGATATCCATGACTGCCCCGTAGGATAAAAACACTTACTAAGTAAGTTATTTCCTTAGGAGTGTAATCCTAACAGCCACAAAGGTCGCAGGGGATACCGGGCAACATTAGTTTTTTTGCGGGTTTTCCCGGGCCAGCAGCTCAGGCGTCGCTGGCAGGCGCTCAACCACCGCAAGTTTTTCCGGGCGCTGCCCATCGCGCCAGGCACGAAACGCGCTCAGTTCGCCGCTCAGGGTCTTCATGACCCATGCCAGCACGGCGATGTCATCGAGCATGCCGAACATAGGGAGGAAGTCCGGAATGGCATCAATCGGGCTGAGAAAGTACATCAGCCCCGCTACCACCGAAATCAGCGCCTTGGGGCTGATAGCACGGTATTCGCCACGCCAGTAAGCCAGGCAAAGGGCCTGAAGCAATTTGAGATCGTCCTTGAGCTGGCCGAGCCGATTGCCTTGGCTTGAGCCTTTGGCTGCAACGGCAAACAACAAGGTTGGCAAACGCCCCCGACCGAGCAAGCGTGCGGCCATAGGCAGGAAACGGGTGAAATTGAACGGTGGTTTCATAGGGCACTCCAGTTCCAGGCGACATAAAAGGTTATCCACACAAATTGTGGATAACCTTGTGAACAGAGCCTGTTTTATCGGCTGAAAGCCACGGACTACAAGGCCTACAGTCAGATCGGGCGTTTTTTGCGCACATAAAAAAAACCCAAGAATTCATTGACTTGGCATGTATGTGCGGCTACCCGTGCTCGAGTCTTATATCAGACTGTGTCCGGTTGCGGACGTTCGTTTGGATTTGCAGAGGCTTCAACGTAGGGGCTGGCTGGCGTGCGATAGCCATAGACATCTACACGACCCGGTACGACGTGGCAGCCTGCCAGCCGATGCCTATCTCCCAGACACCCCCGGCTCCAAATGTGGGAGCTGGCTTGCCTGCGATTGCCTTAGGCATCAACACAACTTTACAGGCTGTAGCAGCCAACGCTAACCACGATGCGAAGCGAGCCGCTCTTGATCTTGATCTGCTTTTGATCTTAGGCGCCCCGTTAAACCACGCTGGCCGGAATTCGACAGGGATTTGGGGGGTAAACCGGCAGGGATGCCGGTTTAGCCGCCCCGCGCCATGGATGGCGCGTGGCGGCGGCCCCCCAAATCACTGGCGGATTACGGGCACACCGAGCCCAAGCGAGGTGCCGAGTGGTGGGGCAAGAGCGTTTTGCTTACTTTGCCGCTCTTGCAAAGTGAGCCGCCGTCAGGGCGGAACCCTATGTGGCCGTTACCGCAGCAATGGATATGTACACAATCCAACTGTGTTGACTGTCAGTCCGCCTTCGCGAGCAAGCCCGCTCCCACAGGTTGATCGTGGTGTGTCAGTTAGTAGGTGTAGGCTGGCAGGCCGTCATCGCAGGCAAGCCAGCTCCCACATTTGGAGTGCTGAGCGTCTGGCGGTCATCACAGCGATGCGGCAACCCGACAAGCCAGCGCCCACAGAAGATTTTTGCATCCTTTGATACAGACCCGAAAACAACAACGCCCCGTCGAGACGGGGCGTTGTGTGTTCAGGCGCCGATTACTTCTTGGCGGCTGGTGCAGCAGGTGCGTCAGCCGCTTCTGCCTTGGCTGGATCCTTGATGGCCAGCAGTTCCAGGTCGAATACCAGCACCGAGTTGGCCGGGATCGCCGGGCTCGGGCTCTGGGCGCCGTAGGCCAGGTCGGACGGGATGTACAGCTCGACCTTCTCGCCAACGTGCATCAGTTGCAGGCCTTCGACCCAACCCGGGATCACGCCGCTGACCGGCAGGTCGATCGGGCTACCGCGATCTACGGAGCTGTCAAAGGTAGTGCCGTTGGTGAGCTTGCCGGTGTAGTGAACAGTCACCACGTCGGTCGGCTTAGGCTGGGCGCCGTCGGCCTTCTTCACGATCTTGTACTGCAGGCCGGAAGCGGTGGTGACAACACCGTCTTTCTTGGCGTTGTCTTCGAGGAATTTCTTGCCAGCGGCTGCCGACTCTTCGCTCATTTTGGTCATGCGCTCTTCAGCACGCTTTTGCAGTGCGGCAAACGCTTCAACCAGCTCATCGTCTTTGAGCTTCTGCTCTTTCTTGCCGACGGCATCTTCGATGCCTTGGGCAACAGCTTTGGAGTCCAGGTCGTCCATGCCTTCTTGGGCAAGGCTCTTGCCCATGTTCAGGCCGATGCCGTAGGAAGCTTTCTGCGCCGGGGTTTTCAGCTCTACGCTGGTCTGCGAATCACAACCCGCAAGTACCAGGCTAACCAGGGCCACCGCCGCCGCCAACCGATGCTGTTTCATGCTATTTCCTTGTTCATGCGCCATAAGGGCATTTGAATAAAGTCGCGAGCTTATCAGGCGGCCACGACCAATGGCTACCGGCATGTGAGCAGGAAACTTCTGATAAGTTCACGTGTTTAAAAGCATTTCCATTTATCATGGGGGCCCGCGACGGATCGCGGAACCGCCTGATAGCAGGCTAATCGTCACTTGCCGCACCTGTGGCGCAGTGGCATAACAACGCGACAATTCGACAAGGATAGTTATCTTGCGCATTTTTTCCCGAGTTTTACTCCTGATACTGATCGCACTGGGCCTGATCCTGGCCGTGGTGTTCTATTACACCCTCAACCCCAAGCTGCCGGATTACGTGCCCGTGAAACAGGTGCACTATCAGGAGCAATGGAGTGCCGCCGACCGCCAGACCTACTACTTCACGCCCCAGGGCACTCAAGTAAAAGGCCTGCACTACGACTGGTTTACCGCCCTGGAGCTGCCGTTCTCCGAGCAACGCTTTGCCGCGCCGCAGTACCTGGCGCGCTTTGGCTTCCTGGTCGATCCCAAACAGGTGCCCACCGCGCAAAACCCTGGCAACCTGCCGGTAGGGTTCGCCCGGCACCAGAACGCCGACAGCAGGGCTCAGTACCTGGATATCACCTGTGCGGCCTGCCACACCGGCGAATTGCACTACAAGGGCCAGGCCCTGCGCATCGACGGTGGCTCGGCGCAACACGTACTGCCCTCCAGCGTTCCCACGTTGCGCGGTGGCAGTTTCGGCCAGGCCCTGGTCGCGAGCCTGGCCGCTACCTATTACAACCCATGGAAGTTTGAGCGTTTTGCTCACAAGGTGCTGGGGGATCAGTACGATGCCCGGCGCGATCAACTGCGCAAGGACTTCAAGCAATCGCTGAACCAGTTCCTCAAAGTCGCCTGGAATGACACCCACCGTGGCCTTTACCCCACCGAAGAAGGCCCGGGCCGTACTGACGCCTTTGGACGCATCGCCAACGCCAGTTTTGGCGACGCCATTTCCCCCGACAATTATCGCGTCGCCAATGCGCCGGTGGACTACCCGCAGTTGTGGGATATCTGGACCTTCGACTGGGTGCAGTGGAATGGCTCGGCACAGCAGCCCATGGCGCGCAACATCGGCGAAGCCCTTGGCGTAGGCGCGACTCTGGCGTTCTTCGACGCAGCCGGGCAACCGCTCAAGGGCGATGCCCGCTACCCATCCAGCGTACGGGTGCGCGACCTGCACCTGATCGAAGAAACCCTGCAACGGCTCAAGCCGCCGACCTGGCCGCAAGACTTGTTCGGTGCCATCGACAAACCCCTCGCCGCCCAGGGCCGCGCACTCTTTGCCGAGAACTGCGCCGGCTGCCACCTGCCCACCGTTACCGAAGAAAACGGCCGACCGGTGCAGCAGTTGAAAATGCTGCCGGTGGACTACATCGGCACCGACCCCGGCACAGCCAACAACATTGCCGACCAACGCTATGACCTCAGCGCGCTGCAATGGGACCCGGCCGAACTGGCCCGGCTCAATGTCGAACTGCACCCCACCCCCACCGCGCCGCTGGACCTGAAAAAAATGTCGGTGGCCCAAGGCCTGGCCTATGTCACCGCCTTCGTCGAAGAGCATGCCTACCGTGCGGCGGGCGTGACCCCGGCCGAGCGCCCGGGCCTGGACGGGTTCGGCCTGCCCATCGGCGTACGCGAGTTGCGTGCCTACAAGGCGCGGCCACTGGCAGGCGTATGGGCCACCCCACCGTTCCTGCACAACGGTTCGGTGCCGACGATCTACCAACTGCTCTCGCCCCAGGACGAACGCAGCACCACTTTCTATAAAGGCACCTTCAACTACGACCCGCGTCACCTGGGGTTTGAGACCACCGCCTTCAAGAACGCCTTCCTGTTCGATACCAGAGTCACCGGCAACCACAACAGCGGCCACGAATTCCGTGCCGGCGAACGTGGCAATGGCGTTATCGGCCGTGGCCTGCTGCCGCAGGAACGCTGGGCGCTGCTCGAATACCTCAAAGTGCTGGGCGGCCCGCTGGAGCAACAACTGCCATGATTATCCGATCGCAAAACAAGGACCGCTCCATGCTTGCTCGTCTCTGGCTGCGCCTTGGCGCCTTTGTGGGCAAAACCCTGCTGTGGCTGCTGGGCCTGGGCCTGCTGGGCTGGGTGTTGGCCACGGCCTGGTTCGCCTGGCAGCACAGGGGCCCGGTGTCGGTGAAGGAACAGATCCCGCCGGGTGAGGCGGCGATGACCCAAGGCATCATCCAGACCGCCGTGCGCATCGTTGACCAGCATCGCGAAGGCACTCGCTACCTGCGCGATGCCCATGCCAAGGCCCATGGGTGCGTGAAAGCCGAGGTCAGCGTTCTGGCGGATCTCGACCCGGCCTTGCGCCAGGGTGTGTTCGCCGAGCCGGGCAAGACCTGGCAGGCGACGATGCGCCTGTCCAACGGCAACGCCTACCCGCAATTCGACAGCATCCGCGATGCCCGCGGCTTGGCGATCAAGCTGTTGGATGTGCCGGGCAAGCAACTGATGGCCGACCAGCAAGCGCGCACCGAGCAGGATTTCGTGATGTTCAGCCATCCGAACTTCTTTGTCAGCGATGTCGCGGAATACGCGCAGAACATCGGTGCGCAAGCGGATGGCAAGAAGGTCCTGGCGTTCTTTCCCAAGCTCGACCCGCGCAGCTGGCAAGTGCGTCACTTGTTTATCGCCCTGGCAACCCTGGCGCCCGCCCCGGCCAGCCCGACGCAGACGACTTACTTTTCAGTGTCGCCTTATAAGTTTGGCGCGGCCAACGCCAAGTTTCGCGTGGCGCCCGACCCGCAAAGCTGCCCGGATTATGTGCTGCCCAAACAGAACCAGGACCTGCCCAACTTCCTGCGCAGCGCGCTCAACCAGCAACTGTCCACCGACCGCGTAGACGCGTGTTTTGTGCTGCAGATCCAGCGGCAAAACCCGCAGGCCTTCATGCCCATCGAAGACACCAGCATCGAGTGGAAGGAAAGCGACGCGCCGTATGAAACGGTGGCCAAGGTCAGGATTCCCGCCCAGGACTTCGACACGCCGGCGCAGAACCTGGCGTGCGATAACCAGTCGTTCAACCCCTGGTTCGGTTTGGAAGCGCACCGCCCCATCGGCGGGATCAACCGACTACGCAAAGCGGTGTACGAAGCCGTCAGCGATTACCGCCACAGCCGCAACGCGCCGTAAGGTGCGTTAAATCGCAGGCGAAAAAAAACCCGCTCAATGAGCGGGTTTCTTATGGCTACCTGGCGTTCAGCGTTCCAGGTGACCGAATATGGCGCAGCGGACGGGACTCGAACCCGCGACCCCCGGCGTGACAGGCCGGTATTCTAACCGACTGAACTACCGCTGCGCGTAACACTGAAGCGAATGGTGGGTGATGACGGGATCGAACCGCCGACCCTCTGCTTGTAAGGCAGATGCTCTCCCAGCTGAGCTAATCACCCTTCGTTTCGGTGTGGGCGCATCATACACCAAAAAATCGTAATGTCTTGATTTAAATGCAATTTATTTAAAAAAAGTTTAGCGCACGATTTTTTGCCATATTTCGGACAGAAAAAAGCCCGCTCGATGAGCGGGCTTTCTTTGGCTACCTGGCGTTCAGCGTTCCAGGTGACCGAATATGGCGCAGCGGACGGGACTCGAACCCGCGACCCCCGGCGTGACAGGCCGGTATTCTAACCGACTGAACTACCGCTGCGCGTAACACTGAAGCGAATGGTGGGTGATGACGGGATCGAACCGCCGACCCTCTGCTTGTAAGGCAGATGCTCTCCCAGCTGAGCTAATCACCCTTCGTTTCGGTGTGGCGCGCATTCTACGGAGCGACCCTAAGTCTGGCAAGCACTTTCTTAAATCTTTTTTTTCAGCCCTTCCAATGGCTTAGGCAGGGTTGGCCTGCGGCGTGATCAAGAGAATAATGCCCCCCTTTGTATAGAGGAGAGACTCACCCCATGTGGTTCAAGAACCTGCTTATCTATCGCCTGACCCAAGATCTGCCTGTTGATGCCGAGGCGTTGGAAGCGGCCATGGCCACCAAGCTGGCGCGCCCTTGTGCAAGCCAGGAGTTGACCACTTACGGTTTCGTCGCACCTTTCGGTAAAGGTGAAGATGCTCCCCTGGTTCACGTCAGTGGAGATTTCCTGCTGATCGCCGCCCGCAAGGAAGAACGCATCCTGCCGGGCAGCGTGGTGCGTGATGCACTTAAAGAGAAAGTCGAAGAGATCGAAGCCGAGCAGATGCGCAAGGTCTACAAGAAGGAGCGCGACCAGATAAAGGATGAAATCATCCAGGCCTTCCTGCCGCGTGCCTTTATTCGTCGCTCGTCGACCTTTGCTGCGATCGCGCCGAAACAGGGCCTGATCCTTGTCAATTCGGCCAGCCCAAAGCGCGCCGAAGACCTGCTGTCGACCTTGCGCGAGGTGATCGGCACCCTGCCCGTCCGTCCGCTGACGGTGAAGACTGCACCAACTGCCATCATGACCGACTGGGTCACCACCCAGAAACCGGCCGATGACTTCTTCGTCCTCGACGAATGCGAACTGCGCGACACCCACGAAGACGGCGGCATCGTGCGCTGCAAGCGCCAAGACCTGACCAGCGAAGAGATCCAACTGCACCTGACCACCGGCAAGGTCGTGACCCAACTGTCCCTGGCGTGGCAGGACAAGTTGTCTTTCATGCTCGACGACAAGATGACCGTCAAGCGTCTGAAGTTCGAAGACCTGCTGCAAGACCAGGCGGAACAGGACGGCGGCGATGAAGCCCTGGGCCAACTGGATGCCAGCTTTACCTTGATGATGCTGACTTTCGGCGATTTCCTGCCAGCGTTGGTTGAGGCACTGGGCGGCGAAGAGACACCACAGGGCATCTAAGCAACACCGATCCAATGTGGGCACGGTCAGTGTGGGAGCTGGCTTGCCTGCGATAGCAGAGTGTCAGCCAGAGTAGTGCCGACTCATACACCGCTATCGCAGGCAAGCCAGCTCCCACATTTGATTGCATCGACAACTCAGAAATCGAATAAAAAAGGACATCCCCATGCGCGCACTCGCCGCCTTGAGCCGCTTCGTCGGCAACACCTTTGCCTACTGGGTGTTGATCTTTGCCGTTGTCGCCTTTCTCCAACCCAGCTGGTTCATCGGCCTGAAAAACGCCATCGTCCCACTGCTGGGCCTGGTGATGTTCGGCATGGGGTTGACCTTGAAACTGGAAGACTTCGCCGAAGTCGCTCGCCACCCCTGGCGCGTGGCGTTGGGCGTGGTCGCGCATTTCGTGATCATGCCGGGCGTGGCATGGTTGCTGTGCCAGGCGTTCCATTTGCCGGCGGAAATTGCCGTTGGCGTGATCCTGGTCGGCTGTTGCCCAAGTGGCACGTCGTCCAACGTGATGACCTGGCTGGCCCGGGGTGACCTGGCGTTATCGGTGGCGATTGCCGCGGTCACCACCCTCCTCGCTCCGCTGCTCACACCGGCATTGATCTGGCTGCTGGCCTCGGCCTGGCTACCGGTGTCGTTCATGGAGCTGTTCTGGTCGATCCTGCAAGTGGTGCTGCTACCCATCGTATTGGGCGTGGTCGCGCAGCGCTTGCTCGGTGATCGGGTAAGGCATGCGGTGGACGTGCTGCCACTGGTGTCGGTGGTCAGCATTGTGATCATCGTCGCGGCCGTGGTTGCCGCAAGCCAAGGCAAGATTGCCGAGTCGGGCCTGCTGATCATGGCCGTGGTGATGCTGCATAACAGCTTCGGTTACCTGCTGGGCTACTTCACCGGGCGCCTGTTCAAGTTGCCCTTGGCGCAACGCAAGTCGTTGGCGCTGGAAGTCGGTATGCAGAACTCCGGGCTGGGTGCCGCGCTGGCCAGTGCACACTTTTCGCCGCTGGCGGCAGTACCCAGCGCGTTGTTCAGCGTCTGGCACAATATTTCCGGCGCATTGCTTTCTACCTACTTCCGTCGCATGAGCGAGAAGGAAGACCGCCGCGCATCAGACGCCGCGTAATTTCAGCTCTCCAGAGAACTTCGCGGGGATGACCTCGCGACGCACCAAGCGATTGCCCTACCTATAACGAACGTGGCGCAAGCAAGTGCAGGGCCTTGCTTGCACCTATGCTTCAACACCGCTGAGCGATGTATTAATGCCTTAGTCGAAGTATCTTTGACGTAGAGGCAAATTCAACTCCGCCAGCAGAGCGTTTTCGTTATACGGCCACGGGTTGTAGGTGGAGGCCGAAAAGTTACGACCGAGGAACTGAAAAGGCTGATGACTGGTAGGAAGTCCAACGGCCTGGCGTTCCAGGTTTCTCTCCCAGGCAAAATTCGGATCAGGATGGCCTACAAACGTATAGCCTGGTAGAAAGGTACCCTGACCGCCGTTGACCGCATGACTAAGCTCATGGTAGAGAATCACGGCAGGGGGGCGCCCGTGTCCGGGAGTGATGAAACTTCGCTCATGAATCAGCACGGGATTAGTCGCAGGCGCCCCTCGGACACCGTTTGATATAAAGCCGTACGCGGGGTCATTTTCGAGACGATTGGCGTCTTGAGGCGAGGGAGGGCTATCTGGATCGCGGTGATGGTATGAGCTTCCATCCAATCCCTCTCGAAGGGTTATCGGCGCGGCAAGGGAATCGATTTCTGCCAGCATCCCCTGCCCTGTGGGTGAGCTGCGCAGAAACTCCAGGTTGTCTTCCATGTTTTGGATGAAGTCTTCGCTCCCCTTGATCTTGATGCTGCTACCGTTACTCGAAGCGCCTAAATGACGAACGCTTGCAGGTGAACGCACACCATTAAAATTATCCACCCCGCGTTGCCCATATACGATATCGGATGGGTTATAAGTCGTGACGGTGTCCTGCCCTCGTCCCGTGTATATAACATTGCGGTCACCACCATAAATGATGTCGTCACCGCCCCCGCCATGCAATATATTGCGCCCTCTGCCGCCATAAATTAAATCGTTACCCTGTCCTCCGTCCAAGTAGCTGATTTTTGCATCCGGACCACCGCCCGCACGCAGCTCATCACTCCCCTTGCCACCATATATCACCGTATTGCCAGTACCGCCGGTGATGAAGTCATTGCCATCATTTCCCTCTGCATAGCTATCACCGCTGCCCAGGTTGATGATGTCAGAACCGTCTCCACCAAATACATTCGTCCGGCCTGCCCCGCCATAAAAGATATCGTTACCCGCGCCGAGATTGACAAAGGTTTGCTCACGCCCTCCATAGTCGAGACTGACGCCATCGCGCCCTTCCCCGGTATCAATGTAAAGACGCTGTTGATCAGCAGAGTTATTTTGGAAAGGCAGGTGGTACGACTGTCCATTAACGTGTGCAACAAGCCCTCCATCTCTGCCTCTTTCAACATGGACTCTGTCGTCGCCATCACCGGTAGATAACAGAACATGCTCACTTTGCTTTGAAGGGTCATCAGCGTCATTGGCGGAGCCGCGCTCAATGGTGACATTGTCATCTTTATAACGGTTAGTACTGATGCGAACAGGCTCTTGCCCGGCAAAATTTATTTGTCCTTGCTGACCACGGGCAGCAGCCTTGACTTCCTCTCGACTAGGACCAGACCGGTAGTACGGTTCGCCCTGCGGCGCAGCAGCTTGCCTCGCCTGCCGCTGAGACTCATTATCGCCGCTGGTGTTTTCACTATAGGTAATCGGTCCCGCCCGGGAAGAATTGAACTCTACCGGGGGAGCATCATTTGTGTTGTTAAACATCAGCTGCACATTCGCCGTGTTTGGAGCAGCGCGTGCTTCCTGCCTGGCAGGATCAGCCGCCTGGCGATGACTTTCGTTGTTATTTTCATTTTCGTAAGATCGTGAACCGGGTGATGCTGCAACAGAAGAAGTTTCCATTGTGTACCTCCAATTAACACTCGGGCTTACGAACCTTATGTGGTGTTACGGGTGGAGGCCGTTCCTTGCCATTGGGCGAAAACTTCCTGACTCCTGCGCTAAAACATAGAACTCAACCTGCACACCGACGATTTCTCCCAAACCCCTCGATTTAAAAATGGGCAGCCATTGACGTCGCATGAGCGAGCACAAAACAGCCGTGCGCTGGAAGCCGCGCCGTAAACTTGATCACCTGATTTAATTTCGGCACTCTAGCGAACTACGTGAGGACGACCTCGCGACGCTATCAAGCGCTTACCCGGGGACGACCCCACTTTGATAGAAGCGAGGTCATCATGTCCTGGATCATTCTGTTTTTTGCCGGGTTGTTTGAAGTGGGCTGGGCCGTTGGCCTGAAGTACACCGACGGTTTCAGCAAGCCACTGCCCACCGCCCTGACGATTGCCGCCATGGCTGTCAGCCTGGGGTTGCTGGGGCTGGCCATGAAGGAGTTGCCGCTGGGCACCGCCTATGCCATCTGGACCGGCGTGGGCGCCGTGGGCACCGTAATCGCCGGGATTATCCTGTTTGGGGAGTCCATGGCGTTGTTTCGGTTGGCAAGTGTGGCGTTGATTATTTGTGGGTTGATAGGCCTCAAGATCAGCGCCTGAGTCATTGGTCGCTCCCGGCATTGGGAGCGACTTCCTTTAATCAGCGAGCAAAGTACCGCTCACGCAACGAAGTTCCCAGCTCGTCAGCAAGGCCATTCTCAGTGGCCCATGCCGGGTTTGTATTCGTAGGTGGCGTTGAAGGATCGTTGTCGAAGTCGAAAGGTGGCGCATTAGTCGGCTGGCCTACTGCCTGCCGCTCCCTGTTTGACTCAAATTGCGGCCGGTCAGGATCAGCTTGATCAGCCCCTACAAAAGTTTCACCAGCCAATGCGGTGCCATTGACACCGTTATAGGCATGCCCCATCTCGTGAAACAGCGGAATAATGGGCGGCCGCTTATGCTCTTCCACCACAAATGAAGGGTCGAATAGAATCGTTGCGTCATCTGCCGGAGCGCCCGGGATACCGTCATTGATATAACCATGAGCCCAATCATTCGGTGGTTCTTGACGAGGGTCACCCGCGTCGACCCCTTTACGCCCATAGTTATAAAAAGCGCCCTCCCCTTCGGGCTGTTGCACAACCTTGATTCGCTCAGGCGTTTTATCCAATGCACCCAACATTTTCTGTCCCGTTGGAGAACTTTGCAAAAATTCAAGGTCGTCGTTAAAACGCTGCTTGAATTCCTCAGTCCCCTCGACATTAAAGGCCTTACTGCCGACTTCTGTTGGAGACACTATCTTCAACTGCGAACCGAACGTTCGCTTGATACCGTCGCCGTCTTTCGCATAGATAGAATCGACATCCGATACTGAGTTGATCGTGTCAAGCCCTCTACCGCTGTAAAAGATGTTACGCCCCTTCCCACCAATGAGAACATCATCATCCCTGCCACCGTGCATGACGTTATGTCCGGAGCCGCCCTCTAATAGATCATTTCCGCGCCCCCCATCCATGTAACTGCCGCCGCTCCCGCCACGTAGTTTGTCGTTGCCGTTACCCCCATACATGACGCTGTAACCTAGGCCTGCAGTAATGGAGTCATCACCGTCATCACCTTCGGCATAAGCAACCCCTGCGCCCAGCGTCAGCGTATCGTTACCTGCGCCGCCATATACATTGGTCCTGCCCCCGCCGGCTTTGAATCTGTCATTACCATCGCCCAGCTTGACGCTCACCGGCAGCTCAAGATCATCGGCAACAGACACGTCATCGTCTCCGCCATTGGTGTGGATTTCAATCTTTTGACGACTTCTTTCATCCTGATAAAGTGGAATCTCATAGGACTTACCGTTAATGTCAGCAATCAGCCCTCCATCGTTAGATTTTTTTATATGGACTTTATCGGCTGCATTTCCCGTCGTGATGACCAAATTCTCTTCTTTTGGTGGCCCGAAAAATCCTTTGCCACCTCTAACATTCAGCTCTATCTGTATTCCATCCTCACTGAAAGGCATATTTGGAATGATCTTCACGGGTGCCGACGTCACGCCAGATTTACTTTGAGATTTATCAATACCCGTCAAATAATTTAGCTGGCCCGTAACGGTCCCTTGGGCTGGAGAGTGGTGAAGAGACGGAGAACCAACAGGCATATTCATAGAAAGTCATCCTTAGCATTAATTAGCTGCGATGACTATGTGGCGGGCCTGACGAAACCGTTCCGTCAGCTGAATGACTTTTTACCCTATGCAGTAAGTTTCGAGAATTTTCCGACAGCAACACTCACATTTCTCAGGGCCTTACTTGAAGCATTACAACAGGCCCTGAGCTTGCAGATCATGCGCAATGGTACTGATGACTATTCGAAATACCTAGGCCGTATCGGCAAACCGAATTCCGCCAGCAGCGCATTTTCATTCCTGCGACGCATCGGATTGCCTTGGCTGCCTCTGAAGCTCGTTATCGCCACCATAGGTCACCGGCCCCACCCGGGCAGAGCTGGTCTCTACCCGGGAAGCATCATGCTCATTGCTGTACATAAAGGGCACACTGGCCGTGTTCGGAGCAGCCTGAGCACCCTGCGCTGCAGGATCAGCCGCCTGTCGATAGCCGGCGTCGTTTTTTTCATCTTCGCTGGAGCGTGAAGCAGTCGATGGTGCAACAGGCGACGTTTCCATCACTAACCTCCGAACATGCATTTGGGATTACGACGGTTAGGTGGTGCTACGGACCGAAAACGTTCCTGAAACCGAGTGGAAACTTACCGACGCCTGTGCAGAAGATACTCATCAAGCACCAGACCAGCGCACAATCCGGATCGTTGATGAGCCTCCATTACCGACGAAAAACTACCTTAAACTTCCGCGTAATTTTCCAACCAATGCGTGCAAAGCATTCGGTGTCACCGTCTCACTTTCCACCGGCTCACCCGCCACCAACACCACCCGCGACCAGATCCGATGGAAAAAGCCCTTGTTCGGATCGCGGCTGAAGAAACTCCCCCACAACCCCTGCAACGCCATGGGGATCACCGGCACCGGCGTCTCCTCCAGGATGCGTGTCACCCCGCCACGAAACTCATTCATCTCGCCATCGGCTGTCAGCTTGCCTTCCGGGAAGATGCACACCAACTCGCCATCCTTGAGGTACTGGGCAATGCGCGCGAACGCCTGTTCGTAGATCTGAATGTCTTCATGGCGCCCCGCAATCGGAATCGCACCAGCGGTGCGGAAGATAAAATTGAGCACCGGCAAGCGGTAGATCTTGTAGTACATGACAAAGCGAATCGGCCGACGTACTGCACCGCCAATCAACAGCGCATCGACAAACGACACATGGTTACACACCAGCAACGCCGCGCCTTCATCCGGGATGGCTTGCAGGTTGCGATGCTCCACGCGGTACATGGAATGGCTGAGCAGCCAGATCATGAAGCGCATGGTGAACTCGGGGACGATTTTGAAGATGTAAGTGTTAACCGCGATGTTGAGCAGCGACACCACCAGGAACAACTCGGGGATCGACAGCTTGGCCACGCTCAACAGCAGGATGGACACGATGGCCGAGACCACCATGAACAGTGCATTGAGAATGTTGTTGGCCGCGATCACCCGTGCCCGTTCGTTCTCGGCGGTACGCGACTGGATCAGCGCATACAGCGGCACGATGTAAAAGCCGCCGAACACACCCAGGCCGAGGATATCGAACAGCACCCACCACGCCTGGCCGTAGCTGAGCACCGCGAGCCAATCGTTGGCTTGCAAGTTCTGCGGGAAGCCGCCGGAGTGCCACCACAGCAGCAGGCCGAATACGGTCAGGCCAAACGAACCAAACGGCACCAGGCCGATTTCCACCTTACGCCCGGAGAGTTTTTCGCACAGCATCGAGCCCAGGGCGATGCCCACCGAGAACACCGTGAGGATCAAGGTCACCACGGTTTCGTCGCCGTACAGCCATTCCTTGGCATAGGCCGGGATTTGCGTGAGGTAGATCGCGCCGACAAACCAGAACCATGAGTTGCCGACAATCGAGCGCGACACCGCCGGCGTCTGCCCCAGGCCCATGCGCAACGTCGCCCACGACTGAGTGAAGATATTCCAGTCCAGGCGCAGCTGCGGTGTCGACGCCGCTGCGCGCGGGATGCTGCGGCTGGCCAGGTAGCCCAGCACCGCCACGGCCACAATCGCCACCGCCACCACCGGCGCGTAATGGGTGGAAGACATCATGATCCCGGCACCGATGGTGCCCGCCAAAATTGCCAGGAACGTGCCCATCTCCACCAGGCCGTTGCCGCCCACCAACTCATCGTCGTGCAAGGCCTGGGGCATGATCGAGTACTTCACCGGGCCGAACAGCGCCGAGTGAGTGCCCATGGCAAACAGCGCCAGCAGCATCAGTTCAAGATGATTGGTCAGAAAACCCGTCGCGCCCACCGCCATGATCACGATCTCGCCGATCTTGATCGCGCGGATCAACGCGTCCTTGTTGAATTTCTCGCCAAACTGCCCGGCCAACGCCGAGAACAGGAAGAACGGCAGGATAAACAACAAAGCACACAGGTTGACCCAGATGGAGCGGTCACCCTCGATGGTGAGCTTGTAAAGGATGGCCAGAATCAGCGACTGCTTGAAGATGTTGTCGTTGAACGCGCCCAGCAACTGGGTAATGAAAAACGGCAAGAAGCGCCGCGTGCGCAGCAAGGTAAATTGGGAAGGATGGCTCATCGTCGTCCGTGTTCCTGCGTGGCCTTTATTTATCAGGCCACGACTTTACCTAATCCTGCTTACTTATTCGCTAGCCCGGCAATACAAGGCGAAACAAAAAGCTCGCCTTTATAAGCGCCCTGCACGGTGCGCTTGGCCACGATCAGCCACATCAGCGCCAGCGCAACCACCAGCACACTGCCAAACACGCTGAAAAACGCCAGCTGTAACAGGCTCGCCAATTTAAGCGTGGCCAAGGCGTAAACCCCCAATGGGAAGGTAAAACCCCACCAGCCCAGGTTGAACGGGATACCGGCGCGCAGGTAACGCAGGGTGATCAACACCGCAATCAACATCCACCACAAACCGAAGCCCCACAGGGTAATGCCCGCAATCAGGCCCAGGCCGTGGGCCATTTCACCGACACTGGCCAGGCCATTGGCGGCGAAGATCCCAGGGGCATCCGTACCGAGCAGCAACATGCCCAAGGCACCGGTACCGATCGGGCCCAGGGCCAACCAGCTCGACGCTGCCATATTGGCGTGAGGCAACTTATGCAAGGCCATGCGCAGCATCAGGATGGTCAGAATGCTGAACGCTACCGGCAGGGAAAACGCCCACAGCACGTAGCTGGTCACCAACATCACCAGTTGCGAATGGGCACCGGCCAAGTGCGGCGCGAGCAAGCCACCGCTGGCCGCTGCCACTTCGGCCGCCACCACGGGCAACAGCCAGACGGCGGTCATCTGGTCGATGCTGTGCTCCTGGCGGGTGAACATCATGAACGGGATCAGCACGCCGCAGGCCAGGGACATGGCCACGTCCAGCCACCACAAGGCTTCGGCTAACGGGATCACATCACCGCCCCAGCGCGGCAGGCCGAACAGCAGCAAGCCGTTGAGAATAGTCGCCAGCCCCATGGGGATGGTGCCGAAAAACATCGAGACCGTTGAGTGCCCGAAGATGCGCCGCGCCTCGTGGAAAAACATCACCCAGCGGGCGGCATACAGCACGCTGAACAGCACAAACAGGCCAATGGTGAACAGCCACAGGCCCTCGGCGACGGCATGCAGGCCTGGCAGGCTGACTGGCAGCTGGGCCAAGGCCAGCGCCAGCACACCGGTGCCCATGGTCGCGGCAAACCAGTTCGGGGTGAACTGGCGAATCACTTCCCGGGGACGGGCCAAGTGACTGAAGGGTTTGTAGCGGTGAGTGGTCGAGCAGCTCATGGGTTAATCCTCTTCCTCATTTGAGGTTGGGGCCATGATAGAACCTGATCGAATATCTATATAACGGGTAATATCTCTAACTGTTATCTATTTCACCTATACTAATCGTAATCATGCGCTGGCCCTTGCCTGCGCCGTGTCCTGCCACAACAACCCAACAAGCGCGCCGAGAGACAGCAAGATAAGCACCGCACCGTAGCCGTCCGTGGTCGCGATCAGGCCAAAGACGCGGCTCAGGTTACCCGCCAACAGCGCCGGCACGCAGAACGCCAGGTAGCTCAATACATAGAACGCCGACATCAGGCCCGCCCGCTCATGGGGCAACGCCAGGCCCACGATACTGCGCACACTGCCCATGAAACCGCCGCCGAAGCCCAGGCCTGCGATCACACTGGCGACAAAGAACAGCCACAGGCTGGCGGTGTTTACGGCAACCAGCAGCAACCCCACGCCCACGGCCAGCAGTGCAGCCGACAAGCGCATCACCCTGTCAGCCGCGTGATTGCGCAGGCTGTAGATCATCACCGCGCCGCTCAAGGTCACCACCGCCACCAGCCCGCCGCCGATCAAGTGCGAGGTCGACCCGGTGGCGACGCGCACCAACGACGGCGCCAACGAGGAAAAGAACCCACCCAGCGCCCACACGGCCACATTCAATGGCATCGCCAGCCACAAGGCGCGGCGCGCCTGCGGCGGCACATGCAGGGTTGGCGCCAGGGACTGCAAGGCGCCGGGTATACGACTGACCGTTTCAGGCAGGCGCCACACATACAGAGCCTGCAACACCATCAAGCCCAGCAGGGTGTAATAGATCAATTGGGTTGGCCATGGCGCGTACTCCACCAGTAACCCGCTGCCCAGGCCACCACTGGCCATGCCGAGCATCGGTGCAAGGCTGTTGAGCATCGGGCCGCGGACGCGGTCGGTATCGAGCAGCGTCGCACTCAATACCGCTGTGGCAGTGCCAGTCGCGAAGCCCTGTAACGCGCGGGCGGCCAGCAGGCAGGCGGTGCTGTCAGCGTGGATAAACAGCAGCATCGCCACACTATTGAGCAGCAGCGCGGCGAAGATCACCGGCTTGCGCCCCAGGTAATCCGAGAGCGACCCCACCGTCAGCAGGGCCGCCAGCAGGCTCACGGCATAGACACCAAAGATGGCCGTGAGCATGGCCGCCGAAAAATGCAGGTGGTCTTGATACACCTGGTACAAGGGCGTCGGCGCGCTGGAGGCGGCGAGAAAGGTCAGCACCATGATCACTAGAAACGCCAGGCTGGACCGCTGAGAGATGACACTGGACATGGGCACGCTCCGCTAAAGCTAATATTTTGCTTTTGTGCAGTGTGCTATTCGCTGGCGCTTAAAGCAAATTCTTTGTGTTAAGGTCTTGCCCATGGCGATCAAAGAAGGCCTCCGCCCGGGGGGCCGCAGTGCCCGGGTACAAGAATCCGTCCACAGAGCGGTGCGCGAATTGCTGGAAGCCCATGAGCGTTCCAGTGTCACCGTGCCGATGATTGCGGCATGTGCAGGCGTCACGCCGTCGACCATTTACCGGCGCTGGGGCGATCTGTCAGTACTGCTCGCCGACGTCGCCCTGGCCCGAATGCGCCCCGATACCGAACCGGCCAACACCGGCAGCCTGCGTGGCGACCTGCAAGCCTGGGCCGAGCAATACCTGGATGAGATGAGTTCGGACGTAGGCCGCAACATGATGCGCGACGTGCAAAGCAGCCCGACGCCGGGGTATTGCGTGAGCATCCTGAGTGGGCAGTTGCAGGTGATTGTTGACCGCTACCCGCAGGAACAGCCACCGAGCGTTGACCATCTGATCAACCTGCTCGCCGCACCTACGGTGTTTCGTATTCTGTTTTCGGCAGAGCCTTTGGCGGTAGAAGAACTGCATGCCCTGATCGAGCTGGCACTGAAGGCTTAAAGCCCTGCACAGAGCAAATGTGGGAGCGGGCTTGCTCGCGAAGGCGTCGTGTCAGTCAATGCATCAGCAACTGATCTACCGCATTCGCGAGCAAGCCCGCTCCCACATTTTTTACCACGTGCCGTCAGCGGCTAGGTACGCATCCCACGTCCGCTCACCAGCAACCGCGCGCAGCCGATATACAAGACGATGGTGGCGACGATCATAAAGGTGATCGCCACACTGATCTTGATATCCGACACGCCCAGAATGCCGTAGCGGAAGGCGTTGACCATGTGCAGCACCGGGTTGGCCAGGGACACCGTCTGCCAGAACGGCGGCAGCAAGGTGATGGAGTAAAACACCCCGCCCAGGTAGGTCAGCGGCGTCAGCACGAAGGTCGGGATAATGGAAATATCATCGAAGTTGCGTGCGAACACGGCGTTGATAAAGCCCAGCAGCGAGAAGATCGTCGCCGTCAGCACGACCACCAGAATGGTGACCCCCAGGTGATGCACCTGCAGGTGGGTAAAGAACAGCGACAGCAGCGTCACGATCACCCCCACCATCAGGCCACGCAACACGCCGCCCAGGGTGTAGCCGATGAGGATGGTGTGCGGTGACACCGGCGAGACCATCAGCTCTTCGATGGAGCGCTGGAACTTGCTGCCAAAGAAACTCGACACCACGTTGCCGTAGGAGTTGGTGATCACCGACATCATGATCAGGCCCGGCACGATGTACTCCATGTAGGTGAAACCACCCATGTCGCCGATTTGCCGGCCGATCAGGTTACCGAAGATCACAAAGTACAGGACCATGGTGATCGCCGGCGGCAGCAGGGTCTGCGGCCAGATCCGGGTAAAGCGCTTCACTTCGCGATAGACAATGGTTTGCAGCGCGACAAGGTTGGGTTGCAGTTCGGAACTCATACCGCCACCTTCGCCAGATTTTTCTCCACCAGGGACACGAACAACTCCTCAAGGCGATTGGTTTTGTTACGCAGGCTCAACACTTCGATGTTCTGAGTCGCCAGCTGGGTGAACAGCGCGGTGATGCCCATGGCCTTATCCACCTGCACCTCCAGGGTGTGGCTGTCCACCAGCCGGCTTGGGTAGCCGAGCAACTGCGGCGCCACCGAGAGATTGTTTTTCAAGTCGAGCAGGAAGGTTTCCACATGCAACTGGCCCAGCAGGTTGCGCATGCTGGTGTTCTCGACAATGGTGCCGTGGTCGATGATGCCGATGTTGCGGCACAACTGCTCAGCCTCCTCCAGGTAGTGGGTGGTGAGGATGATGGTGATGCCCTTCTCGTTCAGTTCGGTGAGGAAGGTCCACATCGAGCGGCGCAGTTCGATGTCCACGCCGGCGGTAGGTTCGTCGAGGATCAACAGGCGCGGCTCATGCACCAGGGCACGGGCGATCATCAGGCGTCGCTTCATGCCACCGGACAGCGAGCGCGAAGGCACGTCACGCTTGTCCCACAGGCCCAGTTGGGTCAGGTACTGCTCGGCGCGTTCCTTGGCGACTTTCGCCGGAATGCCGTAGTAGCCAGCCTGGGTCACGACAATGTCGAAGGTCTTTTCGAACTGGTTGAAATTGAATTCCTGGGGCACCACGCCAATGGAGCGCTTGAGCGCCGCCGGGGATTTGTCCAGGTCATGCCCGAAGATATTCACCGTGCCGCTGGTCTTGTTGACCAGGGTGGAGAGAATACCGATGGTGGTGGATTTGCCGGCACCGTTGGGGCCCAGCAAGGCGAAGAAGTCACCTTCGGCAACGTCCAGATCGATACCACTCAGGGCCTGGAAACCGTTGCCGTAGGTTTTGGTTAGCTGCCGGATGGACAGAGCGGAACTCATATCGGAATACGCACCAAAGAAGGGAATAGAAAGAATAGATGAGGGCACACCGCAGGTAGTTCAACCGGCGATGCAATGCGGGCATGGTGCTTGCCCATGCCGCACAAGTACAGTCACCCGTATTAATAGTGTGTATTAAGTCAACGCGGTCATCACCGCCTTGCGGTAGGCCGGGCGCTGTTGCAAGCGCTGGTACCAGGCCTCCAGATTCGGCATTGCCGGGCGTTCGATGGGCATCTCGAACCAGGCGTAGATGAAGCAGCCCAAGGGAATATCGCCCATGCCGAACGCCTGGCCGGACAGGTAGGGTTGCTCGGCGAGGGCTTGTTCGACGGTTTTGAGCGCGTCGATACAGGCTTGGCGCCCGGCATTGATGCTGTCCCAGTTTTGCTGGTCAGCCGGGGTGCGCACGATGCCCCAGAACACCGCCTTGAACGGGTCGGCGAGCGTGGAAGTGGTCCAGTCCATCCACTTTTCGGCGTTGGCCCGGGCTTGCAAGTCGCTGGGGTAAAAGTCCGATGCCTGCTTGGCGCACAGGTAACGCACGATGGTGTTGGACTCCCACAGCACAAAGTCGCCATCTTCGATCACCGGCACCCGGCCATTGGGGTTCATGGCCCGGTATTGGGGGGTATCGACCACACCAAAAGCCCCGCCCGCATCAATTGCTTCATAGTCCAGGCCGAGTTCCTCGGCGCACCACAGTGCTTTCCTGACGTTTGATGAATTTTTACGACCCCAGATCTTCAGCATGACCGCGCCTTATTGTGGATGAACTTGGCTGGATGAAGGCAGCAGCATACGCCGGTTCAGCCGCGGCTTAAATCGCTCTGCATATCGCCGAGCAGGGTGGGCGCATCGTCGGCAAACAGGTGCGGGTAGCACTGACGGATATGCCCGAAGAAAAATGCTTCAGGCACGTCAGCAAATTGCCCGTGGTCCACCACGTACTCCATCGAACGCTGACCCTGGCGATTGAACGCGTGGAACACGCTGTCGTGCAGGCCATCGAATTCCAGCGGCGGCACGTCGAACACCTCGCACAGTTGCTGGTTGAACGCCGGAGTGGCCTTGACCCAGCGGACGTTCAGGTAAAGCTCGGTATAACCGTGCGTGGCGAACACGTCACTCTTGAGCAGCGCGAGCAGCCGCGGTGTGGACAAGTGGTTGCGCACGTCCGCCAGGCCAATGCGTGCGGGAATGCCGCAGTGGCGCGCGCAAGCGGCGAGCAACGTAGCTTTGGGCACACAGTAGCTTTCGCCGGCCGCCAGGGCGAAGCTGGCACTCAAGGTGTTGGGGTCACGGCTGAAGGTATAGGGGTTGTAGCGAATGGCCTCACGCACCCCGTAGTAAAGACTGACTGCCTGGTCACTTAAATCCGGGCGGGTTCCGCGATGTTTCTCGGCGAACTCCACCACCACAGGGTGGTCACTATCGATGAAGCGGCTGGGACTCAAGTACGTATTCATGAGCTTGATCTCCGAGGGGAGCCTGGAGTTTAACCACCAGGCCTGCCAGAGAGATAACGACGATTCGGCCAAATGCCGGCGCCGGCTGATGGGTTGCCCAGTACACCTTGTTACACCCTGATCACCCGGCTTGTTCGGATGCCGACTAAGCTCCCTGGTGGTTTCGCCCCTGGTTCACGGAGGATTGAATATGCTGTTGTTGTGGATACTGGTGCTGGTGGTCGGCATTGCCTACCTGGCACACCGCCGTACTGCCCCCCTGCCCGCCCTGGGCGTGGTCGCCGTCTACCTGCTGGCGATGGGCGCCTGGAGCCACGCACCGGGTTGGCTGCTGCTGATCTTCTGGGTGCTCCTGGCCGTGGTGGCCGCGCCTTTGTTGCTGCCCGACCTGCGCCGCCAATACTTCACCAAGCCGCTGTTCAGCTGGTTCCAGAAAGTGCTGCCGCCGATGTCCGAGACCGAGCGCGATGCGATCGATGCCGGTACCGTATGGTGGGATGGCGAACTGTTCAGTGGCCGCCCCGACTGGGACAAATTGCTGGCCTACCCCAAGGCGCAATTGACCGAGGAAGAGCAGGCGTTCATCGACGGCCCCACCGAAGAACTCTGCGCCATGGTCAGCGACTGGGAAATCGGCCAGGCCATGGACCTGCCGCCGCAAGCCTGGGAACACATCAAGACCCATGGTTTCTTCGCCCTGATCATTCCCAAGGAGTACGGTGGCAAGGGCTTCTCCGCCTATGCCCACTCCCAGGTTGCCATGAAGCTCGCGACCCGCAGCGGTGACCTGGCCTCCACCGTGATGGTCCCCAACTCCCTCGGCCCCGCCGAACTGCTGCTGCACTACGGCACCGACGAACAACGTAACCACTACCTGCCGCGCCTGGCCCGCGGCGACGACATTCCGTGCTTCGCCCTCACCGGCCCGCTGGCCGGCTCCGATGCGGGCGCCATGCCCGACACCGGGGTGATCTGCAAAGGGGAATGGGAAGGCAAGGAAACCCTCGGCCTGCGCCTGAACTGGGAAAAGCGCTACATCACCCTCGGCCCGGTCGCGACCTTGCTCGGTCTGGCCTTCAAGGCTTATGACCCAGACCACCTGCTGGGTGAGGAAGAGGACCTGGGCATCAGCCTCGCGTTGATTCCTACCGACACCCCTGGCGTGGAAATCGGCCGTCGTCACCTGCCGCTTGGCGCCGCCTTCATGAACGGCCCCAACTCCGGCAAGGATGTGTTTATCCCTCTGGAATACCTGATCGGTGGCCAGGAGATGCTCGGCAAGGGCTGGATGATGTTGATGAACTGCCTGTCGGTCGGCCGTTCGATCTCGCTGCCCGCCGTCGGCGCTGGCGCTGCCAAGTTCACCAGCCTGGTGACCGGCCAATACGCCCAGGTGCGCGAACAGTTCAACGTACCGCTGTCGGCCTTCGAAGGGATCCAGGAAGCCCTGGCACGCATCGGTGGCAACGCCTGGCTGATGGACAGTGCGCGCATGCTCACCGCCAACGCCGTGGACCTGGGCGAGAAGCCGTCGGTGTTGTCGGCGATCCTCAAGTACCACCTGACCGAGCGTGGCCGTGAGTGCATCAGCCACGCCATGGACGTGCACGGCGGCAAGGGCATCATCATGGGCCCCAACAACTACCTGGGCCGCAACTGGCAAGGCGCACCGATCTTCATCACCGTGGAAGGCGCCAATATCCTCTCGCGTAACCTGATGATCTTCGGCCAGGGCGCCATTCGCTGCCACCCCTTTGTGCTCAAGGAAATGGCCCTGGCCGGCCGCGAAGACCATGACCAGGCGTTGAAGGAATTCGACGGCCTGCTGATGCAACACATCGGCTTTGCCGTCAGCAACGCCGCCAGCACCCTGGTGCTGAACCTGGGCTTCGGGCACTTCGAAAAAGCCCCGGGCAACCGGTTGAGCCAGGGCTACTTCCGTGCCCTGAACCGCCAGGCGGCTGCGTTTGCCCTGCTGGCCGACCTGAGCATGATGTTGCTGGGTGGCGAACTCAAGCGCCGCGAACGCCTGTCCGCCCGCCTGGGTGATGTGCTGAGCCACATGTACCTGGCCTCGGCGGCGCTCAAGCGTTATCACGACCTGGACTCGCCGGACCATCTGGAGCCGCTATTTGCGTGGGCCATGGAAGAAAGCCTGGGCGAATCGGAACGCGCACTGGATGAGCTGCTGAGCAACTTCCCGAACAAGGTGCTGGGCTGCCTGCTGCGGGTGATCGTGTTCCCATTCGGGCGTCGTCATACCGGCCCGTCCGATGCGCTGGATGCCGAAGTGGCAGCCGTGATCGGCCGCGCCAAGGGCGACCCGACCCTGGAAGAATTGCTGGCCGGCTGTTATCGCCCGCAATCAGCAGAAGATCCCGTGGGCGCCCTGCAACATGCCTACGACCTGCTCGGTGCCAGCCACCCCTTGCAGAAAAAACTCCACAGCGCGCTCAAAAGCGGCCAGGTCAAGCCGGCTGCCGGCGAGCATGCCATCGACGCGGCCCTGCAGGCCGGCGTGCTGCAACCGGCCGAGGCGCAAACCCTGCGCGATGCCGAGGCGGCGCGACGCAAGGTGATCGACGTGGATGATTTCAGCAAGGAAGAGCTGATGCAGGCAGAAGGTAAAGTCCGCTGAGTCGAGCGGTCATATAAAAACGGGCGCGAGAGGCTTATACTCTCGCGCCCGTTTTTGCTTTAGAGGCCTTATCTCGTGTCCAACGTCGTTGCCGATCATCTCGTCTTGCTCGACCACTTGCGCAGCATCCTGGTTGCCGTCGGCGAAGCCGAACAGGTACCCGAGGAAAGCCACTCGCTGTTCCTGGAGCGTTTCGACGAACTGCGCGCCCTGTTGCCAATCGACCCGATCGAAAGCCAGTACCTGGGCCAGGACCTGATGAGCCAGGTCATCCTGCGCTACCCGCAAATCGCCCACCTGGTGCCCCGCGACCTGCTGTGGTTCTTTGGCGGCGACTGCCTGCACTTCATGCCCGACGAAGAACTGGACCTGTACCAGGCCCTGGAAGAACGTCGCTATGAAGCCGAACAGAACGACGAACCGTTCGACTGGAACCAGGAAAAACAGCTGCTGGCGATGCCTCAGGACCAGAGCAAACACTGACGACTATGCTCGTTCCTACGCTCTGCGTGGGAACCTATCCTGTGACGCTCTGCGTCACCCGTGTACAGGCATAAAGGCAGGACGCGGAGCGTCCAAGGTGGCATTCCCACGCAGAGCGTGGGAACGAGCAACCGCGCTCCTACCGCCGCCGCAGCGTGGGCTCCTTGGCCATGCACTCCACCAGATAATCGATAAACACCCGCAACTTCGGCGGTAGGTACCGTGTGGGCGAATGCAGCAGCCACGCCTCGCCATGGTACGAGGCAATAAAATCCCACCCCGGCAACACCTGCACCAACTCCCCCGCTTCCAATGCATGCCGCGCGGTGAAATACGGCAAGCTGGCAATCCCGACATGCTGCAACGCCGCCTCCAGCCGCACCCCGGTGTGGTTCGCCGCATACCGGCCGCGTACGCCGACCGTGACCGCCTTGCCAGCCTGGCGAAACTTCCAGCGTGAATCTCCCGGTGTTTCACCCAAATAAATGCAACTGTGCCCAAGCAGATCATGGGGATGGCTCGGTGTACCGTGCTCGGCCAGATATTGCGGCGTCGCGCACAACAAATGTTCGATGGGCAACAGCTGGCGCCCGACCAAGCCTGGCGGTGGGCTGTCGGTGATGCGGATGCTCAAGTCGACGTTGTCGTCGATCAAATCCACATGCCTATCTTCCAGGATCAATTGCACATCCACCTTGGGATAGCGCCGCAAAAATTCCGGCATATGCGGGTGCACCACAAATCGCCCCACCGCCTTGGGCACACTGACCCGCACCAGCCCCTCCGCTTCATGGGTAAATTGCCCACTGATTTCCATCACCGAGCGCGCCGCATTGACCATCTCCTGGCAACGCTTGAACACCTCCTCGCCGCCCTCGCTCAGGCGCAGCTTGCGCGTGGTGCGTTGCAGCAGGCGCGTGGCCAGGGCTTGTTCCAGGCGCGAGATGCTGCGGCTCACCGCCGAAGGTGAAACGCTGAGTTGCCGCGCCGCTTCGGAGAAGCTGCCGGTTTCCACGACCTTGACGAAAATCGCCATTTCACCCAATAACGGTAAAGGAAGATTGATGCTCATGACGCACAGGTCCATTGATAATTGAGCGGATTATCACCCATCTGCGCACTATTTATACTGCCCACAGAACCCTGATGCGGATGTAAATAATGACCGAGCGCCTGTTTTTTACCCACGACCACCTGACGGCCGAGCTGGAAGTGCTCAGTTGCACCCCGCACGAAGAGCAATTCGCCGTGATTGTGCAGTCGACCATTTTCCATCCCCAAGGCGGCGGCCAGCCGTTCGACACCGGCTGGCTCGGCGATAGCCAGGTACTGCGGGTCGTGCAGGAAGCCGAACAGGTGGTGCACTACGTCGACCAGCCCCTGGAACCAGGACCCGCCATTGCACGAGTCGACGCACAGCGGCGCGCCTTGCACACTCGTCTGCATTCGGCGGGGCACTTAATTGGCAATGCCGGCGAACGCCTGGGCTGGATGCCGATCAAGGCTCACCACTGGCCCGGCGAAGGCAAGATCACCTTTATCCGTGGCCAAACCGCGCAAGACATGGATGCGCAGACGCTCCAGCAGTGGGTCAACACATGGATCGCCGCCGACTATCCCCGCTATATGACGCTGGAAGATGGCACCCGCGAAGTCGGCTTCGGCGAATTACCGGCTTACGCCTGTGGTGGCACTCATGTCCAAGCGCTGAGCGAACTGGGCCAGGTAACGATCCTGGCGTTGTCGGAGAAAAAAGGCGCGCTCTCGGTGCGCTATGAAATCAATGCGGGAGGAGGCTTGCCTTAATGCCATTCAGTTAAGCTCAGTTCCCCTGTGGGAGCTGGCTTGCCTGCGAAAGCGTTAGTGCAGTAGCAGATGCAGTGACTGACACACCGCTATCGGGGGCAAGCCCCCTCCCACATTGGATCGCCCCAAAGAAACAGGCTACACGGCAATCGCCCCCGCCCTGCTCGGCTCAACCACGAACGACTTCAACGTCGACACCGTCGCCGCCGGGTCACGCGGATCACTGATCGCACGAAAATTCGTCAACATGCTATTGGCCGCCAACTCCACCGACACATACCCACGCTGGCGACTGTCGAAAAACTTCACATGGGGGTTGAGCGGCATGATCTTCATGAACGCGTCATAGGGCGGGCCGTCGGAGGTCACCGACGAGCCAACAAACTCGGTGGCGACCACCGCCGAGTCCGGCCTTTCTGCGTCGGCATGCAGGTCGGTGGCCCAGAACGAATGAATATCCCCTCCCCAGAACACCGGGTTCTTCACGCGATTGCGCACGATCGACGCCAGCATCCGTGAGCGGTTCGCCATGTAGCCATCCCAGCCATCGGTCCAGCGGCCAAGCTTATGGTTGGTGAGGTCACGCTGCATCAGCGGCGCCACCAGCAGGTCTTGTGCGATCACATTCCACTGCGCTCCAGACTGGGCAAAGCCCTGATCCAGCCAGGCTTCCTGCTGCCAGCCGAGCAACGTGCGGCCAGGGTCACGCAGGTCGCTGCAGGGGGCGGTGACAATATGCCCCTGGTGGCTGCCATTGGCCACGATGCACGGTTGCTCGGAACGGTACTGGCGACCGTCGAGCACATGGAAACGCGCAAGCCGCCCATAGTCCAGGCGCCGGTAGATGCGCATGTCCGGCCCCTTCGGCACGCTGCTGGCACGCAGGGGCATGTGTTCATAAAACGCCTGGTACGCCGCGGCCCGTTGCTTGAGAAACTGCGCCACCGCCACCTTCGGGTCCTGGGACCAGCGGTTGGCATAGTCATTCTGTACTTCGTGGTCGTCCCAGGTCACGACGCTGGGGGCAGCGGCGTGAAGGGCCTGCAGGTCTGGATCGGTTTTGTACAGTGCGTAGCGGTTGCGGTAATCACTGAGGCTCTGTGCGTTGCCACTGCCGTGAGAACGAAACACCTTGCCCGAATCCGCAGCATAGGAACTGTCGTAAATATAATCACCGAGGAAAAACACCAGGTCCGGCTGCTCGGCGGCAAGGTGTCGGTAGGCGCTGAAATAGCCGCGCTCCCAGTGCGAGCAGGACACAAACCCCAGCCGGGCCGAGGCCATGGCCTGCAGCGGCGGCATCGTGCGGGACTGGCCCACCGGGCTCTGCGCACCGAGCCCTTCAAACTGGTACCAATACGGCCGATCTGCCGCCAGCCCCGCCACCTCGACATGCACCGCATGAGCGAAACGCGGCGTCGCCAATACTTCGCCCTGCTTCACAATGCGCGTCATCGCCGCATCGCTGGCCACCCGCCAGCGCACCGGCACCGAGCGACTCAGGCCGCCACGGCCATCCGCGGCGTTGAACAACGGCGCCAGGCGCGTCCAGATCACAAAGCCATCTGGCAACGGGTCGCCGGAAGCCACGCCGAGGGTGAACGGATAATCCACCCCGGCACTGCGCGCAAACGGGCTGAGGATGGAAAAGGCGGTAGCGACCACCAACCCGCCGAGGACCCGGCGTCGGCCGTGGTCGACGTCGCCGCTCACAAGCAGCGCTCCCAGTCATCACGCACGGTGGCAAACCCGAGCAAGTCCTCATACACGCCGTTCTTCAGGAACGCCTGGTGCATGCAGCCTTCATAGCGCAGGCCGATCTTCTCCATGACCCGCGCCGATTCCTTGTTGCGCGCGAAACACTGGCTGCCCACGCGCTGCAACCCTAGCGCCTCGAAGCCGAAATCCATCACCGCGCTCGCCGCTTCTGCCGCATACCCCTGGTTACGGCAGTGCGCCGCCACCCAGCCACCCAAGTGCCCATAGTGATGGCGAGCATTGATGCGCAGGCTGACCATGCCGACCAATTCGTCGGTGCCGCGCACATGCATCCCCAGGTTCAGCAGTTCACCAGTGCGGTACTTGTCGGCGGCCCCGGCAATAAAATCCTGGGCGGTTTCCAGGGTGTAGGGCGATGGAATGTTCGCCGTGTTGTCGGCAATTTTCGGCCCGTTGGCAAGCGTGAAAAGCACCTGCGCCTGGTGCATATGCAGGGCGCGTAACAGCAGTCGCGGGGTCGTCAATTGAGGCAGTGCAGTGGGCATGGGAGCCGGCTCTCAAGATAAATTTCTCAAGCATGGAGGCCCCGAGTGTCAGTTTCATTACGCCCGAAAACTGACCGGTAAGTTTTCTGAAAGACGCGTCCTAGAGCCTCTAAACGGTCAATTAAAGTTAACCAATCGGTCATTTTTGGCTGTTAGCGTTTTGCCCCTAATTCAATGACGGGGTAACGGAATGAGAACCTGGGACGAACCCAAGAAACGCAAGGCGCACATCGAGCTGATCCCGATGATCGACGTGATGATGTTCCTGCTGGTGTTTTTCGTACTGGTGAGCCTGAACGTGATTCCCGCGCTCGGCATGAAGACCCAATTGCCCAGCGCCAGCAGTTCGCAGCAGCTCAAGCCGCAGAACAAATTCATCCTCACCCTGGGCCTGGAAGGCCAGTTGCAACTGGACGGCAAGGACCTGACGGTGGAGGCCCTGGTGCCGGCGCTGAAGGCGGCCGAGAAGCCCGATACCAAGTCGACGATCATCGTCAACAGCGACAAAGGCGTGGAGGTTTCGCGCCTGGTGGAAGTGATGGACACCCTGCGCCTGGGTGGCTTCACCTCCGTGTCCATTGCTACGCGTAAGTCCTGACCATGTACGCTCTGTTTCGCGTGCGTCAGCTGCTGGGCGGCGTGCCGGCCCTGATCGCCTTGGTGCTGATTGCACTGGGTATCCAGTCCCAGACATTGAAGGTCGAGCCGGTGTATGACGAGTCGGCGGTCGAATTGGCCTTGGTCGAGCCGGAACCGCAAGTCATACCGGAACCGGTGGTGGAGCAAGAACCGCCACCGCCAGTGATCGAAGAGGAAGAGGCCGAGCCGGCGCCCCCGCCGCCACCGCCCAAGCCGCTGCCCAAACCCAAACCTGAACCCAAGCCAAAACCTGTGCCCAAGCCTGCCCCCGTGGTCGCCAAGCCCGTGCCGACGCCGCCACCGGTGGCCGCCAAGCCAGCCCCGGCCGTCGTCACCCAAGCGGCACCGACGCCTGCCCCACCGGCGCCACCGAAGGTCGATGGCCAGGCCCTGGAAAGCGGTTACCTCAAAGGCTTGCGCAACGAACTGGACACCTACAAGCAGTACCCCACCGGGCGCCAGGCGTCCCTCGAACGCCCGAGCGGCGAGGTGGTGGTGTGGTTGCTGGTAGACCGTCAAGGCCGTGTCCTCGACTCGGGTTTACAAACCCAAGCCTCGAGCATGCTGCTCAACCGGGCCGCCACCAATAGCTTGCGTCGCATCAAGCAAGTCAAACCGTTCCCCGAGCAAGCCTTCGGGGGGCGCAATGAGCAGCGCTTCACCGCCACCTTCAACTACAGCGTGCAATAAGCACCCGACACCAGGACGACAGTGATGAAGTTCACCCGTATTCATCTGGCACTAGTGGCCGCGACCAGCATGACCCAGGGAATGGTCATGGCAGAGACCAGCGACAGTGACGTCGGCACCATTGGGGTACAAGGCAAGGCGACCGCAGGAGGCGGTTACATGGTGCCGGAGGAAAGCATCAAGGGCCGCTCCACGGTAACCAAGGAAGCACTGGATAAACAGGCGGCCACCGGCAATGCCATCGACAAGCTCAAGTACACCCCGGGCTTGAACATCTCCAGTGAAGACAACACTGGCCTGTCGGGCTTTCGCTTCACCATGCGCGGCATGAACTCCGACCAGGTGGGCATGTCGGTGGACGGCATGCCGATCAATGATTCGGGCAACTACGCGCTGTATTCCAACCTGCTGGGCGATCCGGAAAACATCGACCAGATCTTCGTCACCCAGGGCGCTGCGGAATCCGACGGCCCGCACATTGGTTCCAGCGGCGGCAACATTGGCATCGTCACGATTCGCCCGACCAAGGAAACCGGTGCCTTCGTCAAACAGGTCGTCGGCAGCAACGCCACGCGCAAGACTTTTGCCCGCCTCAACACCGGCGAAATCAACGGCCTGAGCAACTGGCTGTCGGTGTCCCACACAGAAGGTGAAATGTGGCGCGGCTCGGGCGCGGTACGCGCGGACAAGGTGGAGTGGAACAGTTTTTTCGACGCCGGCAATGGCAACACCGCCAACCTGATCCTCAAGTACCACGAGCAGGACAACAACAGTTACAGCCAGTTGACCAAGGCGCAGTTCCAGCAATATGGCCGCAAGTACGACCCTTACCCTGCCACCCCGAGCGTGGGCAGCAACGGCAAATACAACAGCTATTACGCCCTGGCGCAGAACCCGTTCCAGACCTTCACCGCCGTGCTCAACACCCAGTTCAAACTGGCCGATAACCTCGCGCTGTCCGTGATCCCGTATTACTACTGGGGCAATGGCAGCGGCGTCGGTTCATCCAGCTATGCCCTCAACCGTGGCTCCAACCAGGGCGGTGTGTTCGACCTCGGCAACCTGCCCACGGCCGCCCAATACAACGCCGACGGCACACCCAACAGCGGCGTGTACTACCGCCCTTCACGCACGCAAACCTGGCGTCCGGGTATCACCACCAAGCTGACCTGGGACCTTGGCGACCACAGCCTGCAATTCGGCTACTGGTACGAGCGCGCACGCCAGAGTCAAACCCAGCCGTTCATTCCGCTCAAGAGCAACGGCAAGCCAGTGGACACCTGGCCGGACTCCAACAGCGCCATCGTCGATGCCAACGGCAACACCGTGCAGGGCCGCGACCGTTTCACCGTGACGCCAGCGCAAAAGGTCTGGGCCCAGGACACCTGGTACATCAACCCGGACTGGACCTTCATCGCAGGCCTGGCCTACATGAACGTCGAGCGTGAAGGCACCAACCACGGCAGCCTCAACGAACGCCCGGAAAAACGTAACCAGACCTACAACAAACTGCTGCCCAACGCCGGCCTGAAATACCAGCTGGACGAGCGTGACCAGTTGTTCTACAGCGTGTCGCGCAACATGCGCGTGCCGCAGAACTACGTGCTCTACGACAAAGGCGCCGGCTCGATCGACGCCGAGCCGGAAACCAGCTGGAACCATGAACTGGGCTGGCGCTACAGCGGCGACGACATGAGCCTGGCCGCCACCCTGTTCTACATGGACTTCAAGAACCGCCAGGTGTCGTCCCGGGACATCAACGGCGACTTTGCCGACATCAACGCCGGCTCCGTGGTCAACAAAGGCCTGGAGCTGGAGTGGAGCGGCCAGTTGCCCCACCACTTCAATTACTACACCTCCTACACCTACACCAAGGCCGAGCAGCAGGATGACCTGACCGTCTACAACGCCGGCAAACCCATCGTGCTGCCCACCAGTGGCAAGCAGTTCGCCAACGTGCCCAAGAACATGCTGGCGGCCAACATCGGTTATGACGACGGGCGCTTCTACGGCACCTTCGGCGGCAAGTACACCAGCAAGCTCTACGGCGACCTGACCAACGACGAGGCGATTTCCGGTCGCACCGTGTTCAACCTCGGCGCCGGTATTTACCTGCCGGTGGACAAGAAGGTGGTCAAGGACGCGACCCTGCGCCTGAACGTCGACAACCTGTTCGACAAGAAATACCTGGACGGCGTGTACACCACCAAGACCAACGCGGCCAGCTACAGCGGCTTCCGCGATGGCGACCCGGCGTACATCGTCGGCCTGGACCGTACCGTCACGGTTTCGCTGGAAGCGAATTTCTAAGACTCACCCCAAGAGGAACACCATCATGGATATGAACCTGCTCCACGACGTCACCTTCTATGTGATGTACGCGGCGATGGCCATTGCGATCTTCATCGCCATCGAACGCGGTATCTACTTCGCCTACGTACGCCGCCAGGCAAGCGCATTGATCGACGCCCTGGGCGCCAATGTGCACAGCGAGCGTGACCTGCCGGAAAACCTGACCCGTCGCGACAGCCTGCCGCTGAACATGATCTTGCCGGTGCTGGCCCAGAAGGCAACCCACGGTTCGCGCAAAGACCTGGACGACGAAATCGATACCCAGTACCTGAAGACGCGCGCCCCATTGGCCCGCAGCCTGTGGATCATCGAGACCATCACCACCGCCGCCCCGCTGCTGGGCCTGCTGGGCACCATTCTCGGCATCATCGACACCTTCAAGGCACTGGCCACCGCAGGCGTGTCGGACCCAGGGCAGATATCCGGGGGTATCGGGACGGCGTTGTTCGCCACAGGATTAGGTATCGCCATCGCACTGTTTTGCGTGGTGTTTCACAACTTCTTCCAAGACAGCCTGGAGCGCATCAACGACCAGTTGAAGATCCTGTTGATCCGCGCCGCCACCGGTGCCCGCGCACAGGATGAAGTGCCCCATCGCGTGCCCACCCCGCTGCACAGCCGCACGGCTTGACCTACAGGGCGGGCGCCTTGGGCGCTCGCCTTTTCCTTTGGTGCGATGAGACGCTTATGTCCCTTTCGATGAAGTTGCGTATCGCCGGCCTGACCGGCTTGCTCCTCAGTCCGCTGGCCCAGGCGGACTTTTCCATTCCAGGCTTTGAACTGGTGCATACCGTACCCGTGGACACCGCCTTGGGCACCGACGATCTGCGCCAGCCCGGCCCGGTATGGATCGAGCTGTTCGACGGCGCCAAAAGCCGCATTGATATCGGCCAGTTCTACGCCGCGGACCACCCTGGTTCGGTGATGAACACGGTGCTTGAACACCTGGAAGCCGCCGGCAAACGCGGCGTGAAGATTCGTTTCCTGCTCGAAGAAAAAGGCATCAAGCTGTCGGATGCCGCCACCCTGGAACGCTTGCGCGCCATTCCCAACCTGACCTTGCGCGTGCTGCCCTACGGGCAACTGAGCGGCGGCATCATCCACGCCAAGTACCTGCTGGTGGATGGCAAGCAGGCGTTTGTCGGCAGTCAGAATTTCGACTGGCGCGCCCTGGAGCATATCCACGAAACCGGGCTGCGCATCACTGACGAAACGGTGGTGGGCCAGGTGCAGGCGATCTTCGAGCAAGACTGGCAAGCCCAGGCCGCGCTGGCGGGTAAACAACCGGTGCCGCTACCCGCCAGTGGCCCGGCACCCGCACGTACCGGCAACTACCTGGTGGCCAGCCCGCAACGCTACAACCCGCCCGGCGTGGGCGACTCACAGTTGGAACTGCCGCGCCTGCTGGGCGAAGCCAAAAAAGAAGTACGCGTGCAATTGCTCGACTACGCGCCGCTGTCCTACGGACCGGATCGAACCCGGCCGTACTACGCGGTGATCGACAACGCCGTGCGCGCTGCTGCTGCCCGTGGCGTGTTGATCAAGCTGATGGTATCCAACTGGAACACCGACCCGCTGGAACTGCCTTATCTCAAGAGCCTGGCGGTACTGCCCAATGTCGAGATCAAGATCGTCACCCTGCCCGAGGCCAAGCAGGGCTTTATCCCTTATGCGCGGGTGATCCACACCAAAACCATGGAGATCGACGGCCAAGTGGCGTGGGTCGGCACCAGCAATTGGTTGGGCGGCTACCTGGATAATTCGCGCAATCTGGAAGTGGTGATGCGCAGTGAGGCGATGGCCAAGCGCGTAGGCCAATTGCATGAACAACTGTGGGATGGGCCTTACGCTAGAGCCTTGAGCGTGACGGAGGAGTATCCCGCGGCCCATCCTGGCCAGCATTGACCTTGGGCACCTGAGTAATGGTAGTGTGTGGAAATGTTTCTGACTCTTCCGTCAGAAACCTCCTACTCACTACCTGCAAAGGAATGCCTTTAACCATGCACTTTCCACTGAAAAAACTGGTGGCTGCCACCTTGTTCGCCGCGAGCCTGTCGGCAGTTGCCACTCCCGCATCCGCTAACATCACCGCAGACCAAAGCGCAGCCATCCTGAAGCATTTCAGCGAGAACTCGGCCACCGATTTTCGCAGTTTCCTCGGCACCCTGGCCAAGAGCGAACTGGGCAAATCGGCTGACACCGGCCCTGCTATCAGCGCGTTTCTGGGCAACAAAACCCTGAGCGCCGAGCAGCAGAACGAGATCAATCGCCTGCTGGGCATTTATACCCGCGTGAAGTACGGCAAAGCCGCGCTCGAAACCCTGCGCGAACTCGTGGAAATCCCCACGTTCAACGTGGACGGCCTGCCACAGTATAAAAACCCGGAATTCCTCAAGATCGCGGCGAAGATCGAGGCCTTGGCCAAGTCCTTCAACCTGAACTTCCGTAACGTCGATAACCGCGTGTACGAAATTTCCCTGGAGGGCAGCGGTGATGACGTCGTGGGTGTGCATGCCCATGCCGATGTGGTGCCCGTGACCCCTGAAAACTGGGTGCTGCAAGACGGTACCAAACTCGACCCGTTCAAGGTCACGCTGATTGGCGACCGCATGTATGGCCGCGGTACCGAGGATGACAAGAACGGCATCGTGGTGACGATGTACGCCATGAAAGTAATCAAGGAAGAAAAACTGCCATTGGCGCGCACGTTCAAGCTGCTGGTGGACACCACTGAAGAAACCGCCGGTGATGCCATTCCTTACTACTTCGAACGCAATCCCGTGCCGCAATACAACCTGGCGCTGGATGGCGGTTACCCGGTGGTGATCGCCGAGAAAGGCTCGGGTACGGTCATGGCCACCTTCCCGGTGCGCAAGGGCGAAGGCAAAGGCGCGCAAATCATCGCGATGACCGGCGGCAAGGCGAACAACCAGATTCCATCGGCCTCGGTGGCCACGCTGGTCAGCGATACGCCAGCCGAATTGGCCGCCAGCTTGCAACAGGCCGGTGACGACTATGCCAAGCGCAATGGTGGCAATTTCCAGGTGACGGCCAAGGTCGATGGCAAGGACGTCAAACTCACGGTTACCGGCGTATCCGCTCACTCCTCCGAGCCTGAAACCGGGGTCAACCCGGTGGCGCGTATGCTGGAACTGATCCACAGCCTCGACGGCAAGGTCGCCCTCCAGCACAACCACATCACCGATGCCGCGCGGTATGCCGCCGACAACTGGGGCCTGGATTACCTGGGCGGCAAATTGGGTGTGGGCTACGCGGATGATTTCATGGGGCCGTTGACCACCTCGCTGACGTTTGTGGGGCAGGATGACAAAGCCTTCAAACTGGCCGTGAACCTGCGCGCACCGAAAGGTAAAACCCCGGAGGCGCTCAAGGCGCAAATCGAGCAGAAGCTGAACACCTGGGACAAGAACGCCAAGGTCAACGTGAGCTTCACTTACTCGCTGGACACGCCGATGTACCGCAACCCTGAAGGGGAATGGGTAAAAGCCTTGCTGGCAGTGGCCACTGAAAACCTGGGCATGGCGCACAAATTCGGCACCTCGGCCGGCGCAACCTCGGTGCACGACCTGCCCAACGGCGTGCAATTCGGCCTGGCCCGCCCGGAAGAGAAGTACACCGGGCACACTGACAGTGAGTTCAAGACGGTTGAACAGTTCTTGCTGGACCTGCAGATCGTCACCGAAATGATGGGCCGCGTCGGGCAATTGCCGAAGCTCTGACCCAGTTGAAGCCCCAGCGAGGCTGCGATGGCGGCGGTACAGGCAACTTCTTTAGCGCCTGAACCACCGCTTTCGCAGCCTCGCTAAAGCTCGGGAGATCGGCGTATGTGGAATCACGCTTTGCAGGGCCATCGAGCCAAACACAACTCCCGACAACAACACCGCCCCAATGTGGGAGCTGTCGAGCCCCGGCGAGGCTGCGATGGCGCCGGCACAGTCAACCTCTTCATCGCCTGAACCACCGCTATCGCAGCCTCGCTAAAGCTCGAAAGCTCCCACAGGGGATCGGCTGTGTATGTGGAATCCCGCCTTGCAGGGCCATCGAGCCAAGCACAACTCCCGACAACAACACCGCCCCAATGTGGGAGCTGTCGAGCCCCGGCGAGGCTGCGATGGCGGCGGCACAGGCACCCTCTTCAGCGCCTGAACCACCGCTTTCGCAGCCTCGCTAAAGCTCGACAGCTCCCACAGGAGATCGGCGGTGTGGGTGAGATCTCGCTTTGCAGGGCTATCGCGCCAAGCACAACTTGGCAACATCAGCCTTGCAACATCAGCATGTCTTCAAAGAAACCACCGACCGGCTCCGTGGGATGGCACAGCTGTATTTCCAGCACCCAGGCCATTTCACTCGGTGGGATCTCCAGGTCAGCCAACACTTTGCTCTCGAACAACGCATGGGGGAAATCTGCAAGGCGGTGCCCTGCCAGGTTGCGTGCCAATCTCCAGCCTTTGGACAGGGCGCTCTGCTCGGCGAAGTCGTAGAGTTCACGCCCAGTCAGGCCACGCAGCCACGCCTGGCGTGTTTCATCAAACACTTCGTGCACGGCCGTTTTGCAGGACTGGTGCAACGGCGCATCGCCGAACACAAACGTATCGCCATAGTCCCCTTCGTAGCCATCCCACACCGGGCCAAGATCGACCACGGCAATGTCATTAGCGCGCAGCCTGCGCTGACGATCAACACCCTCGCGCGGTGGGCGCACAGTGTCGGCGCCAAAACGAATGTAGGTCGGATGCCAGGTGTGCGAAGCGCCCATGGCCTGCAGTTGCCTTGCGGCCATCTCAAGGGCCTCGCCGGTGGTCATGCCGATCTTCAACTGGCTGGCAATGGCCCCCAGGGCACGCATGGATTTTTCCCGCGCAGCCAACATGCCGTCCAAGGAATAACGCGGGCCGACTTTCTCCCAGACCGGGTCGAACGACAGGGAAACCGTTTCCGCACTTGACCGACCACTGGCAACAAACGCCTCCGCGATAAACCGGTGGCTCGGCAACCCCGCTTCAAGGCAATGGGTGCGCACCTGGCTGAGCATTGCACCATTACCGCACGCATACACCTGGACCTGCTCCCAGCGATGCCCGTGACCCGATGCAACCTCCTGCACCCTGCCCTCTGATGACCGCACGGGATGCCAGCGAAAACGGGGATGCTCAAGCATCGCGTGGTCGAGGAAGGCGCTGTCATAAAAGTCCGCCGATTGCGCGCCACCCCAATACAACGTCACTTCGACATCGCGCTTGAGCGCGGTCAGCAGGATAGGCTTGATGCCCGCGTAACCAGTGCCCGTGGCAAATAGGACCACGGGCGCCGCCTCATCGTCCTGCCAGGTACAGGCACCAAACGGCCCTTCCACGTGAAGACGCTCACCCGCGCCGAGATCACCCAGGATACCCTCGGAAAAGTACCCGCCACTCACCCTTCGAATCTGGAAGATCAACCGCCCTTCATCATCGGCGGGCAGGTTGGCAACCGAAAAGCAGCGCGTGTCACCGTCCGCCAGGCGGAACTTGAGGTATTGACCAGGCCGCACCGCCACTGGGCTTTCGGGTATCAATACCAACTCGATCACATCGGGGCCCAGCGCACGCTTACTATGCACTTGCGCCGCCACTACCAGCGCGGGCGTATCCAGCGACCAGCCGGGAATACGCAGGCGCATGTCGCCGCAGGCGTGGCTCTGGCATAACAACATTTCATTGGCTGCCAGAGGATAAGAAGGCGCCGGCGCACCCGGCGCAAGGCGCTTGGCCCGGTACGCACCTTCGGCGACCACCACCTTGCACGAACCGCAGGCGCCACGGCGGCAGGAGAACGGCACGGCCAAGCCGCTGGCGAGCATGGCGTCGAGCAAGAGTTCATCGCCCGCTTCAAAGGTTTTCCCCGAGGGCGACAGTTCGATGACATGACGTTTATTCATAAAGACCTCGGGATAAGTAAGGCTTGATTGTTGCGCTAGACTAGGCCCATTAAAACCTCCAGATTTGGATACTTCAGATGGTCCAGATGCGTAAATGGCGTCCACTGCTCCGGCTTGAAGAAGGTGCAAGCCAGGCGACTTACCGCAAGATCGCCGAAGGCTTGGTCAATGCCATCCTCGAAGGCCGCCTGCCGCCCGGGACGTTACTGCCGGGCACGCGGGAAATGGCACACTTGCTCGACGTCAACCGCAAGACGGTGATCCTGGCCTACGAAGAAGCCATGACCAAGGGCTGGCTGATCAGCGAGCCGCGCCGTGGCACCTTCGTCAATGCGCAGTTGACACCCACGCAACTGCCCAGCGTTACACAACCGTCTTTCGCACCGCAGTTACTGAACCAACCAGCGGTACCCTATTTCACCCATAACGCCCAAGTGGTCGCGCTTGAGCATCGACACGGCGCGCTGTTTTTCGACAACGGCACCAGCGACCACCGCCTGCTGCCCCAGGCCGTTTTGCACCGTTACTATCGCCATGCATTGCGCAACAGTTTCGCCTCCAATACCGTGCGTTACGGGAGTGAGGGCACCGGCTATCATTTGCGCTGTGCCCTGGCCGAGATGCTGCGTAACAACCGTGGGCTGACGGTCACTGCCGAAAATATCTGCCTGACCCAGGGCACCCAGATGTCCCTGTACCTGAGCGCCAGCCTGCTGCTCAAGCCCGGCGACGTGGTACTGGTGGAGCGCTTGAGCTACCCACCGGCCTGGGAAATTTTCCGTCAGCTCGGGGCTCAGTTGGTCACGGTCGACATCGACGATGAAGGTTGCCGCACCGACCAGATCGAGCGCTTATGCCGTGAGCACAAGGTGCGCATGATTTACCTCACGCCCCATCACCAGTTCCCCACCACCGTGAGCCTGCATGCCGCCCGCCGGCAACACTTGCTGGCGTTGGCCGCGCTGCATGACTTGTGCATTATCGAAGAGGACTACGACCACGAATATCATTTCAGTGGCCGCCCTTACCTACCGCTGGCCAGTGACCGCGCCCAACGCCATGTGCTGTATATCGGCTCGTTGTCCAAAGTGCTGGGCTCGACGTTCCGCTGCAGCTATATCGTCGCGCCCACCTCTGTGATTGAAGCCCTGCAGCGCAATGCCGCGCTGATGTTGGGCGATGCCGACGCGGTCGCTCAAGCCATGCTGGCAGACCTGATCAATGACGGGGAGTTGAAGAAGCATGTGCGCCGCGTGTCGAAAGAATATCGGGCGCGCCGATCCGTGCTGCAGGACTGCCTGGACCAGGCGTTTGGCGCTCGCATACAGGTGCGCGAACCCGAGGGGGGCTTGGCGCTATGGGTACGTTTCGAGGAAGAAATAGACGTCGATAAGTTGGCAAGCGCCGCATTGGACCACGGCGTCGTGGTGCGCAGCGGTCGTCAGTTTTCACCCAACGACCAGCCGGTAAACGCGCTGCGCCTGGGCTTTGCCTCCCTCGACCGGGATGAAATCCAGCAAGCCACGCGGCGCCTGGCCCAGGCGATGAACGCCGTAGGCAGGCGTTGAAAAACTTACCCAGCGGCCCCCAGGAAAGGCAGCGCCAGGTACAATTTGATCACCACCGCATTGGCGATATCGATGAAGAACGCGCCCACCATCGGCACCACCAGAAACGCGATCTGCGAGGGCCCGAAGCGCTGCGTTACCGCCTGCATATTGGCAATCGCCGTGGGCGTTGCGCCAAGCCCGAAGCCGCAATGGCCTGCCGCCAGCACCGCCGCATCGTAGTTGCGGCCCATCACCCGGAACGTCACGAAAATCGCGAACAGCGCCATCAGCAATGCCTGTGCGGCCAGCAGAATGACAATCGGCAAAGCCAGTGCCGCCAAGTCCCAGAGCTTGAGTGACATCAGCGCCATCGCCAGGAACAACGACAAACTGACATTGCCCAGCACCGAGACTTCGCGCTCGAACACCTGATGCCAGCCGAGCATCGACAGCCCATTGCGCAGCACCACACCGACGAACAATACGCACACGAACGTCGGCAATTCGAACGCGGTGCCTTGGATGGCGGCATTCAACAAGTTGCCGCCCTGCAGACTGATCGCCACCAGCGCCAGGGTCTCGATAAACGAAAACGCGGTGATCAGGCGCTCTTCATTCGGTTGTTCGAACCCCTTGGCCAGGCTCGACTGCGGTTGCCCAATACCTGGCACCTCGACCCGCTTGATCAGAAAGCGCGCCACGGGCCCGCCGATCAGGCCACCGAGCACCAGGCCAAAGGTCGCCGAGGCAATCGCCAGTTCAGACGCAGACGCCACGCCATACTGCTCACTGAACACCGCGCCCCAGGCCGCACCGGTGCCATGCCCACCGGACAAAGTCACCGAACCCGCAAGCAGGCCCATCAATGGGTCAAGCCCGAGCGCCGAGGCCAGCGCGATACCCATGGCGTTTTGCACCACCAGCAAGCCCGTTACCACCAGCAGAAACACCGCCAGGATCCGTCCGCCTTTCTTCAGGCTGGCAAAATCGGCGTTCAAACCGATAGTGGCAAAGAACGCCAGCATCAAGGGGGTTTGCAATGAAGGATCGAAGCGTACTTCGATATCGGCAAACCCGCGCAACGCCAGGAGCAGCATGGCGACCAACAGGCCACCGGCTACGGGTTCCGGAATGTTGTAGGTACGTAAGAAGCCGATGCGAGCCACAAGCCCGCGCCCCAGCAATAGCACCAGTGAAGCGGCAACGAGGGTTGAATAGAAATCGAGTTGAAGCATCCGGTCAGTTCTCTGAAGTGGACAAGGAGAATGGGTGGCCAGAGTAGAGAGCACAGGGCGAAAAGGCATCCACCCTACAAAAAACACAGACTTTCCCTACAAGCTTCACAATAATAACCTACAACCGCCTGCACCTCGCCCATCCAGAGATACGCACAGTAGACTTATCGACGACGCCTTCGCAGCAGAGGCCAGTTTGAGGCGATCTCACCCGGCTCAGCGTCACGCCCTGCGACTCGCACCAGGTCTGGAAACTCAAGCAACAGGGCACGATTGCCCCGGCCAATGTGCTCCATCACCGCCAGGGTAATGTTTTCCCGCACCATGCCCGTCGAAACGTAGTACATGGCCCAGGCCTGTTCTGGCGTACACAGGCCGATCTGCTCTTCAATCTCTTTGTAGGCCTTGTAGTCGTCCGACTCTAAATAGCGCTGATCACCACCCTGGCGCATGCTGTCTCCCTCCCCGACCTCGTCCCCGTCACGTACCGCTTTTGACCTTGGTCCAGACCCGTGTGCGAATGCGCTCCGCCTTCAGCGGCAAGGGCTCAAGCGGAACCAGTGTGGCCATGGTCTTTTTATCGGGATAGATCCAAGGGTTATCCCGCAACTTTTGTTCGACGAATTCAGTGGCGTCTTTATTGGCGTTGGGATAGAGCATGTAGTTGGATGTCTTGGCTATCACCTGTGGCCGCAGCATGTAGTTGATGAACGCCAGAGCGGCCTTTGGGTGGCGAGCGTCCTTGAGCAACACCCAGTTTTCAGACCAGACCAAGGCGCCTTCGCGCGGCAGGCTGTAGGCAATCTTGCGGCCACTGTTGGACTTTTCATTAATCGCCTGCGCCGCCAGGGCACCATTGGCCCAGCCGACGACCGCGCAGATGTTGCCGTCGGCCAAGTCGGTGTCGATCCGGGAAGAGTCGAAATAGAGCACATAGGGGCGAATTTTCAACAGCAGCGCCTGGGCCTTCTGGTAATCCTCGGGATCAGTGCTGTTGCTGGGCAGCCCCAGGTAGTGCAAGGCAATGGAAATGATCTCGCTGGGGGAGTCGAGCATGGCCACGCCACAAGACTTGAGCTTGCTGATGTTTTCTTCTTTGAAGATCAGGTCCCAGCTGTCCACCGGGGCGTCATCGCCCAGCGCCGCCTTGACTTTATCCACGTCGTAGCCAATGCCGGTGGTGCCCCAGACATAGGGCACGGCGTAGCGGTTACCGGGGTCATTGACCGCCAGCAGGGAGAGGATGTCAGGGTCGATGTGCGAAAGGTTACTCAACTGCGCGCGATCCAGCGGCTGCAGCACCCCGGCCTTGATCAAGCCCGGCAATACATTGGAGGTGGCCACCACCAGGTCATAGCCGGTGCGCCCAGCCATGACCTTGCTCTGCATGATTTCGGCGCTGTCGAAAGCATCCATATGCAGCTTGATGCCGGTCTCCTGCTGGAATTGCTTGGGCGTCTGCGGTTCAAGAAACCCGAACCAGTTATACAGATACACCGAAGATTCAGCGGCGGCTGCGGGCGTGCTGATTGCAGCGCCCATAAGCGAAGCTAAAAAAATAGCTCGCAAGTGTGCTCGACTCATATGACTATCCCTGTCCACACGACGCGCCCTCATGGCTATCGTAAGCTCGGGGTGAATATACCGAGCCTCGACGAATAGTAAATACCTACAAGTACTTAGCTCTGGCCTGCAAAGCCCTAACCCTAAAGGGGTAGAACATGTCGCTTGACCTTCATAGCCTGGCTTGGCACCGATCGGTTGGAAAACTGATCATGCAGCTCAATCGCCCTGAGTTCTGGAGTTCGTTGATTCGCGTATTGAATGAATATGTGCAGATAGACAATTGGGTGGTGCTGGTTTTTGGCGACCACGCAGTGCGTGTGATCAGCCTGCCCGAAGTAGCAGACAGCGAAGAAATCGACGCCTTTATTCACCGCTATGTGAAAGGCCTGTATCTGCTGGACCCGTTTTATATCGCTGATCGAGAAAACCCACAGAGCGGGTTCTTCCATCTGCTCGACATTGCGCCGGAACACTTCCGGGAAACCGAGTACTACCAGCAATATTTCGCGCAATACATCTCGGTCGATGAGGCGCAATACAATGTAAGGCTCGATGCCGGTACAACGCTGTGCATGTCGTTTGGCAGCAACCTGCGATTCACCCAGGCGCAGATAACGGTATTGGACATGATCAAGCCGTGGGTAACGGCAATGATGCATCAACGCATGGGCTTTGAAACTGACCCGGCAAAAAATCTTGCCGAGCCGGCCCCATGGGCTGAGGCACTTACTCAGTTGGAAGCACAAGTAACGGCACGTGAAAAGGACGTACTCAAGTTACTGCTCAGTGGGTTCTCCAACAAAGAGATCGCCGGCAAGCTGTCGCTGTCGACGGAAACCATCAAGGTTCACCGCCGCAACATCTACAGCAAGCTGAATATCAAATCGCAGTCCGAACTGTTTGCGCGGTTTTTTATGCCACGGCAGGAGATTCCTTCGACGCTTTGAACGGGGGCGGTGCGCTGGCGAAGTAAATTGCGCACAAACAAAAACGCCGATCATCACTGATCGGCGTTTTCGTTAAATATGGAGCGGGAAACGAGACTCGAACTCGCGACCCCGACCTTGGCAAGGTCGTGCTCTACCAACTGAGCTATTCCCGCAAATGGCGTCCCCTAGGGGACTCGAACCCCTGTTACCGCCGTGAAAGGGCGGTGTCCTAGGCCACTAGACGAAGGGGACACGCTACTGAAACACATGGTGTGTGTTCCAGTGCCCAGAGGCCTTGTCCGAAGACTTGGTCCTGGTTTCACTCAATGCCGCCCGAAGGCCACACTGCTTGTAAATTGGAGCGGGAAACGAGACTCGAACTCGCGACCCCGACCTTGGCAAGGTCGTGCTCTACCAACTGAGCTATTCCCGCATATGGCGTCCCCTAGGGGACTCGAACCCCTGTTACCGCCGTGAAAGGGCGGTGTCCTAGGCCACTAGACGAAGGGGACACACGTACAACATTCACTCCCTACCGCGTTTCGCTGTGTGCTTTACGCTGTAAGTGGCGCGCATTCTATGGATGGATTGAAAGGTCGTCAACCCCCAAGGATAAATTTATTTAAATCAATGACTTCGCCATGGTTTCACGGCCTTCGCGGGCATTGGCACCGTCCGAGCCTTGACGCCTATATTCTGGCGTTCGACAAGACGCTATAGTTCACCCAGGCAAATGATGGCAATGTGCATCCATTCAGGGAACGCCTACCTATATAGAAGAAATCACCTGGGCAACTGGTCGATCGGTCCTATCCGCCGGATGACCCAGTCACTACACTCCACAGCAAACCCTATTAAAGAGGTCACACCAGTGACACCACTCATGATCACCCTGCTGGTAATAGCCGGGATCGTAATACTGATCGCCATTGGCTACATGAACCACGTGGTGGAAAACAACAAGCTGGAAAAGAAGCGTACCGAGATCGAGCTTAACGATCGGCTGCGTCGCTGCGGTGAAATTACCGAGACCTTCCCCGGCCAACTGATGACCCCAGCGCTCAAGCTGTTGCTGGCTCGCCTGGAACTGAACGTCAACCAGCGCCTGTTGAATCTCAACAAGTCCAGCACACCGCTCAAGGCGCGTATCACCGAACTGAATGCGCTGATCGCCCAAGGCGAATCGATTCCGGTGGCCAACCCACCGGCACCGATCCAGACCGAGGCCAAGGCCAAGGACGTGCGCTTCCTGCTCGAAGCCCTGCACGGCCAAGTCACCCGCGCCGCGCAGGATGGCTTCCTGCCGACCAACGAAGCCAAGCACTGGATCAAGGAAATCCGTCATATCCTGGTGCTGCTGCACATCGAGTTTTTCAACAACCTCGGCCAGCACGCCCTGCTGCAAGGCCAACCCGGCCAGGCACGCCTGGCGTTCGAGCGCGGCGTGCAGTACCTGCGCAAACAGCCGGAGCCGGTGCTCTACAGCGCCCAGTTGCAACTGCTGGAGTCCCAATTGGCGCGCGCCAACTCCACAGTGCTGACCAACAGCCAGCCTGCCGAGGACGAAGTCAACGAGTTGACCGAGGGCTTGAAAGTCGTCGACGCCGATGCCGAGTGGAAGAAGAAAGCTATCTACGATTGATGGCATCGCGAACGCAATGCTCAAAGCAACGAACATCAAAGCTGGCTTGCCTGCGAAGACGTCGGCTCAGCAACATTGATGTTGACTGACACACCGCTTTCGCGAGCAAGCCCGCTCCCACAGTGGGATTGTGGGGTGTCAGGTAGGTGAGCATCGGCTGGCAGGCCTTCATCGCAGGCAAGCCAGCTCCCACAGTGAAATCATCACATGCCATCAATGTGCACCTATCCTCCTGCCCCCGACTAGCGTAAAAAAGTGCCCCTCACTCCGTGAAACTAGAGGCCTGTTATGCCTGTCGCCGTGATTGATGGACAACCGCTGCACTTTATCGACCAGGGCGCCGGCCCCGTCGTGCTACTGGGTTCGAGTTACCTGTGGGCCAGCGACATGTGGGCGCCGCAGATTGAAGCGCTGTCGCAGCAATACCGCGTGATCGTCCCCGAGTTGTGGGGCCACGGTGAGTCCGGGCCGTTGCCAGCAAACACCCATTCCCTGGATGACCTCGCCCGCCAGGCCCTGGCGCTGCTGGATCACCTGAGCATCGAACAAGCCAACCTGGTGGGCCTCTCGGTCGGCGGCATGTGGGGCGCACGCCTGGCGCTGCTGGCTCCCGAGCGCATCAACACCGTGGTGCTGATGGACACCTACCTAGGGGCTGAACCCGAAGCAACGCGCCAGTACTATTTCTCGCTGTTCAAGATGATTGAAGACGCCGGGGCGATCCCCGAACCGTTGCTGGATGTGATCGCACCGATCTTCTTCCGCCCGAACATCGACCGCGAATCCGCGCTGTACCAGGACTTTCGCCAGTCACTGCAAGGCTTCCCCAAAGAACGCTTGCTGGACAGTATCGTGCCACTGGGCCGCCTGATCTTCAGCCGCAAAGACATCTTGGAGCAATTACCTGGCTTGGACGCCGACACCACCCTGGTGATGTGCGGCGAGCAGGACAAACCCCGGCCACCCGCCGAGTCCGAGGAAATGGCCGACCTGATCGGTTGCAGCCTGATCCTGATCCCCGAAGCCGGGCATATCTCCAGCCGCGAGAACCCGGATTTCGTCAACGAGGCGCTGCTGACCTTCCTCGCCAACCACGCCTGATCGCCCTGCCCTCAGATCGCAGCGTCTACGCTGCGATCAAAGGCGGAAATGCCCCACCATCCCCTTGAGTTGCGCGCCCAACTGCGCCAACTGGATGCTCGAGGCGGCATTGCCTTGCATGCTCAACGCAGAATGATCGGCACTCGCCCGAATACTGGTGACACTGCGGTTGATCTCTTCGGCCACCGAGCTTTGCTCCTCGGCGGCGGCGGCGATCTGTTGGTTCATCTGCTGGATCAATGAAACAGCCGCCGCAATGCTGCCCAAGGCCCCTTCGGTCTCCAGTGCATCACTGACCGCCAGTTTCACCAGCTCGCCACTCTGCTGGATCTGCTGCACCGAGGACTGCGCCGCACTGCGCAGCGTGCTGACCAGCCGTTCGATTTCCTCGGTCGATTGTTGGGTGCGCTTGGCCAGTGCCCGCACTTCATCGGCCACCACCGCAAAGCCACGCCCCTGCTCACCGGCACGCGCCGCCTCAATCGCAGCGTTCAAAGCCAGCAAGTTGGTCTGTTCGGCCACGCTCTGGATCACGCTCAAGACGGTACCTATATTCTGGATTTGCGCGCTGAGGCTTTCGATGCTGGCGCTGGCACTGTTGCTCGACGTCGCCAGCAATTCGATACGCTGAAGGCTCATGCGTACCACCTGTTGGCCGCTATCGACTTTGGCATCCGCGGTCTGCGCGGCTTGGGCCGCCTGCTCGGCATTGCGTGCCACATCGTGCACCGTGGCGGTCATCTGGTTCATCGCCGTGGCGACTTGCTCGGTTTCGTCCTTCTGGTTGCTGACTTCGGCAGTGGTTTGCTCGGTGACGCTGGACAATGAATGCGCGGAGCTGGCGAGCTGTTCGATCCCCGCCTGCAACCCGCTGACCATCTGGCTCAAGCTATTGCCCATCTGCTGCATCGCCTGCATCAACTGGCCGATTTCATCACGACGGCTGATCTCCATGCGCCCACTCAGGTCACCCGAGGCGATCTGCTGGGCCACGGCGATCACCGCGCGCAACGGCGCAACAATCAAGCGAGTGATCACCCATGCAGCGATCAAGCCCACCAGCAGCGCCAGGGCGGATGAGCCGATGATCAGCAACGTGCTGTGCTGCAACTGTGTTTGCATGGACTGGTCTTCGGCGGCATACGCCTGGTTGACCCGGCTGACCACTTGCTCGGCGCGGTCATGCAATTGCGTGTAGACCACTTTTTCCTGGGCCAGCAGCCCGGTGTATTCGCCGAGCTTTTCACTGAACGACGCGATATGCCCGGCGACTTCGTTGAGCACGGTCTGGTAGCCGGGGTCCTTGACCGTGGTTTTGAGTGTCTCGACTTCAGCCAGGGCCTGGTCGGCTTGCTCGATCTTGCCCTGCCCGGCGTCGTCTGCGTCCGCCCTGCGGCTCTGATCCAGGCGCACCCGCGCTTCGTTCATGGCCTGCAACATCAGCCGCGACACCTGGCTGACCTGCCCTGCCTGCTCGATAAACGCCGCGCCCTCCTTGCCTTGGCTTTCCTTGAGGCCATAGGCGCCGTCGTCCGCCAGCCCGGCTTGCAGCACATCCAGGTTATTGGCCACGCTGGACACCGACCAACTGGCCATTTCCAGGGCGAGGTCTTTGGTCTGGGTCAACTCGACGAACTCATCGAATGCCTGGCGATAGGCGACCAAAGCTTGCTCAACATCACCCATCACTCGCTCGTTGCTGGCGGACCGCGCCTTGAGACGCGTGGCCTGGGCCATCAGCGCATCGACACTGGCATGCAGGGCCTCAACGGCCTTGGGGTCGGCGTGCAACGCATAGTCCTGCTCGATCACGCGCACCTTGAGCAGGTCGCTGTTGAGCGTCGACATCGACGTAAGACCCTCGAAGCGCTGGCCGATGGTCTGCAGGGACCACACACCGATGGCCGCTACCAGGGCCGTCAACAGCAGTACCAGGGTAAAACCCAAGCCGAGTTTTTTTGCCATACCGAGGTTGGCGAAACGTCGTTGCACGCCCGAAATCATTGCACTTGATCCTCTTGCGATGGCAAATGCCATAAGCCAGGTTTACAAGCAGCGAGATTCGCAACCCCGAGGCACTGAGCACAAGCCGCTGGCGCCGGAATAATGGCAAAAAGCTACATGTGCGTCGTTTTCAGAATGGTCGAGGTCGATCTCGCTGCACCCATAGCGCGGAACAGCGTCAATGCGCGTTGATCAGCGGCGTAGGCCACATTGATGCGCAGCCATTCGCTGCGCTCACCCGTGGGGCTGAACAACGCACCCGGCGACAGCAACACACCCAGCCGCTGGGCGCAGGCTTGCAATCGCAAGGGGTCGGCCAAGCCTGGTCGTGCCCACAGGAACATCCCGCCCGCGGGTGCGGCAAATACCTGCCACTCTTCATCCTCCAGCACCTGCAGAGTGGCAGCCATCTGCGCAGTCAGGCGCTTGCGCAGGCGCTGCATCCACTTACGGTAAGTGCCGTTACTCAGCAACGTCGCCACCATGGCTTCGGCAAACCGTGAGGTGCCGATGCCTGTCAGGGTCTTGAGCTGGACCAATTGCGTGATGATCGCGGCATTGGCGCACAGGTAACCCACGCGCAGGGCACTGCTCAGTGTCTTGGAAAAGCTCGACACATAGATCACCCGCTCATCATGGGCAAGCGCCGACAAGCGTGTGCAACTGGCATGTTGCAGGTCGCCGTAAACGTCCTCTTCGATAATCAGGAAGTCGCGCTCGCGTGCCAACTCCAACAAGCGCTCCGCCACCGGACGACTCAAACTGGTCCCCGTGGGGTTGTGATACAGGCTGTTGATGAACAGGCACTTGGGCCGGTGGGTGTGCAGCAGCGCTTCCAATGCCGGAATATCCGGGCCACCACGGGTGCGCGGCACTTGCAGCAGCGTAACGCCCTGAAAGGCCAGTTGGCGATAGAGATTGCCATACCCGGGTGTCTCGACCACCACCTTATCACCTGGCTTGAGCAGTGTGCGTATCAGCAGGTCCTGGGCATGGCTGGCGCCGTGGGTGGTGAGAATACGGTCCAGGCTGGTGGGCACGTGTATCTGGGTCAGGCGTTTGAGCAGTTGTTCGCGCAACGCCGGCAACCCCAAGGGTGTGCTGTAGTTGAACAGGCCGCCAGTGTCGGTACGGCTCAGTTCGCGGATCGCGTAGTTGATGTCATCGCTTTCGCGCCAGGTGTCGGGTAGCCAGCCGCAGCCCAGCTTCAGCTGGCCCAGTGGGCCATCGGTAAATGCCCCCCAGCCCTGTTCCGCACCCTCATACCAATGGTTTTCGTGGACCGTCGTGGGTGACGCCACCACAAACCCCGAGCCATGTCGGGGGGCCAGCAGCCCCTGGGCCACCAATCGTTCGAATGCCTCGATCACACTGGCCTGGCTCAGCAGGTTATCGAGGGCCAATTGGCGAATGGACGGCAAGCGTGTGCCAGGGCTCACCCCCTCCTTGCGAATCCATTCTGCCACCGCGCTGACGATCTGCTGAACAACCGGTACCAGGGCTTGTCGATCGATCCCTAAATCCATGAGCCACTCACTTCAACTGTCTGTTAACCCAAAACAGTTAAGCACAGAAGCTCAGTAAAACCGGCCGCCAACTTTTATTAAAGTATTGATTTTATTGGGTTATTTACCTAGTGAAACATATTCGGGCGCAGCCCACTGCCCGCCATGGAAACGCCCCACAGCACCTGGCTCTGTTTTCGAATGCCACGCGACCTGCCGTCCTAGATCGCTGTCGCGCCGCCGTCCACCGCCAGGGCCTGACCGGTGGTAAATGCTGCGCCATCACTGCACAGGTACAACACGGCGCTGGCGATTTCCTCAACCTTGCCAATGCGTCCGACCGGGTGCATGGCGGCGGCAAACTCAGCCTTGCGTGGGTCGGCCTCATAGGCGCGGCGAAACATGTCGGTATCAATCACGGCCGGGCAGACCGCATTCACGCGGATTTTCTTCTTCGCATACTCGATGGCCGCCGACTTCGTCAGCCCGATCACCGCATGCTTGGACGCCGCATAGATGCTCATCTTCGGTGCCGCCCCCAACCCCGCCACCGATGCGGTGTTGACGATGGCCCCACCGCCCTGGGCCAACAGCAACGGCAGCTGATACTTCATGCACAGCCACACGCCTTTGACGTTAACCCCCATGATCGCATCGAACTCATCAAGACTGCCGTCGGCCAGCTTGCCCTTCTCGATCTCGATGCCGGCGTTGTTGAAGGCGTAGTCCAGGCGTCCATAGGTGGCGACGGTCTGAGCCATCAATTGCTGCACGTCCGCGTCGAGCGTGACGTTGCAGCGCACAAATATCCCTTCGCCACCGGCCTGGTGGATCAATGCCACAGTGCCCTCACCTCCCGCCACATCAAGGTCAGCGACCACCACCTTCAAGCCTTCGGCGGCGAATGCCAGCGCGGTGGCGCGGCCAATACCAGCGGCGGCGCCGGTCACCAAGGCGACCTGGCCGGAAAACGTCATGCTCATGGGAACTGTCCTGTGGGGTTAGTAGCGATGGAGCGAGTCTAGCCAACGCCGGGAGCCGCACGTCAGCACTATCAGAAGGCCGGTTGGCGCTGCATGAATCGCAGTGATAAAGCGGACCGGCTGATTATCAATGAGGCCTATTGCCGGGCATTCGCCTGCGCCGCACACCCTTGCCCTTCTGCCACTGAGGGTCTATCACTCATGTTCCATTTCTAAAGAGTCCTTGCCATGACCGCCCAGACCAACCGCCAATTTCTGCTCGCCAAACGCCCGGTCGGTGCCGCCACGCGCGAGACCTTCACTTACCAGGAAGTACCGGTGGGCGAACCCCAGGAAGGCCAGGTGCTGGTGCGCAATGAATACCTGTCCCTCGACCCGGCCATGCGTGGCTGGATGAATGAAGGCAAGTCCTACATCCCACCAGTAGGCATCGGCGAAGTGATGCGCGCCCTGGGCGTAGGCAAGGTGATTGCCTCGAAGCATCCGAACTTCGCGGTGGGGGACTACGTGAACGGTGCACTGGGCGTGCAGGATTACTTCCTTGGCGAGCCCCGTGGTTTCTATAAGGTGGACCCCAAGCTAGCGCCCCTGCCCCGCTACCTGTCCGCCCTGGGCATGACCGGCATGACGGCGTACTTTGCCCTGCTGGACACCGGCGCACCGAAAACCGGTGACACCGTGGTGATCTCTGGTGCTGCCGGTGCCGTGGGTAGCATCGCCGGGCAGATCGCCAAGCTCAAAGGCTGTCGCGTGGTGGGGATCGCCGGTGGCGCCGAAAAGTGCAAGTTCCTGGTGGATGAGCTGGGCTTCGACGCCGCCATCGACTACAAAAACGAAGACGTGCCCGCCGCCCTCAAGCGCGAGTGCCCCAAAGGCGTGGACGTGTATTTCGATAACGTCGGCGGGGATATTCTCGACGCCGTGCTCAGCCGCCTGGCGCTCAAAGCCCGCGTAGTGATTTGCGGCGCAATCAGCCAGTACAACAACAAGGAAGCGGTCAAAGGTCCGGCCAACTACCTGTCATTGCTGGTCAATCGTGCGCGCATGGAAGGCTTTGTGGTGATGGACCACGCGGCGAACTTCGCGGCGGCGGGCCAGGAAATGGCCGGCTGGATGGCCCAGGGCAAGCTCAAGAGCAAGGAAGATATTGTCGAAGGGCTGGAGACATTCCCGGAAACGCTGATGAAGCTGTTCAATGGCGAGAACTTCGGGAAGTTGGTGCTCAAAGTCAGCTGAAACAACACAAAAACAAATGTGGGAGCTGGCTTGCCTGCGATGCAAGCAACTCGGTTTCTAAGTGATACCGAGTTGATACTATCGCAGGCAAGCCAGCTCCCACATTTTTGCTCACTCTAAAAATCAGGCGATCTCGGCGACGACCGCTGCCAACGCCTTGGCAGGATCCGCCGCCTGGCTGATCGGACGGCCAATCACCAGGTAATCCGAGCCCGCATCCAGGGCCTGGCGTGGGGTCAGGATGCGGCGTTGGTCATCCTGGGCGCTGCCGGTGGGACGGATACCCGGTGTCACCAGTTGCAACGACGGGTGAGCGTTCTTCAAGGCCTGGGCTTCCAGGGCCGAACACACCAGGCCGTCGAGGCCGGCTTTCTGCGCCAGGGCTGCCAGGCGCAACACCTGAACCTGCGGCTCGATATCCAGGCCAATACCTGCCAGGTCTTCACGCTCCATGCTGGTGAGCACGGTTACACCGATCAACAACGGTTTTGGGCCGCTGCGCTGTTCCAGCACTTCGCGGCAGGCGCTCATCATGCGCAGGCCACCGGAGCAGTGCACATTGACCATCCACACGCCCATCTCGGCCGCGGCTTTGACGGCCATCGCCGTGGTGTTGGGGATGTCATGGAATTTCAGGTCCAGGAACACTTCGAAGCCTTTGTCACGCAGGGTGCCGACGATTTCCGCCGCGCAACTGGTAAACAGTTCCTTGCCGACCTTGACCCGGCAAAGCTTGGGGTCCAACTGGTCAGCCAGCTTCAGTGCGGCGTCACGGGTGGGGTAATCCAGGGCGACGATGATAGGAGTCTGGCAGACGGACATTGGAATGGGCTCTCAGGCAAGTCGAAATCGGCGCGGATTGTAGCGCAAGCAGCGCCGTTGCGGGATCCGATGATCGGTAAATACTGATCAAGCGCCCAATACCGGCGATTCAGAGCAATTGTTTCAACCCCGATACATTCACGACACGCCCCCAATACGCCGCCCGGCTAGCCTCGCGCACATGACCGTCCGCCCAGCACTTCCAGCCCTGGAACTGGGCGCCTATGCTGACAGCCACACTCAGGCAGATGACCTCGCTATGCATACCCCTTGCGACCCTGTAAACGAAGCGCCAAAAGACGCGGTGATCGCCGAAGACAAGCGCTGGAATACTCGCGCGCTGATTGTCGACGACGACGTGCCGATCCGCGAACTGCTGATCGACTACCTGGCACGTTTCAATATTCTCGCCTCGGGCGTCACCGACGGCACCGCCATGCGCCAGGCCATGCAAGCGGAGACCTTCGATGTGGTGGTGCTCGACCTGATGCTGCCGGGCGAAGACGGGCTGACATTGTGCCGCTGGCTACGCGCCGAGTCGGATATTCCGATTTTGATGCTCACCGCCCGCTGCGAACCTACCGACCGCATTATCGGCCTGGAACTGGGCGCCGATGACTATATGTCCAAGCCGTTCGAGCCGCGGGAGTTGGTCGCGCGTATCCAGACCATCCTGCGCCGGGTGCGTGATGACCGCACCGAACAGCGGGCCAATATCCGTTTCGACACTTGGCGCCTGAACAGCGTGCTGCGCCAGCTGGTGGCCGATGATGGCCTGGTGGTGCCGTTGTCCAACGCCGAGTTTCGTTTGTTGTGGGTGTTTATCGAACGCCCCCGCCGTGTGCTGAGCCGCGAACAGCTGCTGGACGCGGCCCGTGGGCGTTCCATCGAGGCCTTTGATCGCAGCATCGACCTGCTGGTGTCGCGCCTGCGCCAGAAGCTGGGGGATGACCCCAAGGCTCCGCAATTGATCAAGACCGTACGCGGCGAAGGTTACCTGTTCGACGCCCGGGATATCGGTTGATGCGCGCGCCCTTCAACACGCTGTTCGGGCGACTGTTCGGCCTGTTGCTGGTGGCGATTGTGCTGGCCCATGTGCTGGCGTTCTTCTGGTTCCACCACTACGGCCCGCCGCCACCACCCCGCGCGGCCTTCGTCGAACAACCAGATGGCAGCCTCACGCCCTTGCGCAAAGCGCCTCGCCCCTGGTTCGGCGGCCCGGTGGTGCCCCTGACATTTCAATTTATCTCGCTGATCATCGCTGCCTGGTACGGCGCCAAACTGCTGAGCCGGCCAATCCAGCGCCTGAGCGCAGCGGCCGAGCGCCTGAGCGTCGACCTCGACAGCCCGCCCCTGGTGGAAACCGGCCCTCGCGAAGCACGCCAAGCGGCCTCGACCTTCAACCTGATGCAAAAGCGCATCCGCGAACAAGTCAGCCAGCGCGCACGCATGCTCGGCGCGGTCTCCCACGACCTGCGCACCCCGCTCTCGCGCCTCAAGTTGCGCCTGGAACAAATCGAAGACCCCAAGCTGCAAGGCCAGATGCGCCAGGACCTGGACGACATGATCGGCATGCTCGATGCCACCTTGAGCTACCTGCACGAACAGCGCACCAGCGAGACACGGCATTGGCTCGATGTACAGGCGTTGGTGGAATCCCTGAGTGAAAACGCCCAGGACCAAGGCCGCGACGTGCAGTTTGCCGGCACCTGTACACCGTTGCAGGTACAGCCGATGGCCCTGCGTTCATGCCTGAACAATTTGATCGATAACGCCCTGCGCTATGCCGGCACCGCCCGGGTGGAACTGGCCGACAGCCGCGGTGCGTTGGTAATCCGGGTGATCGACCACGGCCCGGGAATCGCCGCCGATAAGCGCGAAGCGGTGTTCGAGCCGTTCTTTCGCCTGGAAGGGTCGCGCAACCGCAATTCCGGAGGGGTCGGTTTGGGGATGACCATTGCCAGGGAGGCCGTCGAGCGACTCGGCGGCCACCTGAGCCTGGAAGATACACCGGGCGGTGGGTTGACGGCGGTGATGTGGTTGCCGAGGGTTTAAGCACTCCCATTTACCTGACGCGCCGCGATCCAAATGTGGGAGCTGGCTTGCCTGCGATTGCGCAGTGTCAGTCGATGAAGTGTTGGCTGGCCCACCGCTATCGCAGGCAAGCCAGCTCCCACAAGTACCGCGGCGCACCACAGTTAGGTACACCCATCAGTTACACGGTTTGTCTTCACGACGCACTTGCGCCTGGCTCGCGCTCCAGTCTGTCAACAGGCTGTAGGCCACCGCCAGCAACGTCGGGCCAATAAACAGGCCGATAAAGCCGAACGCTATCAACCCGCCAAATACACCCAACAACACAATCACCAACGGCAGGTTGCCGCCACGGCTGATCAGGTACGGCTTGAGCACGTTATCCACGCCGCTGATCACGAACGTGCCCCACACGCCCAGGAATACCGCGTAGGTGTAGTCGCCCTTCCACGCCAGCCACGCCGTGGCCGGGATCCACACCAGCGGCGGCCCCATGGGAATAAGGCTGAGCAGGAAAGTCACGATACCCAGCACCAGCGCGCCCGGTACGCCGGCGATCAGAAAGCCGATCAGCGCCAGCAGCGCCTGGGCCGCAGCGGTGCCGATCACACCATTGACCACTCGCTGTACCGTGCCAGCCACCAGTTCGATGTAATAGCCGGCGCGTTCGCCGATCAGGCGCTCCAACAGGCGGTGCACAAACATCGCCAGGCGCGGCCCGTCACGGTAGAAAAAGAATACGAAGACCAGGCTCAGGGTCAGCTCGAGAATGCCGCCGCCAATTTGCGCACTGCGCGCCAACAACCAATTGCCGACCTGGCCCAGGTACGGCTTGATGCTCACCATCAGCGCCGCGCCTTGTTGATCAATGCTGTCCCAGGTCGCCACCAGGCGCTCGCCTACAAAGGGGATCGACCCCAACCAGGTCGGCGCCTCGGGCAAGCCGTCGACCTGGATGTCCTTGATCAGCGCCACCGCATCACGCACATGGTCCGCCAGGTTGAACCCCAGCCATACCAATGGCACCGCCACCAGCAACATCCAGCCCAACGTCAAGATGCCAGCGGCCAGGGACTCCCGGCCGCCGAGCCAACGGGTGAGCAAACGCATCAGCGGCCAGCTGGCAAATGCCAGCACCGCGCCCCAGAACAGCGCCGACCAGAACGGCGCCATGACCCAGAAGCTGGCACCAAACAGCACCAGCAGCAGGATTTGCACCAGCAGGCGATCGTTATTGAGCATCGGGTATCTCGAGAAGAAGGCTGTAGGAAGAGAGCTTAGGCGAACGGCGCGGGTCCGTTCGCCCGTGTGATGCTTAGCGTATCAGATGCAGATGCAGTCCTTGGGTTTCACCTGCGCCGGTTTCCAGACGGGCGGTGCGCACGCCCTTCTCCACCAGCGCCTGGCGCCAGGCCTCGGTGTGCGGCCCGCTCAGGCTCACGCGCAGGGTGGTGTCGAGGTTCAAGGCACGGGATATCAAGGTCACCCAGGTGTCATCAGGCTCGGCGCCCAGCGCGGGGAAATCCAGCTCGCCGGTGCTTTTGAGTTCACGCAGCAGGGTGGCCGAGGTGGGCAGCAGGTTGCCCAGAGGCGCGCTAGCGTCGAGTTGCTCCACATGCAGGTAGGCGCGACGGTTACCGCGGGTAATGCCATACAGCGCGACCAGGGAATTGTCCTGCGGGGCGGCCAGGCGAAGCAGCAGGTACTCCTGTTGGCCGTCGGCGCCCACTAGCTTGGCGTTACCAAACACCTCGTTGGCCCACAGGCTGCTTTCGCCACAATCGCGGGCCTTGCACCAGAACAACAACTGCGCGCCCTTGGCCTGCAAGGCTTCGCGTGTTGCGGTAAAGGCGGCGCTGGAGCTGTGTTCGGCGGGTAGTTCATAGGTGATGGCAGTGGCTGGGCCGCGTGCGATGGCCTGGCCTTCGTAGCGCAACTGGCCGCTGATCTTGCGGATTGCGCCCATGGGGTAGATGCGTTCCTTGTCTTCAGCAGGGCGGTAATCGACGATTTGCGCATCAACCTGACGGGCTACCGCCGGTAAATCCTGGCTGCCGGGCAGATCGGCGGCAAATACCAGGGGGCTGAAACAGCAAAGGCCAAGGGCACGGATACATCCTTTACCCAGGCTCATCGGATCAGCGAGCCCTGGCCAATGTTGGTCACAGCGATATCGAGTGTGTTCATGGTTGACTCCCTTTCAATCCGCCCAGCCTCGGCAGTTGACCCCGCCAAGTCAAGGCGTGGAGAAGAACCGATTGAAACAGTCTGCAACAAGAGCTGCACCGGGCTCGTCATTCAGGTGTAAATGATGGCCGCCTGGCAGCGTGGTAATCGTGAAAGGTAGCTGAGAAAGCAATTCGGAATGTTTCGCCAGCATGCCGTCAGCCGCGACCACCAACTGCGTAGGGCACCCTACCCTTCGCACGAAAGCCATGGCCTGTTCATCGGTCAGGCGCATCGGCGACGCCAGGGTCAGGCGGCTATCGCTGCGCCAAGTGTAACCGCCCGGCACCGGCATCAAACCGCGCTGGGCCAGGAGTTGCGCCGCTTCACGGCTGACCGCCACCACGCCTTTCATCCGCGCCTCAACGGCCCGATCAAGGCTGTTGTAGACGGGTTTGCGCTTGTCCTGCAGGCTCAATTGCGCCTGCAACGCCATGCCCAGGCGCTCGGCCGCGTTCTCGCCGCTGGCGGTCGGTGGGATCACGCCGTCGATCAGGCCCAGGTGTGTCACCCGCTCCGGCAAGGCCCCGGCCAACACCAGGGAGACTATGGCGCCAAGGGAGTGGCCAAGTAATGCAAAACGTTTCCAGCCCAGTTGCTCGGCCACCTGCAGCACGTCGTAGACGTAATCCCACAAGGCATAACCGGCGCCAGCCGGGCGGTGCGCCGAATGCCCATGCCCCGCCATGTCCAGGGCGACGATGCGCAACCCGTGCAACTTGGGCGCCAGGCGCGCAAAGCTGTTGGCGTTGTCCAGCCAGCCATGCAAAGCAATCACCGGCAGCCCATCCTCGGCCCCGAACAGATGCGCGGCCAATTCGATGTGCGGCAAGCTCAGGCGAACCTCTTCGACAGGCGTACTCATGCGCAACTGCGCTCGCGGGCCTGCCAGCGGGCGAACAGGTTTTTGATCAAGGCAGCGGTGTCCTGGGGGCGTTCAAGAGGGAACATATGGCCCCCGGGCATGGTGAGCATTTCGCCCATGGGCAAGCGGTCGACACCGCTGGCATGGTGACGCATCACCACCCGGCTCTGGCGGCCACGCACCACGGCCAGCGGCACCTTCAACTGGCGCACCTGGCCCGGGCTGGTGTGGGGCACGCCGCGATAGATGCTGATTTCGGTGGCTGGGTCGAACCGCAGGCGCAGGCGATCGCCCACTTGCTGCAGACCATGTTGCAGGTACGCGTCAAAGCAATCGGGGTCAAAGCCACGGAACAGGGTCTTGCCGGCGAAATAGCTGCGCGCGGTGTCCAGGTCGGTGAATTCTTCGCGCCGGCCAAGCGTGCGCCCAGCCGGGGTGAGGCGGTCGATAAAACCAAAGCGCTTGGCAGCGCGGATCACCCAGCGGTCTGCGCGGGTGAGCACCGGCGAATCCAGCATCACCACGCCCCGGTACAGGTGCGGGCAGCGCATGGCCGCGTGCAAATGCAGCACGCCTCCCAGGGAATGGCCCACGCCCCATACCGGTTCTGGCTGCTGCTCCAGATGGTGGATCAGTTCGTCCACCAGGTTCTGCCAGTTATCATCCACCGGGAACCTGGGGTCGTGACCGTGCTGCGGCAGATGTGCCACCGCATATTCCGGGGCCAGGGCGGCAAACAGCTTGCCGTAAGTGGCCGAAGGGAAGCCATTGGCGTGGGTAAAAAACACGTGCTGCGACATACAGGTTCCATCAACAAAAACAGAGGGGGATTGTCACCATGCCCGGCCTCTACAGCAATGACTGTAACTGCCAGGAATGATGACACTCACGCCACGCCTATCGCGCCGGCGGTTGTTCACCCAGCGGCACCACGGCCATGGTCAGGCGCGAGACACAACTGGCCTTGCCCTCGTCGCTGCTCAAACGGATGTCCCACACTTGGGTAGTGCGCCCGATATGAATAGCCTTGGCCACCGCCGTCACCCGACCGCTGCGCACACCGCGCAGATGGTTGGCGTTGACCTCCAGGCCCACGCAATAGAACTTGCTTGCATCAATGCACAAGTAGGCGGCCATGGAGCCGACACTTTCGGCCAGCACCACCGAGGCCCCGCCGTGCAGCAGACCGTAGGGCTGATGGGTGCGGTGGTCGACCACCATACTGGCGGTAAGGGATTCGTCGTCGAAGCTTTCGAAACGAATATCCAGCATTTCACCGATGGTGTTTTTCTGGATCGCGTTGAGGTGTTCGATATTCGGTTGGGTACGCCACAGGCTCATACGGTTGTCCTTGTTGGTTTTATTACGACCCTAATCCTGCCACAGAACGGTTTCGGCGCGCGCGCTCCATGCTTGCAATTGTGGCCCGTACGTCGACTCGATCACGTTGCGTTTGATCTTCAAGGTCGGCGTGAGAAAACCGTTTTCCACCGCCCAGTGGTCTTTCACCACCACCAATTGCCCCATGCGTTCGTGCTTGTCCAGGCCCGCGTTCACCTGTGCCAGCCAGCGTTCAAGACCACTGCCGAGGGCTTGGCGGTCCTCGCCGGGTGCCGACAAGACGCACAGCCCTATCGGCGCGCTGAGCCCCTCGCCGACCACACACACCTGTTCAATACGTGCATGTTCGGCCAGGCGGTTTTCAATCGGCGCCGGGGCCACGTATTTGCCTTTGCTGGTCTTGAAAATTTCCTTGAGGCGTCCGGTCAGGCGCAGGCGACCGTCCGCGTCCTGCTCGCCCTTGTCACCCGTGCGCAGGAAGCCATCTGCGGTGAGCGTATCCGCGGTTTTCTGCGGGTCCTTGAAGTAGCCCAACATGGTCGCGCCACTGTGTACCTGCACTTCGCCTGACGGGTCGATACGCACTTGCACGCCTGGGCAGGGCTGGCCGATCCAACCAAGCGTTTGCCCACCTGGGCGACACACATGGGAATAGCCGCAGTTTTCGGTCATGCCATATACCTCCAGCACATCCAGGCCCAGGCGCTGATACCAACGCAGCAACGCCTCGGGCACCGGCGCCGCGCCGGAAAGAGCGATACGCAGCGCATCCAACCCCAGACCGGCGAGGACTTTATGGCCGACGCGCTTGCCGATAAAAGGCAGGCTTAACAGCATATCGAGCCTTTTTTCCGGGATTTTGACGTAGACGCCCAGTTGGAATTTGGTCCAGATGCGCGGCACGCCAAACAAGGCCGTCGGCCGCGCCCTGCGCAAATCGGTCAGGAAGGTCTCCAGGCTCTCAGCAAAAAAAACGGTTTGCCCGGTATAGATCGACGCCATTTCCACAAACATTCGCTCCGCCACATGGCACAGCGGCAGGTACGACAGCAACCGGTCATCCTCTCCCAGGCCAAACAACTCAGTACCGCGCGTGGCAGCACACCCCAAGGCGCCGAAACTGTGCATCACCCCTTTGGGCAGGCCGGTCGTGCCGGAGGTGTAGATGATGGTAGCCAGGCTGTCGGCATCCGGTAGCGGGTTGTCCTGAATCGGCGAGCAGGCTTGCAGGTTCGCCCAGTTGAAATCGAAAGCCCCGTCAGGACACAGCGGCAGGCTGATAGTCGGGACACCCGCAGGGATGCCAGGCGCCATCGCCGACCAATCATCAAGCTTGCCGATCAGCGCCAACCGCGCCTGCGAGTGAGTCAGCACATGGGCGACTGAGTCCGCGGTGAGGTTGGGATAAAGCGGCACCGACACATGCCCGGCCATCCAGATCGCCAGGTCGGCGATGATCCAGTGGGCGCAGTTTTTTGAAATCAGCGCAATGTGCGAGCCCTGGGGCAACTCCCGCGCGCGCAGCCAGTGCGCGGCGCAACGGGCCTGGTGGCCGACATCGCCCCAGGTGAGGGCCTGCACCTCACCGCCGCCGATGGGCTGAACGAGGAAGACTTTGCGCGGGTGCCGCGCTTCACGCTCGAAGAAGACCTGCAACGGCAAACGAAAAGCGACAGGCATGGGACGCGCTCCTTTGTGATCCGAGATACAGCCGACCAAGCACTTGCTTGGTTGACGGTATAGCACAGGTAAAGGAAATGGCTTGTCGCTAACCACGATGCGAAGCGAGCCGCTCTTGATCTGCTCTTGATCTTGATCTCAGGCGCCCCGTCGAACCACGCTGGCCGGAATTCCGGGGCCTTTTCCAAAAGTCAGGGCGGAACTCTAAGTGGCCGTTACCGCAGGAATGGATATGTACTCGGTATAACGGTGTCGCCTGTCAGGTCGTCATCGCAGGCAAGCCAGCTCCCACATTTGGATTGCGGGGTGTCATGTAGATAGGCGTCGGCTGTCAAGCCGTCATCGCAGGCAAGCCAGCTCCCACATTTGGATTGCGGGGTGTCATGTAGATAGGCGTCGGCTGTCAAGCCGTCATCGCAGGCAAGCCAGCTCCCACAGTTGGATCGCGGGGTGTCAGCGAGATAGGCGTCGGCGGCAGGCCGTCGCGGGAGCAAGCGCCCTCGCCACAGCGTCGCACGATGCCTAGGGATTCTTCACACCCACCAGACTCATCAACCCCGCCAACGGAAAATCACCCTCAAGCTCCGCCAGGCTGGCCGTGTACATCGGCTGTGGCTGACGCTGATGCCCATGCTGCAAAAAACTGATCAGGCTGCCCACCAGCGGTTGGTGGCTGACCAACAGCACGTCGTCATCGCTGTCGAGTTTCTCCAGCACTCGCTGAACATCCCCATCGGGCGTCAGCCACGGCACAGTACGGATTTCGGGCTGAAACCCCAGCACATCGCGCACCAACTGCGCCGTCTGTTGCGCCCTTACATAAGGGCTGGCAATGATGGCGCCCAAGGGCTGGCCAATCAGGTGCGCAGCACTGCGCAAGACTTCGGCACGCCCATGCTCGGTAAGGTTGCGCTCGGCGTCCGTGGGTGCGTGCCCTTCAGCGTCACCGTGACGCAGAATCCATACCTTCATAGCTTCGGCTCTTCATCACGCACCGGGTGCGGTGCCGGCGGTACGCTGTGGGCCGCTTCGCCTTCGGGCGCACGTGGGGTTGGCCAATCGGCGAACGGCCAGGGCTTTTGCTCGGTGTGGAAGCTGCCGAAGCGGCCAATCTGCGCCAGGAACTGGCTGAGGCTGTCGCCAAAGTTCATCAGGCCCAGGTTCGGCGCTCCGTAGACCAGCCGGTAAATCAATTGCACCACCACCAACGCGCCGAGCAGGAATTGCGCCACCTGCCACACCAGCGCAAACACCAGCATCCACAGGATGCGCAAGACAATCGACTCGTATGGGGGGGCAGCTTTGGGATCGTTCATGACGCGCTCCTCAGTTAAAACCACTGGTGGAAATGAAGTCGACATCGGTCTTGGGCTCGGCCCGCATCAGTAACTCGATGACCTGGTTCAAGGTGCGCCCTTCGAACAGGATCGCGTGCAGCCCGGCGACCAGCGGCATGTACACGCCCACTTCCTGGGCCTTGGCCTTCAAAACCTTGAGGGTGTTGACCCCTTCGGCCACTTCACCCAGGCGCGTCACCGCCTCCTCCAGGCTCAGCCCTTGGCCCAAGGCAAATCCAACCTGATAGTTGCGGCTTTTAGGCGATGAGCAGGTGACGATCAAGTCACCCACGCCCGCCAGACCGAGGAAGGTCATGGGGTTGGCGCCCTGGTTCACCGCAAAACGCGTCATCTCGGCCAGGGCACGGGTGATCAGCATGCTCTTGGTGTTTTCGCCCATGCCCAGGGCCACGGCCATGCCGGCGATGATCGCGTAGACGTTTTTCAAGGCGCCGCCCAATTCGACGCCGAAGCGATCGGCGCTGGCGTAGACCCGGAAAGTACGGCCATGCAGCACCGCCTGGACGCGCTCGCACAAGGCCTCGTCTTCACTGGCGACCACGGTGGCGGTCAACGCGTGCTCGGCGACTTCCCGCGCAAGGTTTGGCCCGGACAGCACGCCAATGCGCGCCTGAGGGGCGATCTCGGTGAGGATTTCACTCATCAACTTGAAGGTGTGGGCTTCGATACCCTTGGTCAGGCTGACCAACAACTTGCCAGCCAGGCGTTCGGCGTGGGGCGCCAATACCGAACGCAAGGCGCTGGAAGGCAGCGCGACGAAGCACAGGTCGCAAGCCGTGAGGGTGTCCAGCAGGTCGGTCACCGGTTCGACGGCAGGATGAATCTTGATACCTTTAAGGTAACGGGGGTTTTCGCGATGCACGCGAATGGCTTCGGCCTGCTCGGGGTCGCGCATCCACTGACGCACCGCGTGGCCGTTCTCGGCCAGCAGGTTAGCCACGGCGGTACCAAAACTTCCGCCTCCCAGGACCGCAATAGGGCGCTGTTCAGTCATATGCAATCCGTTAATCCATACCAGTGGCGATGGCGGCATTATACGGGGCGCCCGGCTTGCGGCCAGCCCCCCTATCAATTCGCGGTTTTGTCAGAAAATGCCACGGGTGTGCGAAGTAAATGCAAGTCCGACGACTGGCAAATAGCCGCGCCTCGGTTAACATGGTCGGCTATCCGCAATTAACAAGGCCGTGCCGTGTATCTAGGCCCTCCTCCTCGCTCATCACTGTTATTGATGCTGGTGTGCGCTACCTGCGCACAGGCCGACGATCTGTTCCTCGACAGCCAGCCGCTGCCCCAGGTCTTGACCGCCACGCGCCTCAAGCAATCGGCCGCCGCCGTGCCCGGCAGCATGACGGTGATCGACAGCGAGCTGATCAAGGCCAGTGGTGCCCGGGACATCTCGGAACTGCTGCGGCTGGTTCCCGGGATGATGGTCGGCTACACCAGCGGCAACCAGGCCTCGGTGAACTACCACGGCACCAGCGCCAGTGATGCCCGGCGCATGCAGGTGTTGATCGACGGGCGCTCGGTCTACCGCGCTGGCCTGGCCACGGTGGACTGGAGCGATATCCCGGTGGCCATGGAGGATATCGAGCGCATCGAGGTCTTTCGCGGCCCCAACACCGTCAGCTACGGCGCCAATGCACTGATGGCGGTGGTGAATATCCTCACCCGCTCGCCGGCCAACAGCCAGGGTTCACGGATAAAGGTGGTCCGTGGCGAACGTGGCATCAATGACTTCTATGCCAGCCAGGGTGTGGGCTGGGAGACCGGCGATTTGCGCTTGTCCCTGTCCGGGCAACAGGACGATGGTTTTGACAGCGACGCAGCCGGCGCCGACCGCCGTGACGGGCGCCGTCTCAACCGTTTCAGCCTGGCGGTGAGCCAGACCTTGAATGGGCAACAAAGCCTCGATTGGCAACTGAACGTCAAGGAAGGCACGAACCAGCGCCCTTATACCTACACCCCGGTGTTTGCCGGAATTACCGAAGGCGGTAGCAATTCCGACGCCACCGCCAAAGACTATGCGGGCTCCCTGCGCTGGAACTTCGACTTCAACCCCGACCACAGCCTGTATATCCAAGGTTCGGCACAGCAATGGGACCGCAAGCAAATCTGGAAAGCCTGTGACGCCAAGGTCTCGTTCAGCCCGGAGCTGACCCAGCTATGGCAGCTCAACCCCAACTATGCCGAACAGCTGGCGCGGCACATGGACACCTACAGCCAAGGCTCCGCACCACCCGGCAGCGCCGCCGAACAGGCCTTGGCCAATCAGGTGCTGGGCCAGTGGCGCAACGGCGCCAACCAGAGCGTGTGCGGCGATATCGACCAGAGCGCCCGTGAAAGCCGCTACGACGTGGAGATTCAGGACACGCTCAGCCTCTCCGACAGCCTGCGCCTGGTCAGCGGCATGAATTACCGCTACGACCGCGCCGACTCCGAGACCTACTTCAATGGCACCCTGGACGACACCACCTGGCGTCTGTTCGGGCATCTGGAATGGCGCGCCAGCGAACACTGGCTGCTGCAAGGTGGCGCCATGTACGAAGACACGCACCTGAGCGGTAACTCGCTGACGCCGCGTGTGGCGGTCAATTACCTGATCAACCCCCGCCACGGCTTGCGCGCGGTTTACTCCGAGGCGATCCGCTCGCCGGACATGTTCGAGAACAACGTCAACTGGAGCTACCGTGTCACCAATCTCAGCTCCCCGACCTACGGGCAAAACGCCGGGCAATATTTTGTCGTGACGCGCGGCCCCGGCAACCTCGACAAAGAGTTGATGCGCTCACGCGAGCTGGGCTACAACGGCTTCTTTGCCGAGCTGGGGCTGAATGTCGACGTGAAGCTGTTCTATGACGAAATCACCGACATGATCAGCTCGCCGCTGCGCAACAACCAGTACATCGCCAGTAACGCCAACAGCTCGCGCTTCACCGGTGCCGAGTCACAGCTCGACTGGCGCGTGAGTAGCGCCGACCGCCTGCGCCTGACCTATGCTTATGTAGACGCCACCTCCAGCAACCCGCTGGACAAAGCGCAAACCGCGCGTAACAGCGGCTCGGCCGGTTGGCTGCGTGAATGGGGCCAGGGGTGGTCCAGCGCCTTGTTCTACTATGGCGACGACGCACTCAACCAATATCGCTTCCAGCGGGTCGACCTGCGGGTGGCCAAGCGCATTGCCGTAGGCAAAACCAACGTGGAGCTGGCGGGCATGTTGCAACAACGCCTGGATAACCAACCCACCACCTGGGCGGACAACAACTACGACCATCGCCACGTTCTCTACTTCAGCGCCGAGCTGGACTTCTGACATGGCCGATCAGTCACGGATGACACGCCTCCTGGTTTCACGATTGTGGCGCCGCGGCCTGCTGCTGGCGTGCCTGCTGCTGGCAGCGCCGGCCTGGAGTGCCAGCATCCTGCTCACGGCCGCCGAGGACGGTGCCGGTGTGCGCGCCTTTACTCAGGCCCTTGCCCAACAGCGCCCCAACGACCAGGTCAGCTTTACCCCCCTCAACGAGTTGCCGGCGCCCAGGGACTTGCCCGCCAGCACCCGTTTGATCCTCCTCGACCTGCCCGGCCTCGACTGGCGCCTGCAGGATGCCCAGGGGCCGCCCGCTCTGGTGTTGCGCATCAGCCGCCTCCAGGCCCGGCAACGCCTGGGCAACACGCACCCGGCGAAAATCAGCCTGCTCTGGAGCGACCCGCCGCTGGAGCGTCAGTTGCGCCTGATCGCCCATATCCTGCCCCAGGCCCAGCGCGTTGGCGTGCTTTACGATGCCGGCAGTGAGTTCCTGCTGCGCGAACTGATGCAGGCCGCCAAGCCCATAGGCCTGGAAATCGTGCCCCAGCTCTGGGAGAACACCAGTGACAGCCGCCCGCTGCAAAACCTGTTCAGGAACAGCGACGTGCTACTGGGCCTGGACGATCCGAACCTGTACAACCCCAAAACCGTAAAAAACCTGTTGCTGAGCAGTTACGCCCGACAACTGCCGTTGGTGGGGCCCAATGCCGGCTTTGTGCGGGCCGGCAGCCTGGCCAGCACCTACAGCGATCAGGCCGACTGGCTCGCCGTGCTGGACCATCTGCTGGACCAGCCGCCGGCCAATTGGCCGCACACGCTCTACCCTGAACACTTCAAAGTCGTGGGCAACCCGCAAGTCGCACGCTCACTGGGCATCGAACAGGTCGATGAAGTCGCCGTTGCCGCCCGCTTGGCCGAAGGAGAACAACGCCCATGACCTTGCGCCGTCGTTGGGATATCAACACCCGCACCCAGCTCATTACCCTGGGCCCCGCGCTGCTGTTGACCCTGCTGCTCATCACCTTCTTCACCTTCGTGCGCATCCAGGACTTGCGCCAGGAGCTGGACCACACCGGTCAATTGATCGCCAACCAGTTGGCGCCCGCCACTGAGTACGGCGTGATTTCCGGCAACAACGATGTGCTTGAAACCCTGCTGCGTGCGACCTTGGCCACACCCCATGTGCGCTTCCTGGAGATCCAGGACAGCGCCGAGAACATCCTGGTGTATGTGGAGCAGCCATCCGAGCGGCATGACCGTTCGCTGTCGGTGAAGGTGTTCCAGGCACCGATCCGCCTGCAACACATCCAGCTCAACAACGACTTTTTCCAGGACAACCTCAGCGAACCCAAGGCCCCCCGCGCGGACTACCTGGGACGGGTGATCGTGGGCATGTCCAATGATGCGTTCAGCCAGCGCCAGCAGGAGATCCTGTTCAAGGCAGGAGTCCTGGCGCTGTTTGCCCTGCTGTTTACCTTCCTGCTGGCGCGACGCTTGTCGGCGAGCCTGTCACAGCCGATCAGCGCCATGGGACACGCGGTCAAGGCCATCCAGCAAGGCGATTACAAGACGCCACTGCCCATCGTCGATGACTCGGAATTGGGCGACCTCTCGCGGCATATCAACAACCTGGCCGAGGGCCTTCAACAGGCCAGTCGCGAACAGCAACAAGCCATGGCCCAGTTGATCCAGACCCGTGAAGAAGCCGAGCGGGCGAACAACGCCAAGTCGGATTTCCTGGCGATGATGAGCCATGAACTGCGCACGCCCATGAATGGCGTGCTGGGCATGCTGCAACTGCTGGAAACCACCGAGATGACCGAGGAGCAGACCGAGTATGCGGCGCTGGCTTCGGAGTCTACCGAGCACTTGCTCAAGGTGATCAATGACATCCTCGATTTCTCACGCATTGAACGCGCCGCACTGGAGCTGGAGCATATTCCGTTCAACCTGACGGACCTGATCAGCAGCTGCGCCCAAGCGTTCCAGCACAGTGCCCAACAGCGCGGGCTGAGCCTGGAGTTGCCCATCCCCATGGGCCTGGAAGCCCTGCGGGTGCGCGGCGACCCGACGCGGATCCGTCAGATTCTGGTAAACCTGATCGGCAATGCATTGAAATTTACCGAACATGGCAGCGTGACCGTCGAGCCCCACTGGCAAACCCTGGACCATGAGTTGCTGTGGTTCACCTGCACCGTGCGCGACAGCGGCATCGGTATTTCTGCCGAACGCCTGGATTTGATGTTCGATGCCTTCCAGCAGGCCGACAGCTCCATTTCCAGGCGTTACGGTGGCACGGGCCTGGGCCTGCCGATTGCGCGCACCCTGGCCGAACGTATGGGTGGCACCTTGCGCGCCCAGAGCGAAGAAGGTCGAGGCTCAGTGTTCACCTTGGAGATTCCGCTGGCCATTGACCAGCAGCATGTGCCGGTCGCCGCTCCTGATGCGCTTGGCAAAGCCAGCGCCGGCGATGGGCGCCACGTACTGTTGGTGGAGGACAACCCGGTCAACCGCACCGTGGTCGAAGCGATGCTGCGCAGCCTGGGCTTCGAAGTCAGCCTGGCCACGGACGGCGCCGAGGCGATCCGCAGCGCCGAGAGCTTGATTTTCACCGCCATCCTGATGGATTGCCGCCTGCCCCTGATTGATGGCTACGAGGCCACGCGGCAGATTCGCCAACTGCCCGGCTGCGCCGATCTGCCGATCATCGCCCTGACGGCCAACGCCTTGCAGGGCGATCGCGAAGCCTGCCTGGCAGCCGGAATGAACGATTACCTGGCCAAGCCGTTCAAACGCACGGATTTGCAGCAAATCCTGCAGCGCTGGGTGCAATAGCGCCGCGCCATCAGCCAACTGCGACTGGCGTGAAAGACGAAAGTGGGGCAGTCTTAGGCACCCGAACGGGCTGATAAACAGGCCCGGTTTAAAATTTCAGTGAACAAGTGTACATTCAGTGCCTTGCCGCTGTGACTTTCACTACAACGCAATAGTCTATGTGTAGGCTGCCGCTATGAGGCATGAACGCTTCATTCGGTTCGGGAAGATTTGCCCTACCCTGCCGCATGGGATTATTGAGGAGCTCGCATGACCAAACAAAACGCCTTTACTCGGGAAGACCTGCTGCGCTGCAGTCGCGGTGAGCTGTTCGGCCCAGGTAACGCGCAACTGCCCGCCCCGAACATGCTGATGGTGGATCGCATCACCCATATCAGCGAAGAGGGTGGCAAGTACGGCAAAGGTGAATTGGTCGCCGAGCTGGATATCACCCCTGACCTGTGGTTCTTCGCTTGCCACTTCGAAGGCGACCCTGTGATGCCAGGCTGCCTGGGCCTTGATGCCATGTGGCAGCTGGTCGGTTTCTACCTGGGCTGGCAAGGCCTGCCGGGCCGCGGTCGCGCCCTGGGTTCGGGCGAAGTGAAGTTCTTTGGCCAGGTACTGCCGAGCGCCAAGAAAGTCACCTACAACATTCAAATCAAGCGCGTCCTCAAGGGCAAGCTGAACCTGGCCATCGCCGACGGTTCGGTGACTGTCGACGGTCGCGAGATCTATACTGCCGAAGGCCTTCGGGTCGGCGTATTTACTTCCACTGACAACTTTTAAGGGTTATCCGCATGCGCCGCGTCGTTATCACTGGTCTGGGCATCGTTTCTTGCCTGGGCAATGACAAAGAGACCGTCACCGCTAACCTGCGTGCAAGTCGCCCTGGCATCCGCTTCAACCCGGAATATGCCGAAATGGGTCTGCGTAGCCAGGTTTCCGGCTCCATTGACCTGCCCCTCGAAGAACTGATCGATCGCAAGATCTATCGCTTCGTCGGCCACGCTGCCGCCTACGCCTACCTGGCCATGAAAGACGCGATCGCGGACTCCGGCTTGAGCGAAGACCAGGTTTCGAACGTACGCACCGGCCTGATCGCCGGCTCCGGCGGCGCATCGACCCTCAACCAGATGGAAGCGCTGGATATCCTGCGCGAAAAAGGCGTGAAGCGCGTCGGCCCTTACCGTGTCACGCGGACCATGGGCAGCACCGTTTCCGCTTGCCTGGCTACGCCATTCCAGATCAAGGGCGTGAACTACTCGATCTCCTCCGCATGCGCCACCAGCGCCCACTGCATCGGGACTGCCGTTGAGCAGATCCAACTGGGCAAGCAGGACATCGTATTTGCCGGCGGCGGTGAAGAAGAGCATTGGAGCCAGTCGTTCCTGTTCGACGCCATGGGTGCATTGTCCACCCAGTACAACGAAACCCCAGAAAAAGCCTCCCGCGCTTACGACGCCAAGCGTGACGGTTTCGTCATCGCCGGCGGTGGTGGCATGGTGGTGGTCGAGGAGCTGGAACACGCCCTGGCCCGTGGCGCGAAGATCTACGCGGAAATCGTTGGCTATGGCGCGACGTCCGACGGCTACGACATGGTTGCGCCAAGCGGTGAAGGCGCCATCCGCTGCATGCAGATGGCAATGTCCACCGTCGACACCCCAATCGACTACCTGAACACCCACGGCACCTCGACCCCGGTCGGCGATGCCAAGGAAATGGAAGGCGTGCGTGCGGTATTTGGCGACAAGGCTCCGAAAATCAGCTCCACCAAGAGCCTGTCGGGTCACTCCCTGGGCGCCGCTGGCGTTCACGAAGCGATCTATTGCCTGCTGATGATGGAAGGCAACTTCATGGCCGGCTCGGCCAACATCGACGAGATTGATCCGGTTGTGGCTGATATGCCGATCCTGACCAAGACCGTTGAAAACGCCAAGATCGACACCGTGATGAGCAACAGCTTTGGTTTTGGTGGCACCAATGCCACCTTGGTACTCAAGCGCTGGCAGGGCAAGTAAGCCCGCAGGTTGATCACACGAAAAAGCCCCGACTGGTTCGGGGCTTTTTTTTGCGTTTGATTTGAAACCGCGTCGCCTTCATCGCAGGCAAGCCAGCTCCCACATTCGACCGTGCTCACCTTGAAGAAACGCGGTCCAGTGTGGGAGCTGGCTTGCCTGCGATTGGGCCAACCCGGTTCCCCGCCCTACACCGAAAACCGCGCCACCATCGAATTCAAATCCACCGCCAACCGCGACAACTCCTGGCTCGCTGCACTGGTCTGATTGGCCCCGGTCGATGTCTGGTGCGCCAGGTCGCGGATATTCATCAAGTTACGATCCACCTCCCGCGCCACCGCCGCCTGCTGCTCCGAGGCGCTGGCAATGACCAAATTGCGTTCGTTGATCAAGGTAAACGCCGAGGCAATCTCTTCCAGGGCCATGCCCGCCGATTTGGCGATATCCAGTGTGGAGCGCGCCCGAGTATTGCTCTGCTGCATCGAGCTGACAGCCTGGTCGGTGCCCTGCTGAATCCCGCTGATCATCTGCTCGATTTCCTGGGTCGACTGTTGCGTGCGATGGGCCAAGGCCCGCACTTCATCGGCTACCACCGCAAACCCGCGCCCGGCATCCCCCGCTCGCGCCGCTTCAATCGCCGCGTTCAGTGCCAGCAAGTTGGTTTGCTCGGCAATCGAGCGAATCACATCCAGCACTGTGCTGATGCCATAGACCTTTTGCGCCAGCGCTTCGACCTGGGTCACATTGGCGGTCACATCGGTCGCGAGGGCTTCAATCGACACCACCGTCTGCTGCACCTGTTCACGCCCTTGCTGGGCAATGCGGTCGGATTCGCGAGACGCCTGGGACGTGGCCACGGCATTGCTCGCCACCTCCTCCACCGCCACCGTCATCTGATTGACGGCCGTGGCCGCCTGTTCGATTTCCTGGTTCTGCTGGTGCAAGCCACGGGTCGCATCCTCGGTGACGCAACTGAGCTCTTCGGAAGCCGACGCCAATTGGTTCGATGATTCTGATATGCGCCGGATAGTGTCGCGCAAGCTCTCCTGCATACGCTTGAGCGCCTGTTGCAAGCGCGCTGGCTCGTCGCTGCCACTGAGCCTGATGTCGCCCGTCAAGTCGCCACTGGCAACGCCCTGGGCCACTTTCAACGACTGTGCCAACGGCAGCACGATGCTGCGTGTCAGCCACACCGCCAGGCCAATCGTGATTAACGCCGTGACGCCAATCATGACCATCACCCAGACCCGCGACTGGCTGAACACCTGCTGTGCCAGCCGGGCGGCCTCGTTGGCGCTGGACTTGTTCAGATTGACCAACTCACGCAGCGTCACGGCCATCTGGTCGGCCATCTGATTCATTTCGCCATTGACCACCGCAATGGCGTCCTCCAGCCGATTAGCCTTGGATAAGCCCACCACCTGCTCCTGGCGTTGCAGGTACTGCTGCTCCTCGACCTTGAAGCGATCAAACAGCACCCGCTCCTCTGGCAAGACGATCAATGCCTCGTACACGCCTTCAGCGTGATGCAAGCCGGTTTTGATCTCGGCGATTTTCTGCTCGTTCTGCGCCACCGCCTGGGGGTCGCGGTTGACCAGCAAGCGCAACGTCAGCGCCCGAATGCGCAACACATCCTGATTCATCTCCCCCACCGCCATGACGCTGGGCAGCCAGTTGGTCTCCACCTGGTCCGACTGCTGGCGCATATTAGCCATCTGCAACAGGGCAAAGCCGCCCAAGACGAACACCATCAACGCCAGCACACCAAAGCCCAGGCCGGCGCGAGGGGCGATATTCAAACTGCGGATATTCATGCCAGGGTTCCTTCCAAAAGTACTGCATCCACCTGCAGCGGGTCTCTTGGACGTTATCGGCACCTCAGGTCATGAGCATAAGATCAAAACGCGATATCAACGCGCGTCTCCATCGCGAGGCGGCTTGGGCAGGATGGCCAGGAAATTGTCGCGGGCAACCTTGTGGGCAACGTCTTCAGGCAACGCATCGAGGAAAGGATCGAAGCGGCGCATCTCTTTGCCCAACTTATTGAAGCGCCCCACAACATCGGAGCCGAGCATGAAGCGATCCGGGAAGCGCTCCACCAGCGCAACCCATTGCGGCCGTGGCTTATCGGCGTCGTCCAGCAGATACGGTGTGAGCATGCTCCAGGACAAGTCGATATACAGGTTGGGGTAAGCCTCAAGCAGGCGCGCCAAGGTGGGCAGCAAAAACTCCATTTGCACCTGATGACGGTGGATTTCCTTGCTGGTACCGGCATGGGCCCAGATAAAACGCGTGTGCGGGTGGTTGCGTAACGGCTGCTCGACTTCCGCCAGGTACAGTGGGTTGCGCTCACGTTTGGAGGTAATGTTGGAATGCAGCATCACCGGCAGGTCGTTTTCGGCCGCCAGGTGGTAGATGCGCGTCATGGCTTCGTTATTGGCACGCGGCGTGTCGCCGGAAGTCAGCGCGGTGAGGTCATCATGGCGGGTAAACACTTCACCGATGCCCTGCCACAGCCCAGGGTTGAGGTCGAGCATGCGCTGGATGTGGGCGGCGGAGTTCTTGTCGTTGGGATTGAAACCGGCGAGGAACGGGTGAAAGTGCTGGCGTTGCGCAGGAGAAAGTTTATTCACTGCCGCCGCGACGATCACATCCGTGGCGCTGTACCAATAAGCATCGGCGTCGTCACCGGCGTAATAGCGCGGACGCTTGGGCTCGTCTTCGTGCCATTTCTTGGCCACGGGAATCCCGGAAATCATGACGTGCTCAATGCGGTTGTCCGCCATGGCCTTGAGCAGCTTGTCCATGCCGGCGCTCTCCTGAAAGAAATCCACGTAATGCAGGTGCGCGTCGCTGTAGGCATAGTCACGGGCCTGCGCGGCAAGGCTGCTGATGGCAAGCAACAAGGCAAGACTCAGGCGGGTTCCAGACACGGTAAAACCTCAATATGGGCTGATACGGGTAGACCTTGCGCCAGCCTTCAGGGTTCAGCATGGAAAAAACCGGAACACTGGAGTGCCAGCATGCTCTATAACTGCATGACCTTCATCCTGCGCCCTTATGAGGTTTGCCATGCCTGTTACCGTCAATACGCTGAACGCTGAAAACTTTCGTCACAGCGTGAATATCAATAATCACGAGCTGTTTACCGACCTGCCCAAGAGCCTGGGCGGTGACGATTCGGCGCCCTCCCCCCACGATTATTTCGATGCTGCGCTGGCGTCGTGCAAAGCTTTGACCGTGAGGCTCTACGCGCAGAAAAAAGCTATCCCGCTGACCGGCGTGACCGTGGAGGTCACTCACGACAGCGCCGAAGAGCAAAAGGGTAAATACAAGCTCGACGTCAAGCTGACCCTCAAGGGCGTACTCACCGACGCCCAGCGCGATGAACTGCACCGCGTCGCCGATAAATGCCCGGTACATAAGCTGATGACCACTGCCGAAGTCACTATCGAGACAAAATTGTCGGAAGGTGCCTTCAGCCAATAGCCCCACCTTCCCATCGAGCGGGTTATGCTCAAAGCATCTAACCCGCTCAGACTGGGATGCCCATGACCACTCTCACCGTGATTCGCCCTCGCCCCGAAGATGTAGAAGGCCAGCCTATCCTGCGGCCCCTGCCCTCGCGTGAATGCCGCAGCGTCGGGCCCTTTGTGTTTTTCGACCACATGCTGCCGACCCGCTACGCACCGGGTAACGGCATGAATATCCGCCAGCATCCCCATATCGGCCTGTCCACCCTTACTTACCTGTTTGAAGGCGTCTTGCAGCATAAGGACAGCCTTGGCTCGGACCAGGTGGTGCAAGCCGGCGATGTCAGCTGGATGACCGCCGGCAGCGCGATTGCCCACGTCGAGCGCACACCTGAAGCGGTCAAGGCCAGTGGCTTCAACCTGCATGGCCTGCAGGTATGGCTGGCCTCGCCCAAGGACCACGAGACCGGGCCGGGACACTACAGCCATCACCCAGCGGCGAGCTTGCCGAAAAGCGATAACCTCGGCGTGCAGGTGCGTTTGATCGCCGGTGATGGTTTTTGCCTCAGGTCACCGGTGCCGGTACTGTCGCCGACGCTGTATGCCGAGGTACAGATGCAAACCGCCACCACCCTGTTGATTCCTGATGAACATGAGGAACGTGCGGTGTATGTGCTGGAGGGTGAGGTGCAGTTGGACGGTGAAGCCCTGGAGGTCAACAGCTTGGTGGTATTGCCGACTGGGCAGGAGATGACCCTGTATGCCGAGAGTGATTGCCACCTGATGGTATTTGGCGGGGCGCCGCTGGATGGGCCACGGCGGATCAACTGGAATTTTGTGGCGAGTGATCCGGCGGTGATCGAGCAGGCGAGACAGCGTTGGGCGGCCGGGGATTGGCCCACCGTGCCGGGGGAGTCAGAAAGAATCGAGTTGCCTGTGAAATAGCTATCGCAGGCAAGCCAGCTCCCACATTTGATGGGTATACACATTTTAGAATGTAGGAGCTGGCTTGCCTGCGATGGCGTCCGATCAGGCGCTGAGAAATCAGCCCTTGAACACTTCATCCAACAAGTTATGCATCGACTGGAAAGCCCGTGCAGCGGTCTTGGCGTCGTACATCATCTTGCCTGGCACATTGGCATGGGGGTCGGTGAAGGAATGCACCGCACCGCCGTAGCTGAGCAACTGCCAATCCACACCCGCCGCGTTCATTTCATCTTCGAACGCCGGCAGTTGCTCTTTGGGCACCAACGGGTCCGAGGCGCCATGCAGCACCAGCACTGAACCCTTGATGTTCTTCGCGTCTGCGGGGTTCGGTGTATCCAGAGTGCCATGGAACGACACGGCAGCCTTCAGCGGCGCGCCGGTACGGGCCAGTTCCAGGGAGCAGCAACCGCCAAAGCAGAAGCCGAAGGTGGCCAGTTTCGAGGTGTCCACTGCTGCCTCAGTCTGGCCTTGCAGTTGCTCTAACGCTGCTTGCATGCGCTTGTTCAGCAACGGGCGATCATTCTTCAACGGCATCATCGCCGCGCCCGCTTCATCGCCATTTGAAGGACGTACGTTTTGCCCGTAGAGGTCGGCAATCAACACCACGTAGCCTTTGCCGGCAACGGCCTTCGCGATCTCTTCGGCCCCCACACTCACGCCCATCCAGTTCGGCGCCATCAGCAGTCCCGGCAACGGGCCCTTGTGGCTGGCATCGAACGCCAGACGGCTTTCATAAGACTGGCCATCAATCTGATAGACCACGGAACGTACAGTGACTTGGCTCATCATTTTCCCCAATTCAGATGGATTGACGATGCTCCCTGTAGGAGCGAGCTTGCTCGCGAAGAACGTCAACGATAACGCGCAAATGCTGAATGAACGCGGTGATCTCACGTTTTTCGCGAGCAAGCTCGCTCCTACAGTAGAGCCAGAACGAAAAAACCCGCCGAAGCGGGTTTTTCTACAACGGTGTTAAACCGACAATTCAACCAACAGCTTGTTCAGTCGGCGCACATACGCGGCCGGGTCCTTCAAGCTGTCGCCGGCTGCCAGGGCGGCCTGGTCGAAGAGGATGTGCGACAGGTCACCAAACCGCTCTTCGCTCTGCTCGCCATCGAGTTTCTCGATCAGCGGGTGAGACGGGTTGAATTCGAAGATCGGCTTGGAATCCGGCACTTTCTGGCCGCTGGCTTCCAGGATCTGGCGCATCTGCATGCCCAGGTCCTGCTCGCCGATGGCCAGGATCGCAGGAGAGTCGGTCAGGCGGTGGGAAACCCGCACTTCACTCACCGCTTCGCCCAGGGAAGCCTTGATGCGCTCAACCAGGCCCTCTTTGGACTTGGCGACTTCTTCGGCTTCCTTCTTCTCTTCTTCGGAGTCCAGGTTCCCCAGGTCCAGGTCACCACGGGCCACGTCGACGAAGGTTTTGCCGTCGAACTCGGTGAGGTAGCTCATCAGCCACTCATCGATACGGTCGGTCAGCAGCAGCACTTCGATGCCTTTCTTGCGGAAGACTTCCAGGTGCGGGCTGTTCTTGACCTGGGCGTAGGTTTCGCCGGTCAGGTAGTAGATCTTGTCCTGACCTTCCTTGGCACGTGCCAGGTAGTCAGCCAGGGACACAACCTGCTCGCCGTCTTCACCCTGAGTCGAGGCAAAACGCAGCAAACCGGCGATTTTTTCCTTGTTGGCAAAATCTTCCGCCGGGCCTTCTTTCATGACCTGGCCGAAGTTTTTCCAGAAGCTCTTGTATTGCTCAGGCTCGTTCTTCGCCAGCTTTTCCAGCATGTCGAGTACGCGCTTGGTGAGCGCCGACTTCATGGAGTCGATGATCGGGTCTTTCTGCAGGATTTCCCGCGACACGTTCAGCGACAGGTCGTTGGAGTCGACCACACCTTTGATAAAGCGCAGGTAAAGTGGCAGGAAGGATTCCGCCTGGTCCATTACGAACACGCGCTGCACGTAGAGCTTCAGGCCTTTTGGCGCTTCACGCTGGTACAGGTCGAACGGAGCACGGGCCGGTACGTAGAGCAGCGAGCTGTATTCGAGCTTGCCTTCAACCTTGTTGTGGCTCCAGCTCAGCGGGTTCTCGTAGTCGTGGCCGATGTGCTTGTAGAACTCCTGGTATTCCTCGTCCTTGATCTCGGTACGCGGACGGGTCCACAGGGCGCTGGCGCGGTTGACGGTTTCCCACTCTACCGCCGGGGCTTCTTCGCCTTCGGCAACGGTCTGTTCCTTGGGCAACTCGATCGGCAACGCGATGTGGTCGGAGTACTTCTTGATGATGTTGCGCAGGCGCCAGCCATCGGCGAATTCATCTTCACCGGCTTTCAGGTGCAGCACGATGCGCGTGCCACGGTCAGCCTTGTCGATCGTGGCGATTTCGAATTCGCCTTCGCCCTTGGAAGCCCAGTGCACGCCTTCGCTGGCGTCAAGGCCGGCGCGGCGGCTGAATACTTCAACCTTGTCGGCGACGATGAAGGCCGAATAGAAGCCCACGCCGAATTGGCCGATCAGGTGAGAGTCTTTTTTCTGGTCGCCCGACAGGTTCTTCATGAAATCTGCGGTGCCGGACTTGGCGATGGTCCCCAGGTGGGTGATCGCATCGTCACGGCTCATGCCGATACCGTTGTCTTCGAGGGTGACGGTCTTGGCGTCTTTGTCGTAGCTCACACGGATCTTCAGTTCCGCGCCGCCTTCCAGCAACTCAGGCTTGGACAGGGCTTCGAAACGTAATTTGTCGACAGCGTCAGAGGCGTTCGAGATCAATTCGCGAAGGAAAATTTCCTTGTTGGAATACAGCGAATGGATCATGAGGTGCAGCAGTTGCTTCACCTCGGTCTGGAAGCCCAGGGTTTCCTTTTGAGTTTCCACACTCATGGTCATCAAACTCCAATTGGATGGCAGTGGCCGCGCCCGAAAGGGTTGACGGCGGGTTGTCATCAAAGTTGGGGGCTCAGGCCAGGATTTCAAGGGCGGGCCAATTCCTCAATCTTGAAATGTGCGCGGGCGGTGGCAATCGGTTCGGCCGGTGTGCTCTGCCAGGCGGTAATCGCCACGTTGGCCACGCGCCGGCCCTGGCGCCATACCTGGCACTTGGCATAGGTGTCACGAAACTGGCCGGCGCGCAGATAATCCAGGGAGAAGTCGATGATTTTCGGCAGGCCCGGAGCGCCCGTGAACACCATCAGATGCAGGGCGGCTGCCAACTCCATGAAGCCGGCGATCACCCCGCCATGCAACGCCGGCAATATGGGGTTACCAATATTGTCCTTGCTGGCCGGCAGGCGAAACAGCAACTCATCCCCCAGCCGGGTGCATTCGATGCCGATCAACCTGGCATAAGGCACCAACTCGAGCAGCGCGTCACAGTCGCCACGATCGAGGGCTTGCTCCAGACGGGTCTTGAACCGATGCGTCATGCCTGCTCTCCCTTGATGACCGTGCCCAAGCCTTGGGTGCCTTTGAGGCGCTTGCCCATGCGCATAAACGTGCCCACCACATGGGCAATAGGTTGTTGCGGGTCATCCTGATAGGCAACGCCACGGGTGAAGATCACATCGGTGGTCACCCGGTAGCATTGCGCGAAGCCATACACCGGCTTATGGGGTTCGGCGGGATGCATGTAGTCGATACGCAGGTCCAGGGTGGGGCACACCTCGAACTCGGGCAGTACGCACAGGGTTGCCATGCCGCACGCGGTGTCCATCAATGAGGTCAGGGCGCCGCCGTGGATCACCCCGCTCAGGGGGTCACCGACGATATGCGGCCCATAAGGCAGTACGAGGGTCATGCCCTCCTCGCTGGCTTCATGCACCGTCACGCCCAGCACATGGCAATGGCGCAGGGCCGAAACGAAGCGCACGGCACGCTCTAACAAAGGGTTTTCGGTCATTGTTTTTAGACTCTTATTAGTGTGAATTCGGCGGATTGGAATGACTGGGTAAAGTTCCTGTACGAAACATGCTATATATCTGTGGGACATAAGGAACTAATGCTGGCCCCTTGGGTTCGAAAGGCCAGTAGATATCTTCAATAAGGAGAAACACCCCATGCGTAAGACATTAGCTATTTCCATGATGCTGGCCGCTGCTCTCGGTCTGGCTGCCTGCGACAAGAAATCCGAAGACAAAGCCCAAGATGCCGCTGCACACTCTGAGCAAGCACAGCAAGACATGGCTAAAGCACAGGATAAAGTGAACGACGCTGCGAAAGAAAACGCTGAAGCTGCCAAAGCTCAGGCCGAATCGAACGAAGCTGCTGCAAAAGAAGCTGCACCTGCCGCACCTGCAGAACCTGCCAAGCAGTAATCGCAGGGTTTAAAGCAGTATTGCAGCAAAAGAAAGCCCGCTGATTAAAGCGGGCTTTTCTTTGTCTGCGATTTGCTTGCAGCGCTACTGTGCGCCGTCTTTTACAGCGTCGGCTCCCGGCATATCGGTCGGGGTATACACCATCACCTGCAATACATCGGAATGGAACTCGCGGCGGTACAGCACCAGCACCACCCCGCTACTCATCAACATGAACAACCAGGGGCTGACAAACCAGGCCAGCATGGTCATGCCGAAGTAATAGGCGCGCAGGCCAAAGTTGAACTGGTTGGCCGCCATCGAAATCACTCGCGCCGCCCGCAAAGCAAACGCCTTGCGCTCCTGCTCTGACACGTGCCGTTCACCGATCATGGGCGCCGAGCCCACCAGCACCGCCGCGAAGTTGTACTGGCGCATGCACCAGCTGAAGGTGAAAAAGGCATAGACGAACACCAGTGCCAGGCACAGCAATTTGATCTCCGACATGCCCTGGGATGCCTGCTGCACCATGGGAATGTCCGCCAGCAGTGACACTGCGCGTTCCGAAGCCCCCAGCACCGTGAGAATACCGGCGAGGATGATCAAGGTGCTGGAGGCAAAGAACGAGGCATTGCGCTCCAGGTTACCGATCACACTGGCGTCGGCGATACGGTTGTCGCGCAGCAGCATGCGGCGCATCCAGTCTTCACGGTACAGGTGCAACACACTGGCCAGGCACGCCGTGTCCCGGGCTTTCCACGTTGCGTAACGGGTGTAGCCACCCCAGCAGATGACAAACCAGAGTGCTGCAAGCAGATGAACTTGATTGATTTCGACAAACGACATGTAGGTCCTTGTACAGGGTAGCCATGGTGAAAACGCGGTCAAACTGTGGGAGCGGGCTTGCTCGCGAATGCGGTGTGCCAGCTGCATATTAGTTTGCTGACACACCGCATTCGCGAGCAAGCCCGCTCCCACATTACCGGTTCACAAGTTTAGAAATATGTAACCTCATACGCAAAAAAAATGCCCCGTATCGTTTGATACGGGGCATTTCAGTAGAGCTCAACCGCGCGTTACGCGATGGCTTCGCTGCGCTTGCCCAGCATACGGTCAATCACCACGGCCACGACCAGCGTCATCACCGACGGCACCAGCCACGCCAGGCCTTGTTCGCTCAACGGCAGGTTTACCAGTTGCGTAGGCATCCAACCCGCCAGGCCCGCACCCTTGAGTGCGTCGATGCAGCCAAAGATGAACGACACCAGCATCACCGGGCCGACAATACGGCCCTGTTCCTGCCAGAACCCTTTGCAGAAGCTCAAGGCCACCAACACGATGCATGGCGGGTAGATCGCGGTCAGCACCGGGATCGAGAAGGCAATGAGTTTGGTCAAGCCCAAGTTGGACACAAACAGCGAGAACAGTGCCAGGATCACCACTAGGGTCTTGTAGGACAGCGGCAGGATCTTGCTGAAGTACTCGGCGCAGGCACAGGTCAGGCCCACGGCGGTCACCAGGCATGCCAGGGAAATCAGCACGGCGAGGAAACCACTGCCCAGGGAGCCGAACGTGTATTGCACATAGGCGTGCAGTACCGCCGCGCCATTGCTGGCACCCGCGGCCACGGCATGGCTGCCCGAACCCAGGCGGAACAGGCTGACGTACACCAGTGCCAGGCCCACGCCGGCAATCAGCCCGGCAATGATCGCGTAGCGGGTGATCAGCTTGGGTGACTCGACGCCACGGGAGCGAATCGCGTTGACGATCACGATGCCGAACACCAAGGCGCCCAGGGTATCCATGGTCAGGTAACCATTAATAAAGCCTTGGGAGAACGGCGCGGCAACGTATTCCGGCGTGGCAACCCCCACCTCACCGGCGGGCAAGGCAAACGCAGCGATGCCGAGAATAGCCAGGGCGATGATTTTCAGCGGCGCCAGGAAACGGCCCACGGTGTCCAGCAGTCGACCTGGGTACAGGGAGACAAAGAACACCACCAGGAAATACACCGAGCTGTAGAGGAACAGTGCCAACGGGCTCTCACCGGTCAAGGGCGCCAGGCCCACTTCAAACGATACTGTTGCGGTGCGCGGGGTCGCAAACAGCGGGCCCACTGCCAGGTAGGCCGCTGCCGCCAGCAGGCCACCGGCGATCTTGCCAATCGGGCTGCTCAGCGCATCCATGCCACCACCGACCTTGGCCAGGGCGATCACAGTGACCACCGGCAAACCGACCGCGGTGATCAGAAAGCCCAGCGCCGCCATCCAGACATGCGGCCCGGACTGCAAACCAACGATAGGCGGGAAGATGATGTTGCCGGCGCCCACGAACAGGGCAAAGGTCATAAAGCCCAGCGCCAGGATATCCTGGCTTTTCAACACTTTCATTTGAGGAAATACCACACTACTGAATCGGAATTTAGAGAGGGCTTCCCTATGGATGAGGGAAATGCTGCCGGCCCTTGTGGGGACCGACCGGTCTAGCGCGCAGCTTCCTTTTGGGACGCGGACGCATAAAGAGGCGGCTAGAGTACAGAATTAGGCTGACAAACGCACTGTTGCGGGGCGGACTGTCCGATAAGCGACATTTCAATGTCGCGTTTTCATACTTAATTGGGCAATACAGAACCCTGTGGGCGCTGGCTTGCCTGCGATGGCATCGACTCGGTTTGGCTGATGCACCCAGTTGTCTGTATCGCAGGCAAGCCAGCTCCCACATTGAACCGAGCACATTCGTCAATCTGGCTATATCCAGAAAGCACAAAGGCCACCCGAAGGTGGCCTTTGTGTGGTCAAGCGTCAGCTAAGCGCGAGGCTTACTTGACAGCCCAACCGGTCAGCTCGGCCAGGGCCTTGCCGATGTCTGCCAGCGAACGCACGGTTTTAACGCCTGCGTCTTGCAGTGCAGCGAATTTCTCGTCTGCAGTGCCTTTGCCGCCAGAGATGATTGCGCCAGCATGGCCCATGCGCTTGCCCGCAGGGGCAGTCACACCAGCGATGTAGGAAACAACCGGCTTGGTCACGTGTGCCTTGATGTAGGCAGCCGCTTCTTCTTCAGCCGAACCGCCGATCTCACCGATCATTACGATCGCTTCGGTCTTCGGGTCTTCCTGGAACAGCTTCAGGATGTCGATGAAGTTGGAGCCTGGGATCGGGTCACCGCCGATGCCGACGCAAGTCGACTGACCGAAACCGGCGTCAGTGGTCTGCTTGACAGCTTCATAGGTCAGGGTGCCGGAACGGGAAACGATACCGACTTTACCTGGCAAGTGAATGTGACCTGGCATGATGCCGATCTTGCATTCGCCTGGGGTGATCACGCCTGGGCAGTTAGGGCCGATCAGGACTACGCCCAGTTCGTCGCACTTAACTTTAGCGTCCAGCATGTCCAGTGTAGGAATGCCTTCGGTGATGCAGACGATCAGCTTGATGCCGCCGAATGCCGCTTCCAGGATCGAGTCCTTGCAGAAAGGAGCTGGAACGTAGATCACGCTGGCGGTGGCGCCAGTGGCTTCTACTGCTTCTTTCACGGTGTTGAACACGGGCAGGCCCAGGTGCTCGGTGCCGCCTTTGCCTGGAGTTACGCCGCCAACCATCTGGGTGCCGTATTCGATGGCTTGCTGGGTGTGGAAACTACCTTGCGAACCGGTAATACCCTGGCAGATAACTTTGGTGTCTTTATTGATCAGGACGCTCATTACTTGCCCTCCGCAGCTTTGACAACTTGTTGAGCAGCGTCGGTCAGGCTGGTAGCCGCGATGATGTTCAAACCGCTTTCTGCCAGTACTTTAGCGCCCAGTTCAGCGTTGTTACCTTCAAGGCGAACAACAACCGGGATTTTAACGCCGACTTCTTTCACTGCACCGATGATGCCTTCGGCAATCATGTCGCAACGAACGATGCCGCCGAAGATGTTGACCAGTACTGCAGCGACGTTGGAGTCGGACAGGATGATCTTGAACGCTTCGGTAACGCGTTCCTTGGTAGCGCCACCACCTACGTCGAGGAAGTTGGCTGGCTTGCCGCCATGCAGGTTGACGATGTCCATGGTACCCATGGCCAGGCCGGCACCGTTGACCATGCAGCCGATGTTGCCTTCCAGGGCTACGTAGTTCAGTTCGAACTTGGCAGCGTGCGCTTCGCGCGGATCGTCTTGCGACGGATCGTGGAAAGTCTTCAGCTTAGGCTGACGGTACATGGCGTTGGCGTCGATGTTGATCTTGGCATCGAGGCAGTGCAGATCGCCGTCAGCCTTGATCACCAGCGGGTTCACTTCCAGCAGGGCCAGATCGTGATCCTGGAACAGTTTGGCCAGACCTACGAAGATCTTGGCGAACTGGGCAACTTGCTTGCCTTCCAGGCCCAGCTGGAAAGCCAGTTCACGACCCTGGAATGGCTGAGCGCCAACCAGTGGATCGATAGTGGCCTTCAGAATTTTTTCTGGGGTTTCGTGAGCAATTTTCTCGATGTCCACGCCACCTTCGGTGGAAGCCATGAACACGATGCGACGGCTCGAACGGTCAACGACAGCGCCCAGGTACAGCTCTTTAGCGATATCAGTGCACGATTCAACCAGGATCTTGGTGACTGGTTGGCCATTGGCATCAGTCTGGTAAGTCACCAGACGCTTGCCCAGCCACTGCTGTGCGAAGGCCTTGGCGTCTTCTTTGCTGCGAACCAGCTTGACGCCGCCCGCTTTACCGCGACCACCGGCGTGGACCTGGGCTTTGACAACCCACTCGCTGCCGCCGATTTTGTCGCAAGCTTCTGCTGCTGCTTCCGGGGTGTCTACTGCGTAGCCCTTGGAAACTGGCAGGCCGTATTCAGCGAACAGCTGCTTACCCTGATACTCGTGAAGATTCATGCTTTTTACCGTCTTCGTTAGGTACTGCGCATTCGGCGCTGCGCTCATTATGAGTGCCGCGCCACCTGTGACTGCTGCTCGCGCAACTTGCGGGGCTTATGGCCCGTAAAGCTGCGCAAGGCTGCGTCCAGCGGATATTCCGCGGTGAGTCTTGCGCGCAAGGCTCACGACGGGCAACTCCGCCGTGGTTTCTTATTATCTCGCTTAGCGCTTCTTCTTGTTGGCAATGTGGATGGCGCCGCCATTCACTGCCAACGCAGCTTCGTGCAGCGCTTCGGACAGGGTCGGATGGGAGAAGACCATCATGCCCAAGTCCTCGGCACTGGTGCCGAATTCCATGCCGATCGCGCCTTGCTGAACCAGTTCTGCAGCGCTTGGGCCAATCACGTGGACGCCCAATACGCGGTCAGTCTTGGCATCAGCGATGACTTTGACAAAACCACCGGTGTCGTTGGCTGCCATGGCACGGCCAGAAGCGGCAAACGGGAAGGTGCCGACGTTAACTTCAACGCCTTCAGCTTTCAACTGCTGTTCGTTCTTGCCGACCCATGCAATTTCCGGGTGGGTGTAGATAACCGATGGGATCAGGTCGTAGTTCATCTGGGTCTTGTGACCCTTGATGCGCTCAACGACCATGATGCCCTCTTCGGAAGCCTTGTGGGCCAGCATCATGCCACGAACCACGTCGCCAATGGCATAGACGCCAGGCACGGTGGTGGCGCAATGATCGTCAACGTGGATGAAACCACGCTCGTCGATGTTCACGCCGCTGTCGGAAGCCAGCAAGTCGTTGGTCACTGGGCGGCGGCCCACGGCGACGATCAGCTTGTCGAAAGTGATGGTCTGCTCGCCGTCTTTATCGGTGTAGGTCACTACGACTTCTTCGCCGTTGACCTTGGAACCGGTAACACGGGCGCCAAGCTTGATGTCCAGACCTTGTTTGGTCAGGGTTTTCAGCGCTTCCTTGGACACCGCGGTGTCGGCAGCCAGCAGGAATGTATCCAGGGCTTCCAGTACGGTGACTTGAGCACCCAGGCGGGACCATACCGAACCCAGTTCCAAACCGATCACGCCGGCGCCGATGACGCCCAGACGCTTAGGCACAGCTTGGAATTCCAGGGCGCCGGTCGAATCAACGATCACGTTGTTATCAACAGGAGCAGGCGGAATGTCGATTGGACGCGAGCCGGGTGCCAGGATCACGTTTTCGGCTTCGATGACTTCAACCGAACCGTCTGGCTTGGTGACTTCAACTTTCTTGCCGGCCAGCAGTTTGCCGTGGCCTTGAATGGAAGTCACGCCGTTGGCCTTGAACAAGGTGGCAACGCCGGAAGTCAGGCCTTTGACGATGTTGGCTTTACGGCCGACCATTGCGGGTACGTCCATGGTCACGCCAGCATGGTTGATGCCGTGGATCGCAAAGCCGTCTTGGGCTTCGTGGAATTTCCAGGAGCTGTCCAGCAGCGCCTTGGACGGAATGCAACCCACGTTCAGGCAAGTACCGCCCAGCGCCAGTTTGCCTTCCTTGTCGGTGTATTTTTCGATGCAAGCAGTGGACAGGCCCAGTTGCGCAGCCTTGATGGCGGCAACATAGCCGCCAGGGCCTGCACCAATCACTACAACGTCAAATTTCTGTGTCATGAAAATAGATCCTCTATTTGCGACAAGCTTCTAGTCACACGTTGCAAGCCAAGCTGCTTTTTCCTACAGCTTGTAGCTCGCAACGTGCAACTGCTTCTATCAGATGTCCAGGAGCAGGCGAGCCGGGTCTTCCAGCAGGTTCTTGATGGTCACCAGGAACGTCACGGCTTCTTTACCGTCGATCAGGCGGTGATCGTAAGACAGTGCCAGGTACATCATTGGGCGGATCACGACTTGGCCGTTGATGGCCATCGGACGCTGGATGATGTTGTGCATGCCCAGGATCGCGGCCTGCGGTGGGTTGACGATCGGCGTCGACATCATCGAACCGAAGGTACCACCGTTGGTGATGGTGAAGGTACCGCCGGTCATCTCGTCGATGGTCAGCTTGCCGTCACGGGCTTTCTTGCCGAAGCCAGCGATGCCGCCTTCGATTTCGGCCAGGCTCATCAGCTCGGCGTTACGCAGGACTGGAACCACCAGGCCGCGGTCGCTGGAGACGGCAACGCCGATATCGGAGTAGCCGTGGTAAACGATGTCGCCGCCGTCGATCGAAGCGTTGACTGCCGGGAAGCGCTTCAGCGCTTCGGTGGCCGCTTTCACGAAGAACGACATGAAGCCCAGGCGCACGCCGTTGTGGGACTTCTCGAACAGGTCCTTGTACTTCGAACGCAGGGCCATGACTTCGGTCATGTCGACTTCGTTGAAGGTGGTCAGCATCGCCATGTTCGACTGAGCTTCAACCAGGCGCTTGGCCACGGTGGCACGTACACGAGTCATCGGTACGCGCTTCTCGGTGCGGTCGCCAGCGGCAAACACAGGCGCAGCGGCAGCAGGCGCTGCAGCCTTGGCAGGTGCGGCAGCCGGAGCGTTCTTCTTGGCTTCAACTGCGGCAACCACGTCTTCCTTGGTCACACGGCCATCTTTGCCGGTGCCCTTGATGGAAGCCAGGTTGATGCCGTTTTCCTCAGCCAGTTGACGCGCAGCCGGTGCAGCGATTGGATCTTCGCCACCCGCAGCCGGTGCGGCAGGCGCAGAAGCAGCCGGTGCAGCAGCGGCAGGAGCAGGAGCAGCGGCAGCAGCGCTGCCCTCTTCGATCGAGCCCAGTACCTGGTTCGACAGAACGGTAGCGCCCTCTTCAGCAACGATTGCGCCCAGCACGCCGTCAGCTTCGGCCAACACTTCCAGAACGACTTTGTCGGTCTCGATGTCGACGATCAGGTCGTCACGCTTGACGGCCTCGCCTGGTTTCTTGTGCCAGGTGGCAACGGTGCCATCGGCAACCGATTCCGGGAATGACGGGGCTTTGATTTCGATAGCCATTATCTGTAGGTCCTTAAAATTCGGTTTCAGTCAGCGCGAAGGCGTTAAACAGTGAAAGCATCTTGCAGCAGTTTTTCCTGCTGCTCGGCGTGCATCGACGCGTAACCACAGGCAGGTGCAGCAGAAGCATCACGACCGGCGTACTCAAGGACCAAAGCCTTGTTGTGGTTGCCGATGCTGCGACGCAGATGATGCTGGCTGCTGTACCAGGCGCCCTGGTTCATCGGTTCTTCCTGACACCACACTACGTTCGTGAGGTTGGTGTAAGGCGCGATGATCTCCATGAGGTCATCTTCCGGGAACGGATAAAGCTGCTCGATACGCACGATGGCGATGTCTTCGCGGCCTTCGGCACGGCGTTTTTCCAACAGATCGTAGTAGACCTTGCCGCTGCACAGGATCAGGCGAGTGACCTTGGCGGCGTCCAGCGTATCGATCTCTGGAATCACGGTCTGGAACGAACCTTGGGCCAGATCTTCCAGGGTCGAAACGGCCAGCTTGTGACGCAACAGCGACTTCGGCGTCAGCACCACCAGCGGCTTGCGCAGCGGACGGATCACCTGGCGACGCAGCAAGTGGTAGATCTGCGCCGGGGTCGTCGGCACGCACACCTGAATGTTGTGCTCGGCGCACAATTGCAGGTAACGCTCCAGACGGGCCGAGGAGTGCTCAGGGCCCTGACCTTCATAACCGTGTGGCAGCAGCATGGTCAGACCGCACAGACGGCCCCACTTGTGCTCGCCGCTGGTGATGAACTGGTCGATAACCACCTGGGCACCGTTGGCGAAGTCGCCGAACTGGGCTTCCCAGATCACCAGCGCGTTCGGCGTGGTGGTCGAGTAACCGTATTCGAACGCCAGTACGGCTTCTTCGGACAGGAACGAATCGTACAGGTCGAAACGTGGCTGGCCTTCGTACAGGTTCTGCAACGGGATGTAGGTGCCCGCGTCTTTCTGGTTGTGCAATACAGCATGACGGTGCGAGAACGTACCGCGGCCGATGTCCTGGCCGGTCATGCGGATCGGGTGACCTTCGAACGCCAGGGTCGCGTACGCCATGGTTTCGGCGTAACCCCAGTTGATCGGCAGGCCACCGGCTTGCATCTTCTGACGGTCTTCGTAGATCTTCGCAACCTGGCGCTGTACGACGAAGCCTTCGGGAATTTCCAGCAGCTTGGCGGACAGTTCCTGCAACGTCTTCAAATCGAACGAGGTATCGTGACGTGCAGTCCAGGTGTGACCCAGGTATGGGCGCCAGTCAACGAACAGCTCTTTGTTCGGCTCCTTGACCAGGCTTTTCACTACATGCAGGCCGTTGTCCAGTGCGTTGCGGTATTCGTCGACTTTCGCCTGAACACGCGCATCGTCAACCACGCCGGCCTTGGTCAGGCTTTCGGCGTACAGCTCACGGGTGGTGCGCTGCTTGGTGATCTGCTGGTACATCAACGGCTGGGTGCCGCTTGGCTCGTCCGCTTCGTTGTGACCGCGACGGCGGTAGCAAACCAGGTCGATGACCACGTCACGCTTGAACTGCATGCGGTAGTCGACAGCCAGTTGGGTCACGAACAGCACGGCTTCCGGATCATCGCCATTCACATGGAGGATCGGCGCCTGGATCATCTTGGCAACGTCGGTGGCGTACTCGGTGGAACGCGCGTCCAACGGGTTGCTGATGGTGAAGCCCACCTGGTTGTTGATGACGATGTGAACGGTACCACCGGTCTTGAAGCCGCGAGTCTGCGACATCTGGAACGTTTCCAGGACCACGCCTTGACCGGCGAATGCCGCGTCACCGTGGATGGAAATCGGCAGAACCTTCTCACCGGTGGAATCGTTACGACGATCCTGGCGAGCACGTACCGAACCCTCGACCACTGGCGAAACGATTTCCAGGTGGGAGGGGTTGAATGCCATGGCCAGGTGAACTTCACCGCCGGTGGTCATCACGTTGGACGAGAAGCCCTGGTGGTATTTAACGTCACCGGAACCCAGCTCGACCTTCTTCTTGCCTTCGAACTCGTCGAACAGCTCACGCGGGTTCTTGCCGAAGGTGTTGACCAACACGTTCAGGCGACCACGGTGAGCCATGCCGATCACGATTTCCTTGGTGCCATAGGAACCGGAACGCTGGATCAGTTCGTCGAGCATCGGAATCAGGCTTTCGCCGCCTTCCAGGCCGAAACGCTTGGTGCCTGGGTATTTAGTGCCCAGGTATTTCTCGAGGCCTTCGGCCGCGGTCACGCGCTCCAGCAGGTGGCCGCGCACATCGGCGGACAATACCGGACGGCCACGCACGCCTTCCAGGCGGTGCTGGAACCACTGGCGCTGCTCGGAATCGGTGATGTGCGTAAATTCAGCGCCGATGGTGCGGCAATATGTCTGCTGCAACGCTTCGTGAATTTCGCGTAGGCTCGCTTCCTCTTTGCCGATGAACAGGTCGCCGGCACGGAAGGTCGTATCAAGATCGGCATTGGTCAAGCCGTAATGATTGATCGACAGGTCTGCAGGTGCAGGACGCTGCCACAGCCCCAGCGGGTCAAGCTGGGCTGCCTGGTGGCCACGCATACGGTAGGCCTGGATCAGTCGCAGTACTTCAACTTGCTTCTTCTCATGCTCACTGCTCACGCTGCCGGCGGAAACCGGTTGGGCGCGGCGCTGGTTCTTTGCCAGCAGCACGAACTGATCGCGAATTGTTGCGTGCGATACATCGGTGGCAGCGTTGCCGTCTGAAGACAACGTCTGAAATTTGGTGCGCCATTCTTCTGGCACAGCGTTAGGGTCGTGCAGGTAGAGCTCATAAAGCTCTTCCACATAGGCAGCGTTACCACCTGAAAGATAGCCGCTGTTCCACATGCGCTGCATCACGCTTTCTTGCATGCTTGGTCACCCTCGATTTGGGGACACCACCGGCGAAAACACCGAGTTTGCTTGCAAAAGGCCAAGTGCAGCGACCAAAACAAGCCACTTAGGATCACGCTGATAGTTCGGGTACCAACCCGAATGCCCCTGCTTGTCTCATTTCTTCAAAATAAGAGCCGCGGCTTTGTAAGTCGCTGCTCAAGTTAAAACTACGGCGCCGGTTGAAGCCTGCGCCGCAGCATTTACGGGCACAACGGTCCTGCTTTTACTACAACGTCAGTTACACGCCGCTCTGCAGCAGCATGTTACGGATGTGACCAATGGCCTTAGTCGGGTTCAGGCCTTTAGGACATACGTTGACGCAGTTCATGATCCCGCGGCAGCGGAATACGCTGAACGGGTCATCCAGCGAAGCCAGACGCTCGGACGTCTTGGTGTCACGGCTGTCTGCCAGGAAGCGGTAGGCTTGCAGCAGCGCAGCTGGACCCAGGAACTTGTCCGGGTTCCACCAGAAGGACGGGCAGGATGTCGAGCAGCAAGCGCACAGGATGCACTCGTACAGGCCATCGAGTTTTTCACGTTCTTCCGGGGACTGCAGACGCTCGATGGCCGGAGCCGGCGTGTCGTTCTGCAGGAACGGCTTAACTTTCTCGTATTGCTTGTAGAAGATGCTCATATCGACGACCAGGTCACGGATAACCGGCAAACCTGGCAGTGGACGAACAATCAGCTTGTTGCCTTTGACCACGGCGGACAGCGGCGTGATGCACGCCAGGCCGTTTTTGCCGTTGATGTTCATGCCGTCGGAACCGCACACACCTTCACGGCAAGAGCGACGATAGGAGAAACCCTCGTCCTGCTCTTTGATCAGTGCCAGTACATCCAGCACCATCAGGTCTTTACCACCGGTATCGACCTGGAACTCCTGCATGAACGGCGCGGCGTCCTGATCAGGGTTGTAGCGATAAACACTGACTTTCAACATGGCAGCCACCCTTAGTAAGTCCGAATCTTCGGTTCAAACGTCGGCACCGTCTTCGGCGAGAAGTTCACGGCACGCTTGGTTACGCGCTTGTCACCCGGGAAGTACAGGGTGTGGCACAACCAGTTTTCGTCGTCGCGATCTTCAAAGTCTTCACGAGCGTGAGCACCACGGGATTCTTTACGAACCTCGGCGGCGATCGCCGTCGCTTCAGCCACTTCCAGCAGGTTTTGCAGCTCAAGGGCTTCGATACGAGCAGTGTTGAACGCCTGGCTCTTATCGTTGATTTTGACGTTGGCGATGCGCTTGCGCAGGTCAGCCAGCTGGGCGATGCCCTTCTGCATGTATTCGCCGGTACGGAACACACCGAAGTAGTTCTGCATGCAGCTTTGCAGCTCGCGACGCAGGGTTGCCACGTCTTCGCCATCCGTGCGCTCGTTCAGAGCGTTCAGACGCGCCAGGGCCGCTTCGATGTTGGCGTCGGTGGCGTCATCGTATTCGATGCCGTCAGTCAGCGCCTTCTCAAGGTGCAGGCCGGCCGCACGGCCGAATACCACCAGGTCGAGCAGCGAGTTGCCGCCCAGGCGGTTGGCACCGTGAACCGATACGCAAGCCACTTCACCTACTGCGAACAGACCATGGATGATCTCGTCCTGGCCGTCGGCGTTCTGGGTGATTGCCTGGCCGTGAATGTTGGTCGGCACGCCGCCCATCATATAGTGGCAAGTTGGAACCACCGGAACCGGAGCAACTACCGGGTCAACGTGGGCGAAGGTCTTGGACAGCTCGCAGATACCAGGCAGGCGGCTGTGCAGCACTTCTTCACCCAGGTGATCGAGCTTGAGCAGTACGTGGTCGCCATTCGGGCCACAGCCGTTACCGGCGATGATCTCTTTAACCATCGAACGAGCCACAACGTCACGGCCAGCCAAGTCTTTGGCGTTCGGAGCATAACGCTCCATGAAACGCTCGCCGTGCTTGTTGATCAGGTAACCACCTTCACCACGGCAACCTTCGGTCACCAGTACACCGGCGCCGGCGATGCCGGTCGGGTGGAACTGCCACATTTCGATGTCTTGTACCGGTACGCCAGCACGCAGGGCCATGCCGACGCCGTCACCGGTGTTGATCAGGGCATTGGTGGTAGAAGCGTAGATACGACCTGCACCACCGGTCGCCAGCACAGTCGCCTTGGCGCGGATGTAGGTGGTTTCACCGGTTTCGATGCAGATGGCGATCACACCGACGAACTCGCCCTTGCCGTTCTTCACCAGATCAACAGCGTAGTACTCGTTCAGGAACGTGGTACCGGCTTTCAGGTTGCCTTGGTAAAGGGTATGCAGCAGCGCGTGACCAGTACGGTCGGACGCAGCGCAGGTACGGGCAGCCTGGCCGCCTTTACCGTAATCCTTGGACTGGCCACCGAATGGACGCTGGTAGATACGGCCTTGCTCGGTACGGGAGAACGGCAGACCCATGTGGTCCAGCTCGAACACCGCGGCCGGGCCTTCCTGACACATGTATTCGATAGCGTCCTGGTCACCGATATAGTCGGAACCCTTGACGGTATCGTACATGTGCCAGCGCCAGTCATCGTTAGGGTCGGCGGAGGCGATGGCGCAGGTGATGCCACCCTGGGCCGATACGGTGTGGGAACGCGTCGGGAACACCTTGGTGATCACGGCCGTCTTGTGGCCGCCCTGGGCCAGCTGCAGCGCAGCGCGCATGCCAGCACCGCCGCCACCAATAATGATGGCGTCGAATGAAATAGTTGGAATGTTAGCCATGAATCAGATACCCCAAAGAATCTGCACACCCCAGACGAAGTAAGCGAACATCGCGACGCCGCATACTGCCTGGAAGAGGAAACGTACTGCAGTCGCGGACTTGCCCAGCGCCATCGGCGTCAGGTAGTCAGTCGCGATGGTCCACATGCCAACCCAGGCGTGAGCGCCCAGGGCTACAAGGGCCAGCAGACTGAAGATTCGCATCGCATTGTGGGAAAACAGGCCGTGCCATTGCTCATAGCCGATGCCCGGGTTTGCGACGAGGTATCCGATCAGGAAAATGAAATAAGCCGCGAGAACGACCGCAGACACACGCTGTGCCATCCAGTCATAGAGGCCCGAACGCGACAGATTCGTTACGCTGGTTACCATATCCAAACTCCTGCCAGAACGATCAGCACCACGGAAATGGCGACGATGATTTTCGAGCCCAGGCGGCCGCCTTCCAGCGTCTCACCGATGCCCATGTCCATGATCAAGTGGCGCACACCGGCTACCAGGTGATACAGAAGAGAGGACAGGAGGCCCCATGCTACGAACTTGGCCAGCGGGCTGGTCAAGCATGCCTTCACCTCGGCGTATCCTTCCTCGGAACCCAGGGATTTGCTCAATGCATAAAGCATGATGCCCAAGCCCAGGAACAGGATGATGCCGGAAACACGGTGCAGGAACGACGTAACGCCGGTGATGGGGAGTTTGATGGTCCTTAGGTCTAGGTTTACAGGTCGTTGGCTATTCACGGCTTTTTTTCACACTGAAGAGCCCCTAACAATCAGGGCAAAGTTGTTGGGGAGTGCGACTGGTCAGGTAAGCACCACCCAGGGAGTGCGACCCCCAATGAAAGCAAGCCCAAAAGCCCTTGGCGGTCGGTGGCCGAGTATAGACAGTTAGGTTACTAATGACAACGCGCACACCTCACCCTAATAGCTGATTGCGCTGGCGGGATAAAAGGCGTAAATGGCAGTCAATTTCGACGAAAAAGTACGGTTAAAGCCTTCTGGCGCAAGACTTTAGGCAAATTGACATCTGGATTTATATCAATATAGTGGTGCGGGCCCTGCGTGGGGGGTCTGTCTGATGATTTGAAGCATAAATAGGAGGCCACATGGCTGACAAAAAAGCGCAGTTGATCATCGAGGGCGCAGCCCCCGTCGAGCTGCCCATTTTAACCGGCACCGTTGGTCCCGATGTTATCGACGTACGGGGCCTGACGGCCACGGGCCGTTTTACTTTCGACCCAGGCTTCATGTCGACCGCTTCCTGCGAGTCGAAGATCACCTATATCGATGGTGACAATGGCATTCTGCTTCATCGCGGCTACCCGATCGAGCAACTGGCTGAAAAGTCGGACTACCTGGAAACCTGCTACCTGCTGCTAAATGGCGAATTGCCAACAGCCGAGCAGAAAGCCCAGTTCGTCAGCACCGTGAAGAACCACACCATGGTTCACGAGCAGTTGAAGACCTTCTTCAACGGCTTCCGTCGCGACGCCCACCCGATGGCCGTCATGTGCGGTGTAGTAGGCGCCCTGTCGGCCTTCTATCACGACTCCCTGGACATCAATAACCCGCAGCATCGCGAAATTTCCGCGATCCGCCTGGTTGCCAAGATGCCTACCCTGGCCGCAATGGTTTACAAGTACTCCATGGGCCAACCCATGATGTACCCGCGCAACGACCTGACGTACGCGGAAAACTTCCTGCACATGATGTTCAACACCCCGTGCGAGATCAAACCGATCAGCCCGGTGCTCGCCAAGGCCATGGACCGGATCTTCATCCTCCACGCCGACCACGAGCAGAACGCTTCCACCTCTACCGTGCGCCTGGCGGGCTCTTCGGGTGCCAACCCGTTCGCCTGTATTGCCGCCGGCATCGCCGCACTGTGGGGCCCTGCCCACGGCGGTGCGAACGAAGCCGTATTGACCATGCTCGATGAAATCGGCGATGTGTCCAACATCGACACCTTCATCGCCAAGGCCAAGGACAAGAACGATCCGTTCAAGTTGATGGGCTTCGGTCACCGGGTCTACAAGAACCGCGACCCGCGCGCTACTGTCATGAAGCAGACCTGCGACGAAGTGTTGAAGGAACTGGGCATCAAGAACGATCCGCAACTCGAACTGGCCATGCGCCTGGAAGAGATCGCCCTGACCGACCCGTACTTCATCGAACGCTCGCTGTACCCGAACGTCGACTTCTACTCGGGGATCATCCTCAAGGCGATCGGCATTCCAACCAGCATGTTCACCGTGATCTTCGCCCTGGCGCGGACCGTGGGCTGGATCTCCCACTGGAAAGAAATGCTCTCCAGCCCGTACAAGATTGGCCGCCCGCGCCAGCTGTACACCGGCTACGAGTCGCGTGACATCACCAAGCTGGAAGACCGCAAGTAAGCACTTAACGGCTTGTTTGTCATGAGAACGGCCTCCCTTAGTGGAGGCCGTTTTTGTTGGTGTGGCCTGATCTACCGCCATCGCAGGCATGCCAGCTCCCACCGTCGATCGGGCTCACACAGTCAACCTGTGGGAGCCGGGCTTGCCCGCGATGAGGCCAGCCCAGGCAAAAAAATACCCCGGCCTTGCGACCGGGGTATCTCTTATGCAACTGACGACTTAGTGATTAACCGCCCCACTCGCCCCCAGGCCAGTCTGCGAACGCACGAACTGCGGGAAGTACAGCGCACGCTCTTTCTCTGCCGCCGCCGACTTGTCGGTGATGGAGAAGAACCAGATGCCGACGAACGCAATGATCATCGAGAACAGCGCCGGGTACTCGTACGGGAAGATCGCCTTTTCATGGTGCAGGATCGACACCCAGATGGTCGGACCGAGGATCATCAGGCCCACGGCGCTGATCAAGCCCAGCCAGCCGCCAATCATGGCACCACGGGTGGTGAGGTTTTTCCAGTACATGGAAAGCAGCAGCACCGGGAAGTTACAGCTGGCAGCGATAGAGAACGCCAGCCCGACCATGAACGCAATGTTCTGGCTTTCGAACAGGATACCCAGGCCGATGGCCAATACACCCAAGGCTACGGTGGTGATCTTCGACACGCGAATCTCATCTTTCTCGTTGGCCTTGCCCTTCTTGATCACGCTGGCATACAGGTCATGGGACACCGCCGAAGCACCCGCCAGGGTCAAGCCGGCAACCACCGCCAGGATGGTGGCAAACGCCACGGCCGAGATGAAGCCCAGGAAGATACTGCCACCCACCGCGTTGGCCAGGTGCACCGCCGCCATGTTGTTACCGCCGAGCAAGGCGCCCGCTGCATCCTTGAACGCCGGGTTGGTGCTGACCAAAAGGATCGCGCCGAAGCCGATGATAAAGGTCAGGATATAGAAGTAGCCGATGAAGCCGGTTGCGTACAGCACGCTCTTACGCGCTTCCTTGGCGTCGCTTACCGTGAAAAAGCGCATCAGGATGTGCGGCAGGCCAGCGGTACCGAACATCAGTGCCAGGCCCAGGGAGAATGCCGAGATCGGGTCTTTCACCAGGCCGCCGGGGCTCATGATCGCCTCACCTTTGGGGTGAACCTTGATCGCCTCGGAGAACAGCATGTTGAAATCGAAGTTGACGTGCTTCATCACCATCAGCGCCATGAACGAGGCACCGGACAGCAACAGCACCGCCTTGATGATCTGCACCCAGGTGGTCGCCAACATGCCGCCGAACAGCACGTACATGCACATCAGGATACCCACCAGGATCACCGCCACATGGTAATCAAGGCCAAACAGCAGCTGGATCAGCTTGCCCGCGCCGACCATCTGCGCGATCAGGTAGAACGCCACCACCACCAGCGAGCCACACGCCGACAGGCTGCGGATCTGGGTTTGCCCCAGGCGATAGGACGCCACGTCGGCAAAGGTGTATTTGCCCAGGTTACGCAAGCGCTCGGCGATCAGGAACAGAATGATCGGCCAGCCCACAAGGAAGCCGATCGAGTAGATCAAGCCGTCATAGCCGGAGGTGAACACCAGCGCGGAAATCCCCAGGAAGGACGCCGCCGACATGTAGTCACCGGCAATCGCCAGACCGTTCTGGAAACCGGTGATCTTGCCGCCCGCCGCATAGTAGTCCGCCGCTGACTTGTTGCGCTTGGACGCCCAATAAGTGATGCACAGGGTGGCGCCGACAAACGCGACGAACATCACAATGGCCGAGATGTTCAGCGGTTGCTTGTGCACTTCACCGGTCAATGCGTCCGCCGCCCAAACGGCCGGAGCCAACAGCGAAGCACCGAATAGAGCCAATAGACGCCGGATCATTGCGCAGCCTCCTTGAGAATCGCATTGTTCAGGTCGTCAAATTCGCCGTTGGCCCGACGCACGTAGATGCCGGTGAGAATGAAGGCCGACACAATCAGCCCGACGCCCAGGGGAATGCCCCAGGTAATCGAGGAACCGGGGCTGATCTTGGCCCCCAGCACTTGTGGCCCGTAGGCGATCAACAGGATGAAAGCGGAGTAAAGCCCTAGCATGATCGCCGAGAGAATCCAGGCGAACCTTTCCCTTTTCCTGACCAGCTCCTTGAAACGCGGGCTGTTTTGAATCGAGAGGTAAATGCTGTCGTTCATTGTTTTTATCCTCGCAGCACAGCTTTTTATTATTTTGGAACGTATCCACTGTATGCGGCTGCGCAATGGGTTCCAGACGACCTTAGTAGTAGATCGAGTGTAGCGAGGGATTGCTGGGGCGCAGGAAGATTTGAGTCAGTGCAAAACGAATGTGGGAGGGAGCAAGCCCCCTCCCACAGGGTTGCATCGGTGGCTTTTATTTAGCGGTCCATTCGGCAACGCGCTCGGGGTGCTTGGCTACCCAGTCCTTGGCCGCGGCGTCCGGCTTGGCGCCTTCTTGAATCGCCAGCATGACTTCACCGATTTCATCCTTGGAGGCCCACTGGAATTTCTTCAGGAAGGCTGCGACTTCCGGCGCTTTCTTCTCCAGGCCCTTGCTGCCGATGCTGTTGACGGTTTCAGCAGCACCATAAATCCCTTTTGGGTCGTCCAGGAAACGCAGTTTCCACTTGGCGAACATCCAGTGCGGTACCCAACCGGTGACCGCAATCGACTCCTGCTTGTCTTCGGCGCGGGTCAGTTCGGCAATCATCGCCGCACCCGAGCTGGCTTGCAGTTTGTAGTCCAAGCCATATTGCTTGATGGCTTCGTCGGTCTTGAGCATTACGCCTGAACCGGCGTCGATGCCGACGATCTTGTTCTTGAAGGTGGTGTCGGTCTTGAGGTCTTCGATGGACTTGGCCTTGACGTACTCCGGCACGATCAGGCCGATCTTGGCGTCCTTGAAGTTGGGGCCGTAGTCGACCACCTTGTCCTTGTTCTTGGTCCAGTATTCACCGTGGGTTACAGGTAGCCAGGCGGAAAGCATGGCATCGAGTTTGCCGGTGGCGACGCCCTGCCACATGATCCCGGTGGCAACCGCTTGCAGTTTTACGTCGTAGCCGAGCTTTTGCTTGATCACCTCTGCCGCCACATGAGTAGTGGCCACGCTGTCGGACCAGCCGTCCACGTAGCCGATGCTCAGGGTCTTGCTGTCGGCACTGGCCAGTGTGGAGCCCATCGCAACTACCAGAGTGGCAGCTGCGCCCAAGAGTCGTCGCATCTTCATAGTACTTCCCCGAAAGTGCTGCGCCCGACGGATGCCGAGCGACGTCAAACTGTTGTTATAGGGTGCACCGCGCCCCCTTCACGCGCATCGATCCGGTTGCTGAGGCATCAGTGGAGTACTGACAGTTTTATCTTCAACCTGCGTAGGCATTTGCCCTGCTCTGTCAGCGACCTTGGTTGAGCAGGAAACGACATCACATCGCCAGCAGGATGCTTTGTAGGCGTTATCGCCAGAATCCCGCCCGAAGTTTGCATGTCAAAATTATGCAGCCGCACTGGGCTGCGGCAAATCCGGGTAAGATGCGCGCCTTTGCTCCCCCAGATAAGCCGACCATGCCCGCGACTGCCCGCTTCCCTGCCCTGCCCTATTTCTTTGCCTTGATCCTCGGCATGCTTGCCCTTGTCGGCTACTGGTACGGCCTCGGCCGGCCCGTGGTGTTGCCAGACGTCGCCAGCGCCAGCCATAAGCTGCAATGTGCGTCCTACACACCGTTCGACAAAGACCAGTCCCCATTCGACCAACCGTTCACGCTGCGCCCCGAGCGCATGGACGCCGACCTGGCGCTACTGGCTACGCGCTTTGAATGCATTCGCACCTACTCCATGACCGGCCTGGAGGCCCTGCCGGACATGGCGCGCAAGCATGGGTTGAAAGTGATGGCCGGGGCCTGGGTCAGCAGCGACCCTGTGGCGACCGAAAAAGAGATCAACGAGTTGATCGCGGCGGCCAACGCTAGCCCGGATGTAGTGACCTCGGTGATCGTCGGCAACGAAGCCCTGTTGCGCAAGGAAGTTACTGCCAAGCAACTGGTGGCGCTGATCCATCAGGTTAAAAGCCAGATCAAGCAGCCCGTCACCTATGCCGATGTCTGGGAGTTCTGGTTGCAACACCCGGAAATCGGGCCGGCGGTGGACTTCCTGACCATTCACCTGTTGCCGTATTGGGAAGATGAGCCGTCCGGCATCGACCAGGCGCTCAAGCACGTGGGCGATGTGCGCCAGACCTTCGGCCATAAATTCGCGCCCAAGGACATCGTGATCGGCGAAACCGGCTGGCCCAGCGAAGGCCGACAGCGCGAAACCGCCGTGCCCAGCCGGGTCAATGAGGCCAGGTTCATGCGCGGCTTCGTGGCCATGGCCGAAGCCAATGGCTGGCGCTACAACCTGATCGAAGCCTTTGACCAGCCATGGAAACGTGCGAGTGAAGGGGCTGTGGGTGGTTACTGGGGGCTGTTCGATGCAGACCGTCAGGACAAAGGTATCCTCGCCGGCCCGGTGACCAATGTGCCCTACTGGCGGCTGTGGCTGGGCGTCGGCGGGCTCATCCTGCTTGGCACCCTGGTGCTCGGCGGCCGCGTTCGCAGCACTCGCTCTGCATTAATACTGCCGTTGCTAGGGGCCGTCGCAGCGTGCTCCATCGGCAGTTGGGCCGAACTGACCCGCGTTACCGCGCGCTTCAGCGATGAATGGGTATGGGCAGGCTTGCTGGTGATGTTGAACTTGCTGGTGCTGGCCCACGCCGCACTCGCCCTCAGCGCACGGGAAGGCTGGCGTGAGCGCGGGTTCAGCTGGCTGGAGCAACGCGCGGGCTGGCTGATGGCAATCGCCGGGTTTGCCGGTGCGGTGATGATGCTAGCGCTGGTGTTTGACCCGCGCTATCGCAGCTTCCCAAGCGCGGCGCTGGTGTTGCCGGCCCTGGTGTACCTGGTACGCCCAGTGACCGGACCACGTCGGGAGATTGCGTTGCTGGCCTTTATCATCGGTGCCGGCGTTGCGCCGCAGTTGTACCGTGAAGGGCTGTTGAACCAGCAGGCCTGGGGTTGGGCAGTGGTCAGCGTGCTGATGGTTGCGGCTTTGTGGCGTTGCTTGCGAGTGCGCAAGGCGTAACACCGCTATCGCAGGCAAGCCAGCTCCCACAGTTGAGTGGGTTCACACATTTCTATCTGTGAGCACGGTCAAATGTGGGAGCTGGCTTGCCTGCGCTGAGGCCACATCAGGCGCCGCGCGGCTTCCTGACCAACCGCAACCCCGCAATCACCACCGCAAACACCGCAAACGTCGTGTTGTACAACGCCAGCGCCGGCAACCCGAACACCAAGCCCACCACCGCCAACGCCCATCCCGCACGCCCCGGTACAAAAAAGCCCAGCACTGAGGTGATCAACGCCGCCCACCCCAGCAGCTTGAAATGGATCATCAAACCCAGGTTCGAACGCACCTGGCATTCCCAGCGGCTGGCCTCATCAGCACAGATGCCAACCCATTGCCCATCCTCCATGAAGCCGTAGCGTGCGGCATAACTGGCGGCCAGCCATAACGGCAGGGCAATAAGCAGCAGAATCAACGGCAAACGACGGGACATGGGGCACTCCGATAGGCAAAAACGGCGCCCAGCTTAATCCCACGGCGGCCGTTAGCAAGGTGTTCGCACAGATATCTGTTCAACAAAGCATGGCAAAGTGTATCGTCTCGCTACTATTACCCCGATTCCGACGTTTTTTCCGACTTTTCGTGCCGAGTGCTGGCACTTCGGTGACAAGGCGGTGGTCATAGCCTGCGAACTTCATTCAGCCCGTTCCTCTTAGGGATTAAGTCATGCTCCGTTCCTTGCGCTGTGCTGCCTTGCTGGGCAGCCTATTTTTGAGTGCGTCAGCACTGGCCGTCGATATCGACCAAGCCAGCTATGGCTACCCTTTGACCAACCCGTTCGAAGCAACCATCGCCACCACGCCTCCCGATCTGCGGCCAACCCTGCCGACAGATGACGAGATCAACCAGTCCGACTACACCCTGACGATGCGCCCCGAGCGCGAGTTCAGCCTGCCGGACAATTTCTGGGCGGTGAAGAAACTCACTTACCGCATTGCCAAGCAGGACCGTGCTGCGCCTTTGATCTTCCTGATCGCCGGCACCGGTGCACGCTTTGATAGCAGCATCAATGAATACCTGAAAAAGCTGTATTACCAGGCCGGCTACCATGTGGTGCAGCTCTCCTCGCCAACCAGCTTCGATTTCATCAGCGCCGCTTCGCGCTTCGCCACCCCGGGCATCACCCAGGAAGACGCCGAAGACATGTACCGCGTGATGCAAGCCGTACGCGCGCAGAACGCCTCGTTGCCAGTGACTGATTTCTACCTCACCGGTTACAGCCTGGGCGCCCTGGATGCGGCGTTTGTCAGCAAGCTGGATGAGACCCGCCGTAGCTTCAACTTCAAGAAAGTGCTGCTGCTCAACCCGCCGGTCAACCTCTACACCTCGATCACCAACCTCGACAAGCTGGTACAGACCGAGGTCAAGGGCATCAACAACAGCACCACCTTCTATGAGTTGGTGCTGAGCAAACTGACGCGTTACTTCCAGCAGAAAGGCTACATCGACCTCAACGATGCCTTGCTCTATGACTTCCAGCAGTCCAAGCAGCACCTGAGCAATGAACAGATGGCCATGCTGATCGGCACCTCGTTCCGCTTCTCGGCCGCTGACATTGCGTTCACTTCGGACTTGATCAACCGCCGCGGCCTGATCATTCCACCCAAATACCCCATCACCGAAGGCACCAGCCTCACGCCGTTCCTCAAGCGTGCCCTGCAGTGTGACTTCGACTGCTACCTCACCGAACAAGTGATCCCGATGTGGCGCGCGCGTTCCGATGGCGGCAGCCTGCTGCAACTGATCGACCAGGTCAGCCTCTACGCCCTCAAGGACTACCTGCGCGACAGCCCGAAAATTGCCGTGATGCATAACGCCGACGATGTGATCCTCGGCCCTGGCGACCTGGGTTTCCTGCGTAAAACTTTCGGCGATCGCTTGACCGTCTACCCGCTGGGCGGCCATTGCGGCAACCTCAATTACCGCGTCAACGCCGACGCCATGCTGGAGTTCTTCCGTGGCTAAATATCTTCTGCTGCTCGCCGCACTGATGTGCGCAGGCGTGGCCAATGCCGACAACAGCAAGGCCCAAGAACCCGTCAAGGTCGATGCCGACGGCTTCAAGGAGCCGCTGACCAAGCTCAAGTTCAACCCAGGCTTGGACCAGCGTGAGTTCGAACGCTCCACGCTCACCGCGCTCAATGTCTACGACCCACTGGAGTCGTGGAACCGCCGCGTGTACCACTTCAACTATCGCTTCGACCAGTGGGTATTCCTGCCGGTAGTAAACGGTTACCGCTACGTCACGCCGAGCTTCCTGCGCACCGGCGTGAGCAACTTCTTCAACAATCTGGGCGATGTGCCCAACCTGATGAACAGCTTGTTGCAGCTCAAGGGCCACCGCTCGCTGGAAACCACCGGGCGCCTGCTGGTCAATACCACCATTGGCATCGCCGGCCTGTGGGACCCGGCTACCGCCATGGGCCTGCCGCGCCAGAGCGAAGACTTCGGCCAGACTCTGGGCTTCTACGGCGTACCGGGCGGCGCCTATGTGGTGTTGCCGATCTTTGGCCCGTCGAACCTGCGTGACACCACCGGCTTGCTGGTGGACTACAGCGCCGAATCGCAGATCAACTTCCTCAACGTATCCGAAGTCAGCTCCAACCATCCGGAAGTCTGGGCCCTGCGCGCCGTGGACAAGCGCTACCAGACCAGCTTCCGCTACGGCCAGATGAACTCGCCGTTCGAGTATGAGAAGGTGCGGTATATCTATACGGAATCGCGCAAATTGCAGATTGCCGAGTAAACGTCATTGACCAAAGCCAAGGTCATCGCAATGGCCTTGGCCTCAATCCTGTAAACGCCATCTATCGTCACACTTTGAGCCACTGATCACCGCCAGACGGCGAAAACAGTGGAACCTCTTGAATGAAAGTTTACACACAGGTACTGACCCGGCGGCTCACCCAAGGCCGCCGAGGTATTCCTGATTAAACTTCTTCAAAAGGACACATCATGTTCATTCCGAACACCTTGAATCTGGCGGCTGGCTTGATAGACGCCATTACACAACAGTTTGGTATGCCGAAGCTGCAAGCCCCAACCGAAAACACCGGCCGGGCAGCTGGCGATTATCGGACCGTAGACGAAATCACCAAAAACCCCTTGTTCGACAATCTGCTTACACCATTGCCCGCAGATAAAATGCCGACGTCCGCTCACCTGGATCCATTCACGAATCCCTATACAGCGCGGCTTGAAGAACACAGGATCGACGATTTCTACGATAAGGTTGGAGGCAATTGGAACGATCCCAGCCTCAGCGACAGTGAGCGCGCTGATATCGCCGCGAATGCGGAGCGAGTGCTTGAATATATCGATAGCCTAGGAGGAAACAATTCGACAGTGGGCGACCAAATGATTAACGGGATGAGCAGCGCCTTGCCTCGTTTGTACTATTACAGCCTGACCACTGAGCATCTGACGACCGAGGGTTCCGAGGCAAGGCTTCTACTGAATTTTGCCGATCACGGTTACGATGTCTTTCATTAAGTGAAGCGCTGTTAGCTGAAAAACAAGCAGCGCCGCCTGGCACTGCTTGTTTTGAGGGAGCATGGGCACGTTATGGTTTGGGTTTTAAAACAGCCCAGAGTTTGGTCACTAAGGTGAGCAATACCAGAACCACCCCACCGGCAATAATCCCCACCATCGCATTCAGCAACGTCGGCATCAGCCACGCCAGCGCCCCTGTGCTTTGGCTCACCGTCTCGATCCAGTGGTGCACCACGGGCACGCCATGGGTGAGAATGCCACCACCGACCATAAACATCGCCGCCGTGCCGATCACCGACAAGCTCTTCATCATGTACGGCGCCGCACTCAGAATCGCGCCGCCAATACTGCGTGCCACCTGGCCCGGCTTCTGCGTCAGCCACAGCCCCAGGTCGTCGAGCTTGACGATACCAGCCACCAATCCATATACGCCGATGGTCATGACAATGGCGATACCCGACAGCACAATCACCTGCTGTGTGAGCTGCGCGTCGGCGACAATGCCGAGGGTGATGGCAATGATTTCGGCGGACAGAATGAAGTCGGTGCGGATGGCACCCTTGATCTTGTCTTTCTCGAACGCCACCAGATCGGTTGCCGGATCGGCCACCGCTTCAGCCAACTGCGCGTGTTCGGCTTGATCTTCAGCCTTGCTGTGCAGGAATTTGTGCGCGAGTTTTTCGAAGCCCTCGAAACACAGATAGGCACCGCCAAGCATCAACAGTGGTATCACCGCCCACGGAGCAAAGGCGCTGATCAACAGGGCCGTCGGCACCAGGATCAACTTGTTGATAAACGAGCCCTTGGCCACCGCCCACACCACGGGAATTTCCCGCTCAGCCCGCACGCCGGAGACCTGCTGGGCGTTCAGTGCAAGGTCATCGCCCAGCACGCCCGATGTCTTCTTGGCGGCCATTTTTGTCATCAGCGCGACGTCATCGAGTACCGCCGCGATATCGTCGATCAACACCAACAAGCTGCTTCCTGCCATGAACCGAACTTCCGTTAGAGAGAGATGGCGCGAGCATAGCGCGGCGCAAGGCGTTGCGGGCAGATTGTTGAGGCTTGCGGATGGCCGGTGCTACCATGCGCAACCGCCTGTCATGGCAAGGAAACGTCTGGTTTATGAGCAGCATTCGCGAGCGCAACAAAGAAAAAATCCTGCGGGCGGCGAGCGAGGAGTTTGCCGACAAGGGCTTCGCCGCGACCAAAACCAGCGACATCGCCGCCAAGGCCGGGCTGCCCAAGCCCAACGTCTATTACTACTTCAAATCCAAGGACAACCTTTACCGCGAGGTGCTCGAAAGCATTATCGAGCCGATCCTGGCCGCCTCCACGCCGTTCAACCCCGAAGGCGAGCCCAAGGAAGTATTGAGCAACTACATCCGCTCCAAAATCCGCATCTCCCGCGACCTGCCGTTTGCCTCCAAGGTGTTCGCCAGCGAAATCATGCACGGCGCCCCACACCTGAGCACCGACCAGGTTGAACAGCTCAATGCCCAGGCCAAGCACAATATCGACTGCATCCAGAGCTGGGTTGACCGTGGCCTGATCGCAGCAATTGACCCCAACCACCTGATGTTCAGCATCTGGGCAGCCACCCAGACCTATGCCGATTTCGACTGGCAGATCTCGGCGGTAACCGGCAAGGCCAAGCTGGATGAGGCCGATTATGAGGCGGCGGCGCAGACGATTATTCGGTTGGTGCTCAAGGGGTGTGAGCCGGATTGATACACCGCGCAGAGGCTATCGCAGGCAAGCCAGCTCCCACACGGATTTGCGCGGGACACAAAATGTAAATTGGTCATAATCCCCTGTGGGAGCGGGCTTGCCCGCGATAGCGCCCATCCAGACACATCCTGCTAAAAGCCTGCCGATCAGCCTTCGCCCCTCAGTCTAGCCTCTCAGAACACCATCTGAAGAGAGGCCAAGGAATGCCTGATCTACCTGCTTCAAAACGCCTGCGCATCGGCCGCTATAACGAATCCAACCGCATTTACCTGCTCACCACCAACACCCTTGAACGTGAGCCCATCTTCAGCGACTTCAGACTTGGCCGTCTGGTCGTACACCAATTCAGAATCGTTCAATATAAAGGGCTCGCAACCTCATTGGCCTGGGTAGTAATGCCTGATCATTTCCATTGGCTTGTTGCTCTGGAGAAAGGTTCGCTTGCCGACTTGATGCGACAAGTGAAGTCCAAGAGCACCCGAATTGTGAATGCGGTGGCTGGCCGCCAAGGTCGCCTCTGGCAGCCGGGCTTTCATGATCATGCCGTGCGTCGAGAGGAAAGCCTTGAGGGGATTGCACGCTACATCGTAGCTAATCCACTCAGGGCTGGGCTGGTAAAGAAGTTTGGCGACTATCCGCTGTGGGATGCTATTTGGGTTTGACTGTAGACCGAGTCGACTGCATCGCAGGCAAGCCAGCTCCCACACTGATTGGATTCACACAGTTGGATTTGTGAACACCGCCAATGTGGGAGCTGGCTTGCCTGCGATAGCTTACTCACAGTCAGAACGATTCAAGCCGACACCCCCGCATCCGCCATCAACCCCACCCCCTCTATCGCCGTGATCGCACACTGCTCGTCAATATCGGACGTGTCCCCGCTGATCCCAATTGCGCCGAGCACCATGCCGCTCTGATCCCGAATCAACACCCCACCCGGTGCCGGCACGACGCTGCCCTGCCCCAGACTGTTCAAGGCCGCGATAAACGCCGGGCGCTGTTGGGCGTCCAGTGCCAGCAAACGTGAACCCTTGCCCAGGGCAATGGCGCCCCAGGCTTTGCCGATGGCGATTTGCGGGCGTAGCAGGCTGGCGCCGTCTTCGCGTTGCAGGGTGACCAGATGGCCGCCGCTGTCGAGCACGGCGATGGTCAGTGGCGCAGCCGAAATGGTGCGGCCTGCAGTAAGGGCCTGGGTGGCCAGCTGGGTGGCGAGTTTCAAGGTTAAAGCGCTCATAGGTGCCGTCCTTATCTTGTTATGGGTAACGCGGTGAGGTCTGTTTGATCAGATGCTCGATGACACAAATAGAACACAATGATATCTGTTTTTGTATACAATATTTTTCAACAAAGGCTCCATACGTCGAAAAAAGCGCTTCCGACGAACGCAAAGGTCAGTTCACGAAAGGCATTGACCAACGTAGCTCGCCGTGAATACACTTTGGACAGACACCACTTGTATACAATTACAAAACGCAAGAGGCACCAAAACCATGAGCAAAATGAGAGCAATCGAAGCCGCCGTCCTGGTGATGCGCCGTGAAGGTGTGGATACCGCCTTCGGTATCCCAGGCGCCGCGATCAACCCGCTGTATTCGGCCTTGCAGAAGGTGGGTGGCATCGATCACGTCCTTGCTCGCCACGTTGAAGGCGCCTCGCACATGGCCGAGGGCTACACCCGCACCAAGGCCGGCAATATCGGCGTGTGCATCGGCACATCGGGCCCGGCGGGTACCGACATGGTCACCGGCCTGTATAGCGCCTCGGCCGACTCGATCCCGATCCTGTGCATTACCGGCCAAGCCCCCCGCGCCCGGATGCACAAGGAAGACTTCCAGGCCGTGGACATCACCAGCATCGTCAAGCCAGTGACCAAGTGGGCAACCACGGTGCTGGAACCCGGCCAAGTGCCTTACGCGTTCCAGAAAGCCTTCTATGAAATGCGCTCCGGCCGCCCTGGCCCGGTGTTGATCGACCTGCCGTTCGACGTACAGATGGCCGAGATCGAATTCGACATCGACGCCTACCAGCCGCTGCCCCTGGCCAAGCCGCTGGCGACCCGTGTGCAAGTGGAAAAAGCCCTGGCTCTGCTCGACGCAGCTGAACGCCCATTGCTGGTGAGCGGTGGTGGCGTGATCAACGCCGACGCCAGCGAGCTGCTGGTGGAGTTCGCTGAGCTGACCGGCATCCCGGTGATCCCGACCCTGATGGGCTGGGGCACGATCCCGGACGACCATCCGCTGATGGTGGGCATGGTCGGCCTGCAAACCTCGCACCGCTACGGCAACGCGACGATGCTCAAGTCGGACGTGGTGCTGGGCATCGGCAACCGCTGGGCCAACCGTCACACCGGTTCGGTCGAGGTGTACACCGAGGGCCGTAAATTCATTCACGTCGACATCGAACCGACCCAGATTGGCCGCGTGTTCACGCCGGACCTGGGCATCGTTTCTGACGCCGGCTCCGCGCTGACGATGTTCATTGAAGTGGCCCGCGAGTGGAAAGCCGCCGGCAAGCTCAAGGACCGCAGTGCCTGGTTGCATGACTGCCAACAGCGCAAGGCCACCCTGCACCGCAAGACTCACTTCGACAACGTGCCGGTCAAGCCGCAACGCGTGTACGAAGAGATGAACCAGGTGTTCGGAAAAGACACCTGCTACGTCAGCACCATCGGCCTGTCGCAGATTGCCGGCGCGCAATTCTTGCATGTGTACAAGCCACGCCACTGGATCAACTGCGGGCAGGCCGGCCCATTGGGCTGGACCATTCCCGCAGCGCTGGGCGTGGTCAAGGCCGACCCGAGCCGAAAAGTGGTGGCCTTGTCGGGCGACTATGACTTCCAGTTCATGATCGAAGAACTGGCGGTGGGCGCGCAGTTCAAGCTGCCGTACATCCATGTGGTAGTGAACAACTCTTACCTGGGCCTGATCCGTCAGGCCCAGCGTGGGTTCGAGATGGACTACTGCGTGCAGCTGTCCTTCGACAACCTCAACGCCCCCGAACTCAACGGCTATGGCGTCGACCATGTGGCGGTTGCAGAGGGCTTGGGCTGCAAGGCTCTGCGTGTGTTCGAGCCAGGCCAGATCCAACCTGCCTTGCGCCGCGCCCAAGAGATGATCGAAGAATTCAAGGTGCCGGTGATCGTTGAGATTATTCTGGAACGGGTGACCAATATTTCCATGGGCACCGAGATCAACGCCGTCAATGAATTCGAAGATCTGGCCCTGGTCGGCAACGATGCGCCGACTGCCATTTCCCTGCTCGATTAAGGAGAACCCTATGCCGCGCTTTGCTGCCAACCTGTCCATGTTGTTTACCGAACAGGATTTCCTTGCCCGCTTCAAAGCGGCTGCCGATGCCGGTTTCCAGGGCGTGGAGTACCTGTTCCCGTATGAATTCAGCTCTGCCGATATCAAGGCGCAGCTGGACGCCAACGGCCTGACCCAGGTGCTGTTCAACCTGCCAGCCGGTGACTGGGCCAAGGGCGAGCGCGGCCTGGCTTGCCACCCGGACCGGGTCGAGGAGTTCCGTGCCGGGGTCAAACTGGCAATCGCCTATGCCCAGGTCTTGGGCAACACCCAGGTCAACTGCCTGGCGGGTATCCGGCCACAAGGCGTTGATGACGAGACCGTAGAAAAGACCTTCGTCGCCAACCTCAAGTACGCCGCCGAGAAGCTGCAGGCGGCGGGTATCAAGCTGGTGATGGAGATGATCAACACCCGCGACATTCCGGGCTTCTACCTCAACAACACGGCGCAGGCCCTGTCGATTCGCGAGCAAGTGGGCAGCGCCAACCTGTTCCTGCAATACGACATCTACCACATGCAAATCATGGAGGGCGACCTGGCGCGGACCATGGCGGCGCACCTGGGCGAGATCAACCACATCCAACTGGCGGACAACCCAGGGCGCAACGAGCCAGGTACCGGTGAGATCAACTACCGCTTCCTGTTCGAGCATCTGGACCGCATTGGTTACGCGGGTTGGGTCGGCTGTGAGTACAAGCCGTTGACCACTACCGAGGCGGGTTTGGGCTGGCTCAAAACCCATAACGCCATCTGACAACTGACACAACACAAAACACTGTGGGAGCTGGCTTGCCAGCGATGCGGACACCTCGCTGTATCAGGCATACCCAGGTGATGCCATCGCAGGCAAGCCAGCTCCCACATTAAACGAGGATTTTGATCATGGCTAAAATCGGATTCATCGGCACCGGCATCATGGGCCAACCCATGGCCGCCAACCTGCAGAAAGCAGGCCATCAACTGTTTCTCTCCGAACATCACGGCAAGGCTCCGGCTGAACTGATCAGCGCCGGCGCCGTGGCGCTGGCCAACCCGCAACAAGTGGCCCAGGAAGCCGAGTTCATCATCGTCATGGTGCCCGACACCCCTCAAGTCGATGACGTGCTGTTTCGCGCCGACGGCGTGGCTGCGGGCCTGTCACCGAACAAGGTGGTGATCGACATGAGCTCGATCTCCCCTACTGCGACCAAAGCATTCGCCGCCAAGGTCAACCAGGCCGGCGCGCAGTACCTGGACGCACCGGTGTCCGGTGGTGAAGTCGGTGCCAAGGCCGGCACCTTGAGCATCATGGTCGGCGGCGAACCGCAGACGTTCGAACGCGCGTTGCCGCTGTTCCAGAGCATGGGCAAAAACATCACCCTGGTAGGCGGCAATGGCGATGGCCAGACCGCCAAGGTGGCCAACCAGATCATCGTCGCGCTGAACATCCAGGCGGTGGCCGAAGCGTTGTTGTTCGCCTCCAAAAACGGCGCCGACCCGGCCAAAGTGCGTGAAGCGCTGATGGGTGGCTTTGCATCGTCGAAGATCCTGGAAGTGCACGGCGAGCGCATGATCAAGGGCACCTTCGATCCGGGTTTCCGCATCAACCTGCACCAGAAGGACCTGAACCTGGCGCTGGCTGGTGCCAAGGAACTGGGGATCAACCTGCCTAACACCGCCGGCACCCAGCAAGTGTTCAGCACCTGCACGGCAATTGGCGGCGGCAACTGGGACCACTCGGCGCTGATCAAGGGCCTGGAGCATATGGCGAACTTCTCGATTCGCGAAAAATAACCCACACCGCTGATCGTTCCCACGCTCCGCGTGGGAATGCCTCTTGTGACGCTCCGCGTCACGCTTTGGGCGCAGAGCGTCCCGGACTGCATTCCCACGCAGAGCGTGGGAACGATCGCAGAGCGTGGGAACGATCGCTGCACCTCTAATAACAAGAATCCCCCGGGAGCCCGCTTATGTCGGTCGATCCGCAACACCTGCTTCGCGAGCTGTTTGCCACAGCCATCGACGCCGCCCACCCCCGGCAAGTCCTTGAACCCTACCTGCCTGCCGACCGCAGTGGCCGTGTGATCGTGATCGGCGCCGGCAAAGCCGCGGCCGCCATGGCACTGGTCGTCGAAGACTGTTGGCAGGGCGAGGTCTCGGGCCTGGTGGTCACCCGCTACGGCCATGGCGCGCCATGCAAAAAAATCGAAGTGGTCGAAGCCGCCCATCCGGTGCCGGATGCGGCCGGCCTGGCCGTGGCCCAGCGCGTGCTGGAACTGATCAGCCATCTGGGTGAAGACGACCGCGTGATCTTCCTGCTCTCCGGCGGTGGCTCGGCTCTACTCGCCCTGCCCGCCGAGGGCATCACCCTGGCGGACAAGCAAGCCATCAACAAAGCCCTGCTTAAATCCGGCGCCACCATTGGCGAGATGAATTGCGTGCGCAAGCACCTCTCGGCGATCAAGGGCGGTCGGTTGGCCAAGGCTGCGTGGCCGGCCACGGTGTACACCTACGCGATCTCCGATGTACCGGGCGACCAGGCCACGGTGATTGCCTCGGGCCCGACCGTCGGTGACCCGAGCACCTCACAACAGGCCCTGGCGATCCTCAAGCGTTACCACATCGACGCCCCCGCTTCGGTGCGCAGTTGGTTGCAGAACCCGGCCTCGGAAACCGTCAAGCCCGGCGACCCGGTGCTTGCCCGCAGCCACTTCCAATTGATCGCCCGCCCGCAGCAATCCCTGGAAGCGGTAGCAGTAAAAGTGCGCCAGGCCGGTTTCAGCCCGCTGATCCTCGGTGATCTGGAAGGCGAAGCCCGCGATGTGGCCAAGGTACACGCCGGCATCGCCCGCCAGATCGTGCAGCACGGCCAGCCACTGGCGGCGCCGTGCGTGATCCTTTCGGGGGGCGAAACCACCGTCACCGTACGCGGCGACGGCCGTGGCGGGCGCAACGCGGAATTCCTCTTGAGCCTCACCGACAGCCTCAAGGGCCTGCCCGGCGTGTACGCCCTGGCCGGCGATACCGATGGCATCGACGGTTCTGAAGACAACGCCGGCGCGATCATGACCCCCTGCAGCTACCGCCGTGCCGAAGCCCTGGGCCTGTCGGCCAGTGATGAGCTGGACAACAACAACGGCTACAGCTATTTCGCCGCCCTGGGCGACTTGATCGTCACCGAGCCGACGCGCACCAACGTCAACGACTTGCGCGCCATCCTGATCCTTGAGACTGCCAACCATGACGCCTGACAAGAAGGTCAAAATCCTCGCCACCCTGGGCCCGGCCACCGACGGTATCGATGACATCCGCGAGCTGGTGGAGGCCGGGGTAAATATCTTCCGCCTCAACTTCAGCCACGGCGACCACGCCGACCATGCCCAGCGCTACCAGTGGATTCGCCAGGTCGAGCGCCAGCTCAACTACCCGCTCGGTATCCTCATGGACCTGCAAGGGCCGAAGCTGCGGGTGGGACGCTTTGCCGAAGGCAAGGTGCAGCTCGTACGCGGCCAGGCCCTGCGCCTGGACCTGGATGAAACTTTGGGGGACCAACGCCGGGTCAACCTGCCCCACCCGGAAATCATCGCGGCCCTGGAGCCGGGCATGGACCTGCTGCTCGACGACGGCAAGCTGCGCCTGCGCGTGATCACCAAGCATGCCGACGCCATCGACACCACCGTGCTCAATGGCGGCGAACTGTCTGACCGTAAAGGTGTGAACGTCCCACAAGCGCTGTTGGAACTGAGCCCACTCACCGCCAAGGACCGCCGCGACCTGAGCTTCGGCCTGGAGCTGGGTGTGGACTGGGTGGCGCTGTCGTTTGTGCAGCGCCCGGAAGACATCCGCGAAGCCCGCGAGCTGATTGGTGATAAGGCGTTTTTGATGGCCAAGATCGAAAAGCCGTCAGCGGTGCAACGGCTGCGCGAAATCGCCGAACTGAGCGACGCGATCATGGTGGCCCGGGGTGATTTGGGCGTGGAAGTGCCGGCCGAGAGCGTGCCGCAGATCCAGAAAGACATCATCAGCACCTGCCGCCAACTGGGTAAGCCGGTGGTGGTGGCCACGCAGATGCTCGAATCCATGCGTTTCTCCCCGGCACCCACCCGCGCCGAAGTCACCGATGTCGCCAATGCGGTGGCTGAAGGTGCGGACGCGGTGATGCTGTCGGCGGAAACCGCCTCGGGCGAGTACCCGCTGGAAGCGGTGCAGATGATGAGCAAGATCATCCGCCAGGTGGAAAACGGCCCAGACTACCAGGCACAGTTGGATGTCAGCCGGCCCAAGGCAGATGCCACGGTGTCGGACGCCATCAGCTGCGCGATCCGCCGCATCAGCAGCATCCTGCCGGTAGCGGTGCTGGTGAACTACAGCGAGTCCGGCAGTTCCAGCTTGCGCGCGGCGCGGGAACGGCCCGTGGCGCCGATTCTCAACCTCACGCCCAACCTGTCCACGGCGCGGCGCCTGAGCGTGGCGTGGGGCGTGCACTCGGTGGTCAATGATCGGCTGCGCCAGGTGGATGAGGTGTGTTCCACCGCGCTGGAAATTGCCCAGGCCCAGGGCATGGCGCAGCGTGGCGATACCTTGGTGATTACCGCAGGGGTGCCGTTCGGGCAGCCGGGGTCCACCAATTCGCTGCGTATAGAGACGCTGATTTAGCGCCTGTCAGGGCCTCATCGCGGGCAAGCCCGGCTCCCACATTTGATCGAGTTTGCATGTCGAACATCAATCAAATGTGGGAGCTGGCTTGCCTGCGAGGAGGGCAACTCGGTCTTATTGACTCAACCCAAATGCACAACCCAACCTGCCCCGACTGGGCCGAAGCCCTGCTCAACGGCTTCAGCCAAATCTTCCTGCAGCGCCACCCGCTGTGCGGCCTGCTGTGCCTGCTGGCGATCCTGATCGGCGCCCCGGCGTTGCTCGGCGGTGCCTTGCTGGGAGGTGTCGCGGGGTTGCTCACGGCCCAGCGCCGGGGGTATCCCAAGGCCGAGCGCCAGGCCGGGCTGTATAGCTACAACGGCGTATTGCTGGGCCTGTTGATCAGCCAGCACTTTGCCTGGTCGGCGCTGGTGCCGCCGCTGATCCTGGCGTGCGGCGGCTTGAGTGCCATCCTCACCCGGCACTGGTTGAAATACGCGACCCAACCCCTGGATTTGCCAGCGTACACCGCGCCCTTTGTTGGGCTGGGCTGGTTGCTGCTCGGCCAGGTCCCGCAGAACACCCTTGCGCTGAGCGAGCCCGACACTGTCGCTATACTGGCCGCGCCCTTCACCGGCCTTGGGCAAATCATGCTGCTGGACCAGCCCCTGGCGGGTGTGCTGATCGCCTTGGGCTTGCTGCTGGCCGACCGTCGCGCCGTCGCGTGGGCCTTGGGCGGCGCCACTCTCGGCATGCTGGCCGGCCTGTGGTTGAACGACGCCACTGGCGCTCTGCTCGGCCTGCACAGCTATAACCCCGCGCTGGCCGCCCTGGCCCTGTGCTCGTCGCGTCGCCAGCCTTGGTTGCCACTGCTGGGTATCGGTCTGGCCATCCTGCTCACCCCAGGCTTTGGCGCCCTGCACCTGCCCGCGCTGACCGCGCCGTTTATCCTCGCGTGCTGGCTGGTGCGCGCCGGTCAGCGAATGCTGCACAAGCCTCACATGGACAGCCCGTACGAATCGCCCTAGGCTTGCTCGATATTCGTTTCAGGCAGGGTTTATGGACAGCAACAACGACTGGCGCCAGCGCCTCTACATCATGGTGTTCCAAAGCGACACCGTCGCCGGGCGGCGCTTTGACGGCATCCTGCTGCTGATCATCCTCGCCAGCCTGGTGATCGTGATGCTCGACAGCATCGACACAATCCATCAGAACTACGCCGACCTGCTGGCCTATATCGAGTGGGGCTTCACGCTGATCTTCGCCATCGAGTACGGCCTGCGCCTGTATTGCTCGCCCAAGCCGCTGCGCTATGCCTTCAGCTTTTATGGCTTGGTGGACCTGCTCGCCATCGTCCCCGGCATCCTCGCGCTGTACTACAGCGACGCCCAGTATCTGCTGATCATCCGCATCATCCGCATGCTGCGCATCTTCCGCGTGCTCAAGCTCAGCCCGTATCTCAAGCAGGCCAACTACCTGATGGCGGCGCTGCGCGGCAGCAAGCAGAAGATCGTGGTGTTCCTGGTCAGCGTGTGCACCCTGGTGACGGTGTTCGGCACCTTGATGTACGTGATCGAAGGCCCGGAACATGGCTTTACCAGTATCCCCAAGGGCATCTACTGGGCGATCGTCACCCTGACCACCGTGGGCTTCGGCGATATCGTGCCCAAGACGCCCCTGGGCCAGGTTATTTCATCGCTGGTGATGATCACCGGTTACTCGATCATCGCCGTGCCGACGGGTATTTTTACCGCTGAACTGGCCAGTGCCATGCGCGGCGAACAGCTGCATACCGACTGCCCAGTGTGCAAGAAGGACAGCCATGAACCCAACGCCGCGTTTTGTGCGCGCTGTGGCAGCAATCTGTTTCGCAAACTGGAATAAGCAAAGTTCTTTTTAATCTTTAAAGCTCTATGAAGGCCCGGCTATAGTCGCTGGCAAATTGCCTCCCTCTTCTCGAACAACAAGGAATGAGCAGTGAAAAAAATCCTCAGCGCCTCCCTACTGGCCGCCGGCCTGGCCCTGGCGGGCTCCGCCCAGGCAGCGACCACCCTGCTCAACGTCTCCTACGACGTGATGCGCGATTTCTACAAGGACTACAACGCCGCCTTCCAGAAGCATTGGGCAGCCGAGCACCCGGACGACAAGCTGACGTTGCAGATGTCCTTCGGCGGCTCCAGCAAACAGGCGCGCTCGGTGATCGACGGCCTGCCCGCCGATGTGATCACCATGAACATGGCCACCGACATCAATGCCCTGGTCGACAACGGCAAGCTGGTGCCGGACAACTGGGTGACACGCCTGCCGAATAACAGTGCGCCATTCACCTCAGCCACAGTCTTTATCGTGCGCAAAGGCAACCCCAAGGCGTTGAAAGACTGGCCCGACCTGCTCAAGGATGGCGTGCAAGTGATCGTGCCCAACCCGAAGACCTCGGGCAACGGCCGCTACACCTACCTGTCGGCCTGGGGCTACGTGTTGAAGAACGGCGGCGATGAAGACAAGGCCAAGACCTTCGTTGGAAAGTTGTTCAAGCAAGCGCCCGTGCTGGACACCGGTGGCCGCGCCGCCACCACCACCTTCATGACCAACCAGATTGGCGACGTGCTGGTGACCTTTGAAAACGAAGCGGAAATGATCGCCCGTGAGTTTGGCCGTGATCAGTTCGAAGTGGTCTACCCAAGCGTCTCCGCCGAAGCCGAACCGCCGGTGTCGGTGGTGGATAAAGTGGTCGAGAAAAAAGGCACCCGTGCGGTGGCTGAGGACTACCTCAAGTATCTGTGGTCGCCCGAAGGCCAGGAAATTGCGGCGAACAATTACCTGCGCCCACGGGACCCTAAGGTGCTGGCCAAGTACACCGACCGGTTCCCCAAGGTGGACTTCCTGTCGGTGGAGAAGACCTTCGGCGACTGGCGCACAGTGCAAAAGACCCATTTCAATGATGGCGGGGTGTTTGACCAGATCTACTCTGGCCAATAATCCATCTGACTGAATCAACTCGGTCAAACCTGTGGGAGCTGGCTTGCCTGCGAAAGCGATCTATCAGTCATATTTCTGGTGACTGGTGCACCGCCATCGCAGGCAAGCCAGCTCCCACTTTTTTGCGTAGGGCAGATGTGTCTGAATGTATCATCAGCCCGCATAAGTGATATCACCACAAGCAGCCTACTCACTTGCGAGCCTTGTCTTTACTCTCTCACGCCATCGTCCTTCGCCTTTATGAGTACACCATGAACGCAACCTCTCACGCTGCAGGCACCATGACCCGGGGCATGGTCATGCTGTTCGCGTTTTGCTGCGGCGCCATTGTCGCCAACATCTACTACGCGCAACCGATCATCGAGCTGATTGCCCCGGACATTGGCCTGACGCCGGCAATGGCCAGCCTGATCGTGTCCCTCACGCAAATCGGCTATGCCCTGGGCCTGTTTTTCCTGGTGCCTCTGGGCGACCTGCTGGAAAACCGCAAGCTGATGATCGCCACCACCGTCGTGGCGATCGCCAGCCTGCTGGGTGCGGCGTTTATCGAACAGCCGAACCTGTTCCTGCTGGTGTCGCTGCTGATCGGTTTCAGTTCCGTCTCGGTGCAGATCCTGATTCCGCTGGCCGCACACCTGGCGCCAGCCGAGTCCCGTGGGCGGGTGGTCGGCAGCATCATGGGCGGCCTGCTGCTGGGCATCCTGCTGGCACGGCCGGTGTCGAGCGTGGTGGCCGATCACTTCGGCTGGCGTGCGATGTTCATGGCGGCCGCCGCACTGATGGCGTTCATCAGCGTGGTGCTGATGCTGACAATCCCCAAGCGCCAACCCGATCACAGTGCCAGCTATGGCCAGTTGCTGCGCTCCCTGGGCACCCTGTTGCGTGAACAACCGCTGTTGCGCCAGCGGGCGTTCTACCAGGGTTGCATGTTCGCCGCCTTCAGCCTGTTCTGGACTGCCGTACCACTGGAACTGGCGCGTAACCACGGCCTGAGCCAAAGCGAGATCGCACTGTTTGCCCTGGTCGGTGCACTTGGCGCCATCGCCGCGCCCATGGCCGGTCGCCTGGCCGACGCAGGCCATACCCACCGCGCCTCGTTGCTGGCGATGCTGTTTGGCGCGCTGAGTTTCCTGCCGGCGTTGGTACACCCGCTTTACAGCGTGATCGGCCTGGCAGTCACCGGTGTGGTTCTGGACTTCTGCGTGCAGATGAATATGGTCCTCGGCCAGCGCGCCATCTACGCCCTCGATGCCAACAGCCGCAGCCGCCTGAACGCGCTGTACATGACCAGCATTTTTATCGGCGGTGCGTTCGGTTCAGCGATTGCCAGCAGCGTGTATGAACATGGCGGCTGGTTGGCCGTCATGCTGGTGGGCAGTGCATTTGCGCTGGTTGCGTTGTTGCGTTTCATGAGCGTTGCACGTAAAGCCGCGTTGGCCACCGTCCAAGCGTCCTGACGAGCCCGTGCGCCACTTCAAAACGCACAAAAGGGCGGGACTTAATCAACACGTGAGTAAGTCCCGCCCCCGCCTTGCTTCCAGCAGTGGCGCCCGTCAAAGGCGCGCGATCAAGGCATTAGAGATAACTGCCCTCTTTGATGTTGAGCCCGATGACATCTTCTGGACTGATCATTCGGGTGCTTTTGATCAGGAAGTCGGTCTTGCCATCGCCATCCAGGTCGGCCGCCAGCAAGTAACGTCCCGTTTGCGGATTAAACTTGATGATGGTGTCGCCTGCCGCCCCCGTATAGTTCTCGACGAAGTTCAACGCTACCTTGCCGTCGAGCACCATTTGCGACAGGTCGATCTTGTCCTGCCCCGTGTTGAAGTCCAACAACAAGTCGGCATTGGCACGGGTTGAATCGCTAAAGGCGTTGAACTTGAAGGTGTTCCAACCGCCGCCGCCCACCAACGTATCGGCCCCCGCGCCACCGGTGAGCACATTATCCGCACTGTTACCGATGATGCGATCGTTACCATGGCCCCCCACAGCATTTTCGATCACCGTCTTCTCGCCGATCCTGACGTTTTCCTTCATCCCCCCCACGCTGGAAAACGAACCACCGCGCAAGTTGATGATTTGATCCTGCTTGAAGCCAGAGAAATCAAAGGTATCGTTCCCACGCTCATCCCATACGTTGAAGTCTGGCTTATCAGCCGCGGACGTCAGGGTCGTTTCCGCCTTGCCAGTATTCGAGTTGAATCCATAGGTGGTGTCA
>NZ_FPJJ01000009.1:151724-152956 GCF_900119375.1 Pseudomonas sp. NFR02
TTGGTATTTTCCTCTGCCATCGGATAGCAACGGGCCGTCACCACGTTGCCGGAATGGATGTCTCCAAGTCGAAGCAGCCCCGAGTTTAGACTCAATCCATACATTCGCTGCTGATGAGTGCGTGCCCCTATCAGCGGAGCAGAAAGATTAAGCAATTGAGAGTTTGTTGAGGCTTGTTTGTCGGCTGCTAAGTTCGCGTCGCGATGAAGGAAACTGGCAGCCTCACTTTCAGCTGGATTGCCAGAACGTAGCACCTGAGACGGCTGAGGGGCCGCGTTCGGTGTGGGCACATAATAATTTGCAGCGGGTGTATTTGCATTGATCATAATCACGTTTCTCAGTTAGTTAAAAACAACAACACAACACTTCACACGTAAGTCACCGGTGAATTCCTAGACATCCAACTTCATTAATAGCCATTCAAATCTTTAAGTCGATCAACCTCCCCTTCCGAGCCGCTACGGCCAGTCCGTGCATAACCGCCCACCCATTCAACCATTCACAACCCAAGAAAATTAATTACCCGACAAACCAATCTTTATATAAGTATCACAGCACCCGCTTTACTGACGAACATCAAGCCATTGCTGATTGTTTGCACTTATACACTGCGTAATACATGATTTGATTTTGCAACAGACTCGATTTAAATCGAGCAATCAGCGCGACTTTTTTACTTATAAAAGCAGCACGCTACTTGAACGTATTCAGCGTGCGGCTGCCGGTGAATGGCGCCCGTTCCAAGACCGCGCTGAATACGCCGACTGATCGTTTCGACTGGCAGCTCTCGGCTCGCAAGGATCCGGTTGCGGATCACAGGGATCTGGACGAGGCGTCGGCTCGCGGGTCACCGGCCATGGCCATGGCCGGGGCTCACGCGGGTTCGGGCGCGGCATGGGCTCACACGGGGCCGGACGTGGTGTCGGCTCGCGGGGCTCAGGCCGTGGCCTGGGGTCACGCGGGGACGGGCGCGGCATGGGCTCACACGGGTCTGGACGTGGTGTCGGCTCGCGGGTCTCCGGGCGTGGCCGAGGGTCACGCGGCTTCGGGCGTGGCGTTGGCCCCCACGGGTCTGGACGTGGCGTCGGCTCGCGGGTCTCAGGCCGTGGCCTGGGTTCACGCGGGGACGGGCGCGGCTTTGGCTCACACAGGTCCGGACTTGGCGTCGGCTCACAAGGCTCTGGCCGTGGCTTCGGCTCACAGCGGTCCGGACTTGGCGTCGGCTCACAAGG
>NZ_FPJJ01000009.1:153026-231628 GCF_900119375.1 Pseudomonas sp. NFR02
GGACTTGGCTTCGGCTCACAAGGGTCTGGCTGTGGCTTCGGCTCACAGCGGTCTGGACTTGGCCTGGGCTCCTCAGGCTTTGGCTCCTTCGGTTTGGGCTCAGGCTTGGTTTTGGGCTCGTCGAATTGAGGCCGCGGCGCAGGCTTGGGGTCTTTCGGTTCAGGGTTTGGCGTAGGGGTATCGCCGTGTGCCACGACATCACCCGCGTTTATCCGGCCGATGCTTTTTACGAACAGGTCAGCCTTGCCGTTGCCCGTCAGGTCCAAGGCCAGACTTCCCTCATTACTGCCCTCGCTGTAACTCATCACAGCCTGGCCGGGTTGACCCGTTAAGCGATCAACGAATTTAAGCGCACTGAGATTGGCCCTTTTCAAAGCCCCGGAGACGTCAATTGTGTCTGCACCACTTTCAAAATCCAGAATTACATCGGGGTTATCCGGCGTGGAATCATTGGCATGGTCATAGATAAAAGTGTCTGCCCCCCCTCCCCCTGACAACCGGTCTGCTCCACCGCCCCCTTTGAGACGATTGGCGACCTGGTTACCTATGAGAGCGTCATCTCCCTTGCCGCCCACCGCGTTTTCCAGTGTGACGCCCTTGGCTATGGAGACATTACCCTTCAACGCACCGACATCCGAAAAAGACTCGGCATTGAGATTGATTTTCTGAGGCTGTGAATACCCAGAGAAATCCAACGTGTCTTTCCCACCACCATCCCACACACAAAAAACAGGGTTGTCATTTGGCGACTTCAAACTAAGCGCTTCACGGTTCGTATTGGAATTAAACCCATAGGTTGTATCGGTATTGCGCGTATTGGTATTCGGCCCATACAGTTTCTGGACAGCCGAGATGTCATCCATCATCGGCGCAGAAGGGTTCAACAATTTGAAGTCGTGGCCTGGCTGGTTTTTTTCTGAATAGTAACTCATCACCGAACGCGCTCGAGTATCCCCCGCATAGACTGCGTCACGCCCATAGTTACCAAAACCATCATAACGCCCCGGGTGTTCCAGGCCGATTGAATGACCTATTTCATGGATAAGCACTCCGCGAAAATAATGACCCAGTGGAGGGTTCGCCCCCGCATTCGCCGTTCCAATATTTACGAAGGTTCGAGTCATGAACTTATCAGGCAGTGAGGCCACTCCCCCCGGTGTTCCGGGCATTTCACTGATATCAACATGACCGTCTGAATGTTGCGGTTTTTCAGTAAATGTAACGTTAGCGACATCCTGCCAGGATTGCAGTGCCTGCCTGACCTGCTCTGCCTGCTGCGGGGTAAAGCCCTTGGAGACGCGAACGGACAAGGTAATTTTGCCGTCACCATTATTATCATGAACCTTGAAACCGTTGCGGGTGATGTGTTTTCCCGCCTGTTCCGTAGTAAACATCGGCTTTTTACTATTGCGTGTATAGGCCCCGGCAGGGCTTTCTGGGCTGATACTGCTATTAAGAGCTGGTTCCTTGGGTATAACAATATTAGGTGTGGATGGTCCTGGCACTCTCATAAACCAACGTCCTCATAAAAATCAGACTCGAGGCTGTAACATCAGCACGTTCGAGATACCGATTCCCGCCCACCAAGAGCAGCAGTAGTTATCGGCACAGCGTTAAATTCGCACACTCCCCTGCCGTACACCAGCGGTGAAATAATTCAACTCGACACACTCTAAAATTTAAAAACACTTTAATCTTATACTTGAAAACTTCCGAAACTCCAGAACAGATAGCACTTTAACCGCAAACATGATAACTCTTTGTTTTGCATGAACATTAAACCTCACAAACACACTTTACATAATTTTTATTGCAAAGCGTTATTCACAATCAGACAACACGCCAATCGCCCAAAAACCTATACCCGACTGGCAACTTTTAACCCGTCCTACACAACAACCCAATGCACAGACGAATAGCAGAGTTCGTATTGAAAGAAAAAACCTGCAGTGCTCATACAACGGCTTTAGTCTGGCCGAGGACGGTCATTGAATGTACTGCAACAACCGATCCGGCTGACGCTCCAAAACTGAAACATGAAAACACACTGCAATACGGCCAGTGTGTGCCTCAACGGGAGTGTTCGACGGTTGAGCAGAGCCTTGCAGGCGCCCTATGAAGCGACGAAGCAGAACGATCACCGAGCGCTGATAGCCCGCTGCAAAGGACACGGCTGAAGGGAGAAAACGTACGGCAGGCAGGCTTGAACGCGGTGATGCGCGCGTCCAAGCCTGGACAGAGGTAACCGGGAGAGCGGCGCTACGGCACAAAGGTGCAAGCGCAATCGTTGGGTTGCAGGGGCTGGCATTCCCAGGCAATCACCGTCAGGAAAAGCTGCAAGCTCAAGGCGGTGAAAGGTACGCGTGTTGTTGGTCAGACGCTGCGATGGCATGCTCTGGGCTGATCAAGGGACTAGCCAATAGCCACCGGACTCACCGGAATATCGACCGCACCTTATTTACAAACCCCTTGAACGATGAAAAAACTTTCTGGATAAACCTTCTCCCCGGCCGGGGCGCCGGGCCGGGGCTTGGCCTCGGCTCTGGCTGTGGGTCAGGGTCAGGGTCAGGGTCAGGGTCAGGCTTGGGATCAGGCTTGGAGTCAGTCGGCTCCGAAATGGGACTGGGAACGGGACTCGGAACGGGTTCCGACACAGGGACAACAGTGGGCCCAGGCGTCGGTGTGACAGTCGGCGCCTCACCGTTCCAGATCACATCCGTCTGCTTGATCTGGCTTTGGCTGGCGATCATCAGATCCGCCGTGCCGTTCCCCGTTGTATCCACAGCCAACGTGGAACGGCCAGTCTTCGAGTCATGACCGAGCACGGCATCTCCCGCTTTTGTGCCGAATTTATCAACGAAATTCAACGACTTGATCCCTGCCTCCTGGAGAACGCCGGTGAGGTCGATCTTGTCGAGCCCGCTTTGGAAGTCCTGAATAACGTCTGGGTTCTGCGGTGTCGAATCGCCGATGCGGTGATACACAAACGTGTCTGCCCCTGCACCGCCGTGCAACTTATCGGCACCCTTGCCGCCCGTAAGGCGATTGTTGCCCTCGTTTCCCGTCAAGGTATCGTTGCCGGCACCGCCGATGGCATTTTCGACAATGACGCCCTTGGCAATCGATACGTTCCCGCGCAAGCCTCCCACGTCCGAAAACGCCTCAGCCTTGAGGTTGATGGTTTGGTTCTGGGTAAACCCGGAGAAATCGAGCGTATCGTTACCGCCGCCATCCCAGACGGTAAAAATCGGCTTGTCACTCCCCTGCTTGAGGCTGTAGACCTCGCGACCGGCATTGGAATTGAAGCCATAGGTAGTGTCGGTATTGCGGGTCTTCGTATTGGCGCCATAGAGCCGCTGTGCTGCCGCGACATCGTCCATCATCGGTGCCGCCGGGCTGCGGCCGGCAAACTTGTGCCCCGGTTGATGGGTCTCGGCCCAATAGCTCATGACACTGCGTGCCTTGGTGTCCTGTGCATATTCGGCACTGCGCTCGTAGTTGAAGCCTTGGCCATTGTATTCACCTGGATGACTGAGCCCCAGGGTATGCCCCAGTTCATGGATCAACAAACCCAGAAAGTGGCTGCCCATGGTCGGGTTCTGCCCACCCGAAGTGCCTATATTGGCCTGGACTTTTGCATGCTGACCGAACGGAAAGGTTGCCCAGCCTCCCGATCCGCCAGTCCCCTTGATAGTGATCTTGCCATCGGTGTTTGAGCCATTTTCAACAAATTCGATATTGGCGATATCCGCCCAGTATTGAAGGGCTTGCCTGGCTCGCTCTTTCTGCGCCGCATTGAACCCCCCGAAAAAGTTAAACCCCACCACAACTTTTCCATCTCTATTACTGTCCTTAAACTTCGCATTACTGCGCGTAATATGTTTCGCCGCCTGGTCCGTGGTGAAAGATTTTTTATTATTGGCCCAACGAATAACTTGCTTTTCATCAGGTGAAAAATTGGAGTTCAATGTCTCAGGGGGATGCGACTGGAAAGACTGTCTAACTGGGATATGCATGGCATTTTACTACTCTGAACAGTGAAATGAATCGTCCATGTACAGGAGTTATCGATGCCGACTGTTCCGTAGTCAGCCCGATAAAGCTCCCATATTGAAAACGCCTTCACCATCGCTAATTCTTTGCAAGAAAACCCTATAAACACGACCGCAAAAAATCCGCACACAGTTTATTCAGCGCAGCACAGCCGCCCCTTATCAATCACGCTAAAACCCTGATACTACAGACGTAAAAACGCGCAAAGCGTTAATTTAATCGGGTCGACAGTTAAACTTCAAACATTCAGCAACCCACTCAAACACATCAGAAAAAAATAAGCTCAGTGCCAGGGTTTTATCTGAGACCTGGCCTCGTCAAGCACTACATGACGGGGTTGTCCTAACCTACCGGGACTTGGGTCAGGCTCATACGCAATGCCGGTGGTCCAGGCAGCACAGCAAGCGTTCAACGGTGTGCGCCAATGGGCCGGAATTATCCAACACGAATAAACCCGCGCCGTGACCTGCGATCAATTCGGCAGTGAACCGCGCATTGCGCGCCAGGCGTTGCTCGATATCCGCCAACGACTCCCGCCCACGCGCAATCAGACGTTGGCGCAACACCGCTTGGTCCACCGTCAGCAGCAATACCAGCAAGGTCGGATAACGCTCGCGGGTCTGCGCCAGGTGGGCACGGGAGCCGTTGACCAAAACATCGTCGCCGGCGGCCAGCCAATCGTCGATGTCCTTGGAGATGCCGTAGGACAAGCCATTAGCCTGCCAGCTCAAGGCAAATGCACCCTCGGCCTCCATCACCGCAAACTGCTCGGGGCTCACGCCTTGCGCCGCTTCGCCCACCGCCTCCGCTGAACGTGTGATTACCCGCCGCACCAGGCGACACCCACGCTCGACCAGGCGTGGGCGCGCGGCGTCCAGCAGGCTGTCCTTGCCCGACCCCGATGGCCCGATGAGATAGATCAACCTGCCCGCCATCAAAACACCCTCTTCGCTTGTCTCCAGACCTGTACCGGCGCCCCGGTGTCAGCATTCGGCGCGTCAAGCCATCGTCAGGGCTGGAAAGTATTTCCAGCCAACCTGCCCTTGCAGGCCGGCGGCGGCCACATTACCCGAGTGTGACCTACCGCGCACCACGCTCGGCACGTGCACCAGGCTTTCCGGGCTTACTTGAGTGAGTATGTAAATTTGTAACAACGATACAACATGAAACAAATGCTCGATGGTCGCCCCTACTCACAATCTATAGAAAGCTCAGCACGTTCCTACATGGGAATGTTTTTCATCCTACAGCTGACAGTTTAAACAAGGATCTAGAACATAGCGTTCGACGTAATTGTAGTAGGCGCGTGCCGTTCAGGGAGTGTGCATGTGCCGAATGAATTGATGGCCCTGTGTCAGGCATTGCCCCATGCAGCCATTCTCGGCTTCGGCATGGCCTTGGCCCAATCTTCGGTAGACCTGGACATCGTGGCGGAGGTCATGCCGCCGCCCATGCTGGCAGGATTGCTCATTTCCATGGGTAGCCTGGGGGATCGCAAAGGCCATCGCAAACTCCTGCTGATCGGCTCACTGGGGTTTACCCTGGTGTCGGTGATGACCGCTTATTCCAGCACCGCCACGCAGCTGGTCGTGGGACGCGCATGCATGGGGGTTTTCGGGGCGATGTTGATGCCGTCAACGCTGGCGCTGATTCGCTCAGTGTTCGAGGACCGGGAAGAGCGTCGCCTGGCCGTGGCGATCTGGGCAACCACCTTGACCGTCGGTTCTGCGCTTGGGCCGTTGGTCGGCGGCATATTGCTGGAGCTCTTCAGTTGGGGGTCGATTTTTCTCCTGGCCGTACCGGTGCTGGTGCCTCTGTTGATCCTCGGCCTCTGGCTGCTGCCTGAGTCCGAGCCGGACGCGTCGGGGCCGATGGATGTCATCAGCATTGCGCTCTCGATGGTCGCCCTCAGTGCGCTGGTGTACAGCATCAAGCATGTCGCCAGTGAAGGGCCGGACGCCTGGGCACTGGCGGTATTGGCCGTTGCAATCGTGAGCGGCTGGCAATTCGTACGCCGTCAGTTGCGCCTCCCTACCCCCTTGATGGACCTGAGCCTGTTTCGCAACAAGACGTTCAGCGGCTCGGTGACCATTAACCTGATGAGCCTGGCCTTCATGATCGGCTTCGTGTTCTTTGCCACTCAGTTGCTGCAAATCGTCCTGGGCATGTCGCCCTTGAACGCCAGCCTGGCGTTGATACCGGGCCAGCTCATGGCGATTGTGGTGGGGATCCTGATCGTCCCGGTCGCCCAGCGCGTCTCGGTCAATGTCCTGATTCCCATCCTGCTGGCCTTCACCGCCGGCGCGTTTTTGCTGGTGGCCAGCCTCGGTAGCAGTTTGACGGTGATCGTGGTTGCGTTTGCCTTGTTGAACATTGGCGTCGGCGCCCTTGCTACCGTCTCTAACGACGTGATCCTGTCGGCCGCCCCAGCCAACAAAGCCGGCGCCGCGTCAGCCATCAGCGAGACGGCCTATGAAGTCGGCGTAGTACTCGGCACCACCGTGCTCGGTGGCCTGGTAACGGCGTACTACCGTGGCACGCTGCACCTACCGGACTTCTTGAGCCCTATGCAAATGCACCTGGCAAGCGAAACCTTGGCAGGCGCCCACGCAATCTCGGCCACCCTGGCGCACGACCAGGCCAGTGAAGTCATGGGCAACGCTATACAGGCATTTGTAGGAGGGACTCAACTGATGGCCTGGGCCACCTTCAGCTTGGCGGTGCTGGCCATTGTCATCGCCAGGCGCATATTGAAAGCCCAGGAGACTGCGCCGGTGTGAAGTGGGTGCGGGCGGACGAACCAAGTACATCTTGAGTGCGGGGGGTAACCCGACAGGACGCCGGGTTAGATCCAACATCCCGATCGACTGTCAGGCCGCCTTCGCGAGCAAGCCCGCTCCCACACTTGGATTGCGGGGCGTCAGGTAGATAGGTATCGGCTGGCAGGCCGTCATCGCAGGCAAGCCAGCTCCCACAATTGGTCAGGTGTCGGCTGTCAGGCAAGCTGCCGCCCACCTATAGGGCGATGCGAGGGAGCTTGCTCCCGTGACGGCTTGACAGCCGACGCTGGGCCAACTGAAGCGCTGCGATCCAAATGTGGGAGCTGGCTTGCCTGCGAAGGCGGCTTGGCAGCCGACCAATATGTTGGATCCAGACCGAGTACATATCCGTTATTGAGGTAACAGCCACTTAGGGTTCCGCCCAACGGCGGCTACAATCTACAAAGTTGTGTAGATACCTATAGTCATCGCAGGCAAGCCCGCTCCCACAGTGGAGAGCATTTCAAATCGGAAATAAAAAAGGCGACCTGAACACGGTCGCCTTTTGTCATTGCGCGTACTGCTTGCTTAGCCCCGGCGGCACGCCCTGCACGTTGGTTTCTTCCCATGGCCCGTTGGGGCTGATGGACCGGCTCCAGCCGTTGCTCCACCGGTAGTAGGTGCGCTGGCGGTAGAAGGTGTCAGGCTGGTCATCCAGCACGTACACCTGCATCTTGCCGTCCCAGTGGCTGGCGGCGCCCGGCGGTGGGGCGAAGGTCGGCGATTTGCTTGGCAGAGGCTTGGGCGGCGGCGTCACCGGGCCAGATGGTTTGGTGCTCGGCTGGGTCGAGGGGCCAGACGGTGGAATAGTCGGGCCGGTCGGCGCCGCAGGTGGGCGGTGGACCGCACAGGCGCTCAGGCCCAGTACCAGGCTGAGCAGGGTGATGCGTGCAAATGCGGTCATGGGTGTGTCCTCAGAATTACTGGTCCGGAGTGTCGATAGTCAATTGCTGCAGCGCAGTGGTGCTGCTGGCCAACGGTTGGCTGCGGCCGATCCATTCGCCAGCGGTCGGTTGGCCGGCCCGGGATATGCGCGCAACCAGTTGGACTTCGGGGAAGTTGGACAGTTTCAACTGCGGCATCATCGCGTCGGCATCGCCCAGTTCGACGGTGACCGGCAATGCGTCGACGGTTACACGCTTGGCCGCCAAGGGCGCCGGGGGGCCGTTTACGGCACGGGCGAAGATGAACACGCTGTCGCCTGGCAGGGCCTTGGCTTTCACCTCGGCAGATACGTCCACCCGCACGGTCAGCAGCGCCTTGGGCGCCTGAGCCAGGCTGCCACCGCTCTCCTTGAGCTTCTCTGCTGCGCGGTCAATTCCGCCTTGCAAGGCGACACGGGAATTGTCCTCTGGCGGCAGTTGCGCGAGCAGGCGGTTCCAGTAGTCGATGGCTTCCTGATAACGCTGGCCCTCAAAGGCAGCGATACCCAACAGGCCAAGGCTGGTGACTTCCTTGGGGTCGAGCTTCAAGGCTTCGTCGGTCAGCGCCTGAACCTGAGGCGACCATTGTTTGTTGTCGGCAAAGTACTGCGCCTGGGCCCATTGGCCGAGCAGTTCCGGTTGGCGCCCGGCCAACGCAACCGTACGTTCAAAGACTTTGGCGGCATCGGCGGCACGGTCCTGGGCCATATAGGCGCGCCCAAGGAAGTACAAACCTTCTGCCGAATCCGGTTGTGCGGCGGCGGCGCGTTCCAGGCGGCGGGTCATGTCGGCCATGGACACCGGCGGTTGGGAAAACTCACGGGTCAGTTCAACCTTGTCGCTCGCCCCATAATGCAGGTACAGCGCCACGCCCAGCACAGGCACCAGAAACGCCGCCAAAAACGGCAGCGGTTTGCCTAACCGCGATTCGCGGGGTTTTTCCACACCTTCGGTGTCGGCCAGCAACTCGCGGGCCGCTTCGGCGCGGCCGGTGTCGAGTTGCGCGGTATTCAACACACCTTCGTCCTGCTGCGCTTGCAGCTCGGCGACGCGTTCCTGGTACAGCGCCACGTTCAACGCGGTGCGATCCTCTTCACGCTGGGCACGACGGCCACGCAACACAGGGATCAACAGGAAACTCAGGGCAATCAGTAGCAGCAAACCGGCTGCGAGCCAGAAATCAATCATCAGTCTTGGTGTCCAGCAATTGGTCGAGGCGTTTACGCTCTTCAGGGGACAGCGCATCGGCGCCATCAATCGGTGCGACACGGCGCCGACGCACGATCACGGCCATCACCACCACGCCGGCCAGCAGCAGCCCGGCCGGGCCAAACCACAGCAGCGCGGTCTTGCCGGTGAGTGCCGGTTTGTAGCGTACGAAATCACCGTAGCGGTCGACCATGAAGTCGATGATCTGCTGGTCGTCCTTGCCCTCCCCCAGCATGCGGAAAATCTCTCTGCGCAGGTCGGTGGCGATCGGGGCGTTGGAGTCGGCGATGTCCTGGTTCTGGCATTTGGGGCAGCGCAGTTCCTTGGTCAGGTCGCGGAAACGCTCGCGCTCGGCGTCGTTGGCAAATTCGTAGGTGTCGATGGCGGCGTGGGCCACGCCGGCCAGGCCCAGGGTTAAAACGGCAGCGGTCAACCAACGCTTCATGGCTTGGCCTCATCGACCAGGGCCTGGTACTTGGCGGCCAGTTGCTCGCGCCACACCGTTTCGTCGATCACGCCGACGAACTTGTCACGAATCACACCCTTGGCATCGATGAAGAAGGTTTCCGGCGCGCCGTACACGCCCAGGTTCAACCCCAGGTTGCCGTCTTCGTCGCGGATATCCAGCTGGTACGGGTTATGAAATTCCGCCAACCACTTCACGGCCGCCGCATTGTCGTCCTTGTAGTTGATGCCGTAGATCACCACGCCCTTCTCGGCCAGCTTGTTCAGCACCGGGTGTTCGACGCGGCAAGAGATGCACCAGGTGGCCCACACGTTGACCAGCGCCGGCTTGCCCTGCAAATCTGCCTGGGTCAGGGTCTTGTCACCCTGCACCGTTGGCAGGTTGAAGGCGGGGAACGGCTTGCCGATCATCGCCGAAGGCAGCTCGGCCGGGTCCAGGTACAACCCGCGATACAGGAACACCGCCACCAGCAGGAACATCGCCAGCGGCACAACCATCAACCAACGCTTCATACCGCAGCTCCCGAAAGGCCAAGCGCTTCACGCACCCGGCTCTTGACCTTGACCCGATAGCGCCGGTCCAGCGCTGCGAGCAACCCGCCGAACCCGGTGAGCAACCCGCCGAACCAGATCCAGCGCACGAACGGTTTGACATGCACGCGCACGGCCCAGGCGCCATCGCCCAGAGGTTCACCGAGGGCCACATACAGGTCACGGGTGAAACCTGCGTCAATGCCAGCCTCGGTCATCATCGAACTTTGCACGGTGTACAGGCGTTTCTCCGGGTGCAGCACGGCGATTTCCTTGCCCTTGCGCACCACGCGCACCGTGCCTTTGTCGGAGGTGAAGTTCGGCCCTTCAAAGTGCTTGGCACCTTCGAAGATGAAGTGGTAACCGGCCAGGTCCATGGACTCGCCCGGCGCCAGGCGCAGGTCGCGCTCGGCGCTGTTCTGGCTGGACAGCACCACCCCAAGGGCGCACACCGCAATACCAATGTGGGCGATCTGCATGCCCCAATAGCTGCGGGTCAGAGTGGGCAGGCCTTTGATCAGGCCTTTGTGGCGCGTCTTGTCGACGATGTCCCGCGCCCCCGCCAGCAACACCCAGGCCGCCAGCAGGAAGGTGGCGAGTACCGCCCAATTGAAGTCGCCGTAGGCAAACCCGGCGATCACCGCCAGGGCCACGCTGCCGAGCAGCACCGGCATCAGCATGCCCGCCAGCCATTTCACCGGGGTGTCTTTCCAGCGCACCAGCACGCCGACCGCCATCACTACCATCAACAGGCCCATCAACGGGATGAACAACGCATTGAAGTACGGCGGCCCCACGGACAGCTTGGCGCCGCTCAAGGCATCCAGTACCAGCGGGTAGAGGGTGCCGAGCAGGATCATCGATGCAGCCACCACCAGTACCAGGTTATTGCCCAGCAACAGGGTCTCCCGCGACCACAGGTTGAAACCGACGTGGCTCTTGACCACCGGAGCACGCAGGGCGAACAGGGTCAGGGAACCGCCGACCACAAACAGCAGGAAGATCAGGATGAACACGCCGCGCTCAGGGTCTGAGGCAAACGCATGCACCGAGGTCAGCACGCCCGAGCGCACCAGGAAAGTGCCGAGCAGGCTGAGGGAAAACGCCGCGATGGCGAGCAGTACCGTCCAGCTCTTGAACACGCCACGCTTTTCGGTGACGGCCAGGGAGTGAATCAGCGCGGTACCCACCAGCCACGGCATGAAGGAGGCGTTTTCCACTGGGTCCCAGAACCACCAGCCGCCCCAGCCGAGTTCGTAATAGGCCCACCACGAGCCCAGGGTGATACCGATACCGAGGAAGGCCCAGGCGACGATGGTCCATGGCCGTGACCAGCGCGCCCAGGCGGCGTCGAGACGCCCGCCGAGCAGGGCGGCGATGGCGAACGCGAAGGCCACAGAAAAGCCCACATAGCCCATGTAGAGCATCGGCGGGTGCACGATCAGGCCGATATCCTGCAGCAACGGGTTGAGGTCGTGACCGTCCACCGGGATCTGCGGCAGGATGCGGGTGAACGGGTTGGAGGTCATGATCAAAAACAGCAGGAAGCCGATGCTGATCATGCCCATCACCGCCAGCACCCGCGCCAGCATCACTTGCGGCAATTGGCGCGACAACACCGATACAGCGAAGGTCCAGCCGCCGAGGATCAAGGCCCACAACAGCAATGAACCTTCGTGGGCGCCCCACACGGCGCTGAACTTGTAGTACCAGGGCAAAGCGCTGTTGGAATTGTTGGCGACGTAGGCGACGGAAAAATCGTCGGTCATGAAGGCGTAGGTCAGGCAACCAAAGGCGAACAGCAAGAAGGCAAACTGGCCCCAGGCGGCAGGCTGCGCCAGGCTCATCCACAGGCGGTCGCCGCGCCAGGCACCGAGCAAGGGCACCACGGCCTGGACCACGGCAAAGCACAGCGCGAGGATCATCGCCAACTGGCCCAGCTCCGGAATAAACAGTGCGGACGTCATGGCTCAGCCCTCCTTGACTGGGGTGGCGGGCGCGGTTTGGCCGCTGTCTTTCAAGGCTTTGGTGACCTCGGGCGGCATGTATTTTTCATCGTGCTTGGCCAGCACTTCGTCAGCCACCACCACGCCGTCGGCGTTGAGCTTGCCCAGGGCGACAATGCCCTGGCCTTCACGGAACAGGTCCGGGAGGATGCCGCGATAGGTGATGGTCACGGCCTTGTTGAAATCGGTGACCACGAAGGTCACGTCCAACGAATCGCCGGAACGCTTCAACGAGCCCTGCTCCACCATGCCGCCAGCGCGGATGCGCGTATCGACCGGTGCCTCGCCATTGGCGATCTGGGTGGGCGTGTAGAACAGGTTGATGTTCTGCTGCAGGGCGCTCAGGGCCAGGGTCACGGCAATGCCGACGCCGGCCAGGATGGCAAGGATGATCAACAGACGCTTTCTACGCAGCGGATTCACTTTTCGGTCTCCCGGCGCAGACGTCGCGCCTCTTGTTGCAGGTAACGCTTGCGGGCCAGGATCGGCGCGGCGACGTTGAGGGCCAGCACCGCCAGGCAGATGCCATAGGCCGTCCAGACATACAGGCCGTGGTGGCCCATGGCGAGAAAATCACTGAAAGAAGCAAAACTCATCCACGTGCTCCCAGGCAGCTTTGCACTTCGGCCTTTACCCAACTGGTACGGGCTTCACGCTTGAGCACTTCAAGGCGCATGCGCAGCAGCAGTACGGCGCCGAAGAAACAGTAGAAACCCAGCACCATCAGCAGCAACGGCGCCCACATTTCCACGGGCATCGCCGGTTTCTCGGTGAGGGTGAAGGTGGCGCCCTGGTGCAGGGTGTTCCACCACTCCACCGAGTACTTGATGATCGGGATGTTGATCACGCCGACAATCGCCAGCACCGCGCAGGCCTTGGCGGCGCTGTCACGGTTGCTGATGGCGTTGCCCAGGGCAATCAGGCCGAAATACAGGAACAGCAGGATCAGCATCGAGGTCAGGCGCGCATCCCACACCCACCATGAGCCCCAGGTCGGCTTGCCCCAGATCGCACCGGTCACCAGCGCCACGGCGGTCATCCACGCACCGATGGGCGCGGCGCATTGCAGGGCTACATCGGCCAGCTTCATCTTCCATACCAGGCCGACGATGCCGCACACCGCCAGCATCACGTAGCAGGACTGGGCCAGCATCGCGGCAGGCACGTGGATATAGATGATGCGAAAGCTGTTGCCTTGCTGATAGTCCGGCGGCGCAAAGGCCAGGCCCCAGACCAGGCCGATGCCGATCAGCAGGATGGCTGCGATACTTAACCACGGCAGCAGCTTGCCGCTGATGCCATAAAACCATTTGGGCGAGCCGAGCTTGTGAAACAAGGTCCAGTTCATTGCTGTTTCCATCACGGTGCTTTTCGTCGTGGCGAAAAGCTCAGGGTCTTTACTGACTCAGCGTTATTGACGCCGGGTCAGACCTCATTATTCACCGACGCTGATTTTCAGGCCGGCGGCTATAGCAAAGGGTGTCAGGGTTACCGCCAGGGCGGTCAGGCTACCCAGCCACAAGAGGTAACCGGTCGCCGGCATCCCCATAAGCGCGGCTTGCAAAGCGCCGCTGCCCAGGATCAACACCGGGATATACAAAGGCAGAATCAACAGGGCCAGCAACAGGCCGCCCCGTTTCAAGCCGACGGTCAACGCTGCGCCCACCGCCCCCAACAGGCTGAGCACCGGCGTGCCGAGTAACAAGGACAGGAGCAACACCGGCAGGCATTCAACGGGCAACCCGAGCATCATGGCAAGCAGTGGCGAGAGCAAGACTAGCGCCAAGCCGGAAAAAACCCAGTGTGCCAGCACCTTGGCCAGTACCAGAAGTGGCAAAGGGTGCGACGAAAGGACCCACTGTTCCAGGGAACCGTCTTCGAAATCACTGCGAAACAGCCCGTCCAGCGAGAGCAGAACCGATAAAAGTGCGGCGACCCACACCAGTCCTGGGGACAAGGTTTGCAACAGTTTAGTCTCCGGGCCAACCGCCAGCGGGAACAGCGCGATCACGATGGCAAAGAACACCAGCGGGTTGGCCAGTTCGGCGGGGCGACGGCACAACAGCCGGGCTTCGCGGGCGACCAACAGGGCGAACACACTCATAGCGACCACCGCCCCAGGTCCAGCTCACGGTAACCAGCGGGCATACGCACCAAGGTGTGGTGGGTGGTGAGCACCACCAGGCCACCTTGCTCGCAGTGCTGGGCCAGATGTGCTTCGAGTTGAGCCACGCCTTGTTTGTCGAGGGCCGTGAAAGGTTCGTCGAGAATCCACAACGGCGGGCCGGGCAAGTACAAGCGGGCCAGGGCCACGCGGCGCTGCTGGCCGGCGGACAGGGTGTGGCAGGGGACGTCCTCAAAGCCCTTGAGGCCCACCGCGGCCAGGGCCTGCCAGATGGCGTCACGGGAAGCAGGATGATGCAGGGCGCTGAGCCAACTGAGGTTTTCTTCAGCGGTGAGTACGTCCTTGATGCCAGCGGCGTGGCCGATCCAGACCAGGTTGCGCGCAAGCTCGCTACGCTGCTCGTTCAACGGTTTGCCGTTGAGCTGCACCACGCCGGCCGTCGGCTGCATCAACCCGGCCAGCAGGCGCAGCAGGCTGGTCTTGCCGCTGCCATTGGGGCCACTGATTTGCACCATGTCGCCCCCCGAAAGCCGCAGGTCGAGTTGCTCGAACAGCAGGCGCAGGTCGCGTTCACAGGCAAGCGCTACGGCTTCAAGAAGAGGGCTGGTCAAGAGATCGCGGGCCTTTACGGTTCAAGTCGGCGGTGCAGCGGCCGTTATAGTGAGATGCACAATAACGGCTTTGGCGACCGATTTTAGAGAGCTGGATCAAATAGTTGTGAGGTTTTTACCGCTCTCTTTGCAGACGGACGGCATTATACATGCGATGTCCTACTCTAAAGAGGGCAATTTCCCCAGAGACGATGCGCACGATGACCGGCGAGATCAACCTTCCTCCACTGCCGCCAACCTCCGCACCCGGGCCCACTCCGCTGCCTGGGGCCGGCGCGTTGCTCAAACTGCTGGAGCCGCAGGCCGGGTTGATCGACCCGGGGAAAACCGTGAACGCCGAGGTCATCGCGCTTAAACAAGGCGGCGAGGCCTTTCAGTTATTGCTCAAACTGACCCTCGCCGGCGGTCGCCAGACGCTGGTGCAAGCCAGCAGCGCCCAGCCCTTGCCCCTGGGCAGCAATGTGGCGGTGAGCCAGACGCCTGCGGGCAACCTGGCCATTACCTTGCAGCAAGCCATAAGTGCCAACGTGGCCGCCCTCACCCGCCTCGACACTAACCAAATACCGGTGGGTACGTTATTGCAGGCCAAGGTGCTGACCACGCAGATGCTGCCCCAGGGCACGGCGCAACCGGCGATCTATCGCTCGCTGGTGAGTGTGCTCAATAACGCCCTGGCCGGTGCCACCCTCACCCTGGAAAGCCCTCAGCCGCTGAGGGTGGGCAGCTTGCTCAGCGCCGTGGTGCAGAACGCGCAGACCCTGAACTTCGTACCGCTAAGCGGCCTGAAGGACCAACTGGCCGTGACGCAGCAACTTGCCACTCAGCAAAGTCGCCAAGGCTCGCTGGATGCGGTGTTCACCGCCTTGCAAAACCTGCCCCGTGGCGACAGCACATCGGGCGAGCTGCGGGCCGCCGCCGAGCGCTTGCTGGCGGCGTTGCCCGATCTGGCACAGGTCAGCAATCCCAAGATACTGGCCCAGGTGGTGCAGAACAGCGGCGCCTTTCTGGAAGCCAAATTGCTTGCCGGGCAGAACCCGCAAATCCCACCGCTGGACATGAAAGGCGCGCTGTTACGCCTGGTCGCAGACCTTTTGCCCGCCTTGCCTGCCAGTACCAACCTGAATGCGATCCTCGCCGCCAATACCCTGGCCCAGGTGTTGCCGCACTTCGTGCGCAGCCCGTTGAACACCCTCGGCCAGGTCGGCGCCCGGCAGATACCCGCCGGCTTCCCGCTGCCCGAGCGGCTCATGGCAAAACTGGAAGGTGAAGGCGACTTGGAAAGCCTGCTACGCCTGGCCGCCGGGGCGATCTCGCGCTTGCAGAGCCATCAACTGTCGAGCCTGGAACAGACCGGCATCACCGCCGATGGCCGCCTGCAAACGACCTGGCAGTTGGAGATCCCCATGCGCACCCTGCAAGACATTGTGCCGTTGCAGGTCAAGTTCCAACGCGAGGAGCCCGCGCCAGACAAGGACCAGCCCGAGCGCAAGGATAAAAAAGACCCGAAACAGATGCTCTGGCGCGTCGAACTGGCCTTCGACATGGAGCCGCTGGGGCCACTGCAGGTTCAGGCGCAGTTGTCTCAAGGCAAACTGTCCAGCCAGCTGTGGGCCAGCCGCCCATTCACTGCCAGCCTGATCGAAAGCCATTTGGGCAGCCTGCGCGAGCGCCTGGTGTCATCCGGGCTTAACGTCGGCGACCTGGATTGCCATCTGGGCACCCCGCCCCGTGGGCCAAAAACCGGACTGGAGCAACGCTGGGTGGATGAAACCGCATGAAAAACGCCGCCCCACCCCGCCAGGCCATCGCCCTCAAGTACGACGGCCAACAGGCCCCCACCCTGACGGCCAAAGGCGACGACGCCCTGGCCGAAGCCATCCTCAAATTGGCACGGGAGAATGAAGTACCGATCTATGAAAACGCCGAGTTGGTGAAGCTGCTGGCGCGCATGGAACTGGGGGACAGCATTCCGGAAGAGTTGTACCGCACGATTGCCGAGATCATTGCGTTTGCCTGGACGTTGAAGGGCAAGTTCCCGGCCGGCTACGACCCGGAAGCAGGGCCAGTAGAGCGGGATGTCACTGAGCAGGGTGACGATTACTGATTGCTCATGAGCTCCCCACACATCCAACTGTGGGAGCTGGCTTGCCTGCTCCCACATTTTTGATCTGTGTTCAGTTCAGGACTTCGCTCAAAGGAATGAAGTTGACCCGGTCGCCGATGGCCAGCGTGGTGCCTTCCACTACCTCCACAAAGCCTTCAGCCCACGCCGCACTGCGCAGCACCCCGGAGCTTTGGTTGCGGTAGATGATCGCCTTGCCCTGTTCGATCCGCCCGCGCAGGTACTCGCGGCGGTTGCCGGGCTTGGGCCAGACGAACCCTGCCGACACTTCGAAGCGCAGCGGCTGCACCTGCAGCACACCTTGACGGCGCAGCAGATACGGGCGCGCCAGCAGCGCAAAAGTCACCAGGGTCGAGGCCGGGTTTCCCGGCAGGCCGATCACCGGCACGCCACGAAAATGCCCGAAGGTCAGCGGCTTGCCCGGTTTGATCGCCAGTTTCCACAGCGCCAGCTCACCCTCTTCCCGCAAGGCAATGCCAAGGAAGTCCGCTTCGCCCACCGACACACCGCCGGTCGAGAGGATCAGGTCAACGTTGCCCAGCCCCGCCAGACGCGCGCGGGTCTGTTCCAGATCATCCGGTAGAATCCCGGCATCAATCACTTCGCAGCCCATGCGCCCAAGCCAACTGCACAGCACGCGGCGGTTGCTGTTGTAGATCTGCCCAGGGCCGAGCGGCAACCCTGGCTCAATCAGTTCATCGCCGGTCGACAACACGGCCACGCGCACGCGCCGCACCACCTCGAGTCGATCACGTCCAAGAGACGCGGCCAAACCGAGTTCGATAGGGCCCAGGCGGGTACCGGCACTGAGTACGGTCTCGCCGACCGTGGTCTCTTGGCCCTGAGGCCGGATGTTGTCGCCCATCTGCAATGGCTCGGTGAAACTCACGCGCTGGTCGGCATGCACCACGGCGTTTTCCTGCATTTGCACGCAGTCAGCGCCTTGGGGCACCGGCGCGCCGGTAAAGATGCGTGCGCAGGTGCCGGCCGCCAAGGGTTCAGGGGCAGTGCCGGCGAAAATCCGCTGGCTCACCACCAAGGGTTCGCCGGTCCAGTCCGCCAGGCGCACGGCGTAGCCGTCCATGGCACTGTTGGGCCACGGTGGCAGGTCGAGTGTGGAGATCAGATCCTGGGCCAATACCCGGCCATCACACTCAGCCAGGGACAGTACTTCCTCCTCGCGGATCGGCGCGGCGGCGGCCATGTCGAGCAAACGTTGCAGGGCTGCCTCCACCGGCATCAGGGCGCCGGTCTTGCCGGGCTTATCCACGGGATTCACAAGGTTCTGCCTGCTTCAGATGCGGGACGAAATTGCACGGGCGGTGACGGTTATCCAACTGCTCGGCGAGGATGCCGTCCCAACCGGTGCGCACGGCATTGGTGGAGCCTGGCAGGCAGCACACCAGGGTGCCGTTGGCCAACCCCGCCAAGGCGCGCGATTGTACGGTGGAGGTGCCGATATCGGCCACGGAGATCTGGCGGAACAGCTCGCCAAAACCATCGACCTGCTTGTCGAGCAGGCAGCTCACTGCTTCAGGGGTACTGTCGCGACCGGTGAAGCCGGTGCCGCCGGTAATCAGCACCACCTGCACCACGTCTTCAGCGATCCAGTGGGCCACCTGGGCGCGAATCTTGTAGAGGTCGTCCTTGAGCAGCACGCGCTCGGCCAGGCGGTGGCCGGCGGCGGTGAGGCGGTCGACGAAGACCTGGCCGGAGGTGTCAGTCTCCAGGGTGCGGGTGTCGCTGACGGTCAATACAGCAATATTCAGGGGTACAAAGGGCGCATCGGCCTTGGCTTTCATGGCACGGTCCGGTTGTCGAAGGAACAGCCCGGTGTTATATCACAGGCCCCTGTTTCCCTGCCGCAGCGCAACCACCATGACGTTTGAATTTTCCTCACTGCCGTGTTCGATCCTATTGCTCGCCGGTGGTCGCGGCCAACGCATGGGCGGCCAGGACAAAGGGCTGCTGGAATGGCAAGGCCAGCCCTTGATCGCCCACCTGCACCAGTTGGCCCGGCCGCTCACCGATGACCTGATCATCTCGTGCAACCGCAACCATGAACGCTACGCGCCCTATGCCGACCAGCAGGTGAGTGACGACAACCCGGACTTCCCCGGTCCGCTGGCCGGTATCCGTGCGGGACTCTTCGCCGCACGCCATGCGCATCTGCTGATATTGCCTTGCGATGTGCCGCAGGTCGATGCGCGACTGCTGGCCGACCTGCGTGCGACCGCACGACGCAACCCGCAGATACCGGTGATGGTGCGCCAGGGTGAATGCTGGGAACCCTTGCTGTGCATCATTCCCACAAGCCTGAAAAACCAGGTGGAACAGGCATGGCAAGCGGGTGAGCGCAGCCCGCGCAAGCTCTGGCTGCAACTGGGCGCGGTGGCCGTGGAATGCCCGGCCGATGACCCACGCCTGGCCAATCTTAATACGCCCGAGCTGTTGCACCCCGGGGCTGGCATGTCAGAATGAACCCTGCACAAGGAACTTTGCCGGCGTCCCGTACGTCACAAGGTCAGCAATTTAAAAGTATTCTCTCGGAGACAAACTCATGACTCAACGGACCATCGCCGCTCTCATGCTTGCACTGGGCCTCGCCACCCTCGCCGGTTGCGCCTCGCCAACAGTGATCACCCTGAATGACGGTCGCGAAATCCAGGCCGTCGACACCCCGAAATACGATGAAGATTCGGGCTTCTACGAATTCGAACAACTGGACGGCAAGCACACCCGTATCAACAAAGATCAGGTTCGCACCGTTAAAGACCTGTAAGCCTCAGCGCTTGCACACAAGGCCCGCCTAGCGCGGGCCTTGTTGTTCCTGGGGTTTACCAGTCCAGGGTGATCTGGCTGCGGAAGCTGCGTTGTTCACCGCTCACCGGGTCGATAAAGCGCACGCCCTGGGCCAGCAGCTTAAGTGGCTTGGCGTAATCGTCCTCGGCATCCTTGATTACTTCGGGGTAAAACGGGTCATTACAGATGCTTGCCCCCAGCGCCGTCATATGCACGCGCAGCTGGTGCTTCTTACCGGTCACCGGGAACAGGCCGTAGCGCCATAGATCAGCGTTTTTCTCGCGCACTTCTACCGCCGTCTCGGTGTTGCTGGCCCCCGGCCCTTCCTGCATGCGAAAGAAAGGCTCGCCATCCACCAAACGGCTTTTGTGCACCAACGGGAAACTGAGGTGCGGCAAGGCCGGTGCGATGGCTTCGTAGAATTTGTCGATACGTCGTGTGGGAAACAATTGCTGATAGGCCGAACGGCTGTGCGGGTTGGCGGAGAACAGCACCAACCCCGCCGTATGCCGGTCGATGCGGTGCAGAGGCACCAGGGCGGGATTGTCCAGGCGCCGGATCAAGCGTCGCAACAAGGTGTGTTCGACGTACTCGCCAGCGGGTGTCACTGGCAGGAAATGCGGTTTGTCCGCCACCACCAGGTGTTCATCGGCGTACAGGATGTTTTCCTGCACCGGAATCACTTTCTCGTTGAGCACTTCGCGAAAGTAATAGATGCACAGGCCTTCCTTGTAGCCCAGGCCCAGGCTGATCGGGTTGCCATTGACATCCAGCACCCGGCCGCGGGCAATGCGGTCCAGCCACTGTTCGCGGCCAATGGCCGGGAAGTGTGCGCACAGGCAATCGAGCACCGTCACCCAGGAGCCCGGCGGCAAGTACAGGGTGCTGGCTTGGTGCTGGGAGGGGGAAAAAACCAAAGTGGACATGCCGACGCTCAAAGCCTGGAAAACAGGCGGGCATTATCGCCCATGGCGCGCGATTGCCTAGGGCCTATCTCAGGCCTTGGCCAGTTGAGCCCGCAGCACCGGCGAGGCGCTCGCCGCCTCGGTGAATTCCTTGAGCCAGCGCAGCACGTCCACCGCTTCCCAACGGCCTGGGTCATACAGCGCGTAGAGCAAGCCCTGATAACCCACCACATCCAGCTGCTTGTGATAACCGGCGCGCTGGAACAGCGCCTCGATTTCCGCGAAGCAGGTGTTGAAATGCACTTTGTTAAACGGCGTCTTGCCTTCCGTGACCAAGCCATCGAGGCGCAGTTCGTTCACCGCGTCACGCACCACATCGGCGGACATGCGATTGACGCTGCTTTTAAGTTGTTCAACATTCACCACGGGCGTTCCCTCTATTCAATCGCTGTACGAATATACAGTAACTGAATATTTGAAAAGCCGCCATCGCATAAATCTCAGCGCAGGAAGGCAACCACCTGCTCGGTGTCGAACGGCCAGTCCAGTTCCGCCCCGGTGTCCGTGCGGCGAAGCACCGGAATCCGCAGGCCGTAGACGTCTGTCAGGTCCTGCGGATCGGTGATATCCACCAACTCCACCAACAGCCCGTGTTCGACGAGCGGCATGACTTCGGCTTCGGCGATCTCACACAAATGGCAACCCAGGGTGCCGAACAGCTGGCATTCAGGAAGCATGATGAAAGGACTCGGTCACAAAACGAATCTCCATTCTAAGCCCAACAAGCCCCTTGTAGGAGCGAGCTTGCTCGCTCCTACGGTGCAAAAAGCCTGACCCAGATCACCATGGCCTATAACTGATTCAGCGATTCTCGCGGCTTTTTGCCGCTCACCCTGCAACGGAGATGCCTGTGTTCGCCAACCTGCTGATTATTCTGGCTTCATCCCTGGTGGTGATTGCGTTGTTTCGCCGGCTGCAGTTGCCTCCCGTGCTGGGCTACCTGTGCGTGGGCCTGGCAGTGGGGCCCACCGCGCTGGACTGGGTCAATGACAACGAAGACCTGCCGGACCTGGCCGAGATGGGCGTGGTGTTCCTGCTGTTTTCCCTGGGGCTTGAGTTTTCCCTGTCGAAAATGTTGGCGCTGCGCAGCGTGGTATTTGGCCTGGGCAGCCTGCAGGTGCTGGGGTGCGGGGCATTGCTGGGCGCTTTGTTGATGAGCTTTGGCCTCGCGCCTGGCATCGCGTTATTGCTGGGCGCAGGGCTGGCGTTATCGTCCACGGCCATTGTCAGCAAGGAATTGACCAGCCTCGGGGAAATCTTCAGCAGTCATGGCCAGAATGCGATAGGCGTGTTGCTGTTCCAGGATGTCGTGGCGGTGTTGCTGCTGACACTGGTGCCGGTGTTTGCCGGCAGCAGCGACCACGCCTGGTACTGGGCGCTGCCGTTGACGCTGGCTAAGACCGTGGTGCTGTTCGTGGGCCTGTTGTTCGCCAGCCGCTGGTTGCTGCCGCGCCTGTTCCGTGAAGTCGCCGCGTCTCATTCGGCGGAGCTGTTTGTGCTGCTGGCGCTGGTGATTGTCTTGCTCACCGCCTGGCTCACCCACCTGCTGGGCCTGTCCCCTGCCCTCGGCGCGTTCCTGGCCGGCATGCTGCTGGGCGAGAGCCATTACCGACACCAGATCGAAGCCGATATCCGCCCGTTTCGCGACATCCTGCTGGGGCTGTTTTTTGTCAGCATCGGCATGCTCATCGATCTGCAGTTGTTCGTCAGCCACAGCCTGTTGATCCTCGGCCTGACGCTCACGTTGATGCTGGTCAAAGGCCTGGTCGTCGCGGCGCTGGTCAAGTGGCGTGACAGCGACACCGAAACGGCCTGGCGCAGCGGCCTGGCACTGGCCCAGGGCGGCGAATTCTGTTTTGCGCTGATGGCGCAAATGCAGCAGAGCCGGTTGATTCCCGATGAGTTCAACGGCCTGCTACTGGCTGCCACCTTCTGCTCAATGCTGCTGACACCACTGCTGTTACGTGCGGCACCGGCCATCGCCCTGCGCCTGCATCGCAAGCCCAACCAGCAAGTGCAACTGGAACACATCACCGCGCTCAACGCCCAACTGCATAGGCACGTGGTGATTTGCGGGTATGGCCGGGTAGGCCAGTCCATCGGGCGCTTTATGCGCCGCGAACAACAGGCGTTTATCGCCCTGGATGATGACCCCGAACGGGTGCAGGAAGCCGCCACCGAGGACAGCAGCGTGCATTACGGCGACTGCCGCCGTGGCGCTTTGCTCAGCGCCGTCGGCCTGGAACGGTCGCGGTTGGTGGTGATCGCGGTGGACAACAGCGATGTCGCGCTGGTGGTGCTCAAGGAGGCACGGCAGATCAACCCTGACGTGCCGATTTTGGTGCGCACCCGCGATGACAGCCAGTTGGCTGAGCTCAAGGCCGCGGGCGCCAGCGAAGTGGTGCCCGAGCTGTTGGAGTCGAGCCTGATGCTCGCCTCCCATGCCCTGATCCTGCTGGGTCTGCCGGACCAACAGGTGCAGGCGCGAGTGAACGAAGTACGGCGCAACCACTATCGCCTGCTGCACGGTTTCTACCCACCGGAACACACTGACGAAGACGCGCCGATCAGTCCTGACTGACCGCGCCGATTTTGTGAATCGACAGGTCTGCGCCGTAATACTCCTGCTCCTGGCTCAAGCGCAGCCCTTGCACACGCTTGATCACACCGTACACCAGCAAGCCGCCGCCAAACGCCACGGCCACGCCCAACCCGGTGCCGATCAACTGGCTGATCAGGCTCACGCCGCCCAGCCCACCGAGGGCGGCCTGCCCGAAAATACCGCAGGCAATGCCGCCCCACACACCGCACAAGCCATGCAATGGCCACACGCCCAGCACGTCATCGATCTTCCAGCGCGACTGGGCAGCGATAAAACACCATACGAACAAGCCACCAGCCACCACGCCCGTGACCAGCGCGCCCACCGGGTGCATCAGGTCGGAACCGGCGCAGATTGCCACCAACCCGGCCAAAGGACCGTTGTGCAGAAACCCAGGATCGTTACGGCCAATTACCAGAGCAGCCACGGTGCCACCGACCATGGCCATCAGCGAATTGACGGCCACCAGGCCACTGACGCCATTGAGGGTTTGGGCGCTCATCACGTTAAAGCCGAACCAGCCCACGATCAAAATCCACGAGCCCAGCGCCAGGAAAGGAATGCTCGACGGCGCAAACGCCACCAGACGCCCTTCACGATAACGCCCATTGCGCGGGCCCAGCAGCAACACCGCCGCCAGCGCCAGCCAGCCGCCCATGGCGTGAACCACCACGGAACCGGCAAAGTCGTGGAAGCTGGCGCCAAAGGTTGCGAGCAGCCAGGCTTGCAGGCCAAGGTTGCCGTTCCACACCAGACCTTCGAAGAACGGGTAGATAAACGCCACGATCAACGCGGTGGCACACAGCTGCGGCGCAAACTTGGCACGCTCGGCAATCCCACCGGAAATAATCGCCGGAATCGCCGCGGCAAACGTCAGCAGGAAGAAAAACTTCACCAGGCCGTAGCCATGATCGGCGCTGATCACGGCGGCCGGTTGCAGGAAGCTCACACCGTAGGAGATCCAATAGCCTATAAAGAAATAGGCCAGCGTTGAAATCGCAAAATCACTGAGGATTTTCGACAAGGCGTTGACCTGGTTTTTCTGGCGCACCGTGCCAACCTCAAGGAAGGCAAAGCCGGCGTGCATGGCCAGCACCATGACCGCGCCAATCAGAATGAACAAGGTGTTGGAACTGTGGACGAGGGTGTCCACCGCGCTTTGCAAGTTTTCCATGGAGGTTGGCAGGCCTGCATCAAGGCAAAAAGCACCAAAGCGGTTCAAGCCAGGGTTTCGCGCACTAAATTGGCACCGCCGGCCTCGCCCTTCTTCAGAGGGCGTGAACCGCTTTAGCGCAGCGATCAACACAACAGGCCGTTGCCGACAGGGTTTTTCCGCGAAGTTAAGTGATTTAGGGTAAGGTTTTTCAAGGTTTTCACCTCGACCGCCCGGATTCAGCGCAGGCTCCAGGGCCTGCGCACCAAGGCAAAGCAAAAGCTGTACCACACAATTGCAGTGAACCTTCAGCGAACGCCGCGACTCGAAACCACACGTACAGATCAGCTACCCACGGAGATAACCATGGCCGGTAAAACAGCAAAGACTGCTCAAGAGATACTGATGGAGGATTTTCAAACCCTGGTCAGCGATACCGAAAAGCTGCTGGACGACACTGCCGTGCTGGCCGGTGACCAGGCTGACGAGCTGCGCACCAAGATCCACGAGAGCCTGCTCAAGGCCCGCCAGACCCTGCAACTGACCGAAGACTCATTGCGCGAGCGCGGCCAGGCGGCGATCACTGCCACTGAAGACTACGTGCAAGCCAACCCATGGCAGTCAGTCGGCATTGCTGCCGGCGTAGGCTTTTTGATCGGTCTATTGGCTACAAGGCGCTAACCATGTCTATCGGCGAATCCAGCTCATCCACGAGCGCACATTCCTCAGCAAGCGGTTCAACTTCCCGACGCCTGGGCGCAGCTGTGCTGGGCTTGCTGCACAGTCATGTCGAGTTGTTCGGCATTGAATTACAAGAGCAAAAGGCCCGTACCGTCAGCCTGTTGTTGTTTGCCGGCCTGGCATTGGTGTTTGCCCTGCTGTTGCTGGTGGGCTTGTCGACGCTGGTGATGATCCTGGTGTGGGACACGGGCTATCGCCTGACCGGCATCATCTGCCTCTGCGTGTTCTATAGCCTGGCCGCTGCGTTCTGCGGCGTGCGCTTGAAGGCGGCCGTATTCGATGAGTCCACGCCCTTCCATGCCACGCTCGAAGAACTGGCCAATGACCGGGAGCGCCTGCTGCCATGAGCATGACTGAGATCCCGCAAAATACGTCACGCCGGGAAATGCGCAAAGCCTTGATCCGCCTGCGCATGGAAATGCACCGCCAGGAAATCCGGCATGAGTCCCAACAACTCATGGCCCCCCTGCACAAAATGCGCAATATGCGCCACAACTGGCAGGACAGCCTGGGCATCAAGCACGCGCCGTTGTGGGGCGTGGCGGCGGTTACGCTGATGGGCTTCTTTACCGGCAAGGGCGCCAAGGGCGGCAGTATCAGCAGCATCACGCGCCTGGTGCGGCTGGGTGCCGGGTTGATCCCACTGATCAAGTTGGCCATGCAAGGCGCTTCGCGCAAAAGCTGACCTTCGAAAGCCAATGACCGCAACGACCAGACAACTGCTGGTCATTGCGGTTTTTTGCGCTGCCTGTTAATTGATACTGACGCGGCCGACCGCTGGATTCGCTTGCCCCATAAAGGCCGAACCGGGAAGCTGGCGCTGTCATTCACCCTACGGAGAGCCTCTGCCTTGGATTGGCCCACCCTGTTGACCCGCGAACGTCTTGGAAAACCCCTGCACAGCCCTGAAGAACTGGGCCGCAGTCCCTTTCACAAAGATCACGACCGCATTATTTTCTCTGGCGCGTTCCGGCGCCTGGGGCGCAAGACCCAAGTACACCCGGTGACGAGCAACGACCATATCCACACACGCTTGACCCACTCGCTGGAAGTCAGCTGCGTGGGGCGCTCCTTGGGCATGCGCGTAGGCGAAACCCTGCGCGGCGCCCTGCCCGACTGGTGCGACCCGAGCGACCTGGGCATGGTGGTGCAATCGGCCTGCCTGGCCCATGACATCGGCAACCCACCGTTCGGGCACTCTGGCGAAGACGCCATTCGCCACTGGTTCCAACAGGCCGCCGGGCGCGGCTGGCTGGATGACATGAGCAGCGCCGAACGCAATGACTTCCTTAACTTCGAAGGCAATGCCCAGGGTTTTCGGGTGCTCACCCAACTTGAATACCATCAGTTCGACGGCGGTACGCGGCTGACCTACGCCACCTTGGGCACTTACCTTAAATACCCCTGGACCGCCCGCCACGCCGACTCGCTGGGCTACAAGAAACACAAGTTTGGCTGTTACCAGAGCGAGCTGCCGATTCTTGAGCAAATCGCCCACAAGCTGGGGTTGCCTCAGTTGGAGGAACAACGTTGGGCGCGTCACCCGCTCGTGTATCTGATGGAGGCCGCCGACGACATCTGCTATGCGTTGATCGACCTGGAAGACGGCCTGGAAATGGAGTTGCTGGAGTACGCCGAAGTCGAGTCATTGCTGCTGGACCTGGTCGGCGATGATCTGCCACAAACCTATCGCCAACTGGGGCCAATGGACTCGCGCCGCCGCAAGCTGGCGATCCTGCGCGGCAAAGCCATCGAGCACCTGACCAACGCAGCGGCGCAGGCGTTCGTCGAACAACAGGACGCCCTGTTGGCCGGCACGCTGCCGGGGGATCTGGTGGAGCACATGCACGGCCCGGCAAAGCGCTGCGTGCTGGATGCCAAGGACATGGCGCGCAAGAAAATCTTCCAGGACAAGCGCAAGACGTTGCATGAAATCGGGGCCTACACCACCCTGGAAATCCTGCTGAACGCCTTCTGCGGCGCGGCCCTTGAACAACATGGCGGGCGCACCCCGTCGTTCAAGAACCGGCGCATTCTCGACCTGCTAGGCAATAGCGCGCCAGACCCCGCCTGGTCACTGCACGCCTCGTTCCTGCGGATGATCGACTTCATCGCCGGTATGACCGACAGCTACGCCACCGAAATGGCACGAGAAATGACCGGGCGCTCCGGCCCCCAATAACGACTTCATCAGGCAACCTGTTCCCTGAAGCGAATTGCCCTACGACGGGAACAGAGCGGCCTGATCGAATTCGTACAGACACTCGAAGAATAATCACGCGCGCTCCCAACGGACCAGCCGAGTCATTCCTACTGCCCCCATCGACGCTTGCCTTACTGTGTGCTCTTTATGCCCAGCTATTCTCTCCGTATTCTTTTGGTGGAGGATCACCCCTTTCAACTCCTGGCCACCCAATGCCTGCTCAGAAGTTTCGGCTTCGACCAACTGACCGCGGTGGAAAATGCCGAGCAGGCCATACGCGCGATGAGCCAGTCCGAACACCCTTTCGACCTGATGTTATGCGACCAATGCCTGCCAGACCTGCCTGGGCTTGAACTGGTGGAAATCGCCAGCCGCCGACGCTTCATCAGCAGTGCCATCCTGTTGAGCGGCTTACCTACGCCAGAACTGGTCAACCTGACGACACAAGCCGCGCAACGAAATCTCCCCCTCCTTGGCTATTTGCCAAAACCTTTGAACAAAGATGATCTTGAAATATTAATCGGCTTAACTTTTGACCCCCTCATGTAGGATTTTAAACATTCCTTTCAACGAAAATAGATACGAGGCCCGCCGTAAATTCCCCAGCCTTGCGTCTTGTCATGATCGACCTCGAAACGCTCACATACCCTGTCACGATTACCTAACAACTTGTAGGTCTATACCTTTTTAAATGTAGGAACTTTCCTGTTCTGCATCTACTCCTTGCGAGCTTCATACTGCGGACTCACCTTCTGAGCTAATGTGCCCGCTTTATCTGCACCTGCATGGAATGTGACTATGAACTCAGTTTTTATTATCGACGACCATCCCGTTATCCGGCTTGCCATTCGAATGTTGCTGGAACATGAAGGTTACAAAGTCGTCGGCGAAACAGATAACGGGTGCGATGCCATACAGATGGTGCGTGAATGCCTTCCAGACTTGGTGATTCTCGACATCAGCATCCCGAAACTTGATGGCCTTGAGGTGCTCTGCCGGTTCAACGCCATGAACACCTCGATGAAAACCCTGGTCCTCACGGCTCAATGTCCGACGTTGTTTGCCACGCGGTGCATGCGCTCGGGGGCAGAGGGCTATGTGTGCAAGGAGGGTGACCTGAGCGAGTTGCTGAGCGCCATCCGCGCGGTGCTATCCGGCTACAACTACTTCCCCAGCCAGGCCTTGAATGGCCCCGGAACGGAAGGCATGGATGCTCAGGAGCTGGAACTGTTCAAGACCGTCAACGACCGGGAGCTGATGGTGCTGCAACTGTTTGCACAAGGTCGCACTAACAAGGAAATCGCCAAAGGTATGTTCCTGAGTAACAAGACCGTCAGTACTTATAAGAAAAGATTAATGCAAAAACTCCAAGCCAAATCCTTGGTCGACCTCATCGAGTTGGCAAAACGAAACGCGCTAGTGTGAGAAAGCGGATGCCCAGGCGTATAAAGGACTATCTGATTATATTAAGTGCCGGTTTGTACTTCAGCACAACTGTGCTGGCAGAGCACCAAACCAGCCCGGAACGCTTCACCCTCTTGAGTCGTGCGGGAGCTGTACAACTGGACACTCATTTTGACAAGGCCCAGCGCCAGTGGCTGCATAACAAACGTGAACTAACGCTGGGTACATCCAGTCCTGACTACCCACCCTTTGACCTCACGTCCAGCGGACATGATTATGAAGGCCTTACCGCCGATTACGCGGGATTGCTGGCCAAGGCACTCTCCCTGCCCATCACTGTGATGCGCTACCCGTCCCGGGCGGCTGCCATTCGCGCCCTGGAAGCCGGGGAAATCGACTTGTTGGGCTCCTCCAACGGCTTTGAGGCTGCAACGCCGAATCTGATCCTCTCCGAACCCTATGCGGTAGACCAGCCAGTCCTGGTCACACGCGAGGGAGAAACCCGCAGCCTCAGTGAAGGCCTCGACGGGCTGCGCCTGAGCCTTGTCTATCACTACCTGCCGCTTAATGAGGTGGAAAAGCTGTACCCCAAGGCGATCATCCGCGCCTACCCCTCTTATCAGAATGCCTTGAATGCAGTGGCCTTCGACCAGGCGGATGTGTTTCTCGGTGACACCATTTCCACCCATTACATGATCAACAAGGGCTACCTCAAAAACATTCGCATGGCCAACTTCGGCAAGCATGAAGCTTATGGTTTCAGCTTTGCCACGCGTCAGGACAACCGGATGCTCTTGAGCATTGTCGATTCAGCACTGGCTTCGGTGCCCATCAATGAACGGGAGAGCATCGCCAAGCGTTGGAGCGCCGGCAGCGATATCCTGCTGACCGACAAGAAACTGCAACTGACCCAGCGCGAAGAGCGTTGGCTCAAAGACCACCCGGTGGTGACGGTCATCGTCAACGAAACCTTCGCGCCACTGACATTTTTCGATGCGGACGGCAACTTTCGCGGGATCACCGCGGACCTGCTGGAATTGATCCGCCTGCGCACCGGCCTGCGTTTTTCGGTACAACGTGGGCGCGACGTCAACGCGATGATCGACCAGGTCGCGACCCAGAAAGTCGATATGATCGGGGCCATCGTTCCCAGCAACGAGCGAGACCCACAACTTAATTTCAGCCGCCCTTACCTCGAAAACTCCTATGTGCTGTTGACGCGCAAAGAGCCAGGAGCGCCGTCGAACATGGAGCAAATGGCCGGAAAGCGCCTGGCGATAACCCAGGGTAACCCCTTGGCCGCAACCTTGACCAAGGACTTTCCTGAGATTCACCTGGTGGAAACCAGTGATACATTCAGAGCATCCGAGCTGCTCGCACAGGGACAAGTAGATGGGGCCGTGAACACCCTGGTGATCGCCAACTACTTCCTGTCTTCCCAGGTTTTCCAGGACCGCCTGCAAATCAGCGCCAGCATCGGCACCACCCCCGCAACATTCACCCTGGCCACCTCGCGCCAAGCCACGGAGTTGAGCTCGATCCTCGACAAGGCCCTGCTCAGCATTGCCCCGGATGAAATGGGCGTGATCAACAGCCGCTGGCGGGGCTACACCGCCGCGTCCGACAGTTACTGGCGAAACTATCATCAGTTGATCGCGCGCATCATCATCGGCACCGGCCTGTTGCTGTTGATTTCCTTGGCCTGGAACGCCTACATGCGGCGCCAGATCAAGCATCGAAAAATGGCCGAACGCGCCCTCAACGATCAGTTCGAGTTCATGCGCGCGCTGGTCAATGAGACGCCGCATCCGATCTACGTGCGCGACCGCAATGGCCTGCTGCAGACCTGCAACGACAGCTACCTGCAGGTGTTCGACGTCAAGCGTGAAGACGTGATCGGCAAAAGCGTGACCCAGATGAGCATGGCCCTGGAGTCGGAGGCGGCCCAGTACCATGCTGACTATCTGCGCGTGGTGGCCGAGGGCAACCCGCTGATCCTCGATCGCAGCCTGCATATCCACGACAGGAAACTGACCATCTACCACTGGATCCTGCCTTACCGCGACTCCACGGGTGAAGTCCAAGGCATCATCGGTGGCTGGATCGATATCAGTGACCGACGCCAGCTATTCGATGAACTGCGCGCCGCCAAGGAGCGTGCCGACGAGGCCAATCGCGCCAAGAGCACGTTCCTGGCCACCATGAGCCACGAGATTCGCACCCCGATGAACGCCGTGATCGGCATGCTCGAACTGACGCTCAAGCGCGCCGATCAAGGGCATCTTGACCGTCCGGCAATCGAAGTGGCGTACAACTCGGCCAGAGACCTGCTGGAACTGATCGGTGACATCCTCGACATCGCGCGTATCGAGTCGGGCCGCCTCAGCCTGGCGCCGGAGCGCGTGAACCTGCGGGAGGTCATTGAATCAGTGGTGCGCGTGTTCGACGGTCTTGCACGGCAAAAAACCCTCAGCCTGCTGCTGGAGTTCAAGCCCGACCTTAACGATATCGAGGTGCTGATAGACCCGCTGCGCTTCAAGCAGGTGCTCTCGAACCTTGTGAGCAACGCGATCAAGTTCACCGAACAGGGGCAGGTCAAGATCAAGGTTGAACTGCAGCCTACCCAGGCACCGGAGCAGATCGAGCTGAAACTGGTGGTGGAAGACACCGGCATCGGCATCAGTCGGGAGGACCAACTGCGCCTGTTCGAACCCTTTGCGCAAGCAGACAATTCCGGGCAACTGGCCCGTAGTGGTGCGGGCCTGGGACTGGTGATCTGCCGCAGCCTGTGCGCGATGATGGGCGGCCAACTGAGCCTGAGCAGCGTGCCCATGGTGGGCACCCAGGTGCACGTCAACCTGAGCATGCCCCGCTTGCAAGCGGTCCAGCCGGTAGGTGACCAAACGCCGCAAAAGCCGGCTACCGCACTGATGCTTAATGTACTGGTGGTCGACGATCACCCGGCGAACCGCCTGCTGATGTGCCAGCAGTTGGGCTACCTGGGCCATAAATTCACCGCTGCCGAGCACGGTGCGGCGGGGTTCCAGGCCTGGCGTAAAGAGCATTTCGACTTAGTGATTGCCGACTGCAATATGCCCATCATGAATGGCTATGAACTGAGTCGCTCAATCCGTGAGTATGAGCAGCGCGAGCAATTGGTGCCCTGCGTGGTACTGGGCTTTACCGCCAACGCCCAGCCAGAGGAAAGGCAACGGTGCGTGCAAGCCGGCATGGATGACTGCCTGTTCAAGCCCATCAGCCTTACCGTGCTGGAGCGCCAACTGACACACATTGTCCCTAAAGCCGTGCACCCACGGCTGGACCTCGAATGCCTGGAAGCGCTGACCGGCGGTGATCCCCACTTGAGTCGACGCTTGCTGGAGGAACTGCTGAGCAGCAGCCTTCACGACCGCCAGCTGCTTATCGAACTGCTGGATCGACACGCGCCCCTCTCAGACATCATTGAGCAAGCTCACAAGATCAAAGGCGCGGCCCGTATCGTGCAAGCCCACTCATTGGCGGGGCAATGCGAAGCCTTGGAGCAAACCTGCTCTCGCAATGAGGAGTGGGCGGTGATCGAAAGCGGCATCAAGGCACTGGAACAACTCATGCTGGAATTGGAAAAGATGTTGCAGGTTCAGCTGGATGAGCTGCCAGGCCAATAAGTGCAACAGCCGGTAGCCCAAGGAACGAGCAAACGCGCTCCTTGCGCTACCGGCATAAACACCCGCCGCTTCAGCAGTCGGTCAATCGCAGGAAAATCGCCGCCAAGCGCTCGATCCCCACCTGGTCCTGGGGGGTAAACCGGGCCAAGGACGGGCTGTCGAGGTCAAGGACGCCAATCAATTGACCGTCCTTGACCAAGGGCACCACCAATTCACTGTTCGAAGCGCTGTCGCAGGCAATATGGCCTGGGAATGCGTGCACATCTTCCACGCGCTGGGTTTGCCGCGTTGCCGCAGCCGCACCACACACGCCACGACCGAACGGAATGCGCACACAGGCGATTTGCCCCTGAAATGGCCCAAGCACCAGCTCTTCATTGCGATTAAGGTAAAAACCCGCCCAGTTCAAGTCATCCAGCTGGTTGAACAGGAACGCGGAAAACTGCGCACTGTTGGCAATAAAATCGCGTTCATCAGCCAACAGCGACTCCAGTTGCGCGCACAGCATGGCATAGCCATCAAGGCCGCTGCCGGCCTGTTGTAGATCGATCATGGTTGACGTTCCAGCAATTTGAGACCTACCCAGTAACGGGCGAATTGATAGGCACACCGACCATTGCGGTTGCCGCGCCCAGTGGCCCAGCGTACCGCGAGGACATCAAGCTGTTCATCGCGCTGCCACTGCAAGCCGGCCTTGCTGGCCAGCTCACCGATCCAGTGCTCCACCACATCCAGGAAATGCTCCTGGCTAAACGGGTAGAAAGACAACCACAAACCAAAACGATCCGACAAGGCAATCTTGTCTTCAACCGCCTCGCTCGGGTGCAACTCGCCATCCACGCGTTTCCAGTTGTCATTGTCGCGCTGGTTTTCCGGCACCAGATGGCGACGGTTGGACGTGGCATACAGCAGCACGTTTTCCGGCGCCTGCTCCAGGGAGCCATCCAGCACGCTCTTGAGCACCCGATAGTCACCTTCGCCGGCCTCGAACGACAGGTCATCGCAAAACAAAATAAAGCGTTGTGGTAGCTTGATCAGTTGCTCGACCACCCGCGGCAGGTCCGCCAGGTGGTCACGCTCGATCTCGATCAAGCGCAGGCCCGCGTTGGCGTGCTGGGCGAGCAAGGCACGGACCATGGAAGACTTGCCGGTGCCACGCGAACCCCACAACAGCGCATGGTTGGCGGGCAAACCGTCGAGGAACTGTTGGGTGTTGCGCGCCAGTTGTTCACGTTGCTTGTCGACACCTATCAGGTCCGACAAGCGCATGTCCAGGCTGACCTCCAGCGGCAACAGGAAGCCATTGCGGCCTTCGCGCTGCCAACGGGCGGCGAGGCATTGGTTCCAGTCGATCGCTTGGCGCGGTGCGGGTAACAACGGTTCCAGGCGAGCCAGCACCGCATCGGCACGCTCAAGAAAGGCATTCAATCGAGAATCCACAGCTATTCCTCTGGCAAGTTCTTGCAAAAGATGGCGTATTGGCAACCCTGCGGCACACTGCATGGGCTGCATCAAACAAACGATTCATGCCGGGCAAGCCAAAGCTTGTGGATGTTCAGCTATGCTTGCCGGGCGAAGGGAAACGCTAAGTGGTTCAACACTCGATGGATATCAAGTTCGCCCACCGCTTGTCTTATAAACAAGCCAGATTGACTGTGCTGGTCGGTTTCGTGTTGGGAACCTTGCTCAGCCTGATCCAAATCGGCATTGATTATGCCAGCGAAGACGCATCCATCAACCGTGAAATACGCTCACTGATTGAAATCAGCCATAACCCGGCGTCACGCATCGCCTACAACATCGATGCCGAACTCGCCCAGGAACTGACCCTGGGCCTGCTGCACTCCCCTGCCATCATCCGCGCGCAGTTGATCGACAACAATGGCGTGGTGCTGGCCGACGTCAACCGCCCGCGCAAAGAAAGCAACTATCGGCCCGTCAGCGATTTTCTGTTTGGGGCCAATCGCCAGTTTGAAGACCGGCTGTTTCTCAGCCATATGCCCAACGACTCCCTGGGTGTGCTACGCCTGGACGTCGATACCTATGCCTTTGGCAGCCGTTTCCTGCATCGCGCCGAGATCACCCTGCTCAACGGCTTCGCCCGCAGCCTGCTGCTCACCGGGATTTTGCTGGGCCTGTTCTATGTGATGCTCACCCAACCGCTGGTGCGCATTATTCGCGAACTGAGCACACGCAAACAGGCGCGACTGGATTGCCCCGCGGGGCATGAACACGATGAAATCGGCGTGCTGGTCAATGTCGCTAACCAGCAATTTGAAAACATGGAAACCGAGATCCAGCAACGGCGCCACGCCGAAGACCGCCTCACGGAGTACCTGGGGCAGCTGGAAAATATCGTTTCGGCGCGCACCCTTGAACTCAAGGCCAGCAACCAACGCTTGAGCCAGTCCAACGATGAGCTGGAAGCAGCGAAAATGACGGCGTTGGGCATGGCCCAGGCGCGGGCGGCATTCCTGGCCAATATGAGCCATGAAATCCGCACGCCACTCAATGGGCTGCTGGGCATGATTGCCCTGTCACTGGACAGCCCGCTGACTGCCGAACAGCGCCAGCAACTGTCCATTGCCCATGACTCAGGTAAAGTGCTGGTGGAGTTGCTCAACGATATCCTCGATCTGTCCAAATTCGACGCTGGGCAACTGGAGCTGGAGCATATTCCGTTCGACCTGGGCTCCCTGGTGGAGGACACCGCCAACCTGCTGTCGCAAAACGCGGCGCCGAGTGTTGAGTTGACCTGCCTGATCGACCCGCGATTTCCCGCCCAGGTGATCGGCGACCCAACCCGTGTGCGGCAAATCGTCAGCAACTTGCTCTCCAATGCCTTGAAGTTCACCCGCTTTGGCCGCGTCGACGTGCGCCTGCGCGCCTCGGCAGGCAGGGTCAGCATCGAAGTGTGCGATACCGGCATTGGTATCGCTCAGGAAGCCCAAGTGAAAATTTTCCAACCATTCACCCAGGCCGGCGCTGGCATCACCCGCCAGTTTGGTGGAACGGGATTGGGCCTGGCGTTGACCCATAACCTGTGCGAAGCCATGCAAGGTCGTTTGAGTATCAGCTCGGAGGTGGGCTTTGGCAGCCAGTTCTGCGCCGACCTCCCGCTGCCCGCGCATCTGCCTGCCACACGCTATGCACCGCTCACCGGCGAGGTGATCGCCATCACCAACGCCGGCGGCGGGCTGACGGAGCTGCTCACCACCCTGCTACCCTCTTGGGGGCTGACGCCGCGCTGCTACTCCCAGGACGATGATCTGAGCGGGCTGGCGCCCGACCTGTTGATCACCGACTGCCCTGAATGCCTGTTCCGCTTGCGCCCGGGCATCAGCGCGCCGATTCTGCTGGTCACCGCCTACGGCAACTTTTTGCCCAGCGCTGAAGTCGCGGCCCTGGCGCCGCTGCAGCAACAAGCCCGCCCGTTGAGCCGCAACGCGCTGTACCAGATCCTGCAACGCAACCTGCGCAGCGACGCGCAACTGGTCCTCGATCCGGTGCAGATAGAAGCCGCACCGCTTGCGCACCGCGCGCGCATCCTGCTGGTGGAGGACAACGCGGTCAACCAACTGGTGGCCAAGGGCATGCTCAGCAAGCTCGGGTGCGAGGTGATCGTCGCGGCCCACGGTGGCGAAGCCCTCAAGCTGCTGGAGGATCAGCGCTTCGATATGGTGTTGATGGACTGCAACATGCCCGTGATGGATGGCTATGAGGCCAGCCGACAGATTCGTCGCAGCGGGCGGTGGCCGGACTTGCCCATCGTGGCCTTGACCGCCAACGCGATGGCCGAAGAACGCGAGCGTTGCCGGGCCGCGGGAATGAACGATTACCTGGCCAAGCCGTTTCGCCGGGAAGAACTCAACGCCTTGCTGGAGCTGTGGGTACCGAAGACCATCAGCCTCTGAGGGGTACCCGCAATGCTTAGGTCATTTGAGCAGGGCTTCGATCTCCTGGGTCAAGTCCTGGGGCTTGGTGGTTGGCGCAAAGCGCTTGACCTGCTGGCCATCACGGCCGATGAGGAACTTGGTGAAGTTCCACTTGATGTTCTTGGAACCCAGTAGTCCCGGGGCCTGTTTTTTCAACTGCACGAACAGCGGGTGGGCATCGCTGCCATTGACGTCGATTTTCTTGAACAGCGGAAAACTGACGCCGAAATTCAGCTCGCAGAACTCGGATATCGCGCCTTCGTTGCCCGGTTCCTGCTTGCCGAACTGGTTGCAGGGAAAGCCGAGCACCACCAGGCCCTGGTCCTTGTATTGCTGCCAAAGCTGCTCAAGGCCCTTGTACTGCGGGGTGAAGCCGCATTTGCTGGCGGTGTTGACCACCAAAATGGCCTTGCCGGCAAAATCGGCCAAGGTCTTTTGTTCACCCTTTATGGTGGTGCAAGGGATGCTCAGCAGGGAGTCGCTCATGGCAATGCCTCAGTCAGGAAAAAAGAGCCTTATTTTAGGAGCGAGCTTGCTCGCGAAAAACTATCAGGCGCCGCGTTCATTCAGAAAAACCCGCGTTATCGTTGACGTTCTTCGCGAGCACGCTCGCTCCTGCAGGGACCATGCAAGCCTAGCGCGGCACCAGCTCCAGGCATACCGAGTTGATGCAGTAGCGCAGCCCCGTCGGCGGTGGACCGTCCGGGAACACATGCCCCAGGTGTGCGTCACACTTGGCGCAAGTGACTTCGGTGCGAATCATGCCGTGGCTGACGTCGCGGATCTCGACCATTGCGCTATCGGCAATCGGCTCATAGAAGCTGGGCCAACCGCAGCCGGAATCAAACTTGGCCTTGGAATCGAACAGCGGCTCGTTGCAGCAGATGCAGTGGTAGACGCCGTCGGTCTTGGTGGCGTTGTACTTGCCGCTGAACGGTCGCTCGGTACCCTTGAGACGGCACACGTTGTACTGCTCCGGATCGAGCATCGCCTTCCATTCATCTACAGTTTTCTGCAACTTTTCCATCGGTACACCTCGGCAACTGAAAAACCCTGATCTGTGTCTTTTCCATGGATCAGACGGCACGTATGATTGCGCCTCTTCAAAACGCCAGTCTGGCACCCGCGCCATCGGCATTCAAACGTATTTATGGGTGCGGGCCGTGCAGGCTTCACCCTACGGTAGTGCCTACGCCGTCGGGATCGTTCATTTTCAGGATCACATCGCCATGCAGGTCAGCAAATCGAACAAGCTCGCCAACGTCTGCTATGACATTCGCGGCCCGGTGCTCAAGCACGCCAAACGCCTGGAAGAGGAAGGCCATCGCATCCTCAAGCTGAACATTGGCAACCCGGCGCCGTTTGGTTTCGAAGCGCCGGACGAAATCCTCCAGGATGTGATCCGCAACCTGCCGACCGCCCAGGGCTACAGCGACTCCAAGGGCCTGTTCAGCGCGCGCAAGGCGGTGATGCAGTACTACCAGCAGAAGCAGGTCGAAGGTGTCGGCATCGAGGACATCTACCTGGGCAACGGCGTGTCCGAGCTGATCGTGATGTCCATGCAGGCATTGCTCAACAACGGCGATGAAGTCCTGGTGCCAGCCCCGGATTACCCGCTGTGGACCGCCGCCGTGACCTTGGCGGGCGGGCACCCGGTGCATTACCTGTGTGATGAGGGCGCCGACTGGTTCCCGGACCTGGCCGACATCAAGGCCAAGATCACTCCCAACACCAAGGCTCTGGTGATCATCAACCCGAACAACCCCACCGGCGCCGTGTACTCCAGGGAAGTATTGCTGGGCATGCTGGAACTGGCGCGTCAGCACAACCTGGTGGTGTTCTCCGACGAGATCTACGACAAGATCCTCTATGATGACGCCGTGCATATCTGCACCGCCTCCCTGGCCCCGGACCTGCTGTGCCTGACCTTCAATGGCCTGTCCAAGTCCTACCGCGTGGCGGGTTTCCGCTCCGGCTGGATCGCCATCTCCGGGCCCAAGCACAATGCGCAAAGCTATATAGAAGGCATCGACATGCTGGCCAACATGCGCCTGTGCGCCAACGTACCGAGCCAGCACGCGATCCAGACCGCCCTCGGCGGCTACCAGAGCATCAATGACCTGGTCTTGCCTCAAGGCCGCCTGCTGGAGCAGCGTAACCGCACCTGGGAGTTGCTCAACGCTATCCCCGGCGTGAGCTGTGTGAAGCCCATGGGTGCGCTCTATGCGTTCCCGCGGATCGACCCGAAAGTCTGCCCGATCCTCAACGATGAGAAGTTCGTGCTCGACCTGCTGCTGTCGGAAAAACTGCTGGTCGTGCAAGGTACCGCCTTCAACTGGCCATGGCCGGATCACTTCCGCGTAGTGACCTTGCCACGCGTGGATGACCTGGAAATGGCCATTGGTCGCATCGGCAACTTCCTGAAGTCCTATCGCCAGTAAGGCCATTGACGCTGTACGACTCACAAAGGGTCGTACAGCGATTATCTGGCAACACTTCTGTGTCACTTACTTGCGGTTGTACTTCATTTGGCCTCTGCCGATGACGTACCCCCTATAATCACGGGGCGACGGGGTAGCATCGGGTCGATCACGGCTGACAATACAGGTGGGAAAATCCCTTCAAGGCCCTACGCCCGAGGTGTAGGACACAGTTTGAAATAGTCCCCCGGTTGAATCACCCCATGCCGCACCTTATATACCCCGCAGTGAGCGACATATTAAGCATGAGGAGAATTCTACAACCATGATGCGCATCCTGCTGTTCTTGGCCACTAACCTGGCGGTCGTACTGATTGCCAGCGTCACCCTGAGCCTTTTTGGCTTCAACGGGTTCATGGCGGCCAATGGGGTTGATCTGAACCTCAATCAGCTGCTGATTTTCTGTGCGGTCTTTGGTTTTGCCGGTTCGCTGTTTTCGCTGTTCATCTCCAAGTGGATGGCGAAGATGAGCACCAGCACCCAGATCATCACTCAACCCCGCACTCGCCATGAACAATGGCTGATGCAAACCGTGGAACAGTTGTCTCAAGAAGCCGGCATCAAAATGCCCGAAGTGGGGATCTTTCCGGCTTATGAGGCCAACGCCTTTGCGACCGGCTGGAACAAGAACGACGCGCTGGTGGCCGTGAGCCAGGGCCTGCTGGAGCGGTTTTCGCCCGATGAAGTCAAGGCGGTGCTGGCCCACGAGATCGGTCACGTGGCCAACGGCGACATGGTCACCCTGGCGCTGGTACAGGGCGTGGTGAACACCTTCGTGATGTTCTTCGCGCGGATCATCGGCAACTTCGTCGACAAGGTCATCTTCAAGAACGAAGAAGGCCGCGGCATTGCCTACTTCGTGGCGACCATTTTCGCCGAGTTGGTCCTGGGCTTCCTGGCCAGCGCCATCGTGATGTGGTTCTCGCGCAAACGCGAGTTCCGCGCAGATGAAGCCGGCGCACGCCTGGCGGGCACCAGCGCAATGATCGGCGCGCTGCAACGCTTGCGCTCTGAACAGGGCCTGCCGGTGCATATGCCCGACAGCCTGACCGCCTTCGGCATCAACGGCGGCATCAAGCAGGGCCTGGCTCGCCTGTTCATGAGCCACCCGCCGCTGGAAGAGCGGATTGACGCATTGCGTCGCCGCGGCTGATAGCCGGATGACTCGACAAGGGGCGATCTAATCGCCCCTTTTTTGTGCCTGCTGATTTCCCCGCTCGCGCCTACAAAAGGAAAAGGCCTTTTAGAGCCTGGTCAGCCGATAAGCACGCTCTTCAAGGCGAGTCACTCCGTCCTGCACGAACTTCCAGCTCTCCCCCAGGATGTCTCGCTCCTCCAGCCGCTCCAACGCCCAATGCGGTGCTAGCAGCACCTGCACTTCCTCGTCCGAGACAGCAAAGGGTGGGCCGGCTTTCTGCGCCTGGTCGTAATCGAGGGTAACCAGCAACCCCTGGCAGCCTGACGGCAGCAAGGCATTCAGGTGCTCGGCGTATTGCGCACGCATCAGCGGAGGCAATGCAATCAACGCGGCGCGATCATATACGCCGCGGCAACCGACCAGCGCCTGCGTATCCAGGCTGAAGAAATCGCCACACCACAGTTCGATCTGGCCCGCCTGGTAGACCTTGAAGACGCCCTTATGACTGACGTGCGGCACCAGCCCCTGCTCGCTGAAGAACGCCTCAACCGCCTGCTCCGACAGCTCCACGCCCATTACCGGGTACCCCTGGCTCTCGAGCCATACCAAGTCCAGGCTTTTGCCACACAACGGCACCAGCACCTTTGCCCCCTCGGGCAACCCCAACACGGGCCAGTGCCGTTGCAAGTAGGGATTGACCTCGCGCTGATGGAAACCGATCTGATTGCTCGCCCAGCGGTCCTGCCAAAATTCAGGCTGCATGAATCACTCCGAAAATTCGATCAAAAGGCGCTAAAACTTATATTAGATTTAGATCAATGATCTGATTGAAGATGGCGTTATCTTAACCCTCAGGACCCGCTCATGCTCCCCAGCCTGTTTATCTCCCACGGTTCGCCCATGCTGGCCTTGCAACCCGGCGCCAGTGGCCCCGCGCTACAGCGCCTGGCTGCCGAGCTACCCCGCCCCAAAGCCATTGTGGTGGTGTCGGCGCATTGGGAAAGCCCGGAACTGCTGGTCAGCGGCGGTGCTGCACCGGAAACCTGGCACGACTTTGGCGGCTTTGCGCGCGAGTTGTTTGCGGTGCAATACCCCGCGCCGGGTGACCCACAGCTGGCCAGTGAGATCGTCGAGCTGCTGCACGCCGACGGTCTGGCTGCACGTATTGACGAGCAACGTCCCTTCGACCACGGCACCTGGGTCCCGCTGTCGCTGATGTATCCGGCAGCAGACCTTCCAGTGGTACAAGTTTCCTTGCCCAGCCGCCTGGGCCCCGCCCTGCAAACCCAGGTCGGGCATGCGCTCGCCAGCCTGCGCGAACAGGGCGTGCTGTTGATCGGCTCCGGCAGCATCACTCATAACCTGGGCGAACTGGATTGGCGCGCCGGGCCGGAAACGATCACCCCGTGGGCGCGGGAGTTTCGCGACTGGGTGGTCGACAAACTGGCGACCAATGACGACGCCGCCTTGCATGACTATCGGCGCCAGGCGCCACATGCCGTGCGCAACCATCCTAGCGATGAGCATTTGCTGCCGCTGTACTTTGCGCGGGGTGCCGGGGGTGATTTCAGTGTGGCGCATCAGGGCTTCACTCTGGGCGCCCTTGGCATGGATATCTATCGTTTTGGCTGACACCGCCACATCTGTGGGAGCTGGCTTGCCTGCGATAACGGTGTATCAGTCACACACTGGCTTGCTGACTCACCGTTATCGCAGGCAAGCCAGCTCCCACAGTTGATCGCCTCGGAGACTAAAACATGAGGCAAAAAAAAATCCCCGAACCAGTCGGGGATTTTTTATGTGCGATCAATCAGCCCAAGGGCAGATCAATCTTCGCGGTAGCGACGCAGCTTGAGCTGCTTACCGGCAACGCGAGTGTCTTTGAGCTTGGCCAGCAGTTTTTCCAGGCCGTCTTCCGGCAGCTCCACCAGGGAGAAGCTGTCACGCACCTGGATGCGACCGATGGCTTCACGTGCCAGGCCACCCTCGTTGAGGATAGCGCCCAGCAGGTTCTTGGCCGCGATACCATCACGCGCACCCAGCGCGGTACGGCAACGAGCACGGCCTTCGGCCAATGGCACTGGAGCGCGACGCTCGCGATCACCACGGTCTGGACGGTCGCCGGAACGCTCTGGACGATCACCGCGTGGCGCGCTGTTCGGAACCAGTGGACGTTCTTTTTCGATGGCTGCCAGGGTCAGGGCCTGACCATTGGTAGCTTTGCGCAGCAGAGCTGCAGCCAGGGCACGCGGGGTGCAACCGATATCGGCAGTCAGGCGGTCCAGCAGGTCGCCGTGGGTCGATTCAGCGTCTGCCACCAGTGGCGCCAGGCTGTTGGTCAGTTTCTTGATGCGCGCATCGAGAACGGCCTGGGCATCCGGCAGGCGGACTTCGGCAACTTTCTGGCCGGTAACACGCTCGATCACTTGCAGCATGCGACGCTCACGTGGAGTCACCAGCAGCAATGCACGGCCTTCGCGACCGGCACGGCCGGTACGGCCGATACGGTGAACGTAGGACTCTGGATCGTAAGGCATGTCAACGTTGAACACGTGGGTGATACGTGGAACGTCGAGGCCACGGGCGGCAACGTCGGTCGCCACAACGATGTCCAGACGGCCATCCTTGAGGGAGTCGATCACGCGCTCACGCTGGTTCTGGGCAATGTCACCGTTCAGCGCAGCGGCTTTGTAGCCTTTGGCTTCCAGGGCGCTGGCCAGGTCCAGGGTCGCTTGCTTGGTGCGCACGAACATGATCAGCGCGTCGAAGTCTTCGACTTCCAGCAGGCTCAATACAGCCGAGGTCTTCTGGTCAGCGTGAACCAACAGGTGAGCCTGTTCGATCGCGGTAACGGTCTGGGTCTTGGTCTGGATCTTCACGTGCTCCGGATCGCGCAGGTGGCGTTCGGCAATGGCACGGATGGACTGCGGCAGGGTAGCCGAGAACAGTACGGTCTGACGGGTCGCTGGCAGCGCCTTGAAGATGACTTCCAGGTCATCCATGAAGCCCAGCTTCAACATTTCGTCAGCTTCGTCCAGAACCAGGTGGTTCACGGTCGACAGGACTTTTTCGTCACGACGCAGGTGGTCGCACAGACGGCCCGGAGTGGCGACAACGATCTGTGCGCCATTACGGATTGCCTTGAGTTGTGGGCCCATAGGCGCGCCGCCGTAAACGGCCACAACAGTTACACCTGGCATTTGCTTGGCGTAGGTTTCAAAGGCGGTTGCTACTTGCAGCGCCAACTCACGGGTTGGCGCCAGGATCAGGGCTTGCGGCTCGCGCTTGGCAGGATCGATGCAGTGCAGGATTGGCAAAGCGAACGCGGCAGTTTTGCCGGTACCGGTTTGCGCCTGGCCAATCATGTCCTTACCGGCCATGATGATCGGGATCGATTGCTGCTGAATCGCCGAAGGTTCTTCGTAGCCGGTCGCTGCGACGGCTGCAAGAATATTCGGGTTAAGATTAAAAGCGGCGAAGCCGCCGGTTTCCTGGGTCATGGGTCTGCCTCTAAGTGCATCCGCAAAGACCCATGCTCCAAAGCTGCGCATGCCGTGTTGAGACTCAAGAGTCGCCCTGGCTGCTTTGTCGGCGGGGATTTGCGAAAACGAATGAATGAAAAAGATTCGTCAAGGAAGAGTCCGCTGTGCGGACGTGCAGCCGAAGCTGACTTCGGGGAATTGCGCTACCTAAACGCGGCCCGGTTAAAGGCCGGCGCGCACTATACCGGAAATAGCTGAAAAAGGGAGCTTTTTTTATCGCCAGGCACCGATAAACCGCACTGCGTCACGCGCTTTGCAGATCCGTGCGCCAGGGTCTATTTTTCAAAGGCCCGGCCCTGTTGGTCATCGAGCTTAAACGGTTCACCCACCCGCTGAGACCCTTTGGTCTGAAACCTTACCCGCGCCCCGAGGGCACACCCCATGAATCAAGCCAGCAGTAGCCGTGTCAGCCGCGCACTTGAGGGTCATGTTCTATTGCTGGGCCTGGACCGTGTGGCCAAGCGCAACGCCTTCGACCTGGATTTGCTCAATGCGCTGAGCCTGGCCTATGGCGAATTTGATCGAAACGATGACGCACGGGTGGCCGTGGTGTTTGCCCATGGCGACCACTTCACGGCCGGGCTGGACCTGGCCAATGTCAGCAGCGTGATGGCGGGTGGCTGGCAACCGCCGCTGGGAGGGTGCGACCCGTGGGGGGTGTTTGCAGGCCCGCGCGTGAGCAAGCCGGTGATCGTCGCCGTCCAAGGTTACTGCCTGACCATTGGTATCGAGTTGATGCTGGCGGCGGATATCAACCTCTGCGCCAGCAATACCCGCTTTGCCCAGATGGAGGTGCAACGCGGCATCTTTCCGTTTGGCGGCGCGACATTGCGCTTTCATCAGATTGCCGGCTGGGGCAATGCGATGCGCTGGCTGCTCACCGGCGACGAGTTCGACGCCCATGAAGCCCTGCGCCTGGGGTTGGTGCAGGAAGTGATGGCCAGTGAAGACCTGTTGCCCCGCGCCATCGAGTTGGCCAACCGCATTGCGCGCCAGGCACCGCTGGGTGTACAGGCCACGTTGATGTCGGCACGGCTGGCGCGTATGGAGGGTGAGGCTGTGGCAGCCGCCGCGCTGCCGCCCATGGTGGATAAACTGCTCAACAGTGAGGATGCCAAGGAGGGTGTTCGGGCGATGGTCGAGAAGCGGCCGGGGGTGTTCAAGGGGATTTGAACGAACTGAATTAGCGGTCGGCAGTGAAGGCCTCTTCGCGGGCAAGCCCGCTCCCACAGTTGAATTGCATGCTCTGTTGAAATGCAATCCCCTGTGGGAGCGGGCCTGCCCGCGAAAGCGTCCGAACTGGCAACTAAGTTGCCGGCCGAATCGCCTTGATCAACGGCTGCAACGAGTACCCCAAGCGCGGCGCCAAAGCTTCGGCGCGGGCTGACAGCGCCTCCAGGTCCAGCACCTGATCCAGCTCCGAAGGCACCAACAGAATCACATTGCCCTCCTTCACCGGCAGCTCCCAGTAATGCCGGTGGTACAACCCACGCAACAACGCCGCCCCCAACGGCTTGCCATCATCGGTGGCCCATTGGTTGATCACCAGCCAGCCGCCGGGGTTGAGTTTCTTCTGACAGTTTTCCAGGAAGGTCCAGGCCAGATGCCCCACGCCCGGGCCGACATCGGTGTAGAGGTCGACGAAAATCAGATCGGCCGATTCGGCACTGTCGAGCAATTGCAACGCGTCGCCAATGCGGATGTACAAGCGCGGGTCGTCATCCAGCCCCAGATATTCGATGGCCAGCCGCGGCACATCAGGGCGCAGCTCAATGGCTTCGACATCTTCCAGCGCCAGGAACTTGAGGCACGCCTGGGTCAATGTGCCCGCGCCCAGGCCGAGAAACAATGCACTCTCCGGCTGTTCATGGCACAACGCGCCGATCAGCATGGCGCGGGTGTAGTCGTACTCCAGCCAGCTCGGGTCAGCAGTGAACACACAGCTTTGCTCGATGGCGTCGCCAAATTCGAGAAAGCGGTAATCAGCCACTTCAAGCACACGGATCATGCCGAATTCATCATGGACTTCGGCCAGCAGGTGCTCGACACGCTCCTCGCTCATCACTACTCCTAAAAGGGTCTGCTGCACGGCAAAGGCGCGATTGTCGGCCAAGCGGCAGCAACAGGTCACGCACTAATTGCTGCTAACATTGACGCCCGAACATCCACCCGCAAACGAGTTCATGATGAGCCAACCCTGGAGCCCCGATAGCTGGCGAGCCCTGCCGATCCAGCAGCAACCCCAATACCCGGACGCTGCACACTTGCTGCAAGTGGAGCAGAGCCTGGCGAGCTACCCGCCCCTGGTGTTTGCCGGGGAAGCCCGCGAATTGCGCCGTCAGTTTGCCGAAGTGACCCAAGGTCGTGCGTTCCTGCTGCAAGGCGGTGATTGCGCCGAGAGCTTTGCCGAGTTTTCCGCCGCGAAGATTCGCGACACCTTCAAGGTGCTGCTGCAGATGGCCATTGTCATGACCTTCGCTGCCGGTTGCCCGGTGGTGAAAGTCGGGCGCATGGCCGGCCAGTTCGCCAAGCCACGCTCGGCCAACGATGAAACCATCGACGGCATCACCCTCCCCGCCTACCGGGGCGATATCGTCAACGGCATCGGCTTCGACGAAAAAAGCCGCGTGCCAGATCCGGACCGCCTGTTGCAGTCCTACCACCAGTCCACCGCCACCCTCAACCTGCTGCGCGCCTTTGCCCAGGGCGGTTTCGCTGACCTGCACCAGGTGCACAAGTGGAACCTGGATTTCATCGCCAACTCCGCGCTCGCCGAGAAGTACAGCCAACTGGCCGACCGCATCGACGAAACCCTGGCCTTCATGCGCGCTTGTGGCATGGACAGCTCGCCGCAATTGCGCGAAACCAGCTTCTTCACCGCCCACGAAGCATTGCTGCTCAACTATGAACAGGCCTTCGTGCGCCGCGATAGCCTGACCAACGACTACTACGACTGCTCGGCGCATATGTTGTGGATCGGCGACCGCACCCGTCAGTTGGACGGCGCCCATGTCGAGTTCCTGCGCGGAGTGAACAACCCGATCGGCGTGAAAGTCGGACCTAGCATGAACCCGGACGACCTGACCCGCCTGATCGACATCCTCAACCCGGATAACGACCCTGGCCGCCTCAACCTCATCGCCCGTATGGGGGCAGGCAAGGTCGGCGACCATTTGCCCAACCTGATCCGCGCCGTGCAGCGCGAGGGCAAGCAAGTGCTGTGGAGCTGCGACCCGATGCACGGCAATACCATCAAGGCCAGCAGCGGCTACAAGACCCGCGACTTTGCGCAGATCCTTGGCGAAGTGAAGGATTTCTTCCAAGTGCACCAGGCAGAAGGCACCTATGCTGGCGGGATCCATATCGAGATGACCGGGCAGAACGTCACCGAATGCATCGGCGGCGCACGGCCGATCACCGAAGATGGCCTGTCGGACCGTTATCACACCCATTGCGACCCACGGATGAATGCCGATCAATCGCTGGAGTTGGCGTTTCTGATTGCAGAGACCTTGAAACAGGTAAAGCGCTGACGTTTTAGCGACGGGGATGACGCCATCGCGGGCAAGCCCGGCTCCCACATTTGAACGCGTTTCTCTGTGGGAGCCGGGCTTGCCCGCGATAGAGGTTTAAAGGTTGGTATCCCGGTTCGGCATCGCTGCCCTTAACCGAGCAGCACTGGGCCGCTGGCAATTGAGCTGGACCTGTTCCAGCCCTAGCCAGTCGGCCATTTTGCGCAGGTTCAGCGCCAGCGCCAGCATGCCTTCCTCATCCAGCCCCGGCTCTTCCTCATGCACGGCATGCACGGCCAGGCGCCCATGAGCACGCTCGGCTCGCAGGTCGACGCGCGCGGCAATGCGTTCGTTGTGGAGAAACGGCAACACGTAGTAGCCATACACGCGCTTTTCTTGCGGGGTGTAAATCTCCAGCCGATAGCGAAAGTCGAACAGGCGCTCGGTGCGGCTGCGCTCCCATATCAGCGAATCGAACGGCGACAACAATGCACTGGCCGGCACTGTGCGAGGCAGTTTCGGCGCCGACGGGCAGTACGCTGGTTGTTTCCAGCCCCGCACCCGGCACGCCAGCAGTTGCCCATCCTCAACCAGCTCGGCCAAGCGGTTGCGGCTGTCGGCGGGGTCGAGGCGGAAATAATCGCGCAGGTCTTTTTCGGTGGCGACACCCAATGCAGTCGCGCTGTGCAACAGCAAGCCACGCTGCGCTTCACCTTCACTCATGGAGACCCTGAGCACCTCTGCGGGAATAACACGCTCGGGCAGATCATAAAGCCGCTCAAACCCTCGACGACCGGCAACCGTGACCAGGCCAGCGGCGAACAGCCATTCCAGCGCGTGCTTTTCATCACTCCAATCCCACCAGGGCCCGGCACGCTCCTCGCGGGTCGACAAGCTACCCGCCCCCAAGGCGCCCTGCTGTTCGACGGTGCGCAACACGCGTTGGATCGTCGCCTGCTGTTCACGGCCAAAACGTGCCATTTGCGCATAAATCCCCCGCCCTTGCCGGGCGCGCTCCATGCGCCAACCCATCAACGGGTACAGCGCCAAGGGCAGCAGTGACGCCTCATGCCCCCAGTATTCAAACAGAGAACGCCGCCGCCCCTGGCTCCAGGCCGCCTGTTCAAGAATCGATGGGGAATAAGAACCAAGGCGGGAAAACACGGGCAGGTAGTGGGAACGCACCAGCGCATTGACCGAGTCGATCTGTAAAACGCCCAGGCGTTCGATCAAGCGGTTGAGGTGCGCAGCCTTTATCTGTGCAGGCGCCTGGCGCCCGGAAAATCCCTGGGCAGCCAGCGCCATGCGTCGAGCTTGCTTGAGTGAAAAACACAGGTCGGCGGGCATGGCAATCTCCATAGAAGCTCGCCCCCTACCCTACTGCATCCGCGCTTATTTTCGCAGCGGGTCTTCCCAGAAATGCCGATGGCTTTCCTGCGCGACGTCGGCGCGATTGAGCCCGATGTCCTTGAGGGCGTCATCGCTCAGGGTCGCCAGCATCTGGCGCTCCTGATGCAACAGCTGCCAACGCGCGAATGTGTGAAACAGCCCGGCAAACGGCCATTTATCCGTCGATATGAAACCTTTTTGACCTTTCATCTTCTCGCCCTCCAGTGGGGATGACGACAGTGTGTGCCGGGCATTATGATCAATCCAACGAATGTTTCTTATGCATTACATCTCGGAGATTGATCAATTGTCCGCCTATCCCAGCATCGACACTGATGTGCTGCGCACCTTCGTCGCCATTGCCGACCAGGGCGGTTTCACCCGCGCCGGCGAGCAGGTCAACCGCACTCAATCGGCGGTGAGCATGCAGATGAAGCGCCTGGAAGAAGACGTGTTGCAGCGCAAACTGTTCGAGCGCGATGGCCGCCAGGTACGGCTCACGCCCGAAGGCCAGGTGCTGTTGGGTTATGCGCGGCGCATCCTGAAATTGCACAGCGAAGTGTTCAATACCCTGCGCGAGCCGCATATGGTGGGGTTGGTGCGTATCGGCACGCCGGATGACTACGTGATGCGCTTTCTGCCAGGCATCCTCAAGCAATTTTCCAAAGCCTACCCACTGATCCAGATCGAAATGCACTGCGAAGCATCGACCGTATTGATGCAACGGCGGGACCTGGCGTTGACCGTAATCAGCCGCGAGCCCGGCAATGATCTGGGTGAGTTATTGCGTACCGAGCGCATGGTGTGGGCAGCATCACCGTGCTTTTGTGTGGAGGAGCACGATGCCCTGCCCCTGGCGGTGTCCGGCGACGAGTGCCTGTACACCCATTGGGCACGGGCCGCACTGGAGGCGGCCGGGCGAGATTATCGCCTGGCCTATCACAGCTCTAACGGAGCAGCGATCCTGGCAGTGGTCAGTGCAGGCCTGGCGGCGATGGTCAGCATGGAAAGCCTGGTCACCGACGACCTGCGAGTGCTCGGCAGCGACGAAGGCTTCCCGCCTTTACCGTCGATGAACCTGCGCTTGCTGCGTAACCCGCAGATGACCTCGCCGATCACCGAATGCCTGGCGGACTACATCGTCGAAGGCTTCAAACTTTAAAGGTCAGCATCACCGCGCACACCACCAAGAAGCCACAGAAGAGGCCGCGCAACAGACGTTCCGGCAAGGCATGCGCCACTTTCACGCCCCAACTGATACTCAGCAGGCCCCCCACCGCCAGTGGCAGGCCGATCATCCAGTCCACCTCGTGGTGCCAGGCATAGGTGACCAGGGTCACACCGGTGCTGGGCAACGCCAAGGCCAACGACAAGCCTTGGGCGACCACTTGAGTAGTGCCGAAGACACTGGTGAGTACCGGCGTGGCGACCACCGCGCCGCCGACCCCGAACAGCCCGCCCATGGAACCGGATGCCGCGCCCAAGACGCCAAGCCAGGGCCAGGAATAACGCATTTGTGCGGTGGGCGGCGCGTTGCGAGTGAACATGCGCAGCAGGTTGTAGGCAGACAACGCCACCAAGAACGCAATAAAACCGATGCGCATGGCGCCCGCATCCAGGCCCACCGCCCAGATCGATCCCAGCCAGGCAAAGCAAAAGCCGGTCACACCCAGGGGTAAAGCGTGACGCAACTCGATGCGGTTACGCTGATGATAGCGCCACAGCGCAAGCATCACATTCGGCACGACCATCACCAAGGCGGTGCCTTGGGCAATCTGCTGATCCAGGCCGAACAACACGCCCAGCACCGGGATGGCAATCAGCCCACCACCAATGCCAAACAGCCCACCTACAGTGCCCAACGCCGCACCCAATGCCAGGTACATCACTAAATCCCACACCGCTCGGTACTCCGCAATTTCATGCTTGGCATGCTACGCAGTCGACCCTGGCGCGGAAACGCACAGCAACGCACAATGGCTGTGCCAATCTCGCATAAGCGTTGAGCTATGAACCCCAACACCCTGACCGACCAACTGAGCCTGTTTCTCGACGTAATGGAAGCCGGCAGTTTTTCCGCCGCCGCGCGCCTCCATCCGCTGACACCTTCAGCCGTGGCCCGGCGCATCGACAGCCTGGAAAGCTCCGTGGGTAGCCGCCTGTTCCAACGCAGCACCCATGCGGTGGTGCCCACCTCCGCAGGCCTGGCCTTTGCCGAGCGGGCGCGACGAATTGTCAGCGAGTTGCAGCTGGCACGGGCAGAGGCGGTCTCGCTGAGCCATGCGCCGGAGGGGTTGATCCGGGTCGATGCGCCCGCAGCATTCGGCCGCCGGCACCTGGCGCCGGTCATTGCGGACTTTTTGAGCCTGTATCCAGGCCTGGACGTGCACCTGCACTTGATCGACAGCTTTGTCGATATGCAGGGCGCGCATCTGGGCAAGGTCGACCTGGTTCTGCGCGCAGGGCATATTGTCGACACCCGACTGGTCGCTACGCCGCTGGCGAGTATCGTGCGTATCGCCTGTGCCAGCCCCGCGTACCTGAAAAGCCGTGGCACGCCGGCCCATCCTCGAGAGCTGAGTGAACATGACGGCCTGGACTGGGACGGGCTGGCGCCAATGTTCGCCTGGCGCTTCGAACTGGACGGGCGCCGCACCACCTATCGCCCGCGACGCATCCGCATGAGTGCCAACAACGCCGAAGCCCTGCTCTCGGGCGCACTGGCCGGGCTGGGCATCGCTCACTTGCCGACCTGGTTGGCCAGTGAATACCTGGTGCGCGGCGAATTGTTGCCGCTGTTTTGTGAAGACGGTTTGCCCAGTCCGGAAACCGCAGGCATTTATGCGCTGCGCCTGGAGCAACAGCCCAATGCACGCAGCCGATTGTTGCTTGAATACCTCAAATCCCGTTTCAGCCCGGTGCCGCCCTGGGATCTGGCATTGCAAAGTGGCTTGGTCTGACGCCTACGGCAAGAATTACCTGGCGCATTAAAGATTTGCCCGCTAGATTCCAGCCCAGACATGCTTTTTCGAGACGCCACCATGAGCAAAAACCCTGATCCTTGCGAATCGCTGTTGCTGGACAACCAGCTGTGCTTCGCCCTGCACTCCACCTCACTGCTAATGACCAAGGTCTATAAGCCCCTGCTCCAGGCCATCGGCCTGACCTACCCGCAGTACCTGGCCATGATGGTGCTGTGGGAAGAGGATGAGTTGACCGTCAGTGAAATTAGCAGCCGCCTGCTGACGGACCCAGGCTCTATGACGCCACTGCTCAAGCGCCTGGAAGCCGAGGGCCTGCTCAGCCGCACGCGCAGCCGCGAAGACGAGCGGGTGGTGGTGGTGAAACTGACCGACGCCGGGCGCGCCTTGCAGGAGAAGGCCAAGGATGTTCCGCAATGCATCCTGGGCGCCAGCGGGATGGCGCTGGAACAATTGCGCAAGCTGCAAGGCGACCTGATCGCGTTGCGCACCAATCTGCAAACCAGCATCTGACACGCTAGGCCCCAGCACTAAACATACTCAAAAGTGGGAGCTGGCTTGCCTGCGATTGCGATTCATCAGTCAACCATGCAGTGACTGATACACCGTCATCGCAGGCAAGCCAGCTCCCACTTTTTGTTCTGCGACACCCTTAAATTCTTCAACGCTGAAAAATTAACTTGCGCACTAAACATTAGCGCTATACATTCACCTCACCAACTACTTAGCGCACAAATGTTTAGCGCTAAACACACAGAGGAACGCCCCATGCAAACGCTCTATACCGCAGTAGCCACCGCCACTGGCGGCCGTGATGGTCGCGCCGTTTCCAGCGACAATATTCTCGACGTCAAACTGTCGACTCCAAAGGAGTTGGGCGGCGCCGGTGGCCAGGCCACTAACCCAGAGCAATTGTTTGCTGCCGGCTACTCCGCTTGCTTTATCGGCGCACTGAAGTTCGTGGCCAGCCAGACCAAACGCAAAATCCCGGATGACGCCTCGATCACCGCCCACGTGGGCATCGGCCAGATCCCGGGCGGCTTCGGCCTGGATATCGACCTGCATATCAGCCTGCCGGGCCTGGCCCAAGATGAGGCGCAAAGCCTGGTCGACGCTGCGCACCAAGTGTGCCCGTACTCCAATGCCACCCGTGGCAACGTTGAGGTGCGCTTGCATGTAACGGTCTGAAAAACAGACGCCCATGAAAAAGCCCGACTCAAGGTCGGGCTTTTTTCGTATCGCCGGGGCCAGAATTACTTCTTGGCGCGGCCTTTGTACGAACCACCTTCACGGGTGTCGATCTCGATCAGGTCGTCGATTTCGATGAAATCGGCCACTTGCAGTTCGGTACCGTTGCTCAGTTTGGCAGGCTTCATCACCTTGCCGGAAGTGTCGCCGCGAGCGGAGCCTTCGGTGTAAGCAACCTTACGCACGATGGTAGTCGGCAGCTCTACGGAAACCAGGCGCTCTTCGAAGAAGATAGCTTCGCAGACGTCTTCCATGCCTTCTTCAATGAACGGCAGAACGGCTTCGATATCTTCAGCGTTCAGCTCGTACATGGTGTAGTCAGTGGTGTCCATGAACGTGTAGGTGTCGCCGCTGATGAAGGACAGGGTCGCTTCTTTGCGGTCGAGGATCACGTCGTCCAGTTTGTCATCGGCGCTGTAGACGATTTCGGTCTTGTAACCGGTCAGCAGGTTCTTCAGCTTGGTCTTCATGATTGCGCTGTTACGACCAGACTTGGTGAACTCAGCTTTCTGAACCAGCCAAGGGTCGTTTTCGAGACGGATCACTGTACCGGGTTTCAGTTCTTTACCAGTTTTCATTGCGTATATCCGAAATTTGGATGGGATTGACAAAAATCAAGGTGGCGTATCATATCCAACTTTCATAAAACTGTACCAGCGCCGTCGCAAGATCGGCCTGCAAGCCTTGTTCCAGACACCAGTTCTCAGCATGCTGGCTGACCTCGGGCCAATGTTCCAGCAGCATTTTCCAGGACTGTGCCATATCGCCATCAGCGTTCCAGGCTTGCCAGAGCGTGACGACGGCAGCTTTGGCGGCCGGTGAAAGTGCGGCTGTGTACAGTTCCAGGAAGGCATCGAGCTTGTCCAGGTGGATGTCTTCGTCCTGGCGGTAGATGTGCCACAGCAATGGCCTCCCCGCCCACTGGGCACGCACGAACGAGTCTTCGCCACGTACGGCGTTAAATTCGCAGCACCATAGCAATCGGTCATATTGCTCCTGACGTACGAATGCAATGACCTGTACGGTCAGCGCACCACGTACTTGGATGTCTCCCGCCGACAAGCTGTTCACCCCCAGCCAGCGTTGCACGTCCCCCAGAATGCGCCCTTCCGGCACCAGCAAGTGCGTCCCCCGTCCATCGGCCGCCAATACGTCCAGCCAGCCGGCCAACCCGTCATTCTCATAGGCAAACAGCGACATCAAACGCGCGCCGGCCGTCGGAGCAACGCCCAGGCTTTGCAGGAACCGTTGTTGCGCGGCCGCGTCCTGCTGAAACGCCCGGCGTCGCTCCAACAAGCCGGCTTCGCGCAACAGGCCGCCAGTACCAGGGCGAAACCCGGGGAAGAAAAAGTACTTCTGCACGCCCTTGTACTTCACCGAAGGCAAGCGATGGCAGCCCACCACCCAGTCTTCAGCGCTGAGGTAATCCAGGTTCATCCACAACGGCGCACGTTCACACTCGGCCATGCGGTCCATGTACTCAGGCGGTAGCTGGCACGCGAACGCAGCAATCACCACATTCGCCGGGTGTGCGCCTGGCCATTCGGCCGGCCAGTGGCGCACTTGGACGCCCTCTTGCCATTGCTGGCCCACCTGCACATCAATGTCCGGGCACATGCGTTCGAAGGCGCGCAGGTCATCGACCCACAAGCGCACGTCACAGCCATGCTCCACCACCAACTGCCGGGCCAGGCGCCAGGTCACGCCGATGTCGCCGTAGTTGTCGACGACACTGCAAAAAATATCCCAGCGGGCTTTCATTCCGGGCTCCATCGATCAAAGGTTCGATTGTCCGCATAAATGCGTGGATGCAGAAGGCTTGATCGCGATTATTCTGCACGGAGGCTGTGCGACAATCACCGTCATGCCGTCAATGCCTGCCAGGAGGCCCTTATGTCTGACCGTCCGTTATCGCTGTTCAAGCTCTGCATCGCGATTGCCGCCGGCGTGTGGCTAGGGTTTATCGCCATTGCGCTGACCGCCTGGCTGGCGTCTCGCTACCTGTTCCCCCAGAGCCTGGCGCCGGTGGCACAGGCGGTTGAGCAATTGGGCAAACCGGCGATGGTTGAGCCGCAGCCACCGAACCGTCTGTTCGAACAGTACCAACAGAACCTGCAAAAACAGGAACAACAACAGGCCCTGGACCAGGCCCGAAGCAACGCGCGTAACCTGTCCAACCCCAAATGCCAGTTCTGGCTGCAACAAGACCAGAACGCCCCCAATGAAAAGACGCGGGCCAATGTCCTGCAATTCTGCGATTGATGCCAGATACCGCCATGAATAAACACGCCGTGCTCCAGCTGATCCTGGAAAAGCTCACCGTCGACATCGACGTCGTCCAACGCGCCGCGCAGACCGCCTACGAAACCGCGACCCACGAAGAAAACATTGCCGAGAACAAATACGACACCCTCGGCCTGGAGGCTTCGTACCTGGCCACCGGGCAGGCCCGACGAGTGGAGGAGATCAAGCAATCACTGGTGCTGTGCCAGCAACTGCAGCTACGTGCGTACGATGATCAACGCGGGATAGAGATAGGCACGCTGGTGGGCCTGGAAGACGAGGACGGTCGCCAGCAATGGCTGTTCCTGGCGCCGGATGCGGCGGGTTTGAAAGTGGATGTGGTGGGGCAACCGGTGACGGTCATCACGCCACGCTCGCCCCTGGGCAAAGGCCTGCTGGGCAAGCGTATCGATGAAGAGGTAGAGATTCTGGTGGCCAGCGCTCGGCAGCACTTTACGGTTACCGAGGCCAGATAACCTGCAGCCCTCTGTAGGAGCGAGCTTGCTCGCGAAGGAACGCAAGGGCGCTGCATTCTACCTGGCGCCCCGCGTTAACGTTGGCGATCTTCGCGAGCAAGCTCGCTCCTACAGGGTAATCGCGGTCAGTGGACGGGCAATTCAACGCCGTCAAACAACTCTTCCAGCTCTTGCTTGTTGTGGCACTGGATCGCCTTGGCCATCACCTCACGGGTCAGGTGCGGTGCGAACTTCTCGATGAAGTCGCACATGAAGCCGCGCAGGAAGGTACCGCGACGGAAACCGATCTTGGTCACGCTGGACTCGAACAATTCGCTGGCATCCAGCACCATCAGGTCTTTGTCGAGGTTGGTGTCGACCGCCATCTTGGCGACGATCCCGACGCCCAGGCCCAGGCGCACGTAGGTCTTGATCACGTCGGCATCGGCAGCAGTGAACACCACCTTGGGCGTGAGGCCGCGATGGCTGAACGCTTCGTCGAGCTTGGAACGGCCGGTAAAGCCGAACACGTAGGTCACGATCGGGTATTCAGCCAAGGCTTCCAGGGTGAGCTTCGGCAGCTTGGCCAAAGGGTGCCCCTGGGGCACAACCACGCAGCGGTTCCAACGGTAGCAGGGCATCATTACCAGGTCGCCGAACAATTCCAGGGCCTCGGTGGCGATGGCAAAATCGACGGTGCCGTCAGCGGCCATCTCGGCAATCTGCATCGGCGAACCCTGGTGCATGTGCAGGGCTACGTCCGGGTATTGCTTGATGAAATCACGGATCACCGGCGGCAATGCATAGCGCGCCTGGGTGTGAGTGGTGGCGATCGACAAGGTGCCTTTCTTCTCGTTGGAGAATTCCTGGGCGATCTGCTTGATGCTTTCGACTTTACGCAGGATCTCGCCGGCGGTGGTGATGATGCGCTCGCCAGCTGGAGTGACGCGGGTCAGGTGTTTGCCGCTGCGTGCGAAGACTTCGACGCCCAACTCGTCTTCGAGCAGGCGGATCTGCTTGCTGATACCAGGCTGCGAGGTATAGAGGCTTTGAGCGGTAGCGGAAACGTTGAGGTCGTGGTGCGCCACTTCCCAGATGTAGCGCAGTTGTTGAAGCTTCATATGAATCCCTCAAAGCAGATAGACGCCACGGGTATCAGCGACGGTATATAACTATATTAAAGGTTTGACGGATAAATCTAGAACTTTTTATCGTTTTTACCGATCAACTATCGTCACTGCGCCGACGCTGCAGCGACGGCACCAGGTAAACCGGCACCGGGGACAACTGCAACACCCGTGCGGCGGTACGTCCAAGGGGGACGGCCACACCGGCTGCCTGGCTATGACTCCCGACGATCAGTAAGTCGACGGACAGTTTTCGCAACTGGTCGAGAATCACCTCGCAAGGATCCCCCTGGATCACCTTGACCGAGCGAATCCATTGCAGGTCCTGCTCCCCTTCCCCCCATTCCTCACGGAAGCTGTCCAGCACACGTTGTTCAATCGTCGCCATCACCGTGCTCAACCCCTTGCTTTGCCATTCGCTCAGGGCGGTTTCATCAAGGTAGCTCTGCAACACCGATTCGGCGAACAAGCCAATGGGCTCGACCACGTGGATCACATACAGGTCAGCCTTGAACGTTCGCGCCAGCGCCACTGCATGTTGCATCACATAGGGTGCATACAGACCGAGGTCCGTGGCAAACAGCATCGAGCGAATCATAAAACCTCCTGGACTGCCAGGATGGCGGGAATTGAATGAGCTTAGCAGCTAGCGCTCGGTCTGGATTCTCAACTCATTGCTGATGCCATGGGGCACGTGCCCGGTGGCCACTACCTCCCTGGCTTTCTCGCAATGGCCGGCCTGGTCATCGAAAAACACATCGGCGGCAAAGGCTTCCAGAAACGCGGATTTTTCCAGGCCACCGAGGAACAGCGATTCGTCCAGGCGGATATCCCACTCGCGCAACGTGCGGATCACGCGCTCATGGGACGGTGCCGAACGTGCGGTGACCAACGCGGTACGAATCGGGCAGGCCTCATCGGCAAACTCGCGTTGCAACAGGTTCAGTGCCGCCAGGAAGCCCTTGAACGGACCGCCGTGCAAAGGCTGGCGCGCCGACTCTCGCTCGCTGGCCTGGAAGGCTGCCAGCCCACCGGCCTGGTAGACACGTTCGGACTCATCGGAGAACAGCACGGCATCGCCATCGAATGCGATGCGCAGCTCTTCGCTGGAAGCGCGGCGCGGGCCGCCGGACAAAATCGTCGCGGCCGCAAACCCGGCATCGAGGGCGCTGCGCACATCTTCAGCATGGGTGGAGAGAAACAGATGACAACCGAAGGCGGCCAAATAGGGATAGGGACTACGCCCGCCTACGAAAGCGGCGCGGGAAATATCCAGGCCGTAATGCTGGATCGTGTTGAACACCCGCAGCCCGGTATCGGCACTGTTGCGCGACACCAACACCACCTCGACCCGCGCACGCCCCAGGCTGGCATTCAGGCTCAGCAGCTTCTTGACCAGCGGGAAGGCATCGCCAGGCTCGAGGGTTTCTTCCTCGTGCTCGATCTGGTATTTGCGGTAAGCCTCGACCCCTTCAGCCAGATAAACCTTGTGGCTGTCACTCAGGTCGAACAGCGCTCGTGAGGAAATCGCCAGCACCAGTTTGTCAGCCAATCCCTTCACCATGGTGGTCCCCCCCCAATCATCGGTTGTGCCGATCAATAAAACTCAAGGCCTGATAGAGCGCCTGCATGCGTGGCAGTTCGCAACCGGCCGCTTTGGCAGCAGCCAAGGGACGGGCATAGATGGCCGCCAGCTCCAGCGGCCGCTTGTGCAGGTGGTCGTGGTACATGCTGGGCAGGTAGTCGTCCATGGTTTCTGTCATGGCGAACATCTGCCCAGCGTAACTGGCAGGAATTTCATGCCCGCAGGCATGAGCGCCCTGCACCACCTCGGCCATCAGCGCCTGGATCAACTCGCGGCTGGACTCATCGGCCATCATGGCCGTGGTACCCGTGCCCAGCAACACAGAGAGGCCGTTGAACGGCACGTTCCAGACCAGCTTGTGCCAACGCGCCAGATGCACATTGGCCATGGCCTGGGACTCGATGCCAGCTTGATGAAACAGCCCGGCACCGGCTTCGACAATCGCCTGTTACTGCACCTCATCGTTGGCCGCCGTGCCACTGTGATAGCCCAGGTTGACCCGGCCCAACGCCTGATGCTCGACCACGCCGGGGGCCGAGCGGTGCACACCGATGTAGCACAGGCCGCCCAACAGATGCAGCGACGGCGGCAGGTGTTCACGCAGGCCGTCTTCGACATCGAGGCCGTTTTGCAGGAGCACCACTTTGGCATCCGGCGCCGCCACCTGGGCGATGGTTGGCGCCAGGTCCACATTACCGGTGGACTTGGTGCCCACCAATAGCCAGTCGCACGGCGGCATGTTGGCGGCGCTGGCATAGGCCTGCACCGGATGCAGGTGCAGTTGCCCATGCACCGTACTGTTGACGTGCAGGCCATGCCTGCTCACCGCGGCATATTCGCTGCGCAACAGGAAATGCACATCGAAGCCGGCGCGCGCCAGCATCAGTCCGTAGTAACCACCTATGGCACCGGTACCGATAATGCCAATGCGTGGCGACGGGGCTGCAACTGCTGTCATGGCAAATCCTCTGGTGTTCGGTTGAGCGCCTGGTTTAGGCATTCGGCGAGGTCGGATGCTGTAAGACGTGTCTGTAATTGCCCAAAGAATTGACCCTCGCACACCAGGAACAACGCCGGCAAATGAAAGATCCGGTAGCGTTCCACCGCACCGCCGTTGTGCCCGGCATCCACCCAGCACACGCGGTCCACCGGCAAGTGCCAGCCGGGCAACTGCTGGCGTGCCCAGCGGCAACTGGCACAACCGACACTGGTGAACACTACCAGCGAAATACCTGGCAATCCCAGCAATTGCTGGTCAATATCCAGGTCGGTCAATTCCAGTTCCTTCACTATACTGCTGCCATTGCCGTCAACTGGACGGCGCTCGGAGTCCGTGTACATGGGTCGTTTTTTACCTCACCCTGATGATGTCGCTGTCGAGTTGATCCAACGTCCCTCTCCCGCCCTTCCCCGCCAACGCCTGCACACTATCGGCCGCGGCGGCGTCGCCTGCAATTGGCCACGTGCCTGGCGCACCGGCACGGCGGTAGACCTGCATATCCCTTCCCTAGGGCCCAGCGCCCGTTATCCAGGCTATGTCGCCTGGTGCCGCAAAGTCGAACAGGGCTATCGCATTGGTATTTGCTTTACCGACGAACACGCCTTGTTCGGTGCACGGATGGGCGAGCAAGTGTGCCAGATCGAGCGTTACTGCCGCCTGCACGAAGACGCCGAGCCAACGCCTGCACAACTTGAAACCATGGCCCGTGAGTGGGTGTCGCGTCATGCCGGCGAGTTCTCCCATGAGGCAGTTGTGCAGCCAGCGCTGGATTAAACCGGGCTTTGCCCATTGTCGCGGGCCCGTGTTACGCGCTAAGGTTCCTCCCCCCTGCATTCAAATCATGCTGTGCCCGCCGCACGGGGATAGCTGGCGGCCGGCACCCGTGACCCTGGCGAGTAACACGATGGCTGATTTACCGATCAATGACCTTAACGTTGAATCCAACGAGACCCTGATCACCCCCGATCAGCTCAAGCGCGAAATCCCCCTGAGCGACGCTGCCCTGCAGACCGTCACCAAGGGCCGCGAAGTCATCCGTGACATTCTCGACGGCACCGACCACCGTCTCTTCGTGGTGATCGGGCCCTGCTCTATCCACGACCTCAAGGCCGCCCACGAATATGCCGAGCGCCTCAAAGTGCTGGCGGCTGAAGTGTCCGACACCTTGTACCTGGTCATGCGCGTGTATTTCGAGAAACCGCGTACCACCGTCGGCTGGAAAGGCTTGATCAACGACCCGTACCTGGACGACTCCTTCAAGATCCAGGATGGCTTGCACATCGGTCGCAAACTGCTGCTGGACCTGGCTGAAATGGGCCTGCCCACCGCCACCGAAGCCCTCGACCCGATCTCCCCGCAATACCTGCAGGACCTGATCAGCTGGTCGGCTATCGGCGCACGCACCACCGAATCCCAGACCCACCGCGAAATGGCGTCCGGCCTGTCTTCGGCCGTAGGCTTCAAGAACGGCACTGACGGCGGCCTGACCGTGGCGATCAATGCGCTGCAATCGGTCTCCAGCCCTCATCGCTTCCTGGGTATCAACCAGGAAGGCGGCGTGTCCATCGTGACGACCAAGGGCAACGCCTACGGTCACGTCGTGCTGCGTGGCGGCAATGGCAAGCCCAACTATGATTCGGTCAGCGTCGCGCTGTGCGAACAGGCGCTGAACAAGGCCAAGATCAAGCCAAACATCATGGTCGACTGCAGCCACGCCAACTCCAACAAAGACCCGGCCTTGCAGCCATTGGTGATGGAGAACGTTGCCAACCAGATTCTGGAAGGTAACCAGTCGATCATCGGCTTGATGGTCGAGAGCCATTTGAACTGGGGTTGCCAGGCGATTCCAAAAGACTTGGCCGACTTGCAGTACGGCGTGTCGATCACCGATGCCTGTATCGATTGGTCCGCCACCGAAACTACCCTGCGCAGCATGCACGCCAAGCTCAAGGACGTGTTGCCCCAGCGCAAGCGCACCTGAGTCCGTACCGGTTTCGCGCACACAAAAACGCCGGGCTAAGCCCGGCGTTTTTTATTGGCAACTGGTCAGTTACAGCTTCGCGGCATGGCGCTGGTGGCGCTCCATATAGCGTTCGACATAAGAGCACGACGGGATCACCGTGTAGCCAGCCTCTTCGGCAAACTTCAAGGCTTCCTCGGTCAACGCAGCCGCAATGCCTCGCCCCCGCAGTGCGTTGGGCACGAAGGTGCGATAGATATCCAGGGTCTGCTTCCCGAGGTCCATGTAGGTCAGGTAGGCACGATGACCGTCCACATTGGTCTCGAACTGATGACCAGCCTGGTCATGGTGGATGGACAACGCCTCGCTCATCACTACTCCTCGCGGGTCTGAATTAACGACCCTACCTTACCGATGTTTTTCCGGCGAAGGAACATCTACGCCACCCCGTGCCGGTTTCGACAGCGAGAAAACCGTGAGCGCTCACAACCAGCACATAGGGAATAGTAGGCACCAATCCTGAAATTGCTCAAGGCGCACTCGTCATTCCCCGCCGCTGGTGGATATAGAAAGGGCCTCGATCAACCGGTGACCGATAGCCTGAACATTGCCGGCAGTTGAACCTTGAGACGAACTGGCGCTCTTAAAGTCACCTCTAGATGCGCAAAAGATGCCCGCCGCAGTAAAGCCAAGCGTAACCAAAGTGCCCCGCTTCGTTATATAAAATTTCATCTATTTACAAGGCTTAACACATGCGGGCCGGCCCTTTCAGCCTGGATCCAATGTGCGTCCAGGTGCAAAAAATTGGACAGTTTTCATACAAACCGCCAAAAGATTAGCCAAAATAGATTCGGCACAAGAAATTTTTTTGCTTCTTGCGCAACGTCAGTTTACTTACTACAAGTAATGGGTAGTATGTACGCCGGCTATTAGCTCACTCTGAGAAAGTAGCCATTAAATTGAAAGTCCTTGAAGGGGAACACGATGAACAACGTTCTGAAATTCTCTGCTCTGGCTCTGGCCGCAGTTCTGGCTACCGGTTGCAGCAGCGTCTCCAAAGAAACCGAAGCTCGTCTGACTGCAACTGAAGACGCAGCAGCTCGCTCCCAGGCCCGTGCAGACGAAGCCTACCGTAAAGCTGATGAAGCTCTGGCTGCTGCTCAAAAAGCACAACAGACTGCTGACGAAGCTAACGAGCGCGCTCTGCGCATGCTTGAAAAAGCAAGCCGCAAGTAATAATCCTTCGGGGTTGTTATCAAGCCGATCCATTTATGGGTCGGCTTTTTTTTGCCTATGATTTGGCATGTGGGAGCGGGCTTGCTCGCGAAAGCGGTGGATCAGTCAACATCAATGTTTGCCGGGCCGACGTCTTCGCGAGCAAGCCCGCTCCCACAGGGATGTTCGCTCAGGCTTATTATTGAAGATCGAGCGGGGTGCTGGACGCCACAGGTGCGCCGCCTGGCACACCAATTTCGGTCGGCAAGCCATCCTCGGCGGCGACCACATCACGCACCTGGTCCCAGTTGACGCGTAGGTTATTGGACAGGTCCTCGCGCTTGAGCAACGCATTGATGACCGCGGTGTGCTTGTCGACCACCGATGGCGTACCGTCATCATTCAACGGCGTGTGGGCCTCAAGGTAGACCTTGCCACCACTGCTGCCGAACTTGTACGCGTCATTGATGATGCGCACTGACGTGCCTACCGGCACCATGCCTGCCATTTCCAACACGTTGTTATTGAACATGCGGAAGCACCCGTGGCTGGTACGCGTGCCAATACCAAACTTCATGTTGGAGCCGTGAATCAGGTAACCCGGCGTGCCCAGGGTGAACTTGAACGGCCCCAGTGGGTTGTCGGGGCCGGCAGGCACCACGTTGGGGAGCGGGTCACCGTTGGCGGCGTGCTCGGCCTTGATCGAGGCCGGTGGCGTCCAGGTCGGGTTCGGCGTCTTGGCGATGATACTGGTATGGGCGATCGGCGAACCCCAGCCTTCCCGGCCAATGCCCAGAGGGAAGGTATAGACGACGTTTTGGCCTTTTGGATAGTAGTAGAGCCGGTATTCCGCCAGATTGATCACAATGCCTTCCCGCGGCCCGGGCGGCAGGATAAAGCGTGTCGGCAGCACAATCTCAGTGCCCGCACCCGGCAACCAGGCATCGACACCCGGGTTGGCCGCGACCATTTCCGAATAGCCCAGGTCGTAGGTGGTGCCAAGGTCAGCAAAAGTGTCTTCGTACTTGGCCTTGATCACTTGGACCTGGCCAACAATGTCCTCACCGGGCGGTGGCAAGGGCAACTGCAAGGCCGCCGCCGAACCCGCCGCACAAAGCGCAGCAAGAGACAGGCAGCAGGTGACGACGGAAAGGCGCGACAACATCCGGAAAATCCTTCGCAAGACGACGGGTAGGGAAAAGTTGATTGTATACGGCTTCGCAGCGCCAAGCTTCAAGCTGTTTTACAGCTCGAAGCGCAGCTCCGGCCAGATCGGCGGCGTGCCGCGCTTTTGCGATTCTAGAATCGCCCGGCATAACGGGCAGAGTCGCTGGTCTTGAAAAATCGAGCGGTTGACCGATGACCAGCGTGGCTGTGCGGGCAATAAAGTGCCGCAGAGCGTGCGGTCGATGGAGCCGCCCAGTTCCAATTGACGCGCCACCAAATGCACTCGCACTTCCTGGCAGGCGAACAGGTCCAGCTGCTCGTCCGGCTCGATCAGTTGGTAGTTAAACAGGGACCAGGCAGGGCGCGACATCGAGGGCTCCAAATCAGGGGGGCGCCACCTTAGCCGAAAGCCTGCCGGTAGAAAAGCGTCATAGCAGCGGTTTTAGCGCCGGCCAGACATTTTCCAGCAACTTGTCTTGCGCCGCGCCCGCCGGGTGCAGCCCGTCAGCTTGCATCAACTCCGGATGGCCACCCACGCCCTCGAGGAAAAACGGCACAAACGGCACCTTTTCTTTCTGTGCCACATCACCGAATACCTTGGCAAAAGCTTCGACATAGCGCTTGCCGTAATTGGGCGGAATCTGCATACCCAACAGCAGCACCTTGGCGCCGCTGTCCCGGGACTGCTGAATCATCGAAGCAAGATTTTGTTGCAATTGCGCAGGCGGCTGGCCGCGCAAGCCATCGTTGCCACCCAACTCGATCACCACCACGTCCGGTTTGTGCGTTGCAAGCGCCGCGGGCAGCCGCGCGAGGCCTCCTGCACTGGTGTCGCCACTGATGGAAGCATTGACCACTTTGTCGTCAAAACCCTCCTGCTTGAGCCGTTGCTCCAGCAACGCGACCCACCCTTTGCGGGTATCCAGGCCGAAACCGGCACTGATACTATCGCCAACGATCAGGACTGTACCCGCCGCTGCGTTCTGGGCCATGCACATCAAGGCCAGGCCAGCACTCAAAAACCACACTCGCATCGGATTCTCCATGGGCGCAAGCATTCTCACCGCGCGAAACCTTAGCAAAGTGGTTCCCAGCGCGGAAGGTGAACTGACTATCCTGCACGAACTGAGCCTGGAACTGAACAAGGGCGATAGCCTGGCTATCGTCGGCAGCTCCGGTTCCGGTAAATCCACACTACTGGGCCTGCTGGCCGGCCTCGACCTGCCCAGCAGCGGCGAAGTGACCCTGGCCGGGCAAGCCCTGAGCACCCTCGACGAAGATCAGCGCGCGCGCATCCGTGCCGAGCATGTGGGTTTCGTATTCCAATCCTTCCAATTGCTCGACAGCTTGAATGCTCTGGAAAACGTGATGCTGCCGCTGGAGCTGGACGGTCGCCAGGACGCCCGCGAGCGAGCCAAACACCTGCTGGAGCGCGTAGGCCTGGGCCAGCGCCTGACCCACTCGCCCCGCCAACTGTCCGGTGGCGAACAACAACGCGTGGCGATTGCCCGCGCGTTTGCCGCCGAACCGGACGTGCTGTTTGCCGACGAGCCCACCGGCAACCTCGACAGTCATACTGGCGAGCGCATCAGCGACCTGTTGTTCGAGTTGAATAAAGAGAGCGGTACGACCCTGGTACTGGTCACCCACGACGAGCGCCTGGCCCACCGTTGCCGGCGCCTGATCCGCCTTGAAGCCGGCCTGATGGTCGCGCCCCTGGAGCCTTGATGGCACGTTTGCCGCTGTTGCGCCTGTTCAGTCTTGCCATGCGTCAGTTACTGCGCGATGCCCGCGCCGGCGAATTGCGCGTGCTGTTCTTTGCCCTGCTGGTGGCCGTGGCCGCCAGCACCGCTATCGGCTACTTTGGTGCGCGCCTCAACGGCGCCATGCTGCTGCGCGCCACCGAATTCCTCGGCGCCGACCTGGTGCTCGAAGGCAGCTCGCCGGCCCGTGCCGAGCAAATCAAATCTGGGACCGAATTGGGCCTGGATCACGCTCGCATCGTGGAGTTCTCCAGCGTTATCGCCACCGATAACGGCATCCAGCTCTCCAGCATCAAGGCGGTCAACGAGCAGTACCCCTTGCGCGGCGAGCTTAAAAGCAGCACCGAGCCCTTCGGTACGCAAATCCCGGGCGGTGGCCCCAAACCTGGTGAAGCCTGGGTAGAAGCACGGTTGCTGACGGCGCTGGACCTGAAAGTCGGCGACAGCATCGATGTCGGCATGAAGACCCTGCGCCTGGCGCGCATCCTGAACTATGAGCCCGACCGCGCCGGCAACTTTTACAGCCTCACGCCCAGGGTCATGATCAACCTGGCGGACCTGGACGCCACCGGTGTCGTCCAGCCAGGCAGCCGTGTGAGCTACCGCGAACTATGGCGTGCGCCACAAGGCAGCACAGCGCTGCAAACTTATCGCGACCTGGTCAAACCGGGCCTGGCTGCCAACCAGCGGCTGCAGGACTCCCGCGATGGCAACCAGCAAATCGGCGGCGCGCTGGGCAAGGCCGAACGTTACCTGAACATGGCCAGCCTGGTGGCCGTGCTGCTGGCTGGCGTGGCCGTGGCGCTGTCGGCCAACCGCTTTGCCAGTCGACGTTTCGATGCCAGCGCGTTGTTGCGCTGCCTGGGCCTGTCGCGCCGTGAAGCCATGCTGCTGTTCAGCCTGCAACTGAGCGTGCTGGGCTTGCTGGCGAGCCTGGCCGGCGCCCTGCTCGGCTGGCTGGCGCAATTTGGCCTGTTCTATTTCCTGCACGACCTGTTGCCCGCCGACGTACCGCCAGGCGGGTTGCTGCCGGCTGTTGCCGGGATCGGCACCGGTCTGGTCGCCCTCGCCGGCTTCGCCCTCCCACCGCTGGCCGCACTGGGCCGGGTACCGCCGCTGCGGGTATTGCGTCGCGATTTGCTGCCTATTCCTTCAAGCACTTGGATGGTCTACGGCGCGGCACTGTTTGCCTTGGGCCTGATCATGTGGCGCCTGAGCCTGGACCTGGTATTGACCTTCGCGTTACTCGGCGGCGGTGTAGTCGCTGCGCTGCTCCTGGGTGGCTTGCTGCTGTTGTTGCTACAGAGCCTGCGGCGGTTACTGGCTCGTGCCTCCCTGCCGTGGCGCCTGGGCCTGGGCCAATTGTTGCGTCACCCGTTGGCGGCGGCAGGCCAATCCCTGGCCTTTGGCTTGATCCTGTTGTCCATGGGGTTGATCGCGCTGTTGCGAGGCGAATTGCTCGACACCTGGCAAAACCAGTTGCCCAAGGATGCGCCCAACTACTTCGCCCTGAATATCCTGCCAGCCGACAAGGACGCCTTTGGCGCCCGTCTGCTGGACGTCCAGGCACAAGCGGCGCCGCTCTACCCGGTGGTGCCGGGGCGCCTGATCAGCATCAATGGCGAACCCGTGCAGGAGATTGTCAGCAAGGACTCCAGTGGCGACCGGGCCACTCAACGCGACCTGAGCCTGACCTGGGCAGCCGACTTACCAGCGGGTAACGTCCTGACGGCAGGTACGTGGTGGTCGGCGCAACCCACTGACGGGGTTCCTGGCGTGTCGGTGGAAGCCAAGGTGGCCGAGAGCTTGAAGCTCAAGCTCAACGACCATTTATTGTTCACCATCGGTGGGGAAAACCGTGAAGCACGGGTCACCAGCCTGCGCACCATCAACTGGGATAACTTCCAGCCCAACTTCTTCATGATTTTCCAACCGGGCACGTTGAAGGATCTGCCCGCGACCTACCTCACCAGCTTCTATCTGGCTCCCGGCCATGACCAACAGATCGTCGACCTGTCACGGGCCTTCCCGGCGGTCACTATCCTGCAGGTCGAGGCCCTGCTGGAGCAGTTGCGCAGCATCCTCGCCCAAGTGACGTTGGCGGTCGAATACGTGCTGTTGTTTGTACTCGCGGCGGGCATGGCAGTGTTGTTCTCTGGCCTGCAGGCCACCCTGGATGAACGAATCCGCCAAGGTGCATTGCTGCGAGCCTTGGGCGCCGAGCGCAAGTTGCTGGTCAAGGCCCGACGCATCGAATTCGGTCTGTTGGGGGCGGTCAGTGGCTTGCTGGCGGCACTGGGCACCGAACTGGTGACCTGGGTGCTGTACCGCTATGCCTTTGACCTAGCGTGGCATCCCCACCCGTGGTTGTTACTGCTGCCCGTGATCGGTGCCGTGCTGATTGGCGCTGCCGGGGTATTCGGCACGCGCCGTGCACTGAATGCCAGCCCGCTGACCGTATTGCGCGAAGGTTGAGACCCGGATGGCACGCCCCCAGCCAAGGGTACGTGCCATCAGGCGGTCTTCACATATTCGATCTTGGTGATCCACCAGCACACCTCTCCGCCGGGGGTCTGTACGATTGCCTCGTCGTCCACCTCCTTGCGCAGCAGGGCCCGTGCCATGGGTGAGTCGATGGAAATGTAATCCATGCGATCGTAGATCTCGTCATAACCGACGATGCGAAAACGCTTGGTCTCGCCCTGTTCGTTTTCGATTTCGACCCATGCACCGAAAAATACCTTTCCTTCCTGCTCGGGCATGTACTCCACCACCCGCATGTCTTCCAGGCGTTTGCGCAGGTAACGCACCCGTCGGTCGATCTCGCGCAACAGCTTCTTGTTGTACTGGTAATCCGCATTTTCACTGCGATCTCCCAGGGAGGCGGCCCAGGTCACTTTGCGTGTGGTATCCGGGCGTTTCTCTCGCCACAGGTAATCCAGCTCTTTTTTCAGCGCTTCATGACCTTCTTTGGTAATCAGCTTGGTACTCAAACGCTTGCATCCCCAGGCAATGTCCAATGGTGCCGTTATGCCAGGGCATCATGCCCAGGCAGCGGCTGGCTGGGACTGATGATAAATGAACCCTGGAAAGTATCCAGGCCGGCGCCCCATTACCTCACCCATGCCCCTCCAGCACTTGGTCCAATTCAAGCAACGTGCCTTGCATACGCTGGCGCATACCCGACAACTGCAACATCATCATCGCCAGCTTTTCTGCCTTCTGGCTGACCTCCAAGCCCTGCTCCTGCAAATAGGTATGGCGCTGCTCGAGTTCACGGCCTTTTTCTTCCAACTGGCTCTGCTGCTGTTGCAATCGCGCCTGCCACTGTTCAAGCATTTGCTCCTTCTCTAGGACCGCGCATTTTTTTTGCGTCAGTTCTTGGGCGACTTTGGCCAGATTGCTCAGCGCGCTGTCCATTTCGAGCAAAGAGGTATGGTCCAACTGGGCAGGCGGGTCCAAGGGTTCGGGCTCAGGCTCAGGCTCGGGTGGCGCCAACCGCAGGTTGTCTGACTCAAAGTGACTGTCATCTTGTTCAACAGGAACAGACGACGCACTGGGCTCAACCTGCTCCTGCGGTATCGCGACCAGCGACCGCGCCGGTTCTTCAAGGGTGCCTTCATCCATAGGTTGCGGCGCAGTCGTGGCTGAGCGCGGATTTCGCGGCGGCGCAACCATTTGCGACGAGAAGCGAATGGACGGCACGATCACTGCGCTGCTTTCGATCGCAGGCAACGCCGGAGCCGACATGCCCAAGGTTATGACCTTCATGACCAAAGCTTTCTTGATGATCACCGAGTGATGATCCTCTGGCCTGGCAGGCGGCAACCGGCAGCCTTTCAAATCAACGAAATGAAAGGGCACCTGGGGTTCGGCAATCGGCGTTGTCTTCGAGCCAGCTGCCGCTGCCATCGTCAGGATCTGTTTGAAGACTTGCATGGCTAATTGCAGGTCCTCTTTGGAGTCAACGCCTCCCAGGAAATACCGATCAATCTTTTTACGCAGTGCCGCGATATAGACCCTGGAGTGGCCGGGCTCTGCCTCCTCATCCAGGCTATACACCAGAAAGTTGGACGCCGTTTGCGTCACAGCAAACCCGCACAACAAGGCGCCGTTAACGGGCGTCCCTTCATCGTTGCGCTCAAGAACAAGAGTACGTAGAAGCATCATGGCAATCTGGCCTCGTTACAAAGGAGAAAACTTTATATAAACATCAGATAAACATCTGGACATTAATAAGCATTCAAAACAAAACAATTGTTTCAGCGGATTATCGGGCCGAACGTAGGATTCTTCTTATTAATCACACTTCGCGTTCCCAAGTCTTCATATTGAACGTACCCTTTTTAAAGCACTTTTCCATACCGCCGGCCTCTCTCACACGCCCTGCAAAACTTATTCGGTAAAACCATGATCGAGATAAGCAACCTGACAAAACAGCTGGGCAAAACACGCGTAATCAGCAACTTGTCCTTCTGTGCCCAGCGCCAGGAGTGTGTGGGCTTGCTGGGAGAGAGTGGGGCGGGAAAAACAACACTGTTGAGCCTGATCGCCGGGACGATCAAGCCGACGGCCGGGCACATCAATATTCAAGGCTTCAATACCCATACCCACTCAATTCAAGCCAAAAAGGTCATTGGCTATCAGCTCCAAAACGGCCTCGACCATCACACGATGCCCGTCAAAAACATGCTCAATTTCATTGCCGCCATTCGCGGCTTGAGCGGGATGGAAAAACGCAGCCAGGTGGCGCAGGTAGCCGCACGACTGGAACTGCTGCCCGTGCTCGACTGCCCCATCAACGTCCTTTCCCTTGGTTTGAAGCGCAGAGTGGCAATGGCCCAGGCGCTCCTGCATTCCCCAAGCCTGCTGCTGCTGGACGAACCCACAGAAGGGCTCTGCCCTGATCAACGCCTCAAGTTCCGGGCACTCATCCAGTCCCTGAGCGAGGAAATGACCATCATCATCGCCTCCCGCCATTACCAGGATCTGGCGGACATCTGCACCCGTGCCTTGGTTATCGCCGGTGGTCGCCTGGTGGGCGATGCCTCGCTGTCCGACTTACAGCGCAGCTCCCGGCACTTCCAGGCCGTCACCCTCGCGGCAGACGCCCCGCTGGATTTGCTCGCGTTGGCCGTATTGCCCGGCGTCGCAGGCATCGAAGAAGACCGGCATGCGCCCGGCAAGGTTACGGTACTGGCCATGCCCGGGCATTCCATCTTTCCCTCGATCAACGCGCTTATCACCCATCGCGGCTGGAACATCACCTCAATGAATCTGGAGCCGGGTCGCCTGAACGATGTCGTTCACCATCTGAGCCAAGAGGTAACACCTTGAGACTGCTACCTGTCATTTTCAAACGACAACTCGTCAGCTATGCCTGCGCCCCCAGCGCTTACCTGAGCGTGGCGGTTTTTCTCGCACTGTGCGCAGCGCTGGGACTGCATTCCAACCAATGGATGGAGCGAAACAGCAGTGATTTGCAGGCTTTTTTTGAACTGCACCCCTGGCTTTATCTCCTGCTGGTCCCCCTTTTATCGACGCAGTTGTGGTCGGATGAATCCAACGCCAGCTTTTACAACACCCTGAATGCCTTGCCTGTCACCTCGATGGAACGGGTGATCGGAAAATTCATCGCGGCATGGACTGTCTGTGGCATTGCGCTGATGCTTAACTTCCCGCTGGTGATTGCCGTGAATTATCTGGGCACACCTGACAATAGCGTTATCGCCTCACAATTCCTGGCCAGTTGGTTACTGGCGGGAAGTTATCTTTCGGTAGGTTGTTTCATCTGTGTACTTGCGAACCAACGCCTGCTGATTTTCTTTTTCACGCTCGGCTTGTTGCTGACCGCCAGTGGGCTTTCGTCAGTACTGGATGCACTTGAACAACAAGCACCGATATGGATTATCGACAGTTTGATGTCCCTGGATCCCGTTGCCCGCTTCAGCGCGATGGATAACGGCAAGCTCACACTGCAGGACAGCCTGTACTTTATCAGCATGATCGTTGCTTTTCTGTTTGCGACCACCCTCACACTCAATTATAAAAACAGCTGAGAAAAGGAAGACCACTGATGGGATCCGCTTTTCGTGCGGGTATGACACTTCTCGTCATATCACTGCTGTTTCTGGCATTCAATCTAGTCTGGGCACCCAAACTGCCCACTGTTCGCTGGGACTTTTCCGAAGAAAAAATCCACACCTTATCGCCCGCGGCGCAGCAACTGCTACTGTCACTTGAAAGCCCACTGGATCTGTATTACTTCAATACCCTCAATGCGCCGCAAAAAAGCCAGGCATTAGAACGTTATGGTCGGCGCGTGGAAGACGTGCTCAAGGCGTTCGAAAAAGCGGCAAACGGCCTGATCAACTTACATATCATTAACCCCGCTCCCTTTTCTGAAGATGCCTACAAAGCCCGCTTGTTTGGGCTTGATGACACACAAGGATTCCTTGGCCTTATCGGCACCCGTACTGGCCAGGGCGCCCAACGCATCGAAGCGTTCCGGCCTGAGCACGAGTCATTACTTGAATATGAGATCAGCCACCTGATCTATAAGTTGGGGCAGCCTGAGCGTGCCACTATCGGCCTGCTGTCGGGACTGGCGTTAGACAAATCGGCCAGCGAGTTGCTGGGGTTGATCCGCGAGCAATTCAACGTGGTGGAACTGGCTGCGAACATCGCCCAGGTTCCGTCATCCATCGCGACATTGATAGTCGTACAGCCGCACGCTTTACCTGAACGAGCCCTATATGCCATTGAGCAATCGGTATTGAAAGGCACCCAGTTGATGATGTTCCTCGACCCCGTGAGCGAGATGGGCGCTGACGCCGTGCCAGCGAACGCCAGAATGGAGGGGCTGCTGAACGCGTGGGGCATCCAAATGCCCGCGGATAAGCTGTTGGTGGATAATCTCTATGCCTCATCAGCCACGCCCGGCCCGGGAATGCCCCGGGTACTGCACCCGGCCAGGCTACACCTTCCATCACAGGCGATGACTCCAACGGATGTCAGCGCCTGGGGGCTGGACGCCGTGATGGTCTCAAGCAGCGGCGCGCTTTCCCTGGCCCCCAAGAGCCGTTCACTGTTGACCCCGCTTCTGTTGAGCTCACGGCAATCGGCCCTGCTGGACGCGAAACGCTTTGGCTCGGCGACGACATTTGACTCACTGATCGATGAAACGGCGACTTCAGGGCAGCGCCATGTGATCGCTGCGCGCGTTGAGGGGCCCGCTTACTCAGCGTTTCCCGACGGCCTCAAGGGCCAGCCGCCCGGGCTGCAAAAAGCAGAACTGATCCAGATGGTCGTCGTGGCCGACACTGACTTGCTCGCGGACACAGTCAGCCATGCACGCAACGGCAACGCGCAGTTTGTATTGAACACATTGGATAACCTGGCGGCGCCCGAAGCGCTCCAGCGCATTCGATCCCGTGTCATGCGCCAACCGTTGCACAGGCTGGAACACATGCGCGACGAAGCCGCACAGGCTTATCGGAAAAATTCGCTTGAGCTCCAGCGACGACTTGAGCAGACAGAGCAAGCATGGCGCGAGTTGAACCCAGCGCACACGCGGCTTATCACCCAGGCGGTGGATACCAATACGCAGTTGCAGGTACTCAACAAGGAGCGCCTGCAGTTGCCCATCGAGTTGCATACACTCAAGGCGCAGGCCTATGCCCCGGTGCAGCGTTTCGAGCGACAGCTCAAAGGGCTGATGGTCGTGCCTCTACCGCTACTGCTGTGCCTGATTGCCGGGTTACTGTTCCTGTACCAGCGCAAGCGTCGACTCCTCGCATTGGCAACCTTTCACTAGTCGCTCAGCGACGGGCAATCAGCCCTTGCCGGGCAATGCGCGTCAGTTGGTGGATCACCTCATGGGCGTTGCTGGCACTCGGTGCCTGAATCACTGCAAGGTCGAAACTGTCGCTGGCAAAACGGGCCAGGGAATCGCCGTCTTCCACAAACTGGATCAGGAACGCCGAAGGCCGACCGGAACGGCGTGGCCAGCCGTCCAGATAACGCAGCAGTGTCGGCTGGTGCTTACCGCCCAGGAGGATTTTCGGATTGCGTTGAGTCAGGTCCGCGGTGATCGGGGCCAGGCGTATGAGGGGGCGTAGTGCATTCATCGTGTCGTGTCTCTGCCTCAAAAGTCTGCGGGCAGGTGAGAGGCAACACCGAACCAGCGCTTTAGCGGTATTTCGAGGAACGCCCTGCGTGAGCAAGCGTACTTCTGTCGGGCTGCATTGAGACCCAGTGGCGCCCCGCAATTAGCTGTTTAAATCGGCGCATGAGCAGCATCCTAGAGAAGCCTGTGGGGCAGTGTCAAGAATCCCGGGCAACGAAAAGGCCCGCATCAGCGGGCCTTTTTGTGCAGCTTGCTAAACGATCAGTGAGTGATCGCGCGGTCGACAGACAATTTGCCCGCACCTTCCAGCAACACCGCCAACGCGCCGCCGAGCAACGCCAGTGCGAACTCATAACCGTTGTTGGCCATGAACAGCCCGTTGTGGATGTGTACAGAGAAAATCGCCACCAGTGTCAGGAAGGTCAGGCCCAATGCAGCAGGGCGAACCAGCAAACCGATGATCAGGGCCAGGCCGGCGAAGAACTCGGTACCGCCCGACAGCAGCGCCATCAGCGTGCCCGGCGCCAGGCCGATGCTTTCCATCCATTGTGCGGTGCCCGCCAGGCCACCACCGCCAAACCAGCCGAAGAGCTTTTGCGAACCGTGGGCAGCGAAGATGATGCCGACGAAGATACGCAGAATAGTCAGGCCATAACCGGCGCGAGTGGACAGTACACGGGTAATCATTGGGCTCATGGGGGTAAATCCTTTTCCAGGTAGGGGTTGGTTGGCCGCTATATTAATCAGTTTAAGCAATGATAAAAGCCGAAATATTGCCTAATTTACATCTAAAAAATCGATTATTCACGCGATGCAACTTTAGCCGCAGGCGGCTCCAGAGACTCGCGCTCCCGATCGAACGCCAAATAATACTTGTTGACGCTATTAACATAGCTGACGCCGCCCATCCCTACCTGCTCCATGGCAATGCGTTCAACCTGGAAGAACCACTGATTGGGGTTAAGCCCACGGCGCTTGGCCTCGGTGCGCATACCTTGCACCCGCTCCGGCCCCATGTTGTACGCCGCCAGCATAAAGGCCATGCGCTCGCGCTCATTGAGCTTGGGGCTGGAGAAAAACTTGCGCCGGATCATCGCCAGGTAACGCGCCCCCGCCTGCACATTACTGTCGAGCGACTCGATATTGTTGACCCCCACCCGCTGCGCCGCCGACGGCGTGATCTGCATCAGGCCGGTAGGGCCTCCACTATTGCGTGCGCCTGGGTCCAGGGAAGACTCCTTGAACGCCAACGCCGCCAGATTCAGCCAGTCCATACCTTGCTCACGCGCATGTTTTTGCAAAACCGGGCGCAGTTTTTCCAGGCGCTGGCGGTCAGCCCGCGCCAATGGGTTACGGACCTGGTAGAGGCGTCGATAGATACGCTGGAAGGCCACATCCTGGTCGGAAGGCGTGTGATAGGTCTTGAGAAACCGATCGATGCTGGCACGCAGCATCGACGCGTCCTGACGCACAAACCAGAACTCGTCGCCCGGCTCGCTGATTACCACCTGCTTGTCAAAGCGCAACTTGGGCAGAATTTTCGACCAGCGTTGGGCAATGGGTTTTTCCACGATCGTCAGGTGAAAAATCCCGGCCTGCACCATCTCCAGGACGTCTTCCACCGCCAGGCTGGGGTCAACCCATTCGACTTTCACGGGGGGGCGCTTGTGCAGAGCCAGTTTTTGATTGACCTGACTGATGGCATCCGCCGCCGCACTGCCCGTGGTCAGCGTCAGCGTGCGACCTGACAGTTGCTCCAGCTTGGTAAACCGTCGTTCACCCTTGACGCCCACCAGCCACAACGGCACATCGCTGACAATCGGGTCGCTGGCGCTGACCTTGTGCACGCCCTTCACGTCCAGCAATTCACCGGGCGCCACCAGGTCACCTTCACCACGGGCCAGCGCACCGAGTAACTGGTCCTTGGCCTTGGGGATGATCTTGAGGTTGATGGCCTGCCCATCACGGGCATGGCCGTTGAGGTATTGCTCGAAGGCGCGTAACCGATGGTATTCGACACCGATGGCCTGGCCCTGCACTTCACCGGAACTGTTGCGGCTCTGGTTGACCAAGACGCGCAGGGTGCGGCTGGAGCGAATTTGCGCCAGGTCGCGGACCTTGCCGGGCTTGGCCACTTGCAGCGGCCCATCCAGACGTGCGACCGCCGCCATGGGCAGGAGCAACGTCAGGCACAACATAAGCAACGCCGAGGGTCGGATCATCCGCTCTCCGAAAAGAAAACTGGCCAGCACCTTCGCGAATAACGACGTGCTGGTGGTCAGAAACAGAGCGCTTTATGCGCTGGCAAGGCGTGCAACGGCGCCACGGTGGCAGGCAATCGGCCCCCCACAATGTCGCTTGCGACGTTCAAAGACAGCGTTAACGCATTGTAGTTCTTGGTTTTTCTTATCAATCTACAGCTCTGATATGCTTTCCGGCCGCAGGCGGAGATAGCACCATGCAACTCATTGATATTGGCGTCAACCTGACCAACCCCAGTTTCGACGAGAGGCACACGGCCGTTCTCGAACGCGCTTACGCCGCTGGCGTGCAGCAATTGGTACTCACCGGCACCAGCGTCGAGGGCAGCGAACAGGCCCTGCAACTGTGTGTAAAACTCGACGAAAGCGGCCAGCGACTGTTCAGCACTGCCGGCATTCACCCTCACTCTGCCAGCGACTGGAACAGCGACAGCGCCCAACGCCTGCGCAGCTTGCTGGGCGACAGCCGAGTGCGCGCCGTGGGTGAATGCGGGCTGGATTTCAACCGGGACTTCTCCCCTCGCCCCCAGCAGGAAAAAGTCCTCGAAGAACACCTCGCCCTGGCCGTCGAACTGCAACTTCCGGTGTTTCTCCATGAGCGCGATGCCAACCAGCGTCTGCTGGAGATCCTCAAGGACTACCGCGACCACCTGCCGGCCGCCGTGGTGCACTGCTTCACTGGCGAACAGGCAGCGCTGTTCAGCTACCTGGACCTGGATTTACACATTGGCATCACGGGTTGGATCTGCGACGAACGCCGTGGCACCCACCTGCATTCACTGGTCAGGGACATTCCCCGAGGCCGTCTGATGCTGGAAAGCGATGCGCCCTACCTGCTGCCACGCACGTTGCGCCCCAAACCAAAGAACGGTCGCAATGAACCGGCTTACCTGCCCGAAGTACTGCGCGAAGTGGCCTTGCACCGTAACGAAACAATGGAAGACCTGGCGCTGCATAGCACCGCGTGCGCCCGGCGCTGTTTCGGCTTGCCTGCCATCGATTGATGCGGCGCATTGACCCATATCAAAAGCGCTGTTCTGAATAGCGGCACAATAATGGCACCTTGCCAATACCGTTTCCGCTATCAGAGAAAACCTTCCATGGGTGCCTGGCTTAGCAATATCTCGCTCAAATACAAATTCTGGGCCGTCAATGCGGTCGCCTTCATCACCACCCTGCTGCTGGTGCTGTACGCGGTACAGCTGGAACAACAGGCGCGTAGCCAGGCGTCACAGGCATCGGCCCAGGCTCAGGGACGCTTGCTAAGCGCCTGGCCAGCCGACAGAGCCTTGCCCACTGGTGAGCACTGGCTCGCATTTTCCAAAGGCCAGATCCCCCAGGACCTGCCCGCCCTGAGCACTGCCAACGGCTGGACTGAACTCAACCCCATGCCGTTGTTCGGTGAAAACCCGCTGATCGGCGCCGAGGTGATCAGCCGCGGCGACGGCCAGCAGGTCGCAGTCTTCGCCTACGCGCCGAGCCTGAGCCAAGTGTTCAGTGAACGCTTCACCCACTACGCCGTCGCCGTGGCAGTGCTGATGCTGGCCATGCTCGGTGCCTCGCAGTTGTTGATCCGCTTCCTGCTCAGCCAACTCAACACCCTCAAGGATGTGATGCTGCACGTCGAAAAAACCGGCGACCTGTCGGCGCGGGTGCCGTTGGCCTGCAAGGATGAAGTCGGCCAGATGGCCAGCGCCTTCAACGCCATGCAAGCCGGATACCAGCGCGTGGTCAATACCGTGGCACGCACCGCCCGGCAACTGGACGAAGGCGCCGCTCGCCTGGCCAGCAGCATGAACGAGGTGCAACACGGCATGCTGGGCCAGCAAAGCGAAACCGACCAGGCTGCCACCGCCATCAACGAAATGACCGCCACCGTCTACCACATCGCCCAGCACGCGGGCGCCACCCGTGACTTGTCCCAGTCCGCCGACACTCTCGCCGGCAGCGGCCAGGCAGTGGTCACCCGGGTACAGCGCTCGATCGCCGGGCTGTCCAGCGGCGTACAGCAGACCGCCGAAATGATCCAGAAACTGGCCGAAGACAGCCAGAAAATCAACGGTGTGGTCAGTGTGATCCACAGCATCGCCGAACAGACCAACCTGCTTGCCCTCAACGCCGCCATCGAAGCCGCCCGCGCCGGGGAAATGGGCCGCGGTTTCGCGGTGGTCGCCGACGAAGTGCGCAACCTGGCCAAGCGCGTGCAAAGCTCCACCGACGAAATCACCCGCATGGTCTCGGCGCTGCAAGCCGGCACCCGCGACGCGGTGGACTTCATGCAGGAAAGCTCATTCAAGGCAGATGACTGCGTACAACAGGCCCAGAAAGCCGGCATCGCGCTGGCTGAAATTACCGGCGCTGTGGCACAGATGCGCGAAAGCAACACCCAGATCGCCGTGGCCGCCGAGCAACAAAGCCATGTCGCCGAAGAAATGAACCGCGCCGTGGTGAGCATTCGCGATGTGACCGAAAACACCGTGCATCAGACCGTGGCGTCGGCCACTACCAGCAATGAACTGGCGACGTTGGCCGGGGAGTTGAGCAAGGCGATTGGGCAGTTGAAGTTGTAAGACTGTTCCAGCTGTAATCCAACTCCTACGACCAAGCCTCGGTTTACCTGAAGTTAAGACGAAACTTCCTCGCCATCCCCGCGAATAACGCCGACTTCTTTTACCTGACAACCGCTGCAAAGTCCCTCGCCTGATCAAACAGTGCGAGGGATTGCAGATGGTGGTGTTCGTTAGAGCCCTGATGAATGGGGCTGTCTCTTGATCTCGGTGCTGGCCAACCTGGTGCTGGTGCCCATGGATCCCGAAGCGCCGAAGGTTGAGCGCGTATTCGCGGATTTCCGCACCTGCCTGAATACCTTTGATACGTGGGCCGACAGCTTTTTAAGTGGTTCGGCACTTAGCGTGGAGCAGGTGTTCAAGGTTGGGGAAGACGTCGCACTGGTCGCGCCGATCTCTTCCGACAAGCCCAGCCGCACGGTCGCTCAATGCAAAGCCCAGGGCGGGCTGACCTTGGTACATCTGTT
>NZ_FPJJ01000008.1:0-337031 GCF_900119375.1 Pseudomonas sp. NFR02
AACCAATACTAATTGCCCGTGAGGCTTGACCATATAACACCCAAGCAATTTGCGAACTCGAGAGAGACCAGATTGCGGTGTGTGAAGACGAAGATGAACCGAAAGTTCGACGCTCACAAACACCACGATCTATCACATACCCAATTTGCTGAAGCGAGGCCAGCTGGCCACGACTCAGTACCCGAATTTCTTGACGACCATAGAGCATTGGAACCACCTGATCCCATCCCGAACTCAGCAGTGAAACGATGCATCGCCGATGGTAGTGTGGGGTTTCCCCATGTGAGAGTAGGTCATCGTCAAGATTAAATTCCGAAACCCCAATTGCGAAAGCAGTTGGGGTTTTGTTTTGGACGCTCGAAAATCTTGTGGGGCGTCGATCAATACTGATATCCACCCTTTCTATGCAATGACCCTGCGCATGGCTATCATGCGTGCCTCATTCTGAGGCGATATGTGCATGCTGACGTTGTTGAAACTTCTGAAAGATGGTCAGTTCCATTCTGGAGAAGCGCTTGGCGCCGCCCTGGGCGTTAGTCGCAGTGCCGTGTGGAAGCAGCTTCAGCATCTTGAGGCAGAATTGAATCTTCCTATCCATAAGGTTCGGGGTCGTGGGTATAGATTGGCTGCGCCATTGGTATTTTTGAATGCGCAGGAGGTTTCTCGGGAGGCGACTTCCCTATCTTGGCCCGTTCATATTTTCGATTCCATTGACTCCACTAATGCCGAGGCCTTACGTCTTGTCGATGCGGGTAGTGCGGCACCTTTTGTTGTGCTAGCGGAGCAGCAGACGGCTGGTAGGGGGCGCAGAGGCCGTAAATGGGTCAGCCCATTTGCGCAAAACGTTTACTACAGCCTTGTATTGCGTATTGAGGGTGGTCTGCGGCAACTGGAAGGGTTGAGTCTGGTGATAGGACTGGCAGTCCTGCAGGCTCTGCGTGAGTCGGGTGTGCAGGGCGCGGCTTTGAAGTGGCCAAACGACGTCTTGGTTGGGCACAAGAAAATCTCAGGCATCTTGCTTGAGCTGGTGGGAGATCCCGCGGATATCTGTCACGTTGTGCTAGGGATAGGTATCAATGTGAATATGCAGAGGGCAGCTGATGTTGATCAGCAGTGGACCTCGATGCAGCTTGAGACGGGCTTTTCAGTTGATCGCAATCACCTGGTGGCGCGACTGGGTTTGCAACTCCAAGCCTACCTAGATCGACACAAGGCTGCGGGTTTTGCAGGGTTGCAAGACGAATGGGAGCAGCATCACGCGTGGCAGGGGAAGTCCGTGTCGCTTATCGCGGGCGTCAATCAGATTGATGGGGTTGTGCTGGGCGTGGATCGTCAGGGCGCCTTGCGTTTGGATGTCGGTGGCGTGGAGAAAATATACAGCGGTGGTGAGTTAAGCCTGAGGTTGCGTGATGATTCTTGAGCTCGACTGTGGAAATAGCTTTATCAAATGGCGTGTTCTTGAGTTGAGTGAGGCAACTGTTCGCGCGGAAGGTATCGCAGGTTCAGATATCGCGCTGATCGATAGTTTGGTGGCTTTGCCTGGTCTATTGCTCACGCGTTGTCGGTTAGTGAGTGTTCGCGCGCTTGAGGAGACCGATAAGCTGATAGCTGCCTTGGTAGCGGCATTTGGCGTTGCTGTTTCCTGTGCAACCTCTGCTCAAGAAATGGGCGGAGTGCGCAACGGCTACGAAGACTTCCAGCGCCTGGGGATGGATCGATGGCTGGCCATGCTAGGCGCGTTCAAGTTGGCGTCAGGTGCATGCCTGGTACTCGACTTTGGTACAGCGGCGACAGCAGATTTTATTGGTCCGGACGGTGGGCACCTGGGTGGGTTTATTTGCCCGGGTATGCCGCTTATGCGTAATCAACTGCGAACCCATACCCGCAAGATACGCTATGACGACGCGGCCGCTGAGCGGGCTGTGGAACGTCTCTCTCCTGGTCGTACGACCGTAGAGGCCGTCGAGCGTGGGTGTACGCTCATGCTTAGAGGGTTTGTGCTGACCCAGCTCGAGTTGGCGCGAGGCTATTGGGGGGAGGATTTCACAGTCTTCCTCACTGGCGGCGATGCTGACCTGGTGAGGGATGCTGCGCCTCAAGCTCGGCTGGTCCCGGATCTGGTGTTTGTTGGTTTGGCAATGGCGTGTCCTTTGTCTTGAGGTGATTATGCGCTGGCTGTTTTTACTTTTACTGGTCCTCAATGTTTTCTATTACGTCTGGCATCAGCAAGAGGCGCCATTGCGGGCCAAGGATGTCACGCCCTTGAGTCTCCATCGGGGGGCACAACAAGATATTCGCCTCCTGAGTGAGTCGGCAGATGCGGTGGCGCGGCGTGATCGAGCGAGGCCGGCAGAGTCGCAGAATACCTGCTTGTACATCGGTGGGTTCACTGATCGACGCCAAGCCTCCTCTCTCGAGCAGAGGCTCACCAGCCTGGATATCAAGGTCAAAGTACAGTTGCTGAATGCGCCGGACGCCTCGGGTTATTGGTTGCGTGTAGCCCCTGAGAGCCGTCGCCTGGCTGACGATCTGCCCTTTGAAAGCCTTGCTAATGAATTCAATGAGTTAAAACATAAAATAATGCTGTGTGAAGGCATTGCAACTCTCGAATAGTTTGCATAGAATGGCGCCCGCTTCGCAGTGAAGACCTTTAAGGGCTACAGTGCAAAGCGACCGTCAATGCAGCTAACCTCATAATTTAAATGAGAAAATGCTTGACAGAAGGTCGGCGTGATGTAAAATGCCGGCTCGCTTAGGAGGGGTTCCCGAGCGGCCAAAGGGATCAGACTGTAAATCTGACGTCTACGACTTCGAAGGTTCGAATCCTTCCCCCTCCACCATTTTTAGCGTGAGCTGCAAGCTCCGCGGGTATAGTTTAGTGGTAGAACCTCAGCCTTCCAAGCTGATGATGCGGGTTCGATTCCCGCTACCCGCTCCAAGTTTGCAGGTTGTGCAAGGTGTTTCGCTCTTGTAGCTCAGTTGGTAGAGCACACCCTTGGTAAGGGTGAGGTCAGCGGTTCAAATCCGCTCAAGAGCTCCATATGACAAGGCAGATATGAAAATATCTGCCTTTGTTTTAACAGCTGCCTCGGCTTGAGTGTTGTTCGATGTTTCAGGTCTTGTGGGGTTGGTTGTTGTAAAGTCTTTTTCAGGCCTGCATAATGGTCGGCCTGATTTTGTTTTAGGTCAGTAGCTCAATTGGCAGAGCGACGGTCTCCAAAACCGTAGGTTGGGGGTTCGATTCCCTCCTGACCTGCCAGATTCACGTGGTGTGTCTGGCTTTCTTTTCACAGGATCTTCATAGATGACTCCTAAGGCTGAAGCTCAAAGCTCTCGTTTCGATCTGGTAAAGTGGCTCGCTGTAGTCGCCTTGGTGGTCGTAGGCGTTGTTGGCAATCAGTACTATTCTGCTTCGCCGATCCTGTACCGTGTACTCGCTTTGCTTGCCCTCGCTGCTGTAGCTGCCTTTGTAGGCCTGCAGACTGCCAAAGGCAAGTCGTTCGCGGTACTGGTTAAGGAAGCTCGCACCGAAATCCGTAAAGTCGTTTGGCCGACTCGCCAAGAAACCACTCAGACCACGTTGATTGTCGTGGCTGTTGTTTTGGTTATGGCGTTGCTGTTGTGGGGGCTTGATTCCCTGCTCGGCTGGCTTGTTTCCTTGATTGTTGGCTAAGGGTGTCCCGTGGCTAAGCGTTGGTACGTTGTGCATGCTTACTCGGGTTACGAGAAGCATGTTATGCGCTCTTTGCTGGAGCGCGTAAAGCTGGCAGGCATGGAAGATGGCTTCGGCGAAATTCTGGTTCCCACTGAAGAAGTGGTTGAAATGCGGAATGGGCAGAAGCGCAAAAGCGAACGCAAGTTCTTCCCTGGCTACGTGCTGGTACAAATGGACATGAACGAAGGTACTTGGCACTTGGTCAAGGATACCCCTCGCGTCATGGGCTTCATTGGCGGTACTGCCGACAAGCCTGCTCCGATCACCGACAAAGAGGCGGAAGCAATTCTGCGTCGTGTTGCTGACGGTAGCGACAAGCCCAAGCCGAAGACATTGTTCGAGCCGGGTGAGGTTGTTCGCGTTACAGACGGTCCGTTCGCTGATTTTAACGGTACGGTCGAAGAAGTTAACTACGAAAAGAGCAGGATCCAAGTGGCAGTGCTCATTTTCGGTCGCTCTACCCCGGTAGAGTTGGAGTTCAGCCAGGTCGAAAAGGTCTAGCTGGGCAAGCATCCCAACCCCGCAGCCTAGGCTGTGGGGTTTTGTCGTCACTGGGATAAACGCGCAAGTAACCGGGGAGCCTTTCGAGGCGTTTGAACCCGTAATTGGAGTGCCTCATGGCCAAGAAGATTACCGCTTACATCAAGCTGCAAGTGAAGGCCGCTCAGGCCAACCCTAGCCCACCCGTCGGTCCAGCTCTGGGTCAGCACGGCGTGAACATCATGGAATTCTGCAAGGCCTTCAACGCCCGTACTCAGGGTCTTGAGCCAGGTCTGCCGACTCCAGTGATCATCACTGTATACAGCGACCGTAGCTTCACCTTCGAAACCAAGTCGACCCCGGCTTCGGTTTTGCTGAAGAAAGCTGCCGGTCTGACCAGCGGTTCCGCTCGTCCTAACACCGTTAAGGTTGGCACCGTAACCCGTGCTCAGCTGGAAGAAATCGCGAAAACCAAAAACGCGGATCTGACTGCAGCTGATATGGATGCAGCCGTGCGTACCATCGCCGGTTCTGCTCGTAGCATGGGCCTTAACGTGGAGGGTGTGTAATGGCTAAGCTGACCAAGCGCCAAAAGGCTATCGCCGGCAAGATCGAAGCAGGCAAGTCCTACAACTTCGTAGACGCTGCTGCCCTGCTGACCGAGCTGTCGACTGTCAAGTTCAGCGAGTCTGTTGACGTTGCTGTAAACCTGGGTGTTGACCCACGTAAATCCGACCAGGTCGTTCGTAGCGCTACTGTGCTGCCACACGGCACTGGCAAGACTGTACGTGTTGCTGTCTTCACCCAAGGCCCAGCTGCTGAAGCTGCTCTGGCCGCTGGTGCTGATCGCGTTGGCATGGACGACCTGGCTGCCGAAATGAAAGGCGGCGACCTGAACTATGACGTCGTTATTGCTTCCCCGGATGCAATGCGTGTTGTAGGTCAGTTGGGTCAGATCCTCGGTCCACGTGGCCTGATGCCTAACCCTAAAGTCGGTACCGTAACTCCAGACGTAGCTACCGCGGTTAAAAACGCCAAGGCTGGTCAGGTTCGTTATCGCACCGACAAAAACGGCATCATTCACACCTCCGTTGGCAAAGTCGGCTTCGATGCCGTCAAGCTGAAGGAAAACGTTGAAGCCCTGATCGCTGATCTGAAGCGTATCAAGCCTGCTTCCTCGAAAGGTATCTACGTCAAGCGCGTTACCCTGAGCACCACTATGGGCCCAGGTCTGGTCATCGACCAAGGCTCGCTGGACGTATAAGACATAAATTGGCGCAAGTAATTGCGCCAATTGAAAGATTGGGGTCCCTGCCTGGCGGGGGCTATCCAAGACCGTAGGCGACGCAAGTCTTAAACCAACAAGCCTACGCAGATGGTGCTCCCGGTTCCTTACCGAATCAGACACCAAAACGACATCAGGCCTAGGCCAGATGAAACGGTAACAAGCAGGAGTTAAACCCGTGGCAATTAATCTCGAAGACAAGAAGGCCATCGTCGCTGAAGTCAACGAGGCTGCCAAAGCTGCTCTGTCCGCTGTCGTGGCTGATGCCCGTGGTGTGACAGTAGGCGCTATGACCGGACTCCGTAAAGAGGCTCGTGAAGCTGGCGTATACGTACGTGTTGTACGTAACACCCTGCTCAAGCGCGCCGTTGCTGACACTGAATACAGTGTTCTCAACGATGTGTTCACCGGCCCGACTCTGATCGCGTTCTCTAAAGATCATCCAGGCGCTGCTGCCCGTTTGTTCAAAGAATTCGCCAAGAGTCAGGATAAGTTCGAGATCAAGGCAGCTGCGTTCGAGGGCAAGTTCCTCGCAGCTAACCAAATCGACGTACTGGCAACACTGCCGACCCGTAACGAAGCTATTTCGCAGCTGATGAGCGTGATTCAAGGCGCTACCAGCAAGCTGGCTCGTACTCTGGCTGCAGTTCGCGAGCAAAAAGAAGCTGCCGCAGCCTAAGGCTGAGCAAATTCTCTCGCGTATTTTTGTTTATTTCGATGGCCGCGTAGGCCGTCCCCCAATTCAGGAAATACAGCAATGTCTATCTCCCAAGACGATATCCTCAACGCCGTAGCTGAAATGTCGGTTCTGCAGGTTGTTGAGCTGATCAAAGCTTTCGAAGAAAAATTCGGCGTTTCCGCTGCCGCTGCTTCCGCTGGCCCAGCTGTTGCTGCTGTCGCTGCTGAAGAGCAAACCGAATTCAACGTCATGCTGCTGGAAGCTGGCGAGAAGAAAGTAAACGTGATCAAGGCAGTACGTGAACTGACCGGTCTGGGCCTGAAAGAAGCCAAGGCTGTAGTTGACGGCGCTCCTGCCCAGGTTCTGGAAGCAGTGTCGAAAGACGCCGCTGACAAAGCCAAAGCTACTCTGGAAGAAGCAGGCGCTAAAGTCGAGCTGAAGTAAGCATCGACCTTGCGTCTCCAGCCCAAGCGTTAAGCTGAAGGCTGATGGCTGGTGGCTCTTGCCACCGGCCTTTTTCCGTTCTTGGCTGTCGACTCGGTCGCCGCCATTAACGCGCTGTAGCCACCCGAAGCGGTGGTGCAAACCATGGGGTTTGCAAGATTTTCTGGCTGCTCCCGTCGGAGGGGCCAAACAAGCAGGTGACCAAGCTGGGGAACGCTGATGGCTTACTCATATACTGAGAAAAAACGTATCCGCAAGGACTTTAGCAAGTTGCCGGACGTCATGGATGTCCCGTACCTTCTGGCTATCCAGCTGGATTCGTATCGTGAATTCTTGCAGGCGGGAGCGACCAAAGATCAGTTCCGCGACGTGGGCCTGCATGCGGCCTTCAAATCCGTTTTCCCGATCATCAGCTACTCCGGCAATGCTGCGCTGGAGTACGTCGGTTATCGCCTGGGCGAACCGGCATTTGATGTCAAAGAATGCGTGTTGCGTGGCGTTACGTACGCCGTACCTTTGCGGGTAAAAGTCCGTCTGATCATTTTCGACAAAGAATCGTCGAACAAAGCGATCAAGGACATCAAAGAGCAAGAAGTCTACATGGGCGAAATCCCACTGATGACTGAAAACGGTACCTTCGTAATCAACGGTACCGAGCGTGTAATCGTTTCCCAGCTGCACCGTTCCCCGGGCGTGTTCTTCGACCACGACCGCGGCAAGACGCACAGCTCCGGCAAACTCCTGTACTCCGCGCGGATCATTCCGTACCGCGGTTCGTGGTTGGACTTCGAGTTCGACCCGAAAGACTGCGTGTTCGTGCGTATCGACCGTCGTCGCAAGCTGCCGGCCTCGGTATTGCTGCGCGCGCTCGGTTACACCACTGAGCAGGTGCTGGACGCTTTCTACACCACCAACGTATTCAGCCTGAAGGATGAAACCCTCAAGCTGGAGCTGATCGCTTCGCGTCTGCGTGGTGAAATTGCTGTACTGGACATCCAGGACGAAAAAGGCAAGGTCATCGTTGAGGCTGGCCGTCGTATCACTGCGCGCCACATCAACCAGATCGAAAAAGCCGGTATCAAAGAGCTGGAAGTGCCACTGGACTACGTCCTGGGTCGCACTACCGCCAAGGTCATCGTTCACCCGGCTACAGGCGAAATCCTGGCTGAGTGCAACACCGAGCTGAACACCGAGATCCTGGCCAAGATCGCCAAGGCCCAGGTTGTTCGCATCGAGACCCTGTACACCAACGATATCGACTGCGGTCCGTTCATCTCCGACACACTGAAGATCGACTCCACCAGCAACCAATTGGAAGCACTGGTCGAGATCTATCGCATGATGCGTCCTGGTGAGCCACCAACCAAAGATGCTGCCGAAACCCTGTTCAACAACCTGTTCTTCAGCCCTGAGCGCTATGACCTGTCTGCGGTCGGCCGGATGAAGTTCAACCGTCGTATCGGTCGTACCGAGATCGAAGGTTCGGGCGTGCTGTGCAAGGAAGACATCGTCGCGGTATTGAAGACCCTGGTCGACATCCGTAACGGCAAAGGCATCGTCGATGACATCGACCACCTGGGTAACCGTCGTGTTCGCTGCGTAGGTGAAATGGCCGAGAACCAGTTCCGCGTTGGCCTGGTACGTGTTGAGCGTGCGGTCAAAGAGCGTCTGTCGATGGCTGAAAGCGAAGGCCTGATGCCGCAAGACCTGATCAACGCCAAGCCAGTGGCTGCGGCGGTGAAAGAGTTCTTCGGTTCCAGCCAGCTTTCGCAGTTCATGGACCAGAACAACCCGCTCTCCGAGATCACCCACAAGCGCCGTGTTTCTGCACTGGGCCCGGGCGGTCTGACCCGTGAGCGCGCTGGCTTTGAAGTCCGTGACGTACACCCGACGCACTACGGTCGTGTTTGCCCGATCGAAACGCCGGAAGGTCCGAACATCGGTCTGATCAACTCCCTGGCTGCCTATGCGCGCACCAACCAGTACGGCTTCCTCGAAAGCCCGTACCGTGTGGTGAAAGACGCCCTGGTCACCGACGAGATCGTATTCCTGTCCGCCATCGAAGAAGCTGATCACGTGATCGCTCAGGCTTCGGCCACGATGAACGACAAGAAAGTCCTGGTCGACGAGCTGGTAGCTGTTCGTCACTTGAACGAGTTCACCGTCAAGGCGCCGGAAGACGTCACCTTGATGGACGTTTCTCCGAAGCAGGTAGTTTCGGTTGCAGCGTCGCTGATCCCGTTCCTGGAACACGATGACGCCAACCGTGCGTTGATGGGTTCCAACATGCAGCGTCAAGCTGTACCGACCCTGCGCGCTGACAAGCCGCTGGTAGGTACTGGCATGGAGCGCAACGTAGCACGTGACTCCGGCGTTTGCGTCGTGGCTCGTCGTGGCGGTGTGATCGACTCCGTTGATGCCAGCCGTATCGTGGTTCGTGTTGCCGATGACGAAGTAGAAACTGGCGAAGCCGGTGTCGACATCTACAACCTGACCAAATACACCCGTTCGAACCAGAACACCTGCATCAACCAGCGTCCGCTGGTGAGCAAGGGTGATCGCGTTCAGCGTAGCGACATCATGGCTGACGGCCCGTCCACCGACATGGGTGAACTGGCTCTCGGCCAGAACATGCGCATCGCGTTCATGGCATGGAACGGCTTCAACTTCGAAGACTCCATCTGCCTGTCCGAGCGTGTGGTTCAAGAAGACCGCTTCACCACGATCCACATCCAGGAACTGACCTGTGTGGCGCGTGATACCAAGCTTGGGCCTGAGGAAATCACTGCAGACATCCCGAACGTGGGTGAAGCTGCACTGAACAAGCTGGACGAAGCCGGTATCGTTTATGTAGGTGCTGAAGTTGGCGCTGGCGACATCCTGGTCGGTAAAGTCACTCCGAAAGGCGAGACCCAACTGACGCCGGAAGAGAAGCTGCTGCGTGCCATCTTCGGTGAAAAAGCCAGCGACGTGAAAGACACCTCCCTGCGTGTACCTACCGGTACCAAGGGTACTGTCATCGACGTACAGGTCTTCACCCGTGACGGCGTTGAGCGTGATGCTCGTGCACTGTCCATCGAGAAGACCCAGCTCGACGAGATCCGCAAGGATCTGAACGAAGAGTTCCGTATCGTTGAAGGCGCGACCTTCGAACGTCTGCGTTCCGCTCTGGTAGGCCACAAGGCTGAAGGCGGCGCGGGCCTGAAGAAAGGTCAGGACATCACCGACGAAATCCTCGACGGTCTTGAGCACGGCCAGTGGTTCAAACTGCGCATGGCTGAAGATGCTCTGAACGAGCAGCTCGAGAAGGCCCAGGCCTATATCGTTGATCGCCGCCGTCTGCTGGACGACAAGTTCGAAGACAAGAAGCGCAAACTGCAGCAGGGCGATGACCTAGCTCCAGGCGTGCTGAAAATCGTCAAGGTTTACCTGGCAATCCGTCGCCGCATCCAGCCGGGCGACAAGATGGCCGGTCGTCACGGTAACAAGGGTGTGGTCTCTGTGATCATGCCGGTTGAAGACATGCCGCACGATGCCAATGGCACCCCGGTCGACGTCGTCCTCAACCCGTTGGGCGTACCTTCGCGTATGAACGTTGGTCAGATCCTTGAAACCCACCTGGGCCTCGCGGCCAAAGGTCTGGGCGAGAAGATCAACCGTATGATCGAAGAGCAGCGCAAAGTCGCAGACCTGCGTAAGTTCCTGCACGAGATCTACAACGAGATCGGCGGTCGCAACGAAGAGCTGGACACCTTCTCCGACCAGGAAATCCTGGATCTGGCGAAGAACCTGCGCGGCGGCGTTCCAATGGCTACCCCGGTGTTCGACGGTGCCAAGGAAAGCGAAATCAAGGCCATGCTCAAACTAGCAGACCTGCCAGAAAGCGGCCAGATGCAGCTGTTCGACGGCCGTACCGGCAACAAGTTCGAGCGCCCGGTTACTGTTGGCTACATGTACATGCTGAAGCTGAACCACTTGGTAGACGACAAGATGCACGCTCGTTCTACCGGTTCGTACAGCCTGGTTACCCAGCAGCCGCTGGGTGGTAAGGCTCAGTTCGGTGGTCAGCGTTTCGGGGAGATGGAGGTCTGGGCACTGGAAGCATACGGTGCTGCATACACTCTGCAAGAAATGCTCACAGTGAAGTCGGACGATGTGAACGGTCGTACCAAGATGTACAAAAACATCGTGGACGGTGATCACCGTATGGAGCCGGGCATGCCCGAGTCCTTCAACGTGTTGATCAAAGAAATTCGTTCCCTCGGCATCGATATCGATCTGGAAACCGAATAACACGTGACGCGAATCGAGAGCGGGGCTGTTTAGCCCGCTCTCTGCTCCGCCAGGAGGAAAGGCCTTGAAAGACCTACTGAATTTGCTGAAAAACCAGGGTCAAGTCGAAGAGTTCGACGCCATCCGTATTGGGTTGGCATCGCCTGAGATGATCCGTTCGTGGTCGTTCGGTGAAGTTAAAAAGCCGGAAACCATCAACTACCGTACGTTCAAACCTGAGCGTGACGGCCTGTTCTGCGCCAAGATCTTTGGCCCGGTAAAGGATTACGAGTGCCTGTGCGGTAAGTACAAGCGCTTGAAGCACCGTGGTGTGATCTGCGAGAAGTGCGGCGTTGAAGTTGCGCTGGCCAAGGTTCGTCGTGAGCGCATGGCGCACATCGAACTGGCTTCGCCGGTTGCCCACATCTGGTTCCTGAAATCGCTGCCGTCCCGTATCGGCTTGCTGATGGACATGACCCTGCGTGATATCGAACGCGTTCTCTACTTCGAGAGCTATGTCGTTATCGATCCAGGCATGACCACCCTTGAAAAAGGTCAGCTGCTGAACGACGAGCAGTACTTCGAAGCGCTGGAAGAGTTCGGCGACGATTTCGATGCCCGCATGGGTGCCGAAGCTGTCCGCGAACTGCTGCACGCTATCGACCTGGAGCACGAGATTGGTCGTCTGCGTGAAGAGATTCCGCAAACCAACTCCGAAACCAAGATCAAGAAGCTGTCCAAGCGTCTGAAGTTGATGGAAGCCTTCCAGGGTTCCGGCAACCTGCCAGAGTGGATGGTGCTGACCGTTCTGCCGGTTCTGCCGCCAGACCTGCGTCCGCTGGTACCGTTGGACGGTGGTCGTTTCGCGACGTCCGACCTCAACGACCTGTACCGCCGCGTGATCAACCGTAACAACCGCTTGAAGCGCCTGCTTGATCTGTCCGCTCCGGACATCATCGTGCGCAACGAAAAGCGTATGTTGCAAGAAGCGGTCGATGCCCTGCTCGACAACGGTCGTCGTGGCCGCGCTATCACCGGTTCGAACAAGCGTCCTCTGAAATCCCTGGCTGACATGATCAAGGGTAAGCAAGGTCGTTTCCGTCAGAACTTGCTCGGTAAGCGTGTTGACTACTCCGGTCGTTCGGTAATTACCGTAGGCCCGACCCTGCGTCTGCACCAGTGCGGTCTGCCTAAGAAGATGGCACTCGAGCTGTTCAAGCCGTTCATCTTCGGCAAGCTGGAAATGCGCGGTCTCGCGACCACCATCAAAGCGGCCAAGAAAATGGTCGAGCGCGAACTGCCAGAGGTTTGGGACGTTCTCGCTGAAGTGATTCGCGAACACCCGGTTCTCCTCAACCGTGCACCGACCCTTCACCGTCTGGGTATCCAGGCGTTTGAACCTGTACTGATCGAAGGTAAGGCTATCCAGCTGCACCCTCTGGTCTGTGCCGCGTACAACGCCGACTTCGACGGCGACCAAATGGCCGTGCACGTACCGCTGACACTGGAAGCCCAGTTGGAAGCGCGTGCGTTGATGATGTCGACCAACAATATTCTGTCGCCAGCCAACGGTGAGCCAATCATCGTTCCGTCGCAGGACGTTGTATTGGGTCTGTACTACATGACTCGCGAAGCGATCAACGCCAAAGGCGAAGGTCGTGTGTTTGCTGACCTGCAGGAAGTTGACCGTGTGTTCCGTGCCGGCGAAGCCGCACTGCACGCCAAGGTCAAGGTGCGGATCCACGAAACCGTCAACGACCGTGACGGCGGCAGCGTGAGCAACACCCGTATCGTCGACACCACTGTCGGCCGTGCGCTGTTGTACCAGGTTGTTCCAAAAGGTCTGTCGTACGACGTCGTCAACCTGCCGATGAAGAAAAAGGCGATCTCCAAGCTGATCAACCAGTGCTACCGCGTGGTTGGTTTGAAAGAGACCGTTATCTTCGCTGACCAGTTGATGTACACAGGTTTCGCTTACTCGACTATCTCCGGCGTTTCCATCGGCGTTAACGACTTCGTTATCCCGGATGAAAAAGCCCGCATCATCAGTGCTGCCACTGACGAAGTGAAAGAGATCGAGAGCCAGTACGCCTCCGGCCTGGTAACCCAGGGCGAGAAGTACAACAAAGTGATCGACCTTTGGTCCAAGGCCAACGACGAAGTGTCCAAGGCGATGATGGCCAACCTCTCGAAAGAGAAAGTCATCGACCGTCATGGCGTCGAAGTCGATCAAGAGTCTTTCAACTCGATGTACATGATGGCCGACTCGGGCGCACGGGGTTCTGCTGCGCAGATCCGTCAGCTCGCCGGTATGCGTGGCCTGATGGCCAAGCCGGACGGTTCCATCATCGAAACGCCGATCACTGCGAACTTCCGTGAAGGTTTGAGCGTACTTCAGTACTTCATCTCCACTCACGGTGCTCGTAAGGGTCTTGCGGATACCGCGTTGAAAACCGCTAACTCCGGTTACCTGACTCGTCGTCTGGTAGACGTTGCACAAGATCTGGTTGTAACCGAGATCGATTGCGGCACCGAGCACGGCCTGCTGATGACGCCGCACATTGAAGGCGGTGACGTTGTAGAGCCGCTGGGTGAGCGCGTATTGGGTCGTGTTATTGCCCGTGACGTATTCAAGCCAGGTACCGAGGAAGTTATCGTTCCTGCCGGCACCCTGGTTGACGAGAAGTGGGTCGAGTTCATCGAACTCAACAGCATCGACGAAGTGATCGTTCGCTCGCCGATCAGCTGCGAAACCCGCTACGGCATCTGCGCCAAGTGCTATGGCCGTGACTTGGCTCGTGGTCACCAGGTGAACATCGGTGAAGCGGTCGGCGTTATCGCTGCCCAGTCCATCGGTGAGCCGGGTACCCAGCTGACCATGCGTACGTTCCACATCGGTGGTGCGGCAAGCCGGACCTCCGCAGCCGACAGCGTTCAGGTGAAGAATGGCGGTACCGTCCGCCTGCATAACCTCAAGCACGTTGAGCGAGTGGATGGTCACCTGGTTGCTGTGTCCCGTTCCGGTGAGCTGGCCATCGCTGATGACTACGGTCGTGAGCGTGAGCGTTACAAGCTGCCGTACGGTGCTGTGATTTCGGTTAAAGAAGGTGACAAGGTCGACGCTGGCGCAATCGTGGCCAAGTGGGATCCGCACACTCACCCAATCGTTACCGAAATGAAAGGTACCGTGACCTACGTGGGCATGGAAGAAGGCATCACGATCAAGCGTCAGACTGACGAATTGACCGGTATGACCAACATTGAAGTACTCGACGCCAAAGATCGTCCAGCTGCTGGTAAGGACATCCGTCCTGCCGTGAAGATGGTCGATGACAACGGCAAGGATCTGTTGCTGCCAGGCACTGACGTAATCGCTCAGTACTTCCTGCCAGCCAACGCCCTGGTCGGTGTAGCGGATGGTGCGAAGATCGCGATCGGTGATGTTATCGCGCGTATCCCGCAAGAAACTTCGAAGACCCGTGACATCACCGGTGGTCTGCCGCGTGTTGCCGACTTGTTCGAAGCTCGTCGTCCGAAAGAAGCGTCGATTCTGGCTGAAGTCAGCGGCACCATCGCGTTCGGTAAAGAAACCAAAGGCAAGCGCCGTCTGGTTATTACCCCGAACGACGGTAGCGATCCGTATGAAGAGCTGATTCCGAAGTGGCGTCACCTGAACGTGTTCGAAGGCGAACAGGTAAACCGCGGCGAAGTTATCTCCGACGGTCCGAGCGATCCACACGACATCCTGCGTCTGCTGGGTGTGAGTGCGCTGGCCAAGTACATCGTTAACGAGATCCAGGACGTTTACCGTCTGCAAGGCGTGAAGATCAACGACAAGCACATCGAGACCATCCTGCGTCAGATGCTGCGTAAAGTTGAAATCGCTGAATCCGGCGATTCCAGTTTCATCAAGGGCGACCAGATGGAACTGACTCACGTACTGGTAGAAAACGAGCGCCTGGCGAACGAAGAGAAATTTGTCTCCAAGTTCACTCGCGTGCTGCTGGGTATCACCAAGGCGTCGTTGTCCACTGAGTCGTTCATCTCGGCGGCCTCCTTCCAGGAGACCACTCGCGTACTGACCGAAGCAGCGGTAACCGGCAAGCGCGATTACCTGCGCGGCCTGAAAGAAAACGTAGTCGTGGGTCGTCTGATCCCGGCAGGTACCGGTTTGGCTTACCACAGCGAGCGTAAGCGTCGCCGTGATGCTGACAAGCCGCTGCGCGTAAGCGCCAGTGAAGTGGAAGCTGCACTGACCGAAGCGCTGAACTCAAGCGGTAACTGAGTTCTGCGATAGATGAGTCTGGGCCCTGGCACTCCCGTTCGTCGGATCGAGGCATTTTTGCCCCGGTTCGACGCGAGGGGAGGTCGGGGCCTTGCCTTGACTGGGGACAAGATCCTCTTTAGACTCTTGTACCCCTAAATTTGGCGGGAATTCGTTCCTGCCATTTTGCTTTTCTTGCAAGACAATAGCGTCGCAAGACAACAGTGGAGCTAGTAGATGGCAACTATCAACCAGCTGGTACGTCAGCCGCGTAAGCGTATCGTCGAGAAATCCGACGTACCTGCGCTGCAGAACTGCCCGCAACGTCGTGGCGTATGCACCCGTGTGTATACCACCACGCCGAAAAAACCTAACTCGGCACTGCGTAAAGTATGCCGTGTGCGTCTGACCAACGGTTTCGAGGTTTCCTCGTACATCGGCGGTGAAGGCCACAACCTGCAAGAGCACAGCGTGGTACTGATCCGCGGCGGTCGTGTAAAAGACTTGCCAGGTGTTCGTTATCACACCGTACGCGGTTCCTTGGATACTTCCGGCGTTAAAGGTCGTAACCAGGGTCGTTCGAAGTACGGTACCAAGAAGCCTAAGTAGTAGCGGCTTTTTGTAAACCTGAATCATCTTATTTTCTGAGTCGATAAGAGTAAGGTCGGAGGCGTCCCGAAAGGGCACCGATTCCGAGCGAACCTGAAGACCGTTTGAGGGCTTATCCATGCCAAGAAGACGCGTAGCAGCCAAGCGCGAAGTGCTTGACGATCCAAAATACGGAAGCCAAATCCTGGCCAAGTTCATGAACCACGTAATGGAAAGCGGCAAGAAAGCCGTTGCCGAGCGTATCGTTTATGGCGCGCTGGAAAAGGTTAAAGAACGCAAGAACAGCGACCCCCTGGAAATCTTCGAGAAAGCTCTCGACGCCATCGCTCCGCTGGTCGAAGTGAAGTCGCGCCGTGTAGGCGGTGCTACTTACCAGGTTCCGGTTGAAGTTCGTCCGTCCCGTCGTAACGCTCTGGCAATGCGCTGGTTGGTAGACTTCGCCCGTAAGCGCGGCGAGAAGTCTATGGCTCTGCGTTTGGCCGGCGAACTGTTGGACGCTGCTGAAGGTAAAGGTGCTGCTGTTAAGAAGCGTGAAGACGTGCACCGTATGGCTGAAGCCAACAAAGCTTTCTCGCACTACCGCTTCTAATTTTAGCTTCACTAATTTTGCGAGGGCTTTATGGCTCGTACTACTCCGATTAGCCGCTACCGTAACATCGGTATCGTCGCTCACGTGGATGCTGGTAAAACCACCACCACCGAGCGCGTACTGTTTTACACCGGCAAAAGTCACAAAATGGGCGAGGTGCATGACGGCGCCGCGACCACAGACTGGATGGTTCAGGAGCAGGAGCGTGGTATTACCATTACTTCTGCTGCTATTACCGCCTTCTGGAAAGGTTCCGAGAAGCAGTACAAAGACGAGCATCGCTTCAACGTAATCGATACCCCGGGCCACGTAGACTTCACCATTGAAGTTGAACGTTCCCTGCGCGTGCTCGACGGCGCTGTCGTTGTGTTCTGCGGCACCTCGGGTGTTGAGCCTCAGTCGGAAACCGTATGGCGTCAAGCCAACAAGTACGGTGTTCCACGTCTTGTTTATGTAAACAAGATGGACCGTGCTGGTGCCAACTTCCTGCGCGTGATCGGTCAGATCAAGCAGCGTCTGGGTCACACTCCGGTGCCTATCCAGTTGGCTATCGGTTCCGAAGACAACTTCCAGGGTCAGATCGATCTGATCAACATGGAAGCTGTTTACTGGAATGATTCCGACAAAGGTATGGTTCCTGTTCGTAAGCCTATCCCTGAAGAGCTTCAGGAACTGGCTGACGAGTGGCGCAACAACATGGTTGAGGCTGCTGCCGAAGCCAGCGAAGAGCTGATGAACAAGTACCTCGAAGGTGAAGAACTCACCAACGTGGAAATCAAGGCCGCTCTGCGTCAGCGTACTATCGCTGGTGAGATCGTCTTGGCTGTTTGCGGTTCCTCGTTCAAGAACAAGGGTGTTCCCCTGGTTCTCGACGCCGTTATCGACTACCTGCCTGCTCCAACCGACATTCCTGCTATCAAGGGTTCCAACCCTGATAACGAGGAAGAAGAAATGGAGCGTCACGCCGATGACAACGAGCCGTTCTCGGCTCTGGCGTTCAAGATCGCTACCGACCCATTCGTGGGTACTTTGACCTTCGTCCGCGTTTACTCGGGCGTGTTGGCCTCCGGCGACGGCGTGATCAACTCGGTTAAAGGCAAGAAAGAGCGCGTGGGTCGTATGGTGCAAATGCACGCAAACGCCCGTGAAGAGATCAAGGAAGTACGCGCTGGTGACATCGCGGCCCTGATCGGCATGAAGGACGTCACCACTGGTGAGACTTTGTGCGACGCTGCCAAGCCAATCATCCTGGTTCGCATGGACTTCCCGGAGCCGGTTATTTCGGTTGCCGTAGAGCCTAAGACCAAGGATGACCAGGAAAAAATGGGTATCGCTCTGGGCAAGCTTGCTCAGGAAGATCCATCTTTCCGCGTCAAGACTGATGAAGAGACTGGTCAAACGATCATCTCCGGCATGGGCGAGCTGCACCTGGACATCCTGGTTGACCGGATGCGCCGTGAGTTCAACGTCGAAGCCAACATCGGTAAGCCTCAGGTTTCCTATCGTGAGCGCATCACGAAGAACTGTGAAATCGAAGGCAAGTTCGTTCGTCAATCCGGCGGTCGTGGTCAGTTCGGTCACTGCTGGATCCGTTTTGCTCCTGCTGACGAAGGTCAGGAAGGTCTGCAATTCGTGAACGAAGTAGTAGGTGGTGTTGTTCCTAAGGAATACATCCCTGCTATCCAGAAGGGTATCGAAGAGCAGATGAAGAACGGTGTTGTTGCCGGCTATCCGCTGATCGGCCTGAAAGCAACCGTTTTTGACGGTTCTTACCACGACGTCGACTCCAACGAGATGGCGTTTAAGGTGGCTGCTTCCATGGCAACCAAGCAACTGGCCCAGAAGGGCGGTGGTGAGTTGCTTGAGCCAATCATGGCGGTAGAAGTTGTTACACCTGAAGACTATATGGGTGATGTCATGGGCGACCTTAACCGTCGTCGCGGCATGATCTTGGGTATGGAAGACACGGTTTCCGGCAAAGTGATTCGCGCCGAGGTTCCGTTGGGCGAGATGTTCGGTTATGCGACCGACGTTCGTTCCATGTCCCAGGGTCGCGCAAGCTACTCTATGGAATTCAAAAAATACAACACAGCTCCGGCGCACATCGCTGAAACTGTATCCAAAAAACAAGGCTGATTCAGTCCTTTAGGCAAGGAGTTAATTGTCGTGGCTAAAGAAAAATTTGATCGTTCCCTACCGCACGTCAACGTTGGCACCATCGGTCACGTTGACCACGGTAAAACCACTCTGACTGCTGCTCTGACTCGCGTTTGCTCCGAAGTATTCGGTTCTGCAATCGTTGATTTCGATAAAATCGACAGCGCGCCAGAAGAGAAAGCTCGTGGTATCACCATCAACACCGCGCACGTTGAATACAACTCGCTGATCCGTCACTACGCTCACGTTGACTGCCCAGGTCACGCTGACTATGTGAAGAACATGATCACCGGTGCTGCCCAGATGGACGGCGCAATCCTGGTTTGCTCGGCCGCTGATGGTCCGATGCCACAAACCCGTGAGCACATCCTGCTGTCCCGTCAGGTTGGCGTTCCGTACATCGTGGTTTACCTGAACAAGGCTGACCTGGTAGACGACGCTGAGCTGCTGGAACTGGTTGAGATGGAAGTGCGCGATCTGCTGAGCACTTACGACTTCCCAGGTGACGACACTCCGATCATCATCGGTTCTGCTCGTATGGCTCTGGAAGGCAAAGACGATAACGAAATGGGCACCACGTCCGTTCGTAAACTGGTTGAGACTCTGGACAGCTACATCCCAGATCCAGTCCGTGTTATCGACAAGCCGTTCCTGATGCCAATCGAAGACGTATTCTCGATCTCCGGTCGCGGTACTGTTGTAACTGGTCGTATCGAGCGCGGTATCGTCAAGGTTCAAGATCCGCTGGAAATCGTTGGTCTGCGTGACACTACCGTCACCACCTGCACCGGTGTTGAAATGTTCCGTAAGCTGCTCGACGAAGGTCGTGCTGGCGAGAACTGCGGCGTTCTGCTGCGTGGTACCAAGCGTGACGACGTTGAGCGTGGCCAGGTTCTGGTCAAGCCAGGTTCGGTTAAGCCGCACACCAAGTTCGAAGCTGAAGTATACGTACTGAGCAAAGAAGAAGGCGGTCGTCACACTCCGTTCTTCAAAGGCTACCGTCCACAGTTCTACTTCCGTACTACTGACGTGACTGGTAACTGCGAACTGCCGGAAGGCGTAGAAATGGTAATGCCAGGCGACAACATCAAAATGGTTGTCACCCTGATCAAAACCATCGCTATGGAAGACGGTCTGCGTTTCGCAATCCGTGAAGGCGGCCGTACCGTTGGTGCTGGCGTTGTAGCTAAAATCATCGAGTAATCTCTCTTTTGAGTGAGCTTTGATGTTTTGAGAAAGCCCCCGCTTAGCGGGGGCTTTTTTATTGGGTTGACACCTATCTAGGGCGTCTATAGAATTGCGCCTCCTTTTAACGGGCGTATTGCGCCCGGTGGGAATAGCAGCCGGAGTCTGAAATCCAATGCAAAATCAGCAAATCCGTATCAGGTTGAAGGCTTTTGACCATCGCCTGATCGACCAATCCACCCAGGAAATCGTGGAAACCGCGAAACGTACTGGTGCTCAAGTGCGTGGTCCAATTCCACTGCCTACCCGTAAAGAGCGGTTCACCGTTCTGGTCTCCCCGCACGTCAACAAAGACGCGCGTGACCAGTACGAGATCCGTACTCATAAGCGCGTACTGGACATCGTCCAGCCAACGGATAAAACCGTTGATGCACTTATGAAGCTCGATCTGGCGGCCGGTGTGGAAGTACAGATCAGCCTCGGCTAAGACTTGGGTCTTAGTCGTGTAACGCTCTGAAATGGGCGGCCATAGCGGGTGAAAGCCCCGTACACTCATGAGGTTTACAACATGACTATTGGTGTAGTCGGTCGTAAATGCGGTATGACCCGTATTTTCACCGAAGAAGGTGTCTCCATTCCGGTCACGGTCATTGAGATCGAACCGAATCGCGTCACCCAGTTCAAAACTGAAGAAACCGATGGCTATCGTGCAGTGCAAGTCACTGTCGGCGAGCGTCGTGCTTCGCGCGTGACTGCTGCTCAAGCAGGTCACTTCGCTAAAGCAAACGTTGCAGCTGGTCGTACTGTCATGGAGTTCCGTCTTGAAGACGGCGACTACCAGGCTGGCGATCTGATCAACGCTGAAATCTTCGCCGCTGGTCAACTGGTTGATGTAACCGGTCAGTCCAAAGGTAAAGGCTTCCAGGGTACGATCAAGCGTTGGAATTTCCGTGGTCAAGACAACACTCACGGTAACTCCGTTTCCCACCGCGTCCCGGGCTCTATTGGCCAGTGCCAGACTCCTGGTCGTGTATTCAAGGGCAAAAAAATGTCCGGTCATATGGGCGCTGAGCGCGTGACCGTGCAGTCCCTCGAAGTAGTGCGCGTCGACGCTGAACGCAATCTGTTGTTGGTCAAGGGTGCTGTTCCTGGCGCTACTGGCGGCAACCTGGTTGTACGTCCAGCGGCCAAGGCTCGCGGTTAAGGGGAAGCTGACATGCAATTAAATGTAAATGACGCTCAAGCGATCGAAGTTTCCGAACTGACATTTGGCGGCGAATTCAACGAGACGCTCGTTCACCAAGCAGTCGTGGCCTACATGGCCGGCGGCCGTCAAGGTAGCAAGCAGCAAAAGACCCGTTCCGACGTACGTGGTGGCGGTAAGCGCCCTTGGCGTCAGAAAGGCACTGGCCGTGCTCGTGCCGGTACTATCCGTAGCCCAATCTGGCGTGGCGGCGGTACCACTTTCGCAGCTCGTCCACAGGATCACTCTCAGAAGCTCAACAAGAAGATGTACCGCGCAGCACTGCGCTCCATCCTTGCTGAACTCGTGCGTACTGATCGTCTGGTCGTGGTTCAGGACTTCGCTGTTGAAAGTCCAAAAACCAAAGATCTGCTGGGCAAACTGAACAACATGAGCCTGACCGACGTTTTGATCGTGTCTGAAGCTGTTGATCAGAACCTGTACCTGGCTGCTCGCAACCTGCCACACGTTGATGTACGTGACGTGCAAGGTTCCGATCCAGTTAGTCTGATCGCATACGACAAGGTGTTGATCACTGTGTCGGCCGTGAAGAAATTCGAGGAGCTGCTGGGATGAACCAGGAACGCGTATTTAAAGTTCTGCTTGGCCCGCACGTTTCCGAAAAGGCTACGGTTCTGGCTGACAAGAAAGGCCAGTTCGTTTTCAAGGTTGCAACTGACGCAACCAAGCTGGAAATCAAGAAGGCCGTCGAAAGCCTGTTCAGCGTGAAAGTAGAGCGTGTTACTACCCTGAATGTTCTGGGTAAGAGCAAGCGCACTGCTCGCGGTCTGGGCAAGCGTAATGACTGGAAGAAGGCAGTTATCTCCCTTCAGCCAGGCCAAGATCTCGATTTCAGCAGCAGTGCTGAGTAAGGAAGGGGTGCATCATGGCAATCGTTAAATGCAAACCGACTTCCCCTGGCCGCCGTTTTGTGGTCAAGGTGGTCAACCAGGAGCTGCATAAAGGCGCTCCTCACGCACCGCTGCTCGAGAAAAAATCGAAGTCTGGTGGTCGTAACAACAATGGTCGCATTACCACTCGTCACATCGGTGGTGGCCATAAGCAGCATTATCGTCTGGTCGATTTCCGTCGCAACGACAAAGATGGCATCGCTGCCACTGTCGAGCGTATCGAATACGATCCAAACCGTACTGCTCACATCGCTCTGCTGCTGTACGCAGATGGCGAGCGTCGCTACATCATCGCCCCTAAAGGCGTGAGTGCTGGCGACCAGCTGATCGCAGGTGCTCTGGCACCGATCAAGCCGGGCAACGCTCTGCAACTGCGTAACATTCCAGTTGGTAGCACCGTACACGGCATCGAATTGAAGCCAGGTAAAGGCGCACAGATCGCTCGTTCCGCTGGCGCTTCGGCTCAGCTGATCGCTCGTGAAGGTGTCTACGTGACCCTGCGTCTGCGTTCTGGTGAGATGCGTAAAGTACTGGCTGAATGCCGTGCGACCCTGGGCGAAGTCTCGAACTCCGAGCACAGCCTGCGTTCGTTGGGTAAAGCTGGTGCCAAACGCTGGCGTGGCGTTCGCCCAACCGTTCGTGGTGTTGCCATGAACCCGGTTGACCACCCACACGGTGGTGGTGAAGGTCGTACCTCTGGTGGTCGTCATCCGGTATCGCCATGGGGCTTCCCGACTAAGGGCGCGAAGACTCGTGGTAATAAGCGTACCGACAAAATGATCGTCCGTCGTCGCAAGTAAATAGAGGGATACGACAGTGCCACGTTCTCTGAAAAAAGGTCCTTTTATTGATCTTCACCTACTGAAGAAGATCGAAGTGGCGGCGGAAAAGAACGATCGCAAACCAGTTAAGACCTGGTCGCGTCGTTCGATGATCCTGCCACAAATGGTCGGTCTGACCATCGCAGTACACAACGGTCGTCAACACGTCCCAGTTCTCGTTAACGAAGACATGGTCGGCCACAAACTGGGCGAGTTTGCCGGTACCCGCACTTATCGTGGGCACGTGGCAGACAAGAAAGCCAAGCGTTAAGGGGTTAGGAAATGGAAGTAGCCGCTAAGTTGTCGGGCGCTCGAATCTCCGCCCAGAAAGCCCGCTTGGTCGCCGACCAGATCCGCGGGAAGAAGGTGGGCGAAGCGCTCAACCTGTTGGCTTTCAGCAGTAAGAAAGCCGCCGAGATCATGAAGAAAGTGCTGGAGTCGGCCGTAGCCAACGCCGAGCATAACGAAGGCGCAGACGTTGATGACCTGAAGGTCAGCACCGTTTTCGTCAACGAAGGGCGTTCGCTGAAGCGCATCATGCCACGTGCCAAAGGCCGTGCTGATCGCATCGTCAAGCGGTCTTGCCATATCACTGTCAAGGTTGCTGACAAGTAACGGAGTCGAAGAGATGGGTCAGAAAGTACATCCCATTGGCATTCGCCTGGGAATCGTCAAGGAGCACACCTCCGTCTGGTACGCAGACGGTCGGACTTATGCGGACTACTTGTTCGCTGATCTGAAGGTGCGTGAGTATCTCCAAGACAAACTAAAAAGCGCGTCCGTAAGCCGTATCGATATCCATCGTCCGGCCCAAACTGCACGTATCACCATCCACACCGCTCGTCCAGGTATCGTTATCGGGAAGAAAGGTGAAGATGTTGAGAAACTGCGTCAGGACCTGACCAAGCAAATGGGTGTGCCTGTGCACATCAATATCGAAGAGATCCGCAAGCCGGAGCTCGACGGTATGCTGGTTGCGCAGAGCGTAGCTCAGCAGCTGGAGCGTCGCGTAATGTTCCGTCGCGCTATGAAGCGCGCCGTACAGAACGCCATGCGCATTGGTGCCAAAGGCATCAAAATCCAAGTGAGCGGTCGTCTCGGCGGTGCTGAAATCGCACGTACTGAATGGTATCGCGAAGGTCGTGTGCCACTGCACACCCTGCGTGCCGACATCGACTATGCCAACTACGAAGCTCACACCACTTACGGTGTGATCGGTGTAAAGGTTTGGATCTTCAAAGGCGAAGTAATTGGTGGTCGCCAAGAAGAACTGAAACCACAAGCACCAGCGCCTCGTAAAAAAGCTGCTAAGTAAGGGGTACGCCAAATGTTGCAACCTAAGCGTACGAAGTTCCGCAAGCAGATGACAGGCCACAACCGTGGTCTGGCTCAGCGCGGTAGCAAAGTCAGCTTCGGCGAGTTCGCGCTGAAGTCTGTAGCTCGTGGTCGTCTCACCGCTCGTCAGATCGAGTCAGCGCGTCGTGCTCTGACCCGTCACGTAAAACGTGGCGGCAAGATCTGGATCCGTGTATTCCCGGACAAGCCGATCTCCAAAAAGCCTCTCGAGGTTCGGATGGGTAAAGGTAAGGGTAACGTGGAATACTGGGTAGCCCAGATTCAGCCAGGCAAAGTCCTGTATGAAATCGAGGGTGTTTCTGAAGAGCTGGCGCGTGAGGCTTTCGCCCTGGCTGCTGCAAAGCTGCCGCTCGCCACCTCCTTTGTTAAACGGACGGTGATGTGATGAAAGCGAATGAACTTCGTGAAAAATCCGCACAGCAGCTGAACGAGCAACTGCTCGGCCTGCTGCGCGACCAGTTCAATCTGCGTATGCAGAAAGCAACTGGCCAGTTGGGGCAGTCTCATCTGCTCTCGCAAGTTAAGCGTGACATCGCTCGCGTGAAGACTGTGCTCAACCAGCAGGCAGGTAAGTGATCATGGCTGAAGCCGAAAAGACTGTCCGTACGCTGACTGGCCGTGTTGTCAGCGACAAGATGGACAAAACCATCACCGTTTTGATCGAGCGTCGCGTTAAGCACCCGATCTACGGTAAATATGTTAAGCGTTCGACTAAGCTGCACGCGCACGACGAAACCAATCAGTGCCACATCGGCGACAAAGTCACTATTCGTGAAACTCGTCCGATGGCCAAGACCAAGTCTTGGGCACTGGTTGATGTTCTCGAACGCGCTGTGGAAGTCTAAGGACTAGGGGTCGGAGAAATTATATGATTCAGACTCAATCCATGCTCGATGTGGCCGATAACAGCGGCGCTCGCCGTGTTATGTGCATCAAGGTGCTGGGTGGCTCCCATCGTCGTTACGCTGGTATCGGTGACATCATCAAAGTTACCGTGAAGGAAGCAATTCCTCGCGGTAAGGTGAAAAAAGGCCAAGTGATGACTGCTGTTGTAGTCCGCACTCGTCACGGCGTACGTCGTGCTGATGGCTCCATTATCCGCTTTGATGGCAACGCTGCTGTTCTTCTGAACAACAAGCAAGAGCCGATCGGCACCCGTATCTTTGGGCCAGTGACCCGTGAACTTCGTACTGAGAAGTTCATGAAGATCGTCTCGCTCGCCCCAGAAGTGCTGTAAGGAGATCCGACATGCAAAAGATTCGTCGTGACGACGAGATCATCGTGATCGCCGGCAAAGACAAAGGTAAGCGCGGTAAGGTGCTTAAGGTTCTCGCCAATAACCGTCTGGTTATCGGTGGTCTGAACCTGGTCAAGCGTCATACCAAGCCTAACCCGATGTCGGGCGTGCAGGGCGGTATCGTCGAGAAAGAAGCTCCGCTGGACGCTTCTAACGTCGCCATCTTCAACGGCGAAACCAACAAGGCTGACCGCGTTGGTTTCAAAGTAGAAGACGGTAAGAAAATTCGTGTCTTCAAGTCGACCCAAAAAGCGGTTGATGCTTGAACACTGCTAGGTAGATTAGACCATGGCACGACTACAAGAGATTTACCGGAAGGAAATCGCCCCTAAGCTTAAGGAAGAACTTAAGCTCGGGAACGTGATGGAAGTTCCGCGCGTCACCAAAATCACCCTGAACATGGGTCTGGGCGAAGCGATCGGCGACAAAAAAGTCATCGAGCACGCTGTTGCTGACCTGGAAAAGATCACCGGTCAAAAAGTCGTTGTGACTTACGCTCGGAAATCCATCGCTGGCTTTAAAGTCCGTGAAGGTTGGCCGATCGGCGTCAAAGTGACTCTGCGCCGTGAGCGTATGTACGAATTCCTGGATCGTCTGCTGTCGATCTCCCTGCCTCGGGTCCGCGACTTCCGCGGCCTGAATGCCAAGTCCTTCGATGGTCGTGGTAACTACAGCATGGGCGTGAAAGAGCAGATCATCTTCCCGGAAATCGACTACGACAAGATCGATGCTCTCCGCGGTCTGGACATCACCCTGACCACCACTGCCAAGAACGATGATGAAGGCCGCGCTCTGCTGCGTGCGTTCAAATTCCCGTTCCGCAACTGATTGGAGTAGGACCATGGCCAAGATGAGCATGAAAAACCGCGAGCTGAAGCGTCAGCTCACGGTTGCCAAGTACGCCAAGAAGCGTGCAGCACTGAAAGCAATCATCGTTGATCTGAACGCAAGTCCAGAAGCGCGTTGGGAAGCTACAGTTGCTCTGCAGAAGCAGCCACGTGACGCAAGCGCTTCGCGCATGCGTAACCGCTGCCGCCTGACCGGTCGTCCACACGGCGTTTACCGCAAGTTCGGCCTCGGCCGTAACAAACTGCGTGAAGCGGCAATGCGTGGTGACGTACCAGGTCTGGTTAAAGCCAGCTGGTAAGTACTTTCAACGTCCAGGTGGTCGGAATCGCAAGATACTGACCGCCGGTGACCTTGAATCTGGATCAAGCCCCTTTTGGGGCTTGTTTCATTTCTGGAGTATGTCTAAAATACGCGGCTCGCCTGAGCCCGTGTTTTTTGTGCTCGGAGATTCTCGGCGACATATGTAGCCGCAAGGCTAATTTTTTTGTATTAGGAGCGTCTAGCCCATGAGTATGCAGGACCCGTTAGCGGACATGCTAACTCGTATCCGTAATGCCCAGATGGCTGAAAAGTCCGTCGTAAGCATGCCATCTTCCAAGTTGAAGGTAGCTGTTGCCAAAGTCCTGAAAGACGAAGGCTACATTGCGGGTTATCAGATCAGCAGCGAAATCAAACCACTGCTGTCCATCGAGCTGAAGTACTTCGAAGGCCGTTCGGTCATCGAGGAAGTGAAGCGCGTTAGCCGTCCAGGCCTGCGTCAGTACAAGTCCGCTGAAGATCTGCCGAAAGTTCGTGGCGGTCTGGGCGTGTCTATCGTCTCCACCAACAAAGGTGTGATGACGGATCGTGCTGCGCGCGCTGCCGGTGTCGGCGGCGAAGTTCTTTGCACTGTGTTCTAAGGGGGGATAAGCATGTCTCGCGTCGCTAAGAACCCCGTTAAGCTGCCAGCCGGTGTCGAAGTCAAATTCGCAGGCCAACAGCTTTCGGTGAAGGGTGCCAAGGGTACTCTTGAACTGAACATCCATTCGTCCGTTGAGATCGTTGAAGAAGCTGGTGAGCTGCGTTTCGCTGCTCGCAATGGCGATCAACAAACTCGCGCAATGGCCGGTACCACGCGTGCGTTGGTAAACAACATGGTCCAAGGCGTAAGCCAAGGCTTCGAGCGTAAGCTCCAGCTGGTCGGTGTTGGTTACAAAGCGCAAGCAAAAGGCACGGTTTTGAACCTTGCCCTTGGCTTCTCGCACCCAGTGGATTACGAACTGCCAGCGGGCATCACTGCTGAGACTCCTAGCCAGACCGATATCCTGATCAAGGGCATCGACAAGCAGCTGGTAGGTCAAGTGGCCGCTGAGATCCGCGACTTCCGTCCACCAGAGCCGTACAAAGGCAAAGGTGTGCGCTACGCGGACGAAGTCGTCCGTCGTAAAGAAGCCAAGAAGAAGTAGGGCATAGCAAATGACCGACAAAAAAGTTACTCGACTGCGTCGCGCTCGCAAAGCACGCCTGAAAATGCACGAACTCGAAGTCGTGCGTCTCTGCGTGTTCCGCTCGTCGCAGCACATCTACGCCCAGGTCATCTCGGCCGACGGCAACAAAGTCCTGGCAAGCGCCTCGACTTTGGATAAAGAACTGCGTGATGGTGCCACTGGCAACATCGACGCGGCCACAAAGGTTGGCCAGCTGGTCGCTACGCGTGCTAAGGCCGCTGGCGTCTCGCAAGTGGCTTTCGACCGCTCTGGCTTCAAGTACCACGGCCGCGTGAAAGCGCTGGCTGATGCTGCTCGTGAAGCTGGGCTGGAGTTCTAAGTTATGTCAAATAACGACCAAAAGCGCGACGAAGGCTACATTGAGAAGCTGGTTCAAGTTAACCGCGTAGCCAAAACCGTTAAAGGCGGCCGTATCTTCACTTTCACCGCGTTGACCGTGGTGGGTGATGGTAAAGGGCGTGTTGGCTTCGGCCGTGGCAAGTCACGTGAAGTGCCTGCCGCGATCCAGAAGGCAATGGAAGCTGCTCGTCGCAACATGATCCAAGTTGATCTGAACGGTACCACTCTGCAGTACGCAATGAAGTCCGCTCACGGCGCTTCGAAGGTGTACATGCAGCCTGCTTCTGAAGGTACCGGTATCATCGCTGGCGGCGCTATGCGTGCTGTGCTCGAAGTTGCTGGCGTTCAGAACGTTCTGGCCAAGTGCTATGGCTCGACTAACCCGGTAAACGTGGTTCACGCCACTTTCAAGGGTCTGAAGGCTATGCAATCTCCTGAGTCCATCGCTGCCAAGCGTGGTCTGACTGTCAAGGAGATCTTCTGATCATGGCTACCGTTAAAGTAACGCTGATCAAAAGCATGACCGGCCGCATCCCTAACCACAAATTGTGCGTTAAAGGTTTGGGTCTGCGTCGCATCGGTCACACTGTAGAAGTCCAGGATACTCCCGAGAATCGCGGGATGATCAACAAGGCTTACTACATGCTGCGTGTAGAGGGTTAATCGATGAAACTCAATGATCTGAGTCCAGCGCCGGGTTCCCGTCGCGAAAAGCATCGTCCGGGCCGTGGTATCGGTAGTGGTTTGGGTAAGACCGGTGGCCGTGGCCACAAGGGTCAAACCTCCCGCTCCGGTGGCACCATTGCTCCAGGCTTTGAAGGCGGTCAACAGCCGCTGCATCGTCGCCTGCCCAAGTTCGGTTTCGTATCCCTGAAAGCCATGGATCGCGCAGAAGTGCGTCTGTCCGAGCTGGCTAAAGTGGAAGGCGACATCGTTACTGTGCAGACCCTGAAAGATGCCAACGTGATCAACGTCAACGTACAGCGTGTGAAAATCATGCTGTCCGGTGAAGTGACTCGCGCTGTCACTATCGGCAAGGGAATCGGCGCCACCAAAGGTGCGCGTTCGGCTATCGAAGCAGCTGGCGGCAAGTTCGAGGAATAAATGGCTAAGCAAGGTGCTCTCTCAGCGCTCGGCAAAGGCGGTATGTCTGAACTTTGGGCTCGTCTGCGTTTTCTGTTCCTGGCGATTATCGTCTACCGAATAGGCGCACACATCCCGGTTCCAGGTATCAACCCGGACCGACTCGCAGACCTGTTTCGACAGAATGAGGGGACCATTCTTAGCTTGTTCAACATGTTTTCCGGCGGCGCGCTGGAGCGGATGAGCATCTTTGCACTGGGGATCATGCCGTACATTTCGGCATCGATCATCATGCAGCTGATGACAGCCGTCAGCCCGCAGCTGGAGCAGTTGAAGAAGGAAGGTGAAGCTGGCCGTCGCAAGATTAGCCAGTACACCCGCTACGGCACTGTCGTCCTCGCCCTGGTTCAAGCTATCGGCATGTCCGTTGGCCTGGCGGGGCAGGGCGTTGCGTTCACTGGTGACTTTGGCTTCCATTTCGTCGCGGTATCCACGTTTGTGGCTGGTGCGATGTTCATGATGTGGCTGGGTGAGCAGATTACTGAGCGTGGTGTTGGCAACGGTATCTCGATGTTGATTTTCGCAGGTATCGTCGCCGGTCTTCCGAGAGCAATCGGGCAGTCTTTCGAGTCTGCGCGTCAGGGTGATATCAATATCTTCGCCTTGGTTGCCATCGGTTTGCTGGCAGTAGCGATTATCGGTTTTGTGGTGTTCATTGAGCGTGGCCAGCGTCGTATTGCTGTTCACTACGCCAAGCGTCAGCAGGGCCGTAAGGTCTTCGCTGCGCAGACCAGCCACTTGCCGCTGAAAGTGAATATGGCCGGTGTTATTCCGGCAATTTTCGCGAGCAGCATCTTGCTGTTTCCGGCTTCGTTGGGTACCTGGTTTGGTCAGTCTGAAAATATGGGCTGGCTGCAGGACCTCTCTCAGTCGATCGCTCCTGGTCAGCCGTTGAATATTCTGCTGTTTAGTGCAGGGATTATTTTCTTCTGCTTCTTCTATACGGCGTTGATGTTCAATCCGAAAGACGTAGCGGAAAACCTGAAGAAGTCCGGTGCCTTTATTCCGGGCATCCGTCCAGGTGAGCAGTCGGCACGCTACATTGATGGCGTTCTGACTCGTTTGACCCTGTTCGGTGCTCTATATATGACGGCCGTGTGCTTGTTGCCCCAGTTCCTGGTGGTTGCAGCAAACGTTCCGTTCTACCTTGGCGGGACCTCGTTGCTGATCGTGGTCGTGGTTGTGATGGACTTCATGTCCCAAGTACAATCGCACCTCGTTTCGCACCAGTACGAATCCCTGATGAAGAAAGCCAACCTGAAGGGCTACGGCAGCGGCATGTTGCGCTGAGTACCCCATAAGGTTCGAGGAGTTGGTGATGAAAGTTCGTGCATCGGTGAAAAAGCTGTGCCGTAACTGCAAGATTATTCGCCGCGAAGGTGTTGTTCGAGTAATTTGCAGCGCGGAACCGCGTCACAAACAGCGCCAAGGCTGAGTGTGATCCGCTTGAAGCCCGGCAGCTAGTGCGCTGCCGGGTTGATTATTTGTTATTACAGCGATATTATCTCGCGCCCTATTTCTTGGCTTCCGGGGCGTAGGTAGCTGTCAATTGGAGTCCCACTGAATGGCCCGTATTGCAGGCGTTAACATTCCAGATAACAAGCACACTGTTATCTCGCTGACCTACATCTATGGTGTTGGTCGCACTACTGCGCAGAAAATTTGCGCAGTTGCTGGGGTAAACCCAGCCGCTAAGATCAAGGATCTGAGCGACGAGCAGATTGAACAGCTGCGTGGCGAAGTGGCGAAGTTCACCACTGAAGGTGACCTGCGTCGCGAAATCAACATGAAAATCAAGCGTTTGATGGACCTCGGTTGCTATCGCGGTCTGCGTCATCGTCGTGGTCTTCCAGTACGCGGTCAGCGTACCAAGACTAACGCGCGTACCCGTAAAGGTCCGCGTAAGCCGATCCGCAAGTAATCGCCCCAGCGAATCGACAGGAAAATTATCATGGCAAAACCTGCTGCTCGTCCTCGTAAAAAAGTTAAAAAGACAGTGGTTGATGGCATCGCCCACATCCATGCATCTTTTAACAACACAATCGTGACCATCACCGACCGTCAAGGTAACGCGCTTTCTTGGGCTACCTCCGGTGGTTCGGGTTTCCGCGGTTCCCGCAAGTCCACCCCGTTTGCTGCTCAAGTAGCTGCTGAACGTGCTGGTCAAGCTGCGCTGGAATACGGCCTGAAAAACCTCGACGTTAACGTCAAGGGTCCAGGTCCAGGTCGTGAGTCTGCTGTCCGTGCTTTGAACGGCTGTGGCTATAAGATCGCCAGCATCACCGACGTGACGCCAATCCCGCACAACGGGTGCCGTCCGCCGAAGAAGCGCCGCGTGTAATCCAGGAGATTGTAAAGAATGGCTCGTTACATTGGTCCAAAATGCAAACTCGCTCGTCGCGAAGGCACCGATCTCTTCCTGAAGAGCGGCGTGCGCGCGATCGAATCGAAGTGCAACATTGAAGCAGCACCTGGTATCCACGGCCAACGCCGCGGTCGCCAGTCCGACTACGGCACCCAACTGCGTGAAAAGCAGAAGGTCCGTCGTATCTACGGCGTTCTCGAGCGTCAGTTCAGCGGCTACTACAAAGAAGCTGCTGGCAAGAAAGGTGCAACCGGTGAAAACCTGCTGCAACTGCTCGAATGCCGTCTGGACAACGTTGTATACCGTATGGGCTTCGGTTCGACTCGTGCCGAATCCCGTCAGCTGGTATCGCACAAGTCGATCAGCGTTAACGGTCAGACCGTAAACGTTCCGTCCTACCAGGTTCGTGCTGGTGACGTGGTCGCAGTTCGCGAGAAAGCAAAAAACCAACTTCGCATTGTCCAAGCTCTCGATCTGTGTGCCCAACGTGGCCGCGTAGAATGGGTAGAAGTAGACACTGAGAAGAAGTCGGGCGTTTTCAAGAACGTTCCTGCTCGCAGTGATCTGTCCGCCGACATCAACGAAAGCCTGATTGTCGAGCTCTACTCCAAGTAAGGGCTAGAAAATAGGTGCATCCATGCAGATTTCGGTAAATGAGTTCCTGACACCCCGCCACATTGATGTGCAGGTTGTCAGTCCAACCCGCGCCAAAATTACTCTCGAGCCTCTCGAGCGTGGTTTTGGCCACACCCTGGGCAACGCGCTGCGCCGCATCCTGTTGTCCTCAATGCCCGGCTGTGCAGTAGTCGAGGCCGAGATTGACGGTGTGCTCCACGAGTACAGCGCCATCGAAGGTGTACAGGAAGACGTAATTGAAATCCTGTTGAACCTTAAAGGTCTGGCTATCAAGCTGCACGGCCGTGACGAAGTTACGCTGACCTTGTCGAAGAAGGGTTCGGGGGTGGTTACCGCTGCCGATATTCAGCTGGATCATGATGTCGAGATCGTTAACCCCGATCACGTAATCGCTAACCTGGCGTCTAACGGCGCCCTGAACATGAAGCTCACTGTAGCTCGTGGTCGTGGTTATGAACCGGCCGACTCGCGTCAGAGCGATGAAGACGAAAGCCGCAGCATTGGTCGCTTGCAGCTTGACTCTTCGTTCAGCCCGGTTCGCCGTATCGCATACGTGGTGGAAAACGCCCGTGTCGAGCAGCGTACTAACCTGGACAAGCTGGTTATTGATCTGGAAACCAACGGTACCCTGGATCCTGAAGAGGCTATCCGCCGCGCTGCAACCATTCTGCAACAGCAGTTGGCTGCGTTCGTCGACCTCAAAGGTGACAGCGAACCAGTGGTAATCGAGCAGGAAGACGAGATCGATCCGATCCTGCTTCGCCCGGTTGACGATCTGGAACTGACTGTACGTTCGGCTAACTGCCTTAAGGCGGAAAACATTTACTACATCGGTGACCTGATCCAGCGCACCGAAGTAGAACTGTTGAAGACTCCGAACCTGGGCAAGAAATCCTTGACTGAAATCAAGGACGTTCTGGCCTCCCGCGGTCTGTCCCTCGGCATGCGCCTCGACAACTGGCCGCCTGCAAGTCTTAAGAAGGACGACAAGGCGACTGCCTGATCGTCGTAATCACCGAACGTGAGTTTGGTAAGGAATGAACCATGCGTCATCGTAAAAGTGGTCGTCACCTGAGCCGTACCAGCTCGCACCGCAAGGCCATGTTCCAAAACATGGCGGTGTCGCTGTTCGAGCACGAGCTGATCAAAACTACACTGCCGAAAGCTAAAGAACTGCGTCGCGTTGCTGAGCCGCTGATCACTTTGGCCAAGACAGACAGCCTGGCTAACCGCCGTCTGGCTTTCGACCGTACTCGTTCGAAAGCTATCGTTGGTAAGCTCTTCAACGACCTGGGCAAGCGTTACGCTACCCGTGAGGGTGGCTACCTGCGCATCCTCAAGTGCGGTTTCCGCGCTGGCGACAACGCGCCTATGGCGTACGTCGAGTTGGTTGATCGTGCTACTGCCGGCGAAGCTGTAAGCGCCGAGTAAGACGACAAGCTGCAACGAAAAACCGGGCCTAGTGCCCGGTTTTTTGTGCGCGTAACAAAAGCGCAACTTATACAAGCTTCCATAGGCCGGGCGCTGCACTATAGCGAACGGAGTGTTGTTAGTTATTCTCTATCGATGCCTGCAATTTAATGAATTTGTAGGCGTGGTGTTGATGATCAATACTCCCTCCAAGCCGATTAGCCGGCAGTTCCAAGTCCGACCTGAGGAAGATTGAGCATGAGCCAGAATAAAGTCCTTACCACCGCCAGCGGTGCTCCCGTTGCGGATAACCAGAACTCCCGTTCCGCGGGCCCTCGTGGTCCGTTGTTACTCGACGATTTCCACCTGATCGAGAAGCTCGCTCACTTCAACCGTGAAAACATCCCTGAGCGTCGCGTGCACGCCAAAGGATCGGGCGCCTACGGTACGTTCACAGTCACCCGTGACATCACCCAATACACCAGCGCCAAGCTGTTCGAATCTGTTGGCAAGCAAACGCCGACATTCCTGCGATTCTCCACTGTAGGCGGTGAGCGCGGTTCTGCTGACACTGAACGTGATCCACGTGGCTTTGCCCTGAAGTTCTATACCGAAGAGGGTAACTGGGACATCGTGGGTAACAACACTCCCGTGTTCTTTATTCGTGATCCGCTGAAATTCCCGGATTTTATCCACACCCAGAAACGCCTGCCGCAGAGCAACCTGAAAAGCGCGCAGATGATGTGGGACTTCTGGTCGCACTCACCAGAGGCGCTGCATCAGGTCACCATTCTGTTTTCGGACCGTGGCATCCCGGACGGCTATCGCCACATGCATGGTTTCGGCAGCCACACTTACAGTCTGATCAATGCCCAGGGTGAGCGTCATTGGGTGAAGTGGCACTACAAGACTAAGCAAGGCATCAAGAACCTGGCGCCGGCCGAGGCCGCCCGCTTGGCGGGAACCGATCCTGATTACGCCCAGCGTGATCTGTTTGGTGCAATCGAGCGCGGTGACTTCCCCAAGTGGCGCGTGTGCATCCAGATCATGACCGAGGCACAGGCGAACGCCCATTACGAGAACCCGTTTGACGTGACCAAGACCTGGTCGCAAAAAGAATTCCCGTTGATTGAAGTGGGTGAGCTGGAGCTCAATCGTAATCCGCAGAACTACTTCGCCGAAGTCGAGCAGGCCGCATTTGGCCCAAGCAACATGGTCCCAGGCGTTGGCCTGTCGCCGGACCGTATGCTGCAAGGTCGGGTTTTTGCCTACGCCGATGCGCACCGCTACCGTGTGGGCACCAACCACCAGCAACTGCCGGTGAACGCACCACGTAGCCCGGTTAACAGCTACCAGCGTGACGGCTCCATGGCTTTCGGTAGTAACGGCGGTGCGGCTCCGAACTACGAGCCAAACAGCTATGCAGACGCACCGAAACAAGCCCCGCAGTATGCAGAGCCAGCATTGACCCTGAGCGGCGCGGCTGATCGCTACGATCATCGCGAAGATACGGACTACTACAGCCACGCCGGTGCGCTGTTCCGTCTGATGAATGATGAGCAGAAAGCCCTGCTCACCAATAACATCGCCGGTGCTATGGGTGGCGTTTCCAGCGATGTGGTCCAGCGTCAACTGCAGCACTTCTATAAGGCCGACCCGGCTTATGGAGAAGCAATCGCAAAGGCACTGGGTGTATCGCTTAACTGACTCTAAACGATAAGCAGAACCGCCCTCATTTGGGCGGTTTTTGCGTTATTTCAGCTACTTTTCTCCGGAAATCTTCACTTTTCTGCCGTTTGTCCCGTGACCTTCAAGTCAGCATGGTTCAAACTACAGTCTTTCAAGCAGGGAGATGTAGGGCGATGCAAGGTCACCCCGACGTAATCGATTACCTCAACACGTTGCTGACGGGCGAACTGGCAGCTCGTGACCAATATTTCATCCATTCGCGTATGTACGAAGACTGGGGCTTTACCGAGCTCTACGAGCGTATCAACCACGAAATGGAAGAAGAGGCACAGCACGCTGATGCCCTGATGCGCCGCATTCTGATGCTCGAAGGCACGCCACGTATGCGTCCTGATGATCTGGACGTGGGTACCACAGTGCCTGACATGCTCGCTGCCGATCTTCGCCTTGAGTACAAGGTCCGTGCTGCACTCTGCAAGGGCATCGAGCTTTGTGAGCAGCACAACGACTATGTCACCCGGGAAATACTGCGAGTGCAGTTGAATGACACCGAAGAAGATCACACCTACTGGCTGGAAAAGCAGTTGGGCCTGATCAAGCTGATCGGCCTGGAGAATTACCTGCAATCGCAGTTCTGATTCCCGGCTATAAAAAAGCCCCTGTCACCGCAAAGTGGCAGGGGCTTTTTATTGGACGATGAAAAGATCAGGCCCGATCGCGTTCCAGCAATGGTTTCAGGTAGTAACCGGTGTGCGACTGCGGCATTTCGGAAACCTGCTCCGGCGTGCCCACTGCGATGATCTGGCCACCCTTCGAACCACCTTCCGGCCCCAGGTCTACCAGCCAGTCGGCCGTCTTGATCACATCAAGGTTGTGCTCAATCACCACCACGGTATTGCCGTGGTCCCGCAAGCGGTGAAGTACGTCCAGCAACTGCTGGATATCCGCGAAGTGCAGGCCAGTGGTCGGCTCATCGAGGATGTACAAGGTTTTGCCGGTATCACGCTTGGACAGCTCGCGAGACAACTTGACCCGCTGCGCTTCACCGCCCGACAGCGTGGTCGCTGATTGCCCCAGCTTGATGTACGACAGGCCTACATCCATCAGCGTCTGCAGCTTGCGCGCCAACGCCGGCACCGCGTCGAAGAACTCGCGAGCTTCCTCGATTGTCATCTCCAGGGTTTCATGGATGCTCTTGCCCTTGTACTTGATCTCCAGGGTCTCGCGGTTGTAGCGCTTGCTCTTGCACACATCGCACGGCACGTAGATGTCGGGCAGGAAGTGCATCTCCACCTTGATCAGGCCGTCGCCCTGGCAGGCTTCGCAGCGCCCACCCTTGACGTTGAACGAGAACCGGCCCGGCCCATAACCCCGTGAGCGCGACTCGGGTACGCCAGCGAACAGCTCGCGGATAGGCGTAAACAGCCCGGTGTAGGTGGCTGGGTTGGAACGCGGTGTGCGTCCAATCGGGCTCTGGTCGATGTCGACGACCTTGTCCAGATGCTCCAGGCCTTTGATGCTGTCGTGGGCCGCAGCTTCCAGAGTGGTCGCGCCGTTCAGGGCGGTGGCACTCAGTGGGAACAAGGTGTTGTTGATCAGCGTCGACTTGCCCGAACCGGAAACACCGGTCACGCAGGTCAGCAGGCCCAGCGGAATCTCCAGGTCGACATTGCGCAGGTTGTTCCCGCGCGCGCCCTTGAGGTGCAGAGCCATCTTTTTGTTGCGCGGCGTACGCTTGGCGGGCACTTCGATCTTCACCCGGCCAGACAGGTACTTGCCGGTCAACGAGTCCGGATGTGCCATCACTTCGGCAGGCGTGCCCTCGGCAACGATATGGCCACCATGCACTCCCGCGCCCGGGCCGATATCGACCACGTAGTCCGCCAGGCGGATAGCGTCTTCATCATGCTCGACCACGATCACGGTATTGCCGATATCGCGCAGGTGTTTCAGCGTGCCCAGCAGGCGGTCGTTATCCCGTTGGTGCAAGCCAATCGACGGCTCATCGAGGATATACAGCACGCCCACAAGGCCCGCGCCAATCTGGCTGGCCAGACGGATTCGCTGTGCTTCACCGCCCGACAAGGTATCGGCGCTACGGTCCAGCGACAGGTAGTCCAGGCCAACGTTGACCAGGAACTGCAGACGCTCGCGAATTTCCTTGAGGATCTTGTCGGCAATTTCCCCGCGTCGCCCGGTGAGCTTGAGTACGCCAAAGTATTCACACGCATCGCCGATCGGCAGGTTGGTCACTGCTGGCAGGGTCTTCTCGCCCACCCACACGTGACGTGCCTCACGGCGCAGGCGGGTGCCACGGCAATCCGGGCAAGGCTGAGTACTGAGGAATTTTGCCAGTTCTTCACGCACGCTTGCCGATTCGGTCTCGCGGTAGCGACGCTCCAGGTTCGGCACGATGCCTTCGAACGGGTGCGAGCGCTTGACGATGTCGCCACGGTCGTTCAGGTACTTGAAGTCGACATTCTGCGAACCGCTGCCATGCAGAATGACCTTCTGCTGGTCTGCCGGCAGCTGGTTGAACGGCACTTCCAGGCTGAACTTGTAGTGCGAGGCCAATGATCCGAGCATCTGGAAATAGTAGACGTTACGCCTGTCCCATCCGCGTATCGCCCCCTCGGCCAGGGTCAGGTCACCATTGACCAGGCGCTTGATATCGAAAAACTGCTTCACACCCAGGCCGTCGCAAGTCGGGCAGGCGCCGGCCGGGTTGTTGAAGGAAAACAGCTTGGGTTCCAGCTCACTGATGGCATGGCCACAGATGGGGCAGGCGAAGCGCGCGGAGAAGATGATCTCTTCGCCCGGCTCGTCATCCATCGGCGCTACGAGGGCAATGCCATCGGCCAGCTTCAGCGCGGTTTCGAACGATTCCGCCAAACGCTGCTGCAAGTCGGCGCGCACCTTGAATCGGTCGACCACCACATCAATGGAGTGCTTTTTCTGCTTGTCCAGCTTCGGCGCTTCGTCCAGCTCATAGAGCTTGCCGTTGATGCGCGCCCGCACGAAGCCCTGGGCACGCAGTTCTTCGAAGACCGACAGGTGTTCACCCTTGCGCTCGCGAATGACGGGCGCCAGCAGCATCAGCTTGGCGCCCTCTGGCTGGGCCAGTACCAGGTCGACCATCTGGCTGACGGTCTGGGCTTCCAGGGGAATATCGTGGTCCGGGCAGCGCGGAATGCCCACGCGCGCATACAGCAGGCGCAGATAGTCGTAGATTTCGGTAATGGTACCCACGGTGGAGCGCGGGTTGTGGGACGTGGATTTCTGCTCGATGGAAATAGCCGGCGACAGGCCTTCAATGGTGTCGACATCGGGCTTTTCCATCATCGACAGGAACTGCCGGGCGTAGGCCGACAGGGATTCCACATAGCGACGCTGACCTTCGGCATACAGCGTGTCGAACGCCAGGGACGATTTGCCGGAGCCGGACAAGCCGGTGATGACGATCAGTTTGTCCCGGGGCAGGGTCAGGTCGATGTTCTTCAGGTTGTGGGTTCTAGCCCCACGAATCAGGATCTTGTCCAAGATGGCCTCGCACGGCGGGCGTAAATGATGCCGGAGTATACGGCTAAAGACTGGATGAATATACACTGTCAAAACGCCGCTTGCAGCCTTACATGAAAGCTGCGCGGCAAAGCGCCGCATATACCCTCTCAATCGATGGGACTGGTAGAATCGCCGCCGGTTCACACGAGGTTTTTCCATGCACGATCCCCACAGCGAACGCATGAGTAGCGGCGAGACCCGAGCGGCAAGCGGTCTGGCCCTGGTGTTCGCCTTCCGTATGCTGGGCATGTTTATGGTGTTGCCGGTGCTGGCCACCTATGGGATGGATCTCGCAGGGGCGACCCCCGCCTTGATCGGCCTGGCGATTGGCGCCTATGGCCTGACCCAGGCAATTTTCCAGATTCCGTTCGGGATTATTTCCGACCGCATTGGCCGTCGCCCGGTGATCTATCTCGGGCTGATCGTATTCGCCCTTGGCAGTGTGCTAGCGGCCCAGTCCGATTCGATCTGGGGCGTGATCGCCGGACGCATCCTGCAGGGCGCCGGTGCGATTTCCGCCGCCGTGATGGCGCTGCTGTCGGACCTGACCCGCGAACAACACCGCACCAAGGCCATGGCGATGATCGGCATGACCATCGGCCTGTCGTTTGCCGTGGCCATGGTGGTCGGCCCCTTGCTCACGCGCGCGTTCGGCTTGCATGGGCTGTTCCTGGCCACGGGCGGCATGGCGTTGTTCGGCATCCTGATCGTGGCTTTTATGGTGCCGCGCTCCACCGGCACCCTGCAGCATCGTGAATCGGGCGTCGCACGCAAGGCGTTGCTGCCGACGCTCAAGCACCCGGACCTGCTGCGCCTGGATTTAGGTATCTTCGTATTACACGCCATGCTGATGTGCAGCTTCGTCGCCTTGCCCCTGGCCCTGGTGGAAAAAGCCGGTCTGCCCAAGGAACAGCACTGGTGGGTCTACCTCACTGCGCTGTTGATTTCGTTCTTCGCCATGATCCCGTTCATCATCTATGGCGAGAAGAAACGCAAAATGAAACGAGTTTTACTCGGCGCCGTCGCGACATTGATGCTCACTGAACTATTCTTCTGGCAGTTCGGCGACAGCCTGCGAGCATTGGTGATCGGAACGGTGGTGTTTTTCACCGCCTTCAACCTGCTCGAAGCGTCGTTGCCGTCACTGATCAGTAAAGTTTCACCGGCAGGCGGCAAGGGCACGGCCATGGGGGTGTATTCCACCAGCCAGTTCCTGGGTTCCGCGTTGGGCGGCATCATGGGCGGCTGGATGTTCCAGCATGGCGGTTTGTCGGTTGTGTTCCTCGGATGCGCCGGGCTGGCTGCACTTTGGCTGGTCTTTGCTGTTACCATGCGCGAACCTCCCTACGTCACCAGTCTGCGTTTGCCGCTATCGCCCGAGGCGATCCGCGAAGCCGGCCTGGTAGAGCGCCTGAAGGCTGTCGTAGGGGTAACGGATGCAGTCGTGGTCGCTGAAGAGGCGGCCATTTACATCAAATTGGACACCGAATTATTGGATCGCGCGACGCTCGAGCAACTGGTCAACCCAGTGCCGACAGCGCGCCCAGCCTAGGAGAACGTTATGGCCCGTGGGGTTAACAAAGTCATATTGGTCGGTACTTGCGGCCAGGATCCCGAAGTTCGCTACTTGCCTAACGGTAACGCCGTGACCAACCTGAGCCTGGCGACCAGCGAACAGTGGACCGACAAGCAGACCGGCCAGAAGGTCGAGAAGACCGAATGGCACCGCGTGTCGATGTTCGGCAAGGTCGCAGAGATCGCCGGTGAATACCTGCGCAAAGGTTCGCAGGTCTACATCGAAGGCAAACTGCAAACCCGTGAGTGGGAAAAAGACGGCATCAAGCGTTACACCACCGAAATCGTGGTCGACATGCAAGGCACCATGCAACTGCTGGGCGGCCGTCCACAGGGCGACCAACAGGGCCAGGGCGGTATGTCCAACTCGGCACCGCGCCCACAGCAGTCGCGTCCGCAGCCAAGCCAGCAGCCACAGCGTGAGTCGCGCCCAGCACCACAACAGGCTGCTCCGCAACCGGCTCCGGATTTCGACAGCTTTGATGACGATATCCCGTTCTAAGGTCCAAGACCGACCCTGAACAAACAAAACCCCCGATAGCGAAAGCATCGGGGTTTTTTTATGGGCGATGAACAGGCGTCGGTGCACGCGCTGCCTTTTTGCAGGCAGCACACCAACCCCAGCATTTGTTCTCATGGCTCACAAGATTTAGGCTGTCGCCACCTCTAAGAAAGAAGGAAAGCTGTGATGACCTGGTCCGCCAAGCAGTACACGATGTTCGAACAGCAGCGCACTCGCCCTGTCCGTGACCTGATTGCGGCAATTCCCAACACCGACGTGGGCACCGCAGTCGACCTGGGGTGCGGGCCGGGAAACTCCACCGAAGTGCTGGCCGAGCGTTTCCCCCAAGCGCACGTCACTGGCATGGACAGCTCCGATGACATGTTGGTAGACGCCCGCAAGCGCCTGCCCAGGTTGAACTTCGAGCTGGCAGATATCGGCGCCTGGCATCCTGCGCAACGCTTGGATGTGATTCTGGCCAATGCCTCGCTGCAATGGCTGCCCGACCACGCCACGCTCTACCCGCACTTGGTCCACCAACTGAACCCAGGCGGTACGCTGGCGGTGCAAACCCCGGACAACCTTGACGAGCCCGCCCATCGCCTGGCCCGTGAAGTTGCGGCCGATGGCCCGTGGTCGGCGAAGATAGGGGCGGTCAAACACAATGAGCGGCACACCGCCAGTTACTACTACGAACTGTTGAGCAAGTATTGCAGTACCGTGGATGTATGGCGCACCACCTATCACCACCCGTTGGCGGACCACACGGCGGTGGTGGAGTGGTTCAAGGCTTCGGCATTGCGGCCTTTTCTTGCGCCGTTGACCGACGATGAAAAAGCCGCCTTCCTGCAGCAATACCAGGCGCGAATTACCCAGGCTTATCCAGCCCTGGCCGATGGCACGGTGTTGTTGCCCTTTCCGCGCCTGTTCATCATCGCCACACGCTAAAGCGATCAGCTCCGGGTGGCGGTCACGCAGCTGCTGCTTGGGCCTGCAGATATTCTTCTGCCGACACTACACCCGCATAGCCAAATGCCAGGGAGGCCATGTACGCCCCGTGCACCTGCGCCGCCGGAATCACCTGCCCGTTGAATTCCTGGTCGCGGGTCGCGCAGGCATCATGGATCACCGTAACCTTGTAGCCCAGGTCCGCCGCCGCCCGTACCACGGCGTCAATGCACATATGGCTCATGCTGCCTACCACCACCACGTCGGTGATGCTGCGCTGTTCCAGCAGTTCGCGCAGGTTGGTTTGGCGAAACGCATTCACGAAGTGTTTGAGCACCACCGGTTCCTCGCCCTCGTTGAGCACCTTGGCATGCAAGTGCGCGCCTTCGGAGCCCGGTGTGAAGAACGGTGCGTCGTCGCCAGCGAACTCATGCCGTACATGAATCACCGCATCGCCTGCTTGTCGAAACGCCTGGAGCACCTGCGCCGCCTTGTCCGCTGCGGCTTCCACGCCGTCGAGCGGCCACTTGCCCTGGGGGAAGTAGTCGTTCTGGATATCGATTAGGATGAGCGCCTGCTTGGCCATGTGTGTTGCCTCGTGATGGGTTGATGGGCCTAGTATCTTAGCTGGCGATCACACCGAGAATTGGCTGCACCGACAATAACAGGGGGAAAACTGACAATGGCCGCGCAACGCAGCACTGTCGAGCTGGGTGTGTTGATCTACCAGGGCGCGCAACTCGCCGCAGTCCACGGGCTGACCGACCTGTTCGGGGTCGCTAACCGCATCGCCGCCGAGCATGAATCTGCGCAACTGCCGCTGCTGCGGGTCAGCCACTGGCAGGTAGATGCCCACGGCACGCCCGCGCGCACGTTCGACAGCCACCCAGGCCCCGACCAACCGATGATGGCCGTGTTGGTGCCGCCCTCGATTGCAGAGTTCACCGAAGACCAGGCGCCGCCTGCGCTGCTGCAATGGCTGCGCCTGCAACATGCGGGCGGCACCGTGCTGGGCGGCGTGTGCATCGGCTCGATCATGCTGGCGCGCAGCGGCCTGTTGAATGGCCGCAGCGCCACCACCCACTGGTCCTCCGCGAAGTCTTTTGCGGCCAGTTACCCGGCGGTGCGCCTGGAAGCGGATAAACCCATTGTCGATGACGGCGACCTGATCACTTCCGCGGGGCTGATGGCCTGGTCCGAACTGGGCCTGCGCCTGGTCGACCGGCTGATGGGCCCGAGCGTGGCGGCCGATACGGCGCGTTTTCTGGTGATCGAACACAGCGCCAGCGCCAGCCAATGTGGGAGTAACTTTGCGCCGCTTCTCAGGCACGGTGATGGTGCGGTCCTCAAGGTCCAGCATTGGCTGCAGGCCAGTGGCGCGGTGGATGTGTCCGTGGCGGCGATGGCGCAGGAGGCGAACCTGGAAGAGCGCACCTTTCTGCGGCGCTTTCGCAACGCCACCGGATTGAAACCCACCGAGTACTGCCAACACCTGCGGGTCGGCAAGGCGCGGCAGATGCTGGAGTCCACCAACGGCACCATCGATCACATTGCCTGGACCGTGGGCTATCAAGACCCCGGTGCCTTTCGTACCATTTTCAAGAAAATCACCGGCCTGTCCCCCAGCGATTACCGCAACCGCTTTGGGGTTTGAATCGTGCAGAACGCCGCAGGGTTCGCCCCGGGTCGTGCAGAATAAAACAGGCTAACGGCCATCACTTTTTGCGCAACTGATTGATTTAACAACTATCCGCTCAATCACAGCGTTGGCCTGATCCATGCAACCTCATTGCTACACAAAGGTTGATGGAAAAGGGGACCGCATGACCCCCATAAGTCGCAAGAAGTTGGTGGTCGCCCACTCCATGCGAGAGGGGGCGCCCCTGCATGAAATCGAAACCAACCGCGCCCTCGCACGCTGGCTGGCGCAGATCCTGGGGCTCAAGTTCGGTGGCAGTTACGACCCGGCCCTGCATGCGGGTCGGGAATTGTATCTGCTGCCCACGCAAACCCTGGTCGGGCCAGCCCAAGCGCGCCAGCTCAATATCAAGGGGCTTGACGATCTGTGGGGCGGCTATGTCGATCACGCTTTTATCTGCACCAAGGCCATCACGCATGGCCTGTTGAGTCCCGAGGCCAAGGCGCCCGAAGGCTGGTCGCCGACATTCTGCGAGCGCGTGCGTGATGTGGTGTTGGACGGCGTGAGTGTGTTCGCCCTTGAGGACGCGCGGCCTGCCGCGACCCGCTTGCTCTACAGCGGCCCGATTCGTCTGAAACCCGTGAACGCCTGTGCAGGGCGCGGGCAGGAAGTTATCCACAGCCTGGATGAGTTCGACGCTATAGTGGCGCGCCCGGAAGCGGCCCGAATGTTCAATGAAGGCGTGGTGCTGGAACAAGACCTGCACGCGGTGGTCACCCACAGCGTGGGCCAGAGTTTTATTGGCGATCACCTCATTAGCTACTGCGGCGAGCAGCACCTGACCCAAGACGGGCAGGGGGAAGAGGTCTACGGCGGTTCCGATCTGCTGGTCGTCCCCGGTGATTATGCTGCCCTGCTCAAACTGGATCTGCGTGAAGACGTGCGTGAGGCCATTGAACAGGCGCTGGTTTTCGACCGTGCTGCGGACGAAGCCTACCCAAGCTTCTTCGCCTCGCGCCGCAACTACGACATCGCCCAAGGCCTGGACAGCACAGGCCAGCGCCGCAGTGGTGTGCTCGAACAATCCTGGCGCATGGGCGGGGCCAGCAGCGCGGAAGTCGCGGCGTTGCAGAGTTTTATCAACCATCCGGGCCTTAAAGCCATCCGTGTGTCCTCGGTAGAAACCTATGTAGACCAGGCGCTGCCGGCGGATGCCATCGAGGTATACCGAGGCCCGGCCGAAAACAGCGACTTTCTACTCAAGTATGTGACGGTCAAGACTTATGACGGCTAGAAGCGAGAGCATCACCATCGATATAGACGACGAACAGATGAGCGGGACATTCCTCAGTCCCAAGTCCAAAGTGCCCGGCGTGTTGTTCGTGCACGGCTGGGGCGGCAGCCAGGAGCGCGACCTGGAGCGGGCCAAAGGTATCGCAGGCCTTGGATGTGTATGCCTGACCTTCGACCTGCGTGGCCATGCTGGCACCGGCATCCCTTTGTCGCGCGTCACCCGCGAAGACAACCTGCGCGACCTGTTGGCCGCTTACGATCGCCTGCTGTCCCACCCGGCTATCGACACCTCGGCTGTGGCAGTGGTGGGCACCAGTTATGGCGGGTACCTCGCGGCGATCCTCACCTCATTGCGCCCGGTACGTTGGCTGGCGCTGCGAGTGCCGGCGCTGTACCGCGATCAGGAATGGCTCAAGCCCAAGCGCGACTTGGATAAAGCCGACCTGATGGATTACCGCGGCACCCTCGTGCACGCCGAAACCAACCGTGCCCTGCATGCCTGCGCGCAATTTACCGGCGATGTGCTGATTGTCGAATCGGAAACCGACGACCATGTGCCCCACGCCACCATCATGAGTTACCGCGCGGCGTGCCAGCAAACCCACTCCCTGACCCACCGCATCATCGACGGCGCCGACCATTCCTTGAGCGACCCGGTGTCGCAACAGGCCTACACCTCGATCCTGGTGGACTGGATTACCGAGATGGTGGTGGGGGAGCGGTTGAGCATCATTCAGGCTCGATAGTCGTTGCCCTTGTGATCGCTATCGCGGGCAAGCCCGGCTCCCACCTGGGAATGCATTCCCCTGTGGGAGCCGGGCTTGCCCGCGATAGCGATTCCACCGTCACCACCGTCTCATCAGGCAGTTTTCTTAACCCGCAACGCTTTGGCCTTGGCCTCCACCCCCAAATACATCACCAGTGCAATCAACAACGGGCAGATAAAATAAATCGCCCTGTACGCGATCAGCCCGGCCAGCAAACTCCCCCGCGACGCCTCATGCTGCAACAGCGCAATGAACACCGCCTCCAACACCCCCAAGCCGGCGGGAATATGGGTGACCACCCCGGCAATTGCACTGATCAACAGCACGCCCAGCACCAGTGGGTAATCCAGTTTGGCGGGCAACAAGGCAAATATCACCGCCGCCATCAACGACCAGTTCAACGCACCCAGGGCCAGTTGCAAACAGGCCATGCGCAGCGACGGCAAGTTGATCTCGATACCGCGAATCGACCACGCGCGCTTTTTCGAAAACCGGCACGCCGCCAGGTAGCCCAGGCTCGCGAGCACCAATAACCCCCCGACCCCTTGCAAGGCGCCGCTGCTGAGCTTCCAGCCCGGCGGCAGGGTCACCAATCCGCTGCTGAACACCACCCCGGCCAACGCCATATAGCCGAACCAATTGGTGGCTAGGCTCAGGCCGAGGATCTTGGCGATATTGCTGGTGCTCACGCCCAGGCGTGAATACAGCCGATACCGCATGGCGATGCCGCCGACCCAGGCACTGAGGTTGAGGTTGAACGCGTAGCTGATGAAACCCACCGGCAATATCTGCTTCCAACGCAACGGCTGGCGAATGTAGGTGCGGCCGATCAAGTCGAAGCAGGCATAGACGATAAAACTGCACAGCGTCAGCGCGCCGGCGATGAACAATGTGCGCAGCTTGAACTCGCTCAGGGTCTGGAACACTTCGCTCCAGTCGATGCGCCGGGCCAGCAGGGTAAACAACACGATCAGCAGCACGAAGAACGCGATCGTCAGCGGCTTCTTCCAGCGCTTGAACCCAGAGGCTTGCGCTTGGGGGCGGGCTTCAGACGTCATGGGGCGTGGCCTCAAAAGGTTTCAAACGCGGTTTGTGGGCCGGTAACCAACTGGCCAGTACCGGGAAATGGCGCATCACATGAAACACCAGGAAACCCACGGTCAAGCGCCAGAGCCACAGACGTGGCTTGCGCTTTTCCGGAATGGTCTGGCAATGATTTCGGGCCAGGGCTTCCAGGCGTTCGTAGAGCTGCTGATTGAAAGCCCGGTCGCGAATCAGCACATTGGCTTCCAGGTTTAATGCCAGGCTCAGTGGGTCCAGGTTGCTCGAACCGACGGTGCTCCATTCGTCATCCACCAGCGCCACCTTGCCGTGCAGCGGGCGTTGGCAGTATTCGTGAATCACCACGCCATCCTTGAGCAAGTAGTCATAGAGCATGCGCGCAGCGAGTTTCGCCAACAGCACGTCCGGCTGGCCTTGCATGATCAACTGCACCTGCACGCCACGGCGCGCCGCGTTGCGGATCTCGCGAAGCAGGCGATAGCCGGGGAAGAAATACGCGTTGGCGATCACCACGCGCCGCCGAGCCTGGCTCAAGGCGTGGATATACGCGTCTTCGATATCGTCACGATGCTGAATGTTATCGCGATAAATCAGGCGCACCAGGCCGTCGCCTGGCTCGCTCGTCCAGGGCGAAGGCCGTTGCTGGCGCCGTCGCCAACCGCGACGGCTGCGCACTTGGCGGCCACTTTGGGCGAGGGCGAAATGGTGCAGGTCGGCCACAGCCGGGCCGATCACCTGTACTGAGTAATCCTGCTTGGCTTCGGGGCCGAAATCCGCCAAGTGGTCAGCAGAAAAATTGATCCCGCCGATGAACGCCACGCGGGCATCCACCACGACAATCTTGCGGTGCAGGCGGCGAAACCAGTTAGTGCGTATGCCGAAGGTCTTGGGCGCCGGGTCGAACATCTGCACCATCACCCCGGCTTCGGCCAACTCCCGCAGGAAGCCCGGGCTCAGCTCGCCGCAACCAAAACCGTCGAGGCTGACCACCACCTTTACCCCACGCTTGGCCGCCTCGATGAGGATGCTGTGCAGCTCAAAGCCGACCTTGTCTTCAAAGAGGATGAAGGTCTCCAGCAGGATCTCGCGCTCTGCCGCCCGCAAAGCCTCGAACACAGCGGGAAAGTACGCCTCGCCGTTCTCCAGCAACGCCACCTGGTTGCCGCTCTGCCAGCCGTAATCCAGATCCCGCGCTTTGCTGTCATCTGGCGGTTGGTCTGTGGCGATATGGTCTACCGCAACGTTCATAGCTCAACCTCCACCGACAGCGGCACATGGTCTGAGAGATGGGACCAAGGGCGAGTGGTGAGTACGCGCGGGTTGTGCACCGTCAAGTTACGCACATAAATGCGGTCCAGCGGCAGCAACGGCAGGCGTGCCGGGAAGGTGCGCGCCGGTTTGCCAAGGGTGTGCATGAACACTTCCTGCAAACCGCTTTCGCTCAGGTCGGCTTTTTGCCGCCAGTCGTTGAAATCGCCAGCGACCACCAACGGCGCATCGGCCGGAATCTCGCTGATACGTTGTTCCAGCAACCGCAATTGTTGTTGGCGATGCACCTCGCGCAAGCCCAAGTGGATGCAGATCGCGTGCACCTGCTGGCCGCTGCCCGGCAGGCGCAACACGCAATGCAGCAGGCCGCGGTTTTCATGGCCGCTTTGCGAAATGTCGAGGTTGTCGTAGCGGATGATCTGGAATTTTGACAGCAGTGCATTGCCATGGTCGCCATGGGGGTACACCGCATTGCGCCCATAGGCAAACTGCGGCCAGATGCTGTCGGCCAGGAACTCATACTGCGGCATTTTTGGCCAGTCGCTGTAGCGCTGGGGATGGCGTTCGTGAGTGCCATGGATCTCCTGCAAGAACACCATGTCGGCGCCCACGCTGCGCACCGCTTCACGCAGTTCGGGCAAGATGAAGCGGCGATTCAGTGCGGTGAAACCCTTGTGGATATTGACCGTCAGCACCGTGAAACGGGTGATGGCGGTGGTCGGCGGGGTGGGGATCAGCTCTGGATGCGTCATGGCAATACTCCTGGTTCCGGCAGTCGGCCAGGCTCGGTGAGCAGGTGTTCGTCCAGTCCGAAGCGTTGCAGCAATTGGCGTGCATCGAAGGGGGCGCGAACTTTGATGTCGTTGTCGAAAAAACAGAACACATCGCGCTGTTTACGCCTGCGGGGTGTGTGGTGCGGGTCGACCAGGTGTGCATCGGCAGGCTGCTTGCCCTGGGCCCAGCGTTCGATGCGGTCACCCCAGCGCTGGAGCGCTTCGGCGCTATAACCGCTGGCATATAGCTGCTTATCGCCGTGCAAGCGCAGGTACATGAAGTTGGCGGTCACGTCTTCCATGTACGGCCACTTGCCTGCGGTGTCCGCGACCACCAGGGCCACTCCGTGTTTATCCAGCATCTGGATGAACTCCGGTACGGCAAAACTCATGTTGCGAATCTCCACGGCATGGCGCAAAGGTTTCTTGGCATAGGCCTTCATGCTCGCCTTGCCGTTCAGGCGTGGCTCATGCTGGCGGGCGAGGGCCGCCGCCTGTTGGGTATCGGTGGGTAATTGGGCCAGGAAGGTTTCGAACAGCGTGGCGTCAAATTTGAAGCTGGGCGGAAACTGCCAGAGGATGGGGCCGAGTTTTTCTTTGAGTTCCAGCACCCCGGAAGCGAAGAAATTCGCCATCGGCTTGTGCACGTCCCGCAGGCGCAGGATATGCGTGATGAAACGGGGCGCCTTGACACTGAACAGGAAACCTTCGGGCGTATCGGCATACCACTCGGCGTAGCGCTTGGGGGTTTGCAACGCATAGAACGAGCCGTTGATTTCGATGCTGTTGACGGCGCGTGACGCAAACTGCAACTCGCGTTTCTGGGTCAGCCCTTCGGGGTAAAAGTCCCCGCGCCAGGGCGTGTAGCGCCAGCCGGAAATGCCGATGTGAATCGCCGCCATGTGTGCTCCCGTGGATGGTGGGTGAGGTGACCTCCGTTATGGGATGACTGCGCTGTTTGGCTGAAAGTTTCCACATTCCTACAGGCGGTACAGGGGGGGAAATGTGGGAGGGGCATTGCAAACGCAGGGAACGATAAGGGCCCAAGCTCGTCAGTTCCTTACAGACCCTGCTGAAGGAGCTTGCTGTTTTGCTGAATCCAAAGACTGCATTACTGCTCGTCGCGCTGCTGCTCTGCGGCAATGGCGCCCTGCAAGCCGCGGCAACGGCGCCCGCTGCCGAAACGCCGGCCAAGCCGGAACTGCTGGTAGAAGGCGGGCTGCTCGGGGCCATCAGCTCCAGCATCGACGACGTGCAGAACAAGCTCGACCTCGACCAGAACCTCATCGACGCCTGGCGCCTGCGTGCTGATCGCGCCGCGGACGAAGTAGGGCGCCTGGTAGACCAGACAGCCGCACGCTCGCCGTGGAGCGTGGCGGGCGATTTCCTGCTGTTGTCTGGGGTGTGGGTCGGTGCCTTTGCGGTCTTGACGATACTTGGGCGCCTGGTTGTGCAACGCTCGAGCCGCCGCCCATTCCTCGCGCGGCGCCAACGGCTGCAAGGCTTGCTGGGCTATGTAGTTCCCTACACGATTCCAGCGCTGATCTGCCTGCCGCTGACCCTTTATGTCAGTCACTTTTTACCCACGTCTGTCGGCCGAGCCCTGGCACTGTGTTTTGCCTACGCCACCAGTAGTGGCATCTTTTCCACCTCGCTGTTGCTGTGCGTCATTGTCATGTTCAACGTCGGCCACAAGCGGCCTGCCGTGCGGATCATTCGTGACTATTGCCCCAAGCCTCTATTCCTGATCGGCTTTCTCGCGGCCCTCAGTGATGCACTGACCAGCCCGCAAATCGCTCGTCAGTTGGGCGGCAATATCACCAGCAGCATCGCCGTGTTTACCGGCCTGTTTGCCGCGGTCATCTTTGGCGTACTGGTGGTACGCCTGCGTCGGCCGGTGGCCCATTTGATCCGCAATCGGCCGTTGGCCCAGCGCCTCAAACATCCAGCATTGCAACAGTCGCTGCGGGTGTTTTCCGGGCTCTGGTACTGGCCGATTCTGTTGATGGTGCTGGTGTCGGCGGTCAACCTGATTGGTGCCGGTGACGACAACCAAGAGGCCCTGCGCTGCGCGTTGCTCACCACCTTGTTACTGATCGGCACGGTGTTTCTCAGCACCGTGCTGCAACACCTGTTCAAGTCCCGCAGCCAGGTATCGATCCAACGCAGCAGCGCCTACAAGGAACGCTTTCTGAGTTTGCTGCACGCGATTTTGCGTATCGTCATGGCCATCACGTTTATCGAGATACTCGGGCGTATCTGGGGCGTTTCGCTGTTCGAATTCGCCCAGCGCAACTCGGTGGGCCGGGCCATCAGTGATTCCCTCAGCAGTATCGGCCTGATCCTGTTGGTGACCTGGCTGTTCTGGGTGGTGCTCGACACTGCGATTCAGGAAGCCCTCAAACCACCGGTGAATAAACGCTCCAGTCGCCAGCCCAGCACCCGGGTCAAAACCATCCTGCCGCTGCTGCGCAATGCAGTGAAGATCATCCTGGTGGTGATCTGCGCGATTACCACCATGGCCAACCTGGGCATCAATGTCGCGCCGTTGCTGGCGGGCGCCGGGGTGGTGGGACTGGCGATCGGTTTCGGTTCCCAGCAACTGGTGCAGGACGTGATTACTGGCCTGTTCATCATCATCGAAGACACCCTGTCCATCGGCGATTGGGTGGTGCTCGACTCTGGTCACGCCGGCACCGTGGAGGGCCTGACCATCCGCACCCTGCGCCTGCGTGACGGCAAGGGGTTTGTGCATTCGGTGCCGTTCGGGCAGATCAAGGCGGTCACCAACCAGTCGCGTCAATTCGCCTACGCGTTCTTCTCAGTGCAGTTCACTTACGACACCGACGTGGACAGGGCCGTGGAGCTGATCCGCGAGGCCGGCCAGTCGATCCGCGACGACGTGTTCCTCAAGTACAACCTGCAAGGGCCGCTTGAAGTATTTGGCGTGGACAAGATGGACCTCAATGGCGTGGTGCTCACCGCGCAGTTCCGCACGGTTTCGGGTGGCCAATACGCAGTCAGCCGGGCGTTTAATCAGCGCTTGAAAAAGCTTGTGGATAACTGTGATGAGGTGCATTTTGCGCAAACTTATCCACAGCAGGTGTTGTTGCCTAAGCGTGTGGCGCAGGAGCATGAGCAGGATGCGGTGGTGTTGACGGAGCAACCCAGGTCTCAATGATGAGGCCCTCAAGGTTAGCGCCTGATCAACTTCTGCTGCACCGCCTGCTGATCCACCTCCAACAAAACCTGCTGCTTGCCCCCTACCATCACCGCCGCCGGCACCCCATCACGGTACACAACCCGGTTACCGCTTACCGCTGGCACCTTGGCTCCCGGCAACAGCGTGCCGACAAGATTCAACGGATCCGCCCCACACACCGCGATTAAACTGCCATCATGGGGTCGTCGCCGCACCTCGCGCAGCAACGGTATCGCCTCCGGCAATGCAAACTGCTCTCCCGCCAACCCACTGACAAACCGCCCGCCACGGATCTCGCCTCGCGCCTCCAACCGATGGAAAGTGCGCAGCAACTCGCGCCAATTCGGTAACCAATCCGCCTCGCGCTCCAGCAGCCGCCAGAACACCACGCCATAGCGGCGCAGCAGGGTCATCGCCACATGCTCCAGGGTCTCGGCCGTATGCGCGCCGGAGGCGGTCGCCGAGCGGCGAACCAAGGCCCAACGCCCGGCGTCGTCCATACCGCCGACAAACGCCCCGCGCCCACGTCGACTGCTGCGCGCCTGGCGTTTGCTGGCGGGGGTGGTCAAGGCGCGCAGGCCGGCGAAGCTGTCAGCATTCACCAAGCCGGCGCCTACCAATTCCTGCAAGGCTGTCTCCAGCTCGCTGCGCAGCAAATGGGCCTCATGTACCAGTTCATCGAAAAACAGCGCGCCATGCTCGCGCAGGGCCAGGTGGACCTTCTGCGTCTTGGGCGACAAGGTGGTGCTGTCGGTAGGCTCGGTCAGCCCGCTCCACAACGCTACCTGGCTACGGGGGAGCAAAACCACCGGGGTGCTGCGCAACGCCATGGCGCCGGCCTTGTTGCTCAGGCGCGTCCAGACCAGCTTGCCGCTGCGGCACAGATCATCGAGCCAGGTCGATGAGTAATCCTTGATGCGGGCGCTGAGCAGGTCTGTGTCCCAGGCTGACGTGGCGGCGGCATAGCCTTCGAACTGGCCGACGATTTGCGGCAACACGGCGCTGCCCTGGCCGCGGGTGCTGTCGGACAGGTGTTGCCAATCGAACAGAAAGCGCATGAAATCCTGCAATGCCACCGGCTCGATTTCCCGGCGCAGGCGCTTGACCGTGTAGCGATGAATGCGCGCCAGCAAATGACGTTCGCACCATTGTTCTTCACCCACGCCGGGGCTGAAGTGACCGCGCAGCACGTAGCCTTCTTGTTCCAGGCGTGCCAGGGCCTGGGTAAGCGCCACCACCGGTAATGCCAGGGGCGCTGCGATCTCGACCAGGGTCAGTGGGCCGAAACCACTGAGGCGCGCACGCAGCACTTCCACCAGCGCGTCATCAAAGGACCAGGGCTCATCGAACCCCGGCAGCAACGGCAGATCGTTGGGATACAGCGCCTGCAAACAATTCAAGCGCTCTACGGCGCTCCACATTCCGTTGGGCAACTGATAGGCCCGCCCGGCCTTGCGCAAGGCCTGCAACCATTGGGCCCATTGCGGCGTAACTTCGCCCGCTGCGATGCACGCCAGGCTCATCAACGCTTCATGCATTTCATCCAGGCCATTGGGCGCCGGCCAGGCTTCTTCGCGTACACCGGCGATGGCGTCGGCATCCAGGGCGCCCAAGTCGTCAGTGCTCTGCGGGTCGCTCCAGCGGCGGTTGAGCACGGCCTGGGTGCGGCGCTCTTCCAGGGGGGCGTCGTCGAGGAAGGTATAGGGTTTAGCGCTGAGGATTTCTGCGGCCATGGGCGAGGGCGCGGGCAGGTCGCGGCTGATCAACCGCACGTCGCCGCGTTCCATGCGCCGCAGCAGCGCCAGCCAGGCGTCGCTGTCCATGGCCTCGTGCAGGCAGTCGTCGAGGGTTTGCGCCACCAGCGGGTGGTGGGGGATTTCGCGTTCGCCGGCGAGGTTTTCCAGGCAGGCGAGTTGGTCGGGAAATACGCTGGCGATCAGGTCTTCGCCCTTCATACGCTGGATCTGCGGCGCCACCTTGCGCCCGCCGGTATAACGCGGCAGCGCCAGGGCCACGCCGGCATTCCAGCGCCAGCGCACACCGAACAGTGGCGCATCCAGCACGGCCTGGATCAAAATGTGCTCGGCACTATTGCTGTTGAGGTAACGCCACACCTCATCCAGCGCGAAGCTGTGGCTGGTGGACAACGACAGCACGATGGCATTTTCACTGGCCGCCGCTTGCAGCTCGAAATTGAAGGTACGGCAAAAGCGCTTGCGCAAGGCCAGGCCCCAGGCGCGGTTGATGCGGCTGCCAAACGGCGTGTGGATGATCAGTTGGGTGCCGCCGGACGTATCGAAAAACCGTTCCATGATCAATGTGTCCTGGGACGGCAAGGCGCTCAGGGCCTGGCGCGACCGGGCGAGGTAATCCAACAGTTGGTCGGCGCTGGCGACATTGAGACCCAGGGTGCCGGTAAGCCAGTCGAGGGCCGGTTGCAGGTCGCCGGGCGTGGCGCCGAGCAAGCTGTCCAATTGCCCTTGCAAGCGGGCCACGGCCACCGATAACTCGTTGCTGCGCCCGGGGGCTTCACCCAACCAGAACGGAATGGTCGGGGGTTGGCCCTGGGCATCTTCGACCCGCACCTTGCCGGCTTCGACCCGTAGGATGCGATAGGAGGTATTGCCGAGCTGGAAGATATCCCCGGCGATGCTCTCCACCGCAAAGTCTTCGTTGACGCTGCCGATATTCAGGCTTTGCGGCTCCAGCAACACGCTGTAGTCGGCATTGTCGGGGATCGTGCCGCCGCTGGTTACCGCCGTGAGCCTGGCGCCACGGCGGCCGCGCAGGGTGTGGGCCACGGCGTCGCGGTGCAGGTAGGCGCTGCGCATGCCCTGGCGGCCGTTGTAGCCCTCGCTGACCATCTGCAAAAGGGCCTGGTAGTGGCGTTCATCCAGTTCGGCGTAAGGCGCGGCGCGGTGGATAAGCGCCAGCAGCGCTTGTTCCGGCCATTCCTGGGCGCTGACCTCGGCGATGATCTGCTGGGCGAGTACATCGAGCGGTGCCACCGGAATATGCAAGGTATCCAGCTCGCCACGGCGCACGCAGTCGAGCAGCGCGGCGCACTCGATCAGGTCGTCGCGGGTGGTGGCAAACAGGCGCCCCTTGGGCGTGCCGCCGACCTGGTGCCCGGAACGGCCGACCCGTTGCAGGAAGCCGTTGATGGAACCGGGTGAGCCGATCTGGCACACCAGGTCCACTTCGCCGATATCAATCCCCAGCTCCAGGGACGCCGTGGCGATCAACACTTGCAGTTCGCCGGCCTTGAGGCGCTGTTCGGCGTCCAGGCGCATCTCTTTGGCCAGACTGCCGTGGTGAGCGGCCACGGCGGTCTTGCCCAGGCGCTCGCTCAAGTGCCGGGCCAGGCGTTCGGCCAGGCGCCGGGTGTTGACGAATACCAGGGTGGTGCGGTGTTCACGGGCCAATTGCGCGAGGCGATCGTAGACCAACTCCCACACGTCGTTGGCCATCACCGCCGAGAGCGGCACCGGCGGCACTTCGATCGCCAGGTCACGGGGGCGGGCGTGGCCGATATCCACAATGGCGCAATCACGTTCGGTGCCGACTAAAAAGCGTGCGACGGCTTCGATGGGTTTTTGCGTGGCCGACAAGCCGATACGGGTCAATGGCTCGGCACACAGCCCTTGCAGGCGCTCCAGGCTCAAGGCCAAGTGGCTGCCGCGTTTGCTAGCGGCGATGGCGTGGATCTCATCGACGATCACCGTACGTGTGCTGGCGAGCATGTGCCGGCCGGAATCCGAGCCGAGCAGCACGTAGAGCGATTCAGGAGTGGTTACCAGGATATGCGGTGCGCGTTTGCGCATCTGGGCGCGGTCTTTTTGCGGGGTGTCGCCGGTGCGCACAGCGGTGCGGATTACCAGCGGCGGCAGCCCCCGCTTCTCTAGATGTTCGGTAATGCCGGCCAGCGGGTTTTGCAGGTTGATCTGGATATCGTTGGATAGCGCCTTGAGCGGCGACACATACACCACCAGGGTTTGGTCCGGCAGTTCGCCGCCGTTGGCCAGGCCTTGGTGCACCAGGTCGTCTAGCACTGCCAGGAAGGCCGTCAGCGTCTTGCCGGAGCCGGTGGGCGCGGCGATCAGCGTCGAGCGGCGCTGGCGGATCAACGGCCACGCCTGGGCCTGGGCGTTGGTCGCCGAAGGAAAGGTACTACGGAACCAAGTGCTGACGGCGGGGTGAAAGCCGTGCAAACCCTTGTCCGTTGATTCGGGAAGGTTCATTCACCCTATATGCAACCGGCGGGGCCAAGTTGCAACCCCGCACTTTATCCGTGACGGTTGCGCTACAAACCCGCAAAATGCAACGATTCTGGCAACTACCTACGGCAAGGCGCATACGCCTGTCGATAATAACCATCGTTCCAAACAGACCGGGCCTGCTCAATCTATGCGAATGCGCCTTATGTTACTGGGCGGCGGGAATGCCCTCGGGCAGGCGCTGATTCGCCTCGGTGCGGAGGAAGACATCGGTTTCCTCGCCCCCAAACCGCCCCAAGACGGCTGGGATGCCGCAAGCCTCACCCAATTGCTCGACGACACCCGTCCCGATGCGTTGATCAACCTCGCCTACTATTTCGACTGGTTCCAGGCCGAAGCCGTAAGCGAAACCCGCCTGGCCGGCCAGGAATTCGCCATCGAGCGCCTGGCCGAACTGTGCCAGCACCACAGCATCACCCTGCTGCAACCGTCCAGCTATCGTGTGTTCGATGGCTCCCGCGCCACGGCCTACAGCGAGAAAGACGAGCCGGTGCCCCTGGGCCTGCGCGGCCAGGCGTTGTGGCGTATCGAACAAAGCGTGCGCGCTACGTGCCCGCAGCATGTGCTGCTGCGGTTTGGCTGGCTGCTCGATGACAGCGTCGACGGCACCCTCGGGCGTTTCCTGGCCCGGGCCGAGAAACCCGATGAGTTACTGATGGCGGACGACCGGCGCGGCAATCCGACGCCGGTGGACGATGCGGCGCGGGTGATCATCTCGGTGCTCAAGCAACTCGATTGCGCCGCGCCGCTGTGGGGCACTTACCATTACGCCGGCCACGAGGCGACTACCCCGCTGGCGCTGGGGCAGGCGATTCTGACTGAAGCGCGCAACTTCCATCCGTTGGCCATCGAGTCCCCCACCGCCCAGGCCCACGCGGCGCGGCCGGACGCGGCAGAAGAACCGCAGCACGCGGTGTTGGCCTGCAAGAAAATCCTGCATACCTTCGGCATCAAGCCCAGGGCATGGCGGGCAGGCTTGCCGGCGCTTCTGGATCGCTTCTACCGCCATAGCTGACACCCCAAAACCAAAAGTGGGAGGGGACTTATGTGGGAGCTGGCTTGCCTGCGATAGCATCACCTGGGTATCACTGATACACCGTGGTGTCTGCATCGCGGGCAAGCCCGGCTCCCACATAAGCCCCCTCCCACTTGGGTTATGCGGTGTGGCGTAAACGGGACTTAGAACTTGTAGCCGATACCCACCATGTAAACCATCGGGTCTACATCCACATTGACCTTGGCCCGAGTGCCCTGGCCCAGCGCGTTGTTATCCACAGTCGCCTTGGTGCTGATGTCGATGTAGCGCGCCTGGGCGTTGATCATCCACTTGTCGTTGATCATGTAGTCGGCGCCGATCTGTGCAGCCCAACCCCAGGAGTTCTCGGCCTTGAAGTTGCTGAAGCCGGCCTGTTCGGCGCGGCTGCCCACGTGCTCGTCGTAGATCCAGGTGTAGTTGATACCGGCGCCCACATACGGCTGGAACGCGGACTTGTGGTCCAGCGGGTAGTACACGACGCTCAAGGTCGGCGGCAGGTGTTTCAGCGTGCCGAGCTTGCCGTTGGCGGCGCCGAGGGCGGTGTTCTTGATCTTCACGTCATGCTCGAACGGCGTGGCCGCAAGCAATTCGATGCCGACGTGGTCGGTGATCATGTAGGCGAAGTTCAAGCCCAATTGGGTGTCGCTGCTCATGGTCGCCTTGCCGCCCAGGTTGGTACCGGCCAATGGGCCCTGGTCAACCTTGACGCTGCTGCTGTCGGCCTTCGGGTTCACGGTAATTGCACCGGCGCGAACCAGAATATCGCCCGCCTGGTGAGCGTGGGCGACGGGGGCGACGAGGGCGAGCGCGAAGAGGGACGCGCCGAGCAGAGACTTGTTCATGGGAGCTCCAAAGGACGTTTAAAAGTTGTACGTCCAATGGTAAAGATCGTTCCGTTCGGTCTTTTGACTCAGCTCAATGAAAGGGTGATCAGTCACTTTCGGCACTGATCAAAACCTGTGGGAGCTTCAGTGTGTTGCTGGTGGGGGTTATTCCTCCAGCTCGTACATATAAATCTTCTGGGCATCCATCTGGTAACCGGCATCGGCCAATTCGCTGGACGATGGCTTGACCTGCATCGCGCCTTCGATCCAGTACGGTTGATACAGCTCATCGAGCTTCACCCCCACCTCGCTTTTCACATGCACGATCTGGTTCGACGGCGGTGGCGGCACATGGATACAGGCGCCGAAATACGGCACCAGCAGAAACTCCGTGGTGCGGCCTTCTTCGCTGACTTCCAGCGGCACGATATACCCCGGCAAGCGAATGTGCTGGCCGTCCAGGCTCTGCACCACCGGCGCGTTGGGCAGGTCCTGCTTGGCTGCGGGCGCGGCCTCGACGGACAAGGCATTGGCCATGTTCGACAGGTCGTGCAGCGGCTTCATATTGGGCACTTCCGGCGGCGCATCCGGCGGGATCATCTCCTGCCAGGACAAATCCTTGGGCTGTTCATCCGCCCACACCGGAACGGCCGTCAGCAGCAACAGGGCAAACAGGGCACGACGCATCGAAGCCTTCCTCATAAACGGATGGACAGGCCATCGGCCAAAGATTGTCGATAGGCGCGCCACGCGGGCACGCTGCCCATCAACAGGGCGGCTGCCAGGATACCGGCGAGCAACGTCCATTCATATTCGCTCGGCCACGACATCGGCAGGTCCAGGCCGTAGTTGGCCTGCAAATAACCCCGTGATGCGGCTATGCACAGGTACAGCAACCCCAGGCCCGCCAACACGCCAGACAAGGCCAGGGCGAAGGCTTCGAAGATCAGCAGCGTTGCGATGTGCCAAGGCCGCGCACCCACCGACCGCAGGATCGCCATCTCGCGGCGACGCTCGTTAAGGCTGGTGAGGATCGCCGTGAGCATGCCGATCAAACCGGTCAGCACCACAAACAGCGAAATCACGAACAAGGCTTTTTCGGCGGTGCCCATCATGCTCCACAGCTCTTGCAACGCCACGCCTGGCAGGATCGCCAGCATTGGCTCGCCACGGAATTCATTGATCTCTCTTTGCAAGGCAAAGGTGGAAATCTTGTTGTTCAGGCCGAGCATGAACGCGGTAATGGCTTGCGGCGTCAGGTCCATATTGCGCGCCTGGTCGGCACTGATGCGGCCTTTGCCCTGGGCCTGCACGCCGTTGTGCCAGTCGATATGGATCGCTTCCATGCCGCCGAGGCTGATATGCAGCGTGCGGTCCACCGGCGTGCCGGTGCGCTTGAGAATGCCGACCACTGTGAACGGTTTGTCGTCATGCTTGACCAGGCTGACCACCGCCACGCCGTGGGCCAGCACCAGCTTGTCACCGAGTTTGTAATGCAGGGCGTCGGCCACTTCGGCGCCGAGCACCACTTCGAATGGGTCGGTGGCGAAGGCGCGGCCGTTGGCCAGCGCGAGGTTTTGCTTTCGCCCGTACTGGTAGTGCTCGAAATAGGATTCGTTGGTGCCCATCACCCGGTAGCCGCGATGGGAGTCGCCGAGGGAAATGGGAATCGCCCATTTCACTTGAGGGCTGGCGGCGAAGTGCTCGTAGCTGTCCCAACGGATGTTGTTGGTAGCGTTGCCGATGCGGAACACCGAGTACAGCAGCAGGTTGACCGAGCCGGAGCGGGCACCGACGATCAGGTCGGTACCGCTGATGGTGCTGGCGAAACTGTTGCGCGCCTCGACGCGCACACGCTCCACCGCGAGCAGCAAGCAGACGGAAAGCGCGATGGCAAACGCAGTGAGGATCGCGGTGAAGCGGCGGTTAGCCAGACTGGCCATGGCTAGACGGAACAGATACATCTCAAACCTCTGCGGGCATGGCGGCGCGATTGAGTTCGGCCAGCGACAGGTTGCGGTCGAACAGCGGCGCCAGGCTCTGGTCATGGCTGACAAACAACAGGCTGGCGCCCGCTTCGCGGCATTCTGCGAACAGCAACTGCAGGAAGGCTTCGCGGGCGTCGTAGTCCAGGGCCGAGGTGGGTTCGTCGGCAATCACCAGTTCTGGCTGGCCGATCAGCGCTCGGGCAGCGGCCACCCGTTGTTGCTGGCCAATGGACAGCGAATCGGCGCGGCGTTCCAGCAGGCTCGGGTCCTTCAAACCCAGGTGCGCTAGCAAGGCCGCGGCGGCCTGGTCGACACTGCCGTGGCGCTGTTTGGCCCGTTGCGCGCGCAGCTTGGAAAAGTGGCAAGGCAGCTCGACGTTTTCGCGTACTGACAGAAACGGCAGCAAGTTGAACTGCTGGAAGATATAACCAGTGTGGTCCACACGGAAACGGTCACGAGCGCCGGCCGAGAGTTCGGTCAACTCCTGGCCGAGCAGGCGGATGCTGCCTTGGCTGGGTTTCTGCACGCCTCCCAACAGCCCGAGCAAAGTGGTCTTGCCACTGCCGCTCGGGCCCTTGAGGAACAGGGTTTCCCCGGGTTCCAGGCGGAACGCGGGGATGTCCAGCAACCGCGGGTGCCCGGGCCAGTTGAAGCCCAGGTCGGACAGTTCGATTAACGCTTGAGTCATGGGAATTCAGTGTCGCCTGGTAGTCGAAAATGGCGCCGATCCACTGTGGGAGCTGGCTTGCCTGCGATGGCATCGCTACGGTGTGCCTGCTGCACCGCATCGCCTGTATCGCAGGCAAGCCAGCTCCCACAGGGACTGTGCTTTCAAGTCAGAACTTCAGGGTGGCGGCGGTGGCCGTCGCGTCAACACCTTGCTGACCGCTCGGGCCGATCAGTTGTACCTGAATTTTCTGGGTGGCGGGGAAGGTCTTGAACACTTGGCTCAAGTCCAGGTTGCCCAGGGCCGTCGGCGTGGCGCAGGTGAACTGGTAATGGGCGTGGATTTCACTGTGGTCGTGATCATGCTTGTGGGCGGCGGCGCCTTTGCCGTCGGTGGCGTGGTCATCGTCGTCATGCTCGGCTTCTGGTTTGTCACCGAACAACGGGCTGTTGAGTTCCTGGCTGCTGACCACGCAACCTGCGGCCTTGGGCAGGTTGAACAGTGCCGATGGATTTTCCAGTTGCTTGCGCACGGCGGCGACCTTGGCTTTGTCGGCGGCGCTGGTCGCTACATGTTCGAAACCCACCAGGTTCATGGCCGGGCTGTCCAGTTCCAGCTCCAGGGCCTGGCCGTCCAGTACGGCATTCAGGCGCCCGACGCCATGTTCATGGGCGCCGAGGCTGCCGTGCTCGTGGTCATGGTCATGGTCTTCATGGGCATGAGCGACAGCCAGTGGCAGCAGGGCAAACGGCAAAGCAAGCAGCAAACGGCGCATGAGAGGGCTCCAGGATGAAAGTTTTGTTATGTGATCTTATAACAATTGATCCGAGAGTTTGACCGTCCGCTTGGTGTTGCGCAAGCTGCATGGGAGCATGCCCGTCAGAAAAATGCAGGAGTAAGGACGATGTTGCGAATTCGTGGAACCATCGGCGACCTGCCGGTGGACTTGACCCTGGAGCTGGACGACGGCGATTGGGCGCGATTGGGTGCCCAACTGCAGGCCACCCCAACGCCCAGCGCGCCCACTGCGGCTCCGGTCAAACAGAACGAGGACCTGTGGCAGAACGCCCAGGATTTGCTGCGCAAGGCCGGACAACTCAATGGTCTGGAATTGCTCGATCAACTCGAAGGCTTGGCTGGCGATGCCGGGGCGGGCAAGCGCCTGCTGGTGCGCCTGCGCCACAGCGCCAAGGTGAAGGTGAGCAGCGGCGGGGATACGCCGCTGTACAGTTGGATCGGTGATTAATACAACGCGGCAAACAACTTGCGGCGGTACACCGTGACCAGCGGGTGATCATTGCCCAGCAATTCGAACACTTGCAGCAAGGTCTTGTGGGGCAGGCCTTCGCTGTAGCTGCGATTGCGGATAAACAACTTGAGCAAACCTTCCAGCGCCGCGTCGTATTGCTGGCGCGCCAGTTGCTGGACCGCCAACTGATAGGCCGCTTCGTCATCCTGCGGGTTTTGCGCCAGGCGGCTTTTCAGCTCGGCAGCGTCCGGCAAATCCGCCGCCTGGCGCAGGAAGGTGATTTGCGCCTTGGCCCCGGCCAGGGCAGCCTTGTGGTCGTCGCTCTTGACCGCGTCGAGCACGGCCTGGGCTTCACCCAGCTCACCGCGCTCGGCCAGGCAGCGTGCATACAGGATCAGGGCGGCGGCGTTGGTATTGTCCTCGCCCAACAATTGCACCAGCAACGCTTCGGCCTCGCTGATGCGCCCTTCGCTGAACAGCGCCTGAGCCTGCTCCAACGGGTCCGCCGCAGCCGGCGGTGGCATTTGCACATGGGGCTCCAGCATCGCCCGCACGGCCGACTCCGGCTGTGCGCCGGCAAAGCCGTCCACCGGTTGGCCATCCTTGAACAGCACCACCGTCGGCAGGCTTTGAATGCCAAAACGCGCCACGATGTCCTGTTCGGCTTCGCAGTCGATCTTGGCGAGCAGCAACTCACCCTGATAACTCTCGGCAATCTTCGCCAGCATTGGCATCAGTGCTTTGCAGGGTGCGCACCACTCGGCCCAGAAATCGACCAATACGGGCTTTTCGAAGGAGTTCTGGATAACGGCCTGATCGAAGTTGGCGGTGGTGACGTCGAAGATGTACGGCGTGGGCTCACTCATGGGGCGTCTCGAATAAAGCGGGAATGGGGGCAACTATAAGGGCTGGCGAGGTTGGCTGAAAGCATCGTGGTAGCTCCCACCTTGAAATGCATTCCCCTGTGGGAGCCGGCTTGCCCGCGATGGCCTCAAGCACGCCGCGAATGGTACAGGCTCACCTTGCGAAACTCCCACGGCTCGGCCAGGTCTGGCAGGGTCAAGGCCTCGAGGATCTCCAGCCGCTGGTAATCCGGATGCTGGAAATCCCGTACCCGCGAATCCGCCACCAGCGCTTCGCGGCCACGGGTGAGGAACTGATCCAGCAACGGCAGGTTGGCGCGGTCATAGAGCACGTCGGCCACCAGAATCAGGTCGAAGCGGTCGGCTTCGGCAAAAAAGTCTGCCGAATAACTCAGCGCCACCTGGTTGAGTTCGGCATTCGCACGGCAAGCGGCCAAGGCCAGTGGGTCCAGGTCGCAGGCCACCACCTCCAGGGCGCCAGCCTTGACGGCGGCGATCCCGGCTACGCCCGAACCTGCGCCGAAATCCAGCACGCGTTTGCCGGCGACCCACTCAGGATGCGCTGCCAGGTAACGCGCCAACGCCATGCCGCTGGCCCAGCAAAAACTCCAGTAGGGCGGCTCATGCAGGATACGCCGGGTTTCTTCCTGGCTGAAGGCACGGTCCATGTTGTCGGCGTCCAGCAACCACAACGACAACGCGGTACCCGGCAACGGGCAGGGCACCAATTGCGCATCGCCAATCAACGCGCTCAAGGCGTGTTGCAGGCCCAGCGGTGGCGTCATGGCGCCTTGACGAGTTGCAGGGGGCCGGTGCTCTGGGTGATCGCCTGGGTGACGCGCACGGCAGGCAGATGCAGGATCAGCTGGCCGGACTGGCTGGCGCGGCCGCGCAATTCCACGCGGGCACCGGCCGGGAAGGCTTCAGGGTTGAAGCGCAGGCGGAAGGCCAAGGGCTTGCCGTTGCCGCTCAGTACGCTGCTGGCGAGCAGTTGCTGCGGGCGCGAACGGTCGTCGATCACCAAGAGCGCCATCTCGACTTCGGCACCGGCGGGCACGTTGGTCAGGCTGCCGCTGATTTCGCGCTGATAGGCGGGCAGGGGGCCGAGGTCTTCAATGCCCGGGACTTTTTTCTCTTGCGCCGGTGTTGGTTGAGGCGCGGCCGGCTTGGGGGCTTCGCTGCTGCAGGCGACCAGAAAACTGAACAGGCTGAGTAGAACGAGTGGTCGTAACTGCATGTACGGCTCCAGAAAGGACAAAATCCGTGGCTTAAAAATATGAAACATATAAGCCTGCCTATATACCGTAAAGGCTATGGCTTGTCTTGCCACAGGGATGCGCTACCATGGCCCTCCCATTTTTTGTTGCCTGCCAACCATGCACTGTCCCTTCTGCGGTGCCAACGACACCAAGGTCATCGACTCGCGTCTGGTCGCCGAGGGCGACCAAGTGCGTCGCCGGCGCGAATGCCTGGCCTGTGGTGAACGTTTCACCACCTTCGAAACCGCCGAACTGGTGTTGCCGCGTCTGATCAAGTCCGACGGCAGCCGCCAGCCTTTCGACGAAGAAAAACTGCGCGCCGGTATGCAGCGCGCCCTGGAAAAACGCCCGGTGAGTGTCGAGCGCCTGGAAGCGGCGCTGGTGCATATCAAGCACAAGCTGCGAGCGACCGGCGAGCGCGAGGTCAAGAGCCTGGTGGTCGGTGAGCTGGTGATGGGCGAGCTGCAAAAGCTCGACGAAGTCGCCTATATCCGTTTCGCTTCGGTGTATCGACGCTTCCAGGACCTCAATGAATTCCGCGAAGAGATCGACCGCCTGGCCCGTGAGCCCTCCAAACAATGACATCTGAACAGGCTGTGCTCGACGCCCACTACATGGCCCGTGCCCTCGAATTGGCGCGCAAGGGCCTGTACACCACCCACCCCAACCCGCGGGTTGGCTGCGTGATCGTGCGTGACGGGCAGATTGTCGGCGAAGGCTGGCATGAGCGCACCGGCGAGCCCCATGCCGAGCCCAACGCCCTGCGCGCCGCTGGCGACAAGGCCCGTGGCGCGACGGTGTACGTGACCCTTGAACCGTGCAGCCATCATGGCCGTACGCCGCCCTGTGCCGATGCGCTGGTGACCGCCGGCGTCGCGCGGGTGGTGGCCGGCATGCAGGACCCGAACCCCGAAGTGGCTGGCCGAGGCATGCAACGCCTGGCCCAGGCCGGTATCGAGGTGCGTAGCGGTGTGCTGGAAACCGAAGCGCGGGCGCTTAACCCCGGCTTTCTCAAGCGCATGGAGCACGGTCTGCCGTTTGTGCGGGTCAAGCTGGCGATGAGCCTGGACGGCCGCACGGCGATGGCCAGCGGCGAAAGCCAATGGATCACCGGCCCCGCCGCCCGTGCTGCGGTGCAACGCTTGCGTGCCGAGGCCAGTGTGGTGTTGACCGGTGCCGACACGGTACTGGCCGACGGTGCCCGCTTGACCGTACGCGCCGCCGAACTGGGCCTGGACGACGCAACCACCGCCCTGGCCATGTCGCGCCCGCCGTTGCGCGTGCTGATCGATGGCCGCCTGCGGGTGCCGCTCAACGCACCGTTCTTCAAGGCCGGCCCGGCATTGGTCATCACCTGCGTGACTCCGGAAAACCAGTTCCCCCGCGGCCCTGAGTGCCTTGTGGTTCCAGGTGTGGAGGGCCAGGTTGACCTGCGCTCGGCATTGGTCGCCCTGGCTGCCCGTGGCGTCAACGATGTGTTGGTGGAAGCCGGCCCAAGCCTGGCCGGCGCGTTTGCCCAACAAGGCCTGGTGGATGAATACGTGATATTCATCGCCGGCAAGTTCCTCGGCTCCGCTGCCCGCCCGTTGCTGGACTGGCCGCTTGATAAGTTGGCCGATGCTCCCCAACTCAAGATCACCGAAATGCGCGCTGTGGGCGACGACTGGCGAGTCACTGCCATCCCCGTCCCAGCAGTGAGCGTATAATTCCCGGCCTGCGCTTGAGCGTCAGCCCCCTCGTTTTCAGGAGAACGAAATGTTCACCGGCATTATCGAATCCATCGGCAGCATCCGTGCAATGACCCCCAAAGGCGGGGATGTCCGCCTGCTGGTTGAAACCGGCAAGCTGGACCTCGGCGACGTCAAGCTGGGCGACAGCATCGCCGTCAGCGGCGTATGCCTGACCGTCATCGAGCTGCCGGGCAACGGCTTTGCTGCCGATGTCAGCCGGGAAACCCTGGACTGCACCGCGATGAACGATCTTGCGGCCGGCAGCCCGGTCAACCTGGAAAAAGCCCTGACGCCCACCACGCGCCTGGGCGGTCACCTGGTCAGCGGCCACGTCGACGGCGTCGGCGAAGTGGTGGCCCGCAGCGAAAACGCCCGCGCGGTGGAATTCCGCATCCGCGCGCCCAAAGAGCTGGCCAAGTACATCGCCCACAAAGGCTCGATCACCGTCGACGGCACCAGCCTGACCGTGAACGCCGTGAATGGCGCCGAATTTGAACTGACCATCATTCCCCACACCCTCAGCGAAACCATCATGGCCTCGTACCAGCCGGGTCGCCGGGTGAACCTGGAAGTGGACTTGCTTGCCCGTTACCTGGAGCGCCTGTTGCTGGGCGAAAAGGCCGCAGAGCCTGCATCAGGCAACATCACCGAAAGTTTTCTGGCCGCTAACGGCTACCTGAAATCCTGACCAAGGGGGTGCCGCGTGGCGCTCAATAGCATCGAAGAACTGGTTGAAGACATCCGCCAAGGCAAGATGGTCATCCTCATGGATGACGAAGATCGCGAGAACGAAGGCGATATCATCATGGCCGCCGAAGCGTGCAAGCCCGAGCACATCAACTTCATGGCCAAGCACGCCCGTGGGCTGATCTGCATGCCCATGAGCCGCGAACGCTGCGAATTGCTCAAGCTGCCGTTGATGGCGCCGCGCAATGGCTCGGGTTTCGGCACCAAGTTCACCGTATCCATTGAAGCCACCACGGGCGTCACCACCGGCATTTCCGCCGCTGACCGCGCCCGCACCGTGCAAGCCGCCGCCGCGAAAGACGCCAAGGCCGAAGATATCGTGAGCCCCGGCCACATCTTCCCGCTGATGGCCCAACCGGGCGGTACCCTGGCCCGTGCCGGCCACACCGAAGCCGCCTGCGACCTGGCGCGCATGGCCGGTTTCGAGCCAAGCGGGGTGATCTGCGAAGTGATGAACGACGATGGCACCATGGCCCGTCGTACTGAACTCGAAGCCTTTGCCGCCGAGCACAACCTCAAGATCGGCACCATCGCCGACCTGATTCACTACCGCATGATCCACGAACGTACCGTTCAGCGGATTGCCGAGCAGCCCCTGGACAGCGAACTGGGCCAATTCAATTTGGTGACCTACCGTGATTCAGTGGAAGGCGACGTGCACATGGCCCTGACCCTGGGCAACATTTGCGCCGAAGAACCGACCCTGGTACGCGTACATAACATGGACCCACTGCGTGACCTGTTGATGGTCAAGCAGCCCGGTCGCTGGAGCCTGCGCGCCGCCATGGCTGCGGTTTCCGAGGCTGGCAGCGGTGTGGTGCTGTTGCTCGGCCACCCGCTGGACGGTGATGTATTGCTGGCGCATATCCGCGAAACCGCTGACGCCGTGCCGGTGAAAAAACCGACCACCTACAGCATCGTCGGTGCCGGTTCGCAGATCCTGCGCGACCTGGGTGTGCGCAAAATGCGCCTGATGAGCGCACCGATGAAATTTAATGCGATATCCGGATTCGACCTGGAAGTTGTAGAATACGTGCCCTCCGAATAAAGGCCGGCGATTTTTGCCCCTTGTTCGCGGTTAAATCATCACTGAGGGACGCACTTTTCGCGTCCCGGCTCTTTAAGAGATTTGTCGAATGACCCTGAAGACCATCGAAGGTACCTTCATCGCCCCCAAAGGCCGCTATGCCCTGGTGGTTGGCCGCTTCAACAGCTTCGTGGTTGAGAGCCTGGTAAGCGGTGCGGTTGACGCCCTGGTTCGCCACGGTGTGAGCGAGAGCGATATCACCCTTATCCGCGCGCCTGGCGCCTTCGAAATTCCACTGGTTGCGCAAAAAGTTGCTCAGCAGGGTGAATACGCGGCGATCATCGCCCTGGGCGCGGTCATTCGTGGCGGCACCCCGCACTTCGAATACGTGGCCGGCGAATGCACCAAGGGCCTGGCCCAGGTGTCCATGGAATTCGGCGTGCCAGTCGCTTTCGGCGTACTGACCGTTGATTCCATCGAGCAAGCCATCGAGCGTTCCGGCACCAAAGCCGGTAACAAAGGCGCTGAAGCTGCCTTGTCCGCCCTGGAAATGGTCAGCCTGCTGTCGCAGTTGGAGGCCAAGTGATTTCCGACGAAAGCGATCAGTTCAACCCTCAGGACCCGCGTCCTGCCGATGCCGGCAAACCGTCCAAGAGCGAGAAGCGCCGCAAGGCGCGTCAACTCGCGACCCAGGCGCTGTACCAGCGTCACCTGGCGGGCGCTTCGCTGAACGAAATCGAGGCACAGTTTCGCGTCGATAACGATTTCACCTTCGCCGACCAGAGCTACTTCCACGACATCCTGCACGGCGTGCACGCCAACCTGACCGAGATCGACACAGCCCTGGCGCCATGCCTGGACCTGACCATCGAAGAGCTCGACCCGGTTGAGCTGTGCGTGATGCGCCTGTCTACCTGGGAGTTGCTCAAGCGCGTTGACGTGCCGTACCGCGTCGTGATCAACGAAGGCATCGAGCTGGCGAAAGTCTACGGTTCGACCGACGGCCACAAGTTCGTCAACGGCGTGCTCGACAAGCTGGCCCCGCGCCTGCGTGAAGCCGAAGTGAAGGAACACAAGCGCTAATCTGCGCTTGATTCCTCAATGGGTGAGTTTGAGCTGATCCGCACATACTTCGCCGCCGCGCCCTGTGCGCAAGGTGGCGAAGGCATTGCCCTGGGGATCGGCGACGACTGCGCCTTGCTGGCGCTTCCCGCCGGGGAGCAACTGGCAGTCTCCACCGATACGCTGGTGGCTGGCGTGCATTTTGCCGACCCCTGTGACCCGTTCCTGCTCGGCCAGCGCTCGCTGGCCGTGGCGGTGAGCGACCTGGCCGCCATGGGCGCCCACCCCCTCGCCTTTACCCTTGCCCTGACCACGCCGAGCGTCGAAGCCGATTGGCTGCAACGCTATGCCCAAGGTTTGAATGCCATGGCGCAAAACTGCGGCGTGGGCCTGGTGGGCGGCGATACCACCCGTGGGCCGCTGAGCCTGACCCTGACCGTGTTCGGCCGCGTGCCGGCTGGCCAGGCCTTGACGCGCAGCGGTGCACAGCCGGGCGACCTGCTGTGTGTCGGCGGCGAGTTAGGCAATGCCGCTGGCGCGTTGCCGCTGGTATTGGGGCAACGCACGGCTGACGCAGCAATCGCCGAGCCGCTGCTGGCGCATTACTGGTCGCCGCAACCGCAGTTGGCCCTGGGGCTTGCGCTGCGGGGCAAGGCGACAGCGGCGATGGATATCTCCGATGGGCTGTTGGCCGACTGTGGGCATATCGCCAAGGCGTCAGCGGTGCGCCTGGTGGTTGAGCGCCACCGGTTGCCGTTGTCCGAGGCCTTGCTGGCGTTTGTTGGTGAAGACCAGGCTCACGTGGCGGCGTTGAGTGGGGGCGACGACTATGTGCTGGCGTTCACCTTGCCACCGTCCGAGTTAGCGCCGTTGCAGGCGGATGGCTGGCCGGTGCATGTGGTCGGCCGGGTCGAAGCGGGGCAGGGCGTAACGCTGCTCGACGTCCACGGCCAGGACATCACCCCGGCTGTGCGCGGCTACCAGCATTTTCGCCAGACGCCCTAAGCCGGCGGTCTGCGCTACCCTTTATACGATTATCCCAAGTAAGAGGCCGTGACTATGGCTGCATGCCGCTGGCTGCTGATCGTGCTGTGTACCTTCGCTTCCCTGGCCCAGGCGGACACTCCCATGCCCGGCAAAATCGTGCTGGCCAGTGAGGAGTGGAACGACTACACCAACAAAGATGGTAGCGGCCTGGCCTGGGACCTGTTGCGCCAAGTCTTTGAACCGGCTGGCATCACCGTGCACATCCGCAGCGTACCCTATACCCGCTCGGTCGGTCTGGCCCAGCGTGGTGAGGTGGATGGTTGTGTCGGCACCTATCGCGATGAGGCCAGCGGTGTGTTGTACCCCCGCAGGAACTTCGACGCCGATCATGTCTACGCCCTCGGGTTGGCCACTGCGCCGACACCGACCCTGGCGACCTTGGGCAACTATCGCCTGGCCTGGGTGCGCGGCTATAAATACGAGGAATACCTGCCCACCGTGCGCCGCTTCAACCAGATCGAGCGGCGCAGCGGCATTCTGCCAATGCTGCAACACGGCCGTGCTGATTTTTATATCGACGCCCTCACCGAAGCCAAATACGTGCTCAGCCAGGCGCAAGACCCGGCGCTGTTCAAACTCACCCATATTGCTGAACTGCCGCTCTACGTAGGCTTTGCCGACACCGCGCGCGGCAGGGCACTGATGGCCATGTATGACCAGCGTTTGGGCATCCTGATCCAGACCGGTGAGCTGAAAGCGATTTTCGAACGCTGGAAACAGCCGTATCCGTTCTGACGCCCATAGAACTGACTCAAAGGCCAATCGAACCTATTGATCTTTATCAGCGATAATTCAGCTTAAGCGTCTGTAGGAACGTGCTGTTACAATGCCCGCCTCTGTGAAATCTGAAATCAGGAGCACACGGTGCCCGTCGTTTTCGTCGCCGCTTCCAAGCTGCCTACCCCTTTTGCCACGTTCACCATGAACGGCTTTCTTGAAGAAGCCACCGGGCGCGAGCACGTTGTGCTCAGCCTCGGCGACATCACGGATGGCGCGCCGGTGCTGGGGCGTGTGCATTCCGAGTGCCTGACCGGCGATGCGCTGTTCAGCCAGCGCTGTGACTGCGGCTCGCAACTGGAGGCTGCACTGCAAGCCATCGCCCGTGAAGGCCGTGGCGTGTTGCTGTACTTGCGTCAGGAAGGCCGCGGCATTGGCCTGTTGAACAAGATCCGCGCCTACGAACTGCAAGACGGCGGCGCCGACACCGTCGAGGCCAACGAGCGCCTGGGCTTTGCTGCCGACCAGCGCGACTACGCCATCTGCCTGCCGATGCTCGAGCACCTGGGGGTCAAATCCCTGCGCCTGATGACCAACAACCCCCGCAAGGTCAAAGCCTTGACCGAGATGGGCATCACCGTGGCCGAGCGCGTGCCGCTACACACTGGGCACAACCCGCACAACAAGCTCTACCTGGCCACCAAAGCCAGCAAGCTCGATCACATGATGGGCAACGAGCACCAGGGCGAGGTCGACCGCGCGTGACCCGTGGCCAGGTGAAACGGCGACTGTCCTTCAACTGGTGGCAGTACCTGGCCCTGGCATTGCTGCCGTTGTTCGTGATCAACCTGCTGTTTGGCCGGGCTGAATCCTTGTTGCCCGTCTTGGCCATGCCATTCTTCATCGCCGGCGTGGCCTCGATGTTTCTCAGCCTGCGTTATTTTCACGCCTACAAACACGCGCTGATCGCCACCTCCAAAGCCCTTGATACTGCTCAAGAGCCGGCAGCCTGGATCACCCTGGCGGCGCGTCGACGCACGGCGTTGCTGGTTGCAGCGTTACCGGCCTGGATTGGCGCGCTGGCGGTGTTCGTCGGCCTGGAGGCAGTGCCGCTGTTTCTGTTGGCGCTGTCGACGCTGGTGTTGTTCTATCTCTATCGCATACCGCGTCAGTTGGGATGAAGCGCTATTGGCTGGCGCTGCTGCTGGTATTCAGTGCCCAGGGCTGGCCGGTCGAGCGGGTTGTCAGTCTGGCGCCGTCACTGTCTGAAATCGTGCTTGAACTGGGTGCCGAGGACTTGCTGGTCGGCATGCTTGATGGTGGTGACCGCCCGGCGGCGTTGGCGAAGGTGACCTCGGTCGGGCACTACGGCCAGTTGGACATGGAGCGCCTGCTCAGCCTCAAGCCCGACCTGATCCTGCTCTGGCCTGGCAGCGTCGGCCCGGCCCAGCGCGAGCAGCTCCAACGATTGAATATCCCGGTGTACGTCGCCGAACCCCACAGCCTTGAACAACTGACCGCGCAGGTGCAGGCCATTGCCGAGCAATTGGGCCGCGCCGAGGCCGGGCACCAGCGCGCGGTACAATTGCGCCAGCGCTTGGCCGAGTTGCGCCAGCGCTACCAGCGGGCCGAGCCGCTGCGAGTGTTCTACCAAGTGTGGAACCAGCCGCTGTACACCGTGGGCGGTGGGCAGATCATCAGCGATGCCCTCAGCGTGTGCGGGGCGCGCAATGTGTTCGATGACCTGAAGTTGCCGGCACCGCAGGTGAATATCGAATCGGTGCTGGCGCGTGATCCCGAGGTGATCCTGGTGGGGGATCAGGCTCAGAGGGAGGCCTGGACGGCATGGCCGGCGATGGCTGCTCGGGTGCGGTTAGTGCCGGACAAAGGCCTGGAGCGGCCCAGCGGGCAGATGTTGGAGGCGGTGGGGCGGTTGTGCCAGGTGATTGCGCCGAACCTGTGACAACGCTATCGCAGGCAAGCCAGCTCCCACAATTGAAATGCTCCTGTGGGAGCTGGCTTGCCTGCGATGACGCCGGATCAGGCTACTTAGAGCTCAGGTGTCCACGTCACCCCGAACATCCACACCCGACCTTCTTCACGATAATTCTGGTTTTCCCCGAGGTAGCTGTACTTCGCCCGTGCATAAGACTTGTCCAGCGCGTTATCCACCTTCAGCGACAACGACACCTCCCGGTTCAACGCCCAACTACTGCGCAGCCCCAACAAGGCATAACCGCCCAGACGGTTGCGGTTGGCTTCATCGTCGTAGCTGCTGCTGATCGCTTGCCAGCTGGCGCCGAGACCGAGTTGATCAAATTGCCGGTCCAGATCCAGGTTCACCGTTCGCCGTGCGCGACGTGCCAGGGTGTGGCCGCTGTCACGGTCACGCGGGTCGATAAGCGACAGGCCCAGGTTGCCCTGCCAGCCAAACAGTTCTTGCTTGAGCGCCGCTTCAAAGCCGTTGATCCGCGCCGACGCCACGTTTTGCGGCTTGCCGGCGTCAAGGATGATCGCGTCGCTCAGGTCGGTGCGATACAGCGAGGCTTCCAGGCGTGTGCTGTCGGTCAGTTGGCTGCGCCATTGCAGCTCGTAGCTCTTTGATGTCTCGGGCTGCAGGTTGGGGTTGCTGTACTGCGTGTCGGGGTAATAGAGGTCGTTGAAGGTTGGCGCACGAAAGCCTTCGCTGTAGCTCAAGAGCAAGTCATTGTCGGGGTTGACCGGCAAGGTCAGGGTGCCGCTCCAACTGTTCTGGCCGCCGAACTGCTGGTTCTGGTCACGGCGCAGGCCCAGCTCGGTGGAAAACCATTGGCTTTGGAAGCGGTGCTGCACGAAGGCCGCCCGGTTCCAGCGGCTGTTCTCGGTAAAGGTGGTGGAACCGTGGAAACGGTCTTCATACCAGTCGCCACCGACGATCAGGCTGTTTTGCTCATCCAGGATCAGGTCGTTCTGCCAATTGACCGAGTCGCGGTAGGTGTTGAATGCGCTGTAATCATCGCTGAGGGTATCGCGCTTGGTGTCGCGGTTTTCACTGTGGCCCAGCTCCAGGCGCGACTGCCAGCTGTCATTGAGCTTGGCATCGACATAGCCGCTGGCGCTGCTCACGGTGTAGTCGGTGTAGGGTTTCTGGCCGAGGCTCTGCCCGGTGGCGCCGTCGTAGCGGCCATAACTGTTGTCGTACTGCGACTTGCCACGGTTATCCAGCAGATTGAAGCCCACCTCCAGCTCATCACTGAACGAGTGGCTGAGATTCAGGCTGACGGACTGGTTGCGGTAGGCATCATGGTCGCCGTCACTGGGGAACGACGCGTGGCTCGCGTTGATGCCGGCGGTTTCATCCAGGCTCGCGCCCAGGTTGAAGCGCGTGTGTTCATCGCCGCCCGACAGGCCCAAGCTGCGCTCCCAGGTCTGGTTGCTGCCAAAGCCAAGTTTCAGGCGCGGCTGCAAGCCTTGCTCGGCATTGCGCCGGGTGAACACCTGAATCACCCCGCCAATCGCATCGCTGCCGTAAATGACCGAACGTGAACCGCGCAGCACTTCCACCCGTTCAATCTGATCGACGTTGAGATATTGCAAGCCGCTGTCGCCGGAGGTGGTGTTGGCGATGCGTTGGCCGTCCACCAGCACCAGGCTCTGCGCCGACTTGGTGCCGCGAATGAAAATCCCCGGCAAACTGCCACGCCCACCGGTTGGCGCAACTTGCACGCCCGGCACGCGGCTGAGCAGGTCGGTGACGCTGGTGGGTTGCAGGCGGTCGATGTCGGCGCGGGTGAAGACGGTGTTGGCGGCGCTGCTGTCATTACGCGCCTGGACTTGGCGGTTGGCGCTGATGACCACGTCGGAGAGCTTCAGGGCCTGGTCGCGGGTGTCGGCGAGCAGGTCAGCGCAGGGTAGCAGCAGCAGGGCAAGGCACAGGCGTTTCATGGGCTGTCCATAGCATTCGAAGGTCATGCAAAACCACTGTGGGAGCTGGCTTGCCTGCGATAGCGGTGTATCTGACACATTGTTAGCGAATGTGCCGCCGTCATCGCAGGCAAGCCAGCTCCCACAGTTGGGGCTGATTACAGATTCAGTAGCGCCAGGCGCTCGCGCACGGACGCCTCGATACCCGCCTCATCCAGCCCGCATTCAGCCAGCATCTGCGCCGGCTTGGCGTGTTCGACGTATACATCTGGCAAGCCCAGGTGCAGCACCGACTTGAGGATGTTCTCCCGCGCCAGGAACTCACTGACCGCCGCACCGGCGCCGCCCATGATGGCGTTCTCTTCGACGGTCACCAGCAGCTCATGGCTGGCGGCAATTTCGCGTACCAACGCTTCATCCAGTGGCTTGACGAACCGCATGTCGACCACGGTGGCGTCGATCTTCTCGGCGACTTTCAAGGCTTCGGCCAGTTGTACGCCAAACACCAGGAACGCAGTTTTGCTGCCTTGGCGACGCACGATGCCTTTACCGATTTCGATCGGCTCCAGGTCTTTTTCGATCACGGCGTTCGGGCCGGTGCCGCGCGGGTACCGCACAGCGGCCGGGCCGTTGTACAGGTGGCCGGTGCTGAGCATCTTGCGCAGTTCGTTCTCGTCGCTCGGGGTCATCACCAGCATGCCGGGGATGCAGCGCAGGTACGACAGGTCGAAACTGCCCGCATGGGTCGGGCCGTCTTCGCCCACCAGGCCGGCACGGTCGATGGCGAACAGCACGTCGAGGTTCTGCACCGCCACATCGTGAACCAATTGGTCATAACCGCGTTGCAGGAAGGTGGAGTAGATCGCCACCACCGGCTTGGCGCCTTCGCAGGCCATGCCGGCCGCGAAGGTCACGGCGTGTTGCTCGGCAATCGCCACGTCGAAGTAACGCAGCGGGAAACGCTCGCTGAACGCCACCAGGTCGGAGCCTTCCTTCATCGCCGGGGTAACACCCACCAGACGCGGGTCGGCGGCGGCCATGTCGCATAGCCATTCGCCAAACACCCCGGAATACTTCGGCCCGCTGGCCTTTTTCGGCGCGGCGGCGGGAGCGTCCAGGGGTTCGAGCTTAGTGATCGCGTGGTAACCAATCGGGTCGACTTCCGCCGGAGCGAAACCTTTGCCTTTCTTGGTGACGATATGCAGGAACTGCGGGCCCTTGAGGTCGCGCATGTTGCGCAACGTCGCGATCAGGGTCGGCAGGTCGTGGCCGTCGATAGGGCCGATGTAGTTCCAGCCCAGCTCTTCGAACAGGGTGCCGGGTACCAGCATGCCCTTGGCATACTCTTCGGTGCGGCGCGCAATTTCCCATGCGCCAGGCAGACGCGACAGCACTTTCTTGCTGCCTTCGCGCATGCTGGCGTAGGTACGGCTGGAGAGGATCTTCGCCAGATAATTGGACAGGCCACCCACGTTGCGCGAAATCGACATGTCGTTGTCGTTTAGGATCACCAACATGTTGGCGTCCACTTCCGGCGCATGGTTCAGCGCTTCGAAGGCCATGCCGGCGGTCAGCGCGCCATCACCAATCACCGCAATGGCCTTGCGCTCACTGCCTTGCAGGCGGGCGGCAATCGCCATGCCCAGTGCTGCACTGATGGACGTGCTGGAGTGGCCGACGCCAAAGGTGTCGTACTCGCTCTCGGCACGGCGTGGGAAGGCGGCCAGGCCGTCCTTCTGGCGCAGGCTGGCCATGCGCTCGCGACGGCCGGTGAGGATTTTATGCGGATACGCCTGGTGGCCCACGTCCCACACCAGCCGGTCGTCCGGGGTGTCGAACACGTAATGCAAGGCGATGGTCAGCTCGATCACGCCCAGCCCGGCGCCAAAATGCCCACCGGTCTGGCCGACCGTGTAGAGCAATTCCAGGCGCAGCTCATCGGCCAGGGTTTCCAGCTCGGCTTCACCCAGTCGACGCAGGCCGTCCGGCGTGGCAGCACGGTCGAGCAGGGGCGTAGACGGGCGTTTGCGGGGAATCTCTTGAAACGTCGTGGGCATCAGGCGAATCGTTATAGGTATAGAAGAGGCGGCAGTTTACCTCAAGCCGTGCAAACTGCCCACGCAGAGGGCCGAACTTGGCCGATATGCGGCGCAAATGGCCGCGGCTGTCAGTGGCGACGTTCGACGATATACCGCGCCAGGTCACGCAGTGGCTCGGCCGCCGCGTCGAAAGGTCGCAGGGCATCCAGAGCCTGGTCACGCAGCTCGATGGCATAGGCCTTGGCGGCTTGCAGCCCCAGCAAGGCAGGATAAGTCGGCTTGTCACGTGCGATATCGGCGCCCTGGCGTTTACCGAGGGTGGCGGTGTCGCTTTCCACGTCGAGGATATCGTCCTGTACCTGGAAGGCCAGGCCGACAGCGCGAGAATAGGTCTGCAGCGCCGCTAATTGCTCGGCGTCGGCACGGCCACTGGCCAGGGCGCCCAGTTGCACGGCGGCCTCAATCAGCGCACCGGTCTTGTGGCGATGCATGTGTTCGAGGGTTTTTTGATCGAGCTTGAGGCTGACCGAGCCCATGTCGATGGCCTGCCCGCCGACCATTCCAGCCGGGCCCGCTGCATGGGCCAGGGCGGTGACCATGCGCAAGCGGATCTCGGCGTTGACGCTGCTTAGCGTCGGGTCCAGCAATGCGCTGAACGCCAGGCTCTGCAAGCCATCTCCGGCCAGAATTGCATAGGCCTCATCGAAGGCTTTGTGGGTGGTGGGCTGGCCGCGACGCAAATCATCGTCGTCCATTGCCGGCAAGTCGTCATGCACCAGGGAATAGGCGTGGATCAACTCGACCGCACAGGCCGCACCATTCGCCTCGGCTGCCGGCGCCCCGAGAGCTTCGCAGGCGGCATAGGCCAGCAACGGGCGCACCCGCTTGCCGCCATTCATCACGCTGTAGCGCATGGCTTCATAGAGGCGCGTCATTTCCGGGCTTGGCGCAACAAACAGGGGCTCCAGCGCGGCATTCACCCGGGCTTGGCTACTGGCTTGGTATGCGCTGATCATTCCGGCCGTTCCGCATCGAAAGGCTCTTCGGCCAACTCCCCGTCACGCTCCAGCAACACCTGGACCTTCTGCTCCGCCTGCGCCAACGCGCTCTGACAGTCGCGGGTCAGGCCGATGCCTTGCTCAAACGCTGTCAACGAGTCTTCCAGCGACAACTCGCCGTTCTCCAGACGCTCGACCAGGGCTTGCAGGTCGGCGAGGGATTGTTCGAAATCGAGTGCAACTTTTTTGCGGGCCATGGCGGCAATTCCGGTAGACGGTAAACCGGCGCGACACTAGCAGACATGGGGGATTGGGGCAAATGAGTGGCGCACACACGGTGATGTGAGCCGATTGATGGGTTTATTCGGCTCACCCCATGAGCCGATTAGCGACCTTATTCGGCTCACCGAGTCTCAGCTTGCCTTCGTGGCGACCCAGCACTCCCCCTGCACCGCTTTCAATTGGGCCTCGAAGACCAATAAACCCTGATGCATATTCTGCAATGCCACAATTTGCATGGCTAACGCTTGCTTCTTATTGGCGATGGCTTGGTCAGCCTTGTCCCAGGGAAGCGCATCACCCTCGTACCCCTGCAAAATCTCCTGTAATTCCTTGAGCTTGAACCCCAGCTGTTGCGCGCACTTTATAAACAGCAGCCGCTCGACACTCTGCTCGGTATAAACGCGATAACCGCCCCGACGCGCAGGCGCTGGCATCAGCCCGATTGCCTCATAGTGACGAATCGCCTTGATGGTCGTGCCGGACAACTGCGCGGCTTTGCCGATGTACATGAAAACTCCCTTTTTCAAATAGTGCGCCGGCCTGTTTCAGCCACTTGGCCCGCTGCGTCAGCGAAGAGCCCAGCACCGGCCCCAACAGCAGCGTCTTGCTCGTCGCGATGCCGCACAGCGCCAGCATGGTGCGCCGCATTTGGTGGATGGCCGGCATGCGATAAACCCAGCGGTAATACCACAGCGGCGTGTCGAGGGTCACTAACAAGTGCGCGGTTCGGCCCTTTAGCAGCTTGTCTGGGAATGCCTTGCCTGCGCGGTACTTGAAGGCAAAGCCGGGGAGGAAAGCGCGGTCGATAAAGCCCTTCATCAGTGCCGGGATACCGCCCCACCAGACAGGGAAAACCCAGGCCAGATGCTCGGCCCAAAGGATGTCGGCTTGGGCGCTGAGCAAGTCAGGTTCCAGCGCTTGAACCTGGGTGTAAGCATGATGAAGGATGGGGTCGAACCTGAGATCACCCAGGCGCAGGACGCGGACTTCGTGACCGGCCGTTTTAGCAGCGTGGATATAAGTGTGCGCGAGGGCGGAACAAAAGCTATCGGCGGACGGGTGGCCGAGAATGACCAGAATGCGCTGACTCATGGTGATAAGTTCTGAGAAAAGGGCATTCAGCGTAGGGGGTGCCGTATAGGGGAGAGTCAAGTGCCAGCAGGACCTTTCTGTGAGGTACGCGGGACCCTTCCTGAACTGTTCTCGAATGCTTGTGACGGTACTGTCGGCTGGCTAGCCTGCCGAAAACACCAGAGTAAAAAAGGCATGAGCGAAACTTCTATCGGGTTGATCGCGCCTCCTGAGGGCTACGGCGATTGGCTGACAGACCTCAAGGGCCGCATCCATCAGGCGCAACAGCGCGCATCAATTGCCGTTAATCGTGAGCTGGTGCTGTTCTACTGGCAGCTCGGTCACGATATTTTGACGCGTCAGCACGCTCAAGGTTGGGGTAGCAAAGTGATCGACCGCCTTGCGCAAGATCTGCGGGCGGCCTTTCCTGACATCAAGGGTTTTTCGCCGCGCAATCTGAAATACATGCGTGCTTTTGCCGAGGCGTGGCCGGATTCGGAATTTGTGCAACAGGCTGCTGCACAATTGCCTTGGGGCCACAACGTGGTGCTGCTCGATAAGCTTCCCGGCCCCGAAACTCGTCGTTGGTACATCATCCAGGCCTTAAAACATAACTGGTCGCGCAACACACTGGTGATGCACATTGAAAATCGCCTGCTGGAGCGCAGTGGCAAGGCCGTCAGCAACTTCGAAAGCCATCTGCCCAAAGCGCAATCCGACCTGGCGCGCGAATCCCTCAAAGACCCGTACCGCTTTGATTTCCTCAGTCTGGGCCAGAATGCACAAGAGCGCGAAATCGAAAACGCCCTGATCAAGCATGTCACTGACTTCTTGTTGGAGTTGGGCGCAGGTTTTGCCTTCGTTGGCCGGCAAGTGCTGCTGAATATAGGCGGCGATGAGTTCTTCATTGACCTGTTGTTCTATCACCTGAAGCTGCGTTGCTATGTGGTGATCGAACTCAAGGCAGGCAAGTTCAAGCCCGAGCATCTGGGCAAATTGAGCTTCTATCTTGCGGCGGTGGATGCCGAGATAAAGCACCCACAGGATGGCCCGACTATCGGCCTCTTGTTGTGCAAGGGTAAAAATGAAGTGGTGGCTGAATACGCACTGCGCGATAACAACCGGCCTATTGGTGTGGCGCAATATCAACTGATGGAGTCTTTGCCAGCCGAACTGCAATCGAGCTTGCCTAGCATCGAGCAAATCGAGCGAGAGTTGGCGGGGTAGGCTGGGTCTTTTCGGTGGCTGAAAAATGTAAGGAAAAATCTCACGCGTGAGCTATTGAGTACCTTGCGGATTGCCTGTAGATTTTCTCACGCGTGAGTTTTTCACAGCGAGGTCAGTACCATGAACAGCAGCTCTCCATCGAGCCCATCAACTGGGCCCGATACCGATTCAACAAGCCTCAAGGGAGAGCGCTTGAAGCCGTCCGCAAAAAAGCCGTCGAGCTTTTACATGAAGCAGATGCGTGCGGGGCTGGCGGCGGCCGGTTATGTGAAACACGAGACTTGGGTGCTTCCCGAAAACCGAAGCCTGCTCAAGCAAATGGAGAAACAGCTACGCCAACCGATCCTGGCTGGCTCATTCATGTCGGAGAATTTCATGAGCGCAGGTACTAACTGGAATATCGATCGCCTCTTCAGTGCTCTTCAGGCGCTGGATGACGTGACGTCCCATGACATTACGCTTTCTCTCGTCCAAGGCTCCGAGTCCAGCATCAAGCTGGAGATGAACGACTTTGGTGGCTTGCCGATTTACATCGCGGTGGTGGGCGAGCAAATCATCGTGGATACCGTCCTGGTCGACGCCGAGTCCATCAACGACGTGCCGGCCTTCAATGACGCCGTGCTGCGCAGCCGGGAGATGTTCCCGTTGTCGTCGATCGGTATCGAGTCCATGCCGAACGGGCAGGTGGTTTACAACATGTTCGGTGCGCTCAGCTCCGACTCCAGCCTGACCAACATCGTGACCGAGGTGAAAACCCTGGTTGATAACGTGCAGCGCGCCAGCGAAGCCTTCGAACGTTTCTTCATTTAATTATTCGGGAAAACCCAATGACTCAGTCCATCTGGAGCAAATTGTTCACCGCGTTGCGTGGCGGTGCCAGCGAAGTCGGCGAATCGATCGTCGACCAACAGGCCCTGCGCATCCTTGACCAGGAAATTCGCGATGCAGACAGCGCCTTGGCCAACGCCAAGCGTGAGCTGGTGAGCATCATGGCCAAGCACAAACTGGCGGCTGATCGTGTTGGCGAGTACGACGCCAAGATCAAAGACCTGGAATCCAAGGCGATGGCCGCTATCCAGGCCAACCGTGAAGACCTCGCCCTGGAAGTGGCCGAAGCCATTTCGACCCTGACCAACGAGCGGGACGTTGAGCAAAAGCAGACCACCGAGTTCGGTGGGTACGCTGAGAGCATGCGCAAAGACATCACCAAGGCCGAAAGCCGCATCAAAAGCCTGCGCCAGCAAGTGGACATGGCCAAGGCTCGCGACAGCGTGCAAAAGGCCCAGGTCAGTGCCTCCATTGCCAGCGGCGGTGCCAACGGCAAGCTGGAAACCGCCGTCGGTACGCTCAATCGCTTGCAGGCCAAACAGCAACAACGCGCCGCTGAGCTGCAAGCCCAGGATGAGCTGGCTGAAGCGTCGACGGGGACAGACCTGGAACGCAAACTGCGCGATGCCGGCATCACGCCGAACGAAGGCAGTGCCAATGCGATTCTGGAGCGTCTGAAGCAAAAGTCGGCTGAGTAATCAACGTAGGTCAGTTAAGCCTGCAACTCTGTGGGGAGGGAGCTTGCTCCCGCTGGGCTGCGCAGCAGTCCTGTTTTTGGGGCCGCTTCGCGCCCCAGCGGGAGCAAGCTCCCTCGCCACAGTCGCAGTGCTCTTCTTTTGTATGTTGAGGTCAGGATGAACGCCTTGAAGGGTTTCAAGACAATCGCAGGCCTGGCCCTCTTCATGGTCGCGCTGCAACTGCTCAATGTGGTGACCGGTTACAGCCTCATGGCATTCGGGCTAATCCCGAGAACGATGCAGGGTCTGTTCGGCATCCTCACATCACCGTTTTTGCACGCCTCCTTCGCCCACCTGAGCGCCAACCTGATTGCCTTTGTGATCCTGGGTTCTTTGGTCATCATCGAAGGGGTCAACCGGTTCATCGCCGTCAGTGCCATCGTCATTCTGCTAGGCGGCTTGTTGGTCTGGCTGTTCGGTTTTTCAGGCGTACACGTCGGCGCCAGCGGCTGGGTGTTCGGGCTATGGGCCTATCTGCTGTCTCGCGCCTGGTTTCACAGAAGCTGGGGCAACCTGCTAACAGCCGCTGTTGTGGCTTTGCTGTATGGCGGGCTGATCTTGGGCTTCCTTCCGCGGCAGGGCGTTTCCTTCGAAGGGCATCTGTTTGGTGCGCTCGCCGGATTTATTGCAGCCAAGGTACTTCTATCCACGCCGCGCAGCGGGTTTAATGCCGGGTGAACGCACTTGAGCATCCAGACGCCGAGGCGATGCTGTCGTCAGGATTCAAGTACCCAGGGAGCCAGGGGCTAAATGTCGATTTTCCTACTGTTACGCATGTACGCCTCGTCCCTCTTTCATCGCTTCGGTTGGGCAGGCCTGATCGTTGCCTTGGGTGTCCACCTGAGCACCGCTTACCTGGGCCTGGTGTTGCTGGGCGAACAACACCTCACCGCTGCCGCCACGTTTATCTACTTCTATCTCACCACCACACTCACCGTCGGCTATGGCGACCTCGCGCCGCAGACGTCTGCTGGGCGAATTTTCGTGGCGGCCTGGGTCATGCTCGGGGGCATTGCGCTGCTCACGGCAGCCATCGGCAAAACCACCAGCAGTGTTATCGATGCATGGAGAAAGGGCATGAAGGGCAAAGGTGATTTCACCGGCAAGGTCGGCCATACCGTGCTGATCGGCTGGGAGGGCGCGTCCAGCGAGCGGGTGATTGAGTTGTTGCTGCAAGACGAAACCTCGAACGACAACCTGATCGTGATCTGCGATTGCAGCCTTGAAGAAAATCCGATGCCGGGCAAAGCAGCGTTCATCCGCGGCGAAAGCCTGTCTTCCACCGCACTGTTGCTGCGTGCCGGTGTGCCCGGTGCCGAGCGTGTGCTGGTGCGGACCCCGTCTGATGACCTGACGCTGGCCACCGTGCTGGCGGTGAATCAACTGAGCCCCGTCGGGCATGTGGTCGCCCACTTCAACGAAAGTGAAATCGCTGCACTGGCCAGCTCCTACGCCCCGCGCCTGGAATGCACGTCCAGCATGGCGATCGAAATGCTGGTGCGCGCCTCTCAGGATCCGGGCTCGTCGGTGGTCATCAATGAGTTGCTGTGCGTGGGGCAGGGCGCCACCCAGTACCTGATGAAATTGCCCGACGCCTTTGAGGCAACGTTCGGCGAGCTGTACACGCAGATGAAGGAGCGCCACAACGCCACCCTCATTGGCTATCGCGCCAAAGGTATTCAGCAGCCGTCGATCAACCCGCCCAGTGCCACAGCGGTCAAAGGCGGCGAACTCTTCTACATCGCTTCCACTCGCCTTAAGGAAATCTCCCATGGGATGGCTTAAACAGTTGATGGGGCTTGAGGCCCCAAAAGCCACTACCGACTCGAGCCGAACCGCCAGCCCAAGCCTGCCTGCCACCGGCCCTTTGGGCCTGGCGCCGGGCAAGGGCGTGATGTTTGACACGACTCTGAAATTGCTGCTCGATGAAAAAACCAACGTGGTGATCCCCGGCTCCCAGGAAATCTGGAGCAACGGCACCATCGACCTCGGCCAGTCCACCTGGCTGTCGCGCTATTACATGAACGACGAAGATTATTGGTTGCAGGTGCACACCACCGGCCAGATAGCGGGCCAGGTCGAGTCAGTGATTCTGTTCAACTACCTGAGTTACGTCACCATCAGCAGTGAAGCGGAACTGAGCAGGCTCGCGGGCCCACAAAGCCTGATCGGTCTGCCGACCTACACCCACGACGGCGTCGAGTTCTTCCGGGAGTGGGGCAGCGAAGATGGCCAGACCGAATTGGTGGCGATGAGCGAACAGGTCATCAGCCCAGAAGCCACCTACAGCGTCGAGCACCGTTCGATGCTATACGCCCGCGACACCGGCTTGACCGACCGCCGAGAGTTCCTGCTGTTCTCCGTCGAAGAAGATGCCGAAGGCACCATCAGCCTGAGCACATCCCTGGGCATTTCGCTGTACACCACCGACCTGACTACGCTCTAAAAAAAGGAAGCCGTCCATGCTAGAAGCACTCTCCATCTCCCTCAACAAAGCTGCGGTGCTCGGCTTTGTCCTCTACATCCTGGGGGCTGCGGTACTGTTCGCGCTGTTCCAGTTCATCTACACCCGCATCACCCCGCACAAGGAGTTCGAACTGATCCGTGCGGGCAACACCTCCGCAGCGGTCGCCCTGGGCGGTGCCATCGTCGGTTTCGCCATTCCGGCCAGCAATGTGATTGCCTACTCGATCAACGTTCTCGACTTCATCGTCTGGGCCGTGATCGCCGCCGTCGTCCAACTGCTGGCGTTCCTGCTGACCAGCCTGGTGCTCAAGGGCACGTCCGAGCGCATCAAGAAGGGCGAACTGGCGGCCGGTATCTACGTGGCCGCGGTGGCCATCAGCGTCGGCATGCTGAATGCCGCGTGCATGACGCCCACCTCGAACTGATTGCCCACGGAGCTCCCGATGAAACGAAGCAAGTACGTCCAGCTGTCGCTGGCAGCGTCGGTCGCCATGGCGATATCCGGCTGTGGCCCAACGGAAAAAACCTACGACCTGCAAAAGAAGTACAACTTCCAATCGGTACAGCAATGCGCCGATGAAAAACTTCCGGTAGACGTCTGCTCGGACGCCTACATGACGGCCATGGCCGAGCATCGCCGCATTGCGCCGGTGTATGACAGCCAGGCCGATTGCGACGCCGACTTTGTCGCTGACTGGTGCCAGCAAGACTCCACCGGCAAATTCATCCCGCGCTTGGGCGGTTTCGAACTGACCGCCGAAGGCCAGGTGACCCAATCCCAGGTCGACGCTGCCAATGCGCAAGCGGCCAACGCTCAGGCCAGCGGCGGTGGCTCAGGCTTCTCCACCAGCAGCCTGCTGACCGGCCTGCTGATCGGCAACATGCTGAGCAACAACCGCAACAGCTACCGCTCGGAACCGGTGTACCGCTATCGCGATGATCGCGGCAACTACGGCAACTCGACGCTCAACCAACGCGTGTCCAATGGCGCGACCTTTGGCCGCTCGAACCAGGCCCGGTACGGCAGCAGCAATTACACCAGCACGCTGCGCTCTTCACCTACGTCGAGCTCGGTTTCATCGGCCACCTCCCGCGGCGGCTTCGGCAGCAAAGCCAGCGCACGCAGTGGCTGGGGCGGCGGGTCGAGCAGCTAAGGAAACCGGCCATGAAGAAGATCCAATGCGCAGAGCGTCATGACTGGAAACATACCGCCGAGAGTCTCGGCTTCCTGTTCCATACCATCGACGACGAACCCTACTGGGACGAAAGCGCGTACTACCAGTTCACGCTCAAGCAAATCGAGCGCGACCTCGAAGACCCGACCACCGAGCTCCATGACATGTGCATGGACCTCGTCGCCCGCGTGGTCCACAGCGAAGAGCTGCTTGAACGCCTGAGCATCCCCGCGCCCTTCTACGACATGATCCGCACCTCATGGCTCGAAGGCCACCCGCACCTGTACGGGCGCATGGACTTCTCCTACAACGGCAGCGGGCCCGCCAAGTTGCTGGAACTCAACTACGACACCCCCACCAGCCTCTACGAAGCCGCGGCATTTCAGTGGGGCTGGCTGGAACAATGCATCGAACGCGGCCTGCTGCCCAAGCACGCCGACCAGTTCAACAGCATCGACACCAAACTGCACCAGGCCTTCGCGCAGCTGCAGGTCAACCAGCCGTTCTACTTCGCCTCGATGAAAGACTCGGTCGAAGACAAAGGCACCACCGACTACCTGCGCCTGGTCGCTGAAAAGGTCGGCATCGAATCGCGCCACATCGACATCGAAGACATCGGCCTGAACAGCGAAGGCCGCTTCGTCGACCTTGAAGATCGCTGGATTCCCCACCTGTTCAAACTGCACGCCTGGGAGTTCATCTTCCACGAACCCTTTGGTGCCGCGATTGCCCAGAGCGACACACAGTTCTTCGAGCCCGCGTGGAAATCCATTATTTCCAACAAAGGCATCCTGCCGCTGCTGTGGGAATTCAACAAAGGCCACCCCAACCTGCTCGCGTCCCACCTGGACACCGACCCAGGCAAAGCCGTGCCAAAAGGCTGGGTGCGCAAACCGTTCTTCTCCCGTGAAGGCGCCAACATCGAACTGCAAACCGCCGAAGGCCTGACCGTAAAAGAAGACGGCCCCTACACGGATGCGCCCTTCATCCTTCAAGAGTTCGCACCGCTGCCAAAATTTGGTGACAGCTACACGCTGATCGGCTCTTGGGTCATTGGCGACCAGGCCGCCGGCATCGGTGTGCGCGAGGACAATAGCTTGATCACCAAGGATTCAAGCCGGTTTCTGCCGCACTTGATCCTGGATTAGGGACGTCTGACGGGTTCGTTCCCACGCTCCGCGTGGTAACGCATCCAGTGACGCTCCGCGTCACCCACACGCATCTCAATCTACACCCATAAAAAAGCCTGCCTTTTCAGGCAGGCTCAATACGGAGCATGGCAGTCTTAGCTCGGGCGAGCAGACAGGGCCGAGTAGCTGTTCATCAAATTGCGGTAGTTAGGAATCCGCTGGGACAACAAATTCCCCAGCCCTTCGATATCGTTGCGCCAGTCGCGGTGCAACTCACACGCCACCGAGAACCAGTTCATCAACTGCGCGCCGGCCTGCGTCATCCGGCTCCACGCCGCTTGCTGCACGGTGGTATTGAACGTGCCCGATGCATCCGTCACCACAAACACCTCAAAACCTTCTGCCAGCGCCGACAAGGTCGGGAACGCCACACACACATCCGTCACCACACCGGCAATGATGATCTGCTTACGCCCGGTGGCCTTGATTGCCTTGACGAAATCCTCGTTGTCCCAGGCGTTGATCTGACCAGGGCGAGCGATATACGGCGCGTCCGGGAACATCTCCTTCAGCTCCGGCACCAGCGGGCCGTTAGGGCCTTGCTCGAAACTGGTGGTGAGGATGGTCGGCAAGTTGAAGAACTTGGCCAGGTCAGCCAGGGCCAGCACGTTGTTCTTGAACTCGTTGGGGGAGAAGTCCTGCACCAGCGAGATCAGGCCGGTCTGGTGGTCGACCAGCAGAACAATGGCGTCGTCTTTGTTCAAGCGGTTGTAGGTTGCAGTGCTCATGGTTGAATCCTTTTTTGTTTAGGTTGGTTGGGCGTTGCGTTCAACATGGGCACAGATTAATGGGTGGGTGACGAGGGATAAATCGGGTGGGAGGAGTCTTACTGTCAACTTAAAGTGGACAATAGTTGGCACCCGATTTCAGGCCTCCGGGTCGCTGTGCAGACCAGGAGTGAATTGCCTGATTTTGAGTAGCCAGCAGGTCCGATCCCTTTCCTTTGCAGGACGTTTCCGAGAGAATCCCAACCGCTTGCGCCAGTGGAATTGGGTGACTAGGCTGCTGACCGTCACTGCTAATTCAGTGATCGGGTTTAGTCGCCCGGATTCGATTGGCGCATATGCAACTCATGAGTCAGGCACCTCATCGCCTGCATCTTATGGTGGCTGTGCGCAGGGCACCTTCGGGTGCGCCGGGTTCCAATCGACCGGTCGACTAACCTGCGTACAGCTGCCACCTTTCGTTTAGTCGCGTAATTGGCAGCTTCAAATTATCGATTGGAGTTTTGCTATGGATAACGTTGTTTCGGATTCGCCGTCGTCAGGCGCAACCAACCCATTTACGGTCAATGAAGAACTGAGCTTCGAGGATGCCTGGGTGCAGGTGGCTGAGCTGCTGCATTGTGCGCTGGCTACGTCGCAGGTGATCGGCGAGTCAGTGGCTGCGCCACAGAGGGCGGTGATGCATTTGGTGGAGATGGCGAAGATGGTGGCGGATAGGGCTGTGGAGTGTTTGCAGCCTAGGTGATATGACGTCGCCTGTTCGGTTTTGATCGTCCAGGCGACTTATTCACGATTTCCTTAATTTCGGCTCAGAAATAGGGCTTGAATTCGTTGCTGTCGCGAATCAGCAACTGCATCAGCTTTGGATGAATGAACAGTTTTTCCTTTCCGACCTGAACCTCTTGCAGAACATCAATGGAGACCAGCTCTTTGAGGTAGCGAGAAGCAGCCTGGCGCTGAGCGATCTGCTTGTCGACGACGTTGCTAATACGGCAATAGGGCTGCTCAAAAATCACGTCCACCAATTCGCGTGAGTAGGTTTTCGGCAAACGTTCGCGAACAAATTGGCTGGTGTGCTCGGACAGGCTGCGAATGGCGGCAATTTTTGCACTGGTCCAGCGAGCGGTTTCTTCCACGGCAGTAAGCATGTACAGCAGCCAGGGCTCCCAGGCCTGTTCGCGTGTGACATCAAGCAGTAGTCGATAGTAATCGGCTCTATGCGCAATGATGAAATGACTAAGGTAGAGAATCGGTAGATTCAACAGACCTTCCTGGATCAGATACAGGGTGTTTAGCACGCGCCCGGTACGACCGTTGCCGTCTGTGAATGGATGAATAGCCTCGAACTGATAGTGTCCGACAGCCATGCGAACCAGCGGGTCGAGGTCTGTCTCGTTGTGTAGAAAACGTTCCCAGTTGGTGAGCAAGTCGCGTAAGCGGTCTTCGCCCTCTGGTGGGGTATAGATGATTTCTCCGGTCCGATCATTGGCTAGCTGGACGCCTGGCACTCGACGGATGTCCATGTCTACACCCTTGAGCGTTCGACAGATCTCTACTGCTGTGCCGGTAGAGAGTGGACGTTCAGCCAGAGACTGGAAACCGTTATGTAGAGCCTTGCGGTACCGGAGGGCTTCTTTGGTCGCGGGATCTGCATGATTGGCGCAATCCTGGGCATGCTGAAAGAGTAAATCTGTAGTAGTGACAATACTTTCGATCTCGGAGCTGTCCTTGGCTTCCAGCAGCGGGATCGTATTGATCAGCATCGTCTGGTTAGGAATCAGCTCGGCTGCTTGTTTCAATTCGGCCAAGGCTGCTCGAGCTTCGATGCAGCGTTTGAGGACTGCTCGGGTTTCCAGTTCTGCCTTTGGCGGCAAGGGTGGAAGCTGGTTATAGGGTCTATCCGCCTGCCAAGGCCGTTGGGGGTTAGTCATGGGCGCACGCTCACTAGGACGTCCAGTTAAAGGTAAGGCCGCTTTTATAAGCGCCCTTGTCATGTCGCTAGTGTAAGCCTGCGTGCATAACGTGTCGTTATTTTTGTATTTTTGCGACATGTTTCATCCTCGCGTCGCTGTTGGCGACATGTTGGATATCGATCAGGTCGCTGACTATTTGGGTGAAGCAATGAAGAAGGGGTAATACACCTAGATTGCGTCGAGTCATTTTGATATTGCTGGAGCCCACTGGCCTTTGAATGGCTGCCTATTGCACCAGAGACATGTTCAGGGGGGGCAGAGTGGATCTTTAAGGCTACGTGATTGATGTTTAAGGGGGGGGCATTAAAAAGCCGGCTTGTGGCCGGCTTCTCGGGGACTGCCTCAGCTTGTTTTTGACAAACCTCACCAGCCTTCAAATCGCTCAGCCCACATTGCGTCGGGCTGAATAGTAGGGCATCCGCGGGAACTCCTCCGCTTCGCCAGCAGGGAGTCAGCTAGAAGCGACCCCTGCCAAATGTGCGGCGCATGATACTCACATTCACTTCAGTTGCCCACCTCCGGTTCCGATTTAGAGCCTTCCCAGCCCAGCAGGTGTTCATCCAGTGGCACCGGTGGGCGGCGGTTGTTGAGGGTGGACCACCAGAATACCCAGCCGACGATCTTGAAGCTTTGCTCGAAGCGTTCCTCGTGGTTGAGGTATTCGTCCGGGTGTTCGCTGGCGTTGTGGCTGCGCAGGCGCAGGCCGCCGCCAGGGCGGTTGTAGAGGTATTTGATGCGCAGCATGCCGTCGTGTTCGACGGCGTAGATTTCACCGTCGATGATTTGGGTACGGCCTCGGTCGATGGCGAGGGTGGCGCCTTGTTGGATGATGTCGATCATGCTGTTGTCGACCATGTAGGCGCCTATCGCGCGGTCGGGGTTTACGTTGAGTGTTTCCAGGCTGTGCAGGGAGACGCGGATGCGTTCGGTTGAGGTGAAGGTGGGGTGGAGGGGGATCTCCACGTCGGTTTTTTCCGGGCGGCAGGCGGGGCCTGTGAGGTATTTGCCTGTGTCTTCGCGGGCGGTTGCAATCCTTGCGGTGGGGCCTTCCAACAGGTAGTTGGCGGGCGGGTGTTTGGGGCCTTTGCCGTCGCTTAACCAGCGACTTGAGACGCACAGCAACTCTGCGATCTCGTTGAGTCGGCCCATGGGGACCCCGCGTTTGAACCAGTTGTTCACGTGCTGAGGCGTGACGCCGCGGTTCTTGGCGAAGTCGGAGGCGGAAAGATGAACTTCCCGTAGTAGCGCTTTTAAACGATCACCTGATGTATTCATAAACGCAGAGTTTACTGGCCGGAAAGTCTAATCAAATAAACCATGCGTTGATTTGCGGTTGTAGGATTTGGCTTAGTTGTGGCCGGATCTTTCAGGTGTGCAACTTAGTTAAACGCTGCAAATAAACATTGAACTTGATGTTTAATTCGGCCCATAAAAAAGCCCCGAATTAACGGGGCTTTTTAATTGCCGTGGCAATGAGGCGCGGGTATCAGCCTTTGTAGGCGGCAACCGACTTCATGATCTCGGCGCGGGCGGCGTCTGCGTTGCCCCAACCGTCGATCTTCACCCACTTGCCTTTTTCGAGGTCTTTGTAGTTCTCGAAGAAGTGCTTGATCTGTTCCAGCAACAGTGGCGGCAGGTCGGTGTATTCCTTCACGTCCACGTACAGCTGGGACAGCTTGTCGTGTGGCACTGCGATGACTTTGGCATCGCCGCCGCCGTCGTCGGTCATGTTCAGGATGCCGACTGGGCGTGCGCGGATAACCGAGCCTGGGGTGACCGGGTAAGGGGTCACGACCAGCACGTCGAGGGGGTCACCGTCGTCAGCCAGGGTGTTAGGGATAAAACCGTAGTTGGCCGGGTAGAACATCGGGGTGGCCATGAAACGGTCAACGAACAGGCAGTCGCTGTCTTTGTCGATTTCGTATTTGATCGGCGCGTGGTTGGCCGGAATTTCGATGGCGACGTAGATGTCGTTCGGCAGGTCTTTGCCAGCCGGAATCTTGCTGTAGCTCATTGGGCGTTGCCCCCGTTAGTTGGCCATATGACATGGCCGGATTGGCCTAAAAGTGGCGGCGATTATAGGCATATTCTGACGCCGATGCCATGCGCCAAGCGTCGTACGGTCATTCGCCCTGTGGCGCGTAGCGCAGGTCGCTGGCTTGCAGTTGAGTCAGGCGGGCCAGGGGATCCTGGCGATAAAAGCGGCTGAGTTGGGCGTACACCTGTGGATAACTGTTGACCAGTAAATCCGGGGCGCTGAAGAAATACTCGCTGGTGACGGCAAAGAACTCCGCCGGGTTTTCCGCAGCGTAGGGGTCTATCTCGGTTTCGGCGTCCGGGTTGGCGTCCAGCTGGCGATTGAGGTCATCGAAGGCGCCTTGCATGACGTTGGCCCAGTCCTGCACGCGCATGTCGTGGTGCAGCGGCGGCAGGCCGTTGGCGTCGCCGTTGAGCATGTCCAGCTTGTGCGCTAGTTCGTGGATGACCAGGTTGTAGCCTTCCCATTGGCCGCTGGCGAGCACGCCGGGCCAGGCGAGGATCACCGGGCCCTGTTGCCAAGCTTCGCCGCTGTGTTCGCCGTCCCACTCGTGTTCGACGCCGCTGGCATCGCGATGGCGTTGTGGGCTGAGGAAGTCGTCGGGGTACAGCACGATCTCATGAAAGCCTTGGTACCAGTCGAGGTCGCCCAGGTTCATCAGCGGCAGTTGCGCCTGGGCGGCGAACAGCAGGCGTTGTTCCTGGTGCAGTTCGACGCCAGGCAGGGCGGTGAGGTGTTTTTCGCTGAGGAACACCACGCAGGCTTCGCGTAGCCACTGATCTTGCTCCGGCGTGATGCCGTCGAGGAAGGTCAGGTGGTGGCGCACCCGTTGCCAGATGTCATCGGCAATCGGGTGCTTGGCCAGCAGGCGCCGGCGACGCCAGGCGCTGAAGGACCACACGGGCAATCAGTGCGGGTTGGCTTCGGAGGACGTGCGGCCAAAGCGGCTGCGCACTACGCCAATAATCATCGGCACCAGGGACAGCAGAATGATGAACACCACCAGCAGCGACAGGTTCTTCTTGATAAAAGGCACGTTGCCGAAGAAGTAACCCAAGGTCACCAGGCCGCCGACCCACAGGATGGTGCCCAGTACGCTGAAGCCGAAGAAGCGTGGATACGGCATCTTGGCCACGCCCGCGACGAACGGCGCGAAGGTACGCAGGATCGGCAGGAAGCGCGCCAGCGTCACGGTCTTGCCGCCGTGCTTGTCGTAGAAGTCGTGGGTCTTTTGCAGGTAGTCGCGGCGGAAGATCTTGGAGTTCGGGTTGCTGAACAAGCGCTCGCCCGCCGTTCGTCCGATCACATAGTTGGTGCTGTCGCCGAGGATGGCCGCCAGCATCAGCAGGCCGGCCAGCAGGACTGGGTCCATACCGCCGCCGGCCGCTACGGCACCGGCAATGAACAGCAAGGAGTCGCCCGGCAGGAAGGGCATGACCACCAGGCCGGTTTCGCAAAAAATCACCAGGAACAGAATGGCGTAGATCCACGGACCGTAGTTGGTTACCAGCATATCGAGGTAAACGTCGAGATGCAGGATAAGGTCAAGCGGGTTGAAATCCATGGATGGCACCTGTGTGAATGGCCCGGCTCAGCGGGCTTGTGCGGAAGCTCAGGCAATAAGGCTACAAGTAATTGTCGCGGTTCTTACAACCCTGAAAGGTCGGCATTATACGGATTGAGAGGTGAAAAGCGTGTGGCTTTTGTAGCGGGGAGTGTCGCGAAATTGTGAAGGGGCTGGGCTTCAAGCCAGTCGCCGGACCCAATGTGGGAGCTGGCTTGTCTGCGATAGCGGTGGGTCAGTATGAGAAGTGCTCGCTGACACTCCGCCATCGCAGGCAAGCCAGCTCCCACAAGGATATTGCGGTGTTTGGCTTACCGGTTTTCAGTCTTCGTTGATCGGCAACACGTAGTTTTTGAATTCGGTGTCTTCGCGAAACCCAATCGACTCATAGGTCTTCTGCGCCACGTCGTTATCGCTGCTGGTCGATACCCGCAACCGTACCGCGTGGGTGTCCTTGGCCATTTTCTTGGCCGTGCGCATCAGGTTGTCGGCCACCAGTTGCCGGCGCGCATCCTCGGCCACATAGATGTCGTTGAGGATCCATACCCGCTTGAGAGACAGTGAGGAAAAGCTCGGATAGAGCTGGCAAAACCCCAGCAGCCGCTTGTCATCATCGTCGGCCAGGGCCAGGTAGATCACCGACTCCTTGCGCCGCAGGCGCTTTTCCAAAAAGGCCCGTGACGAGTCCGGGGACGGCAGGGCCCCGTAGAACTCGCGGTATTTGACGAACAACGGGGTCAACAGGTCCAGGTGTTCCAGGGTCGCTTGAGTAATCCGCATGCCAGGCCTCAACTTCCAAATGGGGTATGACCACACGAGCGGCCGTGACTCGATGCTGCCTAATGACGCCAAAAAGCGCAATCTTGCCGCTATCGGTCATCGGGCGGGCTGAGCAGGAAATTGCCCTTCATCAGGTCCGGGTCGTCCGATTCGAGGGTCTGAACCTGTGCCTCATCCTTGAGATTAACCCCCGACAACTGCCGGCGACACGCCTCGCGCATCAAGTACAGCAGGCGATGGGCCGCCATGCCATAACTCAGGCCTTCCAGCCGCACGTTGGAGATGCAGTTGCGATAGGCATCGGTGAGGCCGACCTTGGGGTTGTAGGTGAAATACAGGCCCAGGCTGTCCGGCGAGCTGAGCCCCGGTCGTTCGCCGATCAGGATCACCACCATCTTGGCGCCCAGTAGCTGCCCGATTTCATCGGCTACCGCCACGCGGCCTTGCTCCACCAGGATCACCGGTGACAAGGACCAGCCTTCGGCGTGGGTCTGTTCTTCCAGGCGCGCCAGAAACGGTGCTGTATGTTTATGCACCGCCAGTGCCGACAGGCCATCGGCTACTACGATGGTCAAGTCCACCCCGCCGGGCTGGGCCGAAGCGTAGTCGCGCAATGTTTGCGCCGACTCATCGCTCAAGCGTCGCCCCAGGTCCGGGCGTTGCAGGTACATGTGCCGGTCTGTGGCGGCGCTGTGCAGCAACAGGCTGTCTCGGCCACGTTCGGCCAATTGGCGGCTGAGGCCGGTGTGATCGAACGGCAAATGCACCGCGTCCCGCGCCTGGGCGTGGGCAAACTGGAAGTCCAGTTGGGCGCTGGTGGGAAGGCTGGTGCCGGTGCGGCCCAGGGCAATACGCGCCGGGGTGAGGCGGCGCAGTTCCAGCCACGGGTTGTCAGGCAATTCTGGTTGCACGGTCGGCTCCTTCATCCCAATTGCGCCAAGGCGTGACGAAAGGCCGGTGGCAAGCTATTGCCAAAATGCACCTTGCCATCAGCCTGCGTGAAGATGCCCATTTTCGCCAGCCACTGCTCGAACTCCGGCGCCGGTTTTAAACCCAATGTTTGCCGGGCGTACAGGGCGTCGTGAAACGAGGTGGTCTGGTAGTTGAGCATGATGTCGTCGGAGCCGGGGATGCCCATGATGAAGTTGATGCCGGCCACGCCGAGCAGGGTCAGCAGGGTGTCCATGTCGTCCTGGTCGGCTTCGGCGTGGTTGGTGTAGCAGATGTCGCAACCCATGGGCACGCCGAGCAGTTTGCCGCAGAAGTGGTCTTCAAGGCCGGCGCGGATAATCTGCTTGCCGTTGTACAGGTACTCCGGGCCGATAAAGCCGACCACGGTGTTCACCAGAAACGGCTTGAAGTGCCGGGCCACGGCGTAGGCACGGGTTTCACAGGTTTGCTGATCGACGCCAAAGTGCGCATTGGCCGACAAAGCGCTGCCCTGGCCGGTTTCGAAGTACATCAGATTCTGGCCCAGGGTGCCGCGCTTGAGGCTCAAGCCCGCGTCATAACCTTCCTGCAGCACGTTCAGGTTGATCCCGAAACTGGCATTGGCCGCTTCGGTACCGGCAATCGACTGAAACACCAGGTCCAGCGGTACGCCGCGGTTGATCGCCTCGATGGAGGTGGTGACGTGGGTCAGCACGCAGGCCTGGGTGGGGATGTCGTAGCGCTGGATGATCGCGTCGAGCATCTCGAGCATGGCGCAGATCGAGGCGATGCTGTCGGTGGCCGGGTTGATGCCGATCATGGCGTCGCCGTTGCCGTACAGCAGGCCGTCGAGGATGCTCGCGGCGATGCCGGCCGGTTCGTCGGTGGGGTGGTTGGGCTGCAAGCGCGTGGACAAGCGCCCGCGCAGGCCCAGGGTGCCGCGAAACTGGGTGACCACGCGGATCTTCTGCGCCACCAGCACTAGGTCTTGCACGCGCATGATCTTGGACACGGCCGCGGCCATTTCCGGTGTCAGCCCTGGCGCCAATGCGCGTAGGGCCTGTTCATCGGCCGCATCGCTGAGCAGCCAGTCGCGCAGGCCGCCGACAGTGAGGTGGCTGACCGCTGCAAACGCCTGTTTATCGTGGGTGTCGATGATCAGCCGGGTGACTTCATCGCTTTCATAAGGAATCAATGCTTCCTGCAGGAAGTGCTTGAGCGGGATATTTGCCAGCGCCATCTGCGCCGCCACACGTTCGCCGTCATTCTGCGCGGCGACACCGGCGAGGAAGTCCCCGGAGCGTGCCGGGCTGGCCTTGGCCATCACGTCCTTGAGGCTGTCGAAGCGGTAGGTTTGAGCACCCACCGCGTGGGAAAAGCTTGCCATACAGTGTCTCCTTGATGACGCGCGCCTGCTGTGGGCAAGGCGCCGCGTCGAGGTTTTCGGCAGTTAGTGCAGGGCGGCCTCTGCGGCCTGGATCGCCGCGAATTCCTCTTCCGGCGTGCCTGCTACCAAGTGATGCCGGCTGTAGAAAGCAAAGTAAGCAATTAATACTCCATAGATGATCGCCGCGCCAATCACCACGCGCGGGTCCACCAGAAAGCCCGCCACCACGGCCACGCAAGCCAGCACCAGTGCCACGCCTGAGGTGAAGATGCCACCGGGTGTGCGGTATGGCCGCTCCATTTTAGGGCGACGGATGCGCAGGGTGATGTGGGCGGCCATCATCAACACGTAGGAAATCGTGGCGCCAAACACCGCCACCAGGATCAGCAAGTCACCCTGGCCGGTCAGCGACAGGCCAAAGCCGATAATCCCGGGGATTACCAGTGCCAATACTGGCGCCTTGCTCTTGTTGGTCTCGGACAATTTGCGCGGCAGGTAACCGGCACGGGACAAGGCAAAGATCTGCCGCGAATAGGCGTAGATGATCGAGAAAAAGCTCGCGATCAAACCGGCCAGGCCGACCAGGTTGACGAAGCTCCCCATCCAGGTGGAACCGCCGTAAGACAACGCCAAGGCTTCAACCAGCGGGTTGCCGGATTTGATCAGCGCATAAGTGCCCGCACCGCCCGGCGCGATCACCAGGATCAACAGGGCAAAACTGGTCAGCACCACAATCGCGCCGATCAGCCCGCGCGGCAGGTCGCGCTTGGGGTTCTTGGTTTCTTCAGCGGCCAGCGGCACGCCTTCCACCGCCAGGAAAAACCAGATGGCATAAGGGATCGCGGCCCACACGCCGACGTAGCCGAACGGCAGGAAGCTGCTGGCGCCCTTGGCCTCGGTCACGGGTATATCCAGCAGGTTGGCGACGTTGAAGTGCGGCACCATCGACACCAGGAACACGCCCAGGGCAATCGCGGCGACGGCGGTGATCACGAACATCAGCTTCAAGGCTTCGCCCACACCAAAGATGTGGATGCCGATAAAGATGATGTAGAACGCCAGGTAGATCATCCAGCCGCCAATGCCGAACAACGACTCGCAATAGGCGCCGATAAACACCGCGATGGCGGCGGGCGCGATGGCGTATTCGATAAGGATGGCAGTGCCGGTGAGGAACCCGCCCCAAGGGCCAAAAGCGCTGCGGGCAAAACCGTAGCCACCGCCAGCAGTGGGGATCATGGACGACAACTCGGCCAGGGAAAAGCACATGCACAGGTACATGGTGGCCATCAGCAAGGTGGCGAGGAACATGCCACCCCAGCCGCCCTGGGCCAGGCCGAAGTTCCAGCCGGCGTAATCGCCGGAAATAACATAAGCGACGCCAAGGCCAACCAGTAGTACCCAGCCGGCGGCGCCTTTTTTCAGTTCGCGTTGTTGAAAATAATCGGTGCCGACTTTTTCGAAGTCGACAGAAGAACCAGTGGGTTCGCTAGGCATGGGAAGTACCTTCCATTCTTATTGTTTTTGACTCGGCGTCTGTGTGCCGAACGAGGTAGCAATTGCGTGTGATATCAAATGTGGGAGCTGGCTTGCCTGCGATAGCGGCCTGTCTGCTACCCCTTATTTGGCTGATACATCGTTATCGCAGGCAAGCCAGCTCCCACACTTGATTGCATTTCAAGTTGGGAACTGGTTGCTTGCTATAAGGCTGAGTTAGAAAAAGCCCAACGGATTAATGTCGTAGCTCACCAGCAAGTTCTTGGTCTGCTGGTAGTGATCCAGCATCATCTTGTGGGTTTCACGGCCCACGCCAGACTTCTTGTAACCGCCAAACGCGGCATGCGCCGGGTACAGGTGGTAGCAGTTGGTCCACACGCGGCCAGCCTTGATCGCCCGGCCCATGCGGTAGGCGCGGTTGATATCGCGGGTCCACAGGCCAGCGCCCAGGCCGAACTCGGTGTCGTTGGCAATCGCCAGGGCTTCGGCTTCATCCTTGAAAGTGGTGATGCTCACCACCGGGCCGAAGATTTCTTCCTGGAATACGCGCATGTCGTTGGTGCCCTTGAGCAGGGTCGGCTGGATGTAATAACCGGTGGCCAGGTCGCCGGTGAGCTTCTCCACCTTGCCGCCCGTGAGCAATTGCGCGCCTTCGCCCTTGGCGATTTCCAGGTAAGACAGGATCTTGTCGAACTGCTGCTCGGACGCTTGGGCGCCGACCATGGTGTCGGTATCCAGCGGGTCGCCACGCTTGATCGACTCGACCTTTTTCATCACCACTTTCATGAAGTCGTCGTAGATCGACTCTTCCACCAGAGCACGGGAAGGGCAGGTGCACACTTCGCCCTGGTTGAAGAACGCCAGCACCAGGCCTTCGGCGGCTTTTTCGATAAATGCAGGTTCCGCTTTCATGATGTCGGCGAAGAAGATGTTCGGCGACTTGCCGCCCAACTCCACCGTAGACGGAATGATGTTCTCGGCCGCCGCATGCATGATGTGCGAGCCCACAGGCGTTGAGCCGGTGAAGGCGATCTTGGCGATGCGCTTGCTGGTGGCAAGGGCTTCGCCGGCTTCCTTGCCGAAACCGTGCACCACGTTCAGCACGCCCGGTGGCAGCAGGTCGCCGATCAGCTCCATCAGCACGCTGATGCCCAGCGGCGTTTGCTCGGCGGGCTTGAGCACCACGCAGTTACCGGCGGCCAGGGCTGGGGCGAGTTTCCAGGCGGCCATCAGCAGCGGGAAGTTCCACGGGATGATCTGGCCGACCACGCCCAGCGGCTCGTGGAAGTGGTAGGCGGCGGTGAGTTCATTGATTTCGGCGCTGCTGCCTTCCTGGGCGCGGATGCAGCCGGCGAAGTAGCGGAAGTGGTCGGCAGCCAGGGGGATGTCGGCGTTAAGGGTTTCACGCACGGCCTTGCCGTTGTCCCAGGTTTCGGTGATGGCCAGCAGTTCGAGGTTTTGCTCGATGCGGTCGGCGATTTTCAGCAGCACCAGCGAACGGTCCTGGGCCGAGGTTTTGCCCCAGGCGTCCGCAGCGGCGTGGGCGGCGTCCAGCGCCTTGTCGATGTCTTTGGCGGTGGAACGCGGGAAGTCGGCTATCGGCTTGCCGTTGACCGGCGAGGTGTTGGAGAAATAGTTGCCATCGACTGGCGCCACGAATTCGCCGCCGATGTAGTTGCCGTATTTGGCCTTGAACGAAACGATGGCGCCTTCAGTACCGGGGTGTGCATAACGCATGGTGAGCATCTCCTGCTTTTATGTTTATTGGAGTACAGCGCGGCAAGCGCGTTATAAAGCGTAGAGCAAAGGTTGGGCCACTGCTGTGCGGGCCAGCAAAATCAATGGGTTGGGCTTTGTCGCAAGGCGGTGCCGTGACAGGTGTGGTACAGGCGTGGTGACAGTTTGTGCCATAAGCGGTACAGCCTGTGACCGGTGGGTCGGGCCGGGATTGCAAAGGCCCAATGGCTGGGGGATGCTGGGCGTTCTCACGCAGGGAGAATAATAAGAACATGCATAACGATCATTTCAGCCGCCATGCCCAGCAAGTCCTGACCGTCACCCGTGGCCAAGAGCTTTCCCAGGGGCCGGGCAGCGACCCGTCCATCGCCCGCTCCTGGCTGCGCTGCGTGGAGGACTACCACCTCGACCCGGCGCTGACCATCGCGCCTACCGTGCTTGAACACGGGCGCCTGCTGGAAAGTCGCGAACGCCTGCGCCAAGTGCTGCACATCGCCGGCAGCGAGATGAATAGCCTGCACCAGCAACTTTCCGGCGCCGGCCATGCGGTGCTGCTCACCGATGCGCGCGGGGTGATCCTCAACTGTGTCACCGCGCCGTCGGAGCGCAAGATTTTCGAGCGCGCCGGCTTATGGTTGGGCGCTGACTGGAGCGAAGCCTGCGAAGGCACTAACGGCATAGGCACCTGCCTGGTAGAGCGGCAGTCGTTGACGATCCACCGTGACGAGCATTTTCGCGGCCGTCATACCGGGCTGACCTGTTCGGCCAGCCCGGTGTTCGATCCTCATGGTGAATTGCTGGCGGTGCTGGATGTGTCCTCGGCCCGCGAAGCCGTGTCGCGCCAAAGCCAGTTCCACACCATGGCGCTGGTGAACCTGTCGGCCAAGATGATCGAAAGTTGCTACTTCCTGCGCCACTTCGAACACCACTGGCTGTTGCGTTTTCACCTGCAGGCCGAGTCGGTCGGGTTATTCAGCGAAGGCTTGCTGGCGTTTGATGGCGAAGGGCGCATTTGTGCGGTCAACCAGAGCGCCCTGAACCTGTTGGGGCAGTTGCGCGGCGGCTTGGTGGGCCAGCCGGTGGAAGCGTTTTTCGACTGCTCCCTGGATCAGTTGCTGGGGCGGGCCAGCGCAAATGCCACGGCCAGTTGGCCGCTGCGCACCCGCGATGGTCGGCCTTTATTCGCAGCGCTGCGAGGCCAGCCGCGCAGTGCGCCGGCCCCTATCATCAAGCCACAGGCGTCACGCCCATTGGGTATCTGCCTGGGCGACCCGGCGTTGCAAAATGAGCTGCGCAAGGCCTCGCGAGTGTTCGAGCGCGATGTGCCCTTGCTGATCAACGGCGAAACCGGCTGCGGTAAAGAAGCCTTCGCCAAGGCCGTGCATCAGGGCAGCCAGCGGGGCGACAAGGCCTTTATCGCGCTGAACTGTGCGGCGATTCCAGAAAACCTGATCGAGAGCGAACTGTTTGGCTATCGCGCCGGCAGTTTCACCGGCGCCCTTAAAGAAGGCATGCGCGGCAAGCTGCAACAGGCCGATGGTGGCACGCTGTTTCTCGACGAAATCGGCGACATGCCCCTGGCGTTACAAACCCGCCTGTTAAGGGTGCTGGAGGATCGCCTGGTGGTGCCTATCGGCGGCGAACCCCAAGCCGTGAACGTGCGCATCATCAGCGCCACGCACCGCAATTTGCTGGAACGGGTGGCCGATGGCAGCTTTCGTGAAGACCTGTATTACCGCTTGAACGGCTTGGAAGTCGCCCTCCCGCCGTTGCGCGAGCGCAGTGACAAGTCGCAACTGTTGGATTTCCTCTTGGCGCAGGAAGCAGGCACCGAGCAGGTGATGCTCGACGAGTCGACGCGCCAGGCCTTGTTGGCATTCCACTGGCCCGGCAACCTGCGGCAGATGCGTACTGTGTTGCGCACGGTGGTGGCACTCTGTGAGGGCGGGCGAGTCGGTCTTGAAGACTTGCCGGCGCTGATTCGCCAGGCGCGGCCGCAAGGGGCAAGGGCGGATGCGCCGTACGCTTTGCCACTGGAAAGCGCCGAGCGCCAGGCATTACTCGATGCGTTGGCGCAGCAGCGCTGGCATATGAGCCATGTGGCGGAACAGTTGGGCGTCAGTCGCAATACGCTGTATCGCAAGTTACGCAAACATGGTATTTCACGGGGCGCCATGCATTAGGGCGCGCGACAGTTGTCGGAATAACTCCGTTATTGCGGACGACTCGTTTTTGTCCCACGTCATTTAAGGTTTTTTATCGCTCTACCCGTTCACGTCGTCCCGGAACGTGGCACGTTGTTTTAAGCACTGATGGAATAAGGGCAGAGCATCAATTGCCCTTAAACACCGCTGTTTGAAACTTCTAGGGTGACAACACATGAATATTACAAGTCCAATAACGACTCCTGTGCCACAACTCCCTGTTCAACTTGATGTTACGCCCACCTCCCCACCGCAACACTCGATAACGGGCTGGGGCGAACCGATGGACCCCCCTCAGCCTGACCATGACACGCCGCCTTCTGCTCAGGAGGCCGACCAAGCGCCGAAGGTACGCAACAAGCGTGGAATCTCCTTCTTCGGACGGCGGTTCCCATTTGGAGGCGCAACCCGGCCCACGGCGCCCGTGTCTCCCACGCCATCGATCAAGGTGCCGTCGCCTGCGTCCGTGTCCCCCGGTCCATCGACCAGGGTGCCGCCCGCCCCGGTCAATCCCACTGCCACCAGGCTGCAGAACGCACTGGGTGGAAATAACCCTGGTACCAGCTCGACCGCAGCCAGTTCAAGCCAGTCGGCCTTAGATAAACTCAAGGGCGTAGTGACCAGGGGGCCTCAAACGCCCACCAGTGGCGGGGTTGTCTCCGTAAAGCCGGTGGAACCGCCCAAGATCAGTGTGGCCGATGTCACCCAGCGGCTTTTGGATGCCGACAGGCTGGTCAAGGCAGGGGTTATTTCCACCTCACCTTCAACCGGCAAGACAATCAAGGACGCGTTCATCAACGCGGGCGTCAATGGCATCGTCAGCGCGCCGATCAATGTGGGCGCATACGCCGGGTCCGTGGCCGCGGGAGAGGCGATCAAGGGCCAGTATGTACCGTCGCCATTGCCGCCGCCGCATTTGCCTGGTACTGCAAAGCCCGATCCCGCGTCTACACCGCAAGTAGCCGCGCCAACCACATCGGATACGCCAACGCCTTCGGCCACGCGCCATCTGGACCGGGTAGAAAAAGTGGTGCTGGAATTTGCCAATGTCATCATCACGCTGGCGTCGGGAAATACTGAAGACCGGCTTGCCATGGGCGACGCCTGGCCCAAGGAGCGGGGGGCACGCTTGGATAACCTTGAGCAGTTACTGAGCATTTCGGAAACCCATATGAAGCAAGTGGCCGAGGATAACGGCATTATTTTCAAACCTCACCTCGAACCAGAAACCGCCCCAGGCACGGGGGGCCGCTTAGGCGTGATAGAGCGCCGTTATCGCGCCTTGGAAAAGGCGGCTGACCGGATCATTACCCTGAAAGACGCCGAAGCCAAAAAAACCGAGGCCTCCGTTTAAGGCAGCCTTTTTGCCCGCCGGATCCTACCGGCGGGCGTTTCGCGCTCAGCTAAAGCGTGCGAACTTTCCCACCCTACGCTAACCTGCCTCGATGTTTACGAGGTCGACTATGCACATTCATATTCTGGGTATCTGCGGTACGTTCATGGGTTCGATGGCGGTTCTGGCCAAGGAGCTGGGCCATCATGTAACTGGCTCCGATGCCAATGTTTATCCCCCCATGAGCACGCAGCTACAGGCGCAAGGGATTGAGCTGACCCAAGGTTACGACCCCGCGCAATTCGACCCGGTGCCGGACCTGGTCGTGATCGGCAACGCCATGTCGCGCGGCAATCCGGCGGTGGAATACGTACTGAACAAAGGCTTGCCTTACGTCTCCGGCCCCCAGTGGCTGGCCGACCATGTGCTGCAAGGCCGTTGGGTCCTGGCAGTGGCAGGCACTCATGGCAAGACCACCACCAGCAGCATGCTCGCCTGGGTGCTGGAGCATGCGGGCATGAGCCCGGGGTTCCTGATTGGCGGCGTGCCGCAGAACTTCTCGGTATCAGCGCGCCTGGGTGAGACACCGTTTTTTGTGATCGAGGCCGACGAGTACGACAGCGCCTTTTTCGACAAGCGCTCCAAGTTCGTCCATTACCGCCCGCGCACAGCGATCCTGAATAACCTTGAGTTCGATCACGCGGATATCTTCCCCGATCTGCCGGCGATTGAGCGGCAGTTCCACCACTTGGTGCGCACCATTCCCAGCGAAGGCCTGGTCATTCATCCCACCACCGAGCCTGCGTTGCAGCGTGTGATCGACATGGGCTGCTGGACCCCGGTGCAAACCACCGGCGCGGGCGGGCAGTGGCAGGCGAGGTTGCTCAGCGAAGACGGTTCGCGGTTTGAAGTGCTGTTCGAAGGCCAACCCCAAGGCATCGTCGATTGGGGCATGACCGGCCAACACAACGTGGCCAACGCTTTGGTGAGCCTGGCTGCCGCTCGGCATGTTGGCGTGGTACCAGCCATGGGCATTGCCGCCTTGAGCGCGTTCAAGAGTGTGAAGCGGCGCATGGAGAAAGTCGCTGAAGTAAATGGAATTACCATCTACGACGACTTTGCCCACCACCCAACCGCAATTGCCACCACCCTGGATGGCCTGCGCAAGCGCGTCGGCGATGCGCAGATCATTGCCATCGTCGAGCCGCGCTCCAACTCCATGAAGCTGGGTGCGCACCGTGATGGCCTGCCCGAAAGCGTCAACGATGCCGACCAGGTGGTGTGGTATGCACCGGCCAACCTTGGCTGGGATTTGCCCGCGATTGCTGCGCTATGCACCGTGCCCTCCACAGTCTGCGATTCGTTGGAAGGCATCATTGAGCATGTGAAGTCCTTGGCCCAGGCCGGCACCCACGTGGTGGTCATGAGCAACGGCGGCTTCGGCGGCCTGCACGGCAAGCTGGCCGAGGCACTGAAATGAGCGGGCCGGAACGCATTACCCTGGCGATGACCGGCGCATCCGGTGCGCCCTATGGCCTGCGCCTGCTCGATTGCCTGGTACGTGAAGACCGTGAGGTGCATTTTCTGATCTCCAAGGCGGCGCAATTGGTGCTGGCGACTGAGACCGATGTCGCGCTGCCTTCCAAGGTGCAGATGATGCAGGCATTCCTCACCGAGTACACCGGCGCAGCGGCGGGGCAGATCAAGGTCTACGGCAAAGAAGACTGGATGTCGCCGGTAGCCTCAGGCTCCGGTGCGCCAGCGGCGATGGTGGTGGTGCCGTGTTCCACCGGCACCTTGTCGGCGATTGCCACGGGCGCCTGCAACAACCTGATCGAACGGGCGGCGGACGTGACCTTAAAGGAGCGCCGCCAATTGATCCTGGTGCCGCGCGAAGCGCCGTATTCGAGCATTCACCTGGAGCACATGCTCAAGTTGTCGAACATGGGCGTGACCATCCTGCCCGCGTCGCCAGGCTTCTATCACCAGCCACAGACCATCGATGACCTGGTGGACTTTGTGGTGGCGCGCATTCTCAACCTGTTGAACGTTCCCCAGGACATGTTGCCTCGTTGGGGCGAGCACCATCTGGGCGGCGATGAATAAAGCACTGCTGCTGTTGATGGCGCTGCAACTCACCGGCTGTGCCACCGCGCGCACGCTGGATGCCGCGCAGGCGGGCGCGCCGGTGGTGTATGCCGGCACGCGCCTGGACCTGTATGCGATCAATGGCGGTTGTTGCGCCAAGGATCGCTTTGGTGCCGAGGCCCCGAGCTCTCCCCATCTCGACCTGCCGGCCAGTGCGTTGCTCGATACCTTGTTGTTGCCACTGTCGGTGCTGACGGTGCTGGGGGTTGGCTTCAACGCCACGGGCGGGCTGTAAGATAAGGGCTAACTGGGTGGATCGTTTACTCCGCGTGGGAATGCAGTCGGGGACGCTCCGCGTCCCAAGCATGACGCAGAGCGTCATAACCGGCGTTCCCACGCAGAGTGTGGGAACGATCAGTAACAGCCCTGCATCATCACTTGCCGAGTTTGCGCAACTCGTCCGACTCCACCACCCGCACGCCATCCTGTTCTTCCAGCGCCAGGCGCCACATGGCGCGGGCCAGTTCGCAGACTTCAATACCGTGGTACTTGCCCGGGATAAGCCGTGACAGCGGGCCGGCCAACTGTTCGGCCAGGCGCGGTTCCAGTCGCTCACCCAGCAGGAGCGAGGGACGTACGATGGTCAACTGCGGCCAGTCTTGCGCTCGGAGCGCCAGTTCCATTTCCCCTTTGACCCGGTTGTAGAACACCGAGGATTTCGGGTCGGCGCCAATCGCACTGATCACGATCAGATGCCGCGCGCCCAGTTCCCGTGCGCGTTTGGCGAAGGCCACTACCATGTCCAGGTCGACCGCACGGAACGCCGCTTCCGAGCCGGCCTTTTTAATCGTGGTGCCCAGGCAGCAGAAGGCAATATCCACGCGGCCGCTCAGTTGCGGCAGGAACACCGCCGGGTCGCCTACCGGGTTTTCCAGGCGTGGATGTTCAGCCAATGGTTTGCGGCTGGGTGCCAGCACGCGGGTCACGGTAGGTTCGTTGAGCAGGCGGTCGAGCAGGTGTTCGCCAGTGAGGCCGGAGGCCCCGGCCAGCAAGATATGCTGCGGTGTCAGGTACATGGTGTTTCCCCCTTGTTACACGTTACAGCTTAGTTGCCTTTGGCTTCCTTGCTATTCATTGAGACGCTTTCGAGCGCCTTTCGTGCCTGCTGTTTACGTAATAATTGCCAATGGGCGATCACGCCCTTAGGCGCCCAGATCTGCGGTTCGGAGGCTTCGAAATTGTCCGCCTGTTCGCGTTCGGCCACGTGCAGTTGTGCCAGTTTGAAGGCGTGTTGCAAATCATCCGTTTGGTTGAAAGCCTGTGCGAAAAGCGCATCACCGAAGTAGGTGAAGTCTGCTTCTTCCGAGCAGCCGAACGACACGCGGTCCGCGCGGGAGGCGGTCATGATCAGGGTGCGCTCATCTTTGAGCGCCGGTATGAAGCCGCCGGAATAACATGCGGAGATCACGATGACCTTGTCGCGGTTTTTCAGCGGTGCGAGCACGGCGGCCAGCTCGTCGGCGGGCAGGTCGGCCAGTTCCATGCGCGGTTGGTCGAGCACCAGCTCATGCTCATGGGTGCCATGGCTGGTCAGGTAAATGAACACCAGGTCTTCCGGCCCGGTCCGTTCGGCCAGGGTTTGTACCGAGCGGCGCAGGCTTTCGCGGGTGGCCAGGGGGCGGTCGGCGATATGGTCGCGGTGGTTGACCAGGCGCACTTGCCCGCGCGCGCCGAAGCGGGTGGCGAGCAGGTTGCTGACGTAATCGGCTTCGCGCAGGAACACGCTTTGTTTGCCGTCACCGGCCAGCACCAGGGTGTACAGTTCCACCGCCGGGGTGGACGCGGGCACGGTCGCCAGGGCGTCATTAAGCAAGCGGCCTTGGGCCAGTATGCCGGTCTCCAGTGGGTCGGGCAGCAGCTTGCCCTCGGCGTCGCGTACGCGCAGGCCATTGACCCAGGTGCCGGACTGCACGGTGCCGTCGGTGAGGACCAGGGTGCCACGGCCTTGATAGTTGTCACTGTCAAAGCCACCGATATAGAAACTGCCATCGGTGAGGTTCAGACGCCCTTCGCCGGTAAAGCGCCAGTCACTGAACTGGCCGACGTAGTGGCTGCCATCAACCCCGATCAGTTCGCCTTTGCCGGTCAGCGCGCCCTCCTTGAACTGGCCGATCCATACGTCGCCGTCGGCGTTCTCGTAGCGGCCTTTACCGTTGAGCTGGTTCTGCTTGAATTGGCCGACATAGATATCGCCCTCGGCGCTATTAAAGGTGCCATTGCCTTCCAGTTGGCCATCGACAAAGCGGCCGCTGAACTGGTTGCCGCTGTCGTCATTGCGCTGGCCTTCGCCATTGGGCTTGCCGTGGGCGAACTGGCCCTGATACTGGCTGCCGTCGGCCAGTTCCAGGCGGCCGAGGCCTGAATACTGGTCGTCTTGGAATTCGCCGCGATAGGTCATCTGCCCCTCTTTGAGGGTGCCTTCGCCGTTGCGTCGACCATTCTTGAAGCCGCCCACGTAGCTGCTGCCCGACGTGGTCAGGCTGCCCTGGCCATCAAACAGGCCCTGCTTGAATTCGCCTTTATAGACTTCGCCATTGCTGCCATGCCATTCGCCCTGGCCGTGCCACTGGCCTTTGTCGAACTGGCCGGCGTACCAACTGCCATTGGGGTAGTCCACACGGCCTTGGCCTTGCAGCAAACCGTTGACCACATCGCCACGGTAGCGGCCGCCATCGGGCAGGCGCGCATCGGGCGGCAACAGCGATTCGCCGTCTCCGCAAGCGGTGAGCAACAGGGCAAGGGCAAGGGGAGCGAGTGGGCGCATAGCGGGATCCGGATAAGTGAGCGCCGAGTATGCCGTAGCCGGGGTGCCGAACCTAGTGGTCTATGCGCAGGATCTACCACCTGTAGGAGCGGGCTTGCCCGCGAAAAACTCACAGGCACCGCATTTATTCAGCAAGCTCGCTCCTACAGAGGAAGGTGTGGTGATTATACGAAGCAGAGTGACAGCGACTCGGCAATGTAGGCCGGCTTCTCCTGGCCTTCGATTTCCAGGGTGGCCGTCGCCTTGAACAGCCATTGGCCCGGCTTTTTCTCGGTGACGTCAGTGAGGGTGACGTTCAGGCGCACCTTGGAGTTCACCTTCACCGGCTGGATAAAGCGCACGCTGTCCAGGCCGTAGTTGACGGCCATTTTCAAGCCTTCGGGCATGATCAGGATGTCTTCCATCAACTTGGGCATCAGCGACAGCGACAGGAACCCATGGGCAATGGTGCTGCCGAACGGGGTTTGCGCCGCCTTGATCGGGTCGACGTGGATGAACTGATGATCGCCGGTGGCTTCCGCGAAGAGGTTGATACGTGCCTGGTCGATGGTGAGCCATTCGGAACGTCCCAGTTCCTTGCCGACGTAATCTTTGAGCTGCGCTACGGGTACATAGGGCATTGCGTCTCTCCTTGGTTCATCACTTATGTGCCCGTTGATAAGGGGCGTTTTTTTTTGTTGCAGAGAACCACTGTAGATCATCACGGGCAATCAGCCCGGTCAACCCAACATGCTTTTGGCGAATGCCGGAGCATAGGGCGGGCGTGCTTATAATGCGCGCGGGATTTGAGGGGGAGAGAGCGGGATGCTGTTACGTGGCCTGACCTGGCTGGTGCTGTTTCAACTGATCGGCACCGCTATCAATCATTTGCTGGTGCCGGTGCTGCCTGGGCCAATCATCGGCTTGTTGCTGATGCTGGGCTTTCTGGTCTGGCGCGGTGAAGTCGGCGAGCCCCTGAGCCTGGCGGCCGGCAGCCTGTTGCGTTACCTGCCGCTGCTGCTGGTGCCGCCGGCCGTGGGGGTAATGGTGTACGCCAAGGACATTGTGGCGGATTTTTGGGCCATCGTCGGGGCGTTGGTGCTGTCGCTAGTGGTTGCCATGGGCTTTGTCGGCGTGCTGATGCAGCAGATGGTCAAGCGCAAGGAGAAGGACCAATGATCCTCGACTGGCAGGGCGCCTGGACGGCGGTCATTCATCACCCGTTGTTCGGTATCGGTATCACCCTGGGCGCCTATCAGCTGGTGTTGGCGGGGTTCGAGAAAACCCGCTGGATCTTCCTGCAGCCGGTGCTGGTGTCGATGTTGCTGGTGATCGGCGTGCTGCTCACCTGCGGGCTGAGCTACGCCGAATACCGCGAGAGCACCGAGATCATGGGCATCCTGCTGGGGCCTGCGACCGTGGCCCTGGCGGTGCCGCTTTATCTGAACCTGCGACGGATTCGCCAATTGTTCTGGCCGATTTTTACTACGCTGGTGGTAGGCGGGGTATTGGCCACTGGTCTTTGTGTGGCGTTGGGGTGGTGGTTCGGGGCTGAGCACCGGGTGCTGATGACCATGGCGCCCAAGTCGGTGACCTCGCCGATTGCCATGCTGGTGGCCGAGCAGATCGGCGGCGTGGCGGCCTTGGCGGCGGTGTTTGTGTTGATCACTGGGGTGGTCGGCGCGATGATCGGCCCAGCGCTCTTGTCACGGCTGGGAGTGCGCAGCCCCGAAGCGCGCGGCATGGCTTTGGGCATGACCGCCCACGCCGTCGGCACTTCGGTGGCCCTGCAGGAAAGCGAAGAATGCGGCGCCTTCGCGGCGCTGGCCATGAGTTTGATGGGCGTGGCCACGGCGGTGTTCCTACCGTTGGCGGTGTCGGTCATTGTTTAACCCAGGTTTAAGGAAACCGTTATGAGTCTGGCGCTATTCCCCCTCAACACTGTGCTGTTCCCGGGCTGCATCCTCGACTTGCAGATATTTGAGGCGCGCTACCTGGACATGATCGGCCGTTGCATGAAAAAGGGCGAAGGCTTTGGTGTGGTGTGCATCCTGGATGGCTCAGAGGTGGGCGCGGCCCCTGACGGCTATGCGCTTGTCGGTTGTGAAGCGCTGATTCGTGACTTCAAGCAGCAGGATAACGGCCTGCTGGGCATTCGCGTCGAAGGTGGCCGTCGATTCCGCGTGCGTGAGGCCGACGTGCAGAAAGACCAATTGCTGGTGGCCCAAGTGCAATGGTTGCAAGAGTTGCCGGACGCGCCGCTGGGCGAAGAGGACGCCGACTTGCTGGCGTTGCTTGAGGCCCTGGCCGAGCACCCGATGGTGGCCTCGCTGGACATGGGCGGCCACGCCGAAGGCCAGCAAGCCCTGGGCAATCAATTGGCCTATCTGTTGCCGTTTACCGAAGCCGACAAGATCGACTTGCTGCAACTGGACGACCCACAGCAACGGCTGGATGCGATCCAGATGTTGCTCGATGAACTGCAGGGCGAGCTGTTCACCTGAGGTTCGGATTTGCCTGACAGCGCTTTCAGACTTTGCTCGGTCGTCTCCACGGTGTCGCCTGCACTATTTTCCGATCACACAACAATGATCGGAGAGAACCATGATTCGGCTGACACCCTCGGAACAAGTGGCGTGGGACGCTTATTTTGTCAGCGTGACCACGCAATTACTCCAGCAGCAAGCCACGCGGGGCGCGGAGTACATTGCCGAGCGCGCCGCCGAAGTGGCTGATGAGATGTTACTGGAGCGCCGCGAACGTTGCGTTGAACGGCGCAGCGCCTCCGTGGACTGGATCGGCCCGGCCAAGGGTCAGTAGGCGTACCTGAGCAGGGCGTGGGGCGTGCCGGTAAAGGCGATAAAACCGAGCACGGCCACCACGGCGGGCAGCACCAGCCACCAGGCTTTTTGCGACATGGCTGGCAATGGGCTGCGGTACTGGATGGCCGTCAGGCTGAACGCACACACGGTCATCGCCAGCAACGTGCCGGCCAGGATGTCCGTCGGCCAGTGGGCGCCCAGGTACACCCGTGACAAGGCAATGAACGCCGCCGGAATGCAGCCCAGCAGCATCCAGGTCAGGCGCAGCCGCGTGGGTTGACCGCGACCGGCCAATACCGCGAGCGCCAGGAAGAAGGCAAAGGCACCGGAGGCATGGCCGCTGGGCATGCTGAAGCTGGTCAGCGGGTCGGTGAGGATTTCCGGGCGGCCCCGGGCGAAAAACAGCTTGGTGCCGGTGTTGATCACTGCCGCGCCAGCGAGGGTGGCGCCGACAAACACCGCGTGGCGCCACTGCCGTGCCAACAGCAACAGGCCAGTGAACACCGCGCTGGCGAAGAACATCTTCTTGAACTCACCCAGTTGGGTGACCCGTACCATCACTTCGTCCAGCCACGGGCTGCGATGCTCTTGCACCAGGGCGCTCAGGCCCTGGTCGAAGTCATTGAGGTGGGGATAGCCGATAAACAACGCGATTAACAACACCAGGCTGGCGCAACCGATCCACAAGGTGGCGCGCCGATGCCCGCGCCAACTGCTGTTCAAACTCAGCCCCAGCAGCACCGCCAGGCACGCCGCGATAATCGCCGCTTCCGGCCAGAAGCCTTCCGGCAACGGCAGGCGGAACGCGGCGCCGGCAGCCCAGCCCGGCAGCAGATAGGCCACGGTCCAACCCGCTGCGGCAATGATGCTCACAGCGGCAAAGCGCGGGAAGGGCATGTCGCACATGCCGGCGACCATGGGCAGCATGGGACGCAATGGGCCGATGAAACGCCCGACCAACAGGCTGGCGATTCCGTACTTGTGGAAGTAGGTTTCTGCACCGTTCATCCACTCAGGATGCTGGCGCAGGCCGGGCAGGCGCCGGATGTTCTGATGGAAATGGCGGCCCAGGTAATAGGAAACGCCGTCGCCCAATAAACCGCCGAGGAAGCCCAGCAGTAGGGTTTCACTCAAAGGCAGCGCACCGCTGCCAGCCAACGCGGCGATTGCAAACAGCAATACCGTGCCCGGCACGATCAACCCGGCAATCGCCAGGCACTCCACACACGCGACGATAAACACCGCGGCTGCCAGCCATTGTGGGTTGAGGGTCAACCAGCCGGTGATGCTATCGAGCCATTGGCCCATACAATCCACTCCATGCATACATATTCAAAAAACGCTGAAGATTCAATTGTGGGAGCGGGCTTGCTCGCGAATGCGGTGTGTCAGAAACAGATTCCTTCACTGACACGCCGCATTCGCGAGCAAGCCCGCTCCCACATTGGATCCGCTGTGTTGCGGATATCATCAAATCAAAAAATAATCTCGGCCTTCGACCTGGCCCCGACGCAGCGGGTTCCGCGTGCAATAAGGCGCATAGCCAGCATCGACGAAGCGGTACATCAAGTGTTCATCGCGCCCACTGGGGATGCCCAGGCGCGTGGTCTGGATAATCTGCGCGGGCACCTGGCCCACGTCTTCGACATACAGCAGTTCCTGATCGAAGCGCTTGGCGTCCCACATCGGCACTTTCAGGCCCAGGGCCTTGCACAGCAGCGTCTGGCCCGCACAGAGTTTTTGCGAGGGGCGTGGGCTGCCATCGGGGTTGGGGTTGTTCAACAGCATCTGCGCCAGGCTCGCCGCGCCGGAAATGTCGTCGACCCAGGGATAGGCCGATTTGATCAGCACGGCATTGCCCGGGCCGTGAGCGCTGAAGTTCAACGAATCACCGCCACGGGCGTAGTACATGTAGATATGGCCACCATCCAGAAACAAAGCCTTACGCTTTTCTGTGTAGCCGAGTGAGGCGTGGCTGCCTTTTTCGGCCACGTAATAGGCTTCGGTTTCAATAATTCGCGCCGAAAGCCAGAGATCGCCCACACGATGACGAATGACTTTTCCGAGTAATTCGCGCGCAAGCAGTTGGGCATCGCGGTCGAAGAAGCTATCGGGCAGGGGGCTGGCGGGAAGTTGGGGCGAAAAATCGGGCATGGCGGTCAAGGGTTGATACGGCTAAATGTGACCGAATCATAACAACTCTCAGCTTAATTACGCCTGAACCTGGGGTTTTTACAGTTCATTTCGACCATCCGCCCCTCACCGCTGTCAGTCGGGCGGCGTCACAGCTATAATCTGCCGCTTTCCTCTTTGCCAAGACTCCCTGACCATGACTGAGTCCGTTCTTGACTACATGACCCGCCTGGGTCGCGCTGCCCGGCAGGCCTCGCGGTTGATCGCCCGTGCGAGCACCGCGCAGAAGAACCGTGCGCTGCTGGCGGCTGCGGATGCTCTGGATGCTTCGCGCTCCGAGCTGACCGCCGCCAACGAGCTGGACCTGGCCAATGGGCGCGCTAACGGCCTGGAGCCAGCCCTGCTGGACCGCCTGGCGCTGACCCCGGCACGTATTGACGACATGATCGAAGGCCTGCGTCAGGTGGCCAAGCTGCCTGACCCCATCGGTGAAATTCGCGACATGCGTTACCTGCCGTCCGGCATCCAGGTGGGCAAGATGCGCGTGCCCCTGGGCGTGATCGGCATTATCTATGAGTCGCGCCCGAACGTGACCATCGACGCCGCGAGCCTGTGCCTCAAGTCAGGCAACGCTACCATCCTGCGTGGCGGTTCCGAGGCGATCAACTCCAACCGCGCCATCGCCGCCTGCATCCAGCAGGGCCTGGCCGTGGCCGAGTTGCCAGCCGAAGTGGTGCAAGTGGTGGAAACCACCGACCGTGCCGCCGTGGGCGCGCTGATTACCATGCCGGAATTCGTCGACGTGATTGTGCCTCGTGGTGGCAAGAGCCTGATCGAGCGCGTCAGCCGCGATGCCAAGGTGCCAGTTATCAAGCACCTGGACGGCGTCTGCCATGTGTTCATCGACATCGCCGCCGATCTCGACAAGGCGATCCGCATTGCCGACAACGCCAAGACTCACCGCTACGCGCCGTGCAACACTATGGAAACCCTGCTGGTGCACGTCGGCATTGCCGAGCGCGTGCTGCCGCCGCTGGCCGCCATCTACCGTGACAAGTCGGTAGAACTGCGCGGTTGCGAGCGCACCCGTGCGCTGCTGGGCGCGGACGTCATCGAGGCGACCGAGCAGGACTGGTACACCGAGTACACGGCCCCGATCCTGTCGATCCGCATCGTCGACGACCTGGATCAGGCCATCGAACACATCAATACCTATGGCTCCAAGCACACCGACGCCATCGTTTCCGAGCATTTCAGCGATGCCCGGCGTTTCCTCAACGAAGTGGATTCCGCTTCGGTGATGGTCAACGCCTCGACGCGTTTTGCCGACGGCTTCGAGTACGGCCTGGGGGCGGAGATCGGTATTTCCACCGACAAGCTCCACGCACGCGGCCCGGTGGGCCTCGAAGGGCTGACCAGTGAGAAGTACGTGGTGTTTGGCGACGGTCATGTGCGCACTTGATGACTAAACGCATCGGGCTGCTCGGCGGTACTTTCGACCCCGTGCACATCGGCCATTTGCGCAGTGCCCTGGAAGTTGCGGATGCCCTTGCGCTGGATGAGCTGCGCCTGCTGCCCAATTTTCGGCCGCCCCATCGCGACACGCCGCAGGTGGCCGCAGAACAACGCCTGGAAATGGTGCGTGTTGCCGTAGAAGGTATATCGCCGCTGGTGGTGGACGATCGCGAACTCAAGCGCGATAAACCGTCCTACACTATCGACACCCTGGAGCTGATGCGCGCCGAATTGGCCGCAGATGACCCACTGTTTCTGCTTTTGGGCTGGGACGCATTTTGCGGCCTGCCCTCTTGGCACCGCTGGGAGGAACTCCTCCAGCATTGCCACATCCTGGTTTTGCAACGCCCGGATGCCGACAGCGAACCGCCGGATGCCTTGCGCAACCTGCTGGCCGCGCGGTCGGTAAGTGACCCCTTGGCCCTGACCGGGCCGAACGGGAATATTGCATTCGTCTGGCAGACCCCGCTTGCGGTGTCCGCCACCCAGATCCGTCAACTGCTGGCCAGCGGGAAGTCGGTACGTTTCCTGGTGCCTGACGCGGTCCTGGCCTACATCGATGCGCACGGGCTTTACCGTGCGTCGAACTGAAAAGGCGCGCTTGAACGCACGAACCGTGCAGCAAGCGCCCGAACATACGAGCAAAACGAGTTTTATATGACGAACAAAGACGTAAGCAAAGTTAAGCGCAAAGGCACCTTCAAAAGCGCGCCGCTGCCGGTTGAAGCCCATGTTGGCCCGGAACTGGCTGGCGAAGAGCTGGTGAAAGTCGCCGTGGCTGCCCTGGAAGACGTTAAAGCCCAGGACATCCAGGTGCTGGACGTGCGCGACAAGCAGAGCATCACCGACTTCATGATCATCGCCACCGGTACCTCCAACCGCCAGATCGGCGCGATGCTGGACAAGGTTCGCGAAGCCGTCAAAGCCCAGGGCGTCAAGCCGCTGGGTGAAGAAGGCAAGGGCGACAGCGACTGGGTGCTGCTGGACATGGACGATGTGATCGTTCACATGATGACCTCCAACGCTCGCCAGTTCTACGACCTGGAGCGTCTGTGGAAAGGCGCCGAGCAGAGCCGTGCTGCCGATGGCAAGCACCACAGCCCGGAAGTGGGCCACGCGCACTTCGACAAGCTCAACAAAGACCAGGAATAAGGAACGGCTGTGCGCCTGCGTCTGATCGCTGTCGGTTCACGCATGCCCAAGTGGGTGGAAGAAGGCTGGCACGAATATGCCAAGCGTCTGCCCGCTGAGCTGTCGCTTGAGCTGGTGGAAATACCGCTCAATACCCGGGGCAAGAACGCCGACGTGGCGCGCTTTATCCGTCAGGAAGGCGAAGCCATGCTGGCCAAGGTCGGCCCCAATGAGCGCATCGTCACCCTTGAAGTGCACGGCAAGCCCTGGAGCACCGAGCAACTGGCGGTGGAGCTGGATCGCTGGCGCCTGGATTCGCGCACGGTCAATTTCATGGTCGGCGGCCCGGAAGGGCTGGCGCCGGAAGTCTGTGCGCGGGCCGATCAGCGCTGGTCGCTGTCGGCGCTGACGTTGCCGCACCCGTTGGTAAGGATTCTGATCGGTGAACAGCTGTATCGCGCCTGGACAGTTCTGTCCGGGCACCCTTACCACAAATAGCCTGCGCCGCCCCCGATGACCCAACCGATCCGCATCAAGGACCACGAGAAAGACGCACGTCTGGTACGCGCGCGGGTGGTGTTCGGTGCTGTCTTGGTGGTGGTGCTGATGTGCGTGCTGATTGCGCGGCTGTATTTCCTCCAGGTGATCCAGTACGACTATCACTCCACGCTGTCGGAAAACAACCGGGTGCATGTGCAGCCGATTCCCCCTACCCGTGGGCTGATTTTCGACCGCAATGGCGTGGTGGTTGCCGATAACCGGCCAAGCTTCAGCCTGAGCATGACCCGTGAGCGTTCCGGCGACTGGAAGCAGGTGCTCGATGTCATCGTCGAGGTGCTGCAACTGACGCCGGAAGACCGGGCCGTCTTCGAGAAGCGCATGCGGCAGGGGCGCCGGCCGTTCGAGCCGGTGCCGATCCTGTTCGAGCTGACCGAAGAGCAGATCGCCCGGATTGCGGTGAACCAGTTCCGCCTGCCGGGTGTGGAAGTGGTGGCGCAGTTGGTGCGGCATTACCCGCAAGGGCCGCACTTTGCCCACTCCGTTGGCTACATGGGGCGGATCAACGAGAAAGAGCTGAAAACCCTCGACCCGATCAACTACAGCGGCACCCATCATATCGGCAAAACCGGCATCGAGCGTTTCTACGAGGCCGAGTTGCATGGCCAGGTAGGTAACGAGGAAGTCGAGACCAATGCGCGTGGCCGCGTATTGCGCGTGCTCAAGCGCACCGATCCGGTACCGGGCAAGGACATTGTCCTGAGCCTGGACATCAAGTTGCAGGAAGCTGCCGAGATGGCCTTGGGCGGTCGGCGAGGTGCCGTAGTGGCGCTGGACCCGAAGACTGGCGAAGTGCTGGCGATGGTCAGCCAGCCCAGCTTCGACCCCAACCCGTTTGTGACGGGCATCAGCTTCAAGGCCTACGCCGAGCTGCGTGACTCCATCGACCGGCCACTGTTCAACCGTGTGTTGCGCGGCCTGTACCCCCCGGGCTCGACCATCAAGCCGGCGGTGGCGATTGCCGGCCTGGATGCTGGTGTGGTCACGGCCTCAAGCCGGGTGTACGACCCTGGCTACTACATGCTGCCCAACTACGACCACAAGTACCGTAACTGGAACCGCTCCGGTGACGGCTATGTCGATTTGGACACCGCGATCATGCGCTCCAACGACACCTATTTTTACGACCTGGCCCACAAGCTGGGGATTGATCGGCTATCTGCCTACATGGGCAAGTTTGGCCTCGGTCAGAAAGTCTCCTTGGACATGTTCGAAGAATCCCCCGGCCTGATGCCATCGCGGGAGTGGAAGCGTGCGACCCGCCGCCAGGCGTGGTTCCCTGGCGAAACCCTGATCCTGGGTATCGGCCAGGGCTATATGCAAGCCACTCCGCTGCAACTGGCCCAGGCCACGGCGCTGGTGGCGAACAAAGGCGTGTGGAACCGACCGCATCTGGCCAGGACCATCGAAGGCGAAAAGCCGGTGGACGACAACCCGATTCCGGACATCGTGCTGCGTGACCCGTCCGACTGGACCAAGGTCAACCACGGCATGCAGCAGGTGATGCACGGCGCTCGCGGCACCGCGCGCAAGGCGGCGGTCGGCGCGCAGTACCGCATTGCCGGCAAGAGTGGTACGGCCCAGGTGGTCGCAATCAAGCAGGGCGAAAAGTATGACCGCTCCAAGGTGCAGGAGCGCCACCGCGACCACGCCTTGTTTGTCGGCTTTGCGCCGGCGGAAGACCCGAAAATCGTGGTGGCAGTGATGGTCGAGAACGGCGAGTCCGGCTCCGGCGTCGCGGCCCCAGTGGTACGCCAGGTGATGGACGCCTGGCTGCTGGCCGACGATGGCCGGCTCAAGCCCGAGTATGGCGGCCCCCCTTCAAGCCCCGAGGTTACGGCCCGTGAAGAGTAATTTTGACCGCATCCTCTCCAGCGAAGATGTGATGCGTCGCCGTGCGACGTTGCTGCAACGCATGCACATTGATGGCCCCTTGCTGATCCTGCTGCTGACCCTGGCGGCCGGCAGCCTTTTTGTACTGTATTCGGCCAGCGGCAAGAACTGGGACTTGCTGATCAAGCAGGCGTCCTCGTTTGGCCTGGGCCTGCTGTCGATGGTGGTGATCGCCCAGTTGGAGCCGCGCTTCATGGCACGCTGGGTGCCCTTGGGCTATGTCGCCGGCGTGTTGCTGCTGGTGGTGGTGGACGTCATGGGCCACAACGCCATGGGGGCCACACGCTGGATCAACATCCCGGGGGTGATTCGCTTCCAGCCGTCGGAATTCATGAAGATCCTGATGCCGGCCACTATTGCCTGGTACCTGTCCAAGCGCACCTTGCCGCCGCAGCTCAAGCACGTGGCGATCAGCCTGATCCTGATTGGCGTGCCCTTTGTGCTGATCGTGCGCCAGCCGGACCTTGGCACCTCGTTGCTGATCCTCGCCGGTGGCGCGTTCGTACTGTTTATGGGCGGATTGCGCTGGCGCTGGATCCTCAGCGTGCTGGCCGCCGCCGTGCCTGTGGCGGTGGCCATGTGGTTCTTCTTTATGCACGACTACCAGAAGCAACGGATCCTGACGTTCCTCGACCCGGAGAGCGACCCGCTGGGCACCGGCTGGAACATCATCCAATCCAAGGCGGCCATCGGTTCCGGCGGGGTATTTGGCAAGGGGTGGTTGCTGGGCACCCAGTCTCACCTGGACTTCTTGCCCGAGAGCCATACCGACTTCATCATCGCGGTGATGGGCGAAGAGTTCGGCCTGGTGGGCATTTGCGCATTGTTGCTGATCTATCTGCTGTTGATTGGTCGCGGCCTGGTGATCACGGCCCAGGCGCAGACGCTGTTCGGCAAATTGCTCGCCGGCAGCCTGACCATGACTTTTTTTGTTTACGTTTTCGTCAACATCGGTATGGTCAGTGGCCTGCTGCCGGTGGTTGGGGTGCCGTTGCCATTCATTAGCTACGGCGGAACTTCGCTGGTGACATTGCTGTCAGCGTTTGGGGTTTTGATGTCGATTCATACGCATCGCAAGTGGATCGCACAGGTTTGAATAAGGTGAAGATGTCAATGCAAGTAATGCGCGGCTGGGCGACTCGGCATGCGACCTGGATGGGCCTGATCGGGCTGCTGGGGGCAACGCAAGAGGCGCAGGCCGGTGACTACGATGGCTCTCCCCAGGTTGCCGAATTTGTCGGTGAGCTGACCCGCGACTACGGTTTTGCCGGTGAGCAACTGATGGGCGTGTTCCGCGAAGCCCAGAAAAAGCAGGCGATCCTCGACGCCATTTCCCGGCCCGCCGAACGCGTCAAGCAGTGGAAGGACTATCGCCCGATGTTCCTCACTGATGCACGCATCGCCCGCGGCGTGGATTTCTGGCGCCAGCACGAGGCGGTACTGGCCCGCGCCGAGCAAGAATACGGCGTGCCGGCGCAGGTGATCGTCTCGATCATCGGCATCGAAACCTTTTACGGGCGCAATACCGGCAGCTACCGGGTGATCGACGCCTTGTCGACCCTGGGCTTCGATTACCCGCCCCGTGCCGAATTCTTCCGCAAGGAACTGCGCGAATTCCTGTTGCTGGCCCGCGAAGAGCAGGTCGACCCGCTGAGCCTCAAGGGCTCCTACGCCGGGGCGATGGGCTTGCCGCAGTTCATGCCGAGCAGCTTTCGCGCCTACGCGGTGGATTTCGACGGTGACGGGCACATCAATATCTGGAGCAACCCCGACGATGCCATCGGCAGCGTGGCCAGCTACTTCAAGCGCCACGGCTGGGTGGGCGGCGAGCCGGTGGTTATCCGCGCCGATGTCGCGGGCGAGCACGCCGACGAGGGCCTGACCCAAGGTATCGAACCGGTCAAGACCGTCGGGGAGTTGCGAGCGCTGGGCTGGTCGAGTCAGAATGCGCCACGCGACGACATGCCGGTGACGGCATTCCGCCTGGAAGGCGCAAATGGCCCTGAATACTGGATGGGCCTGAAGAATTTCTACGCAATCACGCGTTATAACCGCAGTGTGATGTACGCCATGGCCGTGCATCAGCTGTCAGATGAGCTGGTTCAAGCACGGGGCAACAAGTAATGCGGGTATCGCCGTTCAAAAAACCGCTCAAGCTGGTGGCGTTCGCCGCGTTGTCCTTGTTGGTAGCCAGTTGCTCCACCACGCCTAACCGTGCGCCGGCCAAGAAGGCCGGCGGCGCGGTCGTGCGCGCCCAGCCGGGCCTGGACATCAACCGCGCGCACAAAGACGGCGCGCCGTGGTGGGATGTGGATGTGTCGAAAATCCCGGACGCCACGCCGACCCTGCACACCGGCCCCTACAAGGCCAACCCCTATACCGTGCTGGGCAAGAATTACTTCCCGCTGCAGGAGTCCAAGACTTACGTGCAGTCGGGCACCGCGTCCTGGTACGGCACCAAGTTCCATGGCCAGAACACCGCCAACGGCGAAGTGTATGACCTGTATGGCATGAGCGCGGCCCACAAGACCCTGCCGCTGCCCAGCTATGTTCGCGTCACCAACCTGGACAACAACCGCACGGTGATCCTGCGGGTCAATGACCGCGGGCCGTTCTATTCGGACCGGATCATCGACCTGTCCTACGCCGCCGCCAAGAAGCTTGGCTACGCCGAAACCGGCACCGCCCGGGTGAAAGTCGAAGGCATCGACCCGGCGCAGTACTGGGCCCAGCGCGGCAAGCCGGCGCCGTTGATGCTCAACGAACCGGCTACCCCGCAACCGCAAGTGACGGCCTCGACCGGCAAGATCGAGCAGTGGACGCCGCCGCCGGCGCAACATGCTCCGGATACCGTCGTCGTCCCTCACGCGGCACCGGGCGCCTCGATGGCGGGCGGGCAATACCTGCAGGTCGGCGCTTTCGCCAACCCGGATGCGGCAGAACTGTTAAGGTCCAAGCTCAGCGGCATGGTCAGTGCGCCGGTTTTCATCAGCTCCATCGTGCGTAACCAGCAAACGTTGCACCGTGTGCGCATGGGCCCGATCGGCTCGCCGAGCGAAGTGGCGCAAGTGCAGAACAGCGTACGCCTGGCCAACCTGGGGCAACCTAGCGTGGTCACCGCAGAATAAGTAAAGCATTGATGGCTCGGGGGCGTCTGCGTGCCCGAGCCCTGGTTGTTGGCTCGTTGAACAATAAAAACCCAGGGGCAAGGGGTGAGCGGGCAACCGAACACGTGACAGTCTGGAAGCGGGCTGTCTGAATAGTTTTGCCCGCGAGGGCAAGTTTCCATAAGCAATTTCGAGAGACGGATGAACATCACCACCTTAGCCAAACGCACGTGCCTGCTTATCTCGCTGATCATCACCCCGGCCGCCTGGGCGGTTGAAATGGTGCCGGCCTCCCCGCAACTGGCCGCCAAGTCGTGGGTCCTCATGGACGCCGCCAGTGGCAACGTGCTGGTCGAAAACGGCGGTGATGTACGCCTGCCGCCTGCCAGCCTGACCAAGCTGATGACTGCCTACATCGCGACCCTGGAAATCCGTCGCGGCCAGATCGGCGAAAACGACCCGGTTACCGTCAGCGAAAACGCCTGGCGTACTGGTGGTTCGCGGATGTTCATCAAGGTGGGTTCGCAAGTGACCGTGAGCGACCTGCTGCACGGCATCATCATCCAGTCCGGTAACGACGCCAGCGTCGCCCTGGCCGAGCACATCGCCGGCAGCGAAGACGCCTTCGCCGACATGATGAACAAAACCGCCGGTGAGTTGGGCATGACCAACAGCCACTTCATGAACCCGACCGGCCTGCCGAACCCGGAGCACTACTCGTCGGCTCATGACATGGCGATCCTGGCGCGCGCGATCATCCGCGTTGACCCGGTGCACTACGCGATCTACTCCCAGAAGGAATTCTTCTGGAACAACATCAAGCAGCCTAACCGCAACCTGTTGCTGTGGCGCGACAAGACCGTCGATGGCCTGAAGACCGGCCACACCGACGAAGCCGGCTACTGCATGGTGTCGTCCGCCGTACGTGATGGCCAGCGCCTGATCGCCGTAGTATTCGGCACCAACAGCGAGCAGGCCCGTGCGGCCGAGACGCAAAAACTGCTGACTTACGGCTTCCGCTTCTTCGAAACCCAGACCTTCTACCAGAAGGGTGCTGAACTGGCGACCGCGCCGGTGTGGAAGGGCTCGACTTCTCAAGTCAAGGCCGGCCTGGCCGACGACCTGACCCTGACCATGCCTAAAGGCCAGCTGAAAAAGCTCGCCGCCAGCATGACCCTGAACCCGCAATTGGTTGCGCCAATCGCCAAGGGTGATGTGATCGGTAAGGTCGAAGTGAAGCTGGACGACAAGGTGGTGCACAGCGCCGACCTGATCGCGCTGGACGCTGTCGAGGAAGGTGGTATCTTCCGCCGCGTATGGGATAGCATCCGTCTATTCTTCTACGGCTTGTTCAACTGATTGTGTGCACCTGCAAAGCCCCGCGTTGATCCAACGCGGGGCTTTGCCCGTCGCCACGGCTTAGCGCTTACGAGGCTGTTCTGCCATGACCGATAAAGACGTAGAAGTAAAGGCGCCAAAGATCGAATTTCCTGTGACGGATTATCCCGTCAAGGTGATCAGCGATACCGGTGTCGGCCGCAAGGACAAGATTCTCGAAATCGTGCGCAAGCACGCGACAATCAACGACAACCGCGTGGACGAGCGCCAAAGCTCCACCGGCAAGTACACCACGATCCAGTTGCACATCGTTGCGACCGATCAAGACCAGCTCTACAACATCAACAGCGAACTGCGAGCCACCGGCTTCGTGCATATGGTGCTGTGATGTCGCAAGTCCTGGGCTTTCGCGAGCTCGGCCGGATGGCATACGAGCCGGTCTGGCATGCCATGCAGCGCTTTACCAATGAGCGCGGCACCTCGGCCCCGGATGAAATCTGGCTGGTGGAACACCCGCCGGTCTTCACCCAGGGTCAGGCCGGCAAGGCCGAGCACTTGCTGCTGCCGGGTGATATTCCGGTGGTGCAGGTCGACCGAGGGGGACAAGTGACTTACCATGGGCCCGGTCAACTAGTGGCTTACCTGCTACTGGACGTGCGCAAGCTGGGGTTTGGCGTGCGCGACCTGGTCAGCCGCATGGAAACGTGCCTGATCGAGCTATTGGCCAGTTACGGCGTGACCGCCGTGGCCAAGCCCGATGCACCGGGTGTATACGTGGATGGCGCGAAAATCGCCTCCCTGGGGCTGCGCATTCGCCACGGTTGTTCCTTTCATGGCCTGGCCTTGAATGTGGACATGGACCTGGCGCCGTTCCGGCGCATCAACCCGTGCGGTTACGCCGGGCTTGCGATGACCCAGTTGAGTGAGCATGCAACATCCATAGAATTTGCCGAGGTAAGTGCCCGGCTGCGCGCGCAGCTCGTCAAACACCTCGACTATGCAGAGCAGATGACCCTGACGGGCGGAATCGATTGATATGACTACTGATGTTGTGCAAACCATGATCCCGGCGCTGGACATCACTGAGCGTCCAGCCCCGGCCCCGCGTGCCAAGGTGGAAGCCGGCGTCAAGCTGCGCGGCGCCGAGAAGGTTGCACGCATCCCGGTCAAGATCATCCCGACCACCGAACTGCCGAAGAAACCTGACTGGATTCGCGTGCGCATCCCGGTTTCGCCGGAAGTCGACCGTATCAAGTCGCTGCTGCGCAAACACAAGTTGCACAGCGTATGCGAAGAAGCCTCCTGCCCGAACCTGGGCGAGTGCTTCTCTGGCGGCACCGCCACGTTCATGATCATGGGTGACATCTGCACCCGTCGTTGCCCGTTCTGCGACGTCGGCCACGGCCGTCCGAAGCCGTTGGACGTCAACGAGCCAGAAAGCCTGGCCATCGCCATCGCCGACCTGAAGCTCAAGTATGTGGTGATCACCTCGGTAGACCGCGACGACCTGCGTGACGGTGGTGCCCAGCATTTTGCCGACTGCATCCGCGAGATCCGCAAGCTGTCGCCGAACGTGATGCTCGAAACCCTGGTGCCGGACTACCGTGGCCGGATGGACGTCGCCCTGGACATCACCGCTGCCGAGCCGCCGGATGTGTTCAACCACAACCTGGAAACCGTGCCGCGCCTGTACAAGGCTGCACGCCCGGGTTCGGACTACCAGTGGTCGCTGACCCTGCTGCAGAAATTCAAGCAGATGATGCCGCACATCCCGACCAAGTCCGGCTTGATGCTGGGCCTGGGTGAAACCGACGAAGAAGTCATCGAAGTCATGAAGCGCATGCGCGAACACGACATCGACATGCTGACCCTGGGCCAGTACCTGCAACCGTCCCGCAGCCACTTGCCGGTGCAGCGCTTCGTGCACCCGGACACCTTCGCCTGGTTCGCCGAGGAAGGTTACAAGATGGGCTTCAAGAACGTGGCCTCGGGCCCGTTGGTGCGGTCTTCGTACCACGCCGACGAGCAGGCCAAGCTGGTCAAGGCGAGCCTGGTTTCGTAAGCCGCCCCCAGAATCAATGTGAAATGCTGGCTTGTGTGGGAGCTGGCTTGCCTGCGATAGCATCACCTCGGTGTCACTGACACACCGAGGCGCTTGCATCGCAGGCAAGCCAGCTCCCACATTTCGTTCTGCGTCATATAGGGAGAACCATGGATGACCGCCGCCGTACCTGCACTGCGCCCCGAAGGCACCTTCGGCCTGATCGCCCCCGCCGGCCCCGCCGCGCTGGATGTTGAAAAAGCCGGGCAATGGATGCGTGCCCGTGGCTACCAATTGCACATTTTCCCCGGGGTGTACGAGCACGACGGCTACCTGGCCGGCAGCGATGAAGTGCGCGTGCGTGATTTGCATGCCGCCTTCGCCAACCCCGATATCGATGCCATCCTTTGCCTGCGTGGCGGTTACGGCACGCCCCGTTTGCTCGACGCCCTGGACTTCGACGTGCTGCGCGCCAACCCGAAGCCGTTCGTGGGCTACAGCGATATCACCGCCTTGCATCTGGCCATCAACCGCTATGCGGGCTTTGTGACGTTCCATGGCCCGATGCTCAACGCCGACCTGCTCGGCGGCAAACAGCCACCCACCGAATCCTCCTTGTTCAGCCTGCTGCGTGGCCAGCGGGGCGCCGGCAGTGTGCTGCCGCACCCGATGGCCTACCCGTTGACCACAATCGAGCCAGGTGTGGCTTGTGGGCGCTTGCTGGGCGGTAACTTGTCGATGATCGCCGCAGTCATGGGCACGCCATACGAAATAGACGCTGACGGCATCATCCTGTTTATCGAAGACGTCAACGAACCGCTCTATCGCATTGACCGTCTGCTGACCCACCTGCGCCTGGCTGGCAAGCTGGCCCAGGTCGCCGGTGTGCTGGTAGGGGATGTGGCTGGTGTGGATAGCGGGGCGTTGGCACGTCTGCTGAAGCAGTCCTTTGAGCCGCTGTGCATTCCAGTGCTGGCAGGCTGGCGCAGTGGGCATTGCGACCCCAACCTGACATTGCCGATGGGCGCCTTGGTGCGCCTGGATGCGGGGGAGCAGCGTGTGGTGTTGGAGCAGGATGTAGTGTTCAAGGCCTGATCGTTCCCACGCTCTGCGTGGGAATTCCTTCAGTGACGCTCTGCGTCACCCTCTTCAGCCGCGGACGCGGAGCGTCCAAGGCAGCGCTCCCACGCAGAGCGTGGGAGCGATCACTTCAGCGGTTCTGCAGCGACTCCAGCAACTTCACCGTCGGATACCCATCCGCCGGCCAGCCCAGTGCCTGCTGCGCAGCCCGAATCGCCTTGCGCGTGTTGGCGCCAATAATCCCGTCGGCATTACCCGCGTCATAGCCTTTGGCGCTGAGCGCCGTCTGCAGGTCTATGCGTTGCGATCGGCTCAGTGGCAGCTCATCTTTTGGCCAACTGCCCCGAATCACACCGCCACCGCCAAACCGCTCCGACAGCAAGCCAACCGCCAGTGCATAGGACGACGAATTGTTGTACTTGAGGATCGCGCGGAAGTTATCCAGCACCAGGAACGCCGGGCCACGGTAGCCGGCCGGCAGCAGCAGGGCGGCGGACAGCTGGTCGACATTGGCCGGCAGGCTCACGCCAGGCGGCAGTTGGATGCCCAGTTGCAGCCATTGCGCCACGGTCTTGCGCATGCCGCCATCGGCCAGGCTGTAGTCGAAGCCCGACGGCAGCGGCTGTACTTCAACGCCCCACGGCTGGCCTTTCTGCCAACCGGAGCTTTGCAGGTAATGCGCGGTGGAGGCGAGGGCGTCGGACGGGCTGTTCCAGATATCGCGGCGACCGTCACCGTCGAAGTCCACGGCATGGGTGTTGTAGGTGGTCGGGATGAACTGGGTCTGGCCCATCGCCCCGGCCCAGGAACCTTTCATCTGGTCGGCCTGAATATCGCCATGCTGGATGATCTGCAGCGCGGCCAGCAACTGCGCTTGCGCAAAGGCCGGACGACGTCCTTCATAGGCGAGGGTGGCCAAGGAGCGGATCACCGAGTTATTGCCCTGGAAAGCGCCGAAGTTGCTCTCCATGCCCCACACCGAGACCAGCGCCTGGCGGTCGACGCCATAGCGTTGCTCGATGCTTTGCAGAATATCGGCGTACTTGACCAGCAGTGCCTGGCCATTGCGCACGCGCACCGGCGACAGTGCTCCGTCGAGGTACTCCCACACCGGGCGGGAAAATTCCGGTTGGCTGCGGTCGGCGCGAATCACCGCCATATCAGGTGTGACGCCGGCAAAAGCGTTATCGAACACGGCCGCAGTGATCCCGGCCTGCAGCGCTTGCGCACGGAAGCCAGCTTGCCATTCGGCAAAGGTCTGGGTCGGCTGGATATCGAGATTGTCCACCGCCAACGGGGCCACCACGGCAGGCGCGATAGCCGGGGCCGTCTGGAGCTTGGGCAGGGGTTGAGCGTCCGCAGCGGTAGGTTTTTCGGCGCAGGCGACAAGCAGAATGAGGCTGGAGGCAGCGATCAATTGGCGCAGGTGCCAATGACGAGAAAGACGAGAGGGCATGCACAGGTCCAGGGGTTACAAATCAGGTACAGACCTTATCATGCCAGAGGGGCGCTTGCCTTCAGGCAGCCAGAAAGTAAGAAGCCTCCCAGCTATTAGACTGGAAGGCTTCGCGGCGGTAGCTGCCTTTGCCTTTGCCGGCGCGTTCCTGGCGGCTGCGGAACAAGGGCTGGGCGATGATGGATTTGGCCTTGTTGGGGCCATGCTTGGATGGCTTTTTGCTCATGGTGGATTCTCTCGCTTGAGGGTGGAATGCAGCGGTGCAAATCATCTGCCGAAGTGGGCCGGCTGTAAAGCCCGTCGATAGGTGGGAAATGTCGCAAATAGGCAGTGGGCAGAGTCAATGTGGGAGCAGGCAAGCCAGCTCCCACAGGGTTTTGTGCCGTTGTACAGAGGTGGTTATTCGGCAGGCAACGCCAGGCGCTGGCCAGCCATCAACAGCGACAAACGGCTCAGGCTCATCCACGGTGAGCCGGCAGCCTGGCCTTTGATCTGTGCGTCGATGCGCTGCGCTTCCAGTAACAGTTGCGCCCAGCGTTGCGCCGAGTGCCGTTGCAGGGCTTTGCTCATCAGGGGTTTGCGTTTGTCCCACACCGGCGGCCTGGCCTGGCTGAAGCATTTGTCCAGCGGTGTGCCTTGGCTGTATTGCAGGGCAATGTTCGCCAACACCCGCAGCTCCCGAGCCAGTGCCCACAGAATCACCGGCGGTTCCACTCCCTCGCCACGCAGGCCTTCGAGCATGCGCAGGGCGTGGGCGGGCTCGCCGTTGAGGATGGCGTCCACCAGGCCGAACACATCAAAGCGTGCGCTATCGGCCACTGCGCCTTGCACGGTTTCGACGGTGATCTGCCCGTCTTCAGCCATCAACTTGAGCTTTTCGATCTCCTGGGCGGCGGCAAGCAGGTTGCCCTCGACCCGAGCGGCGATCAGTTCCACGGCATCCTGTGTCGCCGCCAGCCCTGATTGCGACAGGCGCTGACGAATCCACTGCGGCAACTGGTTGCTGTCCACCGGCCAGATCTGGATGAACTGAGTCTGTGGACCTTCAACCAGGGCCTTGCCCCACTTGGTTTTCTGCGCGCTGCCGTCAAGCTTGGGCAGGCTGACCAGCAGCACGGTGTCTTCGGCGGGGCGCGAGCAGTATTCCATCAGGGCCGCCGCGCCTTTATCGCCCGGCTTGCCCGAGGGCAGGCGCAGTTCCAGCAGGCGTTTTTCGGCAAACAGCGACATGCTCGCGCCAGCTTGCAGCAGCGTGCCCCAGTCGAAACTGGCGTCAGCACTGAACACCTGGCGTTCATCGAAACCTTGCTGGCGTGCGGCGGTGCGGATAGCGTCGGCCGCTTCCTGGCACAGTAGCGGGTCGTCGCCGCTGACGATGTACACAGGCGCAAGGCCACCTTGCAGGTGTTTGGCGAGTTGGGCGGGGGCAAGTTTCATAGGCAGGGCGAACGGGGCGCCAGGGGCGCCCCGTCTGGCTTACTCGACAGGGACTTCAACAGGCGACTGTTTCGGCGTGTTGTCTTCATATTCCTGCGCGGCTTTCAGGGCGTCGGCATCAGCCTTGGCCTTGTTGTCGGCCACTTGCTGCAGCTCAGCCAGTTTTTCCGGAGTGAGCATTTGCAGGCGAGTCATCATGCGCTGGATCAGCTCACGACGCATTTCCTTGCGCACCTGGATGGTCTCGGAGTCCGAACCCACCAAGTTGTTGCCATCGTGGCTCACCACTTTCTGCACCTGGATCTTGTCACCCATCAACGGCAACTGATCACGGCCTTGTATTTCGAACATCAGCGCAGTGTTCAACTCGACGTCGGACGCACGGCCAGCACTCGCGTAGCTGATATTGCGCTGGGTTTCTCGCTCATCCGTCAGGATCAGTTTGTAGGTGGCGCCGTTGTACACGTGCACACCGCTGTTTTCCAGGGTCTGGCGCAGCTGGGTGACGGTTTCGCCGTAGGCGTTGCGGGCGCTGACGTCGAGTTCCTTGAGCGACAGCTCATTGGTGCCGGTACCGCGCAGCTGGAAGCCGCAAGCGCTCAACAGCACGGCAAGGCCCATAACCAGCAGATTGCGTTTGATCATTTTGTTGCTCCCCTTGAAACCAGGTGGGCCTTCTCGGGCCCTAAAGGTTTAGTTCGGCGTGGGGCCCAAGCCCCGCGCCTGATCCGATTTAGCTGGCGACGATATTGACCAGTTTGCCAGGCACCACGATCACCTTGCGGATGGTCAGGCCTTCGGTAAAGCGCAGCACGTTCTCATTGATACGTGCAGCTGCTTCAACCTCTTCACGGCTGGCGCTGGCCGGCATGTCGATCTGGCCACGCAGTTTACCGTTAACCTGGATGACCAGTTGCAGCGTGTCCTGTACCAGGGCGCTGTCATCCTGCACCGGCCAGGCGGCATCGATGACGGCACCGCTGTGGCCCAGACGGCTCCACAGTTCATGGCTGATGTGCGGCGTGATCGGCGCGAGCAACAGGGTAACTGTTTCCAGGCCTTCCTGGATCAGCGCACGATCTTGTTCGGTCGCCTGCGAGGCTTTTTCCAGCACGTTCATCAGCGTCATCACCTGGGCGATGGCGGTGTTGAACTTGTGGTTCTGCCCGACGTCCTGGCTGGCCTGGCGGATAGCCAGGTGGATGCTGCGGCGCACGGCTTTCTGCTCGTCGTTCAAGGCGCCGATGTCCAGCTTGCCCGGCAGGCCCTGGCTGACATGGGCGTGGGCCAGGCGCCAGACGCGCTTGAGGAAACGGTGCGAGCCTTCGACACCCGAGTCGGACCATTCGGCGCTCATGTCAGGCGGCGAGGCGAACATCATGAACAGGCGGCAGGTGTCGGCGCCGAACTGATCGATCATCGACTGTGGGTCGACGCCGTTGTTCTTGGACTTGGCCATCTTCTCGGTGCCACCGATTTCCACCGGCAGGCCGTCGGCCTTCAATTTGGCGCTGATGACCTTGGCCTTGCTGTCACGCTCAAGCTCGACATCCGCCGGGTTGAACCAGGTGTAGGCGCCATTGGCTTCGCGACGATAGTAAGTGTCGGCGATCACCATGCCCTGGGTCAGCAGGTTCTTGAACGGCTCATCGGAGCTCACCAGGCCTTCGTCACGCATCAGCTTATGGAAGAAGCGCGCATACAGCAGGTGGAGGATGGCGTGTTCGATGCCACCGATGTACTGATCCACCGGCAACCAATGGTCGGCTGCGGATTTCTCCACCAGGCCGCCTTCATAGTGCGGCGAGGCATAACGAGCGTAGTACCACGAGGACTCGACGAAGGTGTCCATGGTGTCGGTTTCACGCTTGGCCGGTGCGCCGCACTTAGGGCAGCTGCACTCGTAGAACTCAGGCATGCGTGCCAACGGCGAGCCAGCGCCATCCGGCACCACGTCTTCTGGCAACACGACCGGCAGTTGGTCTTCCGGTACCGGCACGTCGCCGCAGGTTTGGCAGTGGATGATCGGGATCGGGCAGCCCCAGTAGCGCTGGCGGCTGATGCCCCAGTCGCGCAGGCGGAACTGGGTGCGCGAGGCACCGAGGTTTTTCTGGATCAGGGCAACTTCCATGGCATCGAAGGCGCCCTGGAAGTCCAGGCCGTCGAATTCGCCGGAGTTGATCAGCGTGCCGTGCTCGCCGTAGGCGTCTTGCCACGGAGCGGGGTTGGTGTCGCCCGAGCTGGTGCGCACGACCGACTTGATCGGCAGGCTGTACTTGGTAGCGAATTCGAAATCGCGCTCGTCGTGGGCCGGCACGGCCATGACGGCGCCATCGCCGTAGTGCATCAATACGTAGTTGGCGACCCAAACCGGCAGTTTCTCGCCGGTCAGCGGGTGCTCGACGAACAGGCCGGTTGGCAGGCCTTTTTTCTCCTGGGTGGCGACGTCGGCTTCGGCCACGCTGCCGCCTTTGCATTCAGCGATGAACGCCTGCAGCTCAGGGTTGTTCTGTGCGGCCTGGGTGGCCAGCGGGTGTTCGGCGGCCACGGCGACGTAGGTCGCGCCCATCAGGGTGTCTGGGCGGGTGGTGAAGACCTTGAGTGCGCCCGCTTCGCCGATGGAGTCGACGTTGTATGGGAACTGCACTTCCATGCCCTTGGATTTGCCGATCCAGTTGCGCTGCATGGTCTTGACCTGTTCAGGCCAGCCCGGCAGATCGTCGAGGCTCGACAACAGTTCATCCGCGTAGGCGGTGATCTTGAAGTAGTACATCGGGATTTCGCGCTTTTCGATCAGCGCGCCGGAACGCCAGCCGCGACCGTCGATAACCTGTTCGTTGGCCAGTACGGTCTGGTCGATCGGGTCCCAGTTCACGGTGCCGCTTTTTTTGTAGATCACACCTTTTTCGAACAGGCGCGTGAACAGCCATTGTTCCCAGCGGTAGTAATCCGGCTTGCAGGTGGTGACCTCGCGGGACCAGTCCACCGCCAGGCCCAGGCTGCGCAGCTGGGTCTTCATGTAGGCGATGTTTTCGTAGGTCCACTTGGCGGGCGCCACGTTGTTTTTCATCGCGGCGTTTTCTGCCGGCATGCCGAAGGCGTCCCAACCCATAGGTTGCAACACGTTCTTGCCGAGCATGCGCTGGTAGCGCGAAATCACGTCGCCGATGGTGTAGTTGCGCACGTGCCCCATGTGTAGCTTGCCGCTGGGGTAAGGGAACATCGATAGGCAGTAGTAAGTCTCCTTGCCTGGCTGTTCACTGACTTCAAAGGACTTTTGCTCGTCCCAGAAGGTTTGGGCGGCATTTTCTATTTCACGGGGCTGATATTGTTCGTGCATGGCTACTTTTGAACTGGATAGGGGTGGCCTAATCCTCTTCGGTGCACTGTCCGGGTTGTTCGACACCAAGAAGCGGCGCGTCCGTGCCCAAACCCTGCGGGAAGTGGAGTTACAGGAAGCGCCGTAGCATACATGACCCCACTCTATCGAGGGAAACCCTGATTGCGCGGCAAGGGCCGTCTGTCGCGGCACCGGGCAGGCGCAGCCACGGGGGCTACGCTGTTTAGTGGGGAGCAAGTATTTCTTCAATGAGGTGAGGGGATGGTTGAATCGCAGCGAACTTTAACGAAACCGCAGTTGTATGAAGGATTGATCGACCGTTTGGGTCGGGCATTGGATGCCGCAAGAACCGCAGGCCGATTGCGTGATGAGCGGCCTCTGGAGCTGGAGTTGCGAGGCTTGAGCCAGGCGGAACTTGAATTGATCAAGAACTACCTGGCGTTGAATCACGACCGCGCCTCCCATGGGCAGGCTTCCCCGCCCGCTCATTCGGCCAAGGTCATCTGGCTCAAAGACGTGGCGACCGGCCGTGGGCCAGAGAACTTCCGGTCCGTGCGGTGCAAGTGAGCCACGCGTTATCCGTTAGCGTTATCAAAATGTTGTCGGTAAGGATTGTTGCAAAACCCCGATGCATCTAGGCTGCGGGCATCTTTGGAGATGCCCGATGCCTTTTCGTTATTTCATTAAACAACTGTTGTTGCCGCCCGGTATTTTTCTGCTGTTGCTGGCGTGTGCCTGGTGGTTTCGCCGCAGCCGTCCGCGCCTGGCGGGCTTGTGCTTTGCCCTCGGGCTGGGCGGGATGTGGTTGATCAGCCTGCCAGTGATGGTGCAGTGGGGCGCCCGTGTCCTGGAGACAGAACCACCTTTGGCCCGGGAAGACTGGGCCACCTTGGCCCAGCGTGCCGACGCGATTGTGGTGCTGGGCTCGGGGCGCGAGCGCGGTGACGTTGCCTGGGGCAGCGACCAGCCCACCGGTATTGGCCTGGAGCGTGAGCGTTTTGCCGCGCGGCTGGCCAAGGCATCCGGTTTGCCAGTGCTGACCAGCGGTGGCTTGCACTACGGCACGCCGCCCAGTGAGGCCGAGCTGATGGCCGTGTCGATGCAGGATGACTTCGGTGTCACCGTACGCTGGAAAGAAGAGCGAAGCCGTACTACCTGGGAAAACGCCCAGATGAGCGCCGAGATACTCTTGCCTCAAGGCATCAAGCGTGTGGTAGTGGTGACCCAGGCCTGGCACATGCCGCGTTCGGTGTGGAGTTTTGAAAAGGCCGGCTTCACCGTGGTGCCGGGGCCGGTGGGCTTTTTGGGTGTGGACCATGGCCGACCGCTGGGTGGCTGGATGCCGGAGGTCAAGGCGGTGTGGCAAAGCGGGCAGTTGATCAATGAAGCGGTGGGGCAGGTGGGGTATCGGTTGTTTTACCGGTAGGCGCAACACAGGAGATCAAAATGTGGGAGCTGGCTTGCCTGCGATGGCGGTGGGTCAGTGAGCACTTAGGGCACTGATACACCGCCATCGCAGGCAAGCCAGCTCCCACAGGTCAGAGCGTTTTGGACATTCGTGCAGCCAGCAGAGCCCAGCCAAACAATGCCAGGCACACAATGATCAACGGCCACGAACGCCATTGCAGGTACGGCGTGAGGTTATGCATCGGCACCACCTCTCCATAGAGAATGCCGCGCTCGAACTGCGGGATCTGCGCGGTGATCTGCCCAAACGGGTTGATCAGCCCGGTCACGCCGTTGTTGGTGGCGCGGATCATCCAGCGGCCAGCCTCCAGCGCACGCATTTGCGCCATTTGCAGGTGCTGTAGCGGGCCGATGGAGCGGCCGAACCAGGTGTCGTTGCTGATAGTCAGCAGCAGGTCGCTCTGGGCCGACAGGCCGGCGGCGAATTCGGGGTACACCACTTCATAGCAAATGAACGGCGCAATCTGATAACCCTTGGCCTGCAGCATGGCCTGGTCAGAAGGGCCGCGGGCGAAGTCCGACATGGGCAGGTCGAAAAAGGCGATCAGCCCGCGCAACATGTCCTGCAACGGCACGTACTCGCCAAACGGCACCAGTTTCTGCTTGAGGTAGGTGCCGTCACCTTCACCCACCACGGTGATGCCGTTGAAATAGCGCTTCTGGTGGTGCACTTCCTGGCGAATCGGTACCCCGGTGATCAACGCACTGTCCCGGTCGGCGGCAAACTTGCCCATCATGCCCAGGTAGCCCTCGACGGACTCCTTGAGCACCGGCACGGCGGTTTCCGGCCAGACCAGCAGGTCGACGCGCTTGGAGCTCAGGCTCATGTCGCGGTACAGCGCCAACTGTGCATTGAGCTGGTCGGGGTCCCACTTCATGCTTTGCTCGACGTTGCCCTGAATCGCGGCCACGCTCAGCGGCGCGCCAGACGGCGACGTCCAGGCGTGATGCTTGAGCGCCAGGCCAATGGCCCAAGGTGCAACCAGCAATAACAGACCCGCGCCGATGAAGGCATTGCGCTTGCTGGCCAGCAGACGCGGCAGGTTGCACAGCAATGCGGCGGTGAGTGCGAGGGCGAAGGAAATCAGCCACATCCCACCCAATGGCGCGAGGCCGGTCAAAGGCCCGTCGAGTTGACTGTAACCGGAGTACAACCACGGGAAACCGGTAAGGAACCAGCCACGAAAGGCTTCCTGGCCGACCCACAACGCGGCGAACGTCAATGCATCCGCCAGTGGTGCTTCGTTACGGCGCAACCAGCGTGCCCATAACCAGGCGGGCAGGGCAAAGAACCAGGCGATGGCGGCGGTGAACAGCAGCATCAGGAACCCCGCCAGCAGCACCGAAGCGCCGCCGAAGTGGTGGATGCTGTAGTAGATCCAACTGGTGCCGGCGCCAAACAGGCCGAAGCCGAAACACCAGCCACGGGCCAGGGCTTGGCGGGGTGTCAGCTCCCGCAGGCCGATATAGAACAGGCCGACCGCTACCAGCGCCAACGGCCAGATATCGAACGGCGCCAGCGCCAGGGTTGTGATGGCGCCGGCCACCACGGCCAGCAAGTTACCGGGCCAGCCGGGTGCGATCATACGGCGCATGTCAGTCCTTAGCGGGCGATAGGTGTCAAACGGATCAGATGGATACGACGGCTATCGGCATTGAGGATGCGGAAGCGATACGCACCGATCTCGGTGGTTTCATTACGCTTGGGCAAATGCCCGAACGCACTCATCACCAGGCCGCCTACGGTGTCGAACTCATCGTCCGAGAACTCGCTGTCGAAAAACTCGTTGAAGTTCTCGATCGGCGTCAGCGCCTTGATCAGGAAATCACCGCTGGGCAGCGGCTTGATGTAGCTGTCTTCTTCGACGTCGTGCTCGTCTTCGATGTCGCCGACGATCTGCTCCAGCACGTCTTCGATGGTGACCAGGCCGGCCACGCCGCCGTATTCGTCAATCACAATGGCCATGTGATTGTGGTTGGCGCGAAACTCGCGCAGCAGCACATTCAGGCGCTTGGACTCGGGCACGAAGGTGGCCGGGCGCAGCAGGTCCTTGATGTTGAAGCTGTCGCCGTTCTCCTTGAGGATCAACGGCAGCAAGTCCTTGGCCAGCAGGACGCCCATGACGTCGTCATGGCTTTCACCGATCACCGGGTAGCGCGAATGCGCCGAGTCGATCACGGCCGGGAGGAATTCCCGTGGGGTCTGGGTCGCCTTGATGCTGATCATCTGCGAGCGCGGGACCATGATGTCGCGTACTTGCAGGTCAGCCACCTGGATGGCGCCCTCGACGATGGCCAGCGCTTCGCTGTCCAGCAATTTGTTCTGGTGTGCATCGCGCAGCAGCTCCAAGAGCTCCTGGCGGTTCTTCGGCTCGTGGGCAAAAGCCTGGGTCAGTTTACCCAGCCATGACTTCTGCCCGTTGCTCGATCGGTCTTCGCTCATAGCGATTACTCTAAATCCTTTGATATGACAGTTGAGTGTTGATCAGTTTTCGTCGTCTGCGTACGGGTCGCGGTGACCCAGCTCTGCAAGCAACGTTCGTTCCAGCGCTTCCATTTCCTCGGCTTCGTCATCGTCTATATGGTCGTAACCCAAGAGATGCAAGCAGCCGTGGATGACTAGATGGGCCCAATGGGCCTCAAGTTCCTTGCCTTGTTCGGCCGCTTCGCGTTCGACCACCGCGACGCAGATCACCAGGTCGCCCAGCAGCGGGATATCCAGCAATTCGTCGGGCACGTCGGCGGGGAAGGACAGCACGTTGGTCGCGTAGTCTTTCTGGCGCCAGGTGTGGTTCAGCTCACGGCCTTCGGCCTCGTCCACCAGACGAATGGTCAGTTCCGAGTCGGCGGTGCGCTGGCGCAAGGCCAGTTCACACCATTGGCGGAACTGGGCTTCGCTGGGGGCGGGCGCGTCGGTGGCCAGCTGCAGGTCTAGCTCAAGCATCGTGGCGAGCGTCCTTGGCGGGCGCGTCGTCGCGGTGTTCGAAACGCTCATAGGCCTCGACAATGCGCTGCACCAGCGGGTGGCGTACCACGTCCTTGGGCATGAAGTGCGTGAAGCTGATACCCGGCACGTCCTTGAGCACCTCGATCACCTGGCCCAGGCCCGACTTGGTGCCCTTGGGCAGGTCGACCTGGGTGATGTCGCCCGTGATCACGGCAGTGGAGCCGAAACCGATACGGGTGAGGAACATCTTCATCTGCTCAACGGTGGTGTTCTGGCTTTCGTCGAGGATGATGAAGCTGTTGTTGAGCGTGCGGCCACGCATGTAGGCCAGTGGTGCGATCTCGATCACCTGGCGCTCGATCAGCTTGGCCACGTATTCAAAGCCGAGCATCTCGTACAGCGCGTCGTAGAGTGGGCGCAGGTACGGGTCGATCTTCTGGGCCAGGTCGCCGGGCAGGAAACCGAGCTTTTCGCCGGCCTCGACCGCTGGGCGCACCAGCAGGATGCGCCGCACTTGCTCGCGCTCCAGGGCATCGACAGCGCAGGCCACCGCCAGGTAGGTCTTGCCGGTACCGGCCGGGCCGATGCCGAAGTTGATGTCGTTGCCGAGGATTTCCTTGACGTACTTCTGCTGATTCAAGCCGCGGGGGCGAATCATGCCTTTTTTGGTACGCAAGGCCACGCTGGCTTCGGCCACCGGGTTATTGGCCAGGTCTTCCACAGCCGATTCCTGCAGGTACAGGTGCACGGTCTCCGGCGACAGCTCGCTACCCTTGGTTTCGCGGTAGAGGCGGCGCAACAGGTTTTCTGCAGACGTGGTGTGTTGAGGTTCACCAATGAGCTCGAACTGATTGCCGCGGTTGCGGATCTCGATGCTCAGGCGTTGTTCGATCAGGCGCAGGTGCTCGTCGAACTGGCCGCACAGGTTGGCGAAACGGCGAGCCTCAAACGGCTCGAGGATAAAGCGATGGGGTTCTGCTATGGGTGCGTTCAAGGTTGCTTTTAGCCGCCCTTTGGCTGATGAGGTGAGAGAGAGAATAACGCCAGGCGCCGGTGTGCGAAAGCACTTAAATAGCTTGGCCCCACTCTCGATAACCCTGAAGAACCCCTGTGGGAGCTGGCTTGCCTGCGATAGCGGTGGGTCAGTTGGCACATAGGGCACTGATACATCGCTATCGCAGGCAAGCCAGCTTCCACATTTTGATCTTCATCCGGTCAGCGAGATCAGTTGATCAACGAGCCACGCAACGAGTGTGGCTGCGCCGCATCAATGTGCACATCGGCAAACTGGCCGATCAGCGTGGGATTGTCGCAGCGGAAGTTGACGATTCGGTTGTTCTCGGTACGCCCCTGCAATTCACCCGGGTCTTTCTTCGAATAATCTGTGACCAGAATGCGCTGGATCGAACCGACCATTTGTCGGCTGATTTCAAAGCCCTGCTGATTGAGGCGATGTTGCAGCGCGTTCAAACGCTCTTTTTTCAACGCTTCCGGGGTTTCATCCAGCAGGTCGGCAGCCGGGGTGCCCGGGCGCTGGCTGTAGACGAACGAGTAGGAGAAGTCGAAACCGACGTCCTCGATCAGCTTCATGGTCTGCTGGAAGTCTTTCTCGGTTTCGCCCGGGAAGCCGACGATAAAGTCCGAACTGATGCAGATGCCCGGCACGGCAGCGCGCAGTTTGCGCAATTTGGATTTGTATTCCAGCGCGGTGTGGTTGCGCTTCATCGCCGACAAAATGCGGTCCGAACCCGATTGCACCGGCAAGTGTAGGTGTTTGACCAGCTCTGGCACTTCGGCGTGGGCCTGGATCAGGCTGTCGGAGAACTCCAGCGGGTGGGAGGTGGTGTAGCGGATACGCTCGATGCCATCGACAGCGGCGACCACGCGGATCAATTCCGCCAGGTCGGCCAGGCGGCCATCATCGGTCTGGCCACGGTAGCCGTTGACGTTCTGGCCCAGCAGGGTCACTTCGCGCACGCCGTTTTCAGCCAGGTGGATGATTTCCGATAGCACATCGTCAAACGGCCGGCTGACTTCTTCGCCGCGGGTGTAAGGCACCACGCAGAAGGTGCAGTACTTGCTGCAGCCTTCCATCACCGACACATAGGCGCTCGGCCCATCGATGCGCGGTTCGGGCAGATGATCAAATTTTTCGATTTCGGGGAACGACACGTCAACCTGCGGCAGCTTGGTGATGCGTGCGGCGTCGATCATCTCGGGCAAGCGGTGCAGGGTTTGCGGGCCGAACACCACATCGACATAGGGCGCGCGGTCGCGGATCGCAGCGCCTTCCTGGCTGGCCACGCACCCGCCGACGGCGATCACCATGTCCGGGTTGGCCAGTTTCAATTCGCGCCAGCGGCCCAGCTGCGAATACACACGGTCCTGGGCCCGCTCGCGGATCGAGCAGGTATTGAGCAGGATCACGTCGGCATCTTCGGCGCGGGCAGTGACTTCCAGGGCCTGGTGTTCGCCCAGCAAGTCGACCATGCGCGAGCTGTCGTACTCGTTCATCTGGCAACCGTGGGTTTCGATGTAAAGCTTCTTGGCCATGGGAATCGTCAACTGGTGGTAAAGAACCGCGCATTATAGGGGGCATGCCCATTGGTTCCTAGCGCTGTGCATCGGGTGCCATGCTATAGTTCGCGCCCTCTTTTATATCCCCATGTGTTGTTCGCCCACCATGACCAAACGTGAAGCTCCAATCTATAAGGTGATTTTCCTCAACCAGGGCCAGGTGTTCGAAATGTACGCCAAGCAGATCTATCAAAGTGATCTGTGGGGCTTCCTGGAGGTGGAAGAGTTCGTCTTTGGCGAGCGCACCCAGTTGGTGGTCGATCCGGGCGAAGAAAAGCTCAAGGCCCAGTTCGAAGGGGTAGTGCGCAGCTTTGTGCCCATGCATTCGATTGTGCGCATCGATGAAGTCGAGCGCTTGGGGACGCCGAAGATCAGTGAAGCTCGGGGCATGAGCAATGTGATGCCGTTTCCGATGCCGATGCCTGAGAAGTGATCTGCAATTAATTTGTAGGGCGTTTCCGAAACTGCCTCTCAATGGATAGACATTTTGTTTGAAAGATAGCAAATTTTGTTTATTCAGAGAGGGCATCATGAATATACCAATAATAAGAAAACCTCGAAGTTTCCCCCGTTCGACTGCGTTTAATCACGCCACTCATTAGCGTCAAGTTCCATCACGCCGTCATTAACGAACTGACCTGTTCGGGAGTAGCCCTGTGCGCGATCCTCGCTATGACATTCTGTTTGAACCGATGCAAATAGGCCCGGTGCGTACCCGCAATCGCTTTTATCAAGTTCCGCACTGTAATGGCATGGGCCACGTGCACCCCTCGGCGATGGCGCGCATGCGCGCAGTGAAAGCCGAGGGCGGCTGGGGCGTGGTGTGCACGGAAGAATGCGAAATCAGCCCGCTGAGCGAGTTCTCACCTTATATAGAAGCGCGTCTTTGGGATGAACGCGATATTCCTGCACTGGCGCGCATGTGTGAGGGGGTACACCGTCACGGGGCGTTGGCCGGGGTAGAGCTGGCATTCAATGGTTACTCGGCGCCCAACCGCTACAGTCGCGAAATTCCCTGGGCGCCTTCCAATACCCCGGTGCGCAGTTACGACCCGGTGCAGGCTCGGGCCATGAGCCATGCCGATATCCGGCAATTGCGCGCCCTGCATCGAGCCGCCGCATTGCGCGCCCGGGAGGCGGGTTTCGACATCATCTATGTGTACGCCGGCCACGACTTGAGCGTGCCGTTCCATTTCCTCACGCCACGCAATAACCGGCGTACCGACGAATACGGCGGTACGCTGAAAAACCGTGTGCGCCTGTTGCGCGAGTTGATTGAAGACACTCGCGACGCAGTGGGTGATCGGTGTGCCGTAGCGGTCCGCCTGGCGGTGGATGAGCAAATGGCCGACGGCCTCAGCCGCGAGGGCGAAGGTGCCGAAATCTTCTCGATGCTGGCGGACCTGCCGGACTTGTGGGACGTCAATGTCGCCGATTGGTCCAATGACAGCGTGACGGCGCGCTTTGCCGGGGAGGGTTACCAGGAGGCCTTCCTGCTGGGGCTCAAGGCGCTGACCAGCAAGCCCGTGGTGGGCGTCGGCCGCTTCACTTCGCCGGACACCATGGTGTCTTTGGTTCGCCGTGGCGTACTGGACCTGATCGGGGCGGCCCGCCCTTCGATTGCCGATCCGTTCTTGCCCAAGAAGATTGAAGAGGGGCGCGCCGAGGAAATTCGCGAATGCATCGGCTGCAATGTATGTGTCAGTGGCGACCACACCAGCACGCCCCTGCGCTGTACACAGAACCCGACCATGGGCGAGGAGTGGCGGCGTGGCTGGCACCCCGAGTCGGTCAACCGTACGCAGCAACCCGGCCGGGCGCTGGTGGTCGGCGCCGGGCCATCCGGGCTTGAGTGTGCACGGATCCTAGGTGCGCGAGGGATGGAAGTGGCCCTGGTCGACAGCCTGCGCACCCTAGGCGGGCGTGTAGCGTTGGAAGCCCGGCTGCCGGGGCTGGCGAGTTGGGCACGGGTGATTGACTATCGACTGGATGCGTTGAGCCGCATGCCGTCAGTCGAGATCTATCGGGAAAGCCCCTTGCAGGCCCTGGATGTGCTGGATTTCGCCGCCGAGCATGTGTTCATCGCTACGGGTTCCCATTGGCGGCGGGATGGCTTGGGACGCGCCTTGCGCTCCCCCTTAACGGGCCTGGAGAGCCTGCCCGTGCTGACGCCTGATGACCTGATGGCGGGGGTGTTGCCCACTTCGCCGGTGCTGCTGTTCGATGACGATCACTATTACATGGGCAGCGTGCTGGCCGAACACCTGGTGGCGCGGGGTGTGGAGGTGATATTCGTCACCCCTGCGGCGGACGTGGCGGCCTGGACCCATAACACTCTCGAGCAGCACCGCATTCAGCGTCGTCTGATGCAGTTGAATGTCACGATCATACCGTCCCATACGCTGGTCAGCGTTAAGCCAGAGGGTGTGGTAGCGGGTTGCATCTACACCGAACGTACGCGGTTGATCCCAGCTGCAGCCTTGCTGCTGGTCACTTCCCGGGAGCCTGAGCAGGCGCTGTATCAGGCCTTGAACAACTCACCCGAACAGTTACAGGCGGCAGGCATCCGAACGCTGACGCTGATCGGCGACTGTGTGGCGCCGGGCACCATTGCGGCGGCGGTGTATTCAGGTCATCGCATCGCACGTGAGTTCGATGCGCCCGAAGGCTCGCTGATAGTGCGGCGGGAAATTCCATTTATCGAGGTGTAGTCAGTCCGACTGTTCAATCAATAACGAGGAATACAATAATGAAAAAAATACTCCTGATGTTATTCACCACACTCCTTATTAATTCATCGTTGTTTGCCAGCGATTATAAAGTGATCCGTTTCGCTGCCGATCCCAACTATGCGCCCTTTGCTTATAAAGACAGTACGGGCACTTTGACCGGTTTTGAAATAGATATTGGCAATGCAATTTGTGCACATTTGAATGTTCGCTGCCAATGGGTCGAGAGTGACTTTGACGGCATGATTCCCAGCCTCAATGCCGGCAAGATCGACGCCATCCTTGCTTCAATGACCATCACTGCCGCTCGGCAAAAGGTCATCGACTTTTCCTCGGAGGTGTTTTCCAGTCCCACTGCCATGGTGATGCGCCCTGGCACTGAGCTTTCCACAGGCATGGCCGTCGGCTATTTGCAGGGCAGTACTCAAGAAGTGTATGCCCGGCAAGTGCTCGCCGGGCAGGGTATGAAGGTGGTGGCTTATGCCGATCAGGAGCAAGTGTACGCGGACCTGCTGACAGGGCGTTTGCAGGCATCGCTGCAGGATGCTCAGCAAGCACAGAGCGGATTTTTACGTTCACCCCAAGGCGTCGGGTTCGTGCTGGGCCCGTTGATTGACAGCGAGTTGATGCCGTCCAAAAGCGGCATTGGCATCGCCAAGGGCAACCACACGTTGAAAGCGCTGTTGGATAAGGGGCTGGCTGCCCTGCACGCCGATGGCACCTACGCTCGCCTGCAAGAGCAGTACTTCCCCGGAGTGAACATGTTCAGCGGCCAATAACCGCCCTCAACGGCCAGCGAGGACACAATCATGCTACCTGCCTTCACTCAATTCGCCGCGTCCCTGGGCGGTTTTTTGCCGATGTTACTGCACGGGGTCTGGGTCACCCTGCAACTGGCACTGTTGTCATTGCTGCTGGGGCTGATCCTGGGCCTGCTGGGGGCAGGCGCCAAGCTGTCCAAGGTCAGGGCATGGCGCCTGTGCGCGCAGGTGTATACCACCTTGATTCGCGGGGTTCCGGACCTGTTGTTGATGCTGTTGATTTTCTACGGGTTGCAGACAGGCCTGAGTCGTCTGACCAGCGAATTGGGCTGGGCCTACATCGATGTCGACCCTTTCAGCGCCGGCGTGATCACTCTGGGGTTTATCTACGGCGCCTATTTCACCGAAACCTTTCGCGGCGCGTTGCTGGCTGTGCCCCGGGGCCAGTTCCAGGCTGCCAAAGCCCTTGGCCTGACCTTCAGGCAGAGTTTTGTGCATGTGATATTCCCGCAAATGATGCGGTTTGCCCTGCCGGGGCTGGGCAATAACTGGATGGTCTTGCTCAAGGCCACGGCGTTGGTGTCGATCATCGGCTTGGCAGACTTGGTGAAAGTGGCGCAGATGGCGGGCAAGAGCAGTCAGCAATTACTGGCTTTTCTGCTGCTGGCGGCGCTGGTTTACCTGTTGCTCAGCAGTGTTTCAAACGCGGCGTTGCGCTGGCTGGAGCGTCGGTATGGTGACGGTGTGCAGGAATCATCATCATGATCGAGCTTATCCAGGAGTATTGGCGGCCGTTTATCTATTCTGACGGCCAACAAATCACCGGCCTGGCCATGACCTTGTGGCTGACTAGCGCCTCTTCGTGCCTGGGCCTGCTGTTGGCGTTGCCACTGTCCATTGCCAGGACGTCCAGCCGACGCTGGCTGCGTTGGCCGGTGCAAAGCTTTACCTACGTGTTTCGCGGCACACCGCTGTATATCCAGTTGCTGATCTTCTACACCGGCATCTACAGCATTGGCGCCGTTCGCGAGCAACCGTTGCTGGATGCTTTTTTTCGCGAAGCGCTCAATTGCACCCTTCTGGCGTTTGCCCTCAATACCGCGGCCTACACCACGGAAATACTCGCGGGCGCGATCCGGGTGATGCCGCGCGGTGAAATCGAGGCTGCACGGTCGTTGGGTTTCGACGGTTGGAAGCTGTACGTGCACTTGATCATGCCCTCGGCCCTGCGCCGGTCGTTGCCCTACTACAGCAATGAAGTGATCTTCATGTTGCATTCCACCACCCTGGCGTTCACGGCAACGGTGCCGGATATCCTGAAAGTCGCACGGGATGCCAACGCTGCAACCTTCCTCACCTTCCAATCCTTTGGCCTGGCCGCGGCGCTCTACTTGTGCATTACGTTCGCGTTGATCTGCCTGTTCCGTCTGGCAGAACGACGCTGGCTGAGCTTTCTTGATTCGAATCGATAGGAGGCGATATGCAGACTTGCAGACATGAACTGTTGACGGCTGTGCCAGGTACCACGCGGCATATTCATAGTTTTCATTACGGCCCAGCCGATGCGCCGAGCAAGGTTTACATCCAGGCTTCCCTGCACGCCGATGAGTTGCCGGGGATGTTGGTGTTGTGGCATCTCAAACAACGGCTGGCAGATCTGGAGGCCAAAGGTGCGCTGCGTTGGCAGGTGGTGCTGGTGCCGGTGGCCAATCCGCTGGGTTTGGAGCAGGTGCTGATGGACGTGCCGCAGGGGCGCTTCGATAACGACAGTCGAGAGAACTTCAATCGCTTCTTCGTCGACGTCAGCCAGCAGGTCGGGGATCAGGTCCAGGATGTTCTGACTGATGATCCTGCGCATAACCTGCACCTGATCCGCGCGACCTTGCGGCAAACCCTTGTCAGCCAGGTGCCGGGGACCCAGCTGCATTCCCTGCGCCTGGCCCTGCAAACGCTGGCCTGTGACGCCGACAGAGTGCTGGACCTGCATTGTGATTTCGAGGCGGTGCAGCACCTGTACCTGGCACCGGACGCCTGGCCCCAGGTGGAACCGCTGGCGCGGTACCTGGGCGCCCGGGCCTGCTTTATGAGCCCGGACGCGGGCGGGCATTCGTTCGACGATTGCTACACCTTGTTCTGGGCACGGATGCAGGCGCGTTTCCCTGGGGTCTTTGCGGCGCCGGGTTTTGCCGTGACCGTGGAGTTGCGCGGCGTGGCTGATGTGAGCCACGGGCTGGCGCGACAGGATTGTCAGGCGTTGATCAACTATCTGACTTTGCAGGGAGGCGTTGAGGGGCAAGCGCCTCCACTACCGGCGTTATTGAGTCCGCCAACACCCTTGGCGGGGGTCGAGCCGGTGGTGAGTGCGGTGGGAGGCTTGATTGTGTTTTGCGCGCAGGTGGGGGATTACCTGGAAGCAGGACAAATCGTGGCGCACGTCATAGATCCGATTACAGACCGTGTGACCGAGGTAGTGTGTGAGCGTGCAGGGCTTTTGTATGTACGATCAATACGCCGAATGGCAAGCGCCGGTATGGCGATTGCCCACGTCGCAGGGGCCACGGCGTATCGACAGGGCTACCTGTTATCGCCGTGATCAAGGCAGGGGAGAGAAAGGCGAACGCCCATCGGCGCTCTGCAACTCCCGCAGGTAGTTGCGGAAAATCTGCCCCAGCACCTGGGTCGCCACTTCCAGTTCATCGCGCTGCATGTGCTCGGCGACTTCGTCGGCGGTGTCCAGCGCGTCTTCGGCGCCATTGACCGCGGCCATTTTCAGCACGATGTACGCCTGAATGTTGTTGGCCGGCACGCCTTCGCCTTTGAAGAACATGTTGCCCAACTGGTATTGCGCCTGGGCGTGGCCCTGCAACGAGGCTTTCTCGAAGTAGCTCAACGCTTTGTTGAGGTCAACGGCCGGGTTCTTGCTGTCGTGGTAGTACTCGCCCAACTCGTATTGCGCCTGCGCATCCCCGTCCTCGGCCTGTTTCTGGCACGCGCTCAGGGCTTCGGCCTGGCTCTCTGGCTGGGTATTGAGGGTGCAACGACCCATCGCTGGAATTAACAACGAGTTGCCGCCGGCCTGGGCATGTGCCAGTAGCGGTTGAAGGAGCAACAGGCAGCCCAGAACCAGGGTGCGGCCGGTGCGTTTCATGGGAATCGACTTACCTCTGACGGGGCGCGCGGACCCTCGAGGGAGTCCAATAAGCGCGCATTATGAAATAAGCAGGCCTCTGCTTACAAAGTCTTTACTCGTTTTTCTGCTGCTTGGGCAAGTTATCTGCCGGATTGCAGTGCAATTCTCGAAAAAACCAGGAATTCTCTGTAAGCAAAGTAGCAAATCTGACGCTGCCAGGGGCAACGTCAGAGGTTGCCGTCACTTATTTCAGGGCCGCGAAGGCGCGCTCGGCAGCATCCAGGGTCAATTTCAGTTCGGCTTCGCCATGGGCAATCGAGGTGAAGCCGGCTTCAAAGGCGCTCGGCGCCAGGTACACGCCGCCTTCGAGCATCAGGTGGAAGAAGCGCTTGAACAGCTCGGCATCGCTGCCCATCACGTCATCGAAGGTGACGATATCGTCGGCGCCGCTGAAGTACAGGCCGAACATGCCACCGGCCTGGGTGGTCACAAACGGGATGCCGGCGGCGTCGGCGCGTTGTTGCAGGCCGTCGAGCAGGCGCGTGGTGTAGTCGGTCAGCTCGGCGTGGAAGCCCGGGCGGCTGATCAGGCGCAGGGTGGTCAGGCCGGCGGCCATGGCCAGTGGGTTACCCGACAAGGTGCCTGCCTGGTATACCGGGCCGAGCGGGGCGATGTGTTGCATGATCTCGCGCTTGCCGCCGAAGCAGCCTACCGGCATGCCGCCGCCGATGATCTTGCCGAAGGTGCTCAGGTCTGGCGTAACGCCGTAGTAAGCCTGGGCGCCACCGAGGGCGACCCGGAAACCGGTCATCACTTCGTCAAAAATCAGCACCACGCCATGCTTGTCGCACTGCTCGCGCAAGCCCTCAAGAAAACCCGGGGCCGGTGGAACGCAGTTCATGTTGCCGGCAACCGGCTCGACGATGATGCAGGCAACGTCCTGGCCGACTTCGCTGAGCATCTGCTCGACGGCTGCGATGTCGTTGAACGGCAAGGTCAGGGTGTGCTTGGCGAATGCCGCAGGTACGCCAGCGGAATTGGGGACGCCCTGGGTCAGCGCGCCGGAGCCGGCTTTCACCAGCAGGCTGTCGGAGTGGCCGTGGTAGCAGCCTTCGAACTTGATGATGTTGTCGCGGCCGGTGAAACCACGGGCCAGGCGGATCGCGCTCATGGTGGCTTCGGTGCCGGAGCTGACCATGCGCACCATTTCCATCGACGGCACGATCGAGCAGACCAGGTCGGCCATCTCGGTTTCCATCGCGGTCGGGGCGCCGTAGGACAAGCCGTGTTGCAGTTGCTGGCGCACCGCCTCCAGCACATCCGGATGGCTGTGGCCGAGGATCATCGGGCCCCAGGAGCCGACGTAGTCGACATAGCGCTTGTCGTCTTCATCGGTGACGTAGGCGCCTTCGGCATGCTTGAAGAACAACGGCGTGCCGCCCACGCTCTTGAACGCACGCACGGGGGAGTTCACACCGCCGGGGATGTGTTTCTGGGCGTTGGCAAACAGGGTTTCGGAACGGGACATGATCGGGCTCTCTAAACTGAAGATTTAAGAAGGTCGTTGAATGCACGGGCGCGGCGGGTGACTTCCTGGGTGCTGTCGGCACCGAACAGGCCATGGACCACGGCGAGCAGGTCAGCCCCGTGGGCCACCAGCGGCTCGGCGTTTTCCAGGGTGACGCCGCCGATTACGCAGATCGGCAGGTGCAGGCGCTTGCGGGCCTGGGCCAGCATGTCAACGGTGGCGGCGGGTGCGCCGGGTTTGGTCGTGGAATTGAAGAAGCGGCCGAAGGCGACGTAGCTGGCGCCTTCTTTGGCGGCCTGTTCGGCCAGTTCGATCTGGCTGTGGCAGGTGGCGCCGATGATCGCCTTGGCGCCGAGCAGTGCCCGGGCCGAGGTCAGCGGGCCGTCGGTCTGGCCCAGATGTACGCCGACGCCCAGTCGCGCGGCCAGTTCGGCATCGTCGTTGATGATCAATTGAGTCTTGTAGCGCGAGCACAGTTCATAGAGCTTTTCGGCTTCACGCAGGCGCCGTGTCTCGTCGCTGCTTTTGTCGCGGTACTGCAACAGGGTGACGCCACCGTCCAGCGCCGCCTCGACGTAGGCGAGGAATTTGCCGGCCAACAGTTGGCTGTCGGTAATGGCGTAAAGGCCGCGTAGTTTCATCGGGCAAACCCCTTGCTGACGAGCGATAAGTTACGAGCAGAAATCCAGCGGCAATCGACGCGGCACGAACTGGCCCTGGCCGAGTTGTTCGGCATCACGCAGGGTACGCCACGTGTAGTTGAGAGCCGTTTGCACGGCGCTGGCCAAACCTTCGCCTTGGGCAATGCGCCCGGCCAGCGCACTGGCCAAGGTGCAACCCGAGCCGTGATAACCGCCGGGCAAACGCTGGCAGGTAAAGGTCTGGCGCGTGCCGTCGCGGCTGTACAGGCGGTTGTGCACTTCGTGCTCGTCGCCATGGCCACCGGTGATCAGCAGGTGCTTGATGTACGGCAACAGCTTCTCGGCGCAGTCGTCGGCGCTGCCGTCGGGCAGTTCCGCGAGGATGCGCGCTTCGGGCAGGTTGGGGGTGGCGATCAATGACAAGGGCAGCAGCCGCTCGCGCATTGCATAACCGACCTCGTCCTTGCCCAGGCTACCGCCGCCGCCGGCGCGCAGCACCGGGTCGCAGACCGCCGGCAAATGCGGGTGCGCCTGCAGCAGTTCGACCACGGTGTCGACCATCGCGGTGGAGCCGAGCATGCCCAGCTTGACTGCCGCAACTTCAGAGTCGCCGAGCACGGCATTGGCCTGGGCCAGTACCCACTCACGGTCAAGCACGCGGAAATCACTGACATTGACAGTATTTTGCACGGTCAACGCGGTGACGGCCGGGGCCGCGTGGCAACCCTGGGCGAGCAGGGCTTCGATATCTGCCTGCAGGCCGGCGCCACCACTGGGGTCGTGGCCGGAGAGACAGAGGACAACGGGGCGAGAGCTGTAGATATTCATGGTGCGCGAGCTTACCACCAAACGCTTTTTGCGTGGCTGCCTGGCGATGGCAGGAGTTTGCCGCTGCGGCGCGATTTGCCGTGGCTGAGCGCTGCATTGAGATGAGCTGAAAGCATTGCCCTAGAGCTGTCCTAAAAAAAGTTCCCGCGGTGGCTAATGGCTTTTACTGGCTATGCTAAAGTGCATCCAAACAACTTACTGTATCGCCGGTGTACGTCTTCTCAAAAGGAATGGGGGGCTTTTGACACAACCGGACCAGGCTACGCTGGGGCTCTATGCGCTATTTGCTGATTTTTTTATTGTGCGGGCTGCCGATGCTCGCCAGCGCCGTCGAGTTCAACCAGGACACGCGAAGCCTCCCGTTGGGCCGGGTCATGCAAGTGCTCGAAGACCCAACCGATGCCCTCACCATCGCCGATGTCAGTTCCCCCGCCTATGCCGCCCAATTCAAGACCCACGACAAAGACACGCTCAATGCCGGCTATTCACGCTCGGTGTTCTGGCTGAAGGTCAACCTGCACTACACCGCCAAAGATCCCCGGGCACCGCGCACCTGGTTTCTGGAACTGGCCTACCCGCCGCTCAATCGCCTGGACCTTTACCAGGACGACGGCACTGGTCACTTCCGCCTCACCACCCGCACCGGCAGCGCGTTGCCGTTTTCCAGCCGTGAGGTGAGCCAGAGCAACTACCTGTTCAAGCTCAGCTTCTTGCCCGACCAGCAACAAACTGTCTACCTGCGCTTGCAAAGCCAAGGCTCGATCCAGGCACCGCTGACATTATGGGCCGGCACCGCCTACATGGAGGAGCAGCCGCTGCGCTTGTACGTGCTCGGCGCCATCTACGGTGTGTTGCTGGGCATGCTGATCTACAACCTGTTCATCTACCTGAGCGTGCGCGACACCAGCTACCTGTATTACATCCTCTATATCGCCTCGTTCGGCTTGTATCAGCTGTCGGTCAATGGCGTCGCGGTGGAGTACTTCTGGCCGAACAACCCGTGGTGGGCGAATGCGGCGGTGCCCTTCCTGATCGGCTCGGCGGCCTTGTTCGGCAGCCTGTTCGCGCGCAGTTTCCTGCACACCGCGCAGCACAGCCGCTGGCTCAACCGTATCCTGCTGGCGCTCGCGGCCTGTGGAGGGTTGGTGATGGCACTGGCGTTGTTGACCAGTTACGCCGTGGCCCTGCGCCTGGCCACTGCGCTGGCGCTGGTGTTTACCGTGACCATCTTCGTGGCGGCCATCAAGGCCTGGTATTGCGGGCAGCGCATGGCGCGTTATTTCATCATCGCCTGGTCGGCTTTCCTGCTCGGCGGGGTGGTCAACACCCTGATGGTGCTGGGTTACCTGCCTAACGTGTTCCTGACCATGTACGCCAGCCAGCTCGGCTCAGCCATTGAAGTGGCGCTGTTGTCCCTGGCCCTGGCCGACCGCATCAACGGCATGCGCGAACAGCAGGCGCAGATTCTCCTCGATGCCAGCCAGAAGCTGGAAGCGCTCAACCAGCAACTGGCCCGCAGTAATCGCCTCAAAGACGAATTTCTCGCCACCCTGACCCACGAATTGCGCACGCCGATGAACGGTGTGATCGGCTCGCTGGAGCTGATGCAAACCGTGTCATTGGACGATGACCTGACGCAGTACCAGCAAACCGCCGCCGGCTCGGCGCGGGACATGATGCGCATGGTCAACGGCATCCTCACCCTCACCGAATTGCAGGCCGGTCGCCTGGTGGCCCAGCCGCAAGTGTTCAGCCTGCGCGGCACGCTCGATACCTTGCGCCAGCAATTCACCGGCAGCGCCCAGAGCAAAGGCCTGGCGTTCTCCATTGATGTGGCCGATGAGGTGCCGGACCGGCTGATCGGCGACGCCGACAAACTGCTCCAGTGCCTGGATTGCCTGCTCGATAACGCTTTCAAATTCACCCACGTCGGCGCGGTGCGCTTGCGAGTGGTGGGCGTGCCCCAAGGGGATGGCGCCTTGCACCTGAGCTTTATCGTCACCGACACCGGTATCGGCTTCGCCTTTCTCGATGAGGCCACGCTGTATCAGCGTTTCTTTCAGTTGGACGGCTCGATGACGCGTGAATACGGCGGCCTGGGCATTGGCCTGGCGATCTGCCGGCAGTTGATCGAACTGCTGGGCGGGCGCCTGACCCATCATTCTGAGCCCCGTAAAGGCAGTCGCTTCCAGTTGGAAGTGGACGTCAGCGCCGTGCCGCAGCAGGGGACGCCCGCCACGCAAACGCTGCCTGCACAGCGTGCGCCTCAGGAGTGCACGGTGCTGTTGGTGGACGACAACAGCGTGGGCCAACTGGCGGTGCGTGGCATGTTGCTCAAGCTCGGTTACCGGGTCAAAACCGTGGACAGCGGCCCGGCGGCACTCGCTGCATTGCAAGGGCATAGCTTCGACGCCGTGCTGCTGGATGTGCCAGAGGGTGGCTTTTCGTTGTGCTGTCAGATTCGCGCATTGCCTGGCTGCGGTGAATTGCCGGTGATCGCCCTGAGCTCTTCGCCCAATGGGCCGGAGCGTGAGCGCTGCCATGGCATTGGCATGACGGATCGGCTGGCCAAGCCGGTGCGTTTCGATGCTTTGCAGGCGGCACTTGAACGTAGCGTGCTGTGCGCGGATGAGGGTGAAAGCGCCGAACATTCGGCGCGTATGCCACTTTTTTAAGGTCTTGCACGGTGCTTAACTGAATTCCGGGCCACTGTTCATGCGGCCTTTTTTCCAGGAGGCCCGTCATGAACCTGCATCAGTTTGCCGAAACCCACGACGTCACCAACCAGCCACCGTCCCTGGACGGCACCAACCTGTATCGCATCGACTTGCCTTTGCAGGAATGGTCACGCCGCTTTGGCGCCGGCTGGGCCCAAGCGCGCATTGATGCCTACGGCGCGCTGGCGGGTGGGCCGTTGATGGCAGCCGGCTTCCTGGCCAACCAGAACAAACCGGTGTTCAGCAGCCATGACCGTTATGGCCATCGCATTGACCTGGTTGAGTTTCACCCGGCTTATCACGAGCTGATGCGCACCGCCGTCGAGCATGGCCTGCCGTCGTTGCCGTGGGCCCATCCCCAGGCGGGCGCCCATGTGGCGCGTGCGGCGATGACCTACCTGCACAGCCAGGCCGAAGCCGGCAGCGGCTGCCCGCTGACCATGACCTTCGCCTGCGTCCCGGCCCTGCGCCTGCAACCGGAGCTGGCGGACCTCTGGCTGCCTAAAGTCCTCAGTACCCAATACGACCCCCGCAATGTCGGCATCGCCCACAAGGCCGGCGCTACTATCGGCATGGCCATGACCGAGAAGCAGGGCGGCACCGACGTGCGCGCCAACACCACCCGCGCTTACCCCGTGGGCGCGAGTGGCCCTGGCCAAGCCTACGAGTTGGTGGGGCATAAGTGGTTCTGCTCGGCACCGATGTGCGATGGCTTTCTGACCCTGGCCCAGACCGACAAGGGCCTGACCTGTTTCCTGCTGCCCCGGCACCGCCCGGATGACACGCGCAACGAGTTCTACATCCAGCGCTTGAAGAACAAACTCGGCAACTGCTCCAACGCCTCCAGCGAAGTGGAATTTCGCGGCGCCCTGGCGTGGATGGTCGGTGAAGAAGGCCGCGGCGTTCCAACCATCATCGAAATGGTTGCCATGACCCGCTTCGATTGCATGGTCGGCTCCAGCGCCTTGATGCGTCAGGCGCTGACCCAGGCCAGCCATCACTGCGCTCATCGGCAGGTGGGTGGCCGCGTGCTCAGCGAGCAGCCGCTGATGCAGAACGTGCTGGCCGACCTGGCCCTGGAAAGCGAAGCGGCCCTGGCCTTGAGCCTGCGCATGGGCCGCGCCCTGGATCATCTTGATGATGCGCATGAAGCCAAATTCGCCCGGCTGGTCACGGCCGTGGGCAAGTACTGGATCTGCAAACGCGCGCCCGCGATGATCAACGAAGCCGCCGAATGCATGGGCGGTGCCGGGTATGTGGAGGACAGCATCCTGCCGCGCCTTTACCGCGAGGCACCGGTGAATTCGACGTGGGAAGGTTCCGGCAATGTGCAGTGCCTGGACGTATTGCGTGCCCTGTCCAAAGAGCCGGGGGTACTGGAGGCGTTGTTTGTGGAGCTGGGCGATGGCCACGGCGACAAGCAGTTGGCGCGGCATATCGAGCAGTTGAAGGCGGCATTCATGGACACCCAGGACATCCAGTATCGGGCGCGGCAACTGACCGAGGACATCGCCCTGGCGTTACAGGCCAAGTTGTTGCTGGAGGCGGGTAATGCGGCGGTGAGTGATGGGTTTATCGCCAGCCGGCTGGGTGAATCGTCGGGGCGGGTATATGGCACCTTGCCGCGTGGCGTCGACGTGGAAGCAATTGTCGCCCGCTCAACCCCGCAATCGCTCTGAATAAACACAATCCAAATGTGGGAGCTGGCTTGCCGGCGATAGCGGTGGTGCAGCCAGCAATTATGTAGCTGATAGACCGCTATCGCAGGCAAGCCAGCTCCCACCTATCAACGCATTCCACTTCTGGTGTTTCGGTGAGGCTTGGATACAGGCAAGATAAAGGCCTGCAAGTCAGAACACAGGATGCTTACCGTGACCGAAGCTTTTGTTGTCGTTAAAACCGCCGAAGAAGCCGTGGACCGGCTGGCGGCGCTGCATGAGCGTGCCACTGGCGCGCTCAACCAGGCGCTCAAGCAATACCTCAAGGACCGCGTCGAGCCCGACGCCGAGCAGCGCGCATTGTTTCGCTACCCGGAACTGCGCTTGACCTACCACTGCCACGGTGAAGTCCCCCAAACCACTCGGGCGTATGCCAAGGTGCAACTGCCGGGGACCTACAGCGTCACCGTGACCCACCCGGCCGCGTTCCGTAAGTACCTGCTGGAGCAACTGGTGCCGCTGATGCACGACTTCACCGTCACGGTGGAAGTGGGCGTCAGCCAGCAGAACATCCCGTACCCCTATGTGGTGGAGCAGGGCGATGAACTGGCCGGCTCCGGCGTCACCGCCGCGACCCTGGCCCGTGTATTCCCCAGTACCGACCTGTCCGCCGCCACCGACGGCATTGCCGATGGCCTGTACGACTGGGAAAACACCGACCCGCTGCCCCTGGCCCTGTTCGATGCCGCCCGTGTGGACTTTTCCCTGCGCCGCCTGGTGCATTACACCGGCAGCGACTGGCGCCATGTACAGCCGTGGATCCTGCTGACCAACTACCACCGCTACGTGGACCAGTTCATCCTGCATGGCCTGGAGCAACTGCGCAGTGACCCGCGTTTTATCCGCATGGTGCTGCCCGGCAACGTGGTGATCGACAAGAGCATGGACCACGGCGAAGCCTCGGCCATTGCCGCCGGCGTGGTCTGGCACCGCTACCAGATGCCGGCGTATCACCTGCAGGCCACTGACGGCCACGGCGTGACCCTGGTGAACATCGGCGTGGGCCCGTCCAACGCCAAGAACATCACCGACCACCTGGCCGTATTGCGCCCGCATTGCTGGCTGATGATCGGCCACTGCGGCGGCTTGCGCCAATCCCAGACCATCGGCGACTACGTACTGGCCCACGCCTATATGCGCCGCGACGGGATTCTGGACCGTGTAGTACCGCCGAACATCCCGATCCCGGCCCTGGCCGAAGTGCAGCTGGCGCTTCAGCAAGCGGCGGCGAAAGTCACCGGCGAAAAAGGCGAAGAGCTGAAAAAACGCCTGCGCACCGGTACCGTGCTGACCTACGACGACCGTAACTGGGAACTGCGCTGGGCCCAGGAGCGGCCGCTGATCAACCTGTCTCGCGCCGTGGCCGTGGACATGGAAAGCGGCACCATCGCCGCCCAGGGTTACCGTTTGCGCGTGCCTTACGGCACCTTGTTATGCGTATCCGACAAGCCGCTGCACAGCGAGATCAAGCTGCCGGGTTCGGCCAACGCGTTCTACGAGCGTGCGGTCAGCCAGCATTTGAAGATCGGCATCGAGGCGGTCGACCTGTTGCGCACCGAACTCAACTCGTTGCACTCGCGCAAACTGCGCAGCTTCGACGAACCGCCGTTCCGCTAAGCGGTTGGGATGGTCATTTGGCGGTCAGGCCACTAGCATTGTCGGTCCTGACCGTTAGATGTTCCTTTGCCATGTCCCGTCCTACCCGTCCCGATTCGCGCCGCCCAGGCGTGAAACCTTCGCAGCCTGTTCGACGTGTCGCCAAGGCGCCACCGGCCGAGCCGAAGCTGATCCTGTTCAACAAACCGTTCGATGTGCTGACCCAGTTCAGCGACGAAGGCGGGCGCGCGACGCTCAAGGATTTTATCGATATTCCCGGTATTTACCCGGCGGGGCGCCTGGACCGTGACAGCGAAGGCTTGCTGCTGTTGACCAACGATGGCCAGCTTCAGGCGCGCATCGCCGATCCCAAGCACAAATTGGCGAAAACCTACTGGGTGCAAGTGGAAGGTGAGCCGACTGAAGAACAGCTGCAACGTCTGCGCGATGGTGTCGAGCTGAACGATGGCATGACCTTGCCTGCCGAGGCTCGACAACTGGATGAACCGGCGTTATGGCCGCGCAACCCGCCGGTACGCTTTCGCAAAAGCGTGCCGACGCATTGGCTGGAGTTGGTGATACGTGAAGGGCGCAACCGTCAGGTACGGCGCATGACCGCAGCAGTGGGCCTGCCGACGCTGCGCCTGGTGCGCGTGCGCATTGGCGACTGGTCTATCGACGGCCTGGATCAAGGCCAATGGAAGGCAGTGCCGGCGCGCTTATAAGGCGCCGGATTCAATCAGGCCGATCACCACGCTCTTGATGATGAACGCTGCCACACCAAGGCCCAACACGAAAAACAGGATGAACGAACCAAAGCGCCCGGCCTTGGATTTTTTCGCCAGGTCCCAGACGATAAAGCCCATGAAAATGATCAGGATAGTGACCAGGCCGGTCATCATCCATTCTTCAAACAGGGCGGGGTCGATGTTGTTCATGGGACTCTTCCGACAAGACAAGCGAGCAGTATACGGCAGCGTCACAAACGCAACATTGACCTGAGTCGTACGCGATCAAACGGTGGGAGCTGGCTTGCCTGCGATAGCGGTCTGTCAGTGATCGTGAGGCAAACTGGCCCGCCGCCATCGCAGGCAAGCCAGCTCCCACCGTTGAACATCGTTGTTCTCAGGTGCGCAGGTGGGTCAGGGGCAGTTCGGTGCTGTTGAGCACTTGGTTCAGCACAAAGCTGGAACGCACGCTGGTCACCCCTTCGATCCGGGTCAGATGCCCCAGCAGCAATTTTTGATAGTGATCCATGTCCGGCACTACCACCTTCAACTGGTAGTCCGCATCCATCCCGGTCACGAGGCTGCACTCCAGCACTTGCGGCAGGGTGCGGATGGCGGCCTCGAAATTCTCGAAGCGTTCCGGCGTGTGACGGTCCATGCCGATCAATACATAAGCGGTGAGGCTCAGGCCGAGCATCTTGCGGTCGAGCAGGGCGACCTGGCGGGCGATGTAGCCGTCGTCCTCCAATTGCTTGACCCGGCGTGAGCAGGGCGAAGGCGACAGGCCGATGCGTTCGGCCAGCTCCTGGTTGGAGATCCTCGCGTCGCGCTGCAATTCCGCCAGAATACTCAGGTCGTATCGGTCAAGCTTGCTCATTGGGTTGGCCTTTGTCGTAACTATTGCGGTTAATTATCCATGAAGGGTTAAAAATTGCGCAAGCACTGTTTATTGACGCAATCTTCGCAATCCTCTGCCCGCCCGGCACGCCTATGATTACCAACAGAATCACCGCCTGGACAACAGTCCACAGCAACGCGCCCAATCAGGCCCGTTGCGGCCGCCGCCCCAGCAGGGTTGAGCCGGCCTCCAGGCTGCACACTGTCCACAAGACGGCGTGAGGTGAGCCAACGTCAAAAGCGTTGAGCCAGGACGAAATTCTCAAGGGGTGGCCGACGGGTCACCCCTTTTTCTTTGTGCGCGTTTTGCCTTCAGAAAATAGTTCTCGTGACTGATAACCTGTCTCAGAACCGGGCGAGGCTTTTCCAGTCTCATGATCAAGCCCCAATCCGCAGTGAGGAAAAGCATGAAGCGCATCTGGCGTATGGCAGGTGTTGGTTTGCTGGTGGTCAGCGTCGGCTCCCAGGCGATGGCCGACGAACGCGATAACTCACCGGGCCAGGGGCAACGGCCTGAGCACAATCAGCCACGCCCACAAAACCCGCAGGGTGATCGTGGCGGCCAGCACGAGGGTGGCCAATGGCAAGGTCGGCCTCAAGGTCATGAGCCGGGGCGACCAGCACCGCAACCGCAACCCTCCAATAACCTGCCGATCCAGGGCCGGCCCGATACCGTGCGCCAGACCCAGGAGCCGCGCCAGGGTTATTACCGTGATATTCCCAGACGCCCCGATGACAACCGGCATTGGGAGGCCGGCGGCCCCGGTTCGCGTCCGGGTAACGATCGCCCCGGTGATAACCGCTGGCCAGGCCGCCCCGACGGGCATGGCAACGGCTGGGGCCCGGGCCCGCAACATCGCCCTGGTTATGTCATCGACCGTTTCCCCGATCGCAATTACCGCGTGCCTTACCGTGGCCAGGACTACTTTTTCTCCGGTGGCTACTGGTATCGCCCCCAAGGCCCGCGCTACGTGGTGGTGACACCGCCCTACGGCATCCGCGTGCATTACCTGCCGGACTACGCACGTGAAGTGTGGGTAGGCGGCTCGCTGTTGTTCCTCGCCGCAGGCGCCTATTACGCCTACGAGCAAAGCACCCAACAATACGTGGTGGTACAACCTCCGACGCAGGTGCCATCACCTCCGCCGACGCCTCAAGGCAACGGTTATGACGTGGTGGCTTACCCGGCCAACGGCCAGTCGCCAGCCCAGGTACAGCAGGACGGCTACGACTGTTATCGCTGGGCGGTGCAACAAAGTGGCTTCGACCCGCGCACCGTCACCTACGCCCCGGACCCTGCGGTGGTGCAAACCTACCGCCAGGCCCAGGGCAACTGCCTGGGCAGTCGGGGGTATCAGGTGCAGTACTAGGCCTTGTTACCGGTGACCACTTCCCGTGGGTCGGCGTGCACCAGCACTTCGGCTTTCGGGTATTCCCGGTGAATGGCATCGGCGGCCTGGTCGCTGATGCCATGGGCCACCGACAGCGTCAATTCCCCCGGCAACTCCAGGTGCAACTGCACAAACCAGTGGTTGCCGGAAACCCGCGTACGCAAGTCGTGGGCACCCAGCACGCCGGGCACGCCACGGGCCAGCTCCAGCATGTGCTGGCTGACATCCGGCGGTAGCTCTTCATCCATCAACACCGCAAAGCTTTCCCGGGCGATCTGGATCGCGCTCCACAGAATGTAAGCGGCGATTCCCAGGCCGAACCAGGCGTCGACCTGATGAAAGCCAAAGCCTGCCAACACCAGCGCAATCAGGATGCTGCCATTGAGCAGCAAGTCTGAGCGGTAATGCAGCGAGTCGGCACGCACCGCGTTGGAGCCGGTCTCGCGCACCACGTGGTGTTGCAGCATCAGCAGGGCCACGGTCAGCCCCAGCGACAAGATAATCACGCCGATACTCAGCCACGGTGCGCCGACCGGCTCCGGATGCTTGAGCCGTTCATAGGCCTGGAGCGCAATCAGTACCGCACTGCCGGCGATAAACAAGGCTTGCGCCATACCCGCCAGCGACTCTGCCTTGCCATGCCCATAACGATGATCGTCATCGGCGGGGCGCAGGGCGTAATGCACCGCCAGCAAGTTCAGCAGCGAGGTCACGCCGTCGAGCAGCGAGTCGGTCAACCCGGCGAGCATGCTCACCGAGCCGCTGAGCCACCAGGCGATGGCCTTGGTGATAATCAGCACACAGGCCACGCCCACCGAGGCGCGGGTGGCCAGGCGCAAGAGCCTTGCGTGTTCGGGGCTGCTGGTCATGGGCTGTCCTTACGCGGCAGGCTGCAGGCCCAGGGCCGCCAGTTGCTGCACGCTGCCCTTGAACTGGATCAGGCGTGGGTCGTCCAGCGGCAAGGTGCGGCCGGTTTCTTTCTGGATGATGCTCTGCAGCTTGGCGTTATCGACCGTGCCGTCAGCGCCGATGGCTTCGTGCAGTTTCTCGGGGGCGACCTGGGCGGTCTTGCCCGGTTCGAAGTAAATGGCGCCCGTGGCGAAGTCGACACCGAAGGCGATCAGGCCGGGGATCACATAAAACAACAGGCCGAGGGCATCGAGTACCGCGATGGTCGGGTCGATCTTGCCATCGATCTGGCCACGACGGTCGGGGTAGAAAATCGACCCGCAGGCGGTAAGTTGGCTCAGCAGGGTAACGGCGAGGACACCGCCGATGACACGGGAAGCGATACGCATGAAAAAGTCTCCTGAACATATTTAAGGGTGACTATAAGCCAGATCGGCCAGGCGCCGATGAACCAATGTGGGAGCTGGCTTGCCTGCGATTGCGACGGTTCAGGAAATACAGCGGCAACTGTCACACCGCTATCGCAGGCAAGCCAGCTCCCACCTCCGACTGCATTCACAGCCCAAAGCGTGGGTGTTTTTAAGACCCGCATCGGCACTCGGCAGTTCGCCGTTATACTCGCCGCTCTGCTTTGGAGCCAGTATGAATTCGTTGCCGATCGATGATGTTTTACCCGCCCTGCGTGACGCCTTGGCGCATCGCCATGAAGCCGTGCTGGAAGCGCCCCCCGGCGCCGGTAAAACCACCCGCGTGCCGTTGGCCTTGTTGCATGAGCCGTGGCTCGCCGGGCAAACCATCCTGATGCTCGAACCCCGGCGCCTGGCTGCCCGTGCTGCTGCCGAGCGGCTGGCCAGTGAACTGGGTGAAAAGGTCGGTGAGACCGTGGGCTACCGCATTCGGCTGGACAGCAAAGTCGGCCCCAATACGCGTATCGAGGTGGTCACCGAAGGTATCCTCACCCGCCGCCTGCAGGACGACCCGGCGCTGGACGGCGTGGGCTTGTTGATCTTCGACGAATTCCACGAGCGCAGCCTCGATGCCGACCTGGCGCTGGCCCTGAGCCTTAACGGTCGCGAGCTGTTTCGCGACGAGCAGCCGCTGAAGATCCTGCTGATGTCCGCCACCCTCGAAGGCGAGCGCTTGGCCGGCCTGCTGGATGACGCGCCGATCCTGCGCAGCGAAGGGCGCATGTTCCCGGTGCAGATGCGCTGGGGCCGGCCGTACCAGGCCGGGGAGTTTATCGAGCCGCGCGTGGTGCAAACTATCCTCGAAGCCCTGCATGACGAGCCCGGCAGTGTGCTGGTATTTCTGCCGGGGCAGGCGGAGATTCGCCGGGTCAACCAGCAACTGACTGAGGCCTTGGGTGATCGCCCTGATGTACTGTTATGCCCGTTGCACGGTGAGCTGGACCTCAACGCCCAGCGCGCCGCCATCGACCCGGCGCCGGCCGGCAAGCGCAAAGTGGTGCTGGCCACCAACATCGCCGAGACCAGCCTGACCATCAACGGCGTACGCGTGGTGATCGACGCCGGGCTGGCGCGGGTGCCGCGTTTCGACCCCGGCAGCGGCATGACCCGCCTCGACACCCAGCGCATCTCCCGCGCCAGCGCCACCCAACGCGCCGGCCGGGCAGGGCGCCTGGAGCCGGGGGTGTGTTATCGGCTGTGGTCCGAAGACCAGCACGACGGTCTGGCCGCTTATGGCAGCGCGGAAATCCTCGCCGCTGACCTGGCGGGGCTGGCCTTGCAACTGGCCCGTTGGGGCGTGACGCCCAGCCAGTTGGTGTGGCTGGACGTACCACCCACGGCCGCGTATGCCCAGGCTCAGGACCTGTTGCAGCGCCTCGGTGCATTGAACGAAGAAAACCTCACCGCCCATGGCCAGAAGATGGCGGAGTTGCCGGCTCACCCGCGTATCGCCCATCTGTTGTTGCGTGGCCAGGACCTGGGCCTCGCCGCCACCGCCTGTGACGTGGCGGCCCTGCTGGGCGAACGCGACATCTTGCGCGGCGGCGGTGCCGATTTGCACAGCCGCCTGGCGCTGATGTCCGGAGAAGAACGTGCGCGCGGCACCCAGGGCGGCGTTCAGCGTGCCAAGCAACTGGCCCGGCAATACCGTGGCTACATGCGCGGAAAGGCGACCCAGCCGGTGGACAACCCCGACCACCCGCGCTGGCTCGGCGCCTTGCTGGCATTGGCCTACCCGGACCGCGTCGCCCAGCAACGGCGCCCTGGTGGCGCTGAATATCGCCTGGCCAATGGCCGAGCGGCGCTGTTTGCCGAAGCCGACAGCCTGATGAAACAACCTTGGCTGGTGATCGCCGACCTGGGCAGCCGCCAGGGCCAGCGTGAAGAGCGCATCTACCTGGCGGCGGATTTTGACCCGGCACTGTTCGACACGGTGCTGGCCGAGCAAGTGCGCAACGTCGACCAACTCGACTGGGACGAGCGCGAAGGCGTCTTGCGTGCCGAGCGCCAACGCAAAGTCGGTGAACTGGTGCTCAGCCGCGAACCCCTGACCGGCCTCGACGAATCCGCTCGCAGCCAGGCGCTGGTCAACCTGGTGCGCCGCAAAGGCCTGGAACTGCTGCCCTGGACCCCGGAACTGCGTCAGTGGCAAGCCCGTGTGATGCTGCTGCGCCAACTGGATGCCGGCAACACCAGCGAGTGGCCCGACATCAGTGACAAGGCCCTGCTCGCGGGCCTGGAGCACTGGCTGATGCCTTACCTGGGCAAGGTCTCGCGCCTCAGCCATTTCGCCAACCTGGATATTTCCAGCTACCTGCACAACCTGCTGCCCTGGCCCTTGCCCCAACGCCTGGAAGAGCTGGCGCCGCAGCATGTGAAAGTGCCTTCAGGGTCATCGGTACGCCTGGACTACAGCGAACAGCCGCCGATTCTGGCGGTGCGCTTGCAGGAATTGTTCGGGTTGGCAGACACCCCGCGCATTGCCGGCGGGCGCCTGGCCGTGAAGCTGCACCTGCTGTCCCCGGCGCGGCGACCGGTGCAGGTCACGCAGGACCTGGCGAACTTTTGGCGCAGTACCTATGCCGAGGTGAAGAAGGATTTGAAAGGGCGCTACCCCAAGCATTACTGGCCGGATGACCCGTTGGTGGCCGAAGCGACGGCCCGGATCAAGCCGCGTAAGTAGGCGCGATGCAGTTCAAATGTGGGAGCTGGCTTGCCTGCGATCGCATCGCTGCGCTGTCACTGAAAGACCGCATCGGCGGCATCGCAGGCAAGCCAGCTCCCACAAAAGATTAAGGATGTGGGTTATTGCGCGGCAGGCAGCAGGAAGCGGGCGATAACCGGTAGATGGTTGGAAATGCGCAATGTGTCCTCCTGCCTCACCTTCGCCTCCACCCGCTTGATGCGCGGGCTGTAGAACAGATAATCCAAGGTGCGATCCGGCCCGTCCAGGCTCGGGTCATTGGGGAAGTGCGTCAGCCATTTTTCTCGATCAATCCCGCTGGACTCGCTGTTACGTGGGATCATCGGGTACTTGTCCCACAGCAGGTGCAACTCGCTGTCCGGCGCATACTGCCCACGCTTAGCCGCGTCCAGGCGCAGGTATTGGCCCAGTGGCAGCAGATTGAAATCCCCGCCGATCAACCAGGGCGTGCCCCGGCCTTCGAACTTGTCCAGCAGCTTGGCCGTGGCTTGCACTTGTTGTTGCGCTGCCGAGCGGCCAGGTGCGCCGCCGTCCAGGCGTGTATTGAGCACCGCCAGTTGGCCGCCATCGCTCAAGGGCAGGTAAGTCAGTAGCAACGCAGGTTTAGGTTGGAACTGCCGGCTGATGAAGTTGGTTTCGGCGGCCGGCAGTTGCAGGCGTTCGGCGTGTTCGATCTGGTAGCGGCTGAGCGTAGCGAGCTTGCGCCCGACACTGCCGAAGATATGCAGGCTGGGCACAAAGTCGGCCTTCCAGTCGAACGCCTGGGTGCTGCAGGGGTAGAGGTCGACCAGACGCTCCTGCAACAGCGCAAGCTGGTCCTGATAATGGGAAGGCTTGGCGCCTTCGTCGACTTCCTGCAACAGCAGGATGTCGGGTTGTTCGTCGCGAATCACCCGCGCCACTTCGTCGAGGCTAAAGGCCATGTCTTCGACGGTGGGGCGATCGTCCGGGCCGCTGCCGTCCGGGATGTCGTACCAGAACACGTAGTTCTTGCCGGCCAGGTATTGCACATTCCAGGTCATGACCTTGAGCGCCTGCCCCGGCAACAGCGTCGGCGCGCGGGGTGCCACGCAACTGACGGGCAGGGTCTCTTTGTCGGCAGGGCGCCAGGTCAGGCTGTAGATCAGCGCGGCCAGCAGGCCGGCGATGATCAACAGGCTCAACAGGGTGATGCGCAATAAACGGGTCATCGGCTCGGCTTATATGCGTGTCAGAAGAGCCACGGAGCATATCACCGCACGTCGGCGTCGCCACCGATCAGCATGAATAAACGGAACAGCACCACGCTGGTAAACAACTGCAAAAAGCTGTGGGCACTGTCCATCAATAGCCCCAGCAGCGGCGCCGGCTCAGGGTAGGCCGCCACGCTGGCGCCCTTGAGCAGCCACAACGGCGTCATCACACACAGCAGGCACACCAGGATGCGCCAGAAATGCCCGCGGGTCAGGCGAAAGCTTTCCTTCATCGCCTCCAGGGCGGGCATGCCGCGCAGCACCAGCAGGTATTCGGCAAACGCCAGCACCACCATCAGCCACAAGCCCGGCAGGAAATACAGCGACAGCCCCAACAGAATCAGCAAGGTGCTCATGGCTGTCAGCAGGGCAAAACGCGGCCACAGGCTCAAGGCCATGGCCCACACGTCCTTGGTGCGCGGCGACTCGCCCCGGGTGCGGGCATCGAGAAACAGGATCAGGGCGCCGGTGTACAGCGGGTACACCAACAAACCCACGACCACGCTGTAGCCGGGAAACGCATCCGGGCCCAGCGTGTGGTCCAGCACCTGTTGCAACAAGGCTTCGAGGATCACCAATGGCAGGCACAGCTGGACGATGGCGCCCAGGTTGCGCTGGGTAAAGCGGAAGGAGTCGCGCAAAACGTCTAACGGATTCATCAGGGTCATCACAGGCCTGGAAGCAGAGGGCCACACTTTAACCGATCAGGGTCCAAGGGGCGCAAACGTAAACCTTGAGTAAAGACCATTGAAACAACTCGTAACATCCCCATAACTGGAAAGCCCCCAGCCTGATCACAGGCGGGACCGGAATTTTTTATCGGCAATCTAACGAGGTCGCCATGAACAGCGAAGAGCAAACCCTGATCGATGGACTGTTTTCACGGTTGCAGCAAGCCGAAACGGACTCAGCCCCCCGCGACGCCCAGGCCGAAGCGCGGATCAAGGAGCATATGGCTCGCCAACCCGCCGTCGGCTACTACATGACCCAGTCGATTCTGGTGCAGGAACATGCGCTGCAGAGCCTCGACGCGCAAAACAAGCAACAGGCCCAGCAAATCCAGCAATTGCAGGACGAGCTGCAACGGGCCAAGGCCACGCAACCGGCGCCGGCCAGCGGTGGTGGGTTCCTGTCGAGCATCTTTGGCGGCGGCTCCCGTGAGCCACAGCCTGCGCCGAGCAACACAGGTGGCGGCTGGCGTGAGCCGGCGCGACCCGCTTTTGGTCAGCCAGCGCCGCAGCAGAACTACCAACCGCCGCAAGCACCGGCCGCCGCGCCAGCCGGCAGCGGCTTCCTCGGTGGCGCCATGAAAACCGCCGCCGGCGTGGCCGGTGGGGTGTTGCTGGCCGAAGGCATCAGCAGCCTGTTCCATCACAACCAGCAGCCGCAGGTGGTGGAAGAAATCATCGAACAACCGGCACCGGCCAGTGACCAGGGCAACTGGGGCAACGATGACCACAAGTTTGCCGGCAATGACAGCTGGGGCAGCAACTCTGATAACTTCGCCGACAGCGATTATTCCGACGATTCCTCATCCTTTGGCGACGACGATTCCTTCGTCTGACACACCACGCCGGGGCGCTGCGGCGCTCCGGTCTGATTTTTTCCCGGAAACGCTCCCTTGGCTGGCATACTGGCGCCCTTTCCGGGCGCTGGCGCCTGGCTGTCCATGAGGAAGTGCGGTGAAAAAAATTGCGGTGTTCGCCGATGTGCAAAACCTCTACTACACCGTGCGCCAGGCCTATGGTTGCCACTTCAACTACGCCGCTCTGTGGGCTGACATCAGCGCGCGCGGGCAGATTGTCGAGGCGTACGCCTATGCCATCGACCGCGGCGACAGCAAGCAGCAGCAGTTCCAGCAGATCCTGCGCAACCTGGGCTTTACGGTAAAACTCAAGCCGTACATCCAGCGCAGCGACGGCTCGGCCAAGGGCGACTGGGACGTGGGCATCACGCTGGACATCATGGACGCCGCCGACCATGTCGACGAAGTCGTGCTGGCCTCCGGTGACGGTGATTTCGACATGTTGCTCGAGCGCATCATCCACAAGCATGGCGTGCGGGCCGTGGCCTACGGCGTGCCGGGGCTGACGGCCAACTCATTGATACGCGCCGCCAGCCACTATGTGCCGATCGAAGGCGCGTTGTTGCTCAAATAGATCGTAGAACGGAGTTGGAACGGGTTTGGAACGTATAGCGGTCATCGACTTTGAAACCACCGGCATCACCCCCAGCAGCCACTGCCGGGCCACGGAGATTGGCGTGGTCATCCTTGAGCGCGGGCAAATCGTGGACCGCTACCAGAGCCTGATGAATGCTGGCGTGCGCATACCGGCGTTTATCGAACAGCTCACCGGCATCAGCAACGCCATGCTGCGCAGCGCGCCACCGGCTGAACGAGTGATGAACGAAGTCAATGAGTTCGTCGGCACCACGCCCTTGATGGCGCACAACGCCGCGTTCGACCAGAAGTTCTGGGACTTTGAGCTTGGCCTGATCCGCCGCACCCGCCTGCAAAAATTTGCCTGCTCCCTGCTCCTGGCTCGCCGCCTGATGCCGGCGGCGCCCAACCACAAGCTCGGCACCCTCAACACCTACGCCAAACTGCCCCACACCGGCCAGGCTCACCGGGCGCTGGCGGATGCGGAAATGGCCGCCAACCTCACCGCGCACCTGGCCCGGGAACTGCGCCAGACCCACGGCCTGCGGGAGCTGTCCCATGACCTGTTGTGCACCTTGCAGAAAGTGCCGGCCGCGAAGATCAATGAGCACCTGAAGAAACATCGCGGGTTTTAAGGCCTGGCGCTGATCGTCCCCACGCTCCGCGTGGGCATGCATCTGGTGACGCTCCGCGTCACGACTTTAAGAGCGGACGCAGAGCGTCCAGGGCGGCATTCCCACGCAGAGCGTGGGAACGATCAGCAAACACTGGAGTGCCAATGTGGGAGCGGGCAAGCCCGCTCCCACAGGGGTTATGCGTCGACTATCGAGGCTGTGCGCACTCCAGCGCCTGGTCCACCACCCCCTTCGCCATCTCCACCAAATGCATCACCGCCCGCTGCGGCGCCTTCATCACCTCACCCGAGGCATTCGCCGTCTCCACCGCGCAGTGCAACAAATCCGCCGCATGGGCCAGGGCGTCTTCGAAGCTCAGGTTGTCATTGAGGATAAATATCGGCGCATCCGGGGCGGATGCCTTGAGGTAGTAGTCGATGGCACGACGGTGGAGCAGGGCGTCTTCGCTGAGGAAGTCGGTTTTGGACTGGGGTGGATCGGGGGTGACTTTTTTGACCATGGTGAAACTTCTCCGTCAGGTAAGAAGCTGCAACCGTTCGCTTGCACACGAATTAGGGTGGCAGCAGTACGCAGGTGTGCAAGACCGAGACGGAGTCCGGTAGATCCAAAGATCTCCCGCGTACAGCTGCCATGACACTTAGCGCCAGAGATAAACCCAGGCGTAGAGAGTTAAGGCTATGTGTATTACCGTCGTCGGACTTGCACGTCCGGTCACCGAACATTCGATGACAGGGCGAGACTAGCTACCGAATCCGACGGAAACAAGGCCGTGGGATTCTCTCGGAAACGTCCCGCAAATGAAAGGGATCGGTCTTGCTGGCCAATGAAAAAACGGGGTTTTGAGGTCTCTTTCACCTGAGTGCTGAATGGTCGGTAGGCCAAATCCGGCTATGACCTAGGACCTTTCTGGTTTTCCTTTTTACTCCTCTACCGCGTCTTACTGCGACCTACCATCCCGTCTGTCACTCATGCACAGGGATTACAGTCATGCAGGAAAGCGATCTTCATACGGCGATTATGCGAAGCAAGTTGGAACTTGAGTCAAATGGCATTGATCTGGGCTCCAGTTCAAGCATGGCGTTTCATGTGGGCAACACGATGACAAGCTGCCCGGCAGTCATGGTGTTGCCGAGTTCGCCAGGTTGGAGTCATGGCCCTCATTACCAGTTACTCAAGCCGATTCACGCTGATCCCACCGTGCCCGATACGACGTTTGATGAACTCTGGAAATGTACACAGCAACACTACGGCCTCACGGCAGCTACAGTGATCACTGGTGCGGCGGGTATACCGATAAGCAAAATTGCGGTGGGTGCTTGGGTTCACGTCGGCTCCAGCAAAACCACGAACCTGGCTAGCCTGATCGGAATGCGCTTTTTCCCTCGTACATTGATCAGGCAACCCACCATGGCCAGAATGGCAAAAGCAACGTTTGGCACGGTCCGGGTATTTGGCATCATCGGGCGAGGCATACCCTTCGTTGCTGCCGGGCTTGCAGTCTTTGACCTAGTCAGTATTGGTAAGTGTGCCTATGAGGCGAGGAATGGAAGGTAATCTGAGCAGAGCCGAAGTCGCTGAAAAAGTGATCCAGCTATTCGTCGATATCATTGGTTTTATCGACCGAAGCGAAGTGTCGGATCAAACCGACTTCATCCATGACTTCGACATCATTGATGACGACCTGACCTGCTTTGTCATGCAGATCAAATGGCAGTTCAAGCTGCAAGCGACGCAGGAGGATTGGGATCACATCACGACCATCAAGCAGATCGTTGATTTGATCGTTGAGCGCAGATCAAGCCCTTTGTAGGAGCGAGCTTGCTCGCGAAGAACGCCAACGGTGACGCTGGCATCCTGAATGCACGCGGCGCCCTCAGGTCTTTCGCGAGCAAGCTCGCTCCTACAGGGGGCGGCGGGCAAGCGGTGAGGCCACTGGCGCCATCGCAGGCAAGCCAGCTCCCACAGTTGACCGCGTCGCTCGGGCAGTGCGCGATCCCTCAGCCACCATTTTTTCCATTGGCTTCCAATTGCCCCAACGGCACCCGCCGCTCTATGGCGCTGGACAAAATAATCGAGGTTTTGCTGAAGCCAAACTTCGCTACCCGGTTAATCAGGTTCTCCAACTCGGGCATCGAGCCCACCGCCGCTTGCATGATCACGCAGGGGTCGCCCGTGACCCGGTGGCATTCGGTCAGTTCGGGAATTTCCGCCAGGGCGTCGTACACCTTTTGGCTGCCATGATTGGTCAGCCGCAGTTCAATCACGCATTGAATCGGCAAACCCACTTTGGATAAATCCACCTTGGCCTGGTACCCGGTGATCACGCCGCTGGCCTCAAGCTTGGCCACGCGTTCGGCCACGGCGGGTGCGGAGAGGTTCACGGTGCGCGCCAGTTGCGCGTAGGAAGCACGGCCATCTTCAAGCAGGGCGCTGAGGAGCATGCGGTCGTATTTGTCCATGATAAGGCTCCGGTTGCGCATCGCTTTCGAAAGCACGGTTTATAGCCTTGATAACCATGGTTTGAGAAGTGTATTGGCGTTTTAAACAGGTTTTGTAACTTAAGTTTATCCACCTTCGTTTCTAGAATAAGTCTCCCATTTCCTGTCATAGAGCCGCCCAATGCCTGGCCCACGTCGCTTTCCCTTACCGTTGATCGCCGCCTTTTTTTGCGTTGTATGTGATCTGGGGTTCCACCTACCTGGTGATCCGCATTGGCGTGGAGTACTGGCCGCCGCTGTTGCTGGCGGGGATTCGGTTTTGCACGGCGGGCGCGTTGATGTACGGCTTTCTCAGGTGGCGCGGGGTGCCGGCGCCGACCTGGCCGCAGTGGAAGGCGGCCGGGATGATCGGGATTTTGTTGCTCACCGTGGGCAATGGTGGCGTCAGCGTGGCCGAACATATGGGCGTGTCGTCCGGCGTGGCCGCGCTGGCGGTGGCGACGGTGCCGCTGTTTACCTTGCTGTGTGGGTTTTTCTGGGGCGCACGTAATACGCGGTTGGAATGGGCCGGGGTGCTGCTGGGGATCATCGGCATTGCCATGCTCAACATGGGCAGTACCTTGCAGTCGAGCCCACTGGGCGCGGTGTTGCTGTTGATGGCGGCGGCGTCCTGGGCCTTCGGCTCGGTGTGGAGCCGGCATTTGCCGCTGCCCCAAGGCGCCATGGCCAGTGCCGCGGAAATGCTCGTGGCTGGCGTGGCGCTGCTGCTGGTCAGCGCGTTGTCTGGCGAGCACCTGCAGGCCATGCCGCCGCTGGAAGGCTGGCTGGCCCTGGCGTACCTCACGGTGTTCGGCTCGATCATCGCCTTCAACGCTTATATGTACCTGCTCAAGCACGTACGCCCGGCGGCGGCGACCAGCTACGCCTATGTGAACCCGGCCGTGGCCGTGTTACTGGGGATTGTGTTCGTCGGTGAGAGCATCGGCCTGGAAGAAGCCCTGGCAATGCTGGTGATCATCAGCGCGGTGTTGCTGATCAGCCTGCCCCAATGGCGCAAGCCCAAACCCGAAATAAGGTAAACTGCCGCGCATTACGCCCTTGCGCTGAATTTTTCCTACGGTAACTACATGACTTTCGCCACCCTTGGCCTGATCGAACCCTTGCTGCGCGCCCTTGAGACGCTTGGCTACCAGACCCCGACGCCGGTGCAGGCCCAAGCCATTCCGGCCGTGCTGGCCGGTCGCGACCTGATGGCCGCAGCCCAGACCGGCACCGGCAAGACCGCAGGTTTCGCCTTGCCGCTGCTGCAACTGCTGACCCTGGAAGGGCCGAAAGTCGCCGCCAACTCGGCGCGTGCGCTGATCCTGTGCCCCACTCGCGAGCTGGCTGAGCAGGTTCACGCCAGCGTTGCCGAGTACGCCCAGCACCTGCCGCTGACCACTTACGCGGTGTACGGCGGCGTGAGTATCAACCCGCAGATGATGAAGCTGCGCAAGGGTGTGGATATTTTGGTCGCCACCCCTGGCCGCCTGATCGACCTGTTCCGCCAGAACGCGCTGAAGCTCAACCAGCTGCAAACCCTGGTGCTGGATGAAGCCGACCGTATGCTCGACCTGGGCTTCTCCGAAGAGCTTGCCAACATTTATCGCATGCTGCCGAAAAAGCGCCAGACCCTGCTGTTCTCCGCGACCTTCTCCGATGACATCCGCCTGCTCGCCGGGCAAATGCTCAACGACCCGCTGAGCATCGAAGTCAGCCCCCGCAACGTTGCCGCCAACACCGTCAAGCAGTGGGTTGTGCCGGTGGACAAGAAGCGCAAGCCGGAGCTGTTTGTGCACCTGATGCGCAAAGGCCGTTGGAAGCAAGTGCTGGTGTTCGCCAAGACCCGCAACGGCGTAGACGCCCTGGTGGACAAGTTGCAGGGCCTGGGCATCAACGCCGACGGCATTCATGGCGACAAACCCCAAGCCACCCGCCAACGCGCACTGGACCGCTTCAAGACCAGCGACGTGCAGATCCTGGTGGCCACCGACGTAGCGGCCCGTGGCCTGGATATCGAAGACCTGCCGCTGGTGGTCAACTTTGACCTACCCATCGTGGCCGAAGACTACATCCACCGTATCGGCCGTACCGGGCGTGCGGGCAACACCGGTGAGGCGATTTCCCTGGTGTGTGCCGACGAGGTGAACATGCTCTCGGCGATCGAGATGCTGACCCGTCAGACCCTCACCCGCAAGATGGAACCGGATTTCGAGCCGGAGCACCGCGTGCCGGACACCGATGCCAGCGGGCAGGTGGTCAAGAAACCGAAAAAGCCGAAGAAGCCTAAAGCGTCCGGCGGTGGCGGCAAGCGCAACCTGGGCAAGTGGGTAGACAGTGGGGAAGTGGCGCCGGCCGAGCCTTCGATCAAGCCGGTGCGCAAGGTGCCGGTGTTTAACACTGGGCCGCGTAAGAAGAAGTGATTGATCGTTCCCACGCTCCGCGTGGGAACGCATCCTGTGACGCTCTGCGTCACGAACCTAAAGCGGGACGCAGAGCGTCCCTGGCGGCATCCCCACGCAGAGCGTGGGAACGATCAGCGTTGGAGCCACTCCAACATCCCCAGCCCAGCCGTCCGGCCACTGGCAAAACAGCCGGTCAGCAAATACCCACCGGTCGGCGCCTCCCAATCCAGCATTTCCCCCGCACAAAACACGCCAGGCAATGGCTTGAGCATCAACCGCTCATCCAGCGCTTCAAACGGCACACCACCCGCCGTGCTGATCGCCTCATCCATCGGCCGTGTTTTCACCAATGTCAGCGGCAACGCTTTGATATCCACCGCCAATTGCGCCGGATCGGTGAAGTGTTCAGCGGGCGTCAACTCGCGTAACAACGCCGCTTTCACCCCATCCAACCCCAACTGACTGTGCAAGTGCTTGCTCATCGACCGCGAGCCACGGGGCTTGGCCAATGCGGCCTGCACCTTGTCCAACGGCTTGCTGGGCAGTAAATCGATATGCACCGTGGCCGCACCGTCGCGGTTGATCGCTTCGCGAATCGGCGCCGACAAGGCGTAAATCAAACTGCCTTCAATGCCGGTGGCGGTGATCACGCATTCACCCAGCCGAGGCTTGTCATCCCCCAGGCCAATGGCGACGTTTTTCAACGGTGCGCCCGCGAATTTGCTGACCATCAACTCGCTCCACGCCGATACTTCAAACCCGCAGTTGCTCGGTTGCAGCCGCACATAGGGCAGGCCTTTGCCTTCAAACAGGTTGAGCCATGCACCGTCGGAGCCCAATCGCGACCAGCTGCCGCCGCCCAGGGCCAGCAGCACAGCGTCGCTGTGGACAACTTTTTCGCCGTCCGGGCTGTGGATAAGTAAATCGCCCTCGGCATTCCAACCCGTCCACCGATGCCGGGTGTGGATAACCACACCTTGCTCCCGCAGACGCTTGAGCCAGGCGCGCAACAGTGGCGCGGCTTTCATATCGGTAGGAAATACGCGGCCGGAGGTGCCGACAAAGGTCTGGATACCCAGGCCATGGATCCATTCGCACAACGCCTCGGCACCAAAGCTGCGCAGCAGCGGCGCCATGTGCGGCGCGCGTTCAGCGTAGCGCGACAGAAACGCCGGGTACGCCTCGGAGTGGGTGATGTTCATGCCGCCCACGCCGGCCAGCAGGAACTTGCGCCCCACTGAAGGCATGCCGTCGTACAGATCCACGCGCACGCCCGCCTGGCTCAAGACTTCGGCGGCCATCAGCCCGGCGGGGCCGCCGCCGATAATGGAGACGTGGTGGGCAGAAGTCTGAGGCATGGGCAGGGCTACGGTGATGTGAATAGGCCGAGCATTCTACCCGACCATGACGCCGCTGCCTGATCAAAAAACGTACACTTTCCTACAGGCCATGCGGCTACTCGCTTGCAGCCGCTTACGCTCAAGTTATCCACAGGCCGTTCCACAGGCATTGTGGGTAACGCTCACACTTCAATGACAGCCTGATGACGTCCACACCCGCTGCGCGCTGTGGTGCAGGATGCCGTGGCGGCGGGCGAGGGCGGGGCGGTCCTTGCTGTAACCGCCGCCGATCACGCCCATCACCGGTATGTCGCGGCCCAGGCAGTGGCGCATCACGCTTTCATCACGGGCGGCGACGCCTGCATCTGTCAGCTTGAGGTAACCAAGGGCGTCGTCCTTGTGCACATCCACGCCGGCGTCGTACAGCACCAGATCCGGCTGGTAGAGCGGCAGCAGGTAGTTGAGCGCGTCATCCACCACCTTGAGGTAGTCGGCATCGCCCATGCCCATGGGCAGCGGGATGTCCCAGTCGCTCTGGGCCTTGCGTGCCGGGAAGTTCTTTTCGCAGTGCAGCGACACGGTGATGGCGTCCGGCGTGTCGTGCAGGATGCGTGCGGTGCCGTCGCCCTGGTGCACGTCGCAATCGAAGATCAGCACGCGATTGACCCGGCCGCTGGCCAACAGGTAATGGCTGATCACCGCCAGGTCATTAAAAATGCAGAAACCCGCCGGATAATCGTAATGGGCATGGTGGGTGCCACCGGCCAAATGGCAGGCCAGGCCATGTTCGAGGGCCTGTTCGGCGGCCAGGATCGAGCCGCCCACCGCGCGCACCGTGCGCCGGGCCAGGGCTTCGCTCCACGGCAGGCCGAGGCGGCGTTGGTCTACGCGGGACAGTTCGCCGCTCATGTAGCGTTCGATATACCCAGGTTCATGGGCCAGGGCCAAAATGTCTGCCGGGCACAGCGGCGGGCGCAGCAATTGGCTGTCTTCGGTCAGGCCGCTGTCCACCAGGTGGTCACGCAACAGGCGAAACTTGTCCATGGGGAACCGGTGGTCCGCCGGGAACTCAGGGCTGTAGTCTTCGTGGTAGATCAATGGCAAGGGCATGGGATTTTCTGACGGGAGCCTGCGACGGATCTTAACAGCGCTGTACACTCACGCACATGGCAAGGCAGGGGGGACCCATGGAGCCAATACTGGAATTGGAAAGTGCACGCTTGGTGCTGCGCCAATGGCGCGACAGCGACCTGCCGGACTTTGCGCGCATGTGCGCCGACCCGCAGGTGATGCGCTACTTTCCGGCTCAATTGAGCCACTTGGAAAGCGCCGCGCTTATCGGCCGGATTCGCGGGCATTTTGCTGAATATGGCTTTGGTTTTTGGGCCTTGCAGCGCAAGGACACGGGCGAATTTATCGGCCTGACCGGGCTTGCGAATGTCAGCTTTGAAGCCGGCTTTACCCCGGCGGTGGAAATCGGCTGGCGCCTGGCCCGCGAACATTGGGGCCTGGGTTATGCCAGTGAGGCCGCCTGGACAGCGTTGCGCTGTGGTTTTGACCGCTTGCAACTGGACGAAATCCTGGCCTTCACCACCGAGAGCAATCTGCCCTCACAAAAAGTCATGCAGGCCATCGGTATGCATTACGATCCGCAGGCAGATTTTGAACACCCGAAAGTCGCAGCCGGTGACCCGCTGCGACCGCATGTTTTGTACCGCATCACCCGCGCCCAATGGTTGGACACGCTGCACGGATAAGCAGCCCGGAATGCCCTATTGATTGTAGGAGTTGCTCTATGAGCCAAGTATTGGAAGATCTGGTGGACTTGCTGACCCTGGAGCCGATCGAGGAGAACCTCTTTCGCGGCCGCAGCCAGGACCTGGGCTTTCGCCAGCTGTTCGGCGGCCAAGTGCTCGGCCAGTCACTGTCGGCGGCCAGCCAGACCGTAGAAGAAGCGCGGCATGTGCATTCCCTGCACGGTTATTTCCTGCGCCCTGGCGATGCCGCGTTGCCGGTGGTGTATTCGGTGGACCGCGTGCGCGACGGTGGCAGTTTCAGCACGCGTCGTGTCACCGCGATTCAAAAGGGCAATCCGATCTTCACCTGCACGACCTCGTTCCAGTACGACGAACAAGGCTTCGAGCACCAGACCACCATGCCGGTGGTAGTGGGCCCGGAAAACCTGCCGTCGGAGCTGGAGCTGACCCAGCAACGTGCGCACCTGATCCCCGAGCACATGCGCGACAAGTTGCTGTGCCCCAAGCCCATCGAAGTGCGCCCGGTCACCGAAAAAGACCCGTTCAACCCGCAGCCGTCCGACCCGGTCAAGTACGTGTGGTTTCGTGCCGACGGTGCCTTGGCGGACACCCCGGCGCTGCATAAGTACCTGTTGGCCTACGCCTCGGACTTCGGCCTGCTGACCACCTCGCTGCTGCCCCATGGCAAGACCGTGTGGCAGAAAGACATGCAGGTCGCCAGCCTCGATCACGCGCTGTGGTTCCACGCCGACCTGCGTGCCGATGACTGGTTGTTGTACGCCATGGACAGCCCGTGGGCTGGCAACTCCAGGGGGTTCTCCCGGGGCAGCGTGTACAACCGCGCCGGGCAACTGGTGGCGTCGGTGACCCAGGAAGGTTTGATCCGCCATCGCAAGGATTGGGCATGAGCCTCGGCGACGTTAGGCACTGGGTGTTCGACATGGACGGCACCCTCACGGTGGCCGTGCATGATTTTGCCGCTATCCGCGTGGCGCTGGACATTCCACCTGAAGACGACATCCTCACGCACCTGGCGGCCTTGCCGGCGCCGGTTGCAGCGGCCAAGCACGCCTGGTTGCTGGAGCACGAGCGCGAGCTGGCCCTGGGTTCGGTGGCGGCGCAAGGCGCGGTGGAATTGGTACGCGAATTGGCCGGGCGCGGTTATCGCTTGGGGATCCTGACCCGTAATGCGCGGGAGCTGGCCCATATCACGTTGGAGGCGATAGGCCTGGCGGACTGCTTTGCCATTGAGGATGTGCTGGGGCGCGATGATGCGCCGCACAAGCCGGATCCCGGTGGGTTGCTGAAACTGGCGGCGGCTTGGGACGTAGCACCCCGCGACATGGTGATGGTCGGGGATTACCGCTTTGACCTGGATTGTGGCCGGGCAGCGGGCACCAAGACGGTGTTGGTGAACTTGCCGGAGAACCCTTGGCCGGAATTGACGGATTGGCATGCCGAGGATTGTGCGGCGCTGCGCCGAATGATCTAAGCCGGGCGACAGAGAGCAAATGTGGGAGCTGGCTTGCCTGCGATAGCGGTGGGTCAGCTGACACTTTATCAACTGACAGTCCGTCATCGCAGGCAAGCCAGCTCCCACATTTTGATTAGGTTCCTTCAGGTGCTAATGGGCGAACAGCACCTTTTCTCCTTCTGGCGAGGTAAACATTTTGTCCCCGTCATGTCCCACCCCCGGCACTTCTACCAGCCGGTGGCCCAACTGCGGATGCCGCTGCTTGAGGTAGTCAAAGTAGTTGTGGCCACGAAGCAGTCGATACGCACCCTGGGTTTCGGCTTCGCAGCTTTTATCCAATGCCGGGTGGTTGGGGTCGGTGTCCTGCTGGCCCAACAGGTAAGTGATGTCGCGTGAGACGTAGTCTTGTTCCAGTTGCTGGGCACCTCGGCCCCCCACGTAATCCGGCAGGTTTTGCATGCCGTACTTCCAGTCGTTAAAGCCTGGGCAATTGGCGATGTCGAACGTCACCGGGCGCTGCGGGCTGAAGTACGCATAGGACGACGGGTTAGCCACCACATACCGCAGGCGGATGCCCTCGGAGTTCAGCAACGGGTGGTCGTGGCCGGTGAGGGCGAAGCGCTGCACCACTTGGCCGCCACCGGAATGCCCGGCGACCACGATTTCTTTCAGCGCCGGGAACAGTTTGTGGTTGCCCAAGTGCTTGATGATCTGGTCCAGAGCGCCATAAGAGCTGATCTGCCCTGGGCCGGTGGACGCTTCGCCGGCCATCCAGTCGTTACCCGTCCAACGCACTACCTCGTGGCCCAGGTGATTGCGCTTCACGTCGGCTTGATTGAGAAACTGCGGCGCGATCACCAGCGTAGTACCGCCCACCCCGGCATGCTCGGCGGCGTCGATGCCGCTTTGCAGGTAGGTTTGTGCATTGCGCAGGCGGCCATGCACGATGATCAATGCGCGTGTGACCTTGGGCAGTGGTTCGCGCCAATCCTGGCTCAGGCCCAGGCTGAGGTCGCCGGCCTCCAGATGAAAGCGATCGGGGCTGACCACCTTGACGCCGTGTTCGGCTGCGAAGGTGCAACAGGACACGAGCACACCCAGCAGTAACCCCCATCGTTTGATCATTTAGAGACTCTTGGCCGCGAAGGTATCGCATTGAGTGATCTGGCCCTGGGCGAAGCCGGTCTTGAACCAGCGCACGCGCTGGGCCGAGGTGCCGTGGGTGAACGAGTCTGGTACCACGCGCCCCTGGCCTTGTTGCTGCAAGCGGTCATCGCCGATGGCATTGGCTGCGTTCAGGGCTTCTTCGATATCGCCGGGTTCCAGCCAGTTCAGACGTTTTTGCGCATGATTGGCCCACACGCCGGCAAAGCAGTCGGCTTGCAGCTCCTGGCGAACCAGCAGGCCACCGTCGCCTTCCATCTGCCGACCCTGTTGGCGCGCCGCCTGGATCTTGGACGAGATGCCCAGCAACGTTTGTACGTGGTGCCCGATTTCGTGGGCGATCACGTAGGCCTGGGCGAAATCACCGGCGGCCTGGAAGCGTTGCGACATTTCCCGGAAGAAATCCAGGTCCAGGTACACCTGCTGGTCAGCCGGGCAGTAGAACGGGCCGCTGGCCGAGGTGGCGCCACCACAGGCTGAGTTCACCCGGCCACGGAACAGGATCAGTTTCGGGTTCTTATAGGCCAGCCCATTTTCCTGGAACACTTGGCCCCAGGTGTCTTCGGTATCGCCCAGCACAGCGCGCACAAAGTCGGCTTGCTCATCGTTGGCTGGCGGCGCTTGACGCGGCTGGGTGCTGACCGACGGCGCCTGTTCCATCTGGCCGGTCAATTGGCCAAGAATCTGCATCGGGTCCTGGCCGGTCAGCCAGCCAATGCCGACGATCAGCACGATGGCCGTGAGGCTCAGGCCCTTGCCGCCGCCGAAGCGCATACCGCCACCGCCGCCGCCACTGTCGTTACGGGCATCCACCACGTTGTCGCTGCGTCGGCCTTTTTTCCATAGCATGGGAGCAATCCTCTGTGTGCAAACCGTGATTGATTATGGTCGGTATTAACGGCAATAGCCTTCGCCAGTGGCGACGATCAGGCAGTCTTTTTTATCTGCCAGCCATTTCAAGCCGGTGGCGGCGCCGTCGCCAGCGCGCAACAGCTGCGGGCCGTCGGGCCGAGTAAAGGCGATGCCGTCTTCGGTGGCCTCACCTTTGAAGGTGCCGGCGTCATCGGCGTCGAGGCCGTATTGCATGGTCAGCAGGTAGTGGCCACGGCCAATGCTGTCGTCCTTGGCGATGGTCAGGTGCAAGCCTTCGACACCGACCCACTTGCCGACCCATTTATCGGTGGGCGGAGTTTCGGGCACCAGGGTCGCTTGCACGGAAGCCGGCGCGGGCTTGGGGGCTTCTTTCGGGGTTTTATCGCAGGCGGCGAGCAGGGCGAGGGCAGACAGGGCAAAGAGAATTTTTTTCATAGCGGCAAGGCCTTGGTTAAATAGTGTGCAACGCCGGGGCGAGCGTGCAGCGTTGGACTCGGATCCATCGATTTAGTGCGCTGTTCGCCCAGTGTTTGGTTATGCTCTTGGGGCAGACTCCGGCCCGGCTGCTAGATTACCGGGTTGAGCGCGACTTGGTTCAGCGCTCAGCGTCCCGCTCGCCACACAAGGGAATTCAATGACTGTCAGTACCCCGCTCTCCGGCGTCAACCATCCGTTCAAAGGCATCCTGCTGATTGTGCTGGCGACGTTCCTGTTCTCCAGCCACGACGCCTTGTCCAAATACCTGGCCGGGTTTTACCCGATCGTGATGGTGGTGTGGGCGCGGTACATGGTCCACACCTTGCTGATGGCCGGGATCTTTCTGCCGCAATCGGGCCTGCGCGTGTTGCGCAGCAAGCGGCCGGGCATGCAGGTGGTGCGGGCGTTATGCCTGTTGGGCACCAGCCTGTTCTTCACCACAGCGCTGCATTACATCCCGTTGGCCGAAGCTACAGCGGTGAACTTCCTGGCGCCGATCCTGGTGACGGCGCTGTCGGTGCCGTTGCTCGGTGAGCACGTGACCCGAGGCCAGTGGCTAGCGGTGATCTGCGGGTTTATCGGCGTGGTGATCATTATCCACCCCGGCGGCGAGCTGTTTACCCCGGCGGTGTTGCTGCCGCTGTGTTCGGCGCTGTTCTTCTGCTTCTACCAGTTGCTCACGCGCATCCTCAGCCAATACGACAGCCCGACCACCAGCAACTTCTTCGCCGGCCTGTGCAACACCTTGGTGATGAGTGCAATGGTGCCGTTCTTCTGGCAAGTGCCGACGCTGTGGCATGCGGTGATGATGCTGGCGCTGGGCACCTGCGGGATGACCGCGCACCTGATGCTCACCCAGGCGTTCCGCTTCGCGGCGCCGGCCTTGCTGGCGCCGTTTGGCTATTGCCAGATCGTGTTTGCGGGGTTGTTGGGCTGGCTGGTGTTCAGCCATACCCCCGATATGACCACGGTGGTGGGTATCGGGGTGATCTGCATGAGCGGGTTGGCCGCTGCCTGGCAGCAACGGCGCAGGTAGATCAAACGTCTACGGTAGGGATCTTGCGCGGCGCCATGAAGTACATCCACACCAGTGCGATGAAGTACATCGCCGGGATCAGGGTGAACAACACCGTGTAGTTGTTGTTGGTCACCGTGAGGATATGGCCGACGATCTGGGTCATGAACATGCCGCCGATGGCCGCGCACATGCCGCCGAAACCGAACACCGTGCTCATCATGTGCTTGGGCGTGTAGTCCATCACCAGGCTCCAGATGTTGGCGGTCCAGGCCTGGTGCGCGCCGATGGCCAGGGAGATGGCAAACACCGCGACCCACAGCTGGCTGGAGCCGGCCGCCATGATGACGCCGACGATGCAGCAGGCGAACAGCAGCATCGACAACAGCCGCGCCTTGATCGAGTTCATCCCACGGCCAATCAGGAATGACGACAGGATCCCGCCCCCGACGCTGCCAAAGTCGGCGGTGAGGTAAATGATGATCAGCGGAATGCCCATCTGGGTCACGTTGATGCCCAGGTTGTATTGCTGATTCAAGAACGGCGGCAGCCAATACAGGTAGAACCAGAACACCGGCGCGGTCAGCGAGTAGGCGAGGGCGAAGGCCCAAGTGCCACGCATGCGCAGGATGCGGCTGAACGGCACGCGGGGTTGTTCCGGTTCGACTTCCTGTTGCACGTAGTCCAATTCGGATTGTTTAACCGTGGGGTGGTCTTCCGGGTTGTAGTACTTCAAGCCCCAGAGCACCAGCCAGATACCGCCCAGTGCCGACATGCACAGGAACGCTGCCTGCCAGCCCCACACGTGCAGGATCAACGGCAGCAGCATGGGCGTCATCATCGCGCCGACGTTGGTGCCGGCGTTGAAGATGCCGGTGGCCACTGCCCGTTCACCCGCCGGGAACCACAAGCGTGTGGTCTTGACGCAGGCCGGGTAGTTGGCGGCTTCGGTCAGCCCGAGGATAAACCGGCAGACCATAAAGCCGACCGCCGAGGTGGCCAGGCCATGGGCGCCGGTGGCCAGGCTCCACAGCAGCACGGCGCAGAAGAACACGCGCTTGACGCCAACCCGGTCAATCAGGCGGCCTTGCAGCACAAAGCCGATGGCATAGCCGACCTGGAACCAGAAGTTGATGTTGGCGTAGTCCATCGCCGTCCAGCTCATTTCCTTGGCGAGGATCGGTTGCATCACGCCCAGGGCGGCGCGGTCGATGTAGTTCAAGGTGGTGGCAAAGAACACCAGGGCCAGCATGCCCCAGCGCGTTTTACCCACGGCCAGGGCACCGCGGATCTTGTCGCCGATGCCGGCGTGCGGGTTGCCCGGGCGCGCGGCCAGGGCTGAATTTTGCAGAGGCATGAGGTTTGTACCCGTTTTTTGAAATTCTTATGGTGTGTTCTGGGTCTTTGTTACGTGAGCGAATTACCCGGTCGATGGTGCGCAGTGGTTAAAAAGTCGTCAATTCGCCAAAGGGGCTTAGTGTTCGATAATCGCACCAAAAACTAACCGGTTCGTACATTTTAATTGCTGCCTGTAGGCTGGGGGCGAATAATTTGCCACAAACAACAATTGCCGGGAGTCTTCCATGCAACGTTCTATCGCCACTGTGTCCTTGAGCGGCACCCTGCCGGAAAAACTCGAAGCCATCGCCGCCGCCGGGTTTGATGGGGTGGAGATCTTTGAGAACGACTTGTTGTATTACGACGGCAGCCCTCGGGAAGTTAGGCAGATGTGTGCCGACCTCGGCATCGCCATCACCCTGTTCCAGCCGTTTCGCGACTTCGAAGGCTGCCGCCGTGATCGCCTGGCGCGCAACCTGGAGCGCGCCGAACGCAAATTCGATCTGATGCAAGAGCTAGGCACCGACCTGGTGCTGGTGTGCAGTAACGCCTCGGCCGACAGCGTGGGTGACGAACGCATTCTGCTCGATGACCTGAGCCTGCTGGCCGAACACGCGGCCAAGCGCGGCCTGCGCATCGGCTATGAAGCGTTGGCCTGGGGCAAGCATGTGAACACCTGGCAGCAGGTATGGAACCTGGTGCGCCAGGTCGATCACCCAAGCCTGGGCGTGTTGCTCGACAGCTTCCACACCTTGTCGCTCAAGGGCGACCCGAGTGGCATCGCCCAGATCCCCGGCGACAAGATTTTCTTTGTGCAAATGGCCGACGCGCCGATCCTGGCCATGGATGTGCTGGAGTGGAGCCGGCATTTCCGTTGCTTCCCCGGCCAGGGCGAATTTGACCTGGCGGGCTTTCTCGCGCCGATCATCCAAAGTGGCTACACCGGGCCCTTGTCCCTGGAAATTTTCAACGATGGCTTCCGCGCCGCGCCCACTCGTGCGAATGCGGCAGATGGCTTGCGCTCGTTGCTGTACCTCGAGGAAAAAACCCGCCAGCGCCTGGCGCAAGAGGCACCCGCTGCGCCAGTGGACATCCTGTTTGAAACCCCGGCGGCCAGCGAGTACGACGGGATCGAATTCCTCGAATTTGCCGTGGATGAAAGCCTTGGCGCCAAACTGAGCAATTGGCTGGAACGCCTGGGGTTTGCCAAGGCCGGCCAGCATCGCTCGAAGAATGTGAGCCTGTTGCGCCAGGGCGATATCAATCTGATCCTCAACTGCGAACCCTATTCCTTCGCCCACAACTTTTTCGAGGCCCATGGCCCGTCGCTGTGCGCCACGGCAATTCGGGTCAAGGACAGTGCCAAGGCCCTGGAGCGGGCGGTGGCCTACAAGGGCCAGCCTTATCGCGGCCTGGTCGGCCCCAACGAGCTGGAATTGGCCGCCGTGCGTGCACCGGATGGCAGCCTGATTTACCTGGTCGACCCCAGCGAAGGCGGGCTGTACGACACCGATTTCAACCTGCAAACGGCCGCACCCGCTAGCGGCGGCTTGTTGCGCATCGACCACATGGCCATGGCCTTGCCGGCCGACAGCCTCGACAGTTGGGTATTGTTTTATAAGAGCCTGCTGGATTTTGAAGCCGACGATGAAGTGGTGCTGCCCGACCCTTACGGCCTGGTGAAAAGCCGTGCGTTGCGTAGCCGCTGCAGCTCGATCCGTCTGCCGCTGAACATCTCCGAAAACCGCAACACCGCGATTTCCCACGCGCTCTCCAGCTATCGCGGTTCGGGCGTGCACCACATTGCCTTCGATTGCGCGGATATTTTCGCCGAGGTACGCCGGGCCAAAGAAGCCGGTGTGCCGTTGCTGGATATCCCTCTCAACTATTACGACGACCTGGCGGCGCGCTTTGATTTTGACGATGAGTTCCTCAGTGAGTTGGCGTATTACAACGTGCTGTATGACCGCGACGCCCAGGGCGGTGAGTTGTTTCATGTGTACACCGAGGCGTTCGAGGGGCGGTTTTTCTTCGAGATCATCCAGCGCAAGAATGGCTATGCCGGCTACGGCGCTGCCAACGTCGCGGTGCGTCTGGCGGCGATGGCCAAGTCGCGCAGTGGGGCGGTACGCCAGGCTCGGCTATAACCGCAAGGCAGGTGCTTCCTTCGGGGAGCGCCGCGGCCCATAATCAGCGCCTGCACAACAATGGCCGTGAGCGCACCATGACCTCGAGTCCCGATCTCCCCGCGGTAGCTGACGCACCGCGCAAGAGTCGCAAGAACAATCCGGAAAAGACCCGGGAGAATATTCTCCAGGAAGCCATTGTCGAGTTTGTTCAACAGGGCCTGGCCGGCGCTCGCGTAGACGCCATCGCTGAGCGCATCCATACCTCCAAGCGCATGATCTATTACTACTTCGGCAGCAAGGAGCAGCTATACGTCGAGGTGCTGGAGAAGCTCTACGGTGATATCCGCAACACCGAAACGCGTATGAACCTCACCGCCCTGGAGCCGCGTGAGGCGATTCGCCGGCTGGTGGAATTCACCTTTGATCACCACGACCAGAACGTGGATTTCGTGCGCATCGTCAGCATCGAAAACATCCACAACGCCGAGTACGTCAAACGCACCGAGACCATCAAGGCGATGAACAGCAAAATCCTGGAAGGGCTGGGGGAGACCCTGCGCCGCGGGGCTGAGTTGGGGCTGTTTCGCGAAGGGCTGGAGCCGCTGGATGTGCACTTGCTGATCAACTCGTTCAGTTTCTACCGGGTGTCCAACCGGCACACCTTCAGCGAGATTTTCCAGATCGAACTGTCGGATGAGGCGATCAAGCAGCGCCATCGGGAAATGATTTGCGAGTCGGTGTTGCGCTACCTGCAAGCCTGAGAACTGATCGTTCCCACGCAGAGCGTGGGAACGATCATGATGGGGTTGCATCCCTAGATATTCATGCTCTGGAAGTGCGCCAGCATCCTGTCTGCATCCGCCACTTCACCGCTGAACAACTCAAACGCCTTCACCGCCTGAAACACCGCCATATTGCCGCCATCCAGGGTACGGCAACCCAAGGCGCGCGCGTCCCGCAGCAGTTGGGTTTCCAGCGGGAAGTACACAATTTCCGCCACCCACAATTCAGCCCGCAACAACGTCGCAGGCACAGGCGTGCCGGGCAGCTTGGCCATGCCCATCGGCGTGGTGTTCACCAGGCCATCGGCCTCGGCCATGGCGTTTTCCAAGTGGCTGCCGACCTGAGCGCGACCGGTGCCGAACTGCTGGGCAAGGTTATCCACAAGGTCCTGGGCGCGAGTGCGGTCGACATCGAAGATGCTCAAGTATTCCACGCCTTCTGCCAACAGTGCATGGGCCACTGCCGCGCCCGCACCACCGGCGCCCATCTGCACCACGCGTTGGCGCGGCACGTTGTGCAAGTTGCGCCGAAAGCCTTCGGCGAACCCCAGGCAGTCGGTGTTATGACCGATGCGTTTGCCGCCCTTGAACACCACGGTGTTGACCGCACCAATACCCCTGGCCTCATCGGAGAGCTCATCGAGCAACGGCAGAATCGCCTGCTTGCACGGGTAAGTAATGTTCAAACCGGTGAAGTGCATCAACTCAGCGGCCCGTAGTAATTCCGGCAGGGCTTTGAGGTCCAGGTGCAGCGGCTCCAGGTCGATCAGGCGATACAGGTAGCGCAAGCCTTGGGCGTCGCCTTCCTGCTCATGCAGTGCCGGTGTGCGTGAGGCCTGGATGCCGGCGCCGATCAGGCCGGCAAGAATGCTTGGTTTCATTACGTGCGTCCCTTCAGCGTCAGGCTGAAATGTTCCAAGGCCAGGTGGTAGCCATGGCTGCCAAACCCGGCCAGCACGGCCTGGGCGATCGGTGACACAAACGAGTGATGACGAAAGGCTTCACGGGCATGCACGTTGGATAAATGCACTTCGATCACTGGCACTTCACTGGCCACCAGGGCATCGCGGATCGCGACCGAAGTGTGAGTCCAGGCCGCCGGGTTGATCACAATACCCGCGCAGCGGTTGCGGGCGCCGTGGATCCAGTCAAGCAATTCGCCCTCGTGGTTGGTCTGGCGAAACTCGATCTTCAGCCCGAGCTTGTCGGCGCTGCGACCACACAGGGTGGCAATGTCGGCCAGGGTTTCATGGCCATAAGTGGCAGGCTCGCGGGTGCCGAGCAGGTTGAGATTGGGGCCGTTGAGCACCAGCACGATGGGCGGCATAGAGGCTTCTCCACAGTTCTTATTGGTTGTGGAGTCAAAATGTACTGGTTGGTTAATTTGGTCAATGGATGGCTGCGGATCTGTTCGGTGATCGAACGTTTAATCAGTGCAATTGCTGGATTACCGGCTGATGGGCATTCGGTTGAAGTATTGCGCGAGGTTGCTGAACGAGGCGGACTTTCGAGCATTGACCGGGTCGTTCCAGTCGTTGGCATCCCTGGTTACAACCCGGCATTCGCGGGTTTTTTGTGCTTACTAATCTGTGAAACAGCTTCGGGAATAGGAGCCGGTTGTCGGGTGGCAGAGGGAAATTGTTACCTGACGGAAAATAACCTAACGGATGGGTTACGATGAGAGTAGGTGCTTACAAAGGCTATGTCATTTCGGTGTTTATCAGGGATGAGCATTGCCCGCCCCATGTGCATGTCAGGGGCAAGGGATGGGATGCGCGGTTTCGTTTCAGTTTCCTGGATGGGGAAGTTGAGTTGTGGGATGTAGAGCCTGAACGGAGGCGGCCACCCACAGCACTTCTGAAGGAGATACGCGGGGCGATCATGCAGCGGCACTACTTGGCGCGGGCACGCAGGATCTGGTGGGAAAAACTGCAGACGGTTTGCCTGGAGAATCATTCCTGGAATTGGGACGCTGGTGAGTTGGTTCCAGGATTGGTCATTCGACACGGCGTCTATGTCATCGCCAGCGCCAGGCACGATGTCGTAGCGCAACGGACTATTTTGAATCTGGTAAGAGCGCCAGATTGCGTGGGGATTAATTTATGAAAATCATAAAAGCCAAAGTCACACCTTATGTACCTCTCACTGAAGCCGACGTTGACAAGGCAATCGCCCGAGGACGCAGGTTGAAACGCCTGTACGCCAACGCCAGTAACGTACGTTATGAAAACGATTGCCTCTCCATTGGCTTCTCCGATGGCAGCCGCGTGGTGTTGCCGGTGGCTGGCCTGCCGGAGTTCGAAGGGTTTTCAGAGAAGGATTTCCAGCAGTTGGAAGTGACTTTCGGAGGCAAGGCGATTAGCTGTGAAGCGCAAGACCTGGATGTTTCGATCACAGGGTTGATCGCTACAAGCCAGCCGCTGATGGACCTGGCAACCAGCCTGGTGGCATCACGCAATGGTCGCAAAAGCAGCGCGGCCAAGACCGCAGCGGCCCGGGCCAATGGCAAGAAGGGGGGCCGGCCACGCAAGGAAGTACCGCAGCCGCCAGAGACAACAGACACTTGAATAAACTGTAGGAGCGAGCTTGCTCGCGAAAAACCCACAGGCAACGCGTTTATCCAGGAAGCACGCGTTATCGTTGACGTTTTTCGCGAGCAAGCTCGCTCCTACCCTGCAGGTTTATCGGCGGGTCAGCAACACACCCGACTCCATATGGTGCGTCCACGGGAACTGGTCAAACATTGCACACTGGGAGATCCGGTGCGTGTCGTGCAGTTGCGCGATGTTCGCCGCCAGCGTCTCCGGGTTGCAGGAGATGTACAGGATGTTGTCGAAGCGCCGGGTCAGCTCGCAGGTGTCCGGGTCCATGCCAGCGCGGGGCGGGTCGACGAAGACGCTACCGAATTCGTAGTTTTTCAGGTCGATGCCGTGCAGGCGGCGGAACGGGCGCACGTCATTCAGGGCTTGGGTGAGTTCTTCGGCGGAGAGGCGCACCAGGGTGACGTTATCCACGCCATTTTCATCCAGGTTGCTCAGGGCCGCATTCACTGAGGTCTTGCTGATCTCGGTGGCCAGCACCTTGCGCACGCGGGTCGCCAGCGGCAGGGTGAAGTTGCCGTTGCCGCAGTACAGCTCCAGCAAATCGTCCGGGCGATCGCCCAGCGTTTCGTAGGCCCAGTTGAGCATCTTCTGGTTCACCGTGCCGTTGGGCTGGGTGAACGCGCCTTCGGGTTGGCGGTAGCTGAAGGTGCGCCCACCGACGTCGAGTTTCTCCACCACGTAGTCGTGGCCGATCACATCGCGCTTGCCCTTGGAACGGCCGATGATGCTCACATTCAGCTCAGCGGCCAATTTGTTTGCGGCGGTGTGCCAATGTTCGTCCAGCGGGCGGTGATAACACAGGGTGATCATCGCGTCGCCGGCCAGGGTGGTGAGGAACTCCACCTGGAACAGCTTGTGGCTCAGGGCGGCGCTGGCTTGCCAGGCGGCCTTGAGTTGCGGCATCAACTGGTTGATGCGCTGGCTGGCGATGGGGAACTCTTCGATGAGGATCGGCGTGCGCTTGTCCTCCTGGGAGAACATCGCGTAGTGGCGCTCGCCGCCTTCGCGCCACAGGCGGAACTCCGCGCGCAGGCGGAAGTGCTGCAGCGGCGAGTCGAAGACCTGCGGCTCGGGCGCGTCGAACGGTGCGAGCAGGTCACGCAGGCGCGTGACCTTGTCTTGCAGTTGAGCGGTGTAGCTTGCGGCGTCGAAAGTCATGCGTTGAACCAACCCAGCTTGATCACAAACAGGATCGACAGGATCACCAGTGCCGGGTTCAGCTCACGGTAGCGGCCCGAAAGCAGCTTGATGGCGGTCCAGGCGATGAAACCGAAGGCGATGCCGTTGGCGATGGAGTAAGTGAAGGGCATCGCCAGGGCGGTGATCACCACCGGCGCTGCCACCGTAATGTCGTCCCAGTCGATTTCGGCCAGGCCTTGGCTCATCAGCACCGCCACAAACAGCAAGGCTGGCGCGGTGGCATAGGCCGGTACGCTGGCGGCCAATGGCGAGAAGAACAGCGCCAGCAAAAACAGGATCGCGACCACGATGGCGGTCAAGCCGGTACGGCCACCGGCGCTCACGCCTGCGGCCGATTCGATGTAGCTGGTGGTGGTCGAGGTACCCAGCAGGGAACCGGCCATGGCAGCGGTACTGTCGGCGATCAGTGCACGGCCCATTTTCGGCATATGGCCGTCCTTGCCCATCAGGCCGGCGCGCTTGGCGACGCCGATCAGGGTGCCGGAGTTGTCGAACAGGTCAACGAACAGGAAGGCGAAGATCACGCTGACCAGGCCGATGTCCAGCGCGCCCTTGATATCCAGCTGCAGGAAGGTCGGCGCCAGGGACGGCGGTACTGAGGTCACACCGATGAACGGCGTGAAGCCCAGGACGATGGAGGCGACGGTCACCGCCAGGATGCCGATCAGCACCGCGCCGCGTACGGCCAGGGCTTCCAGCGCGACGATCAGCACGAAACCCAGGGTCGCCAGGATCGGCGCCGGTTGTTTCAGGTCGCCCAGGCCCACCATGGTGGCCGGGTTGCTCACCACGATACCGGCGTTATGCAGGGCGATCAGCGCCAGGAACAGGCCGATGCCGGCGGCAATCGCCGAGCGCAGCGGCAGGGGGATGGCGTTGATGATCCACTCACGAATGCGGAAGATCGACAGCAAGAAAAACAGCACCGCCGAAATGAATACCGCGCCCAGCGCCACCTGCCAGGTGTGGCCCATGTGCAGGACCACGGTGTAGGTGAAGAAGGCGTTGAGGCCCATGCCCGGTGCCAGGGCAATCGGGTAGTTGGCGATCAGGCCCATCACGGTCGAACCGATGGCCGCCGCCAGGCAGGTGGCGACAAACACCGCGCCCTTGTCCATGCCGGTCTCGCCGAGGATGCTCGGGTTCACGAACAGGATGTAGGCCATGGCCAGGAAGGTGGTGATCCCCGCGAGAATCTCGGTGCGCACATTGGTGTTGTGGGCTTTGAGTTGAAACAGCTTTTCCAGCATGCCGGCTCCCTGTGACGCTAGTGTGCGTCGTGATTTGTTGACCTCTAAGTCAAAGCACAAACTGCGCCAAACGCTTGTGGTTTCAGAGAGGATCGGAAAAAGCGGCGCATCATACCAGCAGCCGAGGCTGTGTGGCGCATGGGCTTGAGGCATACTGCGCCGACGTTCAACAGCCGGTCATCGACAGCATGAAAAAAGCCAACCCGTGGAGTCTAGCTCTGATTGCCAGTATCAGCCTGTGGCTGGGCGCAGCACCGGCGTGGGGCGCGACTGCACCCGCCTTGAGCGAGGTGCGGGTGTTCAAGGTGGAATCGGCCGACTGCAGCGAAGCGATCCCGGAGCGGGTCAACACCACCCAGATGTGCGAGCACCGCGGGCCCACCCAGGTCTCGGTGATGGAAGTCGGCCTGGGCAACAGCCCCATGGGCCGCTTTAACGGCGCAGAGTTGAATGGGCAACGCACAGCGGTGTGCCAGGTCGGCAACATCAGTGAGGCGTGCAACGGCGTGGGCACCTTGATGGGCTACATCTATGTGTTCGACCTGAACGTCCAGGCCCAGGGCTGGTTCGAATTCACCAATACCTCGATCAACCCACCGCAAAACACCCTGAAAGCCCAGCTCAATATCCGCTGATCAATCATCTTGAACGCTCAAAACCCCCGGAAGTCGTACCCCTAAGACGGCGATTTTCCTGAACGCCGCGGATGTACTTCAACCCGTGAGGTGTTTATGAGCGCGACCCCCCATGGCGCGGCGGCCCAGCCGTTCGTTGCCCACCCGATACGCCTGACACTCAACGGCCAGGCTCGCCAACTGAACGTGTTGCCCTGGACCACCTTGCTGGACTTGCTGCGTGAGCAGTTGGACCTGGTAGGCAGCAAAAAAGGCTGCGACCACGGCCAGTGCGGCGCCTGCACCGTGTTACGTGACGGCAAACGCGTGAATGCCTGCCTGACCCTGGCCGTGATGTGCGACGGCGCCGAATTGACCACCATCGAAGGCCTGGCCGACGGCGACCAACTGCACCCCATGCAACAGGCCTTTATCCAGCACGACGCGTTCCAGTGCGGCTATTGCACCCCCGGCCAGATCTGTTCTGCCGTGGGCCTGGCCAATGAAGGCCGCGCCCACGACCGTGCGCAGATCCAGGAATTGATGAGCGGCAACCTGTGCCGCTGCGGCGCCTACAACAACATCCGCGATGCCATCGAAGACGCGCTGCCGGCCTGCCGCCGCCAGGGAGGTGAGTCATGAACCCCTTCCACTACAGCAGGCCGACCGATGTGCAGCAGGCCGTTCAGATGAGCAGCGGCGCCTCGCGCTTTATCGCCGGTGGCACCAACCTGTTGGACCTGATGAAGGAAAACATCAGCCATCCCGAGCATCTGATCGACATCACCGGCTTGCCGCTGCACGACATTCAAGAGACCGCCGAGGGTGGCCTGCGTATCGGTGCGCTGGTGAGCAACGCCGACCTGGCCTGGCACCCACTCATTGAGCAGCGTTACCCGTTGCTGTCCCAGGCCATTCTCGCCGGGGCGTCCCCGCAGTTACGCAACATGGCCAGTACCGGCGGCAATCTGTTGCAGCGCACCCGTTGCTATTACTTCTACGACGCCGCGGTGCCGTGCAACAAGCGCCAGCCCGGCAGCGGCTGCCCGGCGCGCGACGGTTTGAACCGTATCCATGCGATCCTCGGCGCCAGTGAACAGTGTGTGGCCACCCATCCATCGGACATGTGCGTGGCCCTGGCGGCGCTTGCGGCGCGGGTGCATGTAGAAGGACGTGGCGGTGCGCGGGTGATCGAGTTCGCCGACTTCCATCGCTTGCCAGGCGATGCGCCGCAACGTGACAACCAATTGGCCGACGATGAGCTGATCACGGCCATTGAGCTGCCCGCCGATCACCTGGCCCGCCACAGCCATTACCTGAAAATCCGTGACCGTGCCTCCTATGCCTTCGCCCTGGTTTCGGTGGCCGCCGCCTTGGAGTTGGACGGCGATGAAATCATCGACGCACGCCTGGCTTTGGGCGGTGTGGCGCATAAACCCTGGCGTGACCGCGCAGTGGAAGCCTTGCTGATCGGCCGCACGGTCAGCCGCGAAACCTTCAGCGCCGCCGCCGACGCCCTGCTGCAAGACGCCGAACCGTTGGAACACAACGGCTTCAAGGTCAAGCTGGCCCGGCGCGCGATCATTCGTGCCCTGAGCGACGCCGCCGTCGCAGGAGAACAGCCATGAGCGCCATCGGTAAACCCCTGGACCGTGTCGACGGTCTGCTCAAGGTCACCGGCCAAGCACGCTACGCCGGTGAATTTCCCGAGGACGGCCTGCTGCATGGCAGCGTGGTGTCGAGCACGATCGCCAAAGGCCGGGTGCTGCGCATCGATGCGTCCAAGGCGTTGGCCTTGCCTGGTGTAGTGGACGTGATCCATCACCTCAACCGGCCGAAAATCGCCAGCTATGACGAGGCGTTCGCCGATGCTGATGCGGCCGATGGCTCGCCTTTTCGCCCGCTGTATAACGACCGCGTACTCTACAGTGGCCAGCCCCTGGCCTTGGTGATTGCCGATAACCTCGAACTGGCGCGGCACGCCGGCTCGCTGGTGCAGATCGACTACGCGCCTGAAGCCTTCGAAACCGACCTGCTCACCCAGCAAGCGGCGGCGCACCCGTCGCCCCAGACCCCACCCAAACCGCGCGGCAACTTCGAGGCTGAATGGGCCGGTGCCGCAATCAGTCTGGACTTGCACTACAGCACGCCCATCGAGCACCACAACCCGATGGAGCCCCACGCCAGCACCGTGCTGTATCAGCCCGACGGCACCCTGCATATTCACGACAAGACCCAGGGCCCGCAGAACTGCCAGGCCTATGTGCAAAAAGTCTTCGGCCTGGATAAGAACCAGGTGCGCATCTTTGCCGCTTTCGTCGGCGGTGCCTTCGGTTCGGGCCTGCGCCCGCAATACCAATTGCCGCTCGCGGTGATGGCGGCCATGGCGCTCAAGCGTTCGGTGCGGGTCACCCTGACGCGCCAGCAGATGTTCACCTTCGGCTATCGTCCGCGCACCTTGCAGCGTTTGCAGATGGGCGCCGCCGCCAATGGTCGCTTGCTGGCGCTGGGGCATACCGCGATTGGCCAGACCTCGCGCTTTGAGGATTTCAGCGAGCACGTGGTGGAGTGGAGCGGCATGCTCTATCACTGCGACAACGTGCAACTGACCTACAAGCTGGTGCCGCTGGACGTCTTTACTCCGCTGGATATGCGTGCGCCCGGTGCGGCACTGGGCGTGATCGGCCTGGAGTGTGCCATGGACGAACTGGCCTGCGCCTTGGCCATCGATCCGGTGCAATTGCGCCTGATCAACTACGCCGAACGCAACCAGAACGAAGACAAACCCTGGTCGAGCAAGGCCCTGCGCGAGTGCTACAGCGAAGGCGCCGAACGCTTCGGCTGGAGCCAGCGCAACCCGGAACCGCGCAGCATGCGTGACGGCCGCCAATTGATCGGCTGGGGCATGGCCGGCGGGGTGTGGGAAGCCATGCAGATGAAAGCCAGCGCCAAGGCGCGCCTCGACGCCGAGGGTAAGCTCACCGTCAGCAGCGCTACCACCGACATTGGTACCGGCACTTACACCGTAATGACTCAAATCGCCGCCCAGGCCAGCGGGGTGGCCATGGCCGATGTGCGTTTTGTGCTAGGCGATTCGTCGTTGCCCACCGCGCCGTTGCAGGGCGGCTCGTTTACCGTCTCGTCCGTCGGCACTGCCGTGCAGCAAGCGTGCGAAGCGCTGAATGCCAAGTTGCTGGAGATCGCCCGGCAGACTTATCCGGTATTCAAGGATGCCGATTCGGTTCGGTTTGAAGACGGCCAGCTACACAGCGGTGACGTGAGCGTGTCGTTGGCGCAATTGGTCAAGGACAGCGGTGAAGAGGCCCTGGAGGTACAGGTCGACAGCCAGCCCGACAAGAAGCGCGAGGGTTATGCCAGCGCTACTCACTCGGCGGTGTTCGTCGAAGTGCGGGTCGATGAAGACCTGGGCACCATCAAGGTCAGTCGTGTGGTCAGCGCCATTGCCGCTGGGCGCGTGGTCAACCCCAAGATGGCCCGCAGCCAGATCCTCGGCGGCGTGGTGTGGGGCATCGGCATGGCGCTGCATGAAGAGACCCAGGTGGACCATGAACTGGGGCGCTACATGAACCACAGCCTGGCCGAATACCACATCCCGGTGAACGCCGATATTGGCGAGATTGACGTGCTGTTTGTCGAAGAGCATGACGAGATCGTCAATGCCCTCGGGTCCAAAGGCGTGGGGGAAATCGGCATTGTCGGGGTGGCGGCGGCGGTGGCGAATGCGGTTTACCATGCCACCGGAAAGCGGGTGCGGGAGTTTCCGATTACCTTGGATAAAGTGCTCTAACATAAACGGCCAATCCAGTGTCGACCACCGTTTCACTAACGTCCCGTGACGCTGGCGAAACGGTGGGGGCTGGGTGGCGGCTACATCACGCGCAGTAACACGGCTCAGAACGGACGTGCAACGCTGCCGTCGTACAGGTTGTAACGCTCTTTCGGCACCTTGGTAGGGGCGTCGAAGTACACATATAAAATTCCATCTTTTTCTTTCGTCGCCAACACCTCCAAGGAAACGTTTGGTTTGATTGCTACATGGTCAACTAGAAATCCACTGGAAAGGTTTTTTTTGGGAATCGACTCGTTGAATATATAGATGACAGGCTGGTTATTTTGCGTAAGCGGATCATCTTTGGCCCAGGTGCTCCACCCCTTTACATTTGAAGGCTGAGATGAGGACGATTGAATGGCGGGCCCCCGGAATACTTTTCCAACCCCCGCTTTCAATTTTTTTGCGCCCTCGGCGGAAACATAAGAGTAGCGGAATGCTGGACCTCTATAATCGGCTTGATTATCCAGGTCCGATAAGAGCTTTTTAAGCTCTTCTGAATACTCGTTTGGATCGGATTTTGCGCGTAGTTCGCTATTTATCTCTGCTGACCCGCCTTCAGTATATTTGCCTAACGCTTGAGAATGCTCGGCCTTAGATCCATTTATCAAGTCTTCCAACGATTGACTGAAGTGTTCCCTCTCTGACTCGGTATAGGCTTCCTTGGGTTTGTTAATATTGGCGATATACTCGTTGAGTTCCTCTTTTGCACGGGACGCATTTTTTAAGAACCATGGGAGTTTGATACCCCCCGGCCCATTGATCGGGCTCCACGCTCCATCAGCAGTCGCGTGCACGGTCATCACAGGTTTTTTGGTCAATGGGTCAATGATCTGGGCATAACCATCACTGAGCTTAAACCGGCCGTCGATCTCATGTACTTGGCTGTTTCCTGCGTCATCGGTTATTCGGATCATCCATCGGTCTTCGCCGTTGGGCCCCTTGATTTGATAGATGCCTTTGGCGTTTGGGGTAACGCCTGAGATCAGTTGCTCACCCTCTGGTACCACATGGCTGCTGATGTCCTTCCATTGAGATGGACGTAGACGATTGACTGTCGATTCGCCGGCCCCTACAGGGGGGGCGGTATCTGGCGGGTAGTGGGGAGGCGTAGGTGCCTCGCCGGGTTTTACCGTAGGCGCCTTGGGTTCGTTAACGGCACCTTCCCCCGCTTTGCCAGCCTTTACGATACGCGGTATCACCACAGGTGCGGCATTGAACACGCCGAATATGATTCGTTGGTTGCCAGTCGGTTTGCCATGTATTTTGTCATCGATACCAATACCCGTATTGGTGGCTCCGCTGGCCAGATAGAACGCATCCAATGCCAGTCCCACTTCAGGCATCGCGAAAGCCAGTGGAGTCAGGAACATCGCTACTTTTGTAGCCTTTTCAAAACCAGAGAGAATATTTTTCTTGGTGACGTCGCTGTCACTGGTGATATCCACGGCAGCATCTGCATAAGATCGGTCTTTCTGACGCTTTGTGAGTTCATCGAAGGGCGAATGGCTGGGTTCTGCCTTAATGTAGTTTTGTGGGTCCCAGTAACCGCTGAACGCCCGATGGTCATAGGACAATAACCCTCCCGGGGTCTCGCGCTTTTCAGGCCAGGTACCGAGCCCGGTCAGCGTCTCTTCTGTGCCTGCTTGCGCATAGCCGTTAGGTTTATCTTTGAGGGGGAAGTGCGCGACCATCGCTTCGCGCTTCACGGGATCGGCCATCTGCTTGGCGAACCATGCCTTCATTTCAGCCTGGCTGTTGAAGGTGTGAATGGGGGAAGAGTTTCCGGGTATGTACAAAAGCGTCAGGGGTGGGAGCTTGTTGCCGTTGGCATCGTATCTGACCTTTTTGTCCGTGATGTACATAAGATCGGTAGATTGAAAGTTTCCGACTTTCAGCATCCCCATTTCGATGTTGGGATCTTTTGGAGGTTTTTTTTGCAGGTCTTCAAGTTTGATGTCCGGCCAGGCGGTCTCTTCGCCTGACAAACCGAGGGCCCGCATGACCAAGTCGTGGGCGTCCTTAGTGAGGCTGTGCTCTTGATGCTGGGTTTTGGCGGCCTTGATCAGAGACGCTTTGGAGAGTAACGGATAGTTTTTCTCGTTCTGGTTCCAGAACTCATTCAGGAATTGATCGTAAGGCTTTTTATAGTCCGCCTTCCAAATCATTTTCCTGAACTCATCGGGAGTGAGCGCACTCTGGTTTCCTGCGTTGTAAACCGGTGCAGGTTCTTCGGCGGACTCTCGGTAAATGCCTTGAAAGGTATGGGTAGTGTCAGCCTTTTCAGTGTAGGGGTTGAACCGGCTGAAGCTGAAGGTGCCAGGTGTATGCGTTTTTAATTCAGGCTTAACGATGACCTCAGGGCCGCCTGGGTAGAAAGCGACTGGGTAACCATTACCCTTTGGTACGTCCTGATCGTTGGTAATGAGTGCCTCGGTCAATGAGATGCGCTTGATGATTTTCGCGGGATAAGGTCTTTCACCCTGGGTGTTGTAGTCGTACGTCACTATGTAGGTGTTATCGGGATCTATATCCCACTTTTCTTTTTCGGCAGGGGTCTTGGCTTTGGCCGCCATCTCGGCAAATTTGTTCTTCAGGTAAATCGAGGCTTCTTGTTGAACGCTTTTGAAGTCGTCGCTTATCTTTTGTGTGACTGGGTCGACGCTAGTGTTTGGGCCAAGGTCGACGGTCGCGGGGGCTTTCTGCTCCATCCCGACGCTTTTGCCCGGATCAGGGTTAACAGTGATTTGAGTATATCCATTGCCTGAGTCTGGCACGGTCTCCTTCACTAGTTCCTGTTTTTGAGGTGGACTGGAATCGATTGAGCGTTTCTGGCGCTGACCAACGTTTGCCGAAGCAGGCTCGGACAGTGCGGGGTAGGTGTTAGGGCGAGGGGAGCCGACTAGCATGAAAAACCTCAGATTTTATGACTGAACTAGGTAGCCCCTGAGTGGTGATGCTGTAGGTAAAGTTCCATTGGCTGTGTAGCTCTTTGCAACCTTTGGGATCGGCTTGGTTCCTACTCATCCTCCCCGGTAAACGTGCAATGGTCAAAACGTTCTCAAGTACTCTTTTCTTCGACCGGTACGTGCATACGATCACGGTTGGCCAGCGTCGGGAACAGCTTGATCCACACCCCGGTTACCACCAAAGTGCCAACCCCGCCCATCACCACCGCAGGCACGGTGCCAAACCAGTGGGCGGTAATCCCGGATTCGAATTCGCCCAATTGATTGGACGCACCGATAAACAGGCCATTGACCGCACTCACCCGCCCGCGCATTTCATCTGGCGTTTCCAACTGCACGAACGACGCACGGATCACCATGCTGATCATGTCTGCCGCGCCCAGTACCACCAGCACCGCCAGTGAAAACCAGAACGAAGTCGACAGGCCGAAGGCAATGGTTGCCACCCCGAACACGCCGACGGCGGTGAACATTACGCGGCCCACCTGGCGGTCTACCGAAAAGCGCGCCAGCCACAGTGACATCAGCAATGCGCCCACGGCCGGGGCCGACCGCAGCAGGCCCAGGCCCCAGGCACCGGTCAGCAGGATGTCCTTGGCGAACACCGGCAACAGCGCGGTGGCGCCGCCCAGCAGCACGGCAAACAGGTCCAGGGAGATGGCGCCGAGAATGTCCGGGCGGCTGCGGATAAAGCGAATACCGGCCAGCAACGAGTCCATCGTGGCCTTGGCTTTGTTCAGTGGGGTCTGGCGTGCGGGCAGGTTCAGGGTCAGCACGCAGGCAATCAGGTACAGCGCCACGGTGGGACCGTACACCCACACACTGCCAAACGCGTAAAGCAGGCCGCCCAGGGCCGGTGCGACGATGGTTGCCAGTTGCTGGGCCGATTGCGAGGCGGCCACGGCGCGGGGGAACAGCGCGCTGGGCACGATGCTCGGCAACAGCGCCTGGGTGGTAGGCATTTCAAACGAACGTGCGGCGCCCAGCAGGAAGGCGAGGATAAAGATCATCTCGCGGGTCACGTTGCCGGTCAGGCCGCCGATGGCCAGGGACAAGGCAATGAGTGCCTGTAACGTCTGGCAGATAGCGGCGACCCGGCGCCGTTCATAGCGGTCAGCCACGTGACCGGTGTGCAGCATGAACAGTACGCGCGGTATGAATTCCACCAGGCCGACCAGGCCCAGGTCCAGGACGTTGCCGGTCAGTTGGTAGAGGTTCCAGCCAATTGCCACAGTGAGCATCTGGAAGCCGCTGGCCGTGAAGATCCGCGCCAGCCAGAACGCGATGAAAGGGCGGTGGTGACGTAACAGCAACGCAGGTTCACTGGGCATCGGGAATCAGGTCGGCAACGGGAGAATGGCGAGATTAGCATCAAGCTGTAACAAATAGTTGCAAGAACTGAGCTGAGGCAAGCTGTCACGCGGCAAAAGACCACACAGTCCTACGGCAAAAATGGGACTACTCTTTCAACGATGCTTGATCCAGATCAAAACCTGCCCCGGGATTGTTCTGGTGGCCGAAAGGCCAGATTCCCCACGCGATGGGTAATAAAAGAAACGAATTGAAATTCGCCACACTCCATATCCGTGGGGGCAGTGGGTGCAGGCTCCCAGCCAGCAGCCGGTATTACCTGACAGAGGAAGACTTATGTTCGGTTTGGAGGCGCTAGATCTCGCCCGAATTCAATTCGCGTTCACCATCTCATTCCACATCCTGTTCCCGGCGATCACCATCGGCCTGGCCAGTTACCTTGCGGTGCTGGAGGGCTTGTGGCTCAAGACCCACAACGACACCTACCGTGACCTCTATCATTTCTGGTCGAAGATCTTTGCCGTCAACTTCGGCATGGGTGTGGTATCGGGCCTGGTCATGGCCTACCAGTTCGGCACCAACTGGAGCCGCTTCTCAGACTTCGCCGGTGCCGTCACCGGGCCGTTGCTGACGTACGAAGTGCTCACGGCCTTCTTCCTCGAGGCCGGTTTCCTGGGGGTGATGTTGTTTGGCTGGAACAAGGTGGGGCGCAAGCTGCACTTCTTCGCCACCGTGATGGTGGCCGTGGGTACGTTGATCTCCACGTTCTGGATTCTCGCCTCCAACAGCTGGATGCAGACGCCCCAGGGCTTTGAAATCATCGATGGCCGCGTGATACCGACCGACTGGTTGGCGGTGATCTTCAACCCCTCGTTCCCCTACCGCCTGATGCACATGGCCACAGCGGCGTTCGTGGCCACGGCCTTCTTCGTCGGCTCGTCGGCGGCCTGGCATCTACTGCGCGGCAAGGACAACCCGGCGATCCGCAAAATGCTCTCGATGGCGATGTGGATGGCCTTGATCGTTGCGCCCATCCAGGCGGTGATCGGCGACTTCCACGGCCTCAATACCCTCAAGCATCAGCCGGCCAAGATCGCCGCGATTGAAGGCCACTGGGAAAATATCGGCAACGAACCCACGCCGCTGATCCTGTTCGGCTGGCCGGACATGAAAGCCGAGAAAACCAAATACGCGGTCGAGATTCCGTACCTGGGTAGCCTGATCCTGACTCACTCCCTGGACAAGCAGGTGCCGGCGCTCAAGGAGTTCCCGCCTGAAGACCGCCCCAACTCCACCGTTGTGTTCTGGTCGTTCCGGGTCATGGTCGGCCTGGGGTTCCTGATGATCTTCACCGGTCTGTTCAGCCTGTGGCTGCGCCGGGGCGACAAGATGTACACGTCCAAACCGTTCCTGTACCTGGCGTTGTGGATGGGCCCGTCTGGCCTGATTGCGATTCTTGCCGGCTGGTTCACCACCGAAATCGGTCGCCAGCCCTGGGTGGTCTACGGGTTGATGCGCACGGCGGATGCCTCCTCCGGGCATAGCCTGACGCAGATGACCATTACCCTGGTGTTGTTCGTGGTGGTGTACTTCGCGCTGTTCGGTGCGGGCCTGGGCTACATGATGCGCCTGGTGCGCAAAGGCCCCGTGACCCACGACAGTACCGAGCCAGCCCACGGTGGCCCTGGCCAGAAACGCACCCCGGCGCGTCCGTTGTCTGCTGCCGACGACGGCAGTGACAACGACCACGACCACATCCAGCACAAGGGGAATTGAGATGGGTATTGATCTTCCGCTGATCTGGGCCGTGATCATCATCTTCGGCATCATGATGTACGTGGTCATGGACGGCTTCGACCTGGGTATCGGCATTCTTTTTCCGTTTATCCCGGGCAAAGTCGACCGTGACGTGATGATGAACACCGTGGCACCCGTATGGGACGGCAACGAAACCTGGCTGGTACTCGGCGGCGCGGCGTTGTTCGGCGCGTTCCCGCTGGCCTATTCGGTGGTGCTGTCGGCGCTGTACCTGCCGCTGATCCTGATGCTGATCGGGCTGATCTTCCGCGGCGTGGCCTTTGAGTTCCGCTTCAAGGCCAAGGACCACAAGCGTCACCTGTGGGACAAGGCGTTTATTGGCGGCTCGCTGGCGGCGACCTTCTTCCAGGGGGTGGCGTTGGGCGCCTTTATCGACGGTATTCCGGTGGTGGATCGCCAGTTCGCCGGCGGTTCACTGGACTGGCTCACACCCTTCACGATGTTCTGCGGCGTGGCGCTGATCGTGGCGTATGCCTTGCTCGGCTGCACCTGGCTGATCATGAAGACCGAAGGCAAGTTGCAGGAGCAGATGCACAACCTGGCGCGGCCTTTGGCGTTTGTGGTGTTGGCGGTGATCGGCATCGTCAGCATCTGGACGCCGCTGACCCACCCGGAAATCGCGTCGCGCTGGTTCACCTTGCCGAACCTGTTCTGGTTCCTGCCGGTGCCGATCCTGGTGCTGGTTACCATGTACGGGCTGATCCGCGCCGTGGCACGTAATGCGCACTACACGCCGTTCCTGTTGACGCTGGTGCTGATTTTCCTCGGCTACAGTGGCCTGGGGATCAGCCTGTGGCCGAACATCATCCCGCCGTCCGTGTCGATCTGGGATGCCGCCGCGCCGCCGCAAAGCCAGGGCTTCATGCTGGTGGGCACGTTGTTCATCATCCCGTTCATCCTGGGCTACACCTTCTGGAGCTACTACGTGTTCCGCGGCAAGGTCACCCACGAAGACGGCTATCACTAGGAGGGTTGAAACATGTCCAAACCTTCGTTGCACGAAATTGAACAGGCCGAGAAGCAGCCATTGTGGCGGCGCCTGGGGTGGCTGGCGATGATCTGGACCGGCAGCGTGCTGGCCCTGTTCGTGGTGGCCAGCCTGATGCGCATGTTCATGAATGCGGCAGGCCTGAGCACCCACTGAAGCTGTAGGAGCGAGCTTGCTCGCGAAAAACGTCAACGATAACGCGGGGTGCCTGACGCCCCGCGGTATTCTCAGGCTTTTCGCGAGCAAGCTCGCTCCTACAAAAAAGCAGGGCTTTTTATTTTCGCGCTTTGAGGATGACGAACTTGGGCGTGGCCGCTACTTGTTCGACGCCACGGAACAGCCGCGCCAACTTGCTGTGGTAGCCCAGGTGACGATTACCTACGATATACAGGGCTCCGCCGACCACCAGAGCTTCGCGTGCCTGCTGGAACATACGCCAGGCGAGGAAGTCACCGACCACTTGTTGTTGGTGGAACGGCGGGTTGCACAGCACCACGTCCAGCGATTGCGCCTCCTGGCCGGCCAGGCCGTCGTCGGCACGTACGCTGACGTCCCGTTCACCCAAGGCGGCTTGCCAGTTTTCGGCGGCCGATTGCACTGCCATATACGACTCATCCACCAAGGTGTAGTGCGCGTCGGGGTTTTGCAGGGCGCTGGCAATCGCCAGTACGCCGTTGCCGCAGCCCAGGTCCGCCACGCGGGCGCGGCCCAGGCTTTTTGGCAGATGCGGCAGGAAGGCACGGGTGCCGATGTCCAGGCCTTCGCGGCAAAACACGTTGGCGTGGTTACACAACTCGATGACCGGCGCATCCAGAGTATAGCGGGTCGGGTAGGGCGAGACCGCGGCAGGGCGCTGCTCGACGCTGGCGATCAGCAACCGTGCCTTTTTGACCGCCAATGAGGCGTGCATGGGCCCGATGTAACGCTCCAGCAATTCACCTGCGGCCCGGGGCAAATGCTTGACCATCGCACCTGCGATCACCTCGGCGCCGGGCGCCAGTTGCCCTTGCAGGCGGATCAGTTGTTCTTCCAGCAACGCCAGGGTTTTCGGCACGCGGATCAACACGCGATCGAACGGCCCGGTCGCGAGCTGGCTAGCCGGTATGAAGGGCACGGCATCGAAGGGCTTGCCGTTGCGCACCAGGTTTTTTTCCAGGCCCTGGGCGGCGAGGAACGAATCGCCGCTGGAGGTTACCTGTACCTGGCCCTGAAGGCTGGCCGCCAGGGCGCCGAAGCTGTCATTGAGGACCAGCACGCGGGTGGCGGCAGTGGGCTGTTGCGCGGCGAGGTGGCTGAGCAGGTATTCGTCGGCGGCATCGAAGGCTTGCAGCGGATCATTGTGTTGCTCTGGCTGACGAATCAGGTCGAGCTGGGCGAAAGGGCTGTCAAGCAGGGGCATGGCGGGGCAAGGCTCTGGGTAATCGACGGACCGTCTGAGTGAACGGCGGGGGCCACGCGAAGCGCACCCTCAACACTCAGAATTGGCCGTAAATATTACGTTTTTTTCAACGCGATGACATGCGGTGTTTTGCGTGGGCTAAAACAGCCCGGCTTTAGCGGCACGCAGCACCGCCTGGATCTTGTTATGCACGCCCAGCTTCTTGAAGGTACTGCTGATATGAAAGCCCACGGTGCGCTCGGACAGGCAAAGAATCGCGGCAATCTCGGAGGCGGTCTTGCCCATCGCGGACCACTTGAGTATTTCTGTTTCCCGGGCAGTCAATTTGCTGGGCGCTTTGATCTCGGGTGCGTTGGCGTACTTGCGCGCGACCACCGCATGCATCACATGGCAAAGCCACAACACCTGGGCGGTTTTTTCGTAGAGCTCTGCAGGGGTGACCTTGCCCTTGCTGCGAACCAGGGTCAGCATGCTGAACACCCCCTGGAAATCATGCACAGGTTGGGTCCAGCCGAAATGCACTCCGCATGCCTGGGCCAACTCCCACAGCTGGGGGGCGTCAGCAAAGGTTTTTTGCTCCCAGAGAATGGGCAGTACCGAAGTTTTACAGTGGGTTACAACGGGGTCTACATCGAAGAAGTGTGCTTTTTTATAAATACTGAGCCATTCATTTGGATAGTTATTGAATAAAATTGGTTTTGTAGGGGGGCATTGTGATTGGGTGCTCATGGTAAAGGAGCAATATTCGAAGCCTAGTTCATAGGTGTGGTTTATCACCATCTCAAACACACTGGTGATTTCACTCTCGCCGTCCAGCTTGGGTAGCCGGGTATTATGCCAATTGACCATCGGTGACTCTCCATAGGTGTCTGTGTAACCTGGGTACGTCCTGATCTCCCAATGCAGCTCGAAAAGAAGTGTAGGGTAAGTCCTACAATTGAGTTTAAAAAAAATTTTATCTACAGGGCTCGTTTAGTTCGCCGGTTTTGTACAAGACTCGAAGTTTTGTATAGGAGCGCTTGGCAGGGGCTTTTTTTTCAATGTTTTGAAGGTGGTATCATAATGATGTCGCTGTAAGTGCCGTTGCTTCTAGTGAGGTATTCGGGGCACGTTAATAGCCAAATAATTAGTTCCGGAGTGGAGTGCATGGTTGACCCCGTGATGGGCAAAAAACGTGCAGCCCAGCTGAGTGTGCTTTGAGCGATTGCAAAGCCAGTACCAATCATCGGTGTTTGCGCGGGCTGTTTTGAGGGACACTAAAGGCCTGTGCAAAACGGAGCCCCCCATGACGGCCAGTGCTGAGAAATTTACCCGCCAGACCCTGCTCGATGTGCAATCGCTGACCCCCAGCCTGTTCACCCTGCGCACCACCCGCGATGCCGGTTTTCGTTTTACCGCCGGCCAGTTCGTGCGCCTGGGCGTTACCAAGGCGGATGGCAGCACCGTCTGGCGTGCCTATTCCATCGTGTCTTCGCCGTTTGACGAGCATCTGGATTTCTTTTCCATCGTGGTCCCCGGTGGTGAGTTCACCAGTGAACTGAGCCGCCTGAAGGTGGGCGATACCTTGCTGGTAGAGCGCCAGGCTACGGGTTTTCTGACCCTCAACCGCTTTGTCGACGGGCGCGACCTGTGGTTGCTGGGAACCGGTACGGGCGTCGCGCCGTTCCTGTCGATCCTGCAGGACTTCGAAGTCTGGGAAAAATTCGAGCGCATCATCCTGGTGTACAGCGCCCGGGAAGCCAAGGAACTGGCCTACCAGTCGCTGATCGACACACTGGGTGAGCGCGAGTACCTGGCCGAGTACGCCCACAAGCTCACCTACATTCCTATCGTCACCCGCGAGCAGCATCCGGGCGCATTGAATGGGCGTATTACGGCCTTGATCGAAAATGGCGAATTGGAGCGGGCCGCCGGCGTGGAGCTGACGGCGCAGGATTCGCGCGTACTGATTTGCGGCAACCCACAGATGGTCGATGACACGCGCCAGTTGCTCAAGCAGCGGGACATGCAACTGAGCCTGAGCCGACGGCCTGGCCAGGTGGCGGTAGAAAATTATTGGTAGAAAAAAGGCGCCTTGCGAGGCGCCTTTTTTGCATCCGCCGGTTAAAGCGGCTTGTTGTTCTGTGCCTTGAGCAGATCGCGGATCTCGCCCAGCAGCACTTCTTCCTTGCTCGGCGTCGGCGGCAGGCTTGGGGCCACGGCTTCTTCGCGCTTCAGACGGTTGATCGCCTTCACGCCCATGAAGATTGCAAACGCGACGATCACAAAGTCGATGATGCTCTGGATGAACTTGCCGTAGGCCAGGACAACAGCGGGGACATCACCCTGTGCGGCCTTGAGCGTGACGGCCAGATCGGCAAAGTCCACACCACCGATCAGCAGGCCGATGGGAGGCATTATCACGTCGCCTACAAATGAGGAAACAATCTTGCCGAAGGCAGCACCGATGATGATACCGACGGCCATGTCGACCACATTACCTTTGACCGCGAAGGCCTTGAACTCACTGATCACGCCCATAGGTTATTCCTTGTTACAGTTGAGGAGGGTGGAGGTCAGTGTAATTCAGTCGAACAGCGCTTGCTCGACACAACTGTTAACACTGTCGGTTTTTATCGACACATCAAATCGCAAATAGTTTGCAAAGTGCCATCAATCGCGCGCGAATTAGCCGCTATTTCAGCGAGTTACCAGATTTTTTTCTTAATCGGGTCTGTGGTGTTTTTCTATTTATCTTCTGACTCGCAGGTCACTAGCCTCTGACAAGCACAACAGAATGTGCGCTAAAAAAACCAGAGGAAACCTCGATGAACACTCCAATCAGCCGCAGGCCCGTGTCGGCGCGTCATGCGCTGGCACTGGTAACCGCCAGCCTGCTTTCCCTCTCTGTGCAAGCCGCCAACCTGACCCGCGATAACGGGGCCAACGTCGGTGATAACCAGAACTCCCAGACCGCCGGCGCCAATGGCCCGGTGTTGCTGCAGGATGTGCAACTGATCCAGAAGCTGCAGCGCTTCGACCGCGAACGCATCCCGGAGCGCGTGGTGCACGCACGCGGCACGGGCGCCCATGGCACCTTCACCGTGACCGACAACCTCAGCGACCTGACCAAGGCCAAAGTGTTCGCCGCCGGTGAAACCACGCCGGTGTTCGTGCGCTTCTCGGCGGTGGTGCATGGCAACCACTCCCCGGAAACCCTGCGGGACCCACGGGGCTTCGCCACCAAGTTCTATACCGCCGAAGGTAACTGGGACCTGGTCGGTAATAACTTCCCAACGTTCTTTATTCGCGATGCCATCAAGTTCCCGGACATGGTCCATGCCTTTAAACCGGACCCGCGCACTAACCTGGACGATGACTCGCGCCGTTTCGACTTCTTCTCCCATGTTCCAGAGTCCACTCGTACACTGACCGAGTTGTACTCGGACTCCGGCACCCCCGCCAGTTACCGCGAAATGGACGGCAATGGCGTACATGCCTACAAGTTGATTAACACTAAAGGTGAAGTGCACTACGTCAAGTTTCATTGGAAGAGCCTGCAGGGCATCAAGAACCTTGATCCCAAGCAAGTTACCGAAGTACAAGGGCGTGACTACAGCCATATGACCAATGATCTGGTCACGCACATCAACAAAGGCGACTTCCCTAAGTGGGAGCTGTATGTGCAGGTGCTCAAGCCTGAAGACCTGGCCAAGTTTGATTTCGACCCACTGGATGCCACCAAGATCTGGCCGAATGTGCCCGAGCGCAAAGTCGGGCAAATGGTGCTGAACCGCAACCCGGCCAATGTGTTCCAGGAAACCGAGCAAGTCGCGATGGCCCCGGCCAACCTGGTACCGGGTATCGAGCCGTCGGAAGACCGCTTGCTGCAGGGGCGGGTGTTCTCCTACGCCGATACGCAGATGTACCGCCTGGGCGCGAACGCCCTGCAGTTGCCGATCAACGCTCCACGGGTCACCGTCAACAACGGCAACCAGGATGGCGCGATGAACTTTGGCAAGACCACCACCGGTGTGAATTACCAGCCAAGCCGCCTGTTGCCGCGCGAAGAGCCGCAAGCCGCACGCTACAGCCAGGCGCCGCTGTCGGGCAGCACCCAGCAGGCCAAGATCCAGCGTGAGCAGAACTTCAAGCAGGCCGGTGACCTGTACCGTTCCTACACCAAGAAAGAGCGCGAAGACCTGATCAACAACTTCGGCGGCTCATTGGCCACCACCGATGACGAGAGCAAGCACATCATCCTGTCGTTCCTCTACAAGGCCGATCCCGAGTACGGCACCGGCGTGGCCAAGGTCGCCAAGGGCGACCTGGCTCGCGTAAAGGCGCTGGCGGAAAAACTGACTGACTGATTCGTTGGTTATGGTCGGCGCCTTCACGGGCGTCGACCTTTGGCAGGAGAACACCCTATGCGCATCACTATCGGTTTACTGATGGCCATGCTGGCCTTCGCTGCCCAAGCCGAGTCCCCCGACCCGGTGGCGCTCAAGGCACAGTTGCAGGACTACTATTTCGACGCCGCCCGTCGTGGCGACCTCGACATGCTCAACACCTTCATTGAGTCCGGCTACGGCCTCAATGCCCAGGATGACAAGGGCTACACCGCGTTGATCCTGGCTGCTTATCACGGCCAGGGCCCGTATGTGGAGCGTCTGCTCGATGCCGGCGCCGACGCCTGCGTGCAGGATAAACGCGGTAACACAGCGTTGATGGGCGCCATCTTCAAAGGTGAGCTGAAAATCGCCCAGCGCCTGTTGGCCACCGACTGCAACCCCGACCAGCGCAACGGCGCAGGGCAGACCGCTGCCATGTACGCCGGGTTGTTCAAGCGCGTCGAATTGTTGGGGGCGCTGCAAGCCAAAGGCGCAGACCTGAACGCCGAGGACCCGGTCGGTAACAGTGCTTCACGTTTAGCCAAGGGCGAAATCCGGACCCCAGCGTCGCGCTGAGCTATCATCGCGGTTTTTCGGTTGGAGGTTCTCATATGGCAAAGGCCAAGCGCATGTACGGCTGCACAGAGTGCGGCGCGACCTTTCCCAAATGGGCGGGCCAGTGCTCCGAATGCGGCGCGTGGAACACCCTGACTGAAACCATGATCGAGAGTGGCGGTGCCGCGGCCCCCACCGGCCGTGCCGGCTGGACCGGGCAACAGGCGCAGATCAAGACCCTGGCCGAAGTCAGCGTCGAAGAAATCCCGCGCTTTTCCACCGCCTCCGGCGAATTGGACCGGGTGCTGGGCGGTGGCCTGGTGGACGGCTCGGTGGTATTGATTGGCGGTGACCCGGGCATCGGCAAGTCCACGATCCTGTTGCAAACCCTGTGCAGCATCGCCAGCCGCATGCCTGCGCTGTATGTCACCGGCGAAGAGTCCCAGCAGCAAGTGGCCATGCGCGCCCGGCGCCTGGGCTTGCCCCAGGACCAACTGCGGGTCATGACCGAAACCTGCATCGAAAGCATCATCGCCACGGCGCGCATCGAAAAGCCCAAGGTCATGGTCATTGACTCGATCCAGACGATTTTCACTGAACAACTGCAATCGGCACCCGGCGGTGTGTCCCAGGTGCGCGAAAGCGCGGCGCTGTTGGTGCGTTACGCCAAGCAGAGCGGCACGGCGATCTTCCTGGTCGGCCACGTGACCAAGGAAGGCGCACTGGCCGGGCCACGGGTGTTGGAACATATGGTCGACACCGTGTTGTATTTCGAAGGGGAATCCGACGGTCGCCTGCGCTTGCTGCGAGCGGTGAAGAACCGTTTTGGCGCCGTCAACGAACTGGGTGTGTTCGCTATGACCGATCGGGGGCTGAAAGAAGTCTCGAACCCCTCGGCGATTTTTCTCACCCGCGCTCAGGAAGAAGTCCCAGGCAGTGTGGTGATGGCCACCTGGGAAGGCACCCGGCCGATGCTGGTGGAAGTCCAGGCGCTGGTGGATGACAGCCATTTGGCCAACCCACGGCGGGTCACACTGGGCCTGGACCAGAACCGCCTGGCGATGCTGCTGGCGGTGCTGCACCGGCATGGCGGCATTCCGACCCACGACCAGGATGTGTTCCTCAACGTGGTGGGCGGGGTCAAGGTGTTGGAGACCGCGTCCGACCTGGCGTTGATGGCGGCGGTGATGTCCAGCCTGCGTAATCGGCCGTTGCCCCATGACTTGCTGGTGTTTGGCGAGGTGGGTTTGTCGGGCGAAGTGCGCCCGGTGCCGAGTGGGCAGGAGCGCTTGAAGGAAGCGGCCAAGCATGGCTTCAAACGGGCGATTGTGCCCAAGGGCAATGCGCCGAAGGAGGCGCCGCCGGGGTTGCAGATTATTGCTGTGACGCGGCTGGAGCAGGCGTTGGATGCCCTGTTCGAATAATCCGCAGCACCGCTGAACCCCTGTGGGAGCTGGCTTGCCTGCGATGGCGGTGTATCAGGCAAGAATGGGTAAGCTGACCCGCCGCTATCGCAGGCAAGCCAGCTCCCACATTTTGATTGATGTGCGTTTTCAGATCTCCAGCAGGGCGCCCAGCTCGCGCTCCAGTTCTTGCTCATCACCCAGGTTCAGCTCAACGAACCTACGCAAATGGCTGATCGAATCCAGATCAATGTGTTTGCACACAAAGCCCAATTGACCCTGATCTTCATGGGTCAGCCGCGCTTGCATCTTTATATGCGTCTTCTGGTCCAGGCGTATGTCGACGTCAAAGGGCAGCGCTTTATTTCCCTTCCAGTTGTCAGGCCGTTCCACCAGCAATCCTTTGAGTGACAGATCCACCAGTTTTACCGGCCATTCGCTGCCGCTTTGCCGAAGTTCGGCCGTGGCATCAAAGGCGATCCGGCGAAAACGGCGACGTTCGGACGCATGCTCGGTCATCGTAAAGCCCTCTGTGAATGGGAGGAGTGTAGCCCGGGGCCATCAAGGGGCGTTTATTTCGGCTTTTTTTAACGGTTGAAGGCTCTAGACCAACGTAGGGGGCTGGTCTTTAAGGCCAGTAGCGCTAAACTCGGGCTGGCTGTCCTTTCTGTCCACCCTGGCTGGAATATAAAAATGAAAAATAATAATAGCCTGCTACGCCACTTACCCTGGCTGGTGCTGGCAATTGTAGGAGCGTGCGCCCTGGGCGTAGTGGCCTTGCGCCGCGGCGAGGCGATCAACGCCTTGTGGATTGTGGTCGCTGCGGTGGCCATCTACCTGGTTGCGTACCGTTACTACAGTCTGTTCATCGCCAACAACGTGATGCAACTCGATCCCCGGCGGGCAACCCCTGCGGTGGTCAACAACGATGGTCTGGACTATGTGCCGACCAACAAACACATTCTTTTCGGTCACCACTTTGCGGCGATTGCCGGTGCAGGCCCGTTGGTCGGCCCGGTGCTGGCGGCGCAAATGGGCTATCTGCCCGGTACCCTGTGGCTGATTGCCGGGGTGGTGCTGGCCGGTGCGGTGCAAGACTTCATGGTCCTGTTCCTGTCCACCCGTCGCAATGGCCGTTCCCTGGGGGACATGGTTCGCGAAGAGATGGGCCGCATTCCGGGGACCATCGCGCTGTTTGGCTGCTTCCTGATCATGATCATCATCCTCGCGGTGCTGGCGCTGATCGTGGTCAAAGCCCTGGCCGAGAGCCCATGGGGCATCTTCACGGTGATGGCGACCATCCCGATCGCGATGTTCATGGGCATCTACATGCGCTACATCCGCCCGGGCCGCATCGGTGAAATCTCGATCATCGGCGTGCTGTTGCTGCTCGGTTCGATCTGGCTGGGCGGGCAGATTGCCGCTGATCCGGTGTGGGCCAAGGCGTTCACCTTCACCGGTATCCAGATCACCTGGATGCTGATCGGCTACGGTTTCGTGGCCGCTGTGCTGCCGGTGTGGCTGATCCTGGCGCCCCGCGACTACCTGTCGACGTTCCTGAAAATCGGCACCATCATCGCCCTGGCGATTGGCATCCTGATCACCATGCCTGATCTGAAAATGCCGGCACTCACCCAGTTCATCGACGGCACCGGCCCGGTGTGGAAGGGCGGCCTGTTCCCGTTCCTGTTCATCACCATTGCCTGTGGCGCGGTCTCGGGCTTCCATGCGCTGATCTCCTCGGGCACCACGCCCAAGTTGCTCGCCAGTGAGAGCCATGCCCGTTACATCGGTTACGGCGGCATGCTGATGGAGTCGTTCGTGGCCATCATGGCGATGGTTGCCGCCTCGGTGATTGAGCCTGGCGTGTACTTCGCCATGAACAGCCCGGCTGCCATTGTCGGCACCGACGTGGTCACCGTGGCGCAAACTGTCAGCAGTTGGGGCTTTGCCATTACGCCTGAGGCGCTGTCGGCCGTTGCCCACGATATCGGTGAAACCACCATCCTGGCACGTGCCGGGGGCGCGCCGACTCTGGCGGTAGGTATCGCGCAGATCCTGCACAGCGTGCTGCCGGGTGAAAACACCATGGCGTTCTGGTACCACTTTGCGATCCTGTTCGAAGCGCTGTTCATCCTTACGGCAGTGGATGCCGGTACCCGCGCCGGTCGTTTCATGCTGCAAGACCTGCTCGGTTCCTTCGTGCCTGCGCTCAAACGCACCGAGTCCTGGACTGCCAACCTGATTGCTACCGCAGGCTGCGTTGCGATGTGGGGTTACTTGCTGTACCAGGGCGTGATCGACCCGCTGGGTGGCATCAATACCTTGTGGCCGCTGTTCGGTATCTCCAACCAGATGCTGGCCGGTATCGCGCTGATGCTGGCGACCGTTGTGCTGATCAAAATGAAGCGTCAGCGCTACATCTGGGTGACCATGTTGCCGGCTGTCTGGCTGCTGATCTGCACCACCACGGCAGGCTTCATCAAGCTGTTCGACGCCAACCCTGCGATCGGCTTCCTGTCGCTGGCCAAGAAATACAGCGATGCCCTGGCTAACGGCCAGATCCTCGCCCCGGCCAAGAGCATCGACCAGATGCAGCACGTGATCTGGAACGCCTACACCAACGCAACGCTGACGGCGCTGTTCCTGTTCGTGGTGTTCAGCATCCTGTTCTATGCGCTCAAAGTCGGCGTCGCCGCCTGGGGTAACAAAGAACGTACGGATAAAGAAGCCCCGTTCCAGGCTGTACCGGACGCGTAAACGAGGATTGCAAGCATGTTCAATGACATCAGTCGCCTCGGTAAATACCTCGGTCAGGCCGCCCGCCTGATGGTCGGCATGCCCGACTACGACACCTACGTCGAGCATATGCAAACCAAACACCCGGACAAGCCGGTGATGGACTACAAGGCGTTCTTCCGGGAACGCCAGGAAGCCCGTTACGGCGGCAAGGGTGGGCCCAAGTGCTGCTGACCCGGTAACGCGGGCCAATGCAATATCCCTGTGGGAGCAGGGCTTTCTGTGGGAGGTGGCTTGCCTGCGATAGCATCACCTCGGTCTGACGCAAGCACCGAGTTGTCTGCATCGCAGGCAAGCCAGCTCCCACAGGGGCCTTTGCTCCCACATTTGTTTCTGTGTTTCTTCAAGGAGAATCTCTTTGTCCTCTCCCATCCCCGTCACCATCCTCAGTGGCTTTCTCGGCGCCGGCAAGACCACCTTGCTGCGCCACCTGCTCAAAGCCGAGCACGGCTTGAAAATCGCCGTGATCGAAAACGAATTCAGTGACGCCGGTATCGACACCCAACTGCTGGGCGACGAGCCGGTGCAAGTGATGACCCTGTCCAACGGCTGCGTGTGCTGCACCATCCACACCGACCTGACCAAAGCCCTGTACCTGCTGCTGGAACGCCTGGACAGCGGCGAGATCGCCTTCGACCGGCTGGTGATCGAATGCACCGGCCTGGCCGACCCGGCGCCGGTGGCCCAGACGTTCTTCATCGACGAAGAACTGCGCGAGCGTTATATCCTCGACGGCATCATCACCCTGGTGGATGCGGCCCACGCCGAGCATCACCTGACCCAGACCATCGCCCAGGCCCAGATCGGCTTTGCCGACCGCTTGCTGGTGAGCAAACGCGACTTGGTAGACGACGCCAGCTTCGACGCCCTCAGCCAGCGCCTCACCCGCATCAACCGCCGTGCGCCGATTCGCGTAGTGGACCACGGAAAGATTGATTTGGCCGAGCTGCTGGACGTACGTGGCTTCAACCTCAATGCCGGCATGAGCCTGCGCCCGGTGAGTGCAGCGCCTTCGGTGGACCGTATTTCCAGCCTGGTGCTGCGCACCGACCAGCCGCTGGATATCGACCGTCTCAGCGAGTTCATGAACGAACTGCTGGAAGACCATGGCAAGCAACTGCTGCGTTACAAAGGCGTGTTGAACATTGCCGGGGAGGATCGACGCATGGTGTTCCAGGGCGTGCTGAAGCTGTATGGCTTCGACTGGGATACCGAATGGGCCGAGGGCGAGGCGCGGGAGAGTGTGATCGTGTTTATTGCCGATGAGCTGCCCGAAGACAAGATTCGCCAAGGCTTTGAGCGGGTCTACCAATAACCCGGGCTTGTAATGCAAACAAATGTGGGAGCTGGCTTGCCTGCGATAGCGGTTTTCAGTCAGCCCATCAGTGACTGACCCACCGCCATCGCAGGCAAGCCAGCTCCCACACTTGACCCTGTTTCAAATTGAAATCGGCATAAAAAAGCCCGGCTCATGAGCCGGGCTTCTTATTCACGCAACTGCCATCAAGCGCCGTATACCGGCAGCTTCTTGCAGATGGCCTTGACCTTCTCACGTACCGCGTCGATCACGGCTTCGTTGTTCAGGTCTGCCAGGATGTCGCAGATCCAGCCCGCCAGTTCCTTGCACTCGGCTTCCTTGAAGCCGCGGGTGGTCACTGCCGGGGTGCCGAAGCGCAGGCCGGAGGTGACGAACGGCGAACGTGGGTCGTTCGGCACGGAGTTCTTGTTCACGGTGATGAAGGCTTTGCCCAGGGCAGCATCAGCATCTTTACCAGAAATGTCCTGCTTGATCAGCGACAGCAGGAACAGGTGGTTTTCAGTACCGCCGGACACCACGTCAAAACCGCGCTCGATGAACACGCTGGCCATGGTCTTGGCGTTCTTGACCACTTGTTGCTGGTAGGTCTTGAACTCAGGCTGCAGTGCTTCCTTGAAGCAGATCGCCTTGGCCGCGATCACGTGCTCCAGCGGGCCGCCTTGGGCGCCCGGGAAAACGGCGGAGTTGAGCTTCTTCTCGATCTCGGCGTTGGCACGCGCCAGGATCAGGCCGCCACGTGGACCGCGCAGGGTCTTGTGGGTCGTGGTGGTGACCACGTCAGCGTAAGGCACTGGGTTGGGGTAAACGCCCGCAGCCACCAGACCGGCCACGTGGGCCATGTCGACGAACAGGTAGGCACCGACCTTGTCGGCGATTTCACGGAAGCGTGGGAAGTCCAGGATCTGCGAGTAGGCAGAGAAACCGGCCACGATCATTTTTGGCTTGTGCTCAACCGCTAGGCGCTCGACTTCGTCGTAGTCGATCAGGCCGTTGGCATCGATACCGTACTGAACGGCGTTGTACAGCTTGCCGGAGGACGAAACCGTGGCGCCGTGGGTCAGGTGACCGCCGTGGGCCAGGCTCATGCCCAGGATGGTGTCGCCGCCTTGCAGCAGGGCCAGGTACACGGCGCTGTTGGCTTGGGAACCGGCGTGTGGTTGGACGTTGGCGTAATCGGCGCCGAACAGCTCTTTTGCACGGTCGATGGCCAACTGCTCAACCACGTCGACGTACTCGCAACCACCGTAGTAGCGCTTGCCTGGGTAGCCTTCGGCGTACTTGTTGGTCAGAACCGAACCTTGAGCCTCCATCACCGCAGGGCTGGTGTAGTTTTCCGAAGCGATCAGCTCAATGTGCTCTTCCTGGCGCACGGCTTCTTGCTCCATGGCGGCGAAGAGATCGGCGTCGTACTTGGCAATAGTCAAATCACGGCTGAACATGGCGGTCCTCAAGGATCGGGGGCAGAAAAGGAGGGCATTCTAACCCAATGGGTTTTAGATGGCATATGAAAGGACATCATGTCGCGGACAAGTGGTTTTCACTCAGCCCCTGATCGTTCCCACGCTCTGCGTGGGAATGCATCCCGTGGCGCTCTGCGTCACATTTAAAAGCGGACGCAGAGCGTCCAGAATTGCGTTCCCACGCGGAGCGTGGGAACGATCAGGGACGGCACTTTCAGTCAAACATGAACAGCGCATCATTACTGAACTGCACCTCAAACCGATTCGCCGGCATTGGCCGCCCGAACAGGTAACCCTGCACCTCATCACAGCCATGCTCACGCAGGAAGTCTAGCTGCTCATGGGTTTCCACCCCTTCGGCAATCACCGCCAGGTTCAGGCTGTGGGCCATGGCAATGATCGCCCGGGCAATCTGTGCGTCCTGCTCACCCGAGGGCAGGCCGTCGACGAAGGTGCGGTCGATCTTCAGCACATCGATGGGGAATTGCTTGAGGTAGTTGAGCGACGAATAGCCGGTGCCAAAGTCATCCACCGCGATGCTCAGGCCCAGGTTTTTCAGGCTGGCGAGGATCTGCAGGGCTTCGTTGACTTCACGCATCAGGATACTTTCGGTCAGTTCCAGCTCCAGGCACGCCGGTGGCAGGCCGGTGTCCTTGAGGATAGTGGCGATGCGCGTGCCCAACTGGCCGTCGGAGAACTGCCGCGCCGAGATGTTCACTGAGACTTTCGGCACGCGCACCTTGTTCTGGTGCCAGGTCTTGAGCTGGCGGCAGGCTTCGCCGATTACCCAGTCGCCCACATCCACCACCAGTCCGAGCTCTTCCAGCACTGGGATAAAGTCCCCGGGCGGTACCAGGCCACGGCGCGGGTGGCGCCAGCGCAGCAGGGCTTCGGCGCCGGTCAGGCGTTTGCCGTCGCCGCTGAATTGCGGCTGGTAATAGAGCACGAATTCGTTCTGGTCCAAGGCGTGGCGCAGGTCGCTTTCCAGTTCCAGGCGCTCCAGGGCGCTGGCGTTCATGTCGGCCTGGTAGAACTGGAAGTTGTTCTTGCCGCGCTCTTTAGCGTGATACATCGCCGTGTCGGCGTTTTTCATCAATTGGCTCAGCTCGTTGCCGTCTTGCGGGCTCAGGGCGATGCCGATGCTGGCGGTCACGAAGAATTCGCGGCCCTCCAGCACAAAAGGTTTGACCAGGCTGGCGAGGATCTGCTCGGCCACATGAATGGCGCGGTTCAGCGCCATGTCGCGGCTGACCCGTGGTTGCAGGAGCAAGGTGAATTCGTCGCCGCCCATGCGCGCCACGGTGTCGTCCTCGGCCACGCAGCCGAGCAGGCGCGTGGCCATTTCCTTGAGCATCCGGTCGCCGGCCGCGTGGCCGAGGGAGTCGTTGATCGGCTTGAAGCGGTCAAGGTCGAGGAACATCAGCACCACCCACGACTTCTGCCGTTCGGCGGACTGCAACGCGGTGTGCAGGCGGTCCTGGAACAGGGTGCGGTTGGGCAGGTGGGTCAGGGCGTCGTAGTAGGCCAGGCGGTGGATGCGCTGCTCACTGGCCTTGCGCTCGCTGATATCGCTGAAGAAACACACGTAACTGGCCAGGTCGCCTTCGTCGTCGAACACCGCGGTAATGCCCACCCAGGCCGGGTAATGCTCGCCATTGAGACGCTTGAGCCACACCTCGCCTTCCCAGGTGCTGTGCTGGTGCAATTGCTTGAGCACATAACGCAGATGGGCTTCCTGCTGCTCATCGACGGTGAGCATATTGGGCAACTGGTCGAGCACATCGCTCACCGCATAGCCGCTGACCCGGCTGAACGCCTCGTTGGCTTGCACGATATAACCGGCCGGGTCGGTGATCAGGATCGCCGAGGTGGAATGCTCGAATACCGTGGCCGCCATGCGCAGGTCTTTTTCGGCGCGGCGTTGCTGGCTGATATCGCGGCCCACGCCGAGGATGCCTTCAAACGCGCCATGTTCATCCCACACCAGCACCAGGCGCAGTTCTATCGGCACCTTGCGCCCGTCGGCGCGCAGGCAGTCGAACAGAAACAGTTGGGTCTGCAGTTCATCGCGCAAGGTGTTCAAGGCGTCGGGGTTGCCGAGGGCGCGGCTGACCTGTTCCATCAGGCTATAAATGCCGGTCAACTGCTGAGGGTTGGCAACGATCGACTGCCAGCCGTTCTTGAACACCCAGTCCACGTCATAGCCCAGGACGGTGTTGACCGAGGGGCTGATGTAGTTGAGGGCCAGTTGGCTGTCGGTGGAGCAGATCACGTCGCTGATGCTTTCGGCCAGCATCCGGTAGCGCTGTTCACTGTCGCGCAGCGATTCACTGGCCTCGATCTGGTCGGTAATGTCCTTGGCCACGCCGATGATCCGGGTGACCACCGTAGACGTATCGCGGGCCAGGGCCTGTTCGCGGATATCGAAGCGGCGCCACTGGTTATTGCGGTGACGAAAGCGCAGTTGGCAGTGCAATTGGGTCGTATAGCCGACCTGGCGTTGTTGTTGGCGCGCGTCATGGTAGTGCTCGGCGTCTTCGGGGTGCAGCAGGATTTCCCAGAAGTACTCACCCATTTGCTGCAACTCGGCTTTGTTGTAGCCCAGGGTGTGACCCAAATGATGGTTGCTGAAAATCATGCGCTGGCTGATCACGTCTTGCACATACAGGTGGTCGGGCACGGTGCGCACCACATCCGACCAGAAGCTTTCACGCTCCACCAGCGACAACTCGATCAGCTTGCGGCTGGTGATGTCGCTGATGCTGAGAATCACGGCCTTGACGTCATCCTGCTGCTCGGGCAAACGCATCACCAGCCACAGGTACTGTTCGTTGCCGGCTACGTCGTTGAGCTGGATTTCCAGCTCCAGCTGTTTTTGCCGGGTCAGTACGGCTTCCAGCACCTGATAGCCGATGGACGTGGCATTGCGCGGGCAGTCATCGATCAGGCGTTCCCACGCCTGCTCGCAGGACGCGACGTTGAGCAGGCGCACGGCCATCTGGTTGACCTCGGTGACGCGCAACTCCTTGAGCAGTTGCTTGCGCTCCGTGGGGTTGGCCTGCAACCAGGCGTGCAACTGCTCACGGCTTTGCACCTGGGTCTTGTTGCAAAACGCCTTGAGCCCCGACAGGTCCAACACGCACAACGCGACGCCGGTGCCTTCGAAGATGTCCTGGTAGCGTCGCCGGCCTTCATTCACCTGGCGTTGGCGGCGGCGCATGTTGAGCAGCACGATCACCGGGATTAGCGAGAACGCCAGGCCCAGCAGGCACTTGCCGATAAAGGCGGGCAGTAGTTGCTCCAATACCGCGCTGCGGTCAAACATGCCGCGCAGTTGCCAATCGCTTTTGCTCAACGGCGTGACCAGCACGCTGCGGTTCAATTCTTCCGGTGTCAGGGCGCCGGACCACTGCGCCGGCATGCCGCTGTCACGGCTGACCACACGATGGTTCAGGCTGTTCTCGATTGCCCACATCGGGCGCTGGCCCTGGACATCCTGGCGTGTGAGGTTGGCCAGATAATTGGGCGCCAGGCGCAAGGCCCAGTACACCTTGGAGCCACCGCTGGGTTGGTGCAGCAACAGATAGATGACCGTGCCGTCATTATCATTGCTCAGGTAGTAGGACTGGGCGTGACTGCGCTTGACCAGGTCTTCGAGCAGGGCACTGTCTTGGCTGCCTTCGGCAGTGTCGCTGATCAGTGCGCCGCTGGGGGCGAGCAGGGCGAAGCTGCGCAGGTCCGGTAATGAGCGCTGCAGCGTGCGCATCAGGGCCTGCTGCTGTTCGGCATTGCGCGGCGGCTCGACAATCGGCAACAGGTTCAGGGCGATCTGTGCGCTCAGGGCCATGTTTTGGCTGATCTGCTCGGCCAGGTCGGCGCTGTAGTCGATGGTGTATTGCTGTTGGTTTTTCTGGTTTTGCTGCAATTGGTCCAGCAGTTGCCAGAACAACAGGGCGAGCAACAGCAGGACAAGCGTCGCCAACGCGCCTTTCAAGGTGCCGTGCAGGGGCGCTCCCGGCGCAATATGAGCGGCGCGCAAGGGCGTGGGCGGCGTGACGTTGGACAAACTGTGATCCTGCGGTTTGGCTGGACTGGCGCGCGACGTGCACTATAAGCCGGACGCCCGAAGGGCGGCTAGCATGCCTTGAGTTGTGGCAAAGTGCCAGTCCTGCCTGGCTGGACTGCCCCAGCGCATTCAGGTAGCTTTGCCGGTTACGCGGGGGCGTTCCAGCCCCAGACATTCAGGCTTTTTTTGCTCGCTGGCATTGATGATAGTCAAAGGCCCGCGCGGCGCATGGCCTGGCACGGGCTTCGTCCGCTTAATTCATCAGTCACTGACGCTAGGTTCACCATGGCTCAATACGTCTTCACCATGCATCGGCTGGGAAAAGTTGTTCCGCCGAAGCGGGAAATCCTGAAAAACATTTCGCTGTCCTTCTTCCCAGGCGCCAAGATCGGCGTGCTCGGCCTCAACGGTTCGGGTAAGTCCACCCTGCTGAAAATCATGGCGGGCGTCGACACCGAGTTCGAAGGCGAAGCCCGTCCGATGCCGGACCTGAACATCGGTTACCTGCCGCAAGAGCCGATCCTGGACCCGACCAAGACCGTGCGTGAAGTGGTCGAAGAAGCCGTCAGCGTGATCAAGGACGCCCAGGCCCGCCTCGATGAGGTGTACGCCGCCTACGCTGAACCGGATGCCGACTTCGACAAGCTGGCCGCCGAACAGGCCAAGCTTGAAGCGATCCTGCAGGCGGGCGATGGCCACAACCTGGAGCGCCAACTGGAAGTCGCCGCCGATGCGCTGCGCCTGCCAGCCTGGGACGCCAAGGTCGAGCACCTGTCCGGTGGTGAAAAGCGTCGTGTGGCCCTATGCCGCCTGCTGCTGTCGGCCCCTGACATGCTGCTGCTCGACGAACCGACCAACCACCTGGACGCCGATTCCGTCGCCTGGCTGGAGCATTTCCTCCACGATTTCCCGGGCACCGTGGTTGCGATCACGCACGACCGTTACTTCCTGGACAACGTCGCCGGCTGGATCCTCGAACTCGACCGCGGCGCCGGTATCCCTTACGAGGGCAACTACTCCGGTTGGCTGGAAGCCAAGTCCGACCGTCTGGCCGCCGAATCCAAGCAGCAATCGGCCCACGAAAAAGCCATGAAGGAAGAACTGGAGTGGGTGCGCAAAGGCGCCAAGGCCCGCCAGTCCAAATCCAAGGCCCGTCTGCAACGCTTTGAAGAAATGCAGTCGCAGGAATTCCAGAAGCGCAGCGAAACCAACGAGATCTACATCCCGGCCGGTCCGCGCCTGGGTGACAAGGTCATCGAGTTCAAGAACGTGACCAAAGGCTACGGCGACCGCGTGCTGATCGACAACCTGTCGTTCGCCATGCCAAAAGGCGCGATCGTCGGCGTCATCGGCGGTAACGGTGCGGGTAAATCCACCCTGTTCCGCATGCTGATGGGCAAGGAAACCCCGGACTCCGGCAGCATCGAGATCGGTGACACCGTGCAACTGGCCTGTGTGGACCAGAGCCGCGACGACCTCGACGGCAGCAAGACTGTGTTCCAGCAGATCTCCGACGGTTCCGACCAGATCCGTATCGGCAACTATGAAATCCCGTCGCGCACCTACGTCGGCCGTTTCAACTTCAAGGGCGGCGACCAGCAGAAGTTCGTCAAGGACCTGTCCGGTGGTGAGCGCGGTCGCTTGCACCTCGCCCTGACCCTGAAAGAGGGCGGCAACGTCTTGCTGCTCGACGAACCGTCCAACGACCTCGACGTTGAAACCCTACGTTCCCTGGAAGAAGCCCTGCTGGACTTCCCGGGCGCCGCCATTGTGATCTCTCACGATCGGTGGTTCCTTGACCGCGTCGCGACCCACATCCTGGCGTACGAAGATGACTCCCAGGCGGTGTTCTTCGAAGGCAACTACACCGAGTACGAAGCCGACCGTAAGAAGCGCTTGGGTGAGGCCGCTGCCCAGCCGCACCGTGTGCGTCACAAAAAGCTGGCCTGATGCTGCAATAGCCGCAACAGCCTGTTGAAAAAATACCCCTCACGCAGGGGTATTTTTTTGCCCGCGTTATGCCGGAAGCGTCGTGGGCGCCAGCGTTGGGCGGCTGCGCAGCAATTCTTCGACCACCCCCATAAACGCCTCGACCAACAATGAGCGTGACGGTGAGCGCGTGAGTATCAGCAGGTGTACCCAGGCTTCGGGGTCTGCCAAGGGGCGGTAGACCACGCCTTCCCTGGCCAGGGTGCGGGTGCACTGGGGCACGAGCGAGACACCTTGGCCTGCCGCCACCAGGGCGATGATCGAGGTGATCTGGCGCCCCGCAGGGCCCGGGCGCAGCGCCAGGCCGCGGCGTTGATACAGGTGCTCGATGGAGCCGTTGAGGCCCGAACCGTAGTCGCTGGGGAACAGAATCAACGGGTACTCACTGAGCTGGGCGAGGGTGACTTCGTCCTGGTCCGCCAGCGGGTTGTCGCTGCAAAGCGCCGCCACCAACGGTTCTTGCCCCAAGGACAAAGCCTCGACGCCGGTTTGCCCGGCCTCCGGCAGCAGGCGGCTCATGCCGACGTCGATGCGCCCGTCCAGTACGTGCGTGTGCAGGCTGCCGGAAGCGCTCTCCACCAGGGTCAGTTGCACATCGGGAAAACGCTGGGCGAAGGCTTGCAGGGTTTGGCTGAAGAGTTCCGACAACGCGATCGAGCTGGCATAGCCTACGACCAGTTGGCCGGTCGAGCCGGCAGCCAGCTTGGCGGCGATGTCTTGTGCAAGCCTGGCGTGCTCCAGCGCTGCGCGGGCATACGGCAAAAAGTGCTGGCCTTGGGCGGTCAGTGTGACCGTGCGACTGGTGCGGTCGAACAGGCGAAAGCCAAGCTCGGTTTCCAGGGCCGAAATCTGCCGCGTCAGGGGCGGCTGGGCAAGGTGCAGGCGCTGGGCTGCGCGGCCGAAGTGCAGCTCTTCGGCGACCGTCAGGAAGTACCGTAACTTGCGTAGATCAAGCATGCTGTTTCCTGGGTATTGATCGGTCCGAATTCGGTATTGGTGTTCCCTGCGCTGGGTATTCTATAAACATCCTCGACTATAAGACGAGAGGCCACATGAACCCGCGCATGCATCACGCCCGCTTCGCCGTGTTCCTGTGTGGCTGTGCGGCGTTTCTGAATCTTTATGCGACACAGAGCATCCTGCCTGCGTTTGCCGAAAGCTTCCAGGTGAGTGCCCGACAGGCAGGGTGGAGCATCACGGTGACCACGTTGGCCGTGGCGGTGACCGCGCCGTTTGTCGGGCGCCTGACCGGCCGTTTCGAGCAGCGCACGGTGATTGCCGTGGCCGCGTTGCTGCTGGCGCTGCCGACGCTGCTGACGGCCTATGTGGACAGTTTTGCCGAGCTGCTGGTGTGGCGTTTTGTCGAAGGGATGTTGATTCCCGTGGTGTTCGCCACCAGCGTGGCTTATATCGGTGATCGCTGGCGTGCGGCCACGGTCACCGAGATCACCAGTTTGTACGTCGCGGGGACGGTGCTCGGTGGGTTTGCCGGGCGCTTTGTTTCGGGTGTCATGACCCAATATGTGGGCTGGCGCGAAGCCTTCGAACTGTTGGCGGTGATCAGCCTGCTGGTCGGCCTGCTGATTGTGTGGCTGTTGCCGGCCAATCCGGTGGCGCGGCCCGGCGTTGCGGCCGTGGGCATGCACGGGGTGCGCCGGCTCCTGCGCAAACCCTTGCTGGCGGCCTATGGCGTCGGTTTCTGCGTGCTGTTCTCCCAAGTCGCAACCTTTACCTATGCCGGGCTGTATCTCAGCCAGGCCCCGTTCAACCTGGGCGCTGCAGCCTTGGGCACTTTGTATGCGGTGTTCCTGCTGGCGCTGGTGGTCATTCCTGTTGCGGGGCGCTTGAGCAAATCGCGACCACAATCGCAGTTACTGACCGGCGCTGTGGCGCTCGGCATCTGTGGCTCGGCGCTGACATTGTTGCCGTCCCTGTGGCTGATCGTGCTGGGGCTGGCCCTGAGCTCCACCGGCGTATTCCTGGCACAGGCATCCGCCAATGCGTATATCGCCACCACGGCGGGCCCGGACAAGTCCGGCGCCGTGGGGCTGTACCTGACCGGTTATTACCTGGGTGGCAGCGCCGGCGCCGTGGCCCCGGCCATGCTCTGGAATCAATGGGGCTGGCCGGGCTGCGTGGCGTTGGTCGCAGGTTTTCAGCTGTTGTCGCTGGCGATTGCCCTGCTGGGCTGGAAACCGGTAAAGCCCCAGGCCCTGATCGCCGGACAGCGCGGCAAACCAGCCTGATTTTTCATCCAATAAAGGACTATGAGAGGTGAACATGACTAACACCGTGATCAAGCGCAGCCAGTTGTTGAAGCTCATCGAACCGGTATTGAACGACATGCCGGCCGGTGCCTTGCGTCACGCGCTGTTCGAAGCCTTCTGGGCTCAGGAAGACGCGCTGGTGGATATCGAAGACGCTTTTGCGCGACTCACCTCGCGTCGGCATTCGCCGGCGGTACTGCGCAAGTTCTTCGCCAGTTGGTCCAAGACCAATAATTCGGCAGCCAGTGTGTCCGGCCTGGCCAACCGCATTACCTTGCTGGCGCGCTCCGATGAAGGCTCCGCCGCCGCGGCGCAGTTGTACCGCGCCTGCGGCAGCCTGCAACGCATCACCGATGAAGATCTGGGCGCGTTGGGCAACACCTTGCACGCAGACCTGTTCTACACCATGGCCACCGCGCTGTGCGGCGATGACCAGTGGATATTGAAGGACAATTGCCTGCCCTCGGCACAGGCGTTCAAGGACTGGACCGACACCCGCCGCCTGCGAGATCGCGACCTGTTGCAGGGGCTACTGACCACGTTGATCCACGAGGTGTACACCCATGGCGAAGTGGAATTCATCCACCCGTTGTACTCGCAGTGGTTCGTGCGGGACATGGGCGTGCCGCCGGAGAAATCCCGTGCGACGGTGGCCTGGGTCACGGTGCACACCGGCGGTACTGAGAGCAACCATTTCGCCCATGCGGTGGCGGCGGTGAATGAGTTCACCACTGCCATGCAGATTGAAGTGGACCCCGCCACGGCACGCGACATTTTCGCCCAATACCTGCAGCGTAAAGCCAGTGTGATGAGCGACTGTGCGCAGTTGCTGGGTTAACCCGGCGTTTTGCCTGAGAGCCTCTGACCCAGATGAACACCCTGAAGCAGACCGCAACGCCATCGTTGTCGCCGCCTGACCCGGTCAGCGTGCGTCGCCGCGCTCTGGTGGCCGGCTGCGGCGCGCATGCCGTGCACGACGGGCTGACCGATGTGATTTATGTGCTGTTGCCGATCTGGCAAGCGCAGTTCGGCCTCAGCTACGCCCAGATCGGCCTGTTGCGTGGTGCTTACGCGGGCATGATGGCCGGTTTTCAGTTACTGGCCAGCCGGGCTGCCGCGCGCTGGGGGCGTGAACGCTTGCTGGTAGGTGGCACGGCGTTGGCGGGCCTGGCCTACCTGCTGGCCGGCCAGGCCGGTGGGCTGGGCGTGTTGTTATTGGCGCTGCTGCTGGGCGGGCTCGGCGCGAGTACGCAGCACCCGCTGGCCTCGTCGTTGATCACCGATACGCACGAGGCCGGCGGGGGCGTCAAACAAGCGCTGTCGCAGTACAACTTCAGCGGCGATATCGGCAAGACCCTGATCCCGGGGCTGATCGGCCTGTTGCTGGCGGTCATCAGTTGGCGCGCCAGTGTCACCCTGCTGGGTGTACTCGGGCTGCTGGCGGCAGGCCTGTTGTGGTGGCTGATCCCGGCACGCACCGAGGCGACGGCGGCGCCGCTGAAAGCCACCCGTACGGGCGACGGCGCCGGCTCCGCGAGCGGCCTGCGTGCGCTGATCGTGACCGGCACGCTGGACAGCGCCGTGCGCATGGGTTTCCTCACGTTTCTGCCGTTTTTGCTCAAGGCCAAGGGCGCCGGGCCTGCGGGCATCGGCCTGGCGCTGACCATGCTGTTCGTGGGGGGCGCCTTCGGCAAATTGTTGTGCGGTTACCTCGGTGCGCGCATCGGCATGATGAAAACGGTATGGGCCACGGAGTTCACCACGGCTGTGCTGATTGTCATGGCGGTGTACTTGCCCTACGCCGGCTTGATGGTGATGTTGCCGCTGCTGGGGCTGGCGCTGAACGGCACGTCGTCGGTGCTGTACGGCGCAGTCCCGGACCTGGCAGGGCCGGGCAGGCGCGACCAGGCGTTCGCCGTGTTCTACACCGGCACCATCGGTGGCGGCGCCTTGGCGCCGGTGCTGTTCGGCAGCCTTGGGGATGCCACCGGTGTGCCCATGGCCGTCCTGTTGCTGGCCGCCACCCTGTTGCTGACCTTGCCGCTGTCCTGGCGGGTTCAGCAAGGGCTGGAGGCCCAAGCCCGGTAGGGCGAACGAACGTTCCAACGTGTTCTGGCAGGTATAACAATGAATAACAGTGAACCGTCTGCCGTGTCATTGCCGTTGTCCCAGCGTGCGCAACGTCTCAGCGCACCCGGCACGTCCAGCATGCGCAGTAAAGCCAATGCCTTGAAAGAAGCCGGCGTCAACGTGGTCAACTTTGCCGCGGGCGAATTGTCCTTCGATGCCTGCCCGATCATGAAAGCCGCCGCGGCCGATGCGCTCGCCACTGCCCGCAACCGCTACACGCCGCCCATCGGCCTGCCCCAGCTTCGCCACGCGCTGGCGCAGCAGGTCACTCAGCGCTGCGGGGTGAATTACGCCGCCGATGAAATAGCGGTGACCGCTGGTGCCAAGCAGGCGCTGTACAACGCCGCGATGGTGCTGCTCAATCCGGGGGATGAAGTCATCGTCGCGGTGCCGTACTGGGAAACCTTCCCCACCCAGATCCAACTGGCCGGTGGCGTTCCCGTCTATGTCGACACGGCTGCGGATGACTATCGCCTCACCTGCGCAGCGGTCCAGAAGGCCCTGACCCCGCGCACCCGGATGATTGTGATCAACACCCCGAACAATCCGACGGGCACGGTTTATCAGCGCGAAGAACTGCTGGGTATTGCCCGGCTCGCCTTCGCACACAGGCTTTGGGTGGTGTTCGACGAGTGTTACCGCAAACTGGTGCGCGCGCCCCATGAACATCACAACATCGTGTCGCTGTTTGCGCCGCTCAAACATCAGACGGTACTGGTCGATTCGTTTTCCAAGAGCCACGCGGTCACCGGCTGGCGGGTAGGGTATGCGTGTGCGCCCGCCCCAGTCATCGCCGCCATGCACAACCTGCAAGGGCATACGACGTCCAACCCCAGCAGCCTGTCCCAATATGCCGCGCTCGGCAGCCTGATGGCGGACGCGCCGCACTTTACCCGCCAGATCAATGCCTTCCTCGACCAGCAATTGCTCGCGGCCTGCACCTGCCTGGGGCATGTCGACGGCATTCGGTGCGCCCCGCCGGAAGGGGCGTTCTATCTGTTTATCGATGTGTCCCGCAAGTTGGGGGGGCGCTACCTGGGCACCGTTATTCGTGACGTCGACCACTTGGCCGATCTGTTATTGACCGAGGCCCATATCGCGGTAGTGCCCGGCTCTGGCTGTGGCGACGAAAACAGCATCCGCATCTCCTACGCCGTTGAGCGTGAAGCGCTGATTGAGGGCCTCACACGCTTCGCTCGTTTCATGTCAGAAATCGTTGTGCATTAACCCCACCTTAAAAGGATATGAGCCGTGGAAAATCTGAGCCGCCAATTGATCGGGTACGTGAATCAGGCGCTGGTGGATGTCGAGGATGGACATCTGGCCCAAGCCCTGCTCAGCGGTTTCAACAGTCAAACCGCCGCGCTGGACACGTACTGCGAGACCTATGTCGACATGACCTCCAGTAATTGGAGCGAGTCGTCACTGTGTACGTTCTTCTGTGGCTGGCGTAGCCCGGACGGCGCCGCCCATGCCGTCTCGAGCGTCATCGTGCGCATCCTCCAGGAGTCGGCATCGTTGACGGATGACGCCCGGTTGAAAATGCTCGAAGCGGCGGCCCATTGTGGGGAGATCATTGTCGAGGACATCGGGCTGGGTGAAATGCATGGGCATCCGCACCATTCCAAGCTGTATTACCGCATGGCTTCGGCCATTTGCGGCTCCGATGATTGGCGCCTGCAAGACAAATTCCTCAACCCGATTACCAAAGAGTTCTCCGGTTGGGTGGGGGAAAAACGCCCATTGGCGCCGCAACTCATCGAAGCGCTGGAAATGATGGCCATGACGGAGTTGTTCAATACCGGCGAATACAACCTGATGACCCCGCTATGGAAGCAGTGGTTGCGCGATGTACGGGGCTACAGCGCCGGTGAGGCCAGCCGCGTCGCAAGTTTTCTCAGCGTGCATTGCGGCAGCGTGGAAGCACGCCACTTCAAGCATGCCGCTGAGGCGTTGCGGCTGTATGCCAGCGCCACCGGGCAGGCCGTGGATTACGCGCGTATCGCACGGCTCTCCAGGGAGTACGTGGCCAGGGCCTGCGAACATCTGCAAAAGATGGCGTCGGTGCTCAAGTGCGAACAGCCCGCCTGGGATTGAGGCTGTTCGATAACCCTTGTTGTGCCGCTGATAAGGAGCCTGAACCCTATGATGGATACCGAAGCGCGCCGACGCCCTCTGTCGGCGCTGTTGGATAGCAACCGTTGCCTGCGTGTACTCGAAGCCCATAGCCCGATATCGGCGTTGCTCGCGCAGCGCGCCAGGCTGGAAATCAGCCCAGGGCATACGGTGGGGTACGACGCCATCTGGTCGAGTTCGCTGACCGACTCGACCCAGCGCGGGTTACCCGACATCGAAATTCTTTCGCCCAGTAACCGATTGCCGGGGATTCGCGAAATCTTCGATGTGTGCTCGCTGCCGCTGATATTCGATGCCGATACCGGCGGCAAGGCCGAACATTTCGCGATTCATATCAAGATGCTGGAGCGCGCGGGCGTCTCGGCGGTGGTGATCGAAGACAAGTGCGGCCTGAAGAAGAATTCACTCTTGGGCATTGAGGTCGACCAGGCGCAGGAGTCCATCGAGGCCTTTTGCGCCAAACTCCAGGCCGGCTGTGCGAGTCGCACCGGCTCAGGGCTGATGATGATTGCCCGGTGTGAAAGCTTGATTCTGAATCGCGGCATGGAAGAGGCGATGGCGCGGTGCCTGGCGTATGTCGAGGCGGGGGCGGATGGCATCATGATCCACAGCCGCAAGCAGGATGGCCTGGAAATTCTGGAATTCGCCCGGCAGTTTCGCCTGCAGCGGCCCAGGGTACCGCTGATTTGTGTGCCGACCAGCTATGTTCACCTGAAGTTCGAGGTGCTGGAGCGAGCAGGTTTCAACGCGGTGATTTATGCCAATCACATGTTGCGCAGTGCCTACCTGGCCATGCGCGATACTGCCGTCGGCATACTCGCCAATGGCAGGACGCTGGAACTGGAGCCACGTTGCCTGGGCATCGACGAGATACTCGACCTGGTGCCCGGTACGCGCTAGAGACATGCGCGGGTCTGTGGGCAAATGCTGTGCGGGCTTGCTCGCGAAAGCGGTGGGTCAGTCGCTGCATCTGTAACTGCACCGCCGCTATCGCAGGCAAGCCAGCTCCCACATGACCGGTGTACTCGATCCAATGTGGGAGCTGGCTTGCCTGCGATAACGGCCTACCTGTTGGTGCAAAACTCAGAGTGAAATCCCCATTTAAGGGCAAAAAAAGGCAGTTATTTATACTTATTGCACCATTTAATTTCACAAAGGCGACATTTTGCCCTGTCGCGGTGCGAAACGAATTGATAAAGTCCGGCTCAATCTCCGTTTAACAACAATCAATTTGCCGAGACTGTTCATGACCGAATCCGTCGATTCCTTCCTTGCCCGCCTCAAGAAACGCGACCCGGACCAACCGGAATTCCACCAGGCTGTAGAAGAAGTCCTGCGCAGCCTGTGGTCCTTTCTTGAAGCCAACCCGCACTATCTGACCTCGGGCATCCTAGAGCGCATCTGCGAGCCGGAGCGCGCGATCACGTTCCGGGTGTCGTGGGTGGATGACCACGGCAAGGTCCAGGTCAATCGCGGTTTCCGTATCCAGATGAACAGCGCCATTGGGCCCTACAAAGGTGGCTTGCGCTTCCACCCTTCGGTCAACCTGGGTGTGCTGAAATTCCTCGCCTTCGAACAGACCTTCAAGAACTCCCTGACCTCGCTGCCCATGGGCGGCGGCAAAGGCGGCTCGGACTTCGACCCCAAGGGCAAGAGCGACGCCGAAGTGATGCGCTTCTGCCAGGCGTTCATGAGCGAGCTGTACCGCCATATCGGTGCGGACGTGGACGTACCGGCCGGTGATATCGGTGTGGGCGCACGGGAAATCGGCTTCCTGTTCGGCCAGTACAAACGCCTGAGTAACCAATTCACCTCAGTGCTGACCGGCAAGGGCATGACCTACGGCGGCAGCTTGATCCGTCCGGAAGCCACCGGTTTCGGCTGTGTGTATTTCGCCGAGGAAATGCTCAAGCGCCAAGGCCAGCGCGTCGAAGGCAAGCGTGTGGCCGTGTCCGGCTCCGGTAACGTGGCGCAGTACGCGGCGCGCAAGGTCATGGACCTGGGCGGCAAGGTGATTTCCCTGTCGGACTCCGAAGGCACACTGTACGCCGAAAGCGGGTTGACCGAAGAACAATGGTCGGCCCTGCTGGAACTGAAAAACGTACAGCGCGGGCGTATCAGTGAGCTGGCCACACGTTTCGGCCTGGAGTTCCGCAAAGGCCAGGCGCCTTGGGAACTAGCGTGCGATATCGCGCTGCCTTGCGCCACCCAGAACGAACTCGATGCCGACGCTGCGCGTACCTTGCTGCGCAACGGCTGCCTCTGCGTGGCCGAAGGCGCGAACATGCCGACCACGTTGGAGGCTGTGGATATCTTCATCGACGCGGGCATCCTGTTTGCGCCGGGCAAGGCGTCCAACGCAGGGGGCGTGGCGGTGAGCGGCCTGGAAATGTCGCAGAACGCCATGCGCCTGCTGTGGACCGCCGGGGAGGTGGACAGCAAGCTGCACAACATCATGCAGTCGATCCACCATGCCTGCGTGCATTACGGTGAAGAAAACGGCCGTATCAACTACGTCAAGGGCGCCAACATCGCAGGCTTCGTGAAAGTGGCTGACGCGATGCTGGCCCAAGGCATCGTTTAAATCTCGGGTTCGACGCGTAACACTTCGATCAACTGATCGCCGACGGGGCGCTGCCACAGCACCTCGTCGCCCACCTGGGCGCCCAACAAAGCACGGCCCAGGGGCGAGCCCCAGTTGATCAAGCCTGCGTTGGCATCGGCCTGGTCTTCACCGACCAACTGGATGCGCTGCTGTTCGTCCTGCTCGTTGGCGAACGTGACCCAACTGCCGATCTGCACCTTGTCGGTGGACGTGGCCGGCGCGACTACCTGGGCACTCTGCACTCGTTGGTTGAAGTAGCGCAGGTCCCGCTCAAGATCCGCCTGGCGCTGTTTATCGGCCTGCTCACCCTTGGCGGCTTCGTCGCTGTGCTCCCCTTGCAACTGTGCCACCCTGGCCTGCAATTGCGCCAACCCTTGCGCGGTCAGGCGGTTAGGTTGCGCGCTGACCTGGCGCTCCACCGGCTGATCAGCCTGGTCCGCCGCGTTATCTTCATTTACAAAAGCTCGGCTCATGGCGTTCTCCTTCCTATGGAAGTTGGGCCACGTTCGCTGCCTGATCGTTCCCACCGGCGCTGATCGTTCCCACGCTCCGCGTGGGAATGCATCCTGTGACGCTCCGCGTCACGACCTCGCGAGCGGACGCGGAGCGTCCAGGGCGGCATTCCCACGCGGAGCGTGGGAACGATCAGCGTGAGCGATAGGCTTTGGCGGCGTCACGATCTTTTTCCTGCTGCCAATCGCGCTCGCGGTCGTCCCTGCGGTTTTCCTCGTAATCGCGCAGTTCCTGGCTCTCGCGCATGGCCTTGCACTGACGAAACCCATCTTCCCAACCTTCGGCGTATGGCCGGTCTTTCAGATAGCGCGGCACATTCTTGCGAAACGCCCCGGTAATCACCCCAGCGGCCTGGCGACCGCTGCTGCAACCGTCGTCGAAGCCATCGGCGAAGGCGGGTGGGTAACCTTTGGCCAGCAATTCCTGATGGGTTGACTGGCAACCCGACAACCCCACCACCGCGCACAGCATGACCGCATACCGCCACATGGCGTACTCCCTGGCCGTTTTACGGCTGATAAGGGAAGTCTAGAAGGGGATTTGTTGGGGCGGTGTGAAAGGCAGGTCAGAAAGTTGTGGGCCGAGTATAAAACCTGTGGGAGCTGGCTTGCCTGCGATGGCGGTGCGTCAGTCACTTAAACCTTGGCTGATATACCGTATATCGCGAGCAAACCCGCACTCATTAATCAGTAGTGGTACCACTTCAGCTCAAGCATCACTTCATTCACTGGCGTGGACAGGTGGCTGTACTCACGCTGGGCACTCAGGCGCAGGCCCAGGTTGCGCGACAGTTCCCATTGCTGGTTGAGGCTGATGCTGCGCCGCACTTCGCCATTGGTGAAGAAATCCCCCTTGGCTTCCAGGCTCAGATTGCCCAACGGGTTTTTCCACAGCACGCCGGTGTTGAACCCTGCCGCCGGGGAGATGGCTTCGCTGAAGTCGTTGTTGTGCTCCACGCGCACGGTGCCGAGGGCGAAGCCGAGCATGTCGTCGGAGAGTTGCCAGGTGCCACCGGCGCCGCCGTTGACGTGGGCGACCAGGGTTTCGTCGTCGTGTTTGCCCGGCACCCGCTCCAGGCCGCCGGTGACTTGCCACGACCAAGGTTGCAGCAGCGCATTGCGTGGCGTCAGCGAGCGGATGGTGGCCAGGTCCAGTTGCTGGAGCTGCCAGTGATTGCCCTCGTACTGGCGCAATTTCATTTGCAGGATTTCGATCTGCGCGCCCAAGGGGAAGCCTTCGGCATTGTCGTTGAGGTCGTGGTAGGCCATGCGCAGGCCGTATTCACCGAAGGCTTTGTCGCCACGGGTGCCGATGCCGGCTTGCCAGGTGCGCGATTCGTGGCCGTTTTCCGGCAGGCCAGGCGGGGTGATTTTCAGGTCTGGTGCCGGGTTCTGGTTGATCGCGCGCAGCAGTTCGAAGCTGCGCTGGGAGCGTGTCGCGTCGCGCTCCAGGCCATTGGCGCGGTAGCGGCCCAGGCGGTAAGCAGCATCCACGATCAGTGCCTGGCGCTCGCGGGGCAGTGCTTTGAATGCCGGTTCCTGCAGTTGCTTTTGGTCGTCGCTGATTTTCAGCACCCACTGTTGCTCATCGCTATCGAGTGGCTTGGCGCGTTCCAGCAGTTCACGTTCACGGGAGGGGCGATAGTCGATCTTCTCCACCAGCCCTGCATCTTTTACCGCTTTGACCGTGTCGGTAGGGATCGCGGTGAGTGGGAATTGCTCAGTCAAACGCAGGCCAGGGCGGGCCACTTGCAGCAGTTCGAGCAGACGATAGGAGCAGTTTTCGTCGAAGAAGAAGTAATCGAACTGGATCTGCTTGAGCTCCCACACGTGCTCGACCATACGCTTGGTCTCGACCTCGGTGAGGTTCAGGCGGTATTCCCACAAATCGCGGTTTTCGAGGCTGCGGTATTCGGAGAGTTTCTCCTGATAGGGCACCAGGGCGAACAGGCCCGGATAACCGCCCATCAAGCCCTTCCAGGCATAGAGGATGCTGTTGTCGGAGCCTTCGATATAGGCACCGAAGTTGATCGCATAGCTGAGCAGCGCGGTGTTGTTGCTTTGCACGTCGGCCTGGTCGATGCGCAGCAGGGTGTGGCCGAACATCGACGATGGGCTGTTGAGGTAGGCCGCCGGGAAGATCATCACCGCACTATGGGGCGCGACGTCCTTGAACCACTGAGTGAACTCTTTGCACTCTAGGGCGGGCAGGTCGTTCAGTTGCAACTGCGCCTTGAGCCAGCGGGTGCGTGCGGGGTAGACGCATTGGGCGTGCTTTTCACCCAGGCTGGCCGGTGCATACAGCGCATCAACGGTGGCCTTGAGTTCGGCGTCCGGATGGTGTGCGCCATCGGGAGCGATGAAGAATTTCTTGTCGCTGACATAGCTGCGCCAGCCACTGATCTTGCCGGCTTCGTAGTGCCCCAGCGACAGCCAGAACGGATCATTGGCCAGTTGCTGCAAACGTTGATCGTCGAGGTGCGGTGCCGCATGCAGCGGGGCGCAGGCGAAGAAAGCCAGGCAAGCGAGGCGTTTGAGCATGGGGGCTACTTAAGTCGGACGGAAAAAAAGACCCAAGGTGGGCGGGTCGAAAAAATAAAACCCGCGCCTCGAAAGGCGCGGGCAGGTCGAGCTTAAGCCTGGGTTGCGTATTTCGCCAGACGGGCATCGCTTTTCAGTACAGCAATGGTGTTGTTGTGCACGTCGTCAGCGGTCACGTCAGCCTTGCTGAAGATCTGCTGGAAGTGCTCGTGGGTCACGGCCGCGAAGTGATCGCGATCTTCCGGCGCAACACCCAGTACCACCGCGTAGGTGGTCAGCGCTTCGCCGTTGCCTTTGGCCATGTCTTCGGACAGCTCGTTCATCATGCCATTCATGGCAATCCAGGACTTGCCGCCGTAGGTCAGGGCGCTGTTGGTGCTGCAACCGTTGGTGCCCGAGGTCATGCCGAAGGTGGCGTTACCCGAAGTACCGTTGGTGGTGGAGGCGAGGAAGTGGGCCGGAGTACCGCGCTGGCCTTCGAACAACATGTTGCCCCAACCGCAGTTCGGGCCACCTGGTGCTTCTGCCATTGCATTGAGGGAGACGACGGTGAAGAGAGTACCAAGAAGGATCCGTTTCATAGCTTTGTTCTCTTTGTGTGCAAACCAATGGACAAGGGTTCAGGTGCTCAACGCACCCTAGGGGCCAGTTATTAGTCCAACCCGCGCAGTTTGGAGTTTAGGCACGTTCCCAGGGTTCCGTGTTTTTTTATAAACATTCAGTGACGGGTGATTTTTTTGCAGGACGCGTGCGGTGGCTATGCTTTCCCGAAAGCGCGCCTTGCCAGAGCGCTCAACCGGGAGCCAGAATGCCCCATCTGCCCCGCCTGATGTAAGGAAGCCCGATGCCTGATCCTGTTGCTGCCAGCTTGCGTCTAGCGCCCGAAGCGCTGACTCGCCCTTTCTCCGCTGAACAGTTCAGCTTCTCGACCACCAATGATTTGGAGCCCTTTCGCGGTGTGCTTGGCCAGGAACGTGCGGTTGAAGCCTTGCAGTTCGGCGTGGCCATGCCACGCCCCGGTTACAACGTGTTTGTCATGGGCGAGCCGGGCACCGGCCGCTTTTCGTTCGTCAAACGCTACCTGAAAGCCGAAGGCAAGCGCCTGCAAACCCCGGCGGACTGGGTTTATGTGAATAATTTCGATGAGCCCCGCGAGCCCCGCGCCCTGGAATTGCCAGGTGGCGCCGCCGCGGCGTTTATTGCCGATATCAACGGCCTGGTCGATAACCTGGTCGCCACCTTCCCGGCGGTGTTCGAGCACCCAACTTATCAACAGCGTAAAAGCGCCATCGACCGGGCGTTCAACCAGCGCTACGACAAAGCGCTGGACGTGATCGAGCGCCTGGCCCTGGAAAAAGACGTGGCGCTGTACCGCGACAGCTCCAATATCGCCTTTACGCCGATGCTCGACGGCAAGGCGCTGGACGAAGCCGAGTTTTCGCAACTGCCGGAAGCCGATCGCGAGCGCTTCCACACCGATATCTCCGAGCTGGAAGAGCGCCTCAACGAAGAGCTGGCCAGCCTGCCGCAGTGGAAGCGTGAGTCCAACAACCAGCTGCGCCAGTTCAACGAAGAAACCATCACCCTGGCGCTGCAGCCTTTGCTGGCGCCGTTGTCGGAAAAATACGCAGAAAACGCCGGCGTCTGTGGCTACCTGCAGGCCATGCAGGTTTACCTGCTCAAAACCGTGGTGGAGCAATTGGTGGACGACGCCAAGACCGACGCCCAGGCGCGCAAGCTACTTGAGGAACAATACTGCCCGAGCCTGGTGGTGGGCCACTCGGTCAACGGTGGCGCGCCGGTGGTGTTTGAACCGCACCCGACCTACGACAACCTGTTCGGCCGTATCGAATACAGCACCGACCAGGGTGCGCTCTACACCACCTATCGCCAGTTGCGTCCAGGTGCGTTGCACCGCGCCAACGGCGGTTTCCTGATCCTGGAAGCCGAAAAAATGCTCAGCGAGCCCTTTGTGTGGGATGCGCTCAAGCGCTCCCTGCAATCGCGCAAACTGAAGATGGAATCGCCCCTGGGCGAACTCGGCCGCCTGGCCACCGTGACCCTCAACCCGCAGATGATTCCCTTGCAGGTCAAGGTGATCATCATCGGCTCGCGCCAGTTGTATTACGCCTTGCAGGACGCCGACCCGGACTTCCAGGAGATGTTCCGCGTACTGGTGGACTTCGACGAAGACATCCCCATGGTCGACGAGAGCCTGGAGCAGTTCGCCCAGTTGCTCAAAACCCGTACTTCGGAAGAGGGTATGGCGCCGCTGACCTCGGATGCGGTCGCGCGCCTGGCGACTTACAGCGCACGCCTGGCCGAACATCAGGGCCGTTTGTCGGCGCGTATTGGCGACCTGTTCCAGCTGGTGAGCGAGGCGGACTTTATTCGCCACCTGGCCGGCGACGAAATGACCGATGCCGGGCATATCGAGCGCGCCCTCAAGGCCAAGGCCACGCGCACCGGCCGCGTGTCGGCGCGGATTCTCGACGACATGCTCGCCGGCGTCATCCTCATCGACACCGCCGGCGCCGCTGTGGGCAAGTGCAACGGCTTGACGGTGCTGGAGGTCGGCGACTCGGCATTCGGAGTGCCGGCGCGGATTTCCGCCACGGTGTACCCAGGTGGTAGCGGTATTGTCGACATCGAGCGCGAAGTTAACCTCGGCCAGCCGATTCATTCCAAGGGCGTGATGATCCTCACCGGTTACCTGGGCAGCCGCTATGCCCAGGAATTCCCGTTGGCCATCTCCGCCAGTATTGCCCTGGAGCAGTCCTACGGGTATGTGGACGGCGACAGTGCGTCCTTGGGCGAGGCATGCACCTTGATCTCGGCTCTGTCGAAGACGCCGCTCAAGCAATGTTTTGCCATCACCGGCTCGATCAACCAGTTTGGTGAAGTGCAGGCGGTGGGCGGGGTCAACGAGAAGATCGAAGGCTTCTTCCGCCTCTGCGAAGCCCGTGGGTTGACTGGTGAGCAGGGGGCGATCATCCCTCAAGCCAACGTGGCCACGCTGATGCTCGACGAGAAGGTGTTGCAGGCCGTGCGTGCCGGGCAATTTCACATCTATGCGGTGCGCCAGGCGGATGAGGCCTTGAGCCTGCTGGTGGGCGAGGATGCCGGTGAGCCGGACGCCGAGGGGCAGTTCCCGGAAGGCACCGTGAATGCGCGGGTGGTGGAACGCTTGAGGGCGATTGCCGAGATGATCAGTGAGGAAGATTTGAAGGAGGCGGAAAAGGAGCTGGCGCAGCAGGCGTTGGCGGAAGCCAAGCCGACCTGATTGCTGTCATCACTCGGTCAAGGTGGGAGCTGGCTTGCCTGCGATAGCGGTGTATCAGCCAACTGGGGGGTTGGCTGTGAGTCTGTCATCGCAGGCAAGCCAGCTCCCACACTGGTCCGTGGTGTTTTGGGGCGCGTTTAGCGTGCCACAAAATTGACTCCATTCTCGGGGACCAACGCCCGTTGGTCCCTACAACCTTGGTTTGTGGTGTTTTTCTTCTATTCTCAGACTCAGGGATATCCACAGGAGTCGCAGGATAGAAACAGCCTCGCCGTGCGCTGGGGCTGAACACCGATCTACCGAGGGGCGCCGCCATGTCGCGCAACCTTTGCCTTACTCGCCAGTGCCTGGGCCTGGTCACCCGTATCGAATGCTCCATTCGCCCTCTCGCCGGGGATAACGGGATGTGGACGCTGTTGTTTGCCGCCGGCATGTCGGGCGAGCAGCCTTCCACTGTCAAATCCCAGGGCCCGTTCCATGGGCCCTTCGTGGCAGAACGCATGCTGGGCACCATCGTTGATAGCCTGACCTTGCACGGCTACGAGCAAATGGACGAGCCGCAGATCTGGTGCCTGCACCTGCAGGCTCATCTGCGCCAACTCAATGGCGGCCAGGAGCGGCTAGCCCTCTGAGGATCGTTCCCACGCTCCGCGTGGTAACGCCGCCCCGGACGCTCCGCGTCCACCCAGGGCTATTTGCTCTCAGGCTTGTCCAGCTTGACCTCAAAGCCGTACTGCACGGTGCTGAGGTCGGTGCGCTGGTAACTTTCCAGCGTGGTCGGCTGGCCGTAGAAGTAATGCACGTCAAACATCGCCGTGCCGTATTCCTCGGCGCGGTGGCTGACGCCGAGGATCTCCTTGAGGTAATTGCCGCTGGCATCCTTGGCGTAGAAGCGCCAGCTGTCGGTGGGGAAGTCCTTCTGGTCGACGATCAGCGCGTTGTCCTTGAGCGACAGGCCCTTGGGCAGCTTGGCGGCGTCAATCGTGGCCTTCTCGATGGTGGCCAGAAACAACGGTACCGAGCCCACCACAAACGCCGGTGTTTCCGGGAACAGGTTGAGGTCGTAGGTGAGCGTGCCGCTGACGGCGTTCAGCTCGAAAGCCTCGGTCGGCAGCTCGATAGGCTCGCCGCGCTCGCCCTTGGCGTCGGCGGTGAAGAAGGTGATAGGCGCGTCACTGTTGTTGCGCTCGGCACCGACCAGGTCGTCATTGAAGGTGAACGGGTGGTCGAACACGATTTTTGCGGCACTGGCGTCTTCGGTCGATTGGCTGATGGTGACGCTGTTTTTCAGTTGGTCCTCGGTCATCGAGGCATCCTTGAGCCAACTGGCGGCGCCGTCGTCATACACCGTGACCGGCATTGGCAGGGGCTGTACGGTGTTTTGCAGGCTGTTCCTGTCAAAGCGCATCACCGGCAGGTCCAGGTCTTTACGGGTGACCGTGGCCTTGGAGAAATCCAGCACATTCACCTGCAGGTTATCGACCAGCCCGTTGAAATACACCTTGGCGTAATGGCTGGTCTGCTGGCGCTCGAAGGCTTTTTGCGCGTCGGTGAGCTGTTTATCGAAGGCATCGGACCACGCGGTCTGTTTTTGCATCTCGGCCAGTTGTTTTTCATAGAACGCCACTTGCGCGGCACTCTCGTTGATCGAGCCTGAGCGGGTCAGAAACTGCCCGGTGCTGTCCCGTGCCTGCACCAGCAGTGGGTTGGGTGACGCATCGCCCACTTCGGCGGCCAGGGGCTGGCTGTTGGTCAGTTCGATCTCGGCGTAGTTTTTTTCCAGCGTCAGCAGGTTGAGGGTGATATTGCCGTCGGTGCGTTTATGGCCCACGTCTTGTTTGGTCAGGTCAAACGTCAGCACCTTGCCCGGGGTGATCACCTCCACCGCGCCCTTGAGGCTGATGGGTTGTGGCTGGCTCTTGTTTTCCGTCTCGATCCCTTCAATAAACGGGTAGGTCACCGTCAGGTCGTCGGGGTTGGTCAGGTTGGAACTGCTGGGGCTCAGTTGGATGCCGGGGTCGGTTTCTGACCATTCCGGCTGGAAGGGAATGACTTTATTGTTGCTCAGGGTGACCGACTGCCATTCCAGGCCATGGGGGAACGGGAATTGGTCCGGGGCGTTGAAGTTGAACGGGAAGACCGGCTGCAAATCCGTCAGGTAGTCGGAGTGTGAGGTTTTGCGCAGCACGAACAGGCCATTGATGTAGGTGTCCACCAGCGCTTGGGGCGTAGGGTAATGCTTGAGCAGGGCCAGGCTGTCTTCGCCGTATTCGGCTTCGATGGGCTTGCTGGCGAGCTTGGCGCGTGCACGTTCCAGCAACAGCAGCGAGCCGCCCAGGTCCGCAATGGCATCGCGCAGCTGGGGGTCCTGGATGGTGTCCAGGGACTGTTCGAACTTCGTGGTTTTCTCTTCGAGGGTCGCCTGCTTCTGCTCTTCTTTGGGGGAGCAGCCGCTGGCCATCAGCAACGCCGCGCACAGGCCGAAAGTGGCCAAAGGGGATCGCACATCCATCATCTGAGTTTTCCTGTCCGACATCATCGAGCCGAGTGAATGGCCTCGACACTAGCAGAAAAATTCTCTTACAGATGCCACTTGGGTCAGTTTTCTCGCGGTGACAGGGGCCGGGTGGCGGCTGGTATACTCGGCGCCATTTTTAGCCAAGCTGTGTGAGATTCAATGGAACGCTTTATCGAAAATACAATGTACGCCTCGCGTTGGCTGCTGGCGCCGATCTACCTGGGGCTGTCCCTGGGCTTGCTGGTCCTGGCGCTGAAATTCTTCCAGGAAATCATTCACGTGATTCCCAACATCTTCACCATGTTGGAAGCCGAAGTGATCCTGCTGCTGCTGTCGTTGATCGACATGGCCCTGGTGGGCGGCTTGCTGGTAATGGTGATGATTTCCGGCTACGAGAACTTCGTCTCGCAGCTGGATATCGACGAGAACAAAGAAAAGCTCAACTGGCTGGGCACCATGGACTCTTCGTCGCTGAAGATGAAAGTGGCGGCCTCCATCGTGGCGATTTCCTCCATCCACCTGCTGCGGATCTTCATGGACGCCAAGAACGTCGATCCACAGCACCTGATGTGGTACGTGATCATCCACATGACGTTCGTGGTCTCAGCGTTCGCCATGGGCTACCTGGACAAACTCACCAAGCACTGATGCTCCGCGCCGGCCTTATTGCTCCACGAAGTAATAAGGCTGGCGGTTGACCGCCATTTGCTTGATCACCGTAACCGGCTTTTTCAGCCGGTCGGTGTGGTCCGTCAACGCAACGTTGCCGGGCTTGGCGCTGAGGAAGGTACGCAGTTCGGCTTCGGTGTTCAGGATCGGCAAGTAGGCCTGCAGGTAGAACACGCTGGCGCCGTCGATGCGCTCGTTGGGTTGATACATCGCTACCGTCCTGCCTTCGTCTTGCAGGGCCTGGATCTGACTCATCACTGGTACGAATGAATGGCGCACATCGGCTTTGGGTGCAAACCAGAACGCTGCGCTCAGGTAGCAGGCGATGGCCAGGGCGAAAACCCCACCGATAATGCGCCGATGAAAACGGTACAGCCCCGGCTTATGGTCCTTGGCCCACTCCAGCAACACCCGCGCATATTCGGCGGCCAGCACCGCAGCGGCTGGCGTCAGCGCCATCAAGTACACCGTGCGTTTGCTGGAAGCCAAGGTCAGCAGAGTGAACTGCGCCACCAGCCACACACTGAAAAACAACCGATAGCGGTTACGCACCAGGCTTTTGCGGAAGTGCCACAGGCCCAGGTACACCAGGATGTTCCAGGGCAGGAAGGCCTCGGGCAGTTTCGCGAGGTAATAGTAGAAAGGTTCGTAATGCCCGGCCTCGACGAACGAACCACTGAAGCGCCCGACGCTATTGGTCCATAACACCTCACCCACCGCCTGCATCCCACCGCGCTGAAACAGAAACCCCAGCCAGATCAGCAACGGCACCAACGCCAACAAGGTGAACAGCGCCGGCTTGAGCCAATCGCCCAGCCGCAGGCGTTTATCCATCAGGCTGGTGCTGAACAAGTACACAAAAATCACAATGCCCGGCATCGCCAGGCCCAACACGCCCTTGCTCAACGTGGCGATGACCATCCCGGCGGTAAACAACGCCCAGGCCCAGGTACTCGAACCTTCGCGCTCGGGCCGTACCGCCTGGTAAAACCCCAGCAGGGCCGCGGTGACACCGAGGCTGAGCAACGAATCCTCACCCACACCCCGCACATTGCCCCAGTAACTGGCCATGGTCGCCAGGATCAACGCGGCACTGAACGCCAGCGCCTGCGGCCGCCCGAACCGACGCAACATCCCGTACAACAGCATCACACTGAACAACCCGGCAAACGCCGACGCCAGGCGCACCGCCCCGGTGCTGGCGCCAAACAAACGAATCGCCCCGGCATCCAGCCATAGGCTCAGGGGCGGTTTTTCCAAGAAGGGTTCACGAAACAGGCGCGGCACCACCCAGTCATTGTCCAGGTGCATCGCCATGGCGATCCCGGACACCCTGGCTTCGGTAGAGCCTTGCAGCTCGTGGTTGCCGAGGGCAAAGAAGAACAACAGAGCAGCAAGCAAGAGCAGCAGGGGAGCGGGGCGCGTCATGGAGTCTGGCTACCGAGGCATGAGACCGATCGGGCGACCGGTCATGGGTAGTCAGGGAGTATACGAGCGCGATTCTTAACCTTTGGTGAACGGCCTTGTGGTTTTTCTCCGGCGCGTCAAGGCAGTTTCAAGCTGGGCACTGCCGCTTTGCCTTGTTCGGTCAGCACCGGCTCCAACTGCTCCCAGGTGAAGGCCAAGTCGTTGTCGCAACCGTCACCATTGGCCGGTGTCGAGAGTTGCAGGCCCTGAGTGTTGAAGCTCAGGTGAAAGTTGGAGTAATCGGTAATCGCCGGGCAGCCCTCGTCGGTAGTGGTTTGCTTGGCCAGCCAAGCGCTGAAGGCGGCCGGCAGCTTCAAATGGCCGGAATAGGCGTCATGCCATTGCTGATGGCCGCCGAGCCAAGTCCATGGGTCCACACTCTCGCCGGTTTGCAGGTTCCAGGAGTGCAGGCCCCAACTGATGCCCATGGCGCCTTGGCCTGCGGCCCAGCGGTAGAACCGCACGGTGAGAAATTGCGATGACCAATAGGCGGGCTCAACCTCGATCTCACTGGTATAGACCGAACCGTTTCGACCCAGGTATTCACGCCGCTCATAAAAATAGTCGGTTAGATCTTCGTCATTGACGGCCAGGGCGGCGAGTTGCTGATTGATCTTCTGCACCGCCGGGCCATCGCCCTCCAGCTTGAGCGTGACGCGTGGGCCTTGGGTCTTGAGCTGGTAGGTGTGGTTGTGGAAAGTCTTCTTCTCGGTCTTGATCGGCAACGGCGCGGCTTCCATGGGCGCGTTATAGGCATCGCTGCCGCAGCCGTCCGTACCAATGCGGCGCAGGGCCAGTGGCAGCGGCGCACCGCCATCGGTTTTGCTCCAAGCACCAGAAAGAGTATCGCCCTGAGGTTTTTGCAGGGCCCAGAAACCGGTGTTTCCTTCTTCCACCCACGACGCGTTGTCGTTGGCCTGAGTCAACTGAATAGGGGTACGGATGCGCTGGTAGTAATAACTGCCATGCTCACCATCGGCGCCGTTGAAACAGACGGTGATAGCGGATTTGCCCAAGGTGCCTTGCCAAACCCCGGCCAACTCGGCGGCGGTGGTGAGTAAGGGCATGACGGTGAGGGCGATGACGGCGAAGGGCTTGAGCACGGGTATCTGACTTCCGGTTGTCTGATAAAGGCCGTCAGGGTAATGGGAAGTGTGAGGGGATGCCAGCGGGCGAGATGCGCTGAGGCAGCTCGCCCGTTTGCGTGTTTTAGGGTTGTGGCGTCTGGCTGGTGAATGGTTGGGTGTTCAAGACTCGTTCAACGAGTAACTCGCCTAGAACGATCAATTGCTGAGCGGCCAGCAACTTGAGGCGGTGCGCGCCTTCAAGTTCGAAAGCCAGGTCGGTGGTCATGGCGTTGAGGGAAGCGAGGGTTTCGCTAGCTTGGATTAGCAGGGTTTCGGGGTGGATGTTTTCGGCGAGGGTGAAGAGGGTGGTTGGGGGATTGGGGGTGATTTTTTTCATGGCTGAAACTCCTTGATTGATGGAGTCGCCAGACATCGCTGCTAAACGAAAAGGGTGGCGACCGTACGCGGGTTAGCAGACCAGGAATCAAGGAACCCGGCGCACCCGAAAGTGCCCCACGCACAGCCGCCATGACACGAACCAGCGAATGCTGAAAGCATCGCTCGAACGGATGGTGGCTTTGCAAGCCTTGATATTAACCGAGCTGCTAAACCCGGTCGCTGATTTTGCAGCGACAGGGGGAGGCTAGGCTTGTTGGGCTGAGTGCGCTAGTTCACCGACAGCTCGGCATCTTGCGGGAAAATTCCGAAGCTCGGCCCTGTTGACCTCCCCCTCGTCAGGCTCTGTTAAAAGCTCCAGTCCTCAGCCTGAACCAACTGGCAGAACGGCCCGTTGAGCGTGGCATTGTGATGAGCCACGATGGCCTCGGCTTTCATCAAGGGCGTATCAGAACAGGTATGACCGTCGGCGATAAGCACCGCATCAAAGCCAAGATCACGCGCGGCGCGGCAGGTGCTGTCGACGCAGTATTGCGTTTTCATCCCGGTAACTACCACGCCGGTGGCGCCGCTGGAGCGCAGATGGTCAGCTAGGTCAGTCATTGCAAAAGCGTTAGGTCGACGCTTTTCGAACACCACTTCCCCACCCAGTAACTTCAGTTCCTCTGCAATCAACGTAAGCGGGCTGCCCGACTCGATTGGCGAGCCAGCGGGGCCGATGTGACGCGCGAGAAAAATTGGCGCGCCTGCGCTGCGGGCCTTGTCCATCAGGGTATTGAGGGTTTCTAACAGCTCGTCGCAGCGCCAGGGTTTTTCCGGGCCGTGGATGAGTCCGACTTGGATATCCAGTATCAACAGGGCGTACATGGGTGCATCTCCTTGCGTGTGAACCAGCGACACAAGGCATAAAAAAGGCCCTGTCCATCGCTGGCGGGCCTTTGAAGTTCGTTGGTTATTGGCTCACGACACCTCGCACGCTCCGCTTGATGTGGTCGTGGTGGTGGTTGTCGATGTGAGGCAATAGGTAGTCATGGGGCGACACTAGCATTGTGGTTGATGGAATGCCAGGTACAAAAAAGACGTCTTTGGACGTCTTTTTTGTTGATTCCGGGGTAAGCTGAAAAGCTTTCTCACCTTATTAATTTATATAAAGAATAAGAATCTTAAAAAGTTGAGCTGGAATATTTTGTAAGAAGTTTCCTCATTTTTGGTAGGCTTTTGCCATCAGTCGAGAGGAAATGGAATGCCCGCAGTCATCGTTGAAAACGACACATCGCAATGGCAAGACGAGACCGGTGCTGTCTATCACTTCCCCAAGCGGTACCAAGCCTGGCTTGCTGAAGGAACCGAAGTGATCTATTACAAAGGACGCATCCAGGACAAAACCTTTGCTTCTGCCCGCCTCAGCGCCGATCCGCATTATTTTGGTATGGCACGCATCGGCAAGGTCTACGCAGACCGGAAGAGTGATAAGGGTGACCTTTTTGCTTTGATCGAAAACTTCACTCCGTTTGAAGGCGCTATCCCCTCGAAAGTTAACGGAGCGTACCTGGAGACGATCCCCGCTACTCGCGTGAACAACTATTGGCGTGACGGGGTTCGGTCCATTTCCCAACTGGATTACGATGCAATCCTCAGTCATGCGAAGCTCCTGTCTTCCCAGGCTGACCAGGTCGCGCCAAATTCAGAAGGCGATCCATTGATCTTTGAATCGGCCAATGAAGGCAGCAAATCAAGTTACTTTGGAACCCGTTACGAACGCCGGAAAGATTTGAGGGTGAAGGCCATTGCTATCCACGGACTTGACTGCAAGGCATGTGGCTTTGATTTTGAAAAGGCGTACGGCGAGCACGCGAAGGGCTTCATTCACGTTCACCATATAGTGCCGATTTCGGACTTTGGTGGTGAGAAAGCCGTGAATCCCGAGACTGACCTCGTTACGTTGTGCGCCAACTGTCATGCGGTGGTCCATCGCAAGCGGGATATGACGCTGAGCGTTGATGAGCTGAAAGGCATGTTGCGCGGGCGATGGGTGATCGAGTCTTAGTTTTGTACTGTGTTCAGCCTACGGTTTTTTTGTGAGGCTGAACCCTGGGTAGTGACATCCTACCGGCGGGCCCATTAGCCGTTACTGTACCCGGCAAGTCGGCCCTCAAAGTATTGCGCGGTCTCCTGATTGGTATGTGCCGGCATGTGTGAGTCTCTGTGTGTAAGCCGACAAAGATTTAATACCCCCAGACAGAACGCAGTGGCGCGTTTTCAAACCGGAAAAGCGACGGAAAACGTGTTGTCGGCGAGAGTCATAACCTGATCCACCCGCTTCGGATGGGCACACTCAGGTGTTAGACTTGCGTTTTTTGCCTGTACTCCAAGGAGTTACCGCGTGAACACGGAAAATCATTCCCAGACGGCCGCGTTTCTATGGTCCATTGCCGATCTGCTGCGTGGTGACTTTAAACAATCGCAATACGGCCGCATTATCCTGCCATTCACTCTGCTACGGCGCATGGAGTGTGTTCTGGCGCCAAACAAAGACGCTGTGGTTCGCGAGTTCTACGCTCAAGAAGGCCGCCCGGACACCGTCCGTGATATGTTTATGCAGCGGGCAGCAGGTGGACAGCAGTTCTTCAACGCTTCCCCGCTGACCCTCGCCACGCTGTCCGACACTCAGACAGCCGATGACCTGATGCGCTACGTGCAGGCGTTCAGCAAGGACGCCCGCGAAATATTCGAGCACTTCCACTTCGAAGATTTCGTTCAGCAGTTGGAAACCGCCAATCTTCTATATCAGGTGGTACAGCGCTTCGCCGCTACGGATCTGAGCCCCGAGTACATTAGCAACTTTGGAATGGGCATCATTTTCGAAGAGCTAATCCGCAAGTTCGCGGAAAGCTCCAATGAAACCGCCGGGGAGCACTTCACTCCGCGCGATATCGTGCACCTCACCACCTCGCTGGTCATCACCGATCAGGACCACAAGCTCACGCCCAGCAACATCGTCACCATCTACGACCCAACCGCAGGTACCGGCGGCTTTCTGTCCGAGGGTGATGAGTACATCCAGTCCATCAGCGACAAGGTCAGCGTTTCGCTGCACGGCCAGGAGCTCAATCCCGAGTCATACGCCATCTGTAAGGCGGACATGCTGATTAAAGGGCAGAAGGTTGAGAACATAAAGCTTGGCAATACCCTGTCCAACGACCAACTGGCCGGCCCTGAACATCACTTCGACTTTATGCTCAGCAACCCGCCGTTCGGCGTGGAGTGGAAGAAGGTGCAGAAGCAGATCACCGACGAGCACAACCACAAGGGCTTCGACGGTCGCTTCGGCCCAGGCCTGCCGCGCGTGTCCGACGGTTCGCTGCTGTTCCTCCTGCACCTGGTCAGCAAAATGCGAGACCCGCGCGACGGTGGCTCGCGCATTGGCATCATCCTCAACGGCTCGCCGCTGTTTACCGGCGGCGCGGGTTCGGGTGAGTCGGAGATTCGCCGCTACCTGCTGCGGAACGATCTAGTCGAAGCCATCGTTGCGCTGCCAACCGACATGTTCTACAACACCGGCATCGCCACCTATGTGTGGATACTCAGCAACCACAAGGCTGCCGCGCGCCAGGGCAAGGTGCAGTTGATCGATGGCAGCCAGCACTACGCCAAAATGCGCAAGTCGCTAGGCAGCAAGCGCCAGTACATCACCGAGGATCAGATCAAAGAGTTGGTGCGCCTGTATGGCAGCTTCGAGCAAACCGCACAGAGCAAAATCTTCCCCATCGACGCTTTCGGCTACCGCCGTATCACCGTCGAACGCCCGCTGCGCCTGAACTTCCAAACCAGCGCTGAGCGCATCGCCAAGGTGCTGGAAGAAAAAGCTCTGCAAAAACTCGACAGGGCTGCCCAGCAGCAACTGATGACCACCCTGCGAGCGATGGATGCTAGCGTGTTGCACCGCAACCGCGAACAATTCAGCAAGCTGCTGAAAAAAGCCCTGACCGCCCACAGCGTCAGCCTCAGCACACCGGAGCTAAAAGCCCTGATGAGCGCCCTGAGCGAGCACGACCCCGAGGCCGATATGTGCATGACCAAGGGCCAGCCGGAAGCCGACGCTGGCTTGCGCGACAACGAGAACGTACCGCTGGGCGAATCGGTGTACGACTACTTCCAGCGCGAAGTCATCCCCCATGTGCCGGATGCCTGGATCGACGAAAGTAAAACCGATGCGCTGGACGGCGAGGTCGGCATTGTAGGCTTCGAGATTCCGTTTAACCGCCACTTCTATGTGTTCAAGCCACCGCGCCCACTGGCCGAGATCGATAGGGACCTGAAAGCCTGCACTGGCCGCATCAAGCAGATGATCGAGGGACTATCGACATGAGTTTTCCGGCGTATCCAGCGTATAAAGAATCTGATGTGGAATGGCTGGGCGAGGTGCCGGAGCATTGGATATTGACTCCGTTAAAACATCTCGCATTACTTAACCCGAGAAAGTCAGGCTACGAAGGCGCAATTGAACAGCTATGCAGCTTCGTTCCCATGGAGAAGCTAAAAACCGGTGCAGTGCAACTGGATGAAGAGCGCCCCATCGAAGAGGTGATTGGTGGTTATACCTACTTCGAAGATGGAGATGTACTGCAAGCCAAGGTCACTCCGTGCTTCGAGAATAAGAATATTGCGATTGCTAAAGGCCTAACCAATGGCATTGGGTTCGGCTCCAGCGAAATCAATGTTCTTAGACCCTATCAGGGTGTTAATACTGAGTACCTTTATTATCGCGTGCAGGAAAACAGTTACATGGACTTCTGTACGTCTAGCATGATGGGTGCTGGCGGGTTGAAGCGGGTTCCCACTGATGTGATCAATAACTTCAAAGTCGCGACACCTGAGATATTTGAGCAAACCCATATCGCCCGCTTCCTGGACCACGAAACTGCCCGAATCGACGTCCTTTTCGAAGAGCAGCAGCGCCTGATCGAACTGCTCAAAGAAAAACGCCGGGCCGTGATCTCCCACGCCGTCACCAAAGGCCTCGATCCGATGGTGCCAATGAAAGACTCCGGCATCGAGTGGCTAGGCGAGGTGCCAGCGCATTGGGTTGTTTGTGCCACTCGGCGTGTAATCCGATTTATTGAGCAAGGTTGGAGTCCTGAATGTGAGTCATACCCTGCCGAAGAAGACGGCTGGGGCGTACTGAAAGCAGGCTGCGTTAACAGAGGCATTTTTGATTCGTCCGAGAACAAGACACTACCTTCTACGCTGAAACCAATTCCCGAGTATGAGGTTCGTGCTGGGGACATATTGATGTCACGAGCAAGTGGGTCGCCTGAGCTGGTCGGTTCGACTGCATTGTTGGGGCCGGTGCGTGAGCGGCTGATGCTCTCTGACAAAATCTTCCGTGTCCATTTGGAAGAAAAGATCAGTAGCCAATTTTTTGTTTGGGTAATGAACGCGCAATTCATGCGATCTCAAATAGAACAGGCGCTGAGTGGAGGGAATGGCCTGGCTAATAATTTGCCACAGTCCTCCTTGCTCGCCTTCTGGCTGGCTATACCTCCTGAGCAAGAACAAGGCGCCATTGCCGAACTGATCAATGAACAAATTGGGCGAATTGACGAACTGATTGCCGAGGGCGAGTTAGCTGTAGAACTTCTCCAAGAACGCCGCTCCGCCCTTGTCTCCGCCGCAGTCACCGGCAAAATCGACGTGCGCGGCTGGCAGCCACCGACCAGCGTGCCAACTCCCAAATTAGTACAAGAGGTCGTGTAATGGCGGACAGCAAGGAAGCTCAGTTTCAGCAGGACATCATCGACGCCCTGGCCGCACAAGGCTGGTTGGTCGGCACCGCCAGCGGCTACGACCGGCGCAGGGCGTTGTATACCGAGGACGTGCTGGCCTACTTCAAGGAAGCTTGGCCGGAGCGTTGGGACAAGTTCGCCAAGGCCAACCCTAACAACCCGAATGATGTACTGGTGCAGAAGCTCGTGCGCGAGCTGGAGCAGAGTGGCACCCTCGATGTGCTGCGCCATGGCTTTAAACTGCCGGCGGTGAAGGTGGAGTTGTGCAGCTTCCAGCCCGACCACGGCATGAACCCGGATACCTTAAAGCGCTACCAGTGCAACCGCCTGCGCGTGGTGCCTGAGGTGTCCTATTCGCCGCATACGCGTGAGGCTGGCAGCGGTGGACAGAGCTACAACCCACGGTTGGACTTGGTGCTGTTCGTCAACGGCATCCCTACCGCCACACTAGAACTGAAAAGCGAGTTCAAGCAGTCGGTGGAAAACGCCAAGCGCCAATACCGCAATGACCGCCCGGTTAAAGACCCGCTAACACGCAAGCCCGAGCCACTGCTGACATTCAAACGCGGGGCATTGGTGCATTTTGCTGTCGGCCAGAACGAGGTGGCGATGACCACCAAACTGGCGGGTAAAGATACCTTCTTCCTGCCATTCAACCTCGGCAGCGCAGAGGGCGGTTCAGGCAACCCGATGCCTGATGACGATAGCCAATACGCCACTAGCTACCTCTGGCAACGCTTGCTGCAACCAGATGCGTGGCTCAAGGTGTTGGGGCGCTTTCTGCACTTGGACAAGAAGACCAGTGAAGGCTTCGACGGCACGCTGGTTACTAAAGAGACAATGATCTTCCCGCGTTACCATCAATGGGAAGTGGTCAATAAGCTGATCGGTACCACTCGCATCGAAGGGCCAGGCAAGCGTTATTTGATTCAGCACAGCGCGGGATCAGGCAAATCCAACTCCATCGCTTGGACCGCACATCAACTGGCCTCGCTGTACGATGATGCCGGCCAGCGTCTGTTCAACTCGGTGATCGTGGTCACTGACAGGACGGTGCTGGATAGCCAACTACAGAACACCATCTACCAGTTCGAGCACGCCCAGGGCGTGGTCAAACCGATCAGCCGGGATGTCGGCAACCAAAGCAAGTCTGAGCAACTAGCCGAGGCGCTGGCTGAGCAGACGCGCATCATCATCGTCACCATCCAGACCTTCCCGGCGTTGTTCGATGCGCTGGACAAGTATCCCAAGCTGGCCAGCGGGCGCTATGCGGTGATCGCCGATGAGGCGCACTCCTCGCAAACTGGCTCTTCGGCCAGCAAGTTGAAACAAATTCTAGGCAGCGATGCTCTGGAGGCGGAAGAAATCAGCGCTGAAGAGCTACTGGATGCTGCCGTACAAGCTCGCCAACCTAATGAGCGCATCAGCTACTACGCCTTTACTGCGACCCCAAAAGCTAAAACCTTGGAACTGTTCGGTCGCCCGCCCGATCCTACGCTGCCAGCGAGCACCAGCAACAAGCCTGAGCCGTTTCACCTGTATTCCATGCGTCAGGCCATCGAGGAAGGTTTTATCCTTGACGTGCTGCGCAACTACACCACCTACAGCACCGCCTGGAAGATCGCCCACCCGGATGGCGACGACGAGGTGGACAGCAAAAAAGCCCGCATCAAGTTAGCGCGCTGGGTGCGTTTACACCCGTACAACATCAGTCAGAAGGTCGAGGTAATCGTCGAGCATTTCCGCGCTAACATCTGCGGTCTGCTCAATGGTCAAGCCAAGGCCATGGTAGTGACAAGCAGCCGTCAAGAAGCTGTCCGTTATCAGTTGGCATTGAAAGCTTATGTGCTGCATATGGGTTACAACGATGTGCACCCGCTGGTGGCGTTCTCCGGCAGCGTATTGCCGGATGAGGTTATCCCTGAAGAGGTCACGGAAAACAGCAGCTTGCTCAACGCCGGCCTAAATGGCCGCGATCTGGCGGATGCTTTCGACACACAAGACTTCAACGTGATGATCGCGGCCAATAAGTACCAGACTGGCTTCGATCAGCCCAAGTTGTGCGCCATGTACGTGGACAAAAAACTACAAGGCGTGGACTGCGTGCAAACTCTGTCACGGTTGAATCGCACCTTCGGTGACTACAAGCAAACCTTTATCCTCGACTTCTTTAACGAGCCGCAGGATATTCTCGACGCCTTTTTGCCGTACTACACCAAGGCCGAGCTGACTGATGTGACCGACCCGCAGATCATCTATGACCTGCAGAAGAAGCTGGATGCAGAGGGCATCTATCACTGGCAAGAGGTCGAAGCGTTTGCCTTAGCCTTCTTCGACCCCAAGGCGCAAGCTAGCAAACTCAGTTATTACTGCGCACCGGCCAAAGAGCGTTTTGCCAAGCGCTATGCCTTCTCGCTGGAGTCTCGTCAGCAGGCGCTTGATTACAAGCGAACTGCCGAATCCAATGGGGATAGCGCCGGCTTGAAAAAAGCCGAGCACGCATTGAAAGAAGCTGGCGAGCAGGTTGATCAGCTCGACCTGTTCCGCAAGAATCTGCAAAGCTTTGTGCGCCTATACGAGTTTCTATCACAGATCGTGCCTTACGAGGATCATGAACTAGAGCAGCTGTGCGTGTACGCGAAGCATCTGCACCCGCTGCTGCGCGTAGATCGCCTGCTAGAAGACGACGTGGATGTGGGTGAGCTGCAACTGAGCCACTACCGCCTAAGCAAGCGCGCCGAACAAGTGCTGCGTCTGAACGAGGAAAGGGGCAAATACACCGTCAAACCCGGCGGTGACGTGGGGAGCGGTAAGCCGCATGATCCGGAGAAGAAGCGCTTATCCGAAATCATTGAGGCGCTGAACGATATCTTTGGCGCCGAAGTGAGCGACGATGACCAACTGCAGTTCCTAACCGGTATCGCTCAGCGCATCAGCCGTCAGGAAGATGTGATGGCCCAGGTAAACAATCATTCGGTTGATCAAGTGATGCACGGCCTGTTTCCCAAGCGAGTTCTCGACACCGTACTGGATGCGATGACTGACCACGAAAAGCTGTCACTGGAAGTGCTGGATAACGAAACGAAGAGCCGCGCGTTTGCGCTGGTGATTTTGAAGATGCTCAAGACTGCGGCTTCCTTCGATGAGACTCGCGTCGGCGGCGCCTAAAGCAGCCGGTAAGATTAAGGAGTAATAGTGGCAATTCCGGACTTTCAAAGTGTGATGCGCCCGGTGCTGAGCACCGTGCAGAACGGTGCGCCGCTGCCGCTAAATGAGTTGCGCGAGCGGGTGACCGATCAGTTTCAACTGACCGAGGATGAACGCAAAGAGCGCCTACCTTCTGGTCATCAGACGGTAATCAACAATCGAGTAGGCTGGGCTCGCACCTATTTGAATAAGGCTGGCCTGCTGTGCATTCCAACCAAGGGCATGGTGCAAATTACCCCGCGTGGTCTCGATGCTTTGAGCAATGGTCCGCAGCGCATCACGGTGAGCTGGTTGAAGCAGTTCCCCGAGTTTGCAGACTTCCACACGGCCAAACCGCAACCAGTTGACGCTCCCTCCCTACTGAACGTTGGTATTGCTGAAACCACACCAGACGAGCAGTTGGCCGATGCCCATCAAGCCCTGATGCAGTCCCTGGCAGATGAGCTGCTGACGCAAGTCCGGCTAGGTACTCCCAGCTTCTTTGAGCAGTTGGTAGTCGATCTCATGATCGCTATGGGTTACGGCGGCTCGCGTAAAGAGGCTGGTAAGGCGACCCAAGCGACTAATGATGACGGTATCGACGGCATCATCAAAGAAGACAAGCTCGGCCTCGACGTGATCTATCTACAGGCCAAGCGCTGGGCCAATACGGTACATCGTCCAGAGATCGACAAGTTCATCGGCGCACTGACTCGCCAGCGTGCACGTAAGGGAGTGTTCATCACCACCTCAGAGTTCTCCGAGGGTGCCCGTACTGCAGCGTTGGGGTTGGATATCAAAGTGGTATTAATCGACGGTGTTGAGCTGGCGCGATTGATGGTAGAGCACAACCTTGGCGTGAGCGTTAAGCAGGTTTATGAGGTGAAGCAAATCGATAGTGATTATTTCGCAGGCGAGTGATTTGCTCCGTGGCAAACAGGTTTGGTCAAGTTTAGATCGGTGAAGCATGGGCGATCTTTGAAAAAAATGTCGTCGAAGGGGGCTGAAAGACTCTGAGCCGAGTTTGGTAAATGAGGGTGATTTGCGGCACGCGCGGGCTTTCTATCCGAGACTTCTTTCAGCGAGAAAGTATTGGTTGATATTAAACGGCCAGCTTGCAATTCTAAGCTCAGAGATATCGTGAAGTGTCGACATCGACACCCCGTGCCCAGCCTGCGAATACATGGAGCTAGACGTGCAGCTTAATCAATGGATTAGCCGTTTTCTTTCTGAAAAAGGCCTTGATGCTCCGGATGGCCGGCCGTTATTCGCTTACAAAACCACAGAGGCTCAGTACAACGAGCTAAAGCAATGTCTTCGTGCGATTCCAAGTTTTGCCGTTGGTAGTGCAGAGTACTGCCAGGTATGGCTTCTGTTTGCTGCGGAATGGTGGAAGCGTGAATACGCCGGCGGAGCTTGGCGCTGGGCTCCGCTCTGCCTCGCGGCCGGACAACCTGGCATGACCCATGAGCAAACGAGTCGCCACGTATTGGCAGGCCACCGCCAATGGCAATTGACCACCGAAATCAGGGGGGAGGGCAAACGCTACATTGGACATGTCGCTATTAACGGTGGCCTACCCATGCGTCTGCTCGAGACCGCTCAAGGCGGCTTGTCTCGTCTTCTACGAATGGTGCTTGAGCAAACGCTTCGATGCAGCCTACACCAGGATGACTTGCTGGATGCCATCAAGACGCAGGCGGCATTACTTCCTGTAAGCTATCGCCAGGACCTTATTTACCAATTACTCCGCGATCTGGTGTGGGGCGTATTGCAGCTTCGCGAGCAATACAAGCTTCAAAATGAGTCTGACCCACTCTTGAAGCTTCAGCAGCAATGCCCTGACTGGGAAATGCGATTCCCACTAGCTTTGGATAGTGCCGTCGCTACCACGCTAATCAAGGGGCTTGTCGCCAGCGTTGCTACTATCAGCGTGCAGAACAGTCGCGTACCGTTTCAGATTGTCCGTGGTTTGCGATTTTCGTCCGATGATGGAATGCCAGTGTTTGAAATGGCATTTGAGATGCTGGCTCAGACATCGACACAAGAACTGGCTGACGCCGTAGGGATTGCTCCCGATAAGCTGCCTCACCAGTTCCGGTTGCTGCTGTTGGTCGCGGGCAAGGAGCATCTGGTAGGTGAAGCCCTGCGTCGCGGAAGCGGCTATCAACTCGTTGCACGCAAGGGGCTTTCGCTGCAAAACCTCCATGCGGGAGCGCAGCTGATCCTCAGTCGCAACGGTCAGGCGATACATACAGCGCATCTGCCAGGGGGGGAGCCAATTAGCTTCGACGAGCCCCTGCTGTTTGAAGACTACCGACCTTTCGCCAGTCTTATCGGGCAGGGCAGCGCTACGCTCAAAGGCGGCAGGGCGATAGCCCTCATCCCCGCCAACGCGTTTTTCTACTCGGAAGGCGACGACGCCATTGTTCTACACGAGGGCATGCCCGGCGATCAGGTCTTGCTGTTAATCTCTCAAGGTAAGACGCAGTTTACCTATCGTAAGCAGTCCTATTACGTCACTGTGAGTCCTAATGCTGCCCCCAGAGTTGATGCGTATTGGCAAGGGCAGACTGTGGATGCGGGCTCCGTGCCGGGGCTGCTCTTCCGTGGCAATCCTCGGCTGCGTGTCCAACAGGCGGGTGGCAGCTTTACCTATGCTCCCGTCAGCGAGCTCTATACTCGCTCCAATGGCATAGACACACCGTTCGCTCAGGCAAAAGCGCCGGGACTATGCTGGCTAAGCTGGGCCCGAGGGGGGCAGCGTCTACTACGTTCCCGTGCCGTTGTTTTACCTGCCAATGCATCGATTAGTTTTACTCCGAGCGCAGATCCCGGCAAGGGTTGCATCCTTCTCGAGAACTGGCCTGATATTCATGTCACCTGCGCTAGTCCGGATATCACGCTGTCTCGTACCTATGAAAACAATACGAATGTCCTGACGGTAGAAAGCAAGGCTGCGGCGCCGGCTACTTCGGTTCAGCTACTCATTCAATGGCCGGAGGGGGAGCAGAAGCTGACTCTGGCATTCCCCGGGCAAGGGGCCGTTCTTCTGGATGCCAGGCAAGAGTCTATCCGAGAAGGAGCAAATCTGTCGGTTGAGGAGCTAATGGGCTGTCGGGCAATCCTAATGTCCCCCACTGGCGCCGACGCCTGGCAAGTACGGTTGACTGCGCACAGCACAGACCAACCTAACGCGCTTACACGTGAAATTCGCTATACAGGCACTCGTGAAATACGTTTGTTTGAACTGATCAATCCGATCCAGCAAATACTGTCATGCCATACCGGGCTCGACATGAGCGTGACGATGCAGTTCGTCCATGCTCATCGAGTTCGAGGGACCTTTCACGTCGGTCGTTACTCCACCGTCGCTCGCCTACACAGTCATTCGCTGTTCGTTTCGCTCAATGATGGACGGCGCGATTTGTTGCTGGAGCGAGAGGATGCGGAGGGCTTGCTAATGGCGCTCCCCCTCGCGTTACCGAATCGTGACCCCGAGCCGTTATCGTTACATTTATCCGAGCAAGTATTCACCGGTAGTTGGGTGCTAAACCTTCCCGATAACGTCGCCAGCCCCTGGCTGATCTACGCCAGCGCTGAAAGTAACTACCGTTGCCGCCCGTGCGTGGCACCTCCGCAAGGTGACGCTCAGGCGGAAGGGTTTTCGCCACTACAAAAGGCTCTTTGTGAAGCGAATCATGACAATCGCATGGCGCTGCTGACCAGCCGACTGGAAGAGATGGCGTTGACCCCGATGGATAAGGATTGGGTGTTGCTTGAGGCGTTACTGGATAAGTTGCAGCACCTCCCATTACCTAGCCTTGATCTGTATCAAGCGCTGATCCGCACACCTTCTGCGCTTGTTATGGTCACGCTTTTGCTGGATGGCTTTGCCGCCAACATGGTAGAGCGCATGCCGCTTGAGCTGCCCTTTGAATGGCTGTTGATTTCTCCTTCGCAATGGCTTCAGGCATTTGAGGTATTGAAAGAGGCGCTGGTGACCGACACTGCACTGCTTCCAATCATCCGTAAGGACATCCAGCGTAAAAGCCAGTACCTGCCGCGCTGGCAGCCGGCTCTGAAATTCATCTTTGATCAGGGTATTCATCGTCACTTCGACGGCAATATTCAGGATGCTCGCCTTTTTCTCAATAACCCACAGATGTTGACGGAACTTTGGCTTGGTCGGCTGCTTGATGGGTCGGACTGTGAAATGCAGCAGTTTTTTCATCGCAATTATGCAGACGATCAACCGTGGCCGGCGCTGCCCGGAAATTTGATGAGGGAATTTCTACGCACCGACAACGGCAAGCTCCTCCTGAAGCGCGTAAGGCTCAGCGCGGATGACGTAAAAATCCCGGCGACGATGCTGCCGTTCATGGTGGGATTTGACGCGTCCACCGGAAAAAGTGAGTTCTGGCAAGGGAACTCCTCGCGCCTTTTTGCACTGCGCGCCGCTCGCCAATTCGATGCCGCATGGTTTGACTCCGCTTACGAGTTGAGCCTTGCTATGGCCCACACTGCCTCTCTGAATTTGAAGAACTAACCATGCTCTATAAAAAAAACTATTTCAGTTCATTGGTACGCAACTTGACACAGCGTAGCGAGCGTGCGGCTCTTGGTTTGCTGGGGATCGGTAATGCGCCTTTGCGTCAGTTTCTGCATGACCGTCTGACATCGGCGCCGGGTACCGAAGGAGTACTGCTAGCGGACCCGGTTTTCGAGCCGACTTTCGGCTGGCAGGAAAGCCAGGAAACCATGTCGTCACTGGCTGGTGGCCCATTTCTGAATCGTAAGTTGGCGCAGGTAATGGCTGCCCCGCCCAAGGAGTTGGCAGAGGAGTATGCCTTCCCTTCTGATCGACACCCGTTTGAACATCAGTTGAGTGCATGGGAGGTGCTGAACCATCCAAAACCGCAATCACTGGTGGTGACCAGCGGCACTGGCTCCGGCAAGACTGAGTGCTTTCTTGTGCCTGTGCTCAATCAGCTTGCTAATGAAGTTGACGCTACCGTCGACCCTGAAGGCATCCGTGCGCTGTTCATATATCCGCTCAATGCCCTGATCAACTCCCAGCAAAGCCGTCTGGATGCCTGGACGGATGGTTTCGACGGCAAGATACGCCACTGTCTCTACACGGGTGCTTTGGAAAACGAGCGCAAGGCGTCAGACCAGAAGTACAAAGGTCAAGTGATCGATCGCGCCAGATTGCGCGATAGTCCACCGCAGATCCTGGTCACTAACGCAACCATGCTGGAGTACATGCTGATTCGTAAAGAGGATGCGCCGCTGCTTCAGAAGTCGGAAGGCAAGTTGCGCTGGATTATTCTTGACGAGGCCCACAGTTACATCGGTTCCCAAGCGGCTGAAATGGCTCTCTTGTTGCGCCGGGTAATGCTAGCGTTCAAGGTCAAACCGGAAGACGTTCGATTCGTTGCAACATCCGCTACCTTTGGTTCGGATGAGCAGACCATTGAAAACTTGCGCAGTTTTCTAGCAGACATCGGTGGCATTTCGGTGGATCAGGTTCACGTTGTACAGGGGCGACGCGAGATTCCGGCGCTACCGGTACTGGCCGCGACTAAAGTAGATGACTTCCCGCAAGGCATTGCAGACATCGATCCCGACCACGAAGTTTCTGCACAACGCTATTTGCGTCTGGCAGCAAGCCCAATAGCCGTCAGTCTGCGTGGCGCCTTTGTGCCGGGCGGTGAAACACGGCCGAAAACCCTTACAGCCCTTCAGGAAATATCGGGGTTGCCCCTGAGCGTGCTGCTGGCTTGGCTCGATTTGATGACTGGCACCAAGAATGCTGAGGGACTTGCTTTCCTACCTCTTCGTGGTCACCTGTTCCATGGTGTGATCCCAATCATCCGCGCCTGCATCGACAAAAACTGCAAGCTCAAACCGGGAACTGCACTCGGCAATCAGGACTGGCCGTTTGGCATGGTCTACACCGATGACCGCACACATTGTGATTGCAAAGCTCCACTAATGCCTCTAGTGAAGTGCGAAGAGTGTACAGAGCTATTCTTGCAGGGGTATCAGAGCGAAAGAGATCGGTTGGTAGATCATTCCTTTAATCAGGACGACGAATTCTCCATGAATTCGGAACCGATGGATGCAGAGGGTGAGGACGACGTGGAAGCCGACGATGGCGGCGAAGCCATGCGTACCCCGGTGCTGATCACCAATCGCCCAGGTGAGGATTGCTATACCGAGCATTTGGATCGCGCCAGCCAGAAGTTCATCAATACACCAACCGAAGACTGCATTGAAGTAACCCTGTTTCGTAGCCTTGTAAATGAGTGCCCGTGCTGCACCCATCAGAGCAAAACGCGCAGCATCATGCGCGCTCACCGTATTGGTGCGCCGTTCACTCTGGGTACGGTTATTGGCACGTTGTTGGAGTACTGCCCGGAGGATAAAACTCCTCAAGGCAAGCCGTTCCAGGGTCGCAAGTTGATCTCATTCACTGACAGCCGACAGGGCACGGCCCGGATCGCGGTCAAGTTGCAGCAGGACTCGGAACGCAACCGTATCCGGGGATTGGTCTACCACCACCTAATCAGTTCGCAGTCCGTCAATACGCTGACAAGTGCCCAGCAGGTCAGTCTCGCCGTGCTGGAAGCAAAAGCTGATCGCGATCCGATGGAGAAAATGCTTTTCGACATGCTTGTTGCTCTGCGCGATAACGCAGGTCCGGCAGAAATCAGCTGGACTGCCATGGTGAGCCAGCTTTCGAGCATTCCTGAGGTGGAAATCGGTATCCTCGACTACTACCGTGGTCTGGCACCGCACGTTTTTGGCCCGCACGACAGTGTGGCGTTGGCCGGTATGCTGATGGCGCGTGAGTTCTATCGTCGCCCGAAACGCGCCAACAGCCTGGAGACCATGGGCCTGGTGCAAGTGACTTACTCGAAGCTAGCTCAGGTAACCAGTACACCTCTGGCATGGCCCAGCGGTAAAGGCGTGGATTCATGGCGCAGTTACCTGAAAGTGATTATGGATTTCTATGTTCGTGAAAACACCATTCTGAATATCGACAAGCGTTGGCAGTCGCTTATTGGTGCCAAAATTCAACCGAAGTGGCTATTGCCTTCAGGCACCAATGACAAGCCAGGTCGACGTTTTGTCCGCTGGCCTTCAGTTAATAAGGGCTCCAGCGTGCAGTCGCGCCTGATCCTTATGCTCTGCAAGGCATTCGGTTGGTCAGTGCAAACGCATGATCAGGAAATCGACTCCATTTTGCAGGACGCCTGGCAGGTGCTGACCCAGCAAGTCAGACTCCTCACCAATAAGGCTGATGGCTATCAACTGGATCTGGCTGACCTGAGTTTCCGTCTTCCGAAAACGGTCTATTTTTGCACGGTGAGTCGCCGATTTATCGATACCCCCTTCGAGGGGTTGAGTCCTTACACTCCACGAAATGATCGCAATCACGTCGCCATAGTGAAGCCTTACACGTTACCGGTGCCGGCGCAGTCTCTGATCGATATGCGTGGTGACGAGGGACTGCTGGCGATACGTGACTGGAGTGAAAATGAACCAGGGATCGTCCAGCTCCGCCAGCAAGGCTTGTGGTCTGACGTTGCTGACCTGGTAGTCGAGGGAGGGCACTATTTCCGTTCTGCCGAGCACTCGGCTCAACAGCCAAAGAAGAAGCTCGATCGCTACGAGACTGACTTCAAGTTAGGCAAACTGAACCTGTTGAGCTGTTCCACCACCATGGAGATGGGTGTGGATATCGGCGGTATCACGGTGGTTGCGATGAATAACGTACCGCCGCATCCGGCGAACTACTTGCAACGAGCTGGTCGCGCCGGTCGTCGACGTGAAGGTCGTGCACTGGCAGTTACCGTTTGCAAGAACACACCACATGATCAGGCTGTGTTCCGCAATCCGCTCTGGCCGTTCAATACTGGCATGCGGATGCCCAAGGTTTCTCTGCAAAGTCCCGCGTTGATTCAGCGTCACGTTAATTCGTGGCTACTTTCTCACTGGCTGAAAAACATCGCAGGTGCCCTAGAAATCAAATCCATGACCGTGGGAGCCTTCTTTCTGAATGGAGATCTTCCCGTTTCCCTGGCCGAGCGTTTTTGCGCCTGGGTTGAGGGTGAGTCTTATGGCGCTTGCGCTGCGGTCACCGAGGCGGTCGCCAGCATCACCCGGCGCAGCGTGTTGTCGTCAATGCCTGTGTCTGGATTGTTGAATGATGCATTGAGAACCTTGCGCGAAATTCAACAGAAATGGGTGGGCGAACACTCGATCAGTAAGTCTCAATTGGATGGGATTGGTAACAAGACGGCTGCTGCTTATCGGGCGATGTCCGCGCAACTGGCTCGAGTCGAGAAGGAGTATCTGCTTAGTGAACTGGCTGGCCGCCGGTTCCTGCCGGGATACGGATTCCCGACCGACATCGTGAGCTTCGACAACCAGTGCATGCAAAACTTCAGGTCAAACGAAGGAGGCGCAGGCCGCGAGGACAACAGGGGACGCTACCGTGACCTGGCATCCCGCGACCGGATTACTGGCCTTCGCGAGTATGGCCCTGGCGCAGAACTGGTGATGGATGGCCTGGTATACAAGTCAGGAGGGATTACCCTCAACTGGCATGCCCCGGCCTCCGAGGAAAACGTCAAAGAGCTGCAATTGATTAAGAAAGCCTGGAAGTGTGGTGCTTGTGGGGCCAGCGGAACTGGGCTCAACCCGGGACTCAACCTGAACTGTCCGGAATGTGGCGCTGACGTCGATAAGGGTAATATCCGTGAGTACCTTGTTCCGTCGGGGTTTGCAGTAGATTTCTTTGCAGAGCCACATACCGACATTGAGTCATTGGCGTATGTGCCGGTCAAAAAGCCGTTGCTGAACGTCCCAGCGAGTTGGATTGCCTTGTCGAACCCAGCATTGGGGCAGTTCCGAAGCAGCCATGAAGCACACCTGTTTCATTACACCTCTGGGGTTGGCGGCAACGGCTTTGCAATCTGCCTTGAATGCGGTCGAGCGGAGCCGATGCTGGAGGTTGATGACAGTTCGGACTCGACTGCGGCCAATGAGCAGCGCCTTGCTCATACCTTTCGTAGTGGGCAAACGCACCGACGCCTGCGCGGTGGCAAGAACGACTCGGGCGAAAACGTCTGTCCGGGCAGCTATAACTCATGGAAAATCAAACAAGCAATCCATCTGGGTAACGACAGCATTACCGACGCCCTGGAACTAATCTTGTTCAATCCTGATAGCGGTGAGCCGCTCAAGGATGTAGATACCGGCTATTCCATCGCCATTGCCCTGCGTGATGCAATTGCCGAGCAACTGTGCGTGCAGCCAGACGAGCTTGGCTGCGACTGCGAGAACATCCAGATCAACGGACACTGGGCCAGCGCAATTCGTGTATTCGATCAGCGCAGCGGAGGTTACGCGACCCAAGCGGTAGGTTTGCTGAATGAGCGAGGCCTGTGGAAACGAGTAATTGATCGACTCGACTGTGATTGCAGTCACGCATGCCAGTGCTGCCTATTGAGCTTCGATACTCGTTTTGAAGCAGACCGTCTGGATCGTCATGAAGCGCTGAAATGGATCAACAAGGACTGGTTGGTGAAGCTGGACCTGCCAGCCGAGCTGAAGGTGTTTGGCGTGGATACACGACCGGAGATCGTCACACTGTATGGGGCGATTGAGCGTGAGCTTGCGGCTGATAATTTGCCCAAGACACTCTCGATTTACCTGCCAGCGCCAGCTGCAGAGTGGGATCTGGCTACCGCTCGAAAACTGCGTCACGGACTTCTGGCTTGGGAGGGGGCTGGTCACCAAATAGCGTTGCGCCTGACAGAAAGCACCTTCAACGAGCTGCCCTCTGATCAGAAAGAGTGGCTGCATCGCCTAGCTGTTAACAACATTAAGATTGAAGTCGAACAGTCGTTGTTAGATGTCGGCCTGCTGACGTTAAATACAGTCCTTTCCAGCCAGAAACAGCATATCGCCTGGGCGAGTAATGACGAGGGACTACTGGTACCAAACAAAGATTGGAACCCCGTCGCTGCTGGATCGTGCATCGTGTACGGGTTGCTTCCAGTCTTGCCGCAAGCAAGACAGATTACGGCTCAGGATCTGAACCAAGCATCGGCGTCGGTACCGGGCATCGTGAAAGTCGAGCTGGGGAGCGAGCTGGATGGCTCCCTAAGCGGTTTTGCAAAACGGTTCTGGGATGCCGTTGAGCCTGAAGCCGGCCAACTTGACTTTGCATTGAGCGGCCAAGACCCAATTGAGACCGTGTCGTACTCCGATCGTTATGTATGCAACCCATTCACTGCCTGCGTCCTAGTTAACATTTTGTACGAACTAAAGCAGCGCAGCGGCGAGGAGTTTTCGGTCAAAATTCTGGGGCGTAAGTACCTTCGTGAGTCAAGCCGTACCTCCTGGAAGTGCTGGCATGACTGGTTGAGTAGCGAAGATCGTGACAGAGCTATTCTTCAGGCGATTGAGTATTGCGGCCTGACTGGTGAGGTGTTGAGCCAGCCTGTGCTCGCTCATTACCGTCAATTACGTATCGGGCTAGCATCCGGTCGAAGTTTGACCATTCAGTTTGACCAGGGGCTCTCTTTTTGGGAGGCAACGCGTAGCGAAAATGGTTACTCCACCCGTTTCAATTTCGAGATAGGAAATATGGGCGCAGAACTTATGGAGAAAATTCAAACCCCTATACGTGCCGCTGCAAGCGAAGGGACGCAGCTATTCCTCTCTTCGGACAAATAGTGATACTGCTGAATAGCTCCGGATTTTCGGAGCGGTTCAGCAGTGTCACTTGAGGGCTAGCGTTGTCTTTGGATCGCGTTATGGCGTAATGGTACGGGAAGCAATAGTGGCGAGGGGCTGAGGGTTGACTATAAGGGCAAGAGTGGAATACTTCCAAAAAAATCAAGTTGGCTGTCACGTATTGAAGCGTTTCAACACGGATATGATGTGCAACTTCAATTTCGGTGGACCCTTAGAACTCGAACCAACAGTTACTAGAAAGGGTACAGGTGCGGGTAGCAGCGTCAGCCGGGCGGATTGTGCAAAATTGTTCGGAAAATTGGTCCCGCAGGTGATTGTGCTGATGTTCGATAACCCAAGCATACTTTGGGGGAGGCCCTGCTACCCGTGTTCAGGATCTAGTTCTTTGGGGTTGAACATTTTTGTACATAGGCATATTCAGTGTCTATGCAGGGCTAATCGCCCGTAACTTGCTATCGCATCGAAACGACTTTCAGGCCTTGGGTTCCTTGAATGGCTGAAACTGAAAGGCTGCCAGTAGCAGCATGCTGAATGTGTTCGCTCCACCAGATCATCATCGGGCGTCTTCTTTCAATGTAATCCGCACGATTGTAGGCGCTGCGGACCTCATCTTTGTCCACGTGCGCAAGTGCGACCTCGATCAGCTCGGGGTCCCATCCTTGTTCGTTCAGGATGGTACTGGCCATGGAGCGCATGCCATGGCTCACCAAGCGACCTTCAAAGCCCATCCGTTTCAGGGCCATGTTTGCCGTCTGGCTATTGCAGTGAGTCCTTGGGTCTCTGTCGGCTGGAAATACGTACTCTCTGTGGCCGCTGTAAGGTTTGATCGTCTCTAGTAAAGCAAGTGCGTGCTCGGTCAGCGGTATGACGTGGGCGCGTCGCTTTTTCATACGCTCCGCTGGAATCGTCCAGATTTTTTTCTCGAGGTCGATGTCGGCCCAACAAGTCGTAGCGGCTTCCGCTGGGCGAGTCATGGTGTGAAGTTGCCATTCGATCAGGCAGCGCGTTGTTCTTTTTATGCTCGCATTGGCAATGGCGACCATCAGTTCTGGCAATTCTTCAGGGCGGAGGGCTGCCATGTTCTGCTTTTTCGGTTTCTTGAAAACGGCCCGAATGCCGGTGAGTGGATTAGCAAAGATCATTCCCGAGTTCACGCCGTAGGTCATGATCTCGTTGAGGCGTTGAGTCAGTCGCTTCACTGTCTCCAGGCTGCCTTTTGTTTCCAAAGGGCGCAGTAGCTCGATGACCCTAGGGCCATTGATTTGCGAGATAGGTGTTGTTGCCAGCGATGGAAAGACATGCAGCGTGAGCGAGCGCCAGATGTCCTCGGCATAAGCCTGAGTCACAGAATCCTTTTTTAGCTCAAACCAGGCAGACGCCACGTTCTCGAATGTGTGCTCGGTTGCCTGCCTTTTTGTCTGCTCCAGCTCGCTACGTTGTTCTTTCGGGTCGATGCCCTGAGCGAGAAGCTCTCTGGCTTCGACAGTTTTCTTCCTGGCTTGAGCGAGCGAGAGTTCTGGGTAGGTGCCTAGGCCCATATTGATTCGGTTTTTGGTAATCGGCTGCCGGTAGTTGAAGTTCCATAGCGTAGAGCCATTGACCCGCACACGCAGCTGTAAGCCGTCTCCATCGCTGAGTACGTAGTCCTTGTCTTTCGGCTCCACCGCTTTGAGCTGGCGGTCAGAGAGGCGGGTGGCTTGGGCGCACATGAGGTGTTCCATGACATCAATTGGTATTCCAAGAATTACCACTGAAGGGCTTGGAATACCATCTGGAATACCAGGTTATGTAGATTGTGTCGGACGTCCATGGACGCTAGTAGACGCTAATTCCTTGATTTTAATGGATTTCAGGCACAAAAAAAGACGTCCATGGACGTCTTTAGATGATGAAGTGGTGGAGCCGGGGGGATTTGAACCCCCGTCCGCCAGTACTCCGCTGTCGGTACTACATGCGTAGCCGTTTCTATTAAGTTAACCCTCAGCGACCCGAAGGGCAGGGTGCTTTGGGCGAGTTGTGTAAGTTTTAGCCGCTTCGTCCACAACGTACTGCACGGCGATTCTGTTCTATATGACAATCACTTTGGGTTTACAGACATCCCCTGGTGATTGCTGGACCCGAAGGTACCAGAAGCTCAGGGCTAAGGCTGCTTACGCAGCGAGAGCGAATTCCTGGCCGTAGTTTTCGTCATTGGCAACTATAAGAAGTTGCAACAGTGGATTTACGAGTTCTGTTACCAACTCGGCATGCACCTAAAGTTTCGCGACCGGCGTCGAATCCTAAACGGCCCCGTGCTTGTAACTCGTTGTTTCTTAGTGAGTGACAAGCCTGTGCAGTGTACGCCAAAACGTCAGCGAAGGCCAACCCGAAGGTTGGCCCTCTCGCTTACTGGCCACCTTTCTCGCTGTTCTGCAGGTCTTGCAGGGCCTTGGAGGTGATTTCGATGCACTTCTTCTCATCACCGGCGGCGTGGGCGGCCTTGGCCTGGGAGACGGCGGTGTCTATTTCGCCACTTTTACCGCTGGTGTCGGTGGCGAGCAGGGCTTTGCCGTTGTTGATTTTGTCCAGGTTGATCTGGCACAGGTCTTTGTCACTGGCTGCGAAAGCGGGGGAGGCGAGCATCGCAGCGGTCATGAACAAGCCAGCAAGAGCGGAACGCTTCATAGGGTGTCTCCTTGCGCAAAAGGGCTCGACGCTGCTGGCGTGCAACCGCTGCCAGCGACATCACTGATGGGCCTCGTTTGTCGAGGCCTATGCAGATGACTGCGCCGGTGCGCCAGGGTTCGGTTTTTTTGCCGGGTCAGTGGGCGCGGGCGCGGGTGACACGGTCTACCAGGTAGACCAGGCCGTGGTAGTCGATGCCGCCATGCTGGCTCAGGCCGATCTCGCAGGTGCGGCTGGTGGAGATGCCTTCGCTGCAAGATTGCACGGCGTCCTTGAGTGAGCGCAGGGAGTGGGCGTTGAGCTCTGGTGTGGTGAAGCCTTTGTCGCCGGCAAAGCCGCAGCAATGAATGCCTTCGGGGATCACCACGGTTTTTGCGCAGCGTCTCGCCAGTTCGATCAGTGCCTGGCTCTCGCCCAGATGCTGGGTGCTGCAGGTGACGTGCACGGCGATGGGCGCTTCCTGGGGTGTGAAGTCGAGGCGGTCCATCAGGTGAGTGCGGATAAAGCGCACCGGGTCGTAGAGGTCCAGACGCGTCTCACCCAGGTCTTGTACCAGGCGCAGGGTGCAGGGGCTGGTGTCGCAGTAGATCGGGTCGAGGCCGCCGCGGCTGGCGTGGAGCAGGGCGCCGATCAGTTCCTGGCGCTTGTGTTCGGCCTGCTCGGCGTAGCCTTTGGACGCGAAGGGTTGGCCGCAGCAGAGGCTGTCCTGGTTGTCGGGGAAGACCACTTGGTAACCGGCTTTTTCCAGCAGATGGCGGGTTTTGTCGTACAGCGACATCTGCTCTTTATCACCGGCTGCCGGGCCCATGGCGCGGGAGACACAGGCGGCCAGGTAGACCACCCGTGGGCGCTCGTCCGTCACCGGTGGGCTGAAGCGAATGGCTTTTTCGGGCTGTGGCATCGCGTTGGTCCACTGCGGGATTTGCCCTTTGGACAGTCTGTTCACGGTGGCCGACCACTTCGTCAGGCGCGGGGCGCCCAATAACATGCGTGCACCATTGGCGACGTGCAGGGTAAAGCGCGCACCTTGCAGTGCGGTGGCGAAATGGCTGGCGAGCCAGTCGACGGTTTTCGTACGGTTGGCCTCGCGGCTGCGCAGCTTTTTCACCAGGTCGCCGGTATTGATGCCTACAGGGCAGCGTTGCGCGCATAAGCCGGTGGCGGCGCAGGTGTCGATGCCCTGATAGTGGTAGGCCGCTTCCAGTTCGGTGGTGTCGACGCCTGCGCGTTTTTTCGCCTGGATATCGCGCCAGATCACGATGCGCTGGCGCGGGCTCAGGGTCAGGCCTTTTGAAGGGCACACCGGTTCGCAGAACCCGCATTCGATGCACTTATCCACAAGCTCATCGGCGGCGGGCAGGGGCTTGAGGTGTTTGAGGTGGATCTGTGGGTCTTCGCTGAGCACCACGTCCGGGTTGAGGATGCCGTTAGGGTCGAGCAGGCGCTTGAGTTGCCACATCAGTTGATAGGCGTCGCTGCCCCATTCCAGTTCGACGAAAGGGGCCATATTGCGGCCGGTGCCGTGTTCAGCCTTCAGCGAGCCACCGAACTCCACGGCCACCAGTTGCGCGACGTCGTCCATGAATGCTTGATAGCGTGCGACTTCTTCGCTGCTGTTGAAGCCTTGAGTGAACACAAAGTGCAGATTGCCTTCCAGGGCATGTCCGAAAAGGATGGCTTCGTCGTAGTGATGTTTGTCGAACAGTGCGATCAAGCGGTTCACGCCAATCGCCAGTTGTTCGACCGGGAAGGTCACGTCTTCGATGATCACGGTGGTGCCGGTTTTGCGTACGGCGCCTACGGCGGGGAAGGTGTCTTTGCGGATCGCCCACAGGCGGGCGTTTTCCAATGGGTCTTCGGTGAAGTCGACTTGTCTCTCCACGGGAAACGCCGCCAGGGACGCCATGATGCGCGTCAGTTGTTCGTGCAGCAGTGATGACGAAGCGGCGCGGGATTCGATCAGCAGTGCGCAGGCGTTTTCCGATAGGTGCTGTACGAAAGCAGGCATGCCCGGTTTGTCCTGCACCGAGCGCATGCTGCGTCGGTCCAGCAGTTCAACGGCGGAGACTGGCTGAGTTTTCAGCACGGTGACGGCGTTGCAGCAGGTTTCGACATCCGGGAAGACGATCAGCGCTGAGGCTTTGTTGGGGTGATCGATCACGGTGTCGTAGGTGACCGCACTGATAAATCCCAGGGTGCCCTCGGAGCCGACCAGCAGGTGGCTGAGGATATCCAGCGGGTCATCGAAATCCACCAAGGCATTGAGTGACAGGCCGGTGGTATTTTTCAGGCGGTATTTGTGGCGGATCTTTGCCGCCAGCTCAGTATTTGCCCGTGTTTCGCGACCCAACAGGGCCAGGCGTTCAAGCAGTGCGCTATGTGACTGGCGGAAGGCTTGCACGCTGGCGGCATCTTCGGTGTCCAGGCGGCTGCCATCGGCCAGCACCAGGCGGATGCCCGCCAGGGTGTGGTAGGTGTTTTGCGCCGTGCCGCAGCACATGCCACTGGCGTTGTTGGCGACGATACCGCCAATTTTGCAGGCGTTGATCGATGCGGGGTCCGGCCCGATCTTGCGTCCGAACGGTGCGAGCCAGGCGTTGGCCTGGGCGCCGATGACGCCGGGTTGCAGGCGTATTTGGGTGCCTTGCCCGCGAATTTCGCGGTGGTTCCAGCTATCACCCAGCACGATCAGCACCGAGTCGCTGATGGCCTGGCCCGAGAGGCTGGTGCCTGCGGCACGGAAGGTCACTGGCACGCGGTCGCGCTGGGCCAGTTGCAGCAGGGTTACCACTTCGTCTTCTGACTCCACACGGATCACCAGCTGTGGGATCAGTCGGTAGAAGCTGGCGTCGGTGCCGAAGGCGAGGGTGGAAAGTGGATCGTCGAAGCGACGATCTTGCGGGATCAGTTGTGCGACGTCGCTCAGGAAAGCAGCAGGCAGGCTCATCGGTCCTCCAGAAATAGCAGACGCCGGAAGGGTGCCCCGGCGTCGATTCTTACCCTATTACGTGCAGGTCTCAGTGCACCAGCATACCGGTGAACCAGTACGCCTGCGCCAAGGTGATCAGCCCGACGATGGTGGCAAAAAACAGGCTGTGCTTGAGGGTAAAGCGGAACAGGTCGGATTCCTTGCCCACCAGGCCGGTGGCGGCGCAGGCCACGGCGATCGATTGCGGCGAGATCATTTTGCCGGTCACGCCACCGCTGGTGTTCGCGGCTACCAGTAGGGTGTCGTTGACGCCGATCTGGTGCGCGGTAGTGGCTTGCAGTGAGCTGAACAGGGCGTTGGATGAGGTATCGGAGCCTGTCAGGAAAACTCCCAGCCAGCCAAGGAATGGCGAGAAGAACGGGAAGGCAGCACCGGTGCCGGCCAGAACCAGGGCCATGGTCGAGGACATGCCGGAGTAGTTGGTGACGAAGGCGAATGCCAGCACCATGCCGATGGACAGGATCGGCCAGCGCAACTCAAAGAAGGTCTCTTTTAAAGTGGTAAGACCAGTTTTGACGTCGATTTTCAACACCAGCATGGAGACCAGTGCCGAGAAGAAGATCGCAGTGCCGGTGGCAGATATCGGGTCCAGCTTGAAGACGGCCGGGATGGCGGTCGGGTTGGTCACGATGGGCGCGACTTTAACCACCAGTTGATCCAGGTGCGGGATCGCGAAATTGAACACCCAGCCGTACATCGAGCCGCCCGCGGCGAACAGGGCCTTGAAGGGTTTGAGAGTCCAGATGGTCACCAGTACGGTGAGGATCAGGAACGGCGACCACGCCTTGAAAATTTGCCCCAGGCTGTAGGGCGAAACCACGGTGTTGCGTGGCAAGCCGAAGCCGCCGGCGCTGGAAGTGGCCGCTACGCTGGAGGTGGCGCCGGCAATTTGTGCGCCTGCGGTGCGCTTGGGTTGCCAGACTTTCAGGAACAGCGTCAGGGCAATCAGGCTGGCGAGTGCCGAGGTAATGTCCGGCAGTTCCGGGCCAATGAAGTTCGAGGTGAAATATTGGGTGACGGCAAAGCTCAAGCCCGCCACCAAGGCTGCCGGCCAGGTTTCGCGAACGCCGCGCAGGCCGTCCATCATGAACACCAGCCAGAACGGCACGAACAGCGACAGCAGCGGCAGTTGGCGGCCGGTCATGGCGCCAATCTTGAACGCATCAATACCGGTGACCTGGCCGGCGACAATGATCGGAATGCCCAATGCGCCGAAAGCCACGGGCGCGGTATTGGCAATCAGGCACAGGCCGGCGGCGTACAGCGGGTTGAAACCCAGGCCTACCAGCAGCGCGGCGGTGATCGCCACGGGCGCGCCAAAACCGGCCGCACCTTCGAGGAAGGCGCCAAAGCAAAAACCGATCAACAACACCTGCAAGCGCTGGTCGTCGGTGATCGACAAAACGGAGCTGCGGATGATCTCGAACTGGCCGCTCTTGACCGTCAATTTGTACAGGAATACAGCCGCGACGATGATCCAGGCGATGGGCCACAGGCCGTAGGCAAAACCATAGCCGGCCGCGGCCAGCGCCATGTCTACGGGCATCTGGAAGGCGAAAATGGCGACCAGGATCGACAGGGCCAGGGTGATGCTGCCGGCTACATGGCCTTTGAGGCGGAACACGGCCAGCGCCAGGAAGAAGAATACGATAGGAATGACGGCGGCCAGTGCGGACAGGCCGAGGCTGCCGAGTGGGCTGTAAAGCTGTTGCCAGGTTTGCATATGGGGTGGCCCCTGATTGTTGTTGTTTGGTGAGCTTGGTTAATTGGTAATACCAATTTACAGTCGCTGTGGGCTAGATTAAGAGCCTGGGCAGGGGTGTGTCAATTTGCCGCCTGCGAAACTTTGGTCGTAGGTCGGTAGGCGGGGCGTTCTGATCGGCGAAATTGAAGGCGTTCTGATAGGTGCTGCCGGCACGTCGATAGGCCAGAATAGGGGCCCCGGCGAGTGGTCGGGATGGCGGAGAGTGAGTTATGGGGTTTGATCAGGTGCGTCAGCGCCGTTTGTCTGACGATATTGTCGAGCAGCTTGAGGGGATGATTCTCGAGGGCACGCTGAAGTCGGGCGAACGCTTGCCGGCCGAGCGCGCGTTAGCCGAGCGCTTTGGTGTGTCGCGCCCGTCGTTGCGTGAGGCGATTCAGAAACTGGCGGCCAAGGGGTTGCTGGTCAGCCGCCAGGGAGGTGGCAACTATGTGGTGGACTCCCTGGGTTCGACCTTCAGCGATCCGCTGTTGCACTTGTTGGAAAGCAATCCCGAAGCGCAGCGCGATCTGCTGGAGTTTCGCCAGACCCTTGAGGCTTCGTGTGCTTATTACGCGGCGTTACGCGCCACGGAGGTTGACCGTGAACGGCTGACCGCAGCGTTTGAGGCGTTGCAGGATTGCTATGCGCGCGCCGACGAAGTGAGCCGAGTGGAGGAGGGTGCTGCGGATGCAAGGTTTCACTTGGCGATTGCCGAAGCCAGTCATAACGCCGTGTTGCTGCACACCATTCGCGGGCTGTTCGACCTGCTCAAGCGTAACGTGGTGACGAATATTGGTGGCATGTACCAGCAGCGTACTGAGACCCGCGACATGCTGATCAATCAGCATCGGGACTTGTACCTGGCCATCATCGAGGGGCGGGCCGAGCAGGCGCGCGAAGTCTCGACACGGCATCTGCTGTATGTGCAGGAGGTGTTGGAGGAGGTGCGTCAGGAGGTTCAACGCGTGGCTCGGGCGGAGCGGCGCAAAGGGATGTAGCCCGCCTGGGCTACACCGTCACAAGGATTACTCTTCCTTGCCTTTGTTGCGCACGGCGCGATGCAGCTCGCGATTGGAATCGCGCTCGCGTTCGGTGTCGCGCTTGTCGTATTCCTTTTTGCCCTTGCCCAATGCGATCTCGCATTTGACCAGGTGCTTGCTCCAGTACCAGGACAAGCAGACACACGCGTAGCCTTTTTGCTGCACGGCTGCGGCGAGTTTTTCGAGCTCGCGGGCATTGAGCAACAACTTGCGCGTACGCACCGGGTCGGCAATCACGTGGGTGCTCGCGGTGGTCAGCGGAGTGATATGACTGCCAAGCAGCCATGCCTCGCCATCCTTGAGCAGCACATAACTGTCGACCAGCTGCAGTTTGCTGGCACGCAGACTTTTTACTTCCCAGCCGGCCAGGACCAGACCAGCCTCGAACCGATGTTCGATGAAGTAATCGTGTCGCGCTTTTTTATTTTGCGCGATGGTCCCTGTGGGGTGTTTCTTTTGTTTAGCCATAGGGGCGGCATTATAGGGAGTTGCGAGCGTGTCGGCTACGGTCAACCTGTGTGCTTGAGCGAGTTGGACGAATCCCGGACAATGCGGGCAGTTCTTTGGTTTTTTTCTCTCGCGGATTGGGCTGTTCTTTCGCGATGTTTGCCTTAAGCAGTGGAAGTAACGCTCACATGACGACGCATATTCAACGTTCGGCCCTTTTGCCCTATCCGGCGCAGGCGCTCTATGACCTGGTCAACGACGTGGCGCGTTACCCGGAGTTTCTGCCTTGGTGCTCGACAGCCGAGGTTCTGGAGAGCAGTGACGAGCACATGGTTGCCAGTGTGGGGGTGGCCAAGGGCGGCCTCAGCCAGCATTTTGTGACGCGCAATGTGCTGGTGCCGGGCCAATCCATCGAAATGAACCTGCAGGAAGGGCCGTTCACCCAACTGCACGGTGTGTGGGTGTTCAAGGCGCTGACGGACAAGGCCTGCAAGATCAGCCTGGATCTTTCGTTTGATTATGCCGGGCCGATTGTTCGTGCGACGTTGGGGCCTTTGTTCAATCAGGCAGCCAATACCCTGGTGGACGCGTTCTGTCAGCGCGCCAAGCAACTGCATGGTTGAGATTGAGGTGGTGTTCGCCGCTGAGGATCGCCAGGTGTTGCTGGGGGTAAAGGTGGCTGAAGGCACTAGTTTGCGCGAGGCGGTGCGGGCGTCGGGAATAGCGGCGCATTTTCCTGACGTTGATCTGGCTGATTGCCCGCTGGGTATATTTGGCAAGGTTGTCGTGGATGCCGGGGCGCGTTGCGTGCAAGCGGGCGACCGTATTGAGATCTACCGGCCTTTGCTGGCCGACCCTAAAGAGGTGCGCAGGTTGCGCGCGGCCAAGGCGGCATTGGCCAGGCAAACGAATTCTTGAGCTTGCCAAATGGCAGCCTAGCTATCTGGAGCGCCGCGATCCAACTGTGGGAGCTGGCTTGCCTGCGATGACGCCCTGATAGCCGGCGCATATCTACCTGATACCCACGATCCAAATGTGGAAGGGGCGGTCCCGATAACGGGTATGTACTCGATCTGATCCAGGATCCTGGTCGACTGTCAGATCGCTTTCGCAGGCAAGCCAGCTCCCACAGGTTCAGCGTCGCACCAAGGTTATGTAGATGCCTATGTAAATGGCAGGCAACAAAAAGCCCGGCATGCCGGGCTTTTTATCGAGCGCAAAATTATTGCGGGCTGGTGTCCAGAGGCTCAGGCGTCGGGACGGGCACGGTTTCCACGTTGTCGATGTCTTTCTGGATGGTGTCCAGCAACGAACCAGGCTTGGCCGGTACCTCGGATTTTGGTTTTTCAGCTTCCTGCGTAGGTGCGGTCACGTTGGTGCCGCTGTCCTTGCCCAGCAAGGCTTCATCGCGGCTTACGCCGGGCATGAAGTCGCCGGACAGGCTCACGAGCTGGTCATTGCCATTGAAGATGACACTGACGCGCTCCTGCTGGCGTTCACCGCCACCAGGCTGCAGGCTGTAGAGATAATCCCAGCGATCGGCATGGAAAGTGTCGGTCAGCAGGGGATTGCCCATGATAAACCGTACTTGCCGTCGGGTCATTCCCGGGCGTAACTGGTCTATCATGTCCTGCGTGACGACATTGCCCTGCTGGATGTCGATTTTGTAAACCCCGGGGAATGAACAACCGGCGAGTGCGAGCAGTCCCACAAAGGTGAAACTGGTTAGCAAGAGCTTGGTGTTTTGCATCGGTGGGCGACTTCCACTATCTTGGCTGGGACAACGTAAACGCCGATCATACCCGTATTAAGAGAAGCTGCGAAGCAGCATCCGCGAGAAAGCTAACCATGGTTGAAAATAGCGAACTACGCAAAGCCGGTCTCAAAGTGACTCTGCCACGAGTCAAGATTCTACAAATGCTCGATTCTGCTGAGCAGCGTCACATGAGTGCCGAAGATGTTTACAAGGCGCTGATGGAGTCTAACGAGGACGTCGGCCTGGCCACGGTCTACCGTGTACTGACCCAGTTTGAAGCCGCAGGGCTGGTGGTTCGTCATAATTTCGACGGCGGTCATGCGGTGTTTGAATTGGCTGACGGTGGTCACCATGACCACATGGTTGATCTGGATACCAATGAGGTTATCGAGTTCACCAGCCCTGAAATCGAAGCGCTGCAGCACAAGATTGCTGAAGAGCATGGGTTCGATTTGGTCGACCATAATCTCGTGTTGTACATCCGTAAGAAAAAGTAAAAATCGACGCAGTTTTGCTTTGCGAAACGATTGAAGGCGACCCTCGGGTCGCCTTCGTGCTTTCTATGGAGTGGAAAATATCGCTTCAGGCCTTCGCGGCCACCACCATTTTTTTCGCGTGAGCCAAGGACTCCTTGGTCAAGTCGATACCGCCGAGCATCCGCGCCACTTCCTCCACCCGTTCCGACTTGTTCAGCTTGGAGACGGCGGTGTGTGTCGCGTCACTGCCGCGCACCTTATGCACAAACAGGTGCTGATGCCCTTGGGCTGCCACTTGCGGCAAGTGGGTCACCGTAAGCACCTGGCCGCGATCCCCCAGGCGACGCAGCAATTGGCCAACAATTTCTGCGGTCGGCCCGCCAATGCCCACATCCACCTCATCGAATACCAGGGTGGGTACCCGTGAGGTCTGGGCGGTAATCACTTGGATCGCCAGGCTGATCCGCGAGAGTTCGCCGCCGGAGGCCACTTTGGCCAGGGCCTTGAGCGGTTGGCCGGGGTTGGCACTCACCAGCAGTTCGACGTGCTCCAGCCCATGGGGCTGCAATTCTTGACTGGCGTTGGGATGCAGCTCGATGGTGAAGCGCCCGCCTGGCATGCCCAGGCGTTGGATTTCCAGCTCAACGGCGCTTGCCAGGCTAGTAGCTGCCTGCTGGCGCAGAGCGCTCAGCTCCCGGGCCTTTTCCTGATAATGACGGGCAAACGAAGCGAGCTCCTCGCCCAGTCGTTCGATGGATTCGTCGTTCGCGTTGAGTGTTTCGATTTCATCCAGCAGTTTCTGCTGCATGGTTGCGACTTCTGTCGGCTGGATTCGATGCTTGCGAGCCAGGGTATAAATAGTGTCCAGGCGTTCTTCTATTTCCTGCAGGCGAGCTGGGTCGGCGTCGAAATGGTCCAGGAAACGATTGAGTTCGCCCACGGCCTCTTCAACCTGGATCTGCGCGCTGGTCAACAGGGTGGTCGCTTCGCTCAGTGAGCCGGAAGCATTGTTCACGCTGGACAGGCGGTTGAGGCTGGCGGTCAGTGCATTAAGGACATTGCCGGAGTCGCTCTCACTACATTGCTCGACGACCTGACGGCAGATACCCAGCAGGGTCTCGGCGTTGGTCAGGTTCTTGTGTTCCTGCTCAAGTTGCTCCAGCTCTGTCTCACCCAGGCCCAGACTCTCGAGCTCTTCCAGTTGATAGCTGAGCAACTGGTGGCGGGCGCGTTGTTCGTCGCCGGAGTTGGAGAGGCGTTCCAGTTCCTGGCGTGTCTGGCGCCAGCGTTGGGCGGCCAGTTGAACTTGCCGGGAAAGATCGGTGGCGCCGGCGTACTCATCGAGCAGGCGACGGTGGGTATCGGTTTTCAACAGGGATTGGTGTTCGTGCTGACTGTGGATATCGATCAGCAATTCGCCCAGGGCTTTCAAGTCGCCCAGTGGGCAAGGCGTGCCGTTGATATAGCCGCGCGAGCGCCCCTCGGCGGTGATCACCCGGCGCAGAATGCAGGGGCCTTCATTATTAAGGTCGCGCTCGGCCAGCCATGCCTCGGCTTCGGGGATGTCCGCCAGGTCGAAGGTGGCCAGGATGTCGGCCTTGTCGGAGCCAGGGCGTACCACGCCACTGTCGGCGCGGTCGCCAAGCGTCAGGCCCAGGGCGTCGAGCATGATCGACTTGCCGGCGCCGGTTTCGCCTGTGATTACGCTCATCCCGCGATCCAGTTCAAGATCCAGATGTTCAACGATGGCGTAGTTATGTACAGACAGGTGCACGAGCATGACGGCCGCTCCCAGGCTTTAGGTCTGGTTATTTATACAGTGTTTTGTTCAGGCCTGACAATCCTGGCACTTAGCTCGATTTGCTTGAGTCGTTAATTTTTTTAGCGCGATGTGGAATGAGCGTGAAGGAAATGATCCAGGTCAATCGAAAGACTTTTGGTAACGCCTGCGCCCTTGAACCTGAAAATTGTGGCCCCATATACCGGAGCAGAAGCGCGAGTTGAGTTCGCGCATGATTTTGAAAGGAGAAATCTATGGCTGACGAACAGACGCAGGATACGCAAACTCCAGACGCCAATTCGGCTGCCGGTGATGAACTGGCGACACGTGTGCAAGTGCTCGAAGAGCAATTGGCCGCTGCGCAGGATCAATCGTTGCGTGTTGCCGCCGATCTGCAGAACGTCCGCCGCCGTGCCGAGCAGGATGTAGAGAAGGCTCACAAGTTCGCGCTGGAAAAATTCGCCGGTGACCTGCTGCCGATCATCGACAGCCTGGAGCGTGGTCTTGAGTTGTCCAACCCGGACGATGAAAACATCCGCCCAATGCGCGAAGGCATCGAGCTGACCCTGAAAATGTTCCAGGACACCCTGAAGCGTTATCAGTTGGAAGCTATCGATCCGCAAGCCGGCGAGCCGTTCAATGCTGAACATCACCAAGCCATGGCCATGCAAGAAAGCCATGACCTGGAACCCAATAGCGTGATCAAGGTGTTCCAGAAGGGTTACCAGCTCAACGGTCGCCTGATGCGTCCGGCAATGGTGGTGGTGAGCAAGGCTCCTGCACCCGTTGCACCTTCTATTGATGAGCAGGCTTGAAATTCGCCGCAAGGCCCCCATTTATAAGTCAAGCGTTTAAGTGCTACCGCAGTTAGCCAAAACTGCTGCGGCAACCAAATTCAAGTTTCGGGAGAGTAAATCATGGGCAAAATTATCGGTATCGACCTGGGGACCACCAACTCCTGCGTCTCCGTGCTGGAAAACGGCGTTGCAAAAGTTATTGAAAACGCCGAAGGCGCACGTACCACTCCGTCGATCATCGCTTACGCCAACGACGGTGAAATCCTCGTCGGTCAATCGGCCAAGCGTCAGGCGGTGACCAACCCGCACAACACCCTGTACGCGGTAAAGCGTCTGATTGGTCGTAAGTTCGACGAAGAAGTCGTACAGAAAGACATCAAGATGGTGCCTTACAAAATCGCCAAGGCCGACAACGGTGACGCCTGGGTTGAAGTGAACGGCCAGAAAATGTCGCCGCCGCAAATCTCGGCTGAAATCTTGAAAAAGATGAAAAAGACCGCCGAAGACTACCTCGGTGAAGCAGTGACTGAAGCGGTGATCACCGTTCCTGCCTACTTCAACGACAGCCAGCGCCAGGCTACCAAAGACGCCGGCCGCATCGCGGGCCTGGATGTAAAACGTATCATCAACGAACCAACCGCAGCCGCGCTGGCTTACGGTATGGACAAGGCCAAGGGCGACCACACCGTGATCGTTTACGACCTGGGTGGCGGTACGTTCGACGTCTCCGTGATCGAGATCGCAGAAGTTGACGGCGAGCACCAGTTCGAAGTGTTGGCCACCAACGGTGACACCTTCCTGGGTGGTGAAGACTTTGACATTCGTCTGATCGACTACCTCGTTGACGAATTCAAGAAAGAAAGCGGCATGAACCTCAAGGGTGACCCGCTGGCCATGCAGCGCCTGAAGGAAGCCGCTGAAAAAGCCAAGATCGAGCTGTCTTCCGCTCAGTCGACTGACGTGAACCTGCCGTACATCACTGCAGACGCTACCGGTCCTAAGCACTTGAACGTGAAGATCTCGCGTTCCAAGCTCGAAGCATTGGTTGAAGACCTGGTTCAGCGCACCATCGAACCTTGCCGCATCGCGCTGAAAGACTCCGGTATCGACGTTGGCTCGATCAACGACGTGATCCTGGTGGGCGGTCAGACCCGTATGCCACTGGTTCAGAAGCTGGTCACCGAGTTCTTCGGCAAAGAAGCCCGTAAAGACGTGAACCCGGACGAAGCCGTTGCCATGGGTGCTGCCATCCAGGGTGCGGTACTGGCCGGTGATGTGAAAGACGTGCTGCTGCTGGACGTAAGCCCGCTGACCCTGGGTATCGAAACCATGGGTGGCGTGATGACTGCGCTGATCGAGAAAAACACCACGATTCCTACCAAGAAATCTCAGGTGTTCTCGACTGCCGATGACAACCAGGGCGCCGTGACTATCCACGTGCTGCAGGGCGAGCGTAAGCAAGCCGCACAGAACAAGTCCCTGGGCAAGTTCGACCTGGCTGAGATTCCACCAGCACCACGTGGCGTGCCACAAATCGAAGTGACCTTCGACATCGACGCCAACGGCATCCTGCACGTCGGCGCGAAAGACAAGGCCACCGGCAAAGAGCAGAAGATCACCATCAAGGCCAACTCCGGCCTGTCTGATGAAGAAATTCAACAGATGATCCGTGATGCTGAAACCAATGCTGAAGCTGACAAGAAGTTCGAAGAGTTGGCAGGCGCCCGTAACCAGGGTGACGCGCTGGTTCACTCGACGCGCAAAATGATCGCTGATGCTGGCGACAAAGTGACAGACGAAGAGAAAACCGCAATCGAAGCGGCAGTGGTTGCGCTGGAAGCCGCCATTAAAGGCGACGACAAGGCTGCCATCGAAGCCAAGGTTGAGGAGCTGTCGAAAGTCTCCGCGCCAGTTGCTCAGAAAATGTACGCCGAGCAAGGCCAGCCGGCTGACGGCGCTGCGCAACAAGCAGAGCCTGAAGCCAAGCACGACGATGTTGTCGATGCTGAGTTCGAAGAAGTTAAAGACAACAAGTAAGTTGTCGCCCGGTTGACCGCGCACAAGCGGTGACTGGTAGGATGTCGCCGCGCGGGAGCTTGCTCCCGCGTTGGCGTGTCTGGGGTATGCGAATTTTTACAGCATGCGACAACGCTCGGATGCTGGCGGTGTGAACGGGAATGCTCCTGCTTTCCGAATGACAGTCACCGCGTTTTTGGCCGGCTCCCTGGCTGAAAACAGTAATGACCAGGATCGTTGAATTGACGTGAGTTGGGTCCGGGCCTGTATTGGGGCTCAACGAGTTTGGCAGGGTTCAGGAGGGCCAGGTCGAACGTCCTTAAGAGTGCAAAGACTTATGGCAAAGCGTGACTATTACGAAGTATTGGGTGTGGAGCGTGGCGCCAGCGAGGCGGAGCTGAAAAAATCCTACCGTCGCCTGGCGATGAAGCACCACCCGGACCGTAATCCGGATAACAAAGAATCCGAAGAGATGTTCAAAGAGGCCAACGAGGCCTACGAATGCCTGTGTGATCCCAATAAGCGTGCGGCCTACGACCAGTATGGCCATGCTGGCGTCGACCCGAGCATGGGCGGCGGCGGTGCCGGTTTTGGTGGCCAGAACTTCTCCGATATTTTCGGCGACGTATTCAGCGACTTCTTCGGCGGTGGCCGTGGCGGTCAGCGTGGCGGCCCTCAGCGCGGCAGCGACCTGCGTTACACCCTGGAACTGAACCTGGAAGAAGCCGTGCGCGGCACCAGTGTCAATATCCGTGTGCCGACGCTGGTCAACTGCAAGCCGTGCGACGGCTCGGGTGCGAAGAAAGGCTCCTCGCCGATCACGTGCCCGACCTGCGGCGGTATCGGGCAGGTACGCATGCAGCAGGGCTTCTTCTCGGTGCAGCAAACCTGCCCGCGTTGCCATGGCCAGGGCAAGATCATTTCCGATCCGTGCGACTCCTGCCACGGCGAAGGCCGCGTCGAAGAGTACAAGACGCTGTCGGTGAAAGTGCCGGCGGGTGTGGATACCGGTGATCGTATTCGACTGTCGGGCGAAGGCGAGGCGGGTGCCCAGGGTGGCCCTACAGGCGACCTGTACGTGGTGATCAATGTGCGCGAGCACTCGATCTTCCAGCGTGACGGCAAGCACTTGTTCTGCGAAGTGCCGATCAGCTTTGTTGATGCGGCCCTGGGTGGCGAGCTGGAGATTCCGACGCTGGATGGTCGGGTCAAGCTCAAGATTCCCGAGGGGACTCAAACCGGCAAGCAGTTCCGCATTCGTGGCAAAGGCGTTGCGCCCGTGCGCGGTGGCGGTGCTGGCGACCTGATGTGCCGTGTGGCGGTGGAAACCCCGGTGAACCTGAATCGTCGTCAGCGTGAACTGCTGGAAGAGTTCCGCAGCTCGCTGGAAGGCGATGACTCGCACTCGCCGAAGACTACGGGCTTCTTCGACGGTGTAAAACGCTTCTTCGGCGACCTGTAAGGATCTGAATATGCGACGTATAGCCGTAATGGGCGCTGCCGGGCGCATGGGCAAGACGCTGGTCGAGGCGGTGCAGCAGCGCTCGCCGGCCTCCGGGCTGACGGCGGCGATTGTTCGCCCAGGCAGTACGTTGATCGGCGCGGACGCAGGTGAGTTGGCCTCATTGGGCCGCATCGGTGTTTCGTTGTCTGGCAACCTTGAGCAGGTGGCTGACGAGCTCGACGTGCTGATCGACTTCACCCTGCCGGAAGTGATGCTGAAAAATCTGGCCTTCTGCCGTAAGGCGGGCAAGGCTATGGTGATCGGTACCACCGGTTTGAGCGCCGAGCAGAAACAGTTGCTGGTGGAGGCGGGCAAGGATATTCCGATCGTCTTCGCTGCCAATTTCAGCGTGGGCGTAAACCTGTCGCTGAAATTGCTGGACCTGGCGGCGCGCGTGCTGGGTGATGAGGCTGATATCGAGATTATCGAGACTCATCACCGTCACAAGATCGACGCCCCGTCGGGCACTGCGTTGCGCATGGGTGAAGCTATTGCCGATGCGCTGGGCCGCGATTTGTCGAAAGTGGCGGTATACGGGCGTGAAGGCCACACAGGGGAGCGCGCACGCGACACCATCGGTTTTGCAACCGTGCGCGGTGGTGATGTGGTTGGCGATCACACCGTGCTGTTCGCCACCGAAGGCGAGCGCCTGGAGATCACGCACAAAGCCTCCAGCCGCATGACTTTCGCCAAGGGCGCGGTGCGTGCTGCGCTTTGGTTGGACGGCCGCGAGCCGGGCCTGTACGACATGCGTGACGTGCTGGATTTGCACTAACCAGTAGCTAAAACGGGGGCTCAGGATTATCCTGTGGCCCCGTTTTTACCCGCTAGGCGACGTCCTGTCGCATTCCCCTGCCTTTAAGGCTCATTAGCGGTGGACCAAAAAAGCCTTTTTCTGTAAGCTACAGCTTTAGTGTGTCCACTAAAAGCGCGCAGAATAATTCAGTGAAGAAGCGGGGTGACGTGTCCATACGTCACTCCGCTTTTTTACAACCTGCGATCGCCCTTTCAGGCTTTATTTACGGGAGGTCTTCTTGACTAAGCCAGCCATACTCGCCCTTGCTGATGGCAGCATTTTTCGCGGCGAAGCCATTGGAGCCGACGGTCAGACCGTTGGAGAGGTGGTGTTTAACACCGCCATGACCGGCTATCAGGAAATCCTTACCGATCCTTCCTACGCCCAACAGATCGTTACCCTGACCTATCCGCACATCGGCAACACCGGCACTACGCCGGAAGATGTCGAGTCTGATCGTGTCTGGTCGGCGGGCCTGGTGATTCGTGACCTGCCACTGGTTGCGAGCAACTGGCGTAACACGATGTCGCTGTCCGATTACCTGAAAGCCAACAACGTTGTGGCGATCGCCGGTATCGATACGCGCCGCCTCACGCGCATCCTGCGTGAAAAAGGCTCGCAGAACGGCTGCATCATGGTCGGTGACAATATTTCCGAAGAGGCGGCGATTGCCGCAGCGCAAGGTTTTCCCGGCCTGAAGGGCATGGACCTGGCGAAAGTCGTCAGCGTCAAAGAGAAGTACGAGTGGCGTTCCACTGTGTGGGATCTGAAGACCGACAGCCACGCGACTATCGAGGCTGCCGATCTGCCTTACCACGTGGTCGCCTATGACTACGGCGTCAAGTACAACATCCTGCGCATGCTGGTCGAGCGCGGTTGCCGTGTGACCGTGGTGCCCGCGCAAACCCCTGCCAGCGATGTGCTCGCGATGCAGCCGGACGGTGTGTTCCTGTCCAACGGCCCGGGTGACCCTGAGCCATGCGACTACGCTATCCAGGCCATCAAGGACGTGCTGGAGACCGAGATTCCGGTGTTCGGCATCTGCCTTGGCCACCAGTTGCTGGCTTTGGCCTCCGGCGCCAAGACCCTGAAAATGGGCCACGGCCACCACGGTGCCAACCACCCGGTACAAGACCTGGACACCGGCGTTGTGATGATCACCAGCCAGAACCACGGTTTTGCGGTGGATGAAGCCTCCCTGCCGAGCAATGTGCGCGCCATTCACAAGTCGCTGTTCGACGGCTCCCTGCAAGGCATCGAGCGCACCGACAAGAGCGCGTTCAGCTTCCAGGGCCACCCTGAAGCCAGCCCGGGCCCGAACGACGTAGCGCCGCTGTTCGACCGTTTCATCAATGAGATGGCCAAGCGACGCTGACTGAGTGGCCTGCGGGCGGCCCCGGATTGCGGTGGCCCCCGCAGGCTCTTCAAAGATTGTTCAAGACGGCTTGCCGACTGACCTGCGGATTTGAGTGACAAACCCATGCCAAAACGTACAGACATAAAAAGCATCCTGATTCTCGGCGCTGGCCCGATCGTGATCGGCCAGGCCTGCGAATTCGACTACTCCGGCGCGCAGGCCTGTAAAGCCCTGCGCGAGGAGGGCTACCGCGTCATCCTGGTGAACTCCAACCCGGCCACCATCATGACCGACCCGGCCATGGCCGACGCCACCTACATCGAGCCGATCAAGTGGCAGACCGTTGCCAAGATCATCGAAAAAGAGCGTCCGGACGCGCTGCTGCCAACCATGGGTGGCCAGACCGCTCTGAACTGCGCCTTGGACCTGGAGCGCGAAGGCGTCCTGGAAAAGTTCGGCGTAGAGATGATCGGTGCCAATGCCGACACCATCGACAAGGCTGAAGACCGTTCGCGTTTCGACAAGGCCATGAAGTCCATCGGCCTGGCGTGCCCACGTTCCGGTATCGCCCACAGCATGGAAGAGGCCAATGCGGTCCTCGAGACCCTGGGCTTCCCGTGCATCATCCGTCCGTCCTTCACCATGGGCGGCACCGGCGGCGGTATCGCTTACAACCGTGAAGAGTTCGAAGAAATCTGCGCGCGTGGCCTGGACCTGTCGCCGACCAAAGAGCTGCTGATCGACGAATCGCTGATCGGCTGGAAAGAATATGAGATGGAGGTTGTCCGCGATAAGAAGGACAACTGCATCATCGTCTGCTCCATCGAAAACTTCGACCCGATGGGCGTGCACACCGGTGACTCGATCACCGTGGCGCCAGCACAGACCCTGACCGACAAGGAATACCAGATCCTGCGTAACGCCTCCTTGGCGGTATTGCGCGAGATCGGCGTTGAAACCGGCGGTTCCAACGTCCAGTTCGGCATCTGCCCGGACACCGGCCGCATGGTCGTGATCGAGATGAACCCACGTGTATCGCGTTCTTCGGCGCTGGCCTCGAAAGCGACCGGTTTCCCGATTGCGCGTATCGCTGCCAAGCTGGCTATCGGCTACACCTTGGACGAGCTGCAAAACGAAATCACCGGCGGCGCTATGCCGGCGTCTTTCGAACCGTCTATCGACTACGTCGTGACCAAGCTGCCGCGCTTTGCCTTCGAGAAATTCGCCAAGGCGGATGCGCGCCTGACCACCCAGATGAAGTCGGTCGGTGAAGTCATGGCCATCGGCCGCACGTTCCAGGAATCCCTGCAGAAAGCGCTGCGCGGCCTGGAAGTCGGTGTTTGCGGCCTGGACGAGAAGCTCGACCTGAGCAACCCGGAAAGCATGAGCATCCTCAAGCGCGAGCTGACCGTGCCGGGCGCCGAGCGTATCTGGTACGTGGCTGACGCCTTCCGTGCCGGCCTGAGCGTCGAAGATATCTTCGGCATGAACATGATCGACCCGTGGTTCCTGGTGCAGATCGAAGATCTGATCAAGGAAGAAGAGAAGGTCAAGACGCTGGGTCTGTCGTCTATCGACCGCGACCTGATGTTCCGCCTCAAGCGCAAAGGCTTCTCCGACCAGCGTCTGGCCAAGCTGCTGGGTGTGACCGAGAAGAACCTGCGTACTCATCGCCACAAGCTGGATATCTTCCCGGTCTACAAGCGCGTTGACACCTGCGCCGCAGAATTCGCCACCGACACGGCCTACATGTACTCCACCTATGAGGAAGAGTGCGAAGCCGCGCCGACGGGCCGCGACAAGATCATCATCCTGGGTGGCGGTCCGAACCGTATCGGCCAGGGCATCGAGTTCGACTACTGCTGCGTACACGCCGCCCTCGCCCTGCGCGAAGACGGGTACGAGACCATCATGGTCAACTGCAACCCGGAAACGGTTTCCACTGACTACGACACGTCCGACCGTCTGTACTTCGAGCCGGTAACGCTGGAAGACGTATTGGAAATCTGTCGGGTCGAGAAGCCTAAAGGCGTGATCGTCCAGTACGGCGGCCAGACCCCGCTGAAACTGGCGCGTGCCCTCGAAGCCGCTGGCGTGCCGATCATCGGTACCAGCCCGGATGCAATCGACCGTGCCGAAGACCGTGAGCGTTTCCAGCAGATGGTTGAGCGCCTGAACCTGCGTCAGCCGCCGAACGCCACCGTGCGCAGCGAAGACGAAGCCATTCGCGCGGCCAGCAAGATCGGCTATCCGCTGGTGGTGCGTCCGTCCTACGTACTGGGCGGCCGGGCGATGGAAATCGTCTACGAAGAAGAAGAACTCAAGCGCTACCTGCGTGATGCGGTGAAAGTCTCCAACGACAGCCCGGTGCTGCTGGACCACTTCCTCAACTGCGCCATCGAAATGGACGTGGACGCGGTCTGCGACGGTACTGACGTCGTGATCGGCGCGATCATGCAGCACATCGAGCAGGCCGGCGTTCACTCCGGTGACTCCGCGTGCTCCCTGCCGCCGTACTCGCTGCCGGCGCATATCCAGGACGAGATGCGCGAACAGGTCAAGAAGATGGCCCTGGAACTGGGTGTGGTCGGCCTGATGAACGTACAGTTGGCGCTGCAAGGCGAAGACATCTACGTCATCGAAGTCAACCCGCGTGCCTCGCGTACCGTACCGTTCGTGTCCAAGTGCATCGGTGTGTCCCTGGCCATGATCGCTGCGCGAGTGATGGCTGGTAAGACCCTGAAGGAAATCGGCTTTACCAAGGAAATCATTCCGAACTTCTACAGTGTGAAAGAGGCGGTGTTCCCGTTCGCCAAATTCCCTGGCGTGGACCCGATCCTGGGCCCAGAAATGAAGTCCACCGGTGAAGTGATGGGTGTGGGCGATACCTTCGGTGAAGCCTTCGCCAAGGCCCAGATGGGTGCCAGTGAAGTGCTGCCGACCGGCGGTACTGCGTTTATCAGCGTACGTGATGATGACAAACCACTGGTTGCAGGGGTCGCCCGCGATCTGATCAACTTGGGCTTTGAAGTCGTGGCTACCGCCGGGACCGCCAAGCTGATCGAAGCTGCCGGCCTGAAAGTACGTCGCGTGAACAAGGTGACGGAAGGCCGTCCGCATGTGGTCGACATGATCAAGAATGACGAAGTCACCCTGATCATCAACACCACCGAAGGTCGCCAGTCGATCGCGGACTCCTATTCCATTCGTCGTAATGCCTTGCAGCACAAGATTTACTGCACCACTACCATTGCTGCTGGCGAAGCTATCTGTGAAGCGCTGAAGTTCGGTCCGGAAAAGACCGTGCGTCGCTTGCAGGATCTACACGCAGGATTGAAGGCATGAGCATAACCAAATACCCGATGACCGTTCAGGGCGCGCGCGCCCTGGAAGAGGAGCACGCCCATCTGACCAAGGTCGTACGTCCAAAGCTGAGCCAGGACATCGGTACGGCCCGCGAGCTGGGTGACTTGAAGGAAAACGCCGAATACCACGCTGCTCGCGAGCAGCAGGGTATGGTCGAGGCGCGGATTCGTGACATCGAAGGCCGTATGCAGAATGCGGTGATCATCGATGTCACCACCATCCCGCATACCGGCAAGGTAATTTTCGGCACGACCGTGGAAATCGCCAACGTCGAGACCGACGAAAGCGTGACTTACCAAATCGTGGGTGAGGATGAGGCTGACTTCAAGCAAGGCAAGATCTCTGTCGGCTCGCCGATTGCTCGCGCCTTGATTGCCAAGGAAGAAGGCGACGTGGTTGCCGTGAAAACGCCGAGCGGCGTCATTGAGTACGAGATTGTCGAAGTTCGTCACATCTGAAAGACGGCGCCCGCTGCGTGCGGGCGCCATGCTTTGGCAGCTCTCTCAGATGCTTTGGGTGGGCGGCCTATGGCTGTTACATATTGGTATGTTGCCGGCGTTGGGCCTGATTGGCCTGGCGCCGCTGCTGATCGATGAGATCGACGGATTGCTGAGTGCGCTGCTGGTGGGTTTTGCGGCGGCGTGCGTGACGCTTCAGGTGTTGGTGCTGATCAAGGCCGAAGGCCTGAAGAGTTTGTGGCGGGATATCCGCGGGCAACTGCTGTTGATGGCGCTGTATGCATGCGCAATGTTTTGCGTGGTGCATGTGTGGCTGCCGCAAGCGTTGCGCTGGCAGTTATTCAGCTATCTTGTGCTAGGGTTCTCTGGCCTGGTGCTGGTTATGCAGCCTGCGCCGGGATGGAGTGGCGGGGCGCGCGAAGCACGCCCTTGACCCTTTTCATCATTTGAAGCGATGAACGTTCGACAGTTGCTTGTTGACGCTGAAGTTCTTGCGATACAGCAGCGCCATCTTGCCGATGACCTGAACAAGGTCCGCTTTGCCGACCTTGCACAGTTCTGCAACGGCGGCCAGGCGCGCTTCGCGATCAAGGATGTTGACCTTGATCTTGATCAGTTCGTGATCGTTCAGTGCGCGCTCGAATTCGGCTAGCACACCCTCAGTCAAACCGTTGTCTGCCACAATCAGAACTGGTTTCAGATGGTGGCCAATGGATTTGTACTGTTTCTTCTGCTCTTGAGTGAGCGGCATAATCTGACCCCTGCGTCTGATCTTGTAAAAAGCGGCGGCCAGTTTACCCGAGCGAGTCCGGGACCGCCCAGTTAATCACGACCCGTTTTATTTTTTCGAGGTGGCCCGTGGCCCGTTCCAAAACCAGCCTTAAGTGGCTACAAGAACATTTCAATGATCCTTACGTCAAAAAGGCGCAAAAGGACGGCTACCGTTCCCGGGCCAGCTACAAGTTGCTGGAGATCCAGGACAAGGACAAATTGATTCGTCCAGGCATGAGCGTTATCGATCTCGGCGCGGCCCCCGGTGGCTGGTCCCAGGTGACCAGTCGTCTGATTGGTGGGCAAGGTCGATTGATCGCTTCGGACATCCTCGAGATGGACAGCATCCCGGACGTGACCTTTGTTCACGGCGATTTCACCGAGGACAAGGTATTGGCCGAGATCCTGGAGGCTGTGGGAAATTCGCAGGTAGACCTTGTGATTTCCGACATGGCCCCCAATATGAGTGGATTACCGGCTGTTGATATGCCGCGTGCCATGTTCCTGTGTGAACTGGCGCTGGATCTGGCAGGTCGGGTGTTGCGTCCGGGTGGCGATTTCCTGGTGAAGGTCTTCCAGGGCGAAGGTTTCGACGAGTACCACAAGAACATTCGCAAGTTGTTCGACAAGGTACAGACACGCAAGCCGGACTCATCCCGTGACCGGTCCAGGGAGCAGTATCTGCTGTGCCGTGGCTTCCGCGGTGTCGAAGGCGCTGCGAGCGAAGAGCGTTTTTGAGAAATTCGAGGAGGGCGATAGGTTTTTTTATATCGCTTTCGTCACGAAGCTTTACGAATATTGCGTAGTCAAAGTTTCACAAAGGGTTACAGACGGCGCCTGCCAGAGTTGTAGGTAATGTAGTAAGTTAGGCCGGTGAATATCATGCGAAGCGCGCGCCAGTAGCGGAGCTTGCTTCAGAGGGTAGTTAATTGAACGATATGGCAAAGAATCTGATCCTGTGGTTGATCATCGCGGCTGTCCTGGTGACGGTGATGAACAACTTCTCCAGCCCTAACGAGCCGCAGACCCTCAACTATTCCGACTTCATCCAGCAAGTTAAGGATGGCAAGGTCGAGCGCGTAGCGGTTGATGGCTACGTGATTACCGGTAAGCGCAACGATGGCGACAGCTTCAAGACCATTCGTCCTGCCATTCAGGACAACGGTCTCATCGGTGACCTGGTGGATAACAAGGTCGTTGTGGAAGGCAAGCAGCCTGAACAGCAAAGCATCTGGACCCAGCTCCTGGTTGCCAGCTTCCCGATCCTGGTGATTATCGCCGTGTTCATGTTCTTCATGCGCCAGATGCAAGGCGGTGCGGGAGGCAAGGGCGGGCCGATGAGCTTCGGCAAAAGCAAGGCGCGCCTGCTCTCCGAAGACCAGGTGAAGACCACCCTGGCTGACGTCGCAGGTTGCGACGAAGCCAAGGAAGAAGTCGGTGAGTTGGTCGAGTTCCTGCGTGATCCGGGCAAGTTCCAGCGCCTGGGTGGCCGTATTCCTCGCGGTGTGCTGATGGTGGGGCCTCCGGGTACCGGTAAAACCTTGCTGGCCAAGGCGATTGCCGGCGAAGCCAAGGTGCCTTTCTTCACGATTTCCGGTTCTGACTTCGTCGAGATGTTTGTCGGCGTCGGCGCCAGCCGTGTTCGCGATATGTTCGAGCAGGCCAAGAAGCACGCGCCATGCATCATCTTCATCGACGAAATCGATGCCGTTGGTCGCCATCGTGGCGCGGGCATGGGGGGTGGTCACGATGAGCGTGAGCAGACCCTCAACCAGTTGCTGGTAGAGATGGATGGTTTCGAGATGAATGACGGCATTATCGTCATCGCCGCAACCAACCGTCCCGACGTTCTCGACCCTGCGTTGCTGCGTCCGGGCCGTTTCGACCGCCAGGTTGTGGTCGGCCTGCCGGACATTCGTGGTCGTGAGCAGATTCTGAAAGTACACATGCGCAAGGTGCCAATGGGTGACGACGTGGCTCCGGCTGTGATCGCCCGTGGTACTCCCGGTTTCTCCGGTGCTGATCTGGCGAACCTGGTGAACGAGGCTTCGCTGTTCGCTGCCCGTACTGGCAAGCGCATCGTTGAGATGAAAGAGTTCGAATTGGCGAAAGACAAGATCATGATGGGCGCCGAGCGCAAATCCATGGTCATGTCCGAGAAAGAGAAGCAGAACACCGCTTATCACGAGGCAGGTCACGCCATTGTAGGTCGCGTTGTGCCTGAGCATGACCCCGTCTACAAAGTGTCGATCATTCCTCGTGGTCGGGCACTGGGTGTGACGATGTTCCTGCCGGAAGAAGATCGCTACAGCCTCTCCAAGCGTGCGCTGATCAGCCAGATCTGCTCGCTGTATGGTGGCCGTATTGCTGAGGAAATGACCCTTGGCTTCGACGGTGTGACCACTGGCGCCTCCAACGACATCATGCGTGCCAGCCAGATTGCGCGAAACATGGTGACCAAGTGGGGCTTGTCGGAAAAACTCGGCCCATTGATGTACGCCGAAGAAGAAGGCGAAGTGTTCCTGGGCCGTGGCGGCGGTGGGCAAAGCGCCAGCTTCTCGGGTGAGACAGCCAAGCTGATCGACTCCGAGGTTCGCAGCATCATTGACCAGTGCTACGGCACTGCCAAGCAGATCCTCACTGACAACCGTGACAAGCTGGACGCCATGGCTGATGCGTTGATGAAGTACGAAACCATCGATGCCGACCAGATCGACGACATCATGTCGGGCCGCACGCCGCGTGAGCCGCGCGACTGGGAAGGTGGTTCGGGTACTTCGGGCACTCCGCCTGTGGTGCAGAATGAGCGCCCTGAAACGCCTATCGGCGGCCCGGCAGCTGATCACTAAGGTTTGAAATGACTTCTGCTTTGTCCTCTACCCGGTTGCCTTGCGGCAACCGGGTTCTTGATTTGGCCCGGACGCATGTCATGGGCATCCTCAATGTAACCCCTGACTCCTTTTCCGATGGTGGCCGCTTCAGTCAGTTGGACGCCGCGTTGCGCCATGCCGAGGCGATGGTGGCCGCCGGTGCGACGCTGATTGATGTGGGTGGGGAATCGACCCGCCCCGGCGCCCGCGTTGTTTCTCCATTGGAGGAGCTGGAGCGGGTGGCGCCGGTAGTTGAGCGTATTGCCCGTGAGCTGGATGTCATCATCTCGGTAGACACCTCCACCCCGGCAGTGATGCGCGAAACCGCGCGGCTGGGGGCTGGGTTGATCAACGACGTGCGCTCGCTTCAGCGCGACGGCGCCCTTGATGCGGCCGCTGCAACCGGCTTGCCTGTCTGCCTCATGCATATGCTGGGTGAGCCCGGCAACATGCAGGACAATCCGCATTACGACGACCTGGTTGGCGAGGTGGGTGGGTTTCTTGCTGAGAGGGTTGCCCAGTGTGTGGCTGTGGGTATTGCGCCCGAACAGATCATCCTCGATCCGGGGTTTGGCTTTGCCAAGACCCTGCAGCACAATCTAAGCCTGTTCAAACACATGGAAGCGCTGCACGCCCTTGGTCGCCCGCTGTTGGTCGGCGTTTCGCGCAAGAGCATGATAGGGCTCGCCTTGAATCGCCCCGTCGGCGAACGCCTGTATGGCGGCCTGGCGCTTGCGGCGCTTGCCGTGACCAAGGGCGCACGTATTTTGCGTGTGCATGATGTCGCCGAAACGGTCGATGTGGTGCGCATGCTCGCTGCTGTAGAATCAGCCGAATAAGAATGATGGAGTACTTATGACTAAAAAATATTTTGGCACCGACGGCATTCGTGGTCGGGTCGGCGAATTCCCGATCACCCCTGATTTCATGCTCAAACTGGGTTGGGCGGCAGGCATGGCGTTCCGCAGCATGGGCGCGTGTCGCATCCTGGTGGGCAAGGACACCCGTATTTCGGGCTACATGTTTGAGTCTGCGCTGGAGGCCGGATTGTCCGCCGCCGGGGCCGATGTGATGTTGTTGGGGCCTATGCCCACGCCGGCAATCGCTTACCTGACGCGTACCTTCCACGCTGAAGCCGGTATTGTGATCAGCGCCTCCCACAATCCTCATGATGACAACGGCATCAAGTTTTTCTCGGGGCAGGGCACCAAGTTGCCTGACGAGATCGAGTTGATGATCGAAGAGCTGCTGGATGCGCCGATGACGGTGGTCGAGTCCAGCAAGCTGGGCAAGGTGTCGCGCATTAACGACGCGTCAGGCCGCTATATCGAATTCTGTAAAAGCAGCGTCCCGAGCAGCACCAATTTTGCAGGCTTGAAGATTGTTGTCGATTGCGCCCATGGGGCGACCTACAAGGTGGCGCCGAGCGTCTTCAAGGAACTGGGTGCACAGGTTACCGTGCTGTCGGCTCAGCCCAACGGCTTGAACATCAACGACAACTGCGGTTCCACCCACATGGAGCAGCTGCAGGCTGCTGTGCTGGCTGAGCATGCGGACCTGGGCATCGCTTTTGATGGCGATGGCGACCGCGTGCTGATGGTGGATCACACTGGCACGATCGTGGATGGTGATGACTTGTTGTTCATCATTGCCCGTGACCTGCATGAGCGTAACAAGCTGCAAGGTGGCGTGGTCGGCACTCTGATGAGTAATCTCGGGCTGGAATTGGCGTTGGCAGAACTGGGGATTCCCTTTATTCGCGCCAATGTCGGTGACCGCTACGTGATCGCCGAACTGCTGGAGCGTAACTGGTTGGTCGGCGGCGAGAACTCCGGGCACGTGGTCTGCTTCCAGCACACCACCACGGGTGACGCGATCATCGCCGCGCTACAGGTGCTGTTGGCCCTGCGTCGCCGCGAGGAGAGCCTGGCCCAGGCGCGTCAAGCCCTGCGCAAGTGCCCGCAAGTGCTGCTCAATGTGCGTTTTGCCGGTGGCGAAAACCCCATCGAGCACCCTGCTGTCAAAGAGGCTTGCGAGCGCGTGACCCAGGCAATGGCGGGGCGCGGGCGTGTGTTGCTGCGCAAGTCCGGCACAGAGCCGCTGGTGCGTGTGATGGTCGAAGGCGAGGACGAAACACAGGTTCGCGGCCATGCCGAAGACCTGGCAAAACTGGTAACTGAAGTTTGCGCCTGAATTCGGCTTGCCAGTGATGATGTGGTTGGGTAACATCTGCGCCCACTTTGACCGACGGGGTACAGCATGCGTCGCACTATGGTAGCTGGTAACTGGAAGATGCACGGTACCCGCGCCAGTGTCGCTGAGCTGATCAACGGCCTTCGTCACTTGGCCTTGCCTAGCGGTGTTGACGTCGCGGTGTTCCCGCCTTGCTTGCATATCAACCAAGTGGTTGATGGCTTGAAGGGCAAGTCGATTCAGGTCGGCGCGCAGAACTCGGCGGTAGAGCCGATGCAAGGTGCGTTGACCGGCGAGATTTCGCCGAGTCAGCTGGTTGATGCGGGTTGTTCCTATGTGCTTGTCGGGCACTCCGAGCGTCGCCAGATGATGGGCGAGCGGGATGGGACGCTCAACCGCAAGTTCGCCGCAGCACAGGCTTGTGGCTTGATTCCGGTGTTGTGCATAGGGGAGACCCTTGAGCAGCGCGAATCGGGCAAGACTCTTGAAGTTGTCTCGCGTCAGCTGGGCAGCATCATCGAGGAGCTGGGTGTTGGTGCATTTGCAAAGGCAGTTATTGCTTACGAGCCGGTCTGGGCCATTGGCACCGGGCTGACTGCTACACCGCAACAGGCGCAGGATGTGCACGCAGCCATCCGCGCGCAGTTGGCGGCAGAGAATTCTGAAGTCGCACAAGGTGTGCGGCTTCTATACGGCGGCAGCGTGAAGGCGGCCAATGCGGTCGAACTGTTCGGCATGCCGGATATCGATGGGGGGCTCATTGGTGGAGCTTCCCTGAATGCAGATGAGTTCGGTGCGATCTGTCGCGCCGCGGGAAACTGAAAAAATGCTGGAAACAGTCGTAGTCGTTTTTCATCTGTTGGCTGCCCTGAGCGTAGTTGCTCTGGTTTTGTTGCAACAGGGTAAAGGTGCGGATGCTGGTGCGTCTTTCGGTGCAGGTGCTTCAAATACTGTGTTCGGAAGCCAAGGTTCCTCTACCTTTCTTAGTAAGTTTACTGCTATACTTGCCGCAGGTTTCTTCATAACCAGCTTAGGGTTAGGTTACTTTGCTAAAGAGAAAGCTCATGTGCTGACTCAAGTAGGTTTGCCAAACCCAGCAGTGTTGGAAGTTCCAAAAGCAAAACCGGCTTCTGATGATGTCCCGGTGCTTCAAGAGCAAAAGTCGGCTACTCCAGCGACTGACGTGCCTCCAGCTCAAGAGCAGAAGTAAGAAGGGTTGTAAGCGCTGTATTGCCGAGGTGGTGGAATTGGTAGACACGCAACCTTGAGGTGGTTGTGCCCATAGGGTGTAGGGGTTCGAGTCCCCTTCTCGGTACCAATTATCAGGAGAGCCCGCTGTTGCGGGCTTTCTTGTAGGTGGAAGGTTACATTGACCCTGTAAGGGATCGGTCGTATACTTCCGCCCCAGCTTTGTCGCGGGGTGGAGCAGTCTGGTAGCTCGTCGGGCTCATAACCCGAAGGTCGTCGGTTCAAATCCGGCCCCCGCAACCAGTTTTAGCGGAGCCCCTTTTAAGGGGCTTTTTGTTAGCTGGACACTTTCAACGCCGCTGTTCGACGGCGTTTCAAGGATGGGCGTTTCGCCCATTTTTTTATTTTGCACAGCATGCACATACATGCACGAGGGGGTTCAGGTGTCGAGCAAGCTAGAAGAGTTGCAGGCCTTGTTGGCCCCGGTGGTCGTGGCCCTAGGCTATGAATGCTGGGGTATTGAGTTTTCGGCTCAAGGTCGCCACTCAATGTTGCGCGTTTATATCGATAAAGAGGGCGGTGTGCTGGTGGACGATTGTGCCATTGTCAGCCGTCAGATCAGCGGTGTGCTGGATGTTGAAGATCCAATCTCCGTTGAATACACCCTTGAAGTTTCCTCGCCAGGCATGGAACGCCCACTGTTCACTATCGAGCAGTTTGCTAAATATGCCGGTGAACAAGTGAAGATCAAGCTGCGCTCCCCCTTTGAAGGGCGACGCAACTTTCAGGGCCTTCTGCGCGGTGTAGAAGAGCAGGATGTCGTGGTGCAGGTAGAAGACCACGAGTTCCTGTTGCCGATCGATATGATCGACAAGGCCAACATTATTCCCAGTTTTGACTGAGACGCGGATCCCGCGGATCCAATGGCTTGCGAAAGGCGAGGCGTACGATGAGCAAAGAAGTACTGCTGGTTGTTGAGTCGGTATCCAATGAAAAGGGTGTACCGGCAAGCGTGATTTTTGAAGCGTTGGAGCTGGCCCTGGCCACTGCTACCAAGAAACGTTTTGAAGACGAAGTAGATCTGCGTGTGGAAATCAACCGCCACACCGGTGCCTATGAGACTTTCCGTCGCTGGACGGTGGTCGAAGAGGACGATCTTGATGATCCGGCCATCGAAACCTGGCCAAGCAAGGTTGCGCAAACGCATCCGGGCGCTCAGGTTGGCGATGTTGTCGAAGAAAAGATCGAGTCGATCGAATTCGGCCGTATTGCTGCACAGACCGCCAAGCAGGTCATTGTGCAGAAGGTTCGCGAAGCCGAGCGCGCTCAAGTCGTTGACGCCTATCGCGAACGCCTGGGTGAAATCATCTCTGGCACCGTGAAAAAAGTTACCCGCGACAACGTGATCGTCGACCTGGGCAACAACGCCGAAGCGTTGCTGGCCCGTGAAGACATCATCTCTCGCGAAACCTTCCGTGTCGGCGTGCGTCTGCGTGCGCTGCTCAAGGAAATCCGCACCGAGAACCGCGGCCCACAGTTGATCCTGTCGCGTACCGCGCCGGAAATGCTGATCGAGCTGTTCCGTATCGAAGTGCCGGAAATCGCCGAAGGCCTGATCGAAGTGATGGCTGCGTCCCGTGACCCGGGTTCGCGTGCCAAGATCGCGGTCCGCTCCAAGGACAAACGCATCGACCCGCAAGGCGCTTGCATCGGTATGCGCGGTTCGCGCGTCCAGGCAGTGTCGGGCGAATTGGGCGGTGAGCGTGTGGACATCGTCCTGTGGGACGATAACCCGGCGCAGTTCGTGATCAACGCCATGTCGCCAGCTGAAGTGGCGGCAATTATCGTTGACGAAGATGCCCATGCAATGGACATCGCCGTTGGCGCAGACAATCTGGCTCAGGCCATTGGTCGTGGTGGTCAGAACGTGCGTCTGGCCAGCCAACTGACCGGCTGGACCCTGAACGTGATGACCGAATCGGACATCCAGGCTAAGCAGCAAGCTGAAACCGGTGACATCCTGCGCAACTTCATCGAAGAGTTGGAAGTCGATGAAGAACTGGCACAGGTGCTGGTAGATGAAGGCTTCACCAGCCTGGAAGAGATTGCCTACGTACCGTTGGAAGAAATGCTCAACATCGACGGCTTTGACGAGGATATCGTCAACGAGCTCCGCGCTCGGGCCAAGGATCGTTTGTTGACTAAAGCCATCGCTACTGAGGAAAAGCTGGCAGACGCCCATCCGGCCGAAGACCTGCTCTCGCTTGAGGGTATGGACAAGGATTTGGCGATGGAACTGGCGGTGCGCGGCGTAATTACCCGCGAAGACCTGGCCGAGCAGTCTATTGACGATCTGCTCGACATCGACGGCATTGACGAAGATCGTGCCGGCAAGTTGATCATGGCCGCCCGAGCCCATTGGTTCGAGTAATTAGGCGCGGCCTGAGGAGAGAAGTGCATGACGCAAGTCACGGTGAAACAACTGGCCGATGAGGTCAAAACACCGGTAGAGCGCCTGTTGCAGCAGATGCGTGAGGCAGGTCTGCCGCACACCGCCGCCGATGAAGGTGTGAGCGATAGTGAGAAGCAGTCTTTGCTGACTCACTTGAAGAGCAGCCACAAGGCGAAAGTGGAAGAACCGCGCAAGATTACATTGCAGCGCAAAACCACCAGCACCCTGCGGGTTGCAGGTAGCAAGAGCATCAGCGTTGAAGTACGCAAGAAGAAAGTCTTCGTACAGCGCAGCCCGGAAGAAATCGAAGCCGAGCGCAAACGCGAGCTGGAAGAACGTCGCGCAGTAGAAAATGCTGCACGTCAGAAGGCTGAAGAAGAAGCCAAGCGTCGCGCCGAAGAAGAAGCGCGTCGCCAGCCTGCTGCTGCGCAACCTGCTGCCACTGACGCGGTCGCCGCCCCTGTTGAAGCTGTGCGTGAGGCTGCCCCGGCTGCCGCCGCACCTGCTCCTGCAGCAGACGCCCGCAAGCGCGACGAGCCTCGTCGTCCGGACAAACCACGTGCTGACGACAACAATCGTCGCGGTGGTGGTGGCGATGGCGAGCGTAAAAACGCTCCGCACCGCGCCTCGGTCAAAGAGAAAGCGCCTGCGCCACGCGTTGCCCCACGTACCACCGACGAAGAAAGCGATGGCTTCCGTCGTGGTGGTCGCGGCAAGGCCAAGCTGAAGAAGCGCAACGCCCACGGTTTCCAGAGCCCAACCGGCCCTGTCGTGCGTGAAGTGAAGATCGGCGAGACCATCACTGTGGGCGATCTGGCCCAGCAGATGTCGGTCAAGGCTGCTGAAATCATCAAGTTCATGTTCAAGCTGGGCACTCCGGCCACCATCAACCAGGTACTGGACCAGGAAACTGCCCAGTTGGTTGCTGAAGAGCTGGGCCACAAAGTGACCCTGGTCAGCGACACCGCCCTGGAAGATTCCCTGGCCGAGTCCCTGAAGTTTGAAGGTGAAGCGGTTTCCCGTGCGCCGGTCGTGACCGTAATGGGCCACGTTGACCACGGTAAGACTTCCCTGCTCGACTACATCCGTCGTGCCAAGGTTGCCGCAGGCGAAGCCGGTGGTATTACCCAGCACATCGGTGCATACCACGTTGAAACCGAACGCGGCATGGTCACCTTCCTCGACACCCCAGGTCACGCCGCGTTTACCGCAATGCGTGCCCGTGGTGCCAAGGCGACCGACATCGTGATCCTGGTGGTTGCAGCGGACGACGGCGTAATGCCGCAGACCATTGAAGCCGTCCAGCACGCCAAGGCTGCCGGTGTTCCTCTGGTCGTTGCCGTGAACAAAATCGACAAGCCGGGCGCCGATCTCGATCGCATCCGTAGCGAACTGTCGGTTCACGGCGTGACGTCCGAGGAATGGGGTGGCGAGACGCCATTCGTATCGGTCTCGGCGAAAATGGGTACCGGCGTTGACGAACTGCTCGAAGCGGTCCTGTTGCAAGCCGAAGTCCTGGAACTGACCGCTACTCCATCGGCTCCTGGCCGTGGCGTCGTGGTGGAGTCCCGTCTCGACAAGGGCCGTGGCCCAGTTGCCACCGTGCTGGTCCAAGACGGTACCCTGCGCCAAGGCGACATGGTACTGGTCGGTTCGAACTACGGCCGTGTACGTGCCATGCTCGACGAGAACGGCAAGCCAATCAAGGAAGCAGGCCCTGCTATCCCAGTCGAGATTCTCGGCCTGGACGGTACGCCGGACGCTGGCGACGAGATGAGCGTAGTGGCTGATGAGAAGAAAGCCCGTGAAGTGGCTCTGTTCCGTCAAGGCAAGTTCCGCGAGGTCAAGCTGGCCCGTGCTCACGCCGGCAAGCTGGAAAACATCTTCGAGAACATGGGCCAGGAAGAGAAGAAGACGCTTAACATCGTCCTCAAGTCTGACGTTCGTGGTTCCCTCGAAGCGTTGAACGGCGCCTTGAACGGCCTGGGTAACGACGAAGTGCAAGTGCGCGTTGTCGGTGGCGGTGTCGGTGGTATCACCGAATCCGACGCCAACCTGGCACTGGCTTCCAACGCTGTACTGTTCGGCTTCAACGTGCGTGCCGATGCTGGCGCTCGCAAGATCGTCGAGCAGGAAGGCCTGGACATGCGTTACTACAACGTCATCTACGACATCATCGAAGACGTCAAGAAAGCCCTTACCGGTATGCTTGGCAGCGACGTCCGGGAGAACATCCTGGGTATCGCCGAGGTGCGTGACGTGTTCCGCTCGCCGAAATTCGGTGCGATCGCCGGCTGTATGGTGGTTGAAGGCACTGTGTACCGTAACCGTCCAATCCGTGTACTGCGTGAAGACATCGTTATCTTCGAAGGCGAGCTGGAATCCCTGCGCCGCTTCAAGGATGACGCTGCCGAAGTACGTGCCGGCATGGAATGCGGTATCGGCGTCAAGAGCTACAACGACGTCAAGGTTGGCGACAAGATCGAAGTCTTCGAGAAGGTTCAGGTTGCTCGCAGCCTCTAACTCGCGCACTTCAGGAGCCGCGCAGCGTGTGGGCATGCAGATGCCCCGCGTAGCGTCAGGACTCTAAACGCAACGCCCGGTCTGGCTTTTGTCAGGCCGGGCGTTTGCCGCTTTCAGACCCCACGGGTTTCACCGTGTGGCAGTAACAGGTAACAAGACATGGCAAAAGAATACAGCCGTACCCAGCGTATCGGCGATCAGATGCAGCGTGAGCTGGCCCAACTGATCCGCCGCGAAGTCAAAGACCCACGCGTTGGCCTGGTCACCATTACCGCTGTTGAAGTGAGCCGTGACGTGGGTCACGCCAAGATCTTCATCACCGTAATGGGGCAGGACAACAGCGAAGAAATCGCGCAAAGCATCAAGGTGCTCAACTCCGCCGCAGGTTTCCTGCGTATGCAGTTGGCCCGTGAAATGAAGCTGCGCAGCGTTCCACAGTTGCACTTCCACTACGACGAAAGCGTCGTGCGTGGCGCGCACCTGTCGGCCCTGATCGAGCGCGCCGTGGCTGAAGACAGCCAGCATCCGTCCACACCTGAAGACGCCAAGGAGTAAGCGGTGGCTCAGGTCAAACGTATCCGTCGCAACGTCAGTGGCATCATTCTGCTCGACAAACCCATTGGCTTTACCTCCAATGCCGCGTTGCAGAAGGTTCGCTGGCTGCTCAATGCCGAGAAGGCCGGGCATACCGGCAGCCTTGATCCATTGGCCACCGGTGTATTGCCGTTGTGCTTTGGCGAGGCCACCAAGTTTTCGCAATACCTGCTTGATTCCGACAAGGGTTACGAAACCCTGATGCAACTGGGCAAGACCACCACCACGGCAGATGCCGAAGGTGATGTTTTGCAGGTTCGCGACGTGACCGTTGGTCGTGCGGATATCGAAGCTGCCTTACCCGCTTTTCGTGGGCAAATCAGTCAGATACCGCCGATGTACTCGGCACTCAAGCGCGATGGCCAGCCACTTTACAAGCTGGCACGTGCGGGCGAAGTAGTGGAGCGCGAACCGCGTTCTGTTACTATTGCGCGCTTGGAATTGCTTGCTTGTGAAGGCGACACTGCCCGTTTGGCCGTGGACTGCAGCAAAGGCACCTATATCCGTACCCTGGTGGAAGATATTGGTGAAAAGCTCGGTTGCGGCGCGTACGTTGCAGAACTGCGACGCACCCAGGCCGGGCCTTTCAGCCTGGCCCAGACGGTCACGCTGGAAGAGTTGGAAGCGGTACACGCCGAGGGCGGCAATGAAGCGGTTGATCGCTTCCTCATGCCATCGGACAGCGGTTTGCTCGATTGGCCGCTGCTGCACTTCTCGGAGCACAGCGCGTTCTACTGGCTCAACGGCCAGCCGGTACGCGCCCCGGATGCCCCGAAGTTCGGCATGGTGCGAGTACAGGATCATAACGGTCGCTTTATCGGTATCGGTGAAGTGAGCGAAGACGGGCGCATCGCGCCGCGTCGGCTGATTCGGTCAGAATGACCGAACGAGTGTGGCTGTTAACAGGCATGGTCAACACTCATTTTTAGATACAGGGATTTGTCCCTGGCCTGTTGAAACTGCCCTTTGGGTGGTTTCCTGAAAAAAGGATTGCCTCATGGCTCTCGACGTTCAAGAAAAAGCACAAATCGTAGCTGACTATCAGCAAGCTGTTGGTGACACTGGTTCGCCAGAAGTGCAAGTTGCACTGCTGACCCACAACATCAACAAACTGCAAGGTCACTTCAAGGCCAACGGTAAAGACCACCACTCCCGTCGTGGTCTGATCCGCATGGTAAACCAGCGCCGTAAGCTGCTGGACTACCTGAAAGGCAAGGATCTGGGTCGTTATCAGACTCTGATCGGTCGCCTGGGTCTGCGTCGCTAATAAGCGATTGCGCTAGAGGTTGGTTGTCTGCCACGTGTCATCGGGATTCCCGGTGGCCCGTGGTAGGCTCCCAGCCTCAAGTTTTATCTGGATACACGTTTTACCCTGGACGAGCGTCGGGCCGATTCCCGGCATTGCCCAAGAATTTCGCAAGAAGACAAGTTCCCCCAAGAGCCACAAAGAAGGTAGGACACCGTGAACCCGGTTATCAAAAAATTCCAGTTCGGTCAGTCGACCGTTACCCTCGAGACAGGCCGTATCGCCCGTCAAGCCTCCGGCGCAGTGCTGGTTACCGTTGACGACGACGTGACCGTACTGGTGACCGTTGTTGGCGCCAAGACCGCTGACCCGAGCAAGGGCTTCTTCCCTCTGTCCGTTCACTACCAGGAAAAGACTTACGCTGCCGGTAAGATCCCTGGCGGTTTCTTCAAGCGCGAAGGCCGTCCTTCCGAGAAAGAAACCCTGACTTCCCGACTGATCGACCGTCCGATCCGTCCGCTGTTCCCAGAAGGCTTCATGAACGAAGTGCAGGTTGTCTGCACCGTCGTTTCCACCAGCAAGAAGACCGATCCGGACATCGCTGCGATGATCGGTACCTCGGCTGCCCTGGCCATCTCCGGTATTCCTTTCGATGGCCCGATCGGCGCTGCCCGCGTTGCGTTCCACGAAAGCACCGGCTACCTGCTGAACCCGACTTACGAGCAACAGAAAGCCTCGAGCCTGGACATGGTCGTTGCCGGTACGTCCGAAGCCGTATTGATGGTTGAATCGGAAGCCAAAGAGCTGACCGAAGACCAGATGCTGGGTGCCGTACTGTTTGCTCACGACGAGTTCCAGGTTGTGATCAACGCGGTTAAAGAACTGGCTGCCGAAGCTGCCAAGCCGACCTGGACCTGGGCTGCTGCCCCGGAAGCCACCGAACTGCTGGGCGCTATCCGCTCCGAGTTCGGCGCTGCCATCTCCGACGCCTACACCATCACCGTCAAGGCCGACCGCTACGCTCGCCTGGGTGAGCTGAAGGACCAGGTCGTCGCCAAGCTGTCCGGCGAAGAAGGCCAGCCTTCTTCCAGCGAAGTCAAAGCTGCTTTCGGTGAGATCGAATACCGCACCGTTCGCGAAAACATCGTTAACGGCAAGCCACGTATCGACGGTCGCGACACCCGCACCGTGCGTCCGCTGAACATCGAAGTCGGCGTACTGCCGAAGACTCACGGTTCGGCGCTGTTCACCCGTGGCGAAACCCAGGCCCTGGTCGTTGCGACCCTGGGTACTGCCCGCGACGCACAACTGCTGGACACCCTGGAAGGCGAGAAAAAAGACCCCTTCATGCTGCACTACAACTTCCCTCCGTTCTCGGTGGGCGAGTGTGGTCGTATGGGCGGCGCGGGTCGTCGTGAAATCGGTCACGGCCGTCTGGCTCGTCGTTCGGTTCAGGCCATGCTGCCTGCCGCTGACGTGTTCCCGTACACCATCCGTGTTGTATCGGAAATCACCGAGTCCAACGGTTCCAGCTCCATGGCTTCGGTCTGCGGTGCTTCCCTGGCGCTGATGGACGCCGGTGTGCCAATGAAGGCACCGGTTGCCGGTATCGCCATGGGCCTGGTTAAAGAAGGCGAGAAGTTCGCCATCCTGACCGACATCCTGGGTGACGAAGACCACCTGGGCGACATGGACTTCAAAGTAGCCGGTACCGCCAAAGGTGTGACCGCGCTGCAGATGGACATCAAGATCAAGGGCATCACCGAAGAAATCATGGAAATCGCCCTGGGCCAAGCCCTGGAAGCGCGCCTGAACATCCTCGGCCAGATGAACCAGATCATTGGTCAGTCCCGCACTGAACTGTCGGAAAATGCTCCGACCATGATCGCGATGAAAATCGACACCGACAAAATCCGTGATGTCATCGGTAAAGGCGGCGCGACCATCCGTGCGATCTGTGAAGAAACCAAGGCTTCGATCGACATCGAAGACGACGGTTCGATCAAGATCTTCGGCGAAACCAAGGAAGCGGCTGAAGCAGCACGCCAGCGCGTACTGGGTATCACTGCTGAGGCCGAGATCGGCAAGATCTACGTCGGCAAGGTTGAGCGCATCGTCGACTTCGGCGCGTTCGTCAACATCCTCCCGGGCAAAGACGGTCTGGTTCACATCTCCATGCTGAGCGATGCTCGCGTTGAGAAAGTGACCGACATTCTGAAAGAAGGCCAGGAAGTGGAAGTGCTGGTACTGGACGTGGACAACCGCGGCCGTATCAAGCTGTCCATCAAGGACGTAGCAGCAGCCAAGGCTTCGGGCGTTTAATCACCCGCAGGCTTCACGCTGAAAAAAGGACTCCTCGGAGTCCTTTTTTTATGGGCGCGAGAAAATGAAGCAGAATCAGCTGTTTAGCGCCGCCCAAAAGCCGCAACTTGCATGCAGGCACGATGAGCTTCATGCAAGTTGCACGATTTCGAAAATTTATGCTTTTCATAAGTCATTGTTTAATAAGGGATTTAATCTGTTCAGCGAGTTGGCACACTGTCTGCAATATCCCTGGTAGCGCTGCAGCATGAAGGTTTACGCCTGCAGACTTTTAATAAAACAGGAGTTACTCGTATGAAGAAGTTCGCTCTCGCTACTGCTACCGCTCTGACCCTGGCCATGGGTGCTAACGTAGCCTTTGCTCAGACTTCCCAAGCCCCTATGACTTTGGCGGCCGGTGAAGCGACCAAGGCTAAGGAAAGCGTTTCGGATACTTGGATCACCACTAAAGTCAAAGCTGACCTGCTGACCGAAAAAGGCATTCCAGGTTCGGACATCAAGGTTGAGACCAACAAAGGTGTGGTTTCCCTGTCCTCCGACGTAGCAGTCTCGGATTCGCAGAAAGCTACTGCTGTAGCCATCACCAAGAAAATCAAAGGTGTGACTGCGGTTTCTGCTGACGGCCTGCTGGCTGGCGGTGCTACCAAAGCTGACGGCATCGACAAAACCAAAGGCGCTGCCCACGACGCTAAAGAGACCACCAGCGATACCTGGATCACTACCAAAGTGAAGGCTGACCTGGTCACTGAAAAAGGCATTCCTGGCACCGACATCAAGGTTGAAACCAACAAAGGTGTTGTATCCCTGTCGTCGCCTACCGCTGTGACCGCTTCGCAGAAAGAAACGGCTGTAGCGATTACCAAGAAGATCAAAGGCGTTAAAGCTGTCTCGGCCGATGGCCTGAAAGCAGAGTAACGTTGACGTTTCGTCTGGACTGAATAGCGGCGGCTTAGGGTGAGTTAGATATCCACCTGACGCACCTCTGGAGTTCATGCGACCGACCACACGGATGTGGTCATTACAGGCCCCGGCACTTGTGTCGGGGCCTGTTCTATTTCAGGCTGAAACAGAATGATCAGGTCAAAAAATGTGGGAGCTGGCTTGCCTGCGATGCTGGCACCTCGGTCATTCAGTTGCACCGAGGTGATGCTATCGCAGGCAAGCCAGCTCCCACATTAGGATGGGTGGTGCTTAGAAGTTACTCAGCATCCAGGTGCATTGGAGTGATCACCCGGCCATCTTTCTCGGCCTGCCCCAGCTGCGCATCGATGAAGTACACGCGGTCATCTTCCAACTGGCCCTTGTCTACCAGGTAATCCTTGATCGTGCTGGCTCGGTCCTGCCCCAACTGGCGCAGTAGCACGTCACTGCCACTCCAGAACTTGATCACACCGTCCTTGAGCTTCGCCGAGCGCTCATCGCTGCCCAGGTCTTTCCATTCGGCCGGGGGTTGCTGTTTGAGGCGGGTGCGGTAGATGCCTTCCAGCAATGGTGCTTTTTCCTTCTCTGGCACTTCAAGCAGGGAGGCTTGGGCCGGGACCTTGTCGCCACGGCGCTGGAGGATCTTGTAGTAGTTATATTGGTATTCACGCTCCAGTCGCTGTGCGGCCAGGAACGGCCCGTCGCTGCTGGCAGCGGCGGTGCCTTCAATTTCCAGGCGCAGGGCAGGGCGTTCTTTCAGCGCCTTGGCCAGGGTGTTCAGAGCGCCTTCGGCGTCTTTGTTCAGCTCACTGGAGCCTGCGGCGAACGACACATTGCCCAGGTCTTCAGAGCCACCACCGGTGACCAGCCCGCCAATGAACTTGAAGGGCGCGGTTGCCGCGCGTACCACGAGGTTGCGCAGGGTCTGCCACACAATCGGCATCACGCTGAATTGCGGGTTGTTCAGGTCGCCGCTTACTGGCAGTTCGATGGAGATCTTGCCGTCGGAGTCCTTGAGCAGGGCGACAGCCAGGCGAATCGGTAAGTCCACGGCATCGGAGCTGTCGACTTTTTCACCCAACTGCAGTTGCTCGACCACCACTTTGTTTTCAGCCTTCAACTGGCCTTTGGTGATCACGTAGTGCAGATCGAGATTCAGGCGACCCTTGCGGATGCGGAAGCCTGCGAATTTACCTGAGTAAGGTGTCAGGTTGGTCAGCTCGACACGCTTGAAGCTGGTGGCGATGTCTAGCGCGGCCATCGGGTCAAACGGGTTCACGCTGCCTTTGATCGTCACTGGTGCGTATCGGTCCACCTTGCCCTTGATGTCGACGCTGGCCGGTTTGGCCTGGCGACTGTCGATGGTGCCAATCTGGCCGTTGAGCTGTTGAATCGCGGTGGCAAAGTTGGGGGTGAGGCTGAAGTCGGCAAAGTTGGCCGAACCGTCGTTGATCGCGATCTGCCCGATATGAATGCCCAGGGGCTTTTCGTTGCTGGCGGCAGGTTTGGCTGCCGACTTGCTGCCACTGTCGGCCGGCTGCGGAATCAGCAGGTCGTCGATGTTGGTGGTGCGATCTTCGTTGATCATGAAGCGCGCATACGGCTGCAACAGGTTGACCTTGTCGATCGACAGGCTTTGGCCGTGCTGGTAGTTCACGCCCTCTAGCACCAGGCGCTGCCACTTTAGGAAGTCGCGGGTCTTCAGGGTGTCCAGGGTATGCAACTGGTCAACCTGGGCGCGGCCGGTGACCTGGAGGGCCAGCGGCTCGGTGCTTTTGAGGTTTACGTCCAGGTTGCTGCCGAGCATGCCGCTGCGCAATTCCAGGCGAATAAACGGGCTGATATAGGCCTGGGCGACCCGCAGGTCGATGTCCTGGGTGTTCACTTTCAGCTTGGCACTGACCGGGTTGAGGTTAACCTCGCCGGTTGCCTGGATCTTGCCTTGCTTACCCAGGCCGGTGTCGACCTTCAAGGCGAAGGGGCTCTGGTTGAGGCTGTCGAAGTTCTGTACGTCGACATTCAACGGGCCCAGTTCCAGCGCGACCGCAGGTTTAGCCTGGCGGTCGGCCAGGTGCACCTGATAGTTACGCAGTTGCACATCCTTGAGCAGCACTTGCCACGGTTTGCTCGGGGCCGCCGGTTGCGCCGACGGCGCGTCGGCAGCGGTTGGTTCCGGTGCCTTGGCCGGTTTGCTCGGTTGGCTGGCGAACAGCTTCTGCCAGTCCAATTGACCATCGGCCTCACGGGCGGCCCAGGTTTCCAGCTTGTTGCTGCGGATCTTGCCGATAATGACCTGCTGCTTGGCCAGGTCTACCGTGGTTTCGCTGACGTCCAGGCGTTCCAGGCGTGCCAGTGGCCGGCCATCGGGGGCCTTTATAGCAAAGGGGGCGATGCTGGCGGCGGTGTTGGTCAGGTTCAGCTCGGTTTCTTTGGCCAGGCTGAATTTGTAGTCAGTGCTGAAGTTGAGCACCCCGTCTTCCAGCACCAGTGGCAGGGCGTCACGTACATACGGCCACCAGGCTTTCATCTTGCCGTCGGTCACCTTCAAGGTGCCTTCGGAGGTGATCGGTACCAGGCTGAAGTTGCCTTTCCAGTCGATCTGGCCACCTTCGGGGCCGGCGGCGACCAGGGTCATGTCGGCATTGTCGTCGGGCAAAGTGCTAAGGTTTTTCAGCTCGAAGTCGAGTTCGTCGTAGAGGAATTCGATGGGCTCGCTGGGGCGCAGGTCCTGGAAATGCAGGTTACCACCGGCCAGCTTGATGCTGTCGATACGCAGTGGGAACGGCTTGGCATCAGGATCGGCCGGGGTTGGCTCGCTCGGCGGCAGTTTGAACAACTGCGCCAGGTTCAGTTGGCCGGACTTGTCGAACAGCAGTTCGGTCTTGGGCTTGTCCAGTTGCACATCAGCCAGGTGCAGGGCGCGGGTCCAGAGGCTGTCGATCTGCAGGTTGGCGTAGAGGCGTTCGAAACCTACTTGCTCTTTGCCTGGCTCGCCGATCTTCAGGCCCCACAGCGTCAGTTCCAGGCTGAAGGGGTTGAGCTCGATGCGCTCGATTCGCGACGGCACCGTGGCGTAATTGGCCAACTGTTGGTTGGCAATGCGAAGGGCGATGCCGGGTAATATCAGAAAGCCCAGCAAGCTGTACAAAGCAAGGGCGGTCAACAAGGCGCCTACGGCGCGGATCAATCCTTTGGGCATGGGTGAACGCCATCTATGTCGAACGAGAGTGCCTTGGAGTATGGCACGGGAATTCGGTTCCGAAGAACCGTGGGCGCTGGGAAACTTCCTACAAATGCAGGATCAGGGTCTTCAACGGGGGCTGTTGGTCCCGGGAAGGAAAGTCAGCCCCAGGTGTCATCACTTGCCATTCGCGTACCGGGCGCCCGGCTTTTTCCGCGCAGCGCAGCACCTGCTCACGCCAGTCCTCCATGCTGACTTTTGCCAGGTTGTTGCAGCAAATCAGTACGCCATTGTCGGCGGTGGCCAGCAGTGCGGGTTTGAGCAGGCTTTGATAGTCGCGCAACAAATCGACGGTGCCGAAAGCGCTCTTGGCCCAGGCGGGAGGATCGAGCAGTACCAGGTCGTACTGGCGCTGTTCCAGGCGCGGATAGCTCGGCAGCTTCTGCCCGCGACGCTGGGTGATCGGCAGGCCCGCCAGTTGGCGAATCGCCGGGAAGTAATCGGACTGTACAAACTCCATGCTAGGCAACTGCGGGTTGAGCTGGCCGTTTTCACGCCCCACCGCCAGGTTGCCCTCGGCAAAATCCAGGTTGCACACTTCCCGTGCGCCCCCCGCCGCTGCGCTCAAACCTACCCCACAGGTGTAGGCGAACAGGTTCAGCACGCTTTTGCCGGCGCTGTGGTCCTTGACCCAGCCCCGGGTGTTGCGCAGGTCGAGGAACAGCAGCGGGTCTTGCCCGGCGTGGCGTCCACGCACACGGTAATTGAGGCCCCACTCGTGGCCGACCAGGTCTTCCAATGCGCCAGGCTCCGCGCGGTACACCGTGTCTTCGCGGTCGATGCGCGAGTTGCCGCGGGCACGGTCGTTGTACACCAGCAACAATTCCAGGCCCATGTATTGGTTGATCAGTTGGTGCAAGTCCAGCAAGTCTGCGGTTTCCAGGGACTGGTGGAAGCTTTGTACCAGCAATTGCGGGCCGTAGCGGTCGATGGTCAAGCCGCCGGCGCCTTCCTGGCTGCCGTGAAACAGCCGATAGCAGTCCGTACCCTGGGCGTGCAGCGTGTTGATCAGGTCTTGGCGGTGATCGAGGGCGGCGCGCAGCGCCTGATTCAAGGGAGTCATGGAGCGCGCCTTGCTTGCAGATGAATAAGAAAAAGGGGGCGCGAAGTTTAACAGCTAACCCCGGCCTGCACAGGCCGGGGATTATCCTGGCCCTACCGGTTGAGGCGTTTGTCGATCAAACCGTCCACCACGCTGGGGTCGGCCAGGGTCGAGGTGTCGCCCAGGCTGTCCAGTTCGTTACAGGCGATCTTGCGCAAGATGCGTCGCATGATCTTGCCGGAGCGGGTTTTCGGCAGGGCAGGGGCCCATTGGATCAATTCCGGTTTGGCGAAGCTGCCAATCTCCTTGCTGACCAACTCCAGCAGGTGCTTTTTCAACGCGTCGCTGGGTTCGACGCCATTCATGGGGGTGACAAAGGCGTAGATGCCCTGGCCTTTGACGTCGTGGGGGTAGCCCACCACGGCGGCTTCGGCGACCTGATCATGCAGCACCAGCGCACTTTCCACCTCTGCGGTGCCGATGCGATGGCCGGACACGTTGATCACATCGTCGATCCGCCCGGTGATCCAGTAGTCGCCGTCTTCATCGCGCCGTGCGCCATCCCCGGTGAAGTAGTAGCCGGGGTAGGGCTTGAAGTAGGTGTCGATCATGCGCTGCGGGTCGCCGTAGACGCTGCGAATCTGCCCCGGCCAGCTTGATTTGATGGCGAGTACACCGCTGCCGGCGCCGCTGATTTCCTTGCCTTGTTCATCAAGCAACACCGGTTGTACGCCGAACATGGGCTGTGTCGCGCAGCCCGGTTTGATGCGCTGGGCGCTGACCAGCGGGCTGAGCATGATGCCGCCGGTTTCGGTCTGCCACCAGGTATCAACAATCGGGCAGCGCTGTTCGCCGACGGCGTTGAAATACCAGTCCCAGGCTTCCGGGTTGATCGGCTCACCTACGCTGCCCAGCAGGCGCAGGCTGGCGCGCGATGTACTCTGCAGCGGGCCGTGGCCTTCGCGCATCAGGGCGCGCAGGGCGGTGGGCGCTGTGTAGAAGATATTCACCTGGTGTTTATCGATGACCTGCCAGAAGCGCGAACTGTCCGGATAACTCGGCACGCCTTCGAACATCAGCGAGGTGGCGCCATTGGCCAGCGGGCCATAGACGATATAGCTGTGGCCGGTGACCCAGCCCACGTCGGCGGTGCACCAGAACACTTCGCCTTCTTGGTAATCGAGCACGTACTTGAAGGTCATCGCCGCTTGCAGCAGGTAGCCAGCGGTGGTGTGCAACACGCCTTTGGGTTTGCCGGTGCTGCCGGAGGTATACAGGATAAACAGCGGGTCTTCGGCGTCCATCGGCTCGGGTGGGCAGTTGTCGCTGGCGGCGTCCAGGGCGGCTTGGTATTTGAGGTCGCGGCCCTCGTGCCAATTCACGCCCGCCCCGGTGCGCTCCACCACCAGTACCGTGCTGACATTCGGGCAACTGGCCAGGGCCTTGTCGACGTTCTGTTTCAGCGCCACGGGCTTGCCACCGCGTATGCCTTCGTCGGCGGTGATCACGGTGCGGCAATCGGCGTCGAGGATGCGGTCGCGCAGGGCGTCAGGAGAGAAACCACCAAACACCACCGAGTGCACTGCGCCAATTCGCGTGCAGGCCAGCATGGCGTACGCCGCCTCGGGGATCATCGGCATATAGATGCACACGCGATCACCTTTGTTCACGCCACGGCTTTTCAACACATTGGCCAGGCGGCTGACGTTTTGGTGCAGTTGACGGTAAGTAATCGTGCAGGATGTTGACGGATCATCGCCTTCCCAGATGAAAGCCGGCTGATCGGCGCGTTGCGCCAGATGGCGGTCGATGCAGTTGTAGCTGACGTTCAACTGGCCACCGGCAAACCATTGGGCGGCACCGGTGTGGATGTCTGACTGCTGGACGCTGTGCCAGGGTTTTATCCAGTCGAGAAAGCCCTTGGCCTGTTCGGCCCAGAAGGTGTCTGGCTGGTCGATGGATTGGCGATAGAGGCGCTGGTAGTCCTCTTGACTGAGCTGCGCAGTCCGGCGGACGGCATCGGCGGTGGGAAAGGTGCTGATATCGAACATGAGCGCTCCTTATTCTTGTTTTTGCGACAAGTCATAAAGATGCACCCTGGGGCGGGAGGGTTCAAGGCCAACGTCCAAACGGACGTTGGCCTTGAATGAACGGCTTCAGCCGCGGTGGCGACCACGGAAGTAGTTGATCAGGCCCTGGGTCGAAGCATCTTCGGCCAAGGTTTCTTCGGCGCCGGTCAGGCGGTTGTACACGCCTTTGCCCAGCTCCTTGCCCAGTTCAACGCCCCATTGGTCGAAGGCATTGATGCCCCACACCACGCTCTGCACGAACACCTTGTGCTCATACATCGCCACCAGCGCACCCAGGCGGCGTGGGCTGATGCGCTCGACCACCAGGGTGTTGCTCGGACGGTTGCCCGGGATCACCTTGTGTGGTGCCAGCTTCTGTACTTCGGCTTCCGGCAAGCCCTTCTCACGCAGCTCGGCTTCGGCCTCGCTGCGGGTCTTACCGAGCATCAGCGCCTGGCTCTGGGACAGGCAGTTGGCGTACAGCCACTGATGGTGGTCGGACACAGGGTTGAAACTGACGATCGGCACGATGAAGTCGGCCGGGATCAATTGAGTCCCTTGGTGCAGCAACTGGTGGTAAGCGTGCTGGCCGTTGCAGCCTACGCCGCCCCAGATCACCGGGCCGGTATCGGTGGACACTGGCGTACCGTCCTGGCGCACGCTCTTGCCATTGGATTCCATGTCCAACTGCTGCAAATGCTTGGTGATGTTACGCAGGTAATGGTCGTACGGCAGGATCGCATGGCTCTGCGCACCCCAGAAGTTGCCGTACCACACCCCCAGCAAGCCCAGCAGCACGGGCATGTTGGCTTCGAACGGCGCGTTCAAAAAGTGCTGGTCCATGGTGTAGGCACCCGACAGCAGTTCCTTGAAGTTGGACATGCCGATAGCCAGGGCAATTGGCAAGCCGATGGCAGACCACAGCGAGTAGCGCCCACCGACCCAGTCCCACATGGGGAAGATGTTTTCTTCGCGGATACCGAAGGCCACGGCTGCGGCATTGTTGCTCGAGACGGCGATGAAGTGGCGATACAGTTCGGCTTCCGAGCCTCCCTGGGCCAGGTACCAGGCGCGGGCGGCCTGGGCGTTTTTCAGGGTTTCCAGGGTGTTGAAGGATTTGGACGAGACGATAAACAGCGTGGTCTCGGCGCGCAGCTTCATGGTCAGTTCGTGGAACTCGCTGCCGTCGATGTTCGCCAGGTAGTGGCAACGCACACCTTTATGGGCGTAGGACAGCAAGGCCTCCGAGACCAATTCCGGGCCGAGGAACGAGCCACCGATGCCGATGTTCACCACGTCGGTGATCGGCTTCTCGGTGTAGCCACGCCACAGGCCGTCGTGGATACGGCCGACCAGGTCAGTGATCTGATTCAGCACCTTGTGCACGTCCGGCATGATGTTCACGCCGTTGACCGACAGCTTATCGCCCACCGGGCGGCGCAGGGCGGTGTGCAGGGCAGGGCGGCCCTCAGAGGAGTTGACCGGTTCGCCAGCGTACTGCGCGTCGATCGCCGCCTTGAGATTGACTTCCTTGGCCAGGCCCACCAACAGGTCGCGGGTTTCGCTGGTGATCAGGTTTTTCGAGTAATCGAGGAAAAGTCCGCAGCTGCTCAAGGTGAACTGGGAAAAACGCTGAGGATCGGCATTGAACGCCTCGCGCATGCTGAAATCCTGCATGGCTTGGCGATGTTGAACAAGCGCTTGCCAGGCGGGCAGCGCGGTAACGTCATGAGGGGTGCGGTAGTACGCCATCGCTGCGGGTTTCCTTTTATTACGGGGACTGCCTTTAGGACACTTCAAAGCCCGGAACATCCAGTCTTATAACAAGGATTGGGTTCCAGACAGCGCTAACCATAGCGCAGGGCAGTTACATTAAACCTAGCGTGTGGATATGTCTTGGCTTTGTCTGCGCTGTGGCCGGTACTTTTTTATACCGGCACAGCCGCCGGGGCAACAGGTTGAGGGTAAAGCGGGGGTCAGGCGAGGTTCAGGTGCAGGTTATCGATGAGGCGTGTTGCCCCCAGATAAGCGGCGACCAGGATCACCACATCACGATCTTCAGCCGTGGCCGGGCGCAGATGTACGCCTTGGCGCACTTCCAGGTAGTCCATGCGCAGCCCTGCGGCTTCAATCTGCTGAATGTGCTCGGCGCGAAGCCTGGCAAAATCATGATCGCCGCCTTGGATGGCCGTGGCGATCTGGCTGAGCGCGCGGTACAGCACTGGCGCGACCGCACGTTGCTCCTCGGTGAGGTAACCGTTGCGTGATGACAGCGCGAGGCCGTCCTCGGCGCGCACGGTAGGCTCGCCAATGATCTGGATCGGCATGTTCAGGTCGCGGACCATGGCGCGGATCACCGCCAACTGCTGGTAGTCCTTCTGGCCGAATACGGCCATGTCCGGCTGGACCATGTTGAACAGCTTGCTGACCACCGTGGCCACGCCTTCGAAGTGCCCTGGGCGGCTGGCGCCGCACAAGCCTTCGGACAGCTGTGGCACGCTGACTCGGGTCTGGCCGTTCATGCCATCGGGGTACATTTCCTCGACCGTGGGCGCAAACAGCAGGTTGCAGCCCGCCTGCAGGAGTTTTTCCTGGTCGGCGGCCAACGTGCGCGGGTATTTGTCCAGGTCTTCGCCCGCGCCGAATTGCAGCGGGTTGACGAAAATGCTCGCCACTACGAAATCCGCTTGCTGCGCGGCCTTGGTCACCAGGGTGGCGTGGCCGCTGTGCAGGTTACCCATGGTGGGCACAAAGCCGATGCGTTTGCCGGCGCTGCGGGCGTGGGTTACGGCAGCCCGCAGTTCGCGGACGGTTTTAACGGTGTTCATGCCGAGAACCCGTGTTCAATACCTGGGAAAGTTACATTCTTGACTTCGCTGACGTAGGCGCTCAGGGCCGCGTGGATGCTGTCCTGGCCGGCCATGAAGTTCTTCACGAACTTCGGTACGTGGCCGGTGATCGACAGGCCGAGCATGTCGTGCAATACCAGCACTTGGCCATCAGTGGCGGAACCTGCGCCAATCCCGATCACGGGCACTTTGACGGCCTGGGTGATTTCGGCGGCCAGTTCGCTCGGCACGCACTCCAGCAGAATCATCGCAGCACCGGCTTGTTCCAGTGCAATAGCATCGGCGCGCATCTGGCGGGCCTGGGCTTCATTGCGGCCCTGGACCTTGTAACCACCGAGGATGTTGACCGACTGCGGTGTCAGGCCCATGTGCGCGCACACTGGCACGCCGCGCTCGGCCAGCAACCGGATCGACTCGGCCAGCCACACGGCACCTTCGACTTTGATCATATGCGCGCCCGCCTGCATCAGCTTGCCGGCGTTCAGGAAGGTTTGCTCAAGGGTGGCGTAACCCATGAACGGCAGGTCCGCGATGATCAAGGCGCCATCATTGCCACGCTTGACGCTGGCGGTGTGGTAGGCGAGTTCATCGGTGGTCACAGGCAGCGTGCTGTCATTCCCTTGAAGAACCATGCCCAGGGAGTCGCCCACCAGCAGCACTTCGACGCCAGCCTGGCAGCTGGCGTGGGCGAAGGTGGCGTCATAGCAGGTCAGCATGGTGATTTTTTCACCTTTGAGCTTGAGGCTCTGCAAGGTGGTCAGGGTAATGTCTGGCATGAAAGGGTCCTCGTTCAGGCGCTTGGAAACAGCGAGTAACGCGCGTGAGTCTTCGTTTATACAGGCGCACTGTCTTGAAAGCAGTGCTTATAAGGCCTGGATTGCGCCCTGTCGCGCCGGGTTGGCGGCAGCGGGACGCCTATAGTCGTGAGGAGGACACGGGAAGTCAATTGGATGTGTTACCGCATTGTTACGATGGCGGTGTTACCGCTGTTACTGACGCGATTCAGCAAGTTGAGCACGGTTTTGGCCGCACTGAATCCAATGTGGGAGCTGGCTTGCCTGCGATGGCATCACCTCGGTGTGGCTGATACACCGGGTCGCTTGCATCGCAGGCAAGCCAGCTCCCACATTGACCGGGTCATTCTTGAGGGAGGCGTTCCAGGCCGACGAACGGGCAGGCGGTGAGCAGGTCGCTCAAACGCTGGCCGTCAGGCAGCTGCAGGTCGGCTGGCGCCAACTCAGCCAACGGATACAGCACAAACGCGCGCAGATGCATCTGGTAGTGCGGCACCTTGAGGCGCGGCTCATCGATCAGGCGATCACCGAACAGCAGGATATCCAGGTCCAAGGTGCGCGGGCCCCAGCGTTCCAGGCGTTCGCGGCCCTGATCGTTTTCGATGGCTTGCAGCGCGTCGAGCAGGTCCAATGGCGCCAGGTGACTGTCCAGCGCCGCAACGGCGTTGGTGTAGGGCGGCTGGCCGGGCAGCAGTGAATCGCTTTGATAGAAGGCGGACACACCGGCGAGCTGAGTGCCAGGCAATTGCGCCAGCGCCTCGATCGCGCTGCGCAATTGTTGCTCCGGGGCAGCCAGGTTGCTGCCCATGCCGATGTAGATACGTTCCACGTTTATTCGCCCGCAGCGCCCGAGGCATCGGCACTGCTGCGTTTACGCTTGGTGCCGCTGCGGCGACGCTTTTTCGGGCCTTCGCCGGCGCTATCACCTTTGCTGCCCAGTTCACGAATCATTTCGCGGCGCTGGCTGTCATTGGCGTCCTGATAATCGGTCCACCATTCGCCCAGGCCATCGGTCTGCTCGCCCGCGCTTTCGCGTAGCAGCAGGAAGTCGTAGCCGGCACGGAAGCGCGGGTTGTCCAGCAACAGATCGGCGCGCTTGCCGCTGCGGCGTGGCAGGCGCTCCTGCATGTCCCAGATTTCGCGGATCGGCATGGTGAAACGTTTGGGGATGGCGATGCGTTGGCACTGTTCGGCGATCAGCTCGTGAGCCGCTTCCTGCATGGCCGGGATCGGCGGCATGCCACGGTCCTGCAGGCGCAGTACGCGTTTGGGCAGGGCCGGCCACAACAAGGCGGCAAACAGGAACGCCGGGGTCACCGGTTTGTTTTGCTTGATGCGCAGGTCGGTGTTGATCAAGGCTTCGCTGATCAAGGTGTGGGTGTACGTCGGGTTGTACTCCAAGGCCTCGGCGCTGGCCGGGAACAGGGGGTCGAACAACTGCAGGTCCACCAGCATTTCAAAGGTGTCGGCGGCGTAGCCCGAAAGGAACAGCTTGAGCACTTCCTCAAACAGGCGTGCCGAGGGGATTTCCCGCAGCATCGGCGCCAGTTCGCGAATCGGTGCGGCGGTGTGTTTTTCGATGCCAAAGTTGAGCTTGGCGGCGAATCGCACGGCACGCAGCATGCGCACCGGATCTTCCTGGTAGCGCTGCGTCGGGTCGCCGATCAGCCGGATCAGGTTGTTGCGAATGTCGTGTACGCCGTTGGCGTAATCGAGGATGCGCTCGCTGACCGGGTCGTAATACAAGGCGTTGATGGTGAAGTCGCGACGTTGCGCGTCCTCTTCCAGGGTGCCATAGACGTTATCGCGCAGGATGCGCCCGCTCTCGTTGCGGGAAGACTGGTTGGTGTCCTCCTCTTCATCGTTTTGCGGGTGACCGGCGCGGAACGTTGCGACCTCGATGATTTCGCGACCAAAGTGGATATGCACCAGCTTGAAGCGCCGGCCGATGATTCGTGCATTACGAAACTCGGCGCGCACTTGTTCAGGCGTGGCACTGGTGGCGACGTCGAAATCCTTGGGCGTGATGTTGAGCAACATGTCGCGTACGCAGCCACCCACCAGGTAGGCCTGGTAGCCGGCGTTCTGCAAACGTTCGACGATGTTCACTGCATAACGGCTGAATTGAGCGCGCTGCAGCGAATGCTGGCTGCTATTGAGCACTTCAGGCGTGCTGCGTTTGTGTTGCGTTCGACGCAAGGGAGAACGGAATGACTGGAACAACTTCTTCAGCATGGGATGCACTGTTTGAAGGAATGTTCGGCCATAACGAAGAATGACCGCATGATGGGCGGGGATTCTAGCATTTAGTCAGGGGATGGTGTAGGAACAAGCTAAAGGCATTGCGCCATAAGCGTTTGCAGGTCAAATCCCGGAAACTACAAGGGGAGCCGAAGCTCCCCCAGAAGTAGTTGCGTGCTCTATTTTTATTATTGATGTCGGGCTTCTTGTTTTTGTTGATCGCCCTCGCCACGAAGTTTCACCTTCATGACACTCCCAATCGGGAGTCAAGAGCAAACGGATTGCTTTGGTCGCTGTGTTGCTGATCTACGATCCAACCAGTTCAGGCTCTGCCTTAGGGCAGTTTTTGTTGTTCTCGGCCTGGTTGCGGGGCAAGCCCCAAATGCAACGCCTCTCCAAAAGAATCAGTTAGCTGCGCCTCCGCCGTGTTGTTTTTGTTATGCGTGAGTCGATTCGTCTTATTTTTATTGTCTTGTACAAAGCTTGTTATTGTTTTTGTACTAAGCATATAGCAGGGTGCGTGCCAACTTTTGCGCCGTCCAGCAAAACCGGGGGTTTGGGCTGGTTTCGCCAGATTGAGGGCCAAAAAAAAGCCGGGGCTTCGTTACCGTAAGCCCCGGCTTTTGTTACGTGAAAAGTCAGCGGTAACAGTTTTTTCACATCAACAGGTGTTACCTGTGGGGCTGCGCTCTCAGCTTTCGCTGGCCACCCCGGTCTTGCGCCGTGGAATGCCCAGGCGCTGACGCCGTTCCCACAAACACTTGCGACTTACACCCAGTTTGCGGGCCAGTTCGGTCTCGGTCATATGGTCCTGATGCTCGAGCACGAAGTGCTGGAAGTAGTCTTCCAGTGACAAATCTTCCGTCGGCTCATGGCTGGTATTGCTACCGCCGCCCTGCTGCGGGGCCAGGCCGATGAAGTCGTCGTCATCCAGGTCGCTGAGCTCAATGTCGATGCCCAGCAACTCGGCAGAAATCTCCGGGCTCTCCGACAGAATCACGGCGCGCTCGACGGCGTTCTCCAGCTCACGCACGTTCCCTGGCCACGAGTAGTGACGGATCGCCTGCTCGGCGTCCGCGGCAAACTTCAGGTCGGTGCGGTCAATGCGTGCGCCTTGACGCAACAGGAACGCGTTGGCGATTTCGTTGACGTCGGCGCCGCGCTCGCGCAGGGCCGGCAATTTGAGCGCGATGACATGCAGGCGGTAATACAAGTCCTCACGGAACTGGCCGATCTTGGCCAGGCTCTTCAGGTCTCGGTGTGTCGCCGCGATCAATCGAACATCGACCTTCTGCGATTGCACCGAACCCACGCGACGAATTTCGCCTTCCTGCAGCACGCGCAGCAAACGCGCTTGGGCTTCCAGGGGCAGCTCGCCAATTTCATCAAGGAACAAGGTGCCGCCGTCCGCGGCCTCCACCAGGCCTGCACGCCCGGCGCTGGCGCCAGTGAACGCACCTTTCTCGTGGCCGAACAGCTCGGACTCGATCAGGGATTCGGGGATCGCCGCGCAGTTCACCGAGATCATCGGCGCCTTGGCGCGCTTGGACAGGTTGTGCAGGGCGCGGGCCACCAGCTCTTTGCCGGTGCCCGACTCGCCCTGGATCAACACATTGGAGTCAGTCGGCGCCACCTTGCGGATCTTGCTGTACAAGTCCTGCATCGGAGGGCAGGAGCCGATGATGCCGATCTCGCCATTGCTGTTGTTGGCACCTGGTTTTTCGGCGCCGCTGGTCTTGCCGGTGGGGCGTGGCTCGGCAGGCGCACTGCTGGCCGACACACGGTCACGCAGGATGCGGGCCACGGCCTGGAGCATCTCGTCGTGATCGAAAGGCTTGGCGATGTAGTCCACCGCGCCCATCTTCATCGAGTCCACCGCCGAGCGCAGGCTGGCGTAGCTGGTCATGATCAGCACCGGGGTGCCCTGGCCCAGCTTGATCAGCTCGGTGCCCGGGGCGCCTGGCAGGCGCAGGTCACTGACAATCAGGTCGAACGTGGGAATGCTGAATCGCTCTTGGGCTTCCTGCACCGAGCCGGCTTCGCTGACCTGGTACTGATTACGTTCAAGCAGGCGACGCAAGGCAGAGCGGATAATGGTTTCGTCTTCGACGATCAAAATGTGCGGCATTGATTCAATTCTCTCGACGGTCTCAGTTCACAGCGGACGTCGCTTCGACATGACGCGGCAAGGTCACCCGGATACGGGTGCCGCGTTGGCTTTGTGTGTCAGCCGGGCTGTCGATGGTGATTTGTCCATAATGCTCTTCAACGATGGAATAGACCAGTGCAAGGCCCAGACCGGTACCTTCACCGGGGTCCTTGGTGGTGAAGAAGGGTTCGAACAATCGGTCCATGATGTTCTGTGGAATGCCGCTGCCTTCGTCTTCCACGATCAGGTCGACCGTGTGCTCGAAAGCCTCGCTCTTGACGCGTACAGCACTGCCGGCCGGCGACGCGTCGCGGGCGTTGGACAGCAGGTTGATCAGCACCTGGGCCAGGCGTTGTGAGTCGCCATCGACCCAATGGTCCGGATCGCACAGGTTAAAGAACTGTACTTCGAAATTGCGCCGGTTCAAGGCCAACAGCCCAATGGCATCCTGCGCGACTTCGGCCAGGCACACCGCTTCGTCCTGATTCTGATGGGCGCCGGAGTGGGCAAAGCTCATCAGCGACTGGACGATGCGTGAAACCCGCTTGGTCTGTTCAAGGATCTGCCCGCTGATTTCGGTGATTTCCCCGTCTTCTTCGCGCTCTTCCCGCAGGTTTTGCGCCAGGCAGGCGATACCGGTGATCGGGTTGCCGATTTCATGAGCCACGCCGGCCGCCAGGCGCCCAATGCTGGCCAGGCGTTCGGAGTGCACCAGCTTGTCTTCGAGCATCTGTGTATCGGTCAAGTCTTCTACCAGCAGCACCAGGCCGCTGTTACCCGGCGCCAGAGGTTCGTCGATGGCCGCTTTGTGCAAGTTGAGCCAGCGGGTCTGGCCGTCGAGGGCCAAGTGCTGTTTGTGCAAGTGCTCGTCCGGCAGGTTGATGAAACCCTGCAGCAGCTCTTTCCAGGGATCGCCCAGGGTATTGAGGCGCGAACCCACCACCCGCTGGGCGGCGATGCCGGTGAGTTCTTCCATGGCCTTGTTCCACATCAGGATTTCCTGGTCCTTGGCCAGGGAACACACGCCCATCGGCAGTTCCTGCAGGGTCTGGCGGTGGTAACGGCGCAGGGCGTCGAGTTCGGCGGCCAGGCCTGTGAGGCGCGAGTGGTAGTCCTCCAGCCGGCTTTCGATGAAGTGGATGTCTTCGGTGACGTAGTTTTCGCCACCGGCCTTGTAGGGCAAGAAGGTTTCCACCATGTCCTGGGACACGCTCGGCCCCATCAAACCGGACAAGTTGGCTTCGATACGGTCACGCAGGCGGCGCAGGGCATAGGGGCGGCGCTCGTCAAATGGCAGGTAGAGGTCGCGCAGCGCCTGTTCGACTTCCTTTTGTGCGGCCTTGGCGCCCAGGGGCTTGGCCAGTTGCGTGGCGAACTCTTGGGGCGATGCCGCATGCAGTTCGCGGCGTTGCGGGCGGCGTACGTTGTCTACCGCACAGGCTTCTGCGGCGCTGGTTTCTTCGGCGCTGGCGTTAGTGAACAGCGAGATCAGGGTGAACATCAGTACGTTGGCGGCCAGCGAGGCGATGGCCGCCATGTGCCAACTGGTGTCGTCCAGCACGTAAATCATGTTCAGCAACGGGATATAGAAGCCCTGCAGATTGCCGACCAGCGGTAGCAGCATGGTCACGGTCCACACCAGGATCCCGGCCAGCAGCCCTGCAATAAAGCCACGGCGATTGGCAGTCGGCCAGTACAGCACCGACAACACGCCCGGCAGAAATTGCAAGGTGGCGACAAACGCGACGATGCCGAGGTTGGCCAGGTCTTGCCCGGCGCCCAGCAGCAGATAAAACGCGTAACCGGCCATGATGATCGCGACGATCAGCGCGCGTCGGGTCCATTTCAACCAACGGTAGATATTGCCCTCGGCCGGCGGCTGGTACAGCGGCAGTACCAAGTGGTTGAGCGCCATGCCCGAGAGTGCCAGGGTGGTGACGATGATCAACCCGCTGGCGGCCGATAACCCCCCGACATACGCCAGTAGCGCCAGGGCCGGGCTGTTGGCAGCAATACCGATGCCCAGGGTGAAATACTCGGGGTTGGTGGTGGCCCCCAGTTTCAGGCCAGCCCACAGGATCAGCGGCACCGCCAGGCTCATCAGCAACAGGAACAGCGGCAAGCCCCAGCTGGCGCTGACCAGCGAGCGCGGGTTGAGGTTCTCGGTGAAGGTCATGTGGTACATGTGCGGCATCACGATCGCCGAGGCGAAGAACACCAGCAGCAGCGTACGCCATGGTCCCTCCTGCAAGGGGGTATGCAAGGCGGCGAGGGCGGTCTGGTTTTGCAGCAGCCACAGCTCCAGCTGTTGCGGCCCGTCGAACACGCCGTAAAGCGCATAAAGGCCGACGCCGCCGATGGCGATCAGCTTGATGACCGACTCAAAGGCAATCGCAAACACCAGGCCCTGGTGTTTCTCGCGGGTGGCGATATGGCGAGAGCCAAAGAAGATGGTGAACAAGGTGATCAGCGCGCAAAACGCCAGGGCAACCCGATGTTGCACGGGCTCTCGGGTCAGGATGCTGATGGAGTCGGCCACCGCCTGGATCTGCAGGGCCAGCAACGGCAGCACGCCGATCAACATGAAGATGGTGGTCAGCGCGCCGGCCCAGGTGCTGCGAAAGCGAAAGGCAAACAGGTCCGCCAGGGAAGACAGCTGGTACGTCCGGGTGATTTTCAGGATCGGGTACAGCAGCACCGGCGCCAGCAGGAACGCGCCGGACACCCCCAGGTAACTGGAGAGAAAGCCGTAGCCGTACTGATAGGCCAGCCCCACCGTGCCGTAGAACGCCCAGGCACTGGCGTACACGCCCAGGGACAAGGTGTAGGTCAACGGATGGCGAATGATCGCCCGCGGAATCATTCCGCGCTCACTGATCCAGGCCACGCCGAATAACGCAGCCAGGTAGGCGGCGCTGATCAGCAGCATCTGGGTGAGACTAAAGCTCATCGGCATCTTTTTGGCTCTGCAGGATGAAGGTCACGACGATCAGGATCAGCCATAGCAGATAAGGGCGATACCAGGCGCCCGTGGCGTCGATCCACCAATCCATGATGGCGGGGGAGAACAGGTAGATCCCGACGACCAGCAGCAGGACCAAACGATAGATGTACATGTTGGCCTCTGATTAAAAATCTGCCGCGATGTTAACGGATGGCTGGCAACCTGCAAGCGCCTTCAACTCAATTGCGTTTCGGCCAGGGTCAGCGTGCGCGGGATGCGGGTGGCGTCCCAGTGCGCAATGCCCCAATCCAGCAGTTCTCGTGGGCTGGCGTACAGCAGTTGCGCGTCGGGCTGTTGGCCAAGGGCGCGCAGTGCTCTGAGCAGCAAAGGCGTGGCCTGGTCGGCTGTCAACGGTGGAGAGCGGTAGGACTTGCCCAGCTTGTTGCCGTCTGGCTGCACGATCAGCGGTACATGCAAGTAACGTGGCTGGCGCAGGCCAAGCAGCTCTTGCAGGTACAGCTGGCGCGGTGTGGAGTCGAGCAGGTCGGCGCCGCGCACGATATCGGTTATCCCTTGCCAGGCGTCGTCGAGCACCACCGCCAGTTGGTAGGCGTAGAGGCCGTCGCGGCGACGGATGATGAAGTCGCCGGCATCGCGGCCCAGATGCTGCCGGAACTCGCCCTGCACACGGTCGGTAAAGTGGTATTCCAGCTCGGGCACGCGCAGGCGGATGGCGGCGTGTTGCTGGTCGTGGCCGGCATTGCGGCACAAGCCTGGGTAAACCCCGTTGTAGGGCTCCAACTGCTTGCGCGAGCAGGTGCAGGCGTAGGCCAGGCCGTGGTTGAACATATCGTTCAGTACTTTGGCGTAGGCATCATGCCGCTCGCTCTGGCGAACCAGTTCGCCATCCCATTCAAAGCCGTAGCTTTCCAGCGCATGCAGAATCGCCGCCTGGGCGCCGGGCTCTTCACGCGGAGGGTCAAGGTCTTCCATGCGCATCAACCAACGGCCCTGGTGGGCGCGCGCATCGAGGTAGGAGGCAAGGGCGGCAACCAGGGAGCCGAAGTGCAAATGGCCGCTGGGTGTGGGGGCGAAACGCCCAATATAGGTAGAGGCTGTCATGGCCCGGATACTACTGCATAACCGATAAACGCCAGAAACAAAAATGGAGCGTTCGCACGCTCCATTCGTTCAACTCGGCAACGTTACTTGCCGACCTGTTTTTCCTTGATTTCAGCCAAGGTCTTGCAGTCTACGCACAGGTCTGCGGTTGGGCGGGCTTCCAGTCGGCGAATACCGATTTCGACGCCGCAGGATTCGCACCAGCCGTATTCTTCGTCTTTGATCAGTTGCAGGGTCTTGTCGATCTTCTTGATCAACTTGCGCTCGCGATCGCGGGCGCGCAGTTCGAGGGCGAACTCTTCTTCCTGGCTGGCACGATCGGCCGGGTCAGGGAAGTTGGCCGCTTCATCCTTCATATGGTCAACCGTACGGTCGACTTCCTGCATCAAGTCCTGTTTCCACTTGTTGAGGATCTTGGTGAAGTGCTCGCGCATGGGCTCGCCCATGTACTCCTCGCCCTTTTTTTCGACATAGGGTTCGAAGCCGCCGAGGCCTTGAGTCTGCTGTTGCTTTGCTTGGGTGGACATGAATAGACCGCCTCTCACTCTTCTAATCCATTGCGCAGGATTGCAACGTCACCGACACCTGCCGGCCCTGCGGCTGCAAGCGGGCGAACTTACCAGATAGATTCAGGGTGCGCTACTCCCGGTTGTCGAGGCCCAGGGCAAAGGGGTTGCAAACCGCAGCAGCCCGCCATGACTGGGTATGTATCGCCTCGAATATTGATTTTAGCTGTTTTACGAGCGTGCGCAGGGTGCACTTGCAGCCCCAATCAGGCAATAGAGCATGTTTTACCGTGAGGGTTCGGTAGAATCCAGATTTTGTCCTCACCGTCTAAGGAAGGCTAATGGCTCAGCCCTACAGTGCGCGTAGTCGCGCCATCGAACCCTTTCATGTCATGGCGTTACTGGCGCGTGCCAATGAGCTGCAGGCCGCCGGTCACGACGTGATCCACCTGGAAATCGGCGAGCCGGATTTCACCACCGCCGAGCCGATCATCCAGGCCGGCCAAGCCGCGTTGGCAAACGGTAAGACGCGCTACACCGCCGCCCGCGGCTTGCCCGAATTGCGCGAAGCCATCAGTGGTTTCTACCAGCAACGCTACGGTTTGAGCATCGACCCGCAACGCATCCTGATCACCCCCGGTGGCTCCGGCGCATTGTTGCTGGCCAGCAGTTTGCTGGTGGATCCGGGTAAACATTGGCTGCTGGCGGACCCAGGCTACCCCTGCAACCGACACTTCCTGCGCCTTGTGGAAGGCGCGGCGCAGTTGGTGCCGGTCGGCCCAGACGTACGCTACCAGTTGACCGCCGATCTGGTGGCCAGGCATTGGGACCAGGACAGTGTCGGCGCACTGGTGGCATCGCCCGCCAACCCCACCGGCACGATCCTCACCCGGGACGAGCTGGCTGGGCTGTCGGGCGCCATCAAGGCGCGCAACGGTCATTTGGTGGTCGACGAGATTTATCACGGCCTCACCTACGGCACCGACGCGGCCAGCGTGCTGGAAGTCGATGATGACGCCTTTGTTCTGAATAGTTTTTCGAAGTATTTCGGCATGACCGGCTGGCGCCTCGGTTGGCTGGTGGCGCCCCCTGAAGCGGTGGGTGAACTGGAGAAATTGGCGCAGAACCTCTACATCAGTGCGCCAAGCATGGCTCAGCATGCCGCGTTAGCCTGTTTCACCCCGCAAACCCTGGAGATTCTGGAGCAGCGCCGTGCCGAATTTGGCCGCCGCCGTGACTTCCTGCTGCCGGCCCTGCGTGAGCTGGGGTTCGGTATCGCCGTGGAGCCCGAAGGTGCTTTTTATCTGTATGCCGATATCAGCGCGTTCGGCGGCGATGCCTTCGCGTTTTGCCGGTATTTCCTCGAAACCGAACATGTGGCCTTTACGCCGGGGTTGGATTTCGGTCGCTACCAGGCGGGGCACCATGTGCGTTTTGCCTACACGCAAAACCTTGATCGGCTGCAAGAAGCGGTGGAGCGGATTGCCCGTGGTTTGCGGAGTTGGCAAGGCTGATGCGTTTTAATCCTCCTCTTGAAGAAGGGCGGCTGATCCGCCGCTACAAGCGCTTTCTCACCGATATCGAAACCGTTACCGGCGAGTTGCTCACCATTCACTGCCCTAACACCGGTTCGATGCTCAACTGCATGGTCGAAGGTGGCCAGGTCTGGTTCAGCCGTTCTACGGATCCCAAGCGCAAGCTGCCGGGCACGTGGGAAATTGCCGAAACGCCCCAGGGCCGGCTGGCGTGCGTCAACACCGCGCGTGCCAACCAGTTGGTGGAAGAAGCCTTGCTGGCCGGTGTGATCACTGAGCTCAACGGCTTCACTGCGTTGAAGCGTGAGGTGCCTTATGGCCAGGAGAAAAGTCGCATCGACTTTCGCCTGGATTACCCCCGGGGTGCTGCGTTTGTCGAGGTCAAAAGCGTCACCCTGGGCTTTGATGGCAGCTCAGTGGCGGCTTTCCCCGATGCGGTGACGCAGCGCGGTGCCAAGCACTTGCGTGAGCTGGCCCACCTGGCGCGCGACGGTATACGGGCGGTGCAGTTGTATTGCGTGAACCTGTCGGGGATCGACGCGGTGCGCCCGGCTGTGGAAATCGACGCCGGTTATGCGGCGGCGCTACGTGAGGCCAAGGCTGCAGGTGTGGAGGTGCTCGCCTACGGCGTACGGGTCACGCCGCAGGAGATTTACGTCGAGCGTCGGTTGAAGGTGCTGCTGGGCGACTAGAGATCGACCCACAATCCCTGTTCGTCTTCGCGACCGGGCAGGGCAGTGAGGTGTTGGCCTGCGCAGGGCCCGGCGATGCACTCGCCGCTTTCAATCAGGAACAACGCGCCATGGGTGGCGCATTGGATCAGGCTGGCGCTGTCGTCGAGGAAGCGATCAGGTTGCCATTCCAGTGGGATCCCACGATGGGGGCAGCGGTTGAGATAGAAGTACGCAGTGCCGTCCCGACGCACCGCCAACAGCCTGTGGCCATCGATATCAAAACCGCGGCTGCTGTTGGGGGTGAGGTCGCCTGAGGCGCAGAGAAACTTCATTTCAATCCTTAAGTGCCTTGACGTTCAAATGCAAACAATTATCAAATGCCTGCTTCGCCCGTCAGCTGACTGGGTGCTCAATACGATGCCTGGCAGGGGTTATCTGTCACATCAATGAGTGCTTGAGTGGCCCTGCCCTAGGAAGGAAACCCTGTTATGCGCCTGAGTACCAGCGCTATTGCGCTTGTTGCTTCACTGCTGGTCAACCCTGGGGTGCACGCCTCTGAACTGCCGCAACGCTGGGTCAGTGCTGGCGGGGCGCTGTCGGAGTGGGTGACGGCTCTGGGCGGTGAATCGAAGTTGGTGGGAGTGGATACCACCAGTCAGCATCCCGCCTCGCTCAAGGCCTTGCCAAGCATTGGTTATCAGCGACAGTTGTCAGCCGAAGGCATTCTCAGCCTGCGCCCGCAAATCCTTGTGGGCACGGAGGAAATGGGACCACCGCCGGTGCTGGCACAGATTCGCAGTGCCGGGGTGCAGGTGGATATGTTCTCGGCCCAGCCGGATTTGCCCACGCTCAAAGGCAACCTCGAACACTTGGGGAAACTGCTCGGCAGTGAGGCCCAGGCTGATGCCCTGTTTACCGGGTATGAGCAGGCGCTGGCACAGCAAAAAAATTGGGTGGTCAAGGCCCAGGCCACGCAAAAAGCTCCAGGCGTGCTGTTGCTGCTCGGCCATGCCGGTGGCAAGCCGCTGATCGCGGGCAAGGACACGGCCGCTGATTGGATGTTGCAGCAGGCTGGAGGGCGTAATCTGGCCACGCACACCGGCTATAAACCGTTTTCCGTCGAGTCGCTGGCGGGGTTGAGCCCTGAGGTGCTGGTGTTTGCCGATCGCGCGTTGACCGGTGACGCGGCGCGCGCAGCCTTGTTCAAAGAAAACCCGATCCTTGCCTCTACGCCGGCAGCCAAGAACGGCCGCGTCTTTGAGCTGGATCCGACCTTGCTGGTAGGTGGCCTTGGGCCCCGATTGCCGCAAAGCCTGGAGAAACTGTCTGCCGGTTTTTATCCGTCCCAGCCTAAGCCTGCTCCATGACCACTCTGGTTAAGCCAAAAACGCTGTTTATTGGGCTGTCGCTGCTGTGTGTATTGGCGATCTGGCTTTCATTGGCACTGGGGCCGGTCAGCCTGCCGTTAGTGGACACGCTCAGGGCTGCGCTGAAACTAATGGGCGTACCGATAGAGGCCCAGGGGTTGGAGCAGGCCGAGTTGATCCTGGGGCAGATTCGCCTGCCGCGGACCCTGTTGGGGCTGGCGGTCGGCGGTGTGCTGGCATTGTCGGGCGTGGCGATGCAGGGGTTGTTCCGCAACCCGCTGGCCGATCCTGGCTTGGTCGGCGTGTCCAGCGGGGCAGCGCTGGGAGCGGCGGTGGCGATTGTCGGTGGCTCGCTATTTGGCGGGCTGCCGGATGCTTTCGGGCCGTACCTGTTGTCGCTGTGCGCCTTCCTCGGTGGCCTGGGCGTCACGGCACTGGTCTATCGCCTGGGGCGTCGCAATGGCCAGACCAATGTCGCGACGATGTTGCTTGCCGGTATTGCGCTGACGGCCCTGGCCAGTTCGACCGTGGGCCTGTTTACCTATCTGGCAGACGATGCCACCTTGCGCACCCTGACGTTCTGGAACCTGGGCAGCCTCAATGGTGCAAGTTATTCGCGGTTGTGGCCCTTGTTGCTGGTGAGTGCGGGCGTGGCGCTATGGTTGCCGCGCCGGGCCAAGGCGCTGAACGCGCTGTTGCTGGGTGAGTCCGAGGCCAAGCATCTGGGTGTTGATGTCGAGGGGCTCAAGCGCGAGTTGGTGTTCTGCACGGCCTTGGGCGTTGGCGCCGCAGTGGCAGCGGCGGGCATGATTGGTTTTGTCGGGTTGGTGGTACCGCATCTGGTGCGGCTGCTGGCTGGGCCGGATCATCGGGTGTTGTTACCGGCCTCGGTGTTGGCGGGTGCGAGCCTGCTGCTGTTTGCGGACCTGGTGGCGCGCCTGGCGTTAGCGCCGGCGGAACTGCCGATCGGTATTGTCACTGCGTTTATCGGTGCGCCGTTTTTCCTCTATTTATTGTTACGAGGGCGCGCCTGATGTTGCGGGTAGAAGCGTTGCAGATCCGGCGCGGTGGTAAGACCGTGCTCGCCGATATCACCTTGGACCTATTGCCGGGCGAAGTGCTGGGCGTTCTGGGCCCCAATGGCGCCGGCAAAAGTACCTTGCTTGGAGCGCTGTGCGGGGAGTTGCAGCCGGATCAGGGCAAGGTGTGGCTGGATCAGCAGGCGCTCAAGCACATGACAGGTGTGCAACGTGCCCAGCGCCTGGCGGTGCTGCCACAATCCTCCACCCTGGACTTTGCCTTTCGTGTCGAAGAGGTGGTGGGCATGGGCCGCTTGCCTCATCAGACCGGGCGAGTGCGCGACGACGAAATCATCAACGCCGCGCTGCAGGCTGCTGATGTAGGCCACCTGAGTGGGCGCAGTTACCTGGCCTTGTCGGGCGGCGAGCGGCAGCGTGTGCACCTGGCACGGGTATTGGCGCAGTTATGGCCGGGTGAGGCAGGGCAGACGTTGTTGCTGGATGAGCCCACATCGATGCTCGACCCTCTGCACCAACACACCACCTTGCAAGCTATCCGGCATTTTGCCGACAGAGGCGCTGCGGTGCTGGTCATCCTGCATGACTTGAACCTGGCGGCGCGTTACTGCGACCGGATCCTGTTGCTGGAAAACGGCCGCCCCCACGCGCTGGATACGCCCTCTAACGTCCTGCAACCAGAGCCGCTCAAGGCTGTATTCGGTCTGGATGTATTGGTACAGCCGCATCCGGAGCGTGGGCATCCGTTGATCATTGCGCGCTGAGGCCGGTTAATTCGCGGGCAAAAAAAGACCCGGCAAGAGCCGGGTCAAATAACCGTGATTAGCCTGATGAGGAGATAATCTGAGAGTCCGAACCAATGGTCTTTCAGTTATCGGCTGATCTCGCGACCAGTTGTGATAATCATAACGATTCTCATTTGAGAGTCAACATCTGTTTTTCTGCTTCATCCATTTTTCTCAAACGCTCGTTTGTAATGCCCGTAAACACTGGGTTTGAGTGCCACTCTAGTTCTTCTGATGCACTGAGATCGCTTCAAGCTGACGGTTCAAGGCCTCCTTGCGCTCGGTGGGTATGTCGTTCCAGTGCACATCCATCAATGCCCCTTCAATGGCATACAGCAGAACCTTCGAAGCTCGAAACCCGCGCGTGCGCACGGCTCGGTAAGCGTCGACCGCCCCCAGGCGACGCAAGTCGGACGCGCTGTGGATGCCCACCGCATGCAGCCACTGCGCTGACGTCTTGCCAAGGTTTTTCAGGTGTTGCAGCTCATCGTTCATCAAGCCTCCTTGCGTTGGCCGAATGGTGCGGTGGGTGTCGTGACCAGGCAGCCTGAAAATGAGTGTAGCGTTCAGTAGGAAAAGCGTGGTTCTTTGGTCAGAAAGGGCTGAAAAGATTATAAGGATGGCGCGACGGCGCTTACTCGCAGGCAGGCGCAAAGTGCCCGGCAGGCAGGGGATGTGGCAGGAACTCGGTGTGTGGGGTTACTTGGTGCGGTAGCGCAGGCGAGTACCGAAATTGACCGACATGAGTATTTCGTCAGCCGTGAGTTCGGGCGGGAAATAAGCCCCCGATATCTGCGCATGGGCCAGGCTGGCGCCTTCCAGTGAGCAGCCACGCAAGTCCAGGCCGCGCAGGTCGGCAGAGCGAAAATAGGCGTCGGTGAAGTCAATACCGGTGGCGTTCAGGTCGCGCAGGTCCAGCCCTCGAAAGTCGCCACCGCGCATGTCGATGGGGCCATTTTCAGGGCGCTCCTGGTTGAAGCCGCGGATGTCGTCCTTGTGCAGGAGGGCGTAGAGCGGGGTATCAAGAAGCTTTGGCTGACTCATGATCGCGACTCTGGCTGGCGTTATGGAGCCAGTATAGTGCCACTATCGCTGGGTCGCGCGCCGAAGACGACGACGCGACCAAGAAATATTTCTTACAGGCCCGGCAGGTGTTGACGGATATGCCCGACCAACGCGTCGAGCGTCCCGCTTTCATTGGTCTCCACACGCTTGCTGAGCAGCAGCTCCTCGGCAGTCAGCGGGTCACGACTGGCTTGTTGCTCTTCGATAACGGCCAGTGTGGCGTCAGACGGATCGTTTTTATCCGCCTGGCGTTGTGCCAGCCAACTGGTGATAACGGCTTGCGGGGCGTTGCAGTCGAGGATCAGGAACGGCGCGCCAGTGGCTTCGGCAACCTGGGCGGCGGCGTCACGCTGCGCGCGTTTCAAGAACGTGGCGTCCAGCACCACCGGGTAGCCGGCGCGCAGCACGGTGTCGGCAATCTCGTTCAGGCGTGCGTAGGTGGCAGCGCTGGCGTCCTGATTGTAGATACCGGCCTGCAGGGTGTTCTCTACCTGTTGTTCGCCAAACAGGCGCTTGCGCTCTACGTCCGAACGCAGGCGTACCGCGCCCAGGGCTTCGACCAGGCGCATGGCCACGTGGCTCTTGCCCACGGCTGAAACGCCGTGGGTGATTGCCAGGAAGCGCGAAGGGATAGTGCTGTAGCTTTCCGCCAGGTTGGCGTAGTTGCGATACTGGCGCAGGGTGGTAGCGCGTTGCACCGGGTTGGCTTCGCTGGGCATGCTGAACAGCGCAACCTTGGCGCGTACCAATGCACGGTAGGCTTTATAGAAGTTCAGAAGCTCCAGGCCCTGGTAGTCGCCGGTCAGCTCCAGGTACTGGCTTATGAAGCGCCGTGCCAGGCATTTCAGGCCGCGATCTTCCAGGTCCATCGCCAAAAAAGCGGTGTCGGCGTACACGTCGGTAAAGCGGAAAGGCTCGTTGAACTCAATGCAGTCGAAGATCACCACGCGGCCATCGATCAGCGTGGCGTTGCCCAGGTGGATATCGCCGTGGCATTCACGGGTATAACCGTCGAGCTTGCGCTGCGCAAGCAGAGGCTTGAGGCGTTCGAAGCTGCTTTCAGCCCAGGCTTGCAGAGCCTCCAGCTGAGTCAGGTCGGCCTTGTCGCTGAGGAACGGGCGGATCTGGTCAAAGTTCTGGCGTACCGGAGCCATCACCTCTTCCGGCGTGCCGGCGGGGTGATCTTGCGGGACTTTGGGGGCGCTGAGGTGGAATTGCGCAATCTGCTTGGCCATCTCATCGATGTGCGCGCTGGTCAGTTCGCCGTTGGCTTGCAGGGTGCTGAGCATCTGGCTTTGCGGGAACTGGCGCATTTTCAGCGCGTACTCGATGGCTGGGCCGTCGCCACCCAGTTGCGGCGCCTCGGCAGTGCCGGTAATCGGCAACACTTCAAGATACAAATTTTCGGTCAGGCGCTGGTTGAGGCGCAGTTCCTCGCGGCAGAAATGCCCGCGGTCGTCCAGATTGGTGAAGTCCAGGAAGCCGAAGTTCATCGGTTTCTTCAGCTTATATGCATAGGGGCCCGTCAGTATCACCCAGGAAATATGGGTCTCGATGACTTGAAACGCGTCAACCGGATGAGGGTACAAGGCCGGGTTTTGCAGGGCAGCGATCAGGGTCTGGCTCACGGGCGATCCTTCAAAGTCGGGGGAAAATCATGGGGGGCATTATGGCTGCTGATGCCAGTCGTGCAAACCGCTGTCCGGCTCATGTTGATCATCAATAAAGTGCGTATAATCCGCCGCCATGACTCGAACCCGATCTCCCCGTTCCCGTAAAAAACCTCCTTCCCGTGGCCCGCGCCCTTGGCTGGGCTGGGTGATCAAGCTTGGCCTGGTGGGCCTTGTGGCGGTCGCCGGCCTTGCGGTGTACCTCGATGCCGTGGTGCAGGAAAAATTCTCCGGCAAACGCTGGACGATTCCGGCCAAGGTGTATGCACGCCCGCTGGAGCTGTTCTCTGGTCAGAAGCTGAGCAAGGAAGACTTCCTTACCGAGCTCGATGCGCTGGGCTACCGCCGCGAACCCGTGAGCAATGGCCCTGGCGCTGCGGCGGTCAGCGGTAATACCGTCGACCTGAACACCCGTGGCTTCCAGTTCTACGAAGGCCTGGAAAAAGCCCAGCCGGTGCGCGTGCGTTTCTCTGGCGATTATGTGGCTGAGCTGTCCTCGCTCAATGGCTCCAAGCTGCCGGTGGTGCGTCTCGAACCGTTGCTGATCGGCGGTATTTACCCGAAGAACCTTGAAGATCGCATCCTGATCAAGCTCGATCAGGTACCGCCGTATCTGCTGGAAACCCTGGTCGCTGTCGAAGACCGCGATTTCTATAGCCACTGGGGTGTTTCTCCGAAGTCGATTGCCCGCGCTATCTGGGTCAACACTTCCGGCGGCAAGATGACTCAGGGCGGCAGTACGCTGACGCAGCAACTGGTCAAGAACTTCTACCTGACCAACGAGCGCAGCCTGACCCGTAAACTCACCGAAGCCATGATGGCGATGTTGCTGGAGCTGCATTACAGCAAGCAGGAAATCCTCGAGGCTTACCTCAACGAGGTATTCGTCGGGCAGGATGGCCAGCGCGCCGTGCACGGTTTTGGCCTGGCCAGCCAGTTCTTCTTCGGGCAGCCGTTGTCCGAATTGAAATTGCATCAGGTTGCGTTGCTGGTGGGGATGGTCAAGGGGCCGTCCTATTACAACCCGCGCCGCAACCCGGAGCGTGCGCTTGAACGTCGCAACCTGGTGCTCGATGTACTGGAGCAGCAGGGTGTGGCCACCGCTGAACAAGTGGCCGCTGCGAAAAAAATGCCACTGGGTGTGACAACCCGCGGCAAGCTGGCGGATAGCTCATTTCCGGGCTTTATCGACCTGGTCAAGCGCCAACTGCGCGAAGACTACCGCGACGAAGACTTGACCGAAGAGGGGCTGCGGATCTTCACCAGCTTCGACCCCATCCTGCAGATGAAGGCCGAAGCATCGGTCAACGACACCTTCAAGCGCCTGACTGGCCGTAAAGGCTCGGATGAAGTCGAAGCCGCCATGGTCGTGACCAACCCGGAAACCGGCGAGGTCCAGGCCATGATCGGCAGCCGCCAGGCCAGCTTTGCAGGCTTCAACCGCGCACTGGATGCCGTGCGGCCGATTGGCTCGCTGGTCAAGCCCGCGGTCTATCTCACGGCACTGGAAAAACCCAGCAAGTACACGCTGACCAGTTGGCTGTCCGATGACCCGCTGTCGATCAAAGGCGCGGATGGCCAGGTATGGACGCCCAAGAACTTCGACCGCCGCTCTCATGGCACGGTGTTCCTGTATCAAGGATTGGCGCATTCCTACAACATCTCGACCTCGCGCCTGGGGCTTGAAGTCGGTGTGCCGAATGTGCTGAAGACCCTGGCGCGACTGGGGATCGAACGTGAGTTCCCGGCGTTCCCGTCCATGCTTCTGGGCGCTGCGGCCATGACGCCGATGGAAGTGACCACCATGTACCAGACCCTGGCCAATGGTGGCTTCAATACGCCGATGCGCGGTATTCGCAGTGTGCTGACCGCCGATGGCGAACCGCTCAAGCGCTACCCGTTCCAGATTCAGCAGCGCTTCGACGCCGGCTCCATCTACCTGATCCAGAACGCCATGCAGCGCGTGATGCGCGAGGGTACAGGGCGTTCGGTCTATAGCGTGCTGCCGTCGAACCTGACCCTGGCGGGCAAGACCGGTACCAGCAACGACTCCCGCGACAGCTGGTTCGCGGGTTTCGGCCAGGATGTACTGGCCGTGGTATGGCTGGGGCGCGACGACAATGGCAAGACGCCGTTCACCGGTGCGACAGGCGCGTTGCAGGTATGGACCAGTTTCATGCGCAAGGCTGACCCGTTGCCGCTCAACATGCCGCAGCCGGACAATATCGTGCAGGCCTGGATTGATCCGCACACCGGCCAAGGCTCCGATGCCAACTGTCCGGGCGCGGTGCAGATGCCGTATATTCGCGGCAGCGAACCACCACCCGGCGCCGCGTGCAGTGGCAGTGCCCCTGCTGACGCGGATTCGGTGATGGATTGGGTCAAGGGCTGGATGAATTAAGCAAAGAGGGTTTCAAGTGAACAAGTTGTGGATTCCAGCCATTACGGCTCTGGCTTTGCTCGGCGGTTGCTCCAGCGTGCAGCGCGGCTCTATCCCTGTGGTGGACTCAAGCACGTCCGTCTCCAATAACGACCGCATTTCGGCCAATGGTGGCTTCCGTCAGACCGTGGTCAAACGGCCTGCCCAAGCTGCAACCCAGGCAATTCCACAGGATTCCGGCGTCGTAGTGATGGTGCCCGGCAGTGGGGCTGCAACCTCGGCGCCTATCAGTGCCGAACCATGGACCCCAGGCCCGAGCACTTCCGGGCCGGTGAACTCCACGCCGATTCAAACCGCGCCGGTCAACCAGGGCACCTACAACATGCCTTCTACGCCGAGCGGTATTCCGTCATCGTCCAATGCGGGCGGGTTGTCGGCTGACGAACAACTCGATGGCCCGGTGCTGGCGTTGCTCACAACCGCACAGCAGCAGCAGGCGGGTGGCGATTTGAATGGCGCCTCGTCGAGCCTTGAACGTGCCCAGCGCGTGGCGCCGCGTGAGCCACAAGTGCTCTATCGCCTGGCCCAGGTGCGCATGGCCCAGGGCGATGCGCCCCAGGCGGAGCAGTTCGCTCGCCGTGGCCTGAGCCTGGCCAATGGGCGCCCAGACCTGCAAGCCAGCCTGTGGGCCTTGATCGGGGATGCGCGTGCAGCCCAAGGCGATGCAGCGGGTGCTGCGCAGGCACGGCAAAAAGCCAAGGTCAGCCTCTGATGGATGCGCGTTTTCCCGCGATTGCCGAGCAGTTATTGCTGATCGAGCGCGAACTGCGCGTTCAGGGCTGGTGGGATGAAGTCTCCCCCAGTGCTGAAGCGCTCAGCAGTGTCGAGCCCTTTTCCGTCGATACCCTGGACTTCCACCAGTGGCTGCAGTGGATCTTCCTTGCGCGTATGAAGCAGATCCTGGAACAGGACCTGCCCTTGCCGAATGCGTCGGGGATCCTGGAAATGGCCGAGATGGTCTACGCCGACCGGCCGCGGGAGAGCCTCGGCTTGCGTAATGCGCTGAAAAAGTTCGATCAATTGATCGTCGACGCTCGTTAATTGCCTGACTGCCGGTTTTTCCGGCAGTCTTGCGCACATTTCTACCGCTTGACGACATTCAGGCGAGTTTTATCCCTCCTCAAAGCCCTTTCTTCTGCGTTCTCATGCGCTTAGTTGGAAAAAAGCGCAATTATTGCTTGACTTGAAGGGCGTGAAACAGAAGAATCCAAAGTCCGCTGTATCGGGACTGCCAGAAGCAGGCCCGCTCAGCAGATCATGAGGCGCACATCCGCGCCGACCTGTAACACCCGCAACGCGTTACCTCGCGCTGGGTGGGAAAAGCCCGCAACACTTGGGACGATCCCAATACTTGCTCAGTCAGTGCTGACGTAGTCGGCGACCACCGTCGCTCATGCTCTGTTGAGAAGTAAACCTATTAAGACCCGTCGGTTTTTTAACGGACGGTATTCTGGCGTTTTAGAGGTGAACAACGTGGAGCTTTTATCTGGCGGTGAGATGCTCGTCCGCTTTTTGCGTGACGAAGGCGTCGACTATATCTACGGGTACCCAGGTGGTGCTCTGCTGCATGTCTACGACGCACTGTTCAAGGAACCGGCTGTTACCCACATCCTGGTTCGCCACGAACAGGCCGCGACCCATATGGCTGATGGTTACGCCCGTGCCACCGGTAAAGCCGGCGTGGTACTGGTAACGTCCGGCCCAGGCGCAACCAATGCCATTACCGGCATCGCGACTGCGTATATGGACTCCATCCCGATGGTGATCATCTCTGGCCAGGTGCCTAGCACCATGGTCGGCACCGATGCATTCCAGGAAACCGACATGATCGGTATTTCCCGCCCGATCGTGAAACACAGCTTCATGATCAAGCACGCGTCGGAAATCCCGGAAGTCATGAAAAAGGCGTTCTACCTCGCCCAGTCCGGTCGCCCGGGCCCTGTGGTGGTTGATATCCCGAAAGACATGACCAACCCGGCCGAAAAATTCGAATATGTTTTTCCCAAGAAAGCCAAGCTGCGTTCCTACAGCCCGGCCGTCCGCGGGCACTCGGGGCAAATCCGCAAGGCGGCAGAAATGCTCCTGGCGGCCAAGCGCCCCGTGTTGTACTCCGGCGGTGGCGTGATTCTGGGCGGCGGTTCCGCTCCGTTGACCGAACTGGCCAAGTTGCTCAACCTGCCGGTGACCAACACCCTGATGGGCCTCGGCGCATTCCCGGGTTCGGACCGTCAGTTCGTCGGCATGCTCGGTATGCACGGCAGCTACACCGCCAACCTCACCATGCACCACGCCGATGTGATCCTGGCCGTGGGCGCGCGGTTCGATGACCGAGTGATCAACGGCGCGAGCAAATTCTGCCCGAATGCCAAGATCATCCACATCGACATCGACCCTGCGTCCATCTCCAAGACCATCAAGGCCGATGTGCCAATCGTGGGTCCTGTAGAGAGCGTATTGACCGAAATGGTCGCTGCGCTCAAGGACATCGGCGAAACGCCGAACAAGGAATCCGTTGCCAGCTGGTGGAAGCAGATCGACGAATGGCGCGGTGATCGCGGTCTGTTCCCTTATGACAAGGGTGACGGCAGCATCATCAAGCCACAAACCGTGATCGAAACCCTGTGCGAAGTGACCAAGGGCGACGCCTTTGTGACCTCCGACGTGGGCCAGCACCAGATGTTCGCGGCGCAGTACTACAAGTTCGACAAGCCTAACCGCTGGATCAACTCCGGTGGCCTGGGCACGATGGGCTTTGGTTTCCCTGCGGCCATGGGTGTGAAACTGAGCTTCCCGGATGCCGACGTTGCCTGCGTCACCGGCGAAGGCAGCATCCAGATGAACATCCAGGAACTGTCGACGTGCCTGCAATACGGTCTTCCGGTGAAGATCGTCTGCTTGAACAACGGCGTGCTCGGCATGGTTCGTCAATGGCAGGACATGAGCTACGGTAGCCGTCACTCCCATTCCTACATGGAATCGTTGCCGGACTTCATCAAGTTGGTTGAAGCCTATGGCCACGTCGGCATTCGCATCACTGATTTGAAAGATCTGAAGCCGAAGATGGAAGAAGCGTTTGCCATGAAGGACCGTCTGGTGTTCATCGATATTCAGGTCGATACCAGCGAGCACGTCTATCCGATGCAAATCAAAGACGGCTCTATGCGCGACATGTGGCTGAACAAGACGGAGCGTACTTAATCATGCGGCATATTATCTCCCTGCTTCTGGAGAACGAACCCGGCGCCTTGTCCCGTGTTGTCGGCCTGTTTTCGCAACGCAACTACAACATTGAAAGCCTGACCGTGGCCCCGACCGAAGACCCGACCCTGTCGCGCCTGACGTTGACTACTGTGGGCCACGATGAGGTGATCGAGCAGATCACCAAGAACCTCAACAAGCTGATCGAAGTGGTCAAGCTGGTCGACCTGTCGGAAAGCGCCCACATCGAGCGCGAACTGATGCTGGTCAAGGTCAAGGCCACGGGTGCCCAACGTGCCGAGATCAAGCGCACTACCGATATTTATCGCGGGCAGATCGTCGATGTGAGCGCCAGCGTTTATACCGTTCAACTGACCGGTACAAGCGACAAGCTGGACAGCTTCATCCAGTCGATCGGGACGGCCTCGATTCTGGAAACCGTACGCAGTGGTGTCACCGGGATTGCCCGTGGCGACAAAGTACTCAGCATCTAACCCAAATTAGCGAATGGCCTCACGGCCTGGATATATAGAGGAACCTCATGAAAGTTTATTACGATAAAGATTGTGACCTGTCGATCATCCAGGGCAAGAAAGTCGCCATCATCGGCTACGGTTCCCAGGGCCACGCCCAAGCGTGCAACCTGAAAGACTCCGGCGTTGACGTCACCGTTGGCCTGCGCAAAGGTTCGGCCACCGTAGCCAAGGCTGAAGCCCATGGCCTGAAAGTGACCGACGTTGCTTCTGCTGTCGCGGCTGCCGACCTGGTCATGATTCTGACCCCGGACGAGTTCCAGTCCTCGCTGTACAAGAACGAAATCGAGCCGAACATCAAGAAGGGCGCTACCCTGGCCTTCTCCCACGGCTTCGCGATTCACTACAACCAGGTTGTGCCGCGTGCTGACCTCGACGTGATCATGATCGCGCCGAAAGCACCGGGCCACACCGTGCGTTCCGAGTTCGTCAAAGGCGGCGGTATCCCCGACCTGATCGCGATCTACCAGGATGCGTCGGGCAATGCCAAGAACGTTGCACTGTCCTACGCTGCTGGCGTGGGTGGCGGTCGTACCGGCATCATCGAAACCACGTTCAAGGACGAGACCGAAACCGACCTGTTCGGCGAACAAGCCGTTCTGTGCGGCGGTACCGTTGAGCTGGTAAAAGCCGGTTTCGAAACCCTGGTTGAAGCTGGCTACGCGCCGGAAATGGCCTACTTCGAATGCCTGCACGAACTGAAGCTGATCGTTGACCTCATGTACGAAGGCGGCATCGCCAACATGAACTACTCGATCTCCAACAACGCCGAATACGGCGAGTACGTGACGGGCCCTGAAGTGATCAACGCCGAGTCCCGCCAGGCCATGCGCAACGCCCTGAAACGTATTCAGGACGGCGAATACGCCAAAATGTTCATCAGCGAAGGCGCTACCGGCTACCCTTCGATGACCGCCAAGCGTCGTAACAACGCCGCTCACGGTATCGAAGTCATCGGCGAGCAACTGCGCTCCATGATGCCGTGGATCGGTGCCAACAAGATCGTCGACAAAGCCAAGAACTAAGTCGTACGCATCAAGGGAAAACGCGGCTTAGGCCGCGTTTTTTCGTTTGAGGGGTTGGTTCTGGTATAAAGCTGCATCGTTTGCAGGCGAACACTCGCTGCAAGTATCTGTCGAATTTTTTCACACCGTTGCAAGGTAAAGTCCATGAGCGAACGTCCCGAAGAGCCAAACCAGGCTTCCGACGCCGAAAGCATGCTGCCGATCGATGAACATGTCGAAGAAGGGCATGACGCCGAAGGCCGCAAGGTCCGGCATCGTGGCATCTATCTGCTGCCCAACCTATTCACCACGGCGAACCTGTTCGCCGGCTTCTACTCCATCATCAACTCCATGAGTGCCCAGAGCGCGCTGGCGGCGGGTGATGCGGCGAGTGCCAGCAAATACTTTGGCTTTGCTGCTATCGCAATTTTCGTGGCCATGGTGCTCGACGGCCTGGATGGTCGCGTGGCGCGCATGACCAATACTCAAAGCGCTTTTGGCGCCGAGTACGACTCGCTGTCGGACATGGTCGCCTTCGGTGTTGCCCCCGCATTGCTGGCATTTGCCTGGGCATTGGGTGACATGGGCAAGGTTGGCTGGATGGTTGCCTTCATCTATGTCGCGGGTGCCGCTTTGCGCCTGGCGCGCTTCAACACCCAGGTGGGGACTGCCGACAAGCGCTACTTCATCGGCCTTGCCAGCCCGGCAGCGGCGGGTGTTGTCGCGGGGATTGTCTGGGCGTTCAGTGATTACGGGATTCAGGGATCGAAGATGTCGTTCCTGGTTGCCCTGATGGTGGCAGCGGCCGGCATGCTGATGGTCAGCAACATCAAGTACAACAGCTTCAAGGAATTTGACCTCAAAGGGCGCGTGCCTTTCGTGGCCATCCTTGTGGTGGTGCTGGTGTTCGCGGTCGTGTTCAGTGATCCGCCGCGTATCCTGCTGCTGGCGTTCCTGGCCTACGCCGCTTCGGGTCCGATTCAGTACTTGTTGCGTCTGCGTCGGGACAAAACATTGTCTTAATGTAATTTCCCCCATACTCCGCAGTCTATTGGTGCATCAGTTCTCCAACGCTGCGGAGTTACCATGTTAATCAAATTACCCAAAGCGTCCGATTGTCACGAATCGGACGTCACGCCTGAATCCTTCTATCTCTCTCGCCGCAGCCTGCTCGGTGGTGCGCTTGCTGGTATTGCCGCCAGCAGCTTGCCGCGTTGGGCCAGTGCGAGCGATGCTTCGCGGTATGCCGACGTCGAGCCGGGCAGCGCGCCCAACTGGTTTACGGAAAAACTTCCGAACACGAAGTGGCAATCGGTGACGGTCAAAGATGAGGCCATCACGCCATTCAAGGATGCAACTCACTACAACAACTTCTATGAGTTCGGGACAGGCAAGGGCGACCCGGCAACGAATGCGGGCTCGCTCAAGACGCAGCCCTGGAGTGTGGTGATTGATGGTGAAGTCGCAAAACCTGGGCGCTATGCCCTGGAGGACTTCATGAAACCCTATGCGCTGGAAGAGCGCATCTACCGTCTGCGTTGCGTCGAGGCATGGTCCATGGTGATTCCGTGGATAGGCTTTCCCATCTCGGCGTTGCTCAAGCAGGTCGAGCCAACCTCCAAAGCCAAGTACATCCGTTTTGAAACCCTCCAGGATCCCAAGAGCATGCCTGGGCAACGCTCAAGTTTCGGCTTGATCGACTGGCCTTATGTGGAAGGGCTGCGCCTGGATGAGGCGATGAATCCTTTGGCGATCCTCGCTGTGGGCATGTATGGGCGGGAGTTGCCTAACCAGAACGGCGCGCCGTTGCGCTTGGTGGTGCCGTGGAAGTATGGCTTCAAGAGTGTGAAGTCCATCGTACGTATCAGTCTGGTCAGTGAGCAGCCGAAAACGACCTGGCAAAGTATTGCTGCCGATGAGTATGGGTTTTATGCGAATGTGAATCCTACGGTCGATCATCCGCGCTGGACCCAGGCGCGGGAGCGCCGCCTGCCGAGCGGCCTGTTCAGTCCGAATGTGCGCCAGACGCAGATGTTCAATGGCTATTCGGATGAGGTCGCTTCTTTATATACAGGCCTCGATCTGCGGAAGAACTACTGATGCGCTACCCCATCTGGCGCATGGGCGTGTTTGTAGCCGCAGCAGTGTGGCCATTGCTCTGGCTGTATGAAGCGTGGAGTTCTGCGCTGGGGCCTGATCCAGGCAAGGTGCTCGTTGATCGCCTGGGTTTGGGGACGCTCATTTTATTGCTGATCACGCTTGCTATGACGCCGCTGCAGAAATTGAGCGGTTGGGCGGGGTGGATAGCGGTGCGGCGACAGTTGGGGCTGTGGTGCTTTGCTTATGTTGTGCTGCACCTGGCGGCCTATTGTGTGTTTGTCCTGGGGCTGGATTGGTCGCAGCTCGGCGTAGAGTTGAGCAAGCGGCCCTACATCATTGTGGGGGCGCTGGGGTTTGTTGCTCTCCTTATCTTGGCCGTCACGTCGAACCGCTATAGCCAGCGTCGGTTGGGGAGTCGATGGAAGAAGCTGCATCGTCTGGTCTATGTGATTCTTGGGCTCGGTTTGCTGCACATGCTATGGATAGTGCGGGCGGACCTGAAGGAGTGGGCCATCTACGCGTCTATAGGTGCGCTACTTCTGTTGATGCGGGTGCCGCCGGTAATGCGTCGAATCCCTCGCCTTATTGCTAAAAAAGCGCCTTCTGCCACAAAAGCGTAATTAAGCCTTGACGGCAGATTCTGGAAGCCTATAATTCGCCCCACTTCCGGCGCAGTCGAAACGGAAAACTCCTTGGTAAACAATGAGTTATGCAGTTTTCGACAGCAAGTTGCTTCAGTTCATCGAAGCCAAAAGGAAGTTGAAAAAGAGGTGTTGACAGCAGCGTGTAACGCTGTAGAATTCGCCTCCCGCTTACGAGAGATCGCAAGCGCAAGTGGTTGAAGTTGTTGAAGAAATCTTCGAAAACTTCTGAAAATAACCACTTGACAGCAAATGAGGCTGCTGTAGAATGCGCGCCTCGGTTGAGACGAAAGATCTTAACCAACCGCTCTTTAACAACTGAATC
>NZ_FPJJ01000007.1:0-269304 GCF_900119375.1 Pseudomonas sp. NFR02
GCCAAACCAGCTGCCAAGCCAGTCGCTAAAACCGCTGCTGCCAAACCAGCCGCGAAGCCAGCCGCTAAAACCGCTGCTGTCAAACCGGCTGCCAAGCCAGCCGCTAAACCTGCTGCTGCTAAACCAGCCGTGAAGCCAGCCGCCAAGCCAGCGCCCGCAAAGCCAGCCGCTCCAGCAGCACCCACTGCCACCCCGGCAGCCGCCACCGCTCCAACTGCATCGGCCAGCAGCACCCCTGCACCGGTAGCGCCAAGCACCACCCCAACTAGCGCTTCCTAAGTGTTGGTGGCCATGACGCGCAATTGCAGCAGCGCGTCGTGGTCAAGGTTGGCGGCTTCGGTCGCCAGGCCTTCAAGCCAGCCTTGCTGACCCGGCACCTCATTGATCGGCCATGTCTGCGCCAGCGCTTCCAAGCGCGCCAGCAACGTTCTTTCGGCCTCCAGCTCCAGTGTCTTGATCTGCTCGCGTAGCGATGCCAATTGCGCATCCTGCTGGGCCAAGGCTCGCCATTGCACGCGCACTTGTCGTAGCGGTTCGACTACCTGCACCCGCCACGGATGAGCCATCTGTTGCAGTGCCAGAACGCGTTCGGGCTTGTACGCCACACCACGTTGCTCCAGCCAAGCACCACACAACAACAGGCACACGTCTGCCCCTTGCTCCTGCAAGCGCAGGCACGCGGCCTCCACGCCCGGGCGGGCATAGGTCGAAAGGGCAAAGCTCCACAGGTCAGCGCACATATTCACACCCAAGCCAGCGGCCAACGAAGCTGGTAGACTCCGCCGCCATTATGATCCGACTTCAAAGCCTAACATTACAGCGTGGCCCGCAACGTCTTCTTGAAGACGCCGAGCTGACCCTGCACGCCGGTCACAAAGCCGGCCTGATCGGTGCCAACGGCGCCGGCAAATCCACGTTGTTCGCCCTGTTGCTGGGGGAGCTGACCCCGGATTCCGGGGACTGCCTGCTGCCTGCCGACTGGCGCATTGCCCATATGCGCCAGGAGATCGACACCCTGGACCGTATCGCCATCGACTACGTGCTCGATGGCGACCTGCGCCTGCGCCAGGTGCAACACGACCTGGCTGAGGCCGAAAAAGCCCAGGACGGTGCCGCCCAGGCGCGCCTGCACTCGGAGCTGGACAGCGCCGACGGCTACACGGCCGACGCTCGCGCTCGCAAGATGCTCGCTGGCCTTGGGTTTACCAACGAACAGATGGACCGCCCGGTCGCCGACTTCTCCGGTGGCTGGCGCATGCGCCTGAACCTGGCTCAAGCGCTGATGTGCCCCTCTGACCTGCTGCTGCTCGACGAACCGACCAACCACTTGGACCTCGATGCGATCCTGTGGCTGGAAGATTTCCTCAAGAGTTACCAGGGCACCTTGCTGCTGATCTCCCACGACCGGGATTTCCTCGACGCCGTGGTCGATAACATCGCCCATGTCGAACAGAAGAAAATCACCCTTTACCGTGGCGGCTATACCGCGTTCGAACGCGCCCGCGCCGAACGCCTGGCCCAGCAGCAACAGGCCTTTGAAAAGCAACAGGCGCAACGTGCGCACATGGAAAGCTACATCGCTAGGTTCAAGGCCCAGGCTACCAAGGCCCGCCAGGCCCAGAGCCGGATCAAGGCCCTGGAACGCATGGAAGAGCTGTCGGCGGCCCACGTCGATTCGCCGTTCGACTTTGTCTTCCGTGAGTCGGTGAAGATCTCCAGCCCGCTGTTGGACCTCTCGGACGCTCGCCTTGGCTATGGCGACAAAACCATCCTTGAGAAGGTCAAGCTGCAGCTCACGCCGGGCGCACGCATCGGTTTGCTCGGCCCGAACGGCGCAGGCAAGTCGACACTGATCAAGAACCTTTCGGGTGAGCTTGAGCCGCTGGCCGGTCGCCTCACTCGTGGCGAGAACACGGTGGTGGGTTACTTCGCCCAGCATCAACTGGACTCGCTGGACGCCAAGGCAAGCCCGTTGTTGCACCTGCAACGCCTGGCGCCGACCGAGCGCGAGCAGACCCTGCGCGACTTCCTTGGCGGTTTCGACTTCCGTGGCGCGCGCATTGACGAACCTGTGCTGAATTTTTCCGGTGGCGAAAAAGCCCGACTGGCCCTGGCCCTGATCGCGTGGGATCGCCCGAACCTGTTGCTGCTCGACGAGCCGACCAACCACTTGGACCTGGAAATGCGCCTGGCGCTGACCATGGCCCTGCAGGAGTTCAGCGGTGCGGTATTGGTGGTGTCTCACGACCGTCACCTGCTCAAGAGCACCACCGACAACTTCCTGCTGGTGGCCGACGGTAAGGTCGAAGAGTTCGATGGCGACCTGGACGACTACGCGCGCTGGCTGACGGAGTACCGCCTGCGCAATGCGCCGGCCAGCAACACGCCGGTCAACCCGGACAAGACCGACAAGAAAGCCCAGCGCCAGGCCGCCGCCGCGCTGCGCCAGCAGTTGGCGCCGCACAAGCGTGAGGCCGACAAGCTGGAAGCCGAACTGGGCAAGGTGCATGAGCGCCTGGCCAAGATCGAAGCCAGCCTGGGCGACAGCGCCGTGTACGAGGCGGCGCGCAAGGACGAGCTGCGTGACCTGCTGGCCGAACAGGCCAAGCTCAAGGTGCGCGAGGGGCAGTTGGAGGAAACCTGGATGGAGGCCCTCGAATTGCTCGAAACCCTGCAAGCGGAGCTGGAGGCGCTGTCCTGATGGAGGCGTTGCAATTACCGGTACCGGTGCAATGGATCGAACCCATCTGGATCGGCGTGCAAATCCTGCTGATCCTGCTGGCTGGCTACCTGGCTCAGCGCTTCGTCGCAAAAGGCCTTACGCGCCTGGGTGAGCGCTACCCGTTCCCGCCGCAATTGCTGATGCCCCTGCGGGGCGGCTTGCGCTGGCTGATCATGGGCAGTGCGCTGATCTTTGTGCTGGGCCGCCTGGGTGTGTCTGCCACGGTGTTGTGGACGGCCCTGTCGGGGTTTGTCGCGGTGGCGGCCGTGGCGTTCTTCGCCATGTGGTCGGTGCTGTCGAACCTGCTGTGCGCGATCCTGATCTTCACGGTCGGGCCGTTTCGCCTCGGTGATATCGTCGAGTTGGTGGACACCGTCGACAAACCGGGCGTGAAGGGCCGGGTCGTGGCGATCAACTTGCTCTACACCACGCTGATCGAAGTCGAGGAAGCCGGGACCAACAGCGCGATGGTGCAGGTGCCCAATAGTCTGTTCTTCCAGCGTTCGGTACGCCGTTGGCCCGGCTCTGGCACTAATATCCTGTAGGCGCGAGCAAGCTCGCTCCTACAGAAATCTATAGCCAGCCTTTGGTCGCTGGAGTTAGCTTAAGGCACAACCGCTAACTCCCTTACGAGGTGTGCAATGGCTCTCGATACATGGCTGGCCTTTTTCCTGGCCAGTTGGATCATCTCCCTTTCTCCTGGCGCCGGTGCCATCGCCTCGATGTCCAGCGGCCTGCAATACGGTTTTGTGCGTGGCTACTGGAACGCCATCGGTCTGCAACTGGGCCTGGCGATGCAGATTGCGGTGGTCGCCGGTGGTTTGGGTGCCATTCTGGCGGCCTCGTCTACTGCGTTCTATGCGATCAAATGGTTTGGCGTGGCCTACCTCGTGTATCTGGCCATCAAACAATGGCGTGCCCTGCCCATGGACATGACCGATGACGCCGCCGTGCGCCCGATCGGCAAACCGATGGCGATGATGTTCCGCGGCTTCCTGGTTAACGCCAGCAATCCCAAGGCGCTGGTGTTTATGCTGGCGGTGCTGCCGCAGTTCGTGAACCCGCAGGCGCCGTTGTTGATCCAGTACCTGATCCTCGGTGCCACTATGATCAGCGTCGATATGATCGTGATGGCGGGCTACACAGGGTTGGCGTCGAAAGTCTTGCGCCTGTTGCGTACGCCCAAACAACAGAAACGCGTAAACCGCACTTTTGCTGGCTTGTTTGTCGGCGCTGCCGGTTTCCTGGCGAGCCTGCATCGCGCCACGGCCTGACCAAGCGACTGGCTCAAAAATGTGGGAGCGGGCTTGCTCGCGAATACGGTATCAGTCAAAGAAAATAGTGACTGAAGCACCGCGTTCGCGAGCAAGCCCGCTCCCACATTGGTTTTAGGGCGATATGAAATAACACCTTGAGTCGAATCCATTAAAGCTCAACAATAGTGTTACTTCGTATTTCCACTTGAGATTCATTCATGACCGCCCCTTTCCGCTTTCTCGCCTGGCTGCTGTTGCCGGCGTTGCTGTCGTGCAGCTTCAATCTGTTGGCCGCGACCGCCGAGGGCGCGCCGCAAGCCCTGCATTTGCTGGACTACATTGGCGCCGACTACCCACCCACGGTGGAGGCGGGCAAGGTGGTGGATGACTCGGAATACCGTGAACAAGTGGAATTTCTCGGGGTGTTGCAGGGGCTGGTGGCGGATTTGCCAGACAAACCCGAGCGCGCCGAGCTGATAAAGGGCGTTGATGAACTGCTGGCCGCGGTCACTGCCCACCAGGATGGCGCAAGCGTTGCCCGCCAGGCCCGTCAATTGGGTGCCAAGCTGGCCGTGGCGTATGAAGTCAGCCAGGCCCCGGCCATCACGCCGGACCCGACGCGCGGCGCGCCGCTCTACGCCCAGCATTGTTCGGTGTGCCACGGCACAGCAGGTGCCGGCGATGGCCCCGCAGGCATGGGCATGACGCCACCACCCGCTAACCTGCGCGATGCCACGCGCCTGGATCGCCTGAGCCTCTACGCGATCTACAACACCCTCGGCCTGGGCGTGGAGGGCACCGACATGCCGTCGTTCGCTGACCAATTGGACGACCGCCAGCGCTGGGACCTGGCAACCTATATCGCCGGCTTCACGGCCGACCCGGCCGCCGCCAAAGGCGAGCAGACATTCAACCTTGCCGACCTGGCCCGTCAGACCCCCAATGAAGTGCTCGCCGCTGACGGCCCTGGCGCTGCCGCGACATTCCGCGCTCAACGTGCCCAACCGCCGCAGGTTCAGCGTGGCCCCGCGCAGTTGCTCGACTACACCGCCGCCACCTTGGACAAGAGCCTCGCGGCCTTCCGCAACGGCGACCATGAGCAGGCTTACGATCTATCCGTCGCGGCCTATCTGGAAGGCTTCGAACTGGTGGAAAGCTCCCTGGATAACGTCGATGCCAATGTGCGCAAAGACACCGAGAAGGCCCTGATGGCCTATCGGCAATCGTTGCAGGACGGCTTGCCTATCGAGCAGGTGCAGCAGCGCTTGGACTTGGCCAAAGGCAAACTCACTGAATCGGCCGGTTTGCTGGGCGGCGATGGCCTGAGCTGGTCGTTGAGCTATATCTCCGGCTTGCTGATCCTGCTGCGCGAAGGCCTGGAAGCGATTCTGGTGCTGGCAGCGATCCTCGCCTTTCTGCGTAACACCGGCCAGCAATCGGCGGTGCGCAGTGTCAACGTCGGCTGGGGCCTGGCGCTGTTGGCAGGCTTGGGTACCTGGGCTTTGGCGGCCTATGTCATTGACGTCAGCGGTGCCCAGCGTGAGTTGCTTGAAGGCTGCACGGCGTTGTTCGCCAGTGTGATGGTGCTGTGGCTCGGCGTGTGGATGCACGACCGGCGTCACGCGGCAGCCTGGCAGGACTACATCAAGAGCAGCCTGGTGGGCGGCGGTGGGCGTTTCGGTTTTGCCGTGCTGGCGTTCTTCTCGGTGTACCGCGAACTGTTCGAAGTCATCCTGTTCTACGAAACCCTGTGGCTGCAAGCCGGCCCTGCCGGGCACAACGCGGTGCTGGCCGGTGGTGCCACGGCGTTGGTGCTGCTGGTGGGCCTGGCCTGGGTGATCCTGCGCGGTTCGGCGAAGTTGCCCCTGGCGCTGTTCTTCGGCATCAACGCCGCGCTGCTGTGTGCGCTGTCGGTGGTGTTTGCCGGGCACGGTGTGAAAGCCTTGCAGGAAGCAGGCATCTTCGGCACGCGGCCGGTGGCGTTCTTTGACTTCGACTGGCTGGGCATCCACGCCGATGCGTACTCGTTGGGGGCACAGGCCGTGGCGATCCTGGCGATTGTGGTGTTGTATGGCCGTAGCCGCCTGACCGAAAAGCGCCGGGTGGCGGCGTAGCATGCGCGTGTGGATCGACGCCGACGCCTGCCCTCGGGCGGCCAAGGACCAAGTGGTGAAGTTCGCCCTCAAGCGCCAGTTTGAGGTAGTGCTGGTGGCAGGGCAAAGCCAGATCAAACCGAGCTTTGCCTGTGTGAAGCTGATCGTGGTGCCCAGCGGGCCGGATGCCGCCGATGATTACCTGGTGGAGCACGCCGTGCCCGGCGAACTGGTGATTTGCAGCGACGTGCCCTTGGCCGACCGCTTGGTGAAGAAGGGCGTGACGGCCCTTGACCCGCGTGGCAAGGAATTCAGCCCAGCGAACATGAGCGAGCGGTTGGCGGTGCGTAACCTGTTTACCGACCTGCGCGAGCAAGGCCAGATGGGCGGCGGCCCACCGCCCCACAGCGAAAAGGACAAGCAGGCGTTTGCCAATTCGCTGGACCGAATCCTTACCCGCTTGATGAAACCACTGTAGGAGCGAGCAAGCTCGCTCCTACAGAAAGAGGGCGTCAGTCGTTCTCGTGAGTCAACTCCAACACCCGATCCACCAGCTTGTTGATGCCTGACGCCACCTCGCTGATGTTCTTGCCCAGCATGTAGGCCGGCGTACTCACCAGCTTGCGCGCCTGGTCTTCGACGATGTCCTCCACGGTGCATTCGAGGTGGGTGGCGCCCATCTTGTCCAGGGCTGCGGCGGTGCTGGCATCGTTGCCGATGGTGCAGGTCACGCCAGGGCCGTAGATCTTGGCGGCCAGGGCCGGCGAAATGCAGATCAACCCCACCGGCTTGCCCGCTTCGGCAAAGGCTTCAGCCAGTGCCAGCACCTGAGGGTTGATGCTGCAACCGGCGCCTTCCACGGCAAAGTTCGACAGGTTCTTGGCCGCACCAAACCCGCCCGGCACGATCAGCGCGTCAAAGTCTGCGGCGTTGGCTTGGCCTATATCCTTCACGGCGCCGCGGGCGATACGCGCGGATTCCACCAGCACGTTGCGCGACTCGGGCATTTCTTCGCCCGTGAGGTGGTTGATCACGTGCAACTGCGCAACGTCGGGTGCAAAGCATTCCACTTGAGCGCCGCGCTGGTCCAGGCGCAGCAGGGTGATCACGCTTTCATGGATCTCTGCGCCGTCGTACACGCCACAGCCGGAAAGGATCACTGCAATCTTTTTGCTCATGGGCATTTCTCCTGATTCATGGCGTTAAATGTCTACTAATTTGTAACCTGTTGCCAATGGGATCTCACGTCGCTGCACCTAATCTTGATGTAACAAAAATAGACCGGACTAGCCCATGGACTTCGTGCCTTACGCAGTACCGTTTTTTATCGCCCTGATTGTGGTGGAGTTGCTGGCCGACCGTTGGCGCGGCGCGCGCAACTACCGAGTGGCGGATGCCATCAACAGCCTCAGCACCGGTGTGCTGTCCACCACCACCGGCTTGCTCACCAAGGGTGTGGGCCTGCTGACCTACGCCTTCGCCCTCAAGCACCTGGCGTTGTTCGAGTTGCCGACCCAGAGCGTCTGGACCTGGGTATTCGCTTTTGTGTTTTATGATTTCTGCTACTACTGGCTGCACCGCATGGGGCATGAACGCAACATCCTGTGGGCCGCGCATTCGGTGCATCACCAGAGCGAGGACTACAACCTCAGCACTGCCTTGCGCCAGACCAGCACCGGTTTCCTGCTGAGTTGGATCTTCTACTTGCCCCTGGCGGTGGTTGGTGTGCCGCTGGTGGTGTTTATCAGCGTAGCGTCGCTCAACCTGCTGTATCAATTCTGGGTCCATACACGCCATGTTCCCAAGCTCGGCTGGGTCGAATGGTTTTTCGTCACACCGTCCAATCATCGGGCCCACCATGCACAGAACGCTCTCTACATGGATCGCAACTACGGCGGGGTGTTCATTATTTGGGACCGGCTGTTCGGCACCTTCCAAGAGGAAGACGATAACGAACCGGTGATTTTCGGCGTAACCACACCCCTGGCCAGTTGGAATCCGCTGTGGGCCAACCTGCAGTTTTATGCGCAGCTCTGGAGCGACGCCAGGCGTACTGAGCGTTGGTGGGACAAGCTGCGCATCTGGTTCATGCGCACCGGTTGGCGGCCGGCGGACGTCAAGGCCAAGTACCCGATGGCCAAGCCGGACCTGAGCCAGTTCCGCAAATTCGAGGTGCCGCTGGACGTGCGCCACCAGGTCTACATCGCCTTGCAGTTTGCGGCTTATGTGGGGTTTGGCAGCTATCTGATGAATGTGGGTGAGGGCTCGCCCACCTCGGCGCTGGTCCTCGGTTGGGGCGCGATGGCACTGGGATTGTTTACCCTGGGGGTTGCGCTGGAGAATCGCCCATGGGCACTGAAGGCCGAGCTGGCGCGCCTGGTGCTGAATGTTCCCTTGGTATGGCTGGCGCCGCTGGCAGGGTTGTGGCCCGCCAGCAACCTGGGCTGGCTGGGCCTGGCGAGCTACAGCCTGCTCAGCCTCATCGGCCTCTACTGTTGCAGAAGCCGGCTTACTCGGTGGGTGTCTTAGGCGTTTCGATCGGGGCTGGCTCGTTAGCCAGCCGAGCCTTGGCCTCGGCACAGGCTTGGCGGGCGATGCGGGCATTCTTGAAGCGACGGCGCAGCCACAGGCCAAAGCCCAGCACCAGCAAGGCGCCCAGTACCCACAGCTCGTATTTCTTGACGCTGCCGAGCATCCCTTCCAGCACCGCGCCAAAGTGGTAGGCCGCCGCCCCCAGTGCCGCGGCCCAGATCGCCGCGCCAATACCGTTGAGGACCAGGTAGCGCAACGGTGGATAGCCGGACAGGCCAATCGCCACGGGCATCACCGTGCGCAAGCCGTAGACGAAGCGGAAACTCAATACCCAGATATCCGGATGCTTGCGGATATGTTCCAGCGCCTTGTCGCCCATCAATTGCCAGCGCGGCTTGCGCGCCAGCAACTTGCGGCCGTGCTTGCGCCCCATGTAGTACCAGAGCTGGTCGCCGGCGTAGCTGCCAAAAAAGGCAACGACCACCACCAGGTTGATATCCATGTAGCCACGGAACGCCAGGAAGCCTGCGAGTACAAGGATGGTCTCGCCTTCGAAGAACGTGCCGAGAAAGAGGGCAAAGTAGCCGAAGTCATGCAGAAATTGTTGAAGCATGGTCTAGGGTGCTGGCGAAATGAACGCGCAGCCTACGCCTTCACGAAGATTCATGAAAGTATCGAGATGTGTCACGAAGTGAACAATTCCTATGCAAATGACGAATGGGACTACAGGTCGCGTCGATAAGCACAACTGTCATTCATTCGTCATAATGGCCGCTTATAACTGCAACGCTCGCCCGTAAACACGGGCTCAGGAGTCTGTCGTGAGCTTTACCCCTGCCAATCGCCTGTTCCCTGCCACCCGTCTGCGTCGCAATCGTCGTGATGATTTTTCTCGTCGCCTGGTACGTGAAAATGTACTGACCACGAATGATCTGATCCTGCCGGTTTTCGTGCTCGACGGCGAAAATCGCCGGGAAGCGGTGGCGTCGATGCCGGGTGTGGAGCGTCTGACCATTGATTTGTTGCTTGAAGAAGCGGCGAATTGGGTCGAGTTGGGCATTCCGGCGCTGGCGCTGTTTCCGGTGACCCCGGCGGAACTCAAGTCCCTGGACGCCGCTGAAGCCTGGAACCCCGACGGGATTGCCCAGCGCGCCACCCGTGCCTTGCGCGAGCGCTTCCCGGAGCTTGGGGTGATCACTGACGTGGCCCTGGACCCGTTCACCACCCACGGCCAGGATGGCATTCTTGACGAAGACGGTTATGTGCAGAACGACATCACCGTCGATGCACTGGTCAAGCAGGCGTTATCACACGCGGCTGCGGGCGCCCAGGTGGTTGCACCGTCGGACATGATGGACGGGCGCATCCAGGCGATTCGCGAAGCCCTTGAGCTGGCCGGTCACGTCAATGTGCGGATCATGGCCTACTCGGCCAAATACGCCAGCGCCTACTACGGCCCATTCCGCGATGCGGTAGGCTCGGCGCTGAACCTGGGCAAGGCCAACAAGGCCTCGTATCAGATGGACCCGGCCAACAGCCAGGAAGCCCTGCACGAGGTGGCTGCCGACCTGGCCGAAGGCGCCGATATGGTGATGGTCAAGCCGGGGATGCCCTACCTTGACATTCTTTACCGGGTCAAAGAGGAATTCAAAGTGCCGACCTTTGTCTATCAGGTCAGCGGTGAATACGCCATGCACATGGCGGCCATCCAGAATGGTTGGTTGAGTGAAGGGGTGATCCTCGAATCCCTGACTGCCTTTAAACGTGCCGGCGCTGATGGCATTCTGACCTACTTCGCCGCCCGCGCCGCCCAATTGCTTAGAGAGCAACAATAGCCCTCACAGGAACACTCGATGAATACCGAAGGACTCTCAGAAGTTGCCGTAAAAGACGCTCACCCGGTGGTTGAACAAGTCGCCCAGACCCCGCCGGAGCTGGAGCCCGCACCGCCTGCGGTGGTGGCCGAAGCGCCTGCGCCGGCGCCGGTGGCCGTGGTCACCAACCTGGATGACAGCAGCCTGTACATCCACCGCGAGTTGTCACAACTGCAATTCAACATCCGCGTGCTTGAGCAGGCGCTGGATGAGTCCTACCCCTTGCTGGAGCGGCTGAAATTCCTGCTGATCTTCTCCAGTAACCTGGACGAGTTCTTCGAGATCCGTGTTGCCGGCCTCAAGAAGCAGATCACCTTTGCCCGTGAACAAGCCGGTGCCGATGGCCTGCAACCGCACCAGGCCCTGGCGCGTATCAGTGAGCTGGTGCACGGCCATGTAGACCGCCAGTATGCGATCCTCAACGACATCCTGCTGCCGGAGCTGGAAAAGCACCAAGTCCGCTTCATTCGTCGTCGTCACTGGACCGCCAAGATCAAGACCTGGGTGCGCCGTTACTTCCGGGACGAGATTTCGCCGATCATCACGCCTATCGGCCTCGACCCGACGCACCCGTTCCCCTTGCTGGTGAACAAGAGCCTCAACTTCATCGTCGAACTCGAAGGTATCGACGCTTTCGGCCGCGATTCGGGCCTGGCGATCATCCCGGCGCCGCGTCTGTTGCCTCGGATCATCAAGGTACCGGAAGAGGTAGGGGGCGCTGGCGACAACTATGTATTCCTGTCATCGATGATTCACGCGCACGCCGACGACCTGTTCCAGGGCATGAAGGTCAAGGGCTGCTACCAGTTCCGCCTGACCCGTAACGCCGACCTGGCGCTGGACTCCGAAGACGTTGAAGACCTGGCACGTGCCCTGCGCGGCGAACTGTTCTCACGGCGCTATGGCGATGCGGTGCGCCTGGAAGTGGCGGACACCTGCCCGAAACATCTGTCGGACTACCTGCTCAAGCAGTTCAACTTGGCAGAATCGGAGCTGTACCAGGTCAACGGCCCTGTGAACCTCACGCGCCTGTTCAGCATTACCGGCCTGGACAGCCACCCGGAGCTGCAATACAAGCCGTTCACGCCGCAGATCCCGAAACTTTTGCAAAACAGCGAGAACATCTTCAGCGTGGTGAGCAAGCAGGACATCCTGCTGCTGCACCCTTTCGAGTCGTTCACCCCGGTGGTCGACCTGCTGCGCCAGGCTGCCAAGGACCCGCACGTCCTGGCCGTGCGCCAGACCCTGTACCGCAGCGGCGCGAACTCGGAAATCGTCGATGCGCTGGTGGATGCGGCGCGTAATGGCAAAGAAGTCACTGCGGTGATCGAGTTGCGTGCGCGTTTCGACGAAGAGTCCAACCTGCAACTGGCCAGCCGTCTGCAAGCGGCCGGTGCGGTGGTGATCTACGGCGTGGTCGGCTTCAAGACCCACGCCAAGATGATGCTGATCCTGCGCCGTGAAGCCGGTGAGATCGTGCGCTACGCCCACTTGGGTACCGGTAACTATCACGCCGGCAACGCCAAGCTCTACACCGACTACAGCTTGCTGACGTCCGACGACGCGCTGTGCGAAGACGTCGGCAAGTTGTTCAGCCAGTTGATCGGCATGGGCAAGACCCTACGCATGAAGAAGCTGTTGCACGCGCCGTTCACGCTCAAGAAGGGCATGCTCGACATGATTGCCCGCGAGACCCAGTTTGCCCTCGATGGCAAGCCGGCGCACATCATCGCCAAGTTCAACTCGCTGACCGATCCGAAGATCATCCGTGCTCTGTACAAGGCCAGCCAGTCCGGTGTGCGCATCGACCTGGTGGTACGTGGCATGTGCTGCCTGCGCCCCGGCATTGTGGGCGTGTCGCATAACATCCATGTGCGCTCGATCATCGGCCGCTTCCTGGAGCACACCCGCGTGTTCTACTTCCTTAACGGCGGCGAAGAACAGATGTTCCTCTCCAGTGCCGACTGGATGGAGCGCAACCTCGACAAGCGCGTGGAGACCTGCTTCCCGGTGGAAGGCAAGAAGCTGATCATGCGGGTCAAGAAGGAGCTGGAAAGCTACCTCACCGACAACACCCACAGCTGGAGCCTGCAGTCGGATGGTCGCTACGTGCGTAACACCCCGACCGGCAACCAGAACCCGCGCAGCGCGCAGGCGACATTATTGGAGAAGTTGGGTAGCCCGATTCTGACGGTGAACTAGCCCAGGCATACGCAACTCCATGTGGGAGCGGGCAAGCCCGCTCCCACATTTGTTTTGCAGTGGGCTTTAGCGCAGGTTCAGGCTGAACCCCACCCGTGTCAGCCATTCCGCTTCCTGGGCGAAGTCCGCCTGGGTCAGCTGATTTTCATCCAGCCAGCCTTTGGGGAACATCACTTCCAGGCTATCGCCATCGGCGTGCAGTTTGACCTGGGGCATTTCCTGGGTGCCGCGGATGTGGTGGAACAGGATCGCAAAGCGCAGCAGCGCGCACAGGCGGATCAGCTTGATGCCGTCTTTACCGAATTCGGCAAACTTGTCCTTGGGAATATTACGGCGATGGCCGCGTACCAGCAGCGCGAGCATCTGTTGGTCTTCCCGGGAGAAACCGGCCAGGTCCGAGTGTTCGATCAGGTAGGCGCCGTGCTTGTGATAATGGTAGTGGGCGATGTCCAGGCCGACTTCATGCACCTTGGCTGCCCAGCCGAGTAACTCGCGCCAGACGCCGTCTTCCAGGTCCCAGTCCTCGGCCACCTGGTCGAACGCGTGCAGGGCTTTGCGCTCCACGCGTGCGGCTTGTTCCAGGTCAACGTGATAACGCTCCATCAGCGAGCTGAGGGTGCGCTCGCGCACGTCTTCGTGGTGGTGCCGGCCCAGCAGGTCGTAGAGAACGCCTTCGCGCAGGGCGCCGTCACAGTGGTCCATGCGTTGCAGTTCGAGGGCGTCGAAGATGGCTTCGAGAATTGCCAGGCCCGCAGGGAAAATCGCACGGCGGTCGGGCTTGATGCCATCGAAGTCGATTTTCTCTGCATCCCCCAGCTTGAACAACTTGCGCTTGAGCCACGCCAAGCCCTCGGCGTTCACCTCGCCGGTGCCATGGCCACCGGCTTTCAAGGCCAGGCCGATGGCACGGATGGTGCCGGACGAGCCGATGGCTTCATCCCAGGTCAGTCGGTGCAAGGCGTGTTCGATGCTCATGATTTCCAGACGCGCTGCGGTGTAGGCCTGGGCATAGCGCGCCGGAGTGATCTTGCCATCCTTGAAATAACGCTGGGTGAAACTCACGCATCCCATCTGCAGGCTTTCACGCAGCAGCGGTTCGAAACGCTGGCCGATGATGAACTCGGTGCTACCGCCGCCAATGTCTGCCACCAGGCGTTTGCCGGGCGTATCGGCCAGTGTGTGTGACACGCCGAGGTAGATCAGGCGAGCCTCTTCACGGCCCGAGATGACCTCCACCGGATGCCCGAGGATTTCCTCGGCGCGATGGATGAACTCGTTGCGGTTGCGGGCCTCGCGCAAGGCATTGGTGCCAACGATACGCACTGCGCCAGGGGGCATGCCGTTGATCAGTTGCGCAAAACGCTTGAGGCAATCGAGGCCGCGCTGCATGGATTCTTCATTGAGCTTGCGCTCGTCGTCGATCCCGGCGGCCAGTTGCACTTTTTCGCCGAGCCGCTCAAGGATGCGGATCTCACCGTTCTGGGCCTTGGCCACGACCATATGAAAGCTGTTGGAGCCCAGGTCGATGGCGGCGATCAAGGACAGATTCTTGGCTTGGGATTGCGGCATGGTTTGAGGATCTCGGTCGATAACCTTGCCATCGTGCCACGATCGACCGCTGACGCCAACGCGTTGTGCTTCGGTAATTGGACCGATGCTGTCTGTAGGGAAATCTCTGGGAAGTGTAGGGCAGCTTCGCAAGCTTTAAACGAATAGGTAATCCGATACCGTGAGGCGTTTTAACTGTATGTCGTCGTAAGTTGTGTATGACATTGCTTACAGTGATCGGGGCTGTAGATCATGCGATTTCAGTCAGAGGACTACTTTGCTGATCGATTAAAACCGTTGCCTAATTTAATACGGCCCACAGCAAATACCGTGTTGTCTGATTTTTTTGCCAGGCACCAAGGCGCCAGACTGTCATTCGGCAATTCTGCCTGGGTGTTATTTATTTATAGTTTTGTGTTACGGAAGATAAAGCGTTGAGCGACGGAGTCGCTAAAACCAAAATAAAGAACGCCTGTTAATTCCTAATGACAGGACGAGCATGAAAAAAATTATTGGATTAACCGTCGGTATGGTGTGCCTGGCTGCAACCCTCAATGCCCAGGCAACCACCAGTGCGCAGTTGGTCGTCAGGGGCACCATTACACCTGCTGCCTGCAACCTCAGCCTGGCGGGCAGTGGCATCATCGACTACGGCACGATTCGCTCGGGCGAATTGTCCCAAACAGCGTTTAACCCGCGCGAAGAGAGGACCACTTCGCTGGTGATCAATTGCGGCACCACGCCTGCCAGGTTCGGGCTCACGTTTACCGACCTGCAAGCGGGCAGCAAGGTGACGGGCATCCTCGGCGCGGGCTTCACCGAAGCACAGAACTATGGTTTGGGTATGGTAGGCGCCCGGCGTACCGGTGGCTATTCGGTGACTCTCAAGGACCTCAGGTCCTCCGGCACAACGCTGTTTCCGATCATGCGCAGCGGCCTGGGGGCCTGGTACAACAGCGATGGCAAAGTGGCCCAGTCGCCGAGCCAGTACTCTTGGCGTAATGGCACGACGATTACCCCTGCCGCTATCAGCCAATTGACCGGTACGCTCGCGGTGAAAGCGGTAATCAACAAGGCTCGGGATCTGGATTTAAGCCGCGACATTTCCATTGATGGGCGCGCCACGCTTGTATTGAGTTACATCTAAATAACTGAAAGCAGCCGATCAAGAAACTAACCCTTTCTTATTGGCTGTTTTTCTATGGCTGCGCGATTGCCAATCGTCAACGGCATGAGTTGAGGGGAATACTGAGTGCGTGGTTTTTTAATAAGTTGTGTATGGCTGTGGCATCTTTTTTTTAGTGCTGTTGCCACCGCCGACGGTATGTTGCCGGAAACAACAGTGGTGGTGCTTTATGAAGAGGACGGCGAAGCCACCCTGAGTATCAAGAACACCGATGCGGGGCCCGCGCTGCTGCATTCCGTGGTTGAGAATGTGCCTGAAGACCTGGAGCCGCTACTGATTGTCACACCGCCAGTTACCCGTGTTGAGGCAGGCGACACCCAGCTGGTGCGTTTTATCAGCACCCTGAAACAGCCGCTCAAGACCCAGCGGCTCAAGCGCGTGTCGTTTGAGGGCATCCCCCAGGCGCGGGCTGCGGGTGGTGCGACCATTGGCATCACCCTGCGGCAGAATTTGCCGCTTATCCTGCACCCCCAAGGCCTGCCGCGACACCATACGCCGTGGGAATTGTTGACCTGGAAGCGCGTCGGGGACCGGCTCAGCGTCCACAACGACAGCGCCTATGTGGTGCGCCTGGCGCCAGATGTGCAGCTGCTGCCACAAGGCACACTGGCGACATTGCCGCGCACTTACATCTTGCCGGGTGAGGCATTGGTGGCGAAGGGCGAAGGTACTCTGGGCAATGTGGCTCAAGTAGAGGTCCAGCCCGCCACGGTCTACGGGTTTTCGGTAGACAGCTACCGAGCGCCGGTCATCACCGATGAAGGTTGATCGGTTCATGAGGCTTCCTTCGAGGCGCGACATTGCCGGTACTGCCTGGCCCGGTCGATCCACGTTATCCATCGGCTTTGCGGCGCTCTGGAGTCTGCCTGGTATGGCGACCGCGCTGGAACTCGGGGAAGGGTTTGACCTGGCGGCCCTCACAACCCACGGCATAGACCCCAAGGTTGCCGATTACTTTCGCAGTGCGGCGCGCTTTCGCGAAGGTGTCCAGGTGGTGGGGTTGCGGGTCAATGGCAACCCGCTTGGGCGGGTGGATGTCCGGTTTGGTTCGCAGGGTGAGTTGTGTTTCACCTCAGGTTTACTTGAGAAGGCCGGGCTGGTTAAACCCGGCGCAATCCTGCAGCCCGGCGCCAGGCCCGACCAGGCCTGCCATGACTTTCTCGGCGCATTCCCGGCGACGATGGTGCGGCTGCGCCCCGGCAACGACGAAGTGGTGCTGGTGGTGCCGACCCAGGCCTTGCGCGAACCCCAGTGGGAAAGCGGGAATTTTTCCCACGGCGGCGCGGCAGCGTTGTTCAACTATGACGTGCTGGGTTACGACAGCCATTTGCGCAGTGGGCCCAGCCGGTTCGTGTCGGCTTATACAGAGGCGGGCTTCAACCTCGACGACTGGATTGTCCGCAGCCGCCAGTTCTATGTGTCTGACAACGGCCAGACCCGTACCGAACACTTGCACGCTTATGCCCAGCGGGATATCGCCGGGTTGCAGTCGACGTTCCAGGCAGGCCAGATCTCCAGCAATAACCCGTTGTTTGGCGGGATCCAACTGTCGGGCGTGCAGTTCTCCCCCGATGGGCAGGCCAGAACACCCGCAGGCGGCAATAACGCAGTGGTCGAGGGGTTGGCCCAAAGCCAATCGCGGGTCGAAATACGCCAGTCCGGTGTGTTGGTCCACAGTACGTTGGTGCCTGAAGGACCGTTCCGGCTGACGGGCTTGCCCCTGCTTAACACCACCAGCGACCTTGAGGTCAGTGTGATTGACGTGCGGGGTGCCAAGCGCAGTTTCGTGGTGCCGGCGGCATCGTTCGCGGGGGCTACCCCGGCGGCGCCTGGATACTATTTGTCGGTGGGCGAGTTGCGCAGAACGGCGGGTGAGGAAGGGCCTTCACCGGTGATCGCCATGGGCAGTGGTACCTGGGGGCTGGGGAGCCACTCGTCTGCGGGTTTTGGCTTGTTGAGTACCGATGACTATTGGGCGGCAGGGGGCACCCTGAGCAGCGTGTTTTTCCAGCGGGTTTCTGTCAACGCACGCCATAACCTGTCCCGGGACAGCCAGAAAGCCGTGTCCGGCTCACGCAGCAGCCTGTCACTGAGCAGCCCGGTCGGGGCCAATATCGACGTCAACCTCAGCGCCACTACCCAGACGCGTGGTTACCGTGAAGTCACTGAAGTGGGCCAGTCGCTCAGGGCCGATGATCTCGATTCCCACTTTAAAAACCAGTACACCGCGGGCGTGAGCTGGGCCGACCCCACGCTGGGCGTATTTTCTTTGAATTACACCCGCAGCGCTCAGTTTGGCGGGCAAACCAGCGAGCATGTGTTTGCCTCATGGAACAAGTCGTTTGGCCATGCCGATGTGGCGCTGATCGCTGATTCACAGGTAGGGGGTTCACGGGCTGGCCGTGACGCCACCTATACAGGCAGCCGGCGTGATCGTGCCGTGGATAACGATGTGTCCGTGCGGTTGCAGGTCAGCGTGCCGCTGGGCGGCGATCGCCGTGTGAGCAGCTACACCAGCCGCCGTGGGGAGCAATTTACCGCGGGCACTGCACTGAGCGAGCGGGTCAACGAGTATATGAACTACGAAGTGGGAGTTGAGCGTGACATGCGGGCCAGGGAGCAATCGTTGCGTGGGCAAGTGGACTTGTTGCCACGCTATACGCGAGTGGGCCTGGGCGTTAGCCGTGACCCGCTGGGCACCAGCTACACCGGCCAATGGCAGGGTGGTGCGGTGGCTCACGAAGGCGGGCTGACCTTTTCGCCCTACAGCGTGCAGGACACGTTCGGCATCGTCTCGGTCGGCGATATCGGCTCGGCGAAAGTCGAGACGCCACAAGGCCCGGTATGGACCGACTTCAGCGGCCAGGCGGTAATCGCCGGCTTGCCGGCCTACACCAACAGCCGCGTCCAGGTGCAGACCCCTTCCTTGCCCAAACGGGTGGACCTGAAAAACGGCACCCAGGTCCTTGCAGCAGGCCGAGGCTCGTTCAATAACGTGGATTTTGACGTGGTGAAAGTACGCCGGATGCTGGTAACCGCCAACGATCAGCACGGCCGACCATTGCCTCAGGGCGCCTCGGTCTTGGGCAAGGGCAATCGCTTCATCACCAGTGTGGTGGGCGAGGGCATGATTTTCCTCAACGACGTCTCCGAGTCGCAAAGCCTGAAAGTTTCATTGCCGGACTCTTCCACTTGCCTGTTGCACATCGACCCCGAGGCCAAGCCTGACAATGACAAATTCTATGAAGCGGTATCGGCTGTGTGCCAGGGTAGTTAAGCGTGCAAGCCTGCCCTTGGCCCTGTTATGCATGTTGCTGGCAGCACTTGATGCGCAAGCTGAAAACTGTCGGCTATCGCTGAGCCAGTCGCGCATCGACTATGGGCCGATATACCGGGATGCAGTGGTTGAAAATGCCGCTGTGGTGCTGGCTACCCGCACGTTCAGCATGACCGTGCTCTGCGCGGAGCCGGCGGCAATGGCCCTGCGTTTTGTCGCAGCGCCTGCCGATGGGCAAGGGTTTCGGTTTGGTCGTGAGGGGCGTTTGCGCTTGCGTCTCAAGCATGCCCAGGTCGACGGGCGAGCAGTCGGCTGGTCGTCTGCTCAAGCACCTGATGAGTCGGCCAGCGGCCAGTTGTTACCCGGCCAGGCCTTGATTGCGCGAGTCTCAGGTGTGCCGGTGACAGGGCGCAGGCTCACCGCCCAGGTCGATATCGACACCGAACTGCCCTTCGACGCGTTGATGGTACGCACGCAGGCCCACCTTGAAGGGCAGGGCCGTTTCGAACTGGTTAGCCCGGCTGTTCCACCGAGCCAATGAAGTTAGCCAGCTCGGCCGTTTTCGGGTTGGCGAACAATACCTTCGGGTCACCGGTTTCATGTACCTTGCCCTGGTGCATGAACACGAGCTTGTCGCCGACCTCACGGGCAAAACGCATTTCGTGAGTCACCATGATCAGGGTCATGCCGTCCTGAGCCAGTTGGCGCACCACGCTCAGCACTTCATTGACCAGTTCGGGGTCCAGGGCTGAAGTGATCTCGTCGCACAGCAGCACCTTGGGCGACATGGCCAGGGCGCGGGCAATGGCGACGCGCTGTTGCTGGCCGCCGGACAGGCGATCGGGAAAGGCGTCGAATTTTTCGCCCAGCCCGACCCGGTCCAGCATCTGCCTGGCCAGTTGGGCGGCCTTGGCCTTGGGCACTTTCTGCACCACTTGCGGCGCCAGCATCACGTTCTCGCCCACGGTCAGGTGCGGGAACAGATTGAATTGCTGGAACACCATGCCGACCTTCTGCCGCAGGCTGCGCAGGTCGGCGCGGGCGGCGTCGAGGTATTCGCCATCGACTTCGATTACACCGTCGTTGATCGACTCCAGGCCATTGAGGGTGCGCAGCAAGGTGGACTTGCCCGAGCCGCTGCGGCCGATGATCGCGACCACCTGGCCTTCGTCCACCGTCAAGTCGATGCCCTTGAGTACGTGGTGATCGCCGTAATACTTATGCAGGGCAGAAATTCTAAGCAGAGGCATGCAGTCTCCTTTCCAGGTAGCGCGCACTGAGGGACAAGGGGTAACAGAGCAAAAAGTAACCGAGGGCCACCAGGCCGTAGACCATGAAGGGTTCAAAGGTGGCGTTGGCGAGCATGCCGCCCGTCTTGGTCAGTTCGGTGAAGCCGATGATCGAGGTCACGGCGGTGCCTTTGACCACCTGCACCGAAAAGCCCACCGTCGGCGCGACAGCAATGCGCAGCGCCTGGGGCAGGATCACATAGCGCAGTTGTTCAAGCGGGTTGAGGGCCAGGCTGGCCGAGGCTTCCCATTGGCCGTGGGCAATGGAATCGACGCAACCGCGCCATATTTCAGCCAGGTAGGCACTGGTAAACAGGGTCAAGGCAATTGCCGCTGCCAGCCAGGGCGATATGTCCACGCCAAGCAGGGCAACGCCGAAAAACACCAGGAACAGCTGCATCAGCAGTGGCGTGCCCTGGAACAGTTCGATATAGGTGCGGGCCATATTGCGTGGGAACGCTTTGCGGCTGATGCGCAGGGTCATCACCAATAAGCCGATCAGGCCGCCGCCCACAAACGCCACCAATGACAGCAACAGCGTCCATTGCAGGCCGGTCAGCAGGTTGCGCACAATGTCCCAGAACGAAAAATCACTCATCGGCTGTTCCTCATGACAAACCGTCGGCCGATCCAGTTGAGCAATTGGCGAATCATCAGCGCCATGCACAGGTACACCAGGGTGGTCAGGGCATAGGTTTCAAAGGCACGGAAATTACGCGACTGGATAAAGTTGGCGGCAAAGCTCAATTCTTCAGTCGCAATCTGCGAACACACCGCCGAACCGAGCATCACGATGATGATCTGGCTGCTCAGGGCGGGCCACACCTTGCCCAGGGCCGGCAGCAGCACCACATGGCGAAACGCTTCAAAGCGCGTCATTGCCAGTGCCGCGGCCGCCTCCAGTTGCCCCCGTGGGATGGCCTGGATGCCGGCACGGATGATCTCGGTGGAGTAGGCCCCCAGGTTGATCACCATCGCCAGCACGGCGGCTTGCCACTCGGTAATTTTCAACCCGAGGGATGGCAGGCCGAAGAAGATGAAGAACAGTTGCACCAGGAACGGCGTGTTGCGGATCAACTCGACATACACACCAAAGACCCACGCAAACGGTTGGATCTTCCACGCCCGTACCACGGCGCCGACAGTGCCCAGGGCCACGCCGAGGATGGCGCCAATGGCCGTCAGCTCAAGGGTGAACAGCGCGCCACGCAGGAGCAGGTCGGTATTGGCCAGCACCGGCACAAAGTCGAATTGATAGGCCATCTTTGAGCTCCGCGTCAGAGGTCGGCAGGCAGCGGTTCTTTGAGCCACTGCATCGCGTTTTTCCCAAGGCTGCCGTCAGCCTTGGCTGCCACCAGGATCTGGTTGACCTTTTCCAGCAGCGCCGGCTCGTTCTTGTTCACGCCTACGTACACCGGCGAATCCTTGAGTTTCACCTTCAGTGCCGGTACGCGCTTGGGGTTGCGTTCGCTGATGGCCACCATGACCACGTTGCCACTGGCGATCAGGTCGACCTGGCCGGCCAGGTAGGCGGCGATGGTGGAGTTGTTGTCTTCAAAACGCTTGATCGTGGCTTCCTTGGGCGCTACCGCGGTCAGCTCGATGTCTTCGATGGCGCCACGGGTCACGCTGATGGTCTTGCCCTTGAGGTCGTCGAGGCTGGCGATGGCGGCATCAGGCGGCCCAAACACGGCAAGGTAGAACGGCGCGTAGGCGTTGGAGAAGTCGATGACCTTTGCGCGCTCGGGGTTCTTGCCCAGGCTGGAAATAACCAGGTCGACTTTGCCAGTGGTGAGGAACGGTATGCGGTTGGTGCTGTTGACCGGCGTCAGTTCCAGCTTGACCTTGAGTTGGTCGGCCAGCAGCTTGGCGGTGTCGATGTCCAGGCCCCGGGGTTGCATGTCAGGGCCGACCGAACCAAACGGCGGGAAGTCCTGGGGGACGGCAACCTTCAGGGTGCCACGGGCGACGATGTCATCCAGACCACTCGCCTGGGCGGGTGCCTGGCTCAGCATCAGGCTGGCAAACAGGGCAGTGAGCAGGGCGCTGTAGCGCTTGGTCATGGCAACTCTCCGAAAAAGGCGAAGGAATTTTCTGAGTTTGCCCAGTGCACAGCCCATGCCAGCACCGTTCGGATCGTCTGCAAGGCTGATGTTTGTTGAGGTGCAGTGGTCTTACTGGTCTGAACAGTGGTCAGGTTTCCCGCACCCTTTTCGAGCGTTTGCAAAAAGCCGCGAGCGCCTTTGGGGCGTGGCTTGCAGCCAGCTATGAATAGTTTTACAACGGGTCACACACGCTATCGGGAACCCTGAGCTTTTTATGAATTCCATTGCCCAAGCCGTACCGGAAGCGGCCTTGCAGGCCATCCGCAAACTGATCAAGGAGCAAGGCTTTGGGCCGGGCGACGCGCTGCCATCCCAGCGCGACCTGGCCCTGCAATTGGGGGTGAGCCGGGCGTCGTTGCGTGAGGCGCTGTCGTCCCTCAGCGCTTTGGGCGTGGTCAACGTGCAGCCGGGCAAGGGCGTGTTCGTGCAGGACGTGCAAGAGGCACCGGGGTTCGCCTGGCCCTTCGCGGCGCAGGCCACGCCGCCGGATATCTTCCAGCTGCGCTACGCCTTGGAGGGGTTTGCGGCGGGGTTGGCAGCAGTGACACTGACCCTCGATGCACTGGACAGCCTGCAAGACAACGTCCAAGCCATGCGCAAAGTGCTCAAGGCGGGCGACTTCGAAGCGGCCGCCCGCCTGGACTTCGAATTTCATCAGCGTATTCTGCTGGCCAGCGGTAACCAGGCCATGGTGAGCATCCTGAGCGCCAGCGCCGAGGTGTTTCTGGAAAGTCAGAAGCTACCGTTCATCCGGCCGGAACGGGCCATGGAAACCTGGCAGGAACATCGCAGAATCCTGCGCGCCCTGGCCCGCCGCAACAGTACGGCGGCGCAGAAAACCATGCAGGAACATATACGTAATGCAGCGTTGCGTACGGGCATTGCGTTCATGACGCCCGCCACGCCGTGACAGAGTCATACCCACGCTCATTCAACCTCATAGCAAGACTCAATCAGACGCGGCTTCCTGAACAGGGGAAGGGCGGCTATGATGGGCAACGTTTTTTTTGCTTACAATCCGGAGACATCCATGAGCAGCGATCTTATCAAGCACGTCACCGACGCGACCTTTGAAGCCGAAGTCCTCAAGGCTGACGGCCCGGTGCTGGTTGACTACTGGGCTGAATGGTGCGGCCCTTGCAAAATGATCGCTCCGGTCCTGGACGACATTGCAACCACCTACGCAGGCAAGCTGACCATTGCCAAGCTGAACATCGACGAGAACCAGGGCACCCCGGCCAAGCATGGCGTGCGTGGTATCCCGACCCTGATGCTGTTCAAGAACGGCAATGTCGAAGCGACTAAAGTGGGTGCTCTGTCGAAGTCCCAGTTGCAAGCTTTCCTCGACGCGAGCCTCTAAGCGTCGTCAAAAAAGCCCCGCAAATTGCGGGGCTTTTTCGTAAAACAGGGCTAGACGCTCCGAAATCCAGGTGGTACATTCGGCCCCGCAGTGGTTTCTCCACTGCCCCCTGCAAGCCGTCGCCGACGCATTCCTTTTCGATTAGTACGCGATCCTGTCGCCTTCTCTGCGGCGCGGCCTCATTAAGCCAAAAGCTTAATTTCCCCCCTCCATAAATGATTACGTCATTCCTATATGAATCTGACTGAACTCAAGCAAAAGCCGATTACCGACCTGCTCCAACTGGCCGAAGAAATGGGCATAGAAAATATGGCCCGTTCGCGCAAGCAGGACGTGATTTTCTCCCTGCTCAAGAAGCACGCGAAAAGCGGCGAGGAAATCTCCGGTGATGGCGTGCTGGAGATTCTCCAGGACGGCTTCGGCTTCCTCCGCTCTGCAGATGCGTCCTATCTCGCCGGCCCAGATGATATCTACGTCTCGCCGAGCCAGATCCGTCGCTTCAACTTGCGCACCGGTGACACCATCGTTGGCAAGATCCGTCCTCCGAAGGAAGGCGAGCGTTACTTCGCCCTGCTCAAGGTCGACACGATCAACTTCGATCGCCCCGAGAACGCGAAAAACAAGATTCTCTTCGAGAACCTGACGCCGCTGTTCCCGACCGTGCGCATGAAGATGGAAGCCGGTAACGGCTCCACCGAAGACTTGACCGGTCGTGTGATTGACCTCTGCGCTCCAATCGGCAAAGGCCAGCGTGGCCTGATCGTCGCACCGCCGAAAGCCGGTAAAACGATCATGCTGCAGAACATTGCAGCGAACATCGCACGTAACAACCCTGAAGTTCACCTGATCGTACTGTTGATCGATGAGCGTCCGGAAGAAGTGACCGAGATGCAGCGCACCGTGCGCGGCGAAGTGGTTGCCTCGACGTTCGATGAGCCGCCAACCCGCCACGTGCAGGTTGCCGAAATGGTGATCGAGAAGGCCAAGCGCCTAGTCGAACACAAGAAAGACGTGGTGATCCTGCTCGACTCCATCACCCGTCTGGCCCGCGCCTACAACACCGTGATCCCGAGCTCCGGCAAGGTGCTGACCGGTGGTGTCGATGCCCACGCCCTGGAAAAACCAAAGCGTTTCTTCGGCGCTGCGCGCAACATCGAAGAAGGCGGCTCGCTGACCATTATCGCCACCGCGCTGGTTGAAACCGGCTCGAAGATGGACGAAGTGATCTACGAAGAGTTCAAGGGTACCGGCAACATGGAACTGCCTTTGGACCGTCGCATCGCTGAAAAGCGTGTGTTCCCTGCGATCAACATCAACCGCTCCGGCACCCGCCGCGAAGAGCTGCTGACCGCAGACGACGAACTGCAGCGTATGTGGATCCTGCGCAAGCTGCTGCACCCGATGGACGAAGTCGCTGCCATCGAGTTTCTGATCGACAAGCTGAAAACCACCAAGACCAACGACGAGTTCTTCCTGTCGATGAAACGCAAGTAATACAGCGTTTCAGGTCCAAAAAAATGGCGCCCTTAATGGGGCGCCATTTTTTTTGCGTCGAGATTCTGCGATTTTTGTGGCATAAGTATCCGTTAAGTAACAAAAATTGACGCGTGACTTCGCTCATCCCTTTCGTCGCAGACTGACCACATTCTTATGACCACCCTTGCTTACCGCAGAGACATCGATGGCCTGCGTGCCATCGCTGTCCTTGCAGTCGTGTTGTTCCACTTTGGTGTCCCTGGCATTACTGGCGGTTTTGTTGGCGTTGACGTCTTTTTCGTCATCTCGGGCTTCCTGATTACGTCAATTATCTGGCGTGAGCGTCAAGCCGGACGCTTCAGCTTCATGGACTTCTGGGCTCGCCGTGCCCGGCGTATATTGCCGGCCCTGTTTGTGATGATCGCGGCGACACTGGCAGTGGGTTGGTTTCTGTTGGCGCCCAAGGACTATGAAGAGTTGGGGCGGTCTGCGCATTATCAGGTGACTTTTACCTCGAACCTGTTGTTCTCGCGCCAGCACGGCTATTTCGATGCTTCATCAGACATCAAACCCCTGTTGCATACCTGGTCATTGGCGGTAGAAGAGCAGTTCTATATTTTCTTCCCATTGCTATTGACCTTGCTTTCCAGCCGTTTGAAGCACTGGCGCCTGGCATTGTTCGCGGTGCTGCTGGCGTCGTTTGGCATGAGCGTCTGGGCGGTTCAGCATGAGCCACAGAAAGCTTTCTTCCTGTTGCATCTACGGGCCTGGGAGCTACTGGCCGGTGCGATGCTGGCGGTGCAGCCCAAGCGTGAGTGGCGCGCGTCGCGGGCCTTGGCGCAAGGGATCAGCCTGGCTTCCCTGGCATTGATCCTCATCGCTGTGCTGGGCTACGACGCGAAAACGCCGTTCCCAGGCGCGACTGCGTTGTTGCCTGTGCTGGGTGTGGTCGGGTTGATCTGGGCCAACGGCCAGCAACAGACTTGGGTCGCTCGCCTGTTGGGCACGCGGATCATGGTGGGTATCGGGCTGATCTCTTATTCCTGGTACCTCTGGCACTGGCCGGTATTCGTGTACGCCAACTACGCCGCGGTGGATGGCTTGAGCGCGCTGGAACTGGGGGGGCTGATGCTGCTTTCGCTGGTGCTGGGCTATCTGTCCTGGCGCTTCGTGGAAACGCCGTTCCGAGAAAAACGTTTGCTGGCTTCGCGTAAGGCGATTCTGGCGTCAGCCATGGTCGGCATTCTGGGGCTGGGCTTCACTGGCCTTGCGATACGCGAAGCTGACGGCGTGCCTTCGCGCTTGTCCGAACAGGCGTTGCGTTTTGCCCAGGCCAAGAAGTGGAGCCCTGACCTGCTGGCGTGCATGGCCGACAAAGATACGCCCGATGAACGCTTGTTCTGCCATTTCGGCCCGAAAGACCAATCGGTTTCGGCGTTGGTATGGGGTGACAGTCACGCTACCGCGCTGATACCGGCACTCAAAGAGGGCGCTGATCGTCACGATATCAGCCTGGTCGAAGCCAGTTTTGCCGGCTGTATTCCCCTCGATGGCCTGGAAAATATTGCCCGCTGCGCGCATTTCAACCGGCGCGTCGAGAAGGCCATGGCCGAGCAGACGTTCAGCGATGTGGTGTTGGCCGCCCGCTGGAGCCTGTATGTGTATGGGCAAATGTCCGGTGACAAGGAGCATGCACTCAAAGATCCTGGCACCGGCCAGTATGTGCGTGCCGTCGCCGAACAACGCTTTGCCCAGGGCCTGCGCGAGCGCATTCGGGACTTGCGCGCTGCCGGCCACAAGGTCTGGTTGGTTAAGGAAGTGCCGCTGCAGGAAATCATCGTGCCTTACCGTCTCAGCCGCCTGGCCATGATGAACCGGCCCGTGGACGGTGAAGGGCTCGCCGTGGCCGAGCATGTGAAGCGCCAGGCCTTTATCACGCAGTTGTTTGATGAATTGGCGGCTGCCGACAGCGGTGTCGCGGTGCTGGACCCCGCGCCATTACTGTGCGGCGCCGATGGGTTGTGCCGGGTCGAACTCAATGGCCGCGCGTTGTATACCGACGATAACCATCTTTCGGACGTCGGCGCGCGACACATCGAAGCCTTCCTGGAACCGTTGTTCAGTTCGTTGCAATCACGTGGATTGACGGCCAATTAAGCTGCCAGCCGCCCTCAGAGCAGGTAGGATGTACGCCTATTTTACGGGTGGCATGGTTAATGAAATTCAAGGATCTTCGGGATTTCGTGCAGCAACTTGAGCAGCGCGGAGAGTTGAAACGTATCCAGATGCCGATTTCTCCGGTGCTGGAAATGACTGAGATTTGCGACCGCACCTTGCGCAACAAGGGCCCGGCGCTGTTGTTCGAAAACCCGACCGGCTTTGATATCCCGGTGCTGGGCAACCTGTTCGGTACTCCCGAGCGCGTGGCCTTTGGCATGGGCGCCGAGTCTGTCAGCGAACTGCGCGAGATCGGCAAGCTGCTGGCCTTTCTCAAGGAGCCCGAGCCGCCCAAGGGCTTGAAGGACGCCTGGTCCAAACTGCCGATCTTCCGCAAGATCATCGCCATGGCCCCCAAGGTGGTCAAGGACGCGGTCTGCCAGGAAGTGGTCATTGAAGGCGATGATGTCGACCTGGCCATGCTCCCGGTGCAAACCTGCTGGCCCGGCGACGTCGGCCCGTTGATCACCTGGGGCCTGACTGTCACCAAGGGCCCGAACAAGGATCGCCAGAACCTCGGTATCTACCGTCAGCAAGTCATTGGCCGTAACAAAGTGATCATGCGCTGGCTCAGCCACCGTGGCGGAGCCCTCGACTTCCGTGAGTGGTGCGAGAAGCATCCCGGCAAGCCGTTCCCGGTGTCCGTGGCCCTGGGTGCCGACCCGGCGACCATTCTCGGTGCCGTCACTCCCGTACCTGACAGCCTCTCCGAGTACGCCTTCGCCGGCTTGTTGCGCGGTAATCGCACGGAGCTGGTGAAGTGCCGCGGTAACGACCTGCAAGTGCCGGCTACCGCCGAAATCATCCTTGAAGGCGTGATTCACCCAGGTGAAATGGCCGATGAAGGCCCGTACGGCGACCACACCGGTTACTACAACGAAGTCGACAGCTTTCCGGTGTTCACCGTCGAGCGCATCACCCATCGGGTCAAGCCGATCTACCACAGTACCTACACAGGCCGTCCGCCCGATGAGCCGGCCATCCTCGGTGTGGCGCTCAACGAAGTGTTCGTGCCGATCCTGCAAAAGCAATTCCCTGAGATCACCGACTTCTACCTGCCGCCCGAGGGCTGTTCGTATCGCATGGCCATCGTCACCATGAAGAAGTCGTATCCGGGGCATGCCAAGCGGGTAATGCTCGGTGTGTGGTCGTTTTTGCGACAGTTCATGTACACCAAGTTCGTTATCGTCACCGACGACGACATCAATGCCCGGGACTGGAACGACGTGATCTGGGCCATCACCACGCGCATGGATCCCAAGCGCGACACGGTGATGATCGACAACACGCCTATCGACTACCTCGACTTCGCGTCGCCGGTATCGGGCCTTGGCTCAAAGATGGGCCTGGATGCCACGCACAAATGGCCGGGCGAAACCACGCGTGAGTGGGGCCGGGTGATCGTCAAGGATGAAGCCGTCACGGCGCGGGTCGATGCGATCTGGAAAGAATTGGGAATAGATTGATGCGTGTAACCCTGCAACCTTCCGGTGCTGTGCTGGAACTGGCCCCTGGCGAGCGAATCCTCGAGGGCGCCCGTCGCCTGGGCTATGAGTGCCCTCAGGCCTGTCGCAATGGCGTGTGCCATGTCTGCGCGGCGTTGCTGGTGGAGGGCCGGGTACGCCAAGCCGGGGAAGTGCGCGATCATGGTGAGTTCTACACCTGCATCGCCGAGCCCCTGGAAGACTGCATTGTGTTGTGGGATGGCGTACTGGCGCCAGGAGAGTTGCCGTTGCGCAAATTGTCATGCCAATTGATCGAGTGCGTGGAAGTCGGCGGCGATGTCTGGCGTGTGCGCCTGCGCGCCCCGGCCGGTAAGGCGGTGCGTTACCACGCCGGGCAATACTTGATGCTCGAACGGGAGAACGGCGAAAAGTCGGCGTTTTCTCTGGCTTCTGCGCCCCATGCCGGGCGTGAGTTGGAGCTGCATGTGCTGGTGCGCGAAGACAGTGCGCGCAACCTGATCGAACAATTGCAGCGCAACCAGATGGCTCGTGTGGAACTGCCGTTCGGTGACACCCACCTGGCCGAGTTGCCGGACGGGCCGCTGGTGCTGATGGCCGCCGGTACCGGTATGGCGCAGATGCACAGCCTGATCGAGCACTGCCGCGCTTCGGGTTTCAAGCACCCGGTGCACCTGTATTGGGGCGTACGGCGCCCGGAAGATTTCTACCAGATCGAGCACTGGGATCAGTGGCTGCAATTGCCCAATCTGTTCCTGCACAAAGTGGTCAGCGACCTGTGTGGCTGGGAAGGGCGCTGCGGTTTGCTGCATGAGGTGGTGTGCGAAGACATTGCCGACCTCAACACGGTACATGTCTACGCCAGCGGCTCACCGGCGATGATTTATGGCACCTTGGATGCATTGGTCGACGCCGGTATGGATGCTCACCGGATGCGCGCTGACGTGTTTGCCTACGCCCCAAGGCCCTAACACCTTGCGCTGAATAAGGTGGGAGCAGGCAAGCCAGCTCCCACCCGCGACCGTGCTGTGTCAGAAGCGCACTCCAGTCGTCACCATTGCCGCGTTGAACCCGAGCAATACCAGCTCAGCCGCCACCGGCCCGTAATGCGTTCCCACCGATGGAATGATCACTGGCGCTACGCCAAAACGATTCAATGGGATCTTGTCGCGATACTCGCCGCGATAGCCCTGGATCAGCCCACCGGTCAACTTCGCATACACCGGATAGTCGGCCATGTCATAGCGCTTGCCCGCATAGGCGTAGTACGAGCGTTGGCGGAACGAGTTGCGAAAGGTCACCCCGCCATACACCAGGCCCGACGCCTCATTGCGCTCCAGGCCGATCAAGTCCTGCTTGTTGTTGTGTTGCGGGTCGGGTGCAAAGTGCCGGGTGTAGATGCTGGTCTGGGCGTACCAGAAGCCTTTGTCGTCAGTGACCGTTGGCGTTTCGCTAGCCAGTGCTGTGGTGGCCTGGGCAAGCAATAGCAGGCCAGGCAATCGAAATTTTTTCATGGGCGACCTCGGTAGTCGATTTGATGAACGGCTAAGTGGGTCGTTATAGGCGCGTCAGTTTGACGGCTTGGCACCCGCCCAGGCTGAACCGGGGCTGAAAGTACCGGGATTAGCCGCGTGGATCCTGACGAATGGGCGAGTGTGCTTATGCTTTCGCTTATTCTTTTAAGGTATTTATTCTGGTTGATGAATATCTTTAAGCTATATCGCAACGGACTACCGACTTCATCGACCATAACCAGATACTGACCGCCACCGCCCGCCAGCCGGATCGATCGTACGAACTTCGCGCATTGCAGTTCTATTTTTGATTCAAAGGGGAGCGGTATGGGCAGCTACAGGAAACACGCGCTATGCACGGCGATTTTGTCGGCAAATTTGCTGACGGTTGTGGGATTCAATCCAGTTCTTGCAGACGAAACATCTGCGGTTGATGCACCTAAACTCGACACCGTGATCGTCACCGGCACCCGCGCCCAAGAGCGCACCGCCAGTGCATCGCTGTCGCCAATCGACGTAATCTCCGGTGAAACCCTGCGCAGCACCGGCTCCGATGAGCTGGGTGCCGTATTAGCGCGCCTGATTCCGTCGATCAACTTCCCCCGACCAAGCCTGGTGGACGGCGCCGAACTCGTGCGTCCGGCGCAGTTGCGCGGCTTGTCGCCGGACCAGGTATTGGTACTGGTCAACGGCAAGCGTCGCCATACCAGTGCCTTCGTCAATCTGGGCGGTGCGGTTGGGCGCGGTTCGGCTCCGGCAGACTTGAATGCCATCCCGCTGTCGGCGGTGGACCATATCGAGGTGCTGCGCGACGGCGCTTCTGCCCGTTACGGCTCCGATGCGATCGCCGGGGTGATCAACGTGATCCTCAAGCACGCCGACCATGGCGGCTCGGTTTCCAGCAAGTTTGGCGAGTACAAAAAGGGTGACGGCATCCAGCGTAATGTCAGCGGTAATACGGGCCTGGCATTGGGCGACAATGGCTTTATCAACCTGTCTGCCGAAGGCGCCGACAACGATTACACCAACCGCGCCGGCAACGACTACCGCCCCGGCAGCATCGGCTCTACTACTTACGGCCAGCGTGTGTTCCGCCAAGGTGAGCCGGCCACCAATGAAGGCAAATTCCAGTTCAACTCGGAGTATGCCTTCAACGACGCCGCCGAGTTCTACACCTTCGGTGGCTACAGCAAGCGGCGCGGTGAAACGGCAGCCTTCTACCGGGCAAGCAACGCGTCCAACAACATCAAGGCGCTCAACCCCAACGGCTACCTGCCACTGATCAAAGGCAACCTGGAAGACACCTCGCTGGTAGTGGGCTTGCGCGGCCTGCTGGCCTACGACTGGCATTACGACTTGTCGGCCAACTACGGCAAGAACCAGTACGAATTGGGGACTGAAACCATCAACACCTCACTGGGCCTCGCGACGCCGCGTAAATTCAATAACGGCACACTGAGCAACGATCAGAAGCAAGTCAGCCTGGACCTGTCCCGTGAATTCGATGTGGGCTTTCTTCCGTATCCGGTCTCTGTGGCGTTCGGCGGTGAGTACCTGCATCAGGGCTATGAAATCGAGGCGGGCGAGCCCGCGTCCTATTACCAGACCGGCAGCTCCGGCCTGGGTGGTTTCCGCGATGCCGATGCCGGTACCAGCACGCGGCATAACTGGGCGCAGTACCTGGACCTGGAAACCAACTTCACCGAAAAGCTCAGCGCCTCGGCTGCCGTGCGCCATGAGGATTACAGTGACTTTGGTTCCAACGTCAGCGGCTCGCTGTCGGCCCGCTATGACTTCACCCCCCAGGTGGCCGTGCGCGGCAGCATCTCCAACGGTTTCCGTGCGCCGTCCCTGGCCCAGCAGAATTTTGCCTACACCTCATCGCAGTTGATCGGTAGCACCATCCAGGAAGCCGGCACTTTCCCGGCCAACAGTCAGGTCGCGCGCCTGCTGGGTGCCGAAGACCTCAAGGCCGAAAAGTCGCGCAACTACAGCCTCGGCCTGGTGCTCGAGCCGGCCGATGACCTGACCGTCACGCTCGATGTGTACCGCATCGACATCCGCGACCGCATCAGCCTGTCGTCCAACCTCAATCTCAACCCGGCCACGGTGGCCTACCTGCAAGCCAATGGCGTCGGCAATATCAACTACACCACGGCCCGTTACTTTACCAACGCCACGGACACCAGCACCGATGGCGTCGATCTGGTAGCCAACTATCGCTACCAGCTCGATAACGGCATTCGCTGGAACAGTACCGTGGGCTACAACTACAACCACACCAAAGTCACCGACGTGAAAGCCAACCCCGCGATTCTCGACAGCCTGGGGGCCAACCTGGTGCGGGTGGACCGCCGCGAGCGTATCGGTTTGCTGGGCGATACCACGCCCCAGCACAAGCTGAGCCTGGGCAATGACTTCACCTTCGGTAATTGGGCGCTGCACACTAACCTGGTGCGCTATGGTGAGTTCACCAGTTATCAGACGGACAAGGTCAACGATCAGACCTTCAAGGCCGCCTGGGTGCTGGACCTGTCGGCGGATTACAAGTTGAAGAACTGGACCTTCACCCTGGGTGGCGACAACGTCACCGATAAGTACCCGGAGAAGGTTAACGCCTTCGCCAGCAGCGGCGGCAACCTCGCCTACAGCACTTTTTCGCCGTACGGTTACAGCGGCGCGTTCTATTACGGTAAAGTCGCTTACAACTGGTAACACACAGGAGGCGCACCGCTTTTCGCCATGACCGCCATTGAAACCGATCTTCTGCAATTGGCTTACCCTCCGCGGCTCGATCTGGGGCCGCAACTCACTCACGAACAATTGATGAGCTCGATGCAAGCCACCATGGCTCGGCACAAGGGTGGGCCGGTGTGGCTGTTTGCGTATGGTTCGCTGATCTGGCGCCCTGAATGCTCGTCGACCGAGCGGGTACGTGCACGGGTTCACGGTTATCACCGTGGCTTGTATTTGTGGTCACACGAGCATCGCGGTACGCCGGAGCTGCCGGGGCTGGTGTTTGGGTTGGATCGCGGTGGTTCCTGCAGCGGGTTTGCCTACCGCTTGCCGGAGGACCAGTTGGAGGCCTCGCTTTACGCCCTGTGGCAGCGTGAGATGCCTTACCCCTCGTACCGGCCGCACTGGCTCAGTTGCCGATTGGAAGATGGCAGCACCGTCCAGGCGTTGGGGTTTGTGTTGGAGCGGCATTTGCCCAGCTATGCCGGCAACTTGCCCGATATCGTGCTTAATCATGTACTGCAAAGCGCTTGCGGGCGTTACGGTACGACTCGCGATTATGTCGAGCAGACCGTGAACGCCCTGCGTAGCCACGCCATGCCAGATAAAAACCTGGAGGCGCGGCTCAAGCGTTGTGCCAAGGATTGCCTGGGCGGTTAACGCGCCGAGCTGACACTGTTGGTGTGCCACAGCGTAGGGATCAGGAACGCGATCGCCAGTACGCAGGCGCTGATCAGCAGTACAAAGCCGCCGTCCCAGCCGAAATGGTCAACCGTATAGCCCATGGCGGCACTTGCCGCTACCGAACCGCCCAGGTAACCGAACAAGCCGGTGAAGCCCGCTGCGGTACCGGCGGCCTTCTTCGGAGCCAGTTCCAGTGCCTGCAGGCCGATCAGCATCACCGGGCCGTAGATCAGGAAGCCGATGGAGAACAGCGCAATCATGTCGATCATCGGATTGCCCGGCGGGTTGAGCCAGTAAACCAGGGTTGCCACTGTCACCAGGGCCATGAACACGATGCCGGTCAGGCCGCGGTTGCCACGGAAGATCTTGTCCGACATCCAGCCGCATAGCAGCGTGCCCGGGATACCTGCCCACTCGTAGAAGAAGTACGCCCAGGACGACTTATCGACCGTGAAGTGCTTGGCTTCTTTCAAGTAGGTCGGCGCCCAGTCCAGTACGCCGTAACGCAACAGATAGACGAACACGTTGGCGAAGGCGATGTACCAGAGCATTTTGTTGCGCAGCACGTACTTGACGAAGATTTCCTTGGCGCTGAATTCGTCTTCGTGGCTGGCGTCGTAACCTTCCGGATAGTCGTTCTTGTACTGCTCGATAGGCGGCAGGCCCACCGATTGCGGGGTGTCGCGCATGGTGATGAAGGCAAACGCCGCCACCGCCAGGGCCACGGTGGCCGGCACGTAGAACGCCGCATGCCAGTCGTTGAACCACGCCATGCCGAGCAGGAACAGCGGGCCGATCAAGCCACCCCCGACGTTATGCGCCACGTTCCACACGGACACCACGCCGCCGCGTTCTTTCTGCGACCACCAGTGCACCATGGTCCGCCCACTTGGCGGCCAGCCCATGCCCTGGGCCCAGCCGTTGATGAACAGCAAAATGAACATCATGGTCACGCTGGAGGTTGCCCAAGGCGCGAAACCGAAAATGAACATCACCCCCGCCGAAACCAGCAGGCCGAAGGGCAGGAAGTAACGTGGGTTGGAGCGGTCGGACACCAGGCCCATCAGGAACTTGGACAAGCCGTAGGCAATCGCGATCGCCGACATTGCCAGGCCCAGTTCACCACGGGTGTAACCCTCGTCGATCAGGTAGGGCATGGCCAGGGAGAAGTTTTTACGCAGCAGGTAGTAGCCGGCGTAACCAAAGAAAATACCCGCGAAGATCTGCCAGCGCAGCCGTCGGTAGGTACTGTCTATTTTTTCTTCAGGCAGGGGCGCCTGGTGTGCGGCAGGACGAAAGAAAGCAAACATTCAAGAGCTCCAAATTTCTTGTTTTGACTGCGGATGCGAATGTTACAGTTTCGTTACCGAAAATAGCATCGCCTCTTATCCGCAAACACAGGAAACGAGAGCAATTGCATGTTCTTTTACGAACATGTCGCCTATAGATAAGTGATGGTCGTGGTTAGGTCCTAAGACCGCGAAGTAACTACTGTGGGAGCTGGCTTGCCTGCGATAGCGGTGGGTCAGCTTCATCTGTAGCAGCTGACCCACCGCTATCGCAGGCAAGCCAGCTCCCACATGGATTGCATTTCAGGTGTGTTATCGGGTTTGGACAACTATTTTACCCACCGCCTTGCGCTGTCCCAGATCATTGATCGCCTGGGCGGCCTGTTCCAGCGGATACACCTGCGACACCAACGGCTTGAGCTTGCCCTCGCCATACCAGGTGAACAGCTGCTGGAAATTCGCTGCATTGTCCTGCGGTTGGCGCTGGGCAAACGAACCCCAGAACACCCCGACCACCGCTGCGCCCTTGAGCAACGCCAGGTTCACCGGCAGTTCAGGAATACGCCCGCTGGCGAAACCCACCACCAACAGGCGCCCATTCCAGGCGATCGAACGAATGGCCTGGTCAAACAGGTCACCCCCCACCGGGTCGTAAATCACGTCAGCGCCATTGCCATCGGTCAGGCGCTTGACCTCATCCTTGAGGCTGGCTTCGCTGTAGTTGATCAGCTCATCGGCGCCGGCCGCCTTGGCCACTGCGAGCTTGTCGGCGCTGCTGGCGGCGGCAATCACCCGGGCGCCCATGGCCTTGCCGATCTCCACGGCGGCCAGGCCCACGCCGCCGGACGCGCCAAGCACCAGCAGGGTCTCGCCAGGTTGCAGGTTGGCGCGTTGTTTCAGCGCATGCATGGAGGTGCCGTAGGTCATGCTGAAGGCGGCGGCGGTGTTGAAATCCATGCTCGGCGGGATCGGCAGCACGTTATAGCCGGGCACCGCGACCTGCTCGGCAAAGCTGCCCCAGCCGGTCAGCGCCATCACACGGTCACCGACTTTCAGATGGCTGACTTTCTCACCCACTTCACTGACCACGCCTGCCGCTTCACCACCGGGTGAGAACGGAAAGGGCGGCTTGAACTGGTATTTGCCTTCGATGATCAGCGTGTCCGGGAAATTCACCCCGGCCGCGTGCACATCCAACAGGATTTCGTTCTTCTTGATCGCGGGGCCGGCGATCTCTTCCAGCACCAGGGTTTCGGCGGGGCCGAAGGCTTTGCACAGCACAGCTTTCATCGGACTATTCCTTTTGGCGTCGTGGCCGATAAGTGTAGGAGGGTACGCCCGTGGGTCAACGAGCATGCCCGCGCCTGATAAGCCCCCATAAGCTTGTGCTCAGCCTTGCTAGCGTTATGCTACCCGGCAACCGAATTCGAGGAATGAACTGTGAAAGCGTGGATCCTGTTGATGCTGGCCCTGACCTTGCCGATGGCAGCCCAGGCCGAAGAGGCCAAAGAGGGCGAGGCGCCGAAGGTCAGCTATATCAGCCTGAGCCCGCCGTTCGTGGGCAATTACGGCCTGGATGGCACCGCCAAGCTCAAGGTCTACAAAGCCGACATTGCACTGCGCGTGACGGGTGATGAGGCGGCGAAGTTGGTCAAGGCCAACGACCCGTTGATTCGCAACCAACTGGTGGCGCTGTTTACCCAGCAGACCAACGAGACCATGAGCAGTGTGGAAGGCAAGGAAAAGCTGCGTCAGGAAGCGTTGAAGCAAACGCAGCAGGTGATGAATGATGAAACCGGCAAGCCAGTGGTAGAAGACCTGCTGTTCAACAACCTGATCATCCAGTAAGTCGCTGCGCGACTATCGCGGGCAAGCCCGCTCCCAGAGGGGTTCGCATTTCCAGTGTGGGAGCGGGCTTGCCCGCGAAGAGGCCCTGACAGGCACCGCAAGAAGCCAGTTTCAATTAAAGCAACTGGAGGACCGCTGCCCACTGCTCCGGTGTGACCGCCATGACCGAAAGCCGACTGCCCTTTTGCACCAGCGGCATTTCAGCCAGTGCAGTTTGCTGTTTTAGATAGCCGAGCCCCAGCACCTTGGAGAAGGTTTGCACATGTGCGACATCGATCGCGCTCCACGGGTTTTTCTCCGGGGTGGCCTTGGCGTCGAAATAGTGGCTTTCTGGTTCCAGCGCAGTGGGGTCCGGATAGGCGGCCCGGATGATTTTGCCGATGCCGGCAATCCCTGGCTCCGGGCAACTGGAGTGATAGAAAAAAAACTCGTCGCCCACGGCCATGGCGCGCAAAAAGTTGCGCGCCTGATAGTTGCGTACCCCGTCCCAGCGCGCTTCGCCGAGCTTTTCCAGGCCGTTGATGGAGAGTTCGTCGGGCTCGGATTTCATCAGCCAGTAGGCCATGGTTGGGCTCCTGAAAAAGGCATTGGGTAAGTTGTCGGGCAATTGCATGACAAACCGACAGTCGGTTGGCGTCAAGGTTTGCGTGTTGGTTCACGTTACCGCAGAATGCGCGCTTTTAAGCTTGACGCAGCTGCAACGGACTACTTTGGAACGTTGTTGTCATCGTGTACGAGGTGCCTGAAAGGGGGGCAATCGATGCAACGTAAGCCGGATTTACTATGGATTTTGGTTATTTTGTTTGGTCTGGGCGTCGTGACCACCGGTTATGCCCAGAGCCTGTGGTCGAACAAGACCGATGCACCGGTTGAACTGGCTCAGCAGCAGCCACAACCGTTCAAGCGTTAACTCAAGCATTCACCAAGGCGCCGCTGTTTCCAGCGGCGTTTGTGCGACATACCACTGCTTATCAGTCACCGTCCCCGCCAACGGCACATCCCAGCTTGCCTGCGCCAGGCGTTCGACTTTCTGGCATTCATGGGCCAGCCCCAGCAGCGTTGGCTTGCGCCAGCTCTGGCGGCGGGCAAGATAGGCCAGGCTGCGATCGTAGAACCCGCCGCCCATGCCCAGGCGCCCACCCACATCATCGAACCCCACCAACGGCAACAATACCAGGTCCAGCGCCCAGACTTGGCGCTGGTGATGGGCATTGACCCGTGGCTCAAGGATGCGAAAGCGGTTGGGCAACAACCTATCCCCAGGGCGTACGCGCTGGAACACCATCTTGGTGCGCGGCCAGGCGCTGAGCACCGGCAGGTAAGTGGCTTTGCCGCGACGCTGGGCCGCACGCAGCAGCAGGCGCGGATCGATTTCACCGTCCGTGGGCAGATATAAAGAGATATGTTTGGCCCGGCGAAACAGCGGGTGCTGTGCCAGTTGCCGGTACAGACCCTGAGCGGCCTGGCGCTGCTCGCTTGGCGTGAGCGCGCGGCGGGCCTTGCGCAACATGCGTCGAAGTTGCGGACGGGAAAGCGGCGCAGGTTCGGTCATGATTTTTCGGCTCATAAAACAATGCCAGTCCGGGGACTGGCATTGAGTTTGGGAATTCAGGCTCCCCGACAGAGCCGCTGTCGACTTAGCCCTTGAACCCGAAAGTTCAAGGTGGAAGAAGCAGTAGGCTTTAAGGCTTTCCGTCTAGCGGACATGCACACCAGCCCAACGTGCAACTTCCAGGGTAGTGCGAATCGGCTCAGGGACATCGCCGACTGGCAAACACGCCAGGGAGTGGGGCGAGTATACCTTAAACCTGCTCGGCAATCAGCCCTTGGGTGTGTCTGAATCGGTGGAAAGCACCAGATCCACGCGATCGAGCAGGTCACGCACCTGCTCGCGCGTCGAGCCGCTGGCCTGTACGTCAGGGCGCTCCTGCTTATGCAGCAGGTCATGGGTGATATTCAGCGCGGCCATCACGGCGATGCGGTCGGCGCCGATCACTTTGCCGCTGCTGCGGATTTCGCGCATCTTGCCGTCCAGGTAGCGGGCAGCGCTCACCAGGTTGCTGCGTTCTTCCTGGGGGCAGATGATCGAATATTCTTTGTCGAGGATCTGCACGGTAACGCTATTGCTTGAACTCATGAGTCTTGCTCCAGGGCCTTCAGGCGCGAAATCATCGATTCGACCTTACGCCGGGCGATTTCGTTTTTTTCAATGAGGTGAGCGCGTTCCTCGCGCCAGGTCTTTTCCCGAGCTAATAGGAGTCCGTTTTGACTCTTAAGTTGCTCGACCCGATCAATTAGCCGTTCGAGTCTGGCCATCAGCGCTTGCAGGTCGGTGTCTTCCATTGGGTTCCACTGGATTTGTCTGATGAATGGCAACTGCAGGATAAACGATCTGACGCCCTCGATAGTCTTGGTGCGTCTGCCGGTGCTAGGATACAGCGCTCCATTCTAGACATTGCGCCGTCTGGCGCCTAGCTCACCATGCCCATTCAGAACTCCCCGTACGATGCTTTTTCCAAACTGCTGAGCGCCAGCGGCCATCCATGCTCGCCTGCTGAACTGCACGGCGTGCTGTTGGGCCGCAGTTGCACCGGTGTCGGCTTTGATGCCGACAACTGGCTGGCCGATGTGGCCGAGCTGCTGGAAACCGAACCCACCGACAATGTGCGCAACGCATTGATCGGCCTGCAAGAAATGGTCAAGGGCGAACTGACCGGTGATGACGTCACCGTGGTCCTGCTGCTGCCCACCGACGACGCCCCGCTGGCCGATCGCGCTGCCGCGCTGGGCCAATGGTGCCAGGGTTTCCTCCACGGTTTCGGCGTGAATGCCGGCGGCCTGGAGCTGAGCACCGACGCCAAGGAAGTGCTGCAGGACCTGGCGGCCATCTCCCAGGTGCAAGATGCCCTGGAAGAATCCGAAGACGGCGAAGGCGACTACATGGAAGTCATGGAGTACCTGCGCGTCGCGCCGCTGCTGCTGTTCACCGAGACCCGCAAGTCCGCTGAGCCCGCTGCTCCCAAGCCGTCGTTGCACTGAGAAAGGACACCCATCTGCCCATGATCCATATCCCCAAAGCGGAATACACCCGGCGCCGCAAAGCGCTCATGGCGCAGATGGAACCCAACAGCATCGCGATCCTGCCGGCCGCCGCCGTGGCCATCCGCAACCGCGATGTCGAGCATGTTTACCGCCAGGACAGCGATTTCCAGTACCTGAGCGGTTTCCCCGAGCCCGAAGCGGTGATCGTGCTGATGCCCGGTCGCCAGCACGGCGAGTACGTGCTGTTCTGCCGCGAGCGCAATGCCGAGCGCGAATTGTGGGACGGCCTGCGTGCGGGCACCGAGGGCGCGATTCGCGACTTTGGCGCGGATGACGCCTTCCCCATTACCGATATCGACGACATCCTGCCCGGCCTGATCGAAGGTCGCGACCGCGTGTACTCGGCCATGGGCAGCAATGCCGAGTTCGACCGGCACGTGATGGAGTGGATCAACGTGATCCGTTCCAAAGCACACCTGGGCGCCCAGCCGCCGAACGAATTCGTTGCCCTGGATCATTTGCTCCACGATATGCGCCTGTATAAATCGGCGGCAGAAGTGAAGGTGATGCGCGAGGCGGCGCGAATTTCCTGTGCGGCCCATGTGCGGGCGATGCAGGCCAGCCGTGCCGGCCTGCATGAGTTCAGCCTGGAAGCCGAGCTGGATTACGAGTTTCGCAAAGGCGGTGCGAAGATGCCGGCCTATGGCTCCATCGTCGCTGCTGGGCGCAACAGCTGCATCCTGCATTACCAGCAGAATGACGCGGTGCTCAAGGACGGCGACCTGGTGCTGATCGACGCCGGGTGTGAGATCGATTGCTACGCCAGCGATATCACCCGTACCTGGCCGGTCAACGGCAAGTTTTCGCCCGAGCAAAAGGCGATCTACGAGATTGTGCTGGCCTCCCAGGAAGCCGCCTTCAAGCAGATCGCGCCGAACAAACATTGGAACCAGGCCCACGAGGCGACCGTGCAGGTCATCACCGCCGGCCTGGTGAAGCTGGGGTTGTTGCAAGGTGACGTTGACGAACTGATCGCCAGCGAAGCCTACCGCGCCTTCTACATGCACCGTGCCGGCCACTGGCTGGGCATGGATGTGCATGATGTGGGCGAGTACAAAGTGGGCGGTGAATGGCGCGTGCTGGAAGTGGGCATGGCCTTGACCGTGGAGCCGGGTATCTATATTTCCCCGGACAACCAGACTGTGGCAAAGAAATGGCGTGGCATTGGCGTGCGCATCGAGGACGACGTGGTAGTGACCAAGCAAGGCTGTGAAATCCTGACCGGCGGCGTGCCCAAGACCGTTGCCGAGATCGAAGCGTTGATGGCGGCTGCCCGATGAGCCGGGTCAACCTGGCGATTGTCGGCGGCGGCCTGGTGGGGGCCAGCCTGGCCCTGGCATTGCAAGCCGGGGCCAAGGCTCGGGGTTGGAAGATCGTACTGATCGAACCCTTTGCACCGGGCGACAGCTACCAGCCGAGCTACGATGCGCGATCTTCCGCGCTGTCGTTTGGCGCGCGCCAGATTTACCAGCGTCTGGGCCTGTGGCAGGCCATTTCCCGACGGGCGGAGCCGATCAAGCAGATCCATGTATCGGACCGTGGGCGCTTCTCCACCGCGCGTTTGTCCGCGATGGAGGAGGGCGTGCCAGCCCTGGGTTATGTGGTGGAAAACGCCTGGCTCGGCCAATGCCTGTGGCAAGGCTTGGACAAGGACGTGGTGAGCTGGCGTTGCCCGGCAGAAGTCACGCGCATGGAGCCTCTGCCCGGTGGCTATCGCCTGACCCTCAACGATGAAACCGTGCTGGAATGCGACCTTGCGGTACTGGCCGATGGCGGCCGTTCCGGCTTGCGTGAGCAGCTGGGCATCGGCGTGAAAACCCGGCCCTACAACCAGAGCGCGCTGATCGCCAACATCACGCCGAGCGAAGCGCACAATGGCGAGGCGTTCGAGCGCTTTACCGATGAAGGCCCCATGGCCTTGCTGCCGCTGCCGGACAACCGTTGCGCGCTGGTCTGGACCCGCATCGGCATGGACGCCCAGCGCTTGGCCAGCCTCGACGAGCGTAGCTTCCTGAGCGAACTTCAGGGTGTGTTCGGGTATCGCCTGGGCACCCTCAAGCAAGTGGGCGCCCGCCACCTGTACCCGTTGACCCTGGTGGAAGCCGAAGAGCAAGTGCGTTCGCACCTGGTGGTCCTCGGCAATGCCGCCCACAGCCTGCACCCGATTGCCGGGCAGGGGTTCAACCTGTCCCTGCGCGATGCCAATGCCTTGGCCGGAGCCCTGTTGGCCGGGCCTGCTGTGCCGGGTGACCTGGCGACCTTGCAAGGCTATCGCGAGCGCCAGCGCCTGGACCAGCAACTCACCGTAGGCTTCTCCGACCAGGTCACGCGCCTGTTTGGCAGTGCCCAACCGTTGATGGCGCTGGGCCGCAATATGGGCTTGCTTGGCCTCGACCTGTTACCACCGGCCAAACGCTGGTTCGCCCGTCAGGCCATGGGCCTGGGTACGCGTTCCGATGCGTAAGTGGCTAACCCAACGAGTGGGCAAGGCGCGGCTGTTGCGCTGGTTCCTCACCCTGTACCCGCCGTACCTCGGCGCCGGGGTGCGGGTGCAGGCATTGAGTGCCGATTTCCGACATGCCAAGGTGCGCATGGGCCTGGGTTGGTACAACCGCAATTACGTCGGTACGCAATTTGGCGGCAGCCTGTATTCGATGGTCGATCCGTTCTACATGTTGCTGTTGATCGAGAACCTGGGCCGCGACTACATCGTGTGGGACAAGGCTGCGAGTATCGACTTCATCTCGCCGGGCAAAGGCCCGGTGTATGCCGAATTCTCCATCGACGACGCTTTGCTCGATCAGATCCGGCGCCAGACTGAAGGTGGCGAGAAATATCTGCCCCACCTCAAAGTCGAGATTCATGACGGCTCCGGCACTCTGGTGGCGCGGGTCGACAAAACCCTTTATGTGCGGCGCAAGCCGCCAGCGAGACAGGCTTGAATATGGACATGCGCGCAGATGTGCTGATTGTCGGGGCCGGAATGGTCGGAAGCGCCCTGGCGCTGGCGTTGCAGGGCAGTGGCTTGCAAGTACTGCTGCTCGACGGCAGCCCGTTGAGCGTCAAGCCATTTGACCCGGCTGCGGCGTTTGAACCGCGGGTGAGCGCGTTGTCGGCGGCCAGCCAGCGCATTCTTGAGCGCCTGGGCGTGTGGGACGGTATCGTAGAGCGGCGTGCCAGCCCCTATGGCGAAATGCAGGTATGGGACGGCAGCGGCACCGGGCAGATCCACTTCTCGGCGGCCAGTGTGCATGCCGAGGTGCTTGGGCATATCGTCGAGAACCGCGTGGTGCAGGATGCCTTGCTCGATCGCCTGCATGACTGCGACCTCGGCCTGCTTGCCGGTGCGCGCCTGGAACAGATGCGCCGCTCCGGCGATGACTGGTTGCTGACCCTGGCCGACGGCCGCAAGCTGCGCGCGCCGCTGGTGGTGGCCGCCGACGGTGCCAACTCCGCCGTACGCCGCCTGACCGGTACACCTACCCGTGAATGGGATTACCTGCATAACGCCATCGTCACCAGCGTGCGCAGCAGTCAGCCGCACCAGCGTACCGCGTGGCAACGCTTCACCGACACCGGTCCGCTGGCGTTCCTGCCGCTGGTGCGCGATGGGCAGGAAGACTGGTGTTCGATAGTCTGGTCGACCACGCCCGCCGAATCCGAGCGTTTGATGGCGCTGGATGACGAAGGCTTCTGCCGTGAGCTGGAGCGTGCTTTCGAGGGGCGCCTGGGCACCGTGCTCAGTGCTGACCCGCGTGTGTGCGTACCGTTGCGCCAGCGCCATGCCAAACGCTATGTGGCCGAAGGCCTGGCATTGATCGGCGACGCCGCTCACGTCATCCACCCGTTGGCGGGGCAGGGCGTCAACCTGGGTTTGCTCGATGCAGCCGTGCTGGCCGAAGTGCTGTTGGCGGCGACCGAGCGCGGCGAGCGCCTGGCCGATGTGAAAGTGCTGAGCCGTTACGAGCGGCGCCGCATGCCCCATAACCTGGCGCTGATGGCGGCGATGGAAGGCTTTGAGCGCTTGTTCCAGGCCGATCAACTGCCGCTGCGCTGGTTGCGCAACGCGGGTTTGAAAATCGTCGACCAGATGCCCGAAGCCAAAGCCGTGTTTGTGCGCCAGGCACTCGGATTGACTGGCGATCTCCCCGAGCTCGCCAAACCCTGACGCTGAAATGCGTCCGTTCGGGCTTGTGTGTGCGGGCTTGCTCGCGAAAGCGGCGTGTCAGTGATAGAACTACTGACTGACCCACTGCATTCGCGAGCAAGCCCGCTCCCACAAAGGCGAATAAAAGCACCTGCAACATCTGGTAACGCCTCCACCAAGCGTTACCAAATGTGAGTCCTTATCATTTGCCCTCCATTTGCAAATGAGAGACCGCACCCATGTTGGCACCCAAGCGCCTCCTGACTGCCCTGGCACTCACCCTGATCGGCAGCACCACCGTGCAGGCGGCCGACGAAGTCGTGGTCTACTCCTCGCGTATCGACGAACTGATCAAGCCTGTGTTCGACGCCTACACCAAAAAGACCGGCGTACAGGTCAAGTTCATCACCGACAAGGAAGCCCCGTTGATGCAGCGCATCAAGGCCGAGGGCGAGAACGCCACCGCCGACCTGCTGCTCACCGTTGACGCCGGCAACCTCTGGCAGGCCGAGCAGATGGGCATCCTGCAACCGTTCACCTCTCCTGTGATCGACAAGAATATTCCTCTGCAATACCGCTCATCGGCCCACGCCTGGACCGGTTTGAGCCTGCGGGCGCGAACGATCGCCTATTCCACCGACCGGGTAAAACCGGGCGACCTGACCACCTACGAAGCCCTGGCCGACAAGCAGTGGGAAGGCCGCCTGTGCCTGCGCACGGCGAAAAAAGTTTACAACCAGTCGCTGACCGCCACGTTGATCGAGACCCATGGCGCGGCCAAGACCGAAGAAATCATCAAGGGTTGGGTGAATAACCTCTCCACCGACGTGTTCTCCGATGACATCGCCGTGCTGGAGGCCATCAACGCCGGGCAGTGCGACGTGGGTATCGTCAACACCTATTACTACGGTCGCCTGCACAAGCAGAAGCCAGACCTGGCAGTGAAGTTGTTCTGGCCGAACCAGGGCGACCGCGGCGTGCATGTGAACCTCTCCGGCATCGGCCTGACCCAGCACGCACCACACCCGGAAGCGGCCAAGGCGCTGGTGGAGTGGATGACCACGCCTGAGGCGCAGAAGATCTTCGCCGACGTCAACCAGGAGTTCCCGGCCAACCCGGCGGTACCGCCATCGGCGGAAGTGGCGACCTGGGGCAAGTTCGTGGCCGATACCTTGCCAGTGGAAGTGGCAGGCAAGCGCCAGGCCGAAGCGATTCGCCTGATGGATCGTGCTGGCTGGAACTGAAGCTGCGCCGCTCGACTGTGGGAGCTGGCTTGCCCGCGATTGCATCACGTCGGTATCACTGATACACCGGGGTGCTTGTATCGCAGGCAAGCCAGCTCCCACATTGGTTAGTGGCCGCTTCAACATCTTTATTTTTCTGAGAGCTTTTCCTTGGCCCACCCCGCCCAACGTCGCTGGTACCTGCCGGTTTTCAGCGTCGCCGCCCTGGTGCTGTTGCCGCTGAGCGTGCTGCTGCTGTCCTGGCAAAGCATCGACCCGCAGATCTGGTCGCACCTCTGGGACACTCAGATGCCCCGCTTGCTGGGCAACACCTTGACCCTGGTGCTCGGTGTCGGCCTGGGCGTGACGCTGCTGGGCGTCAGTCTGGCCTGGCTGACCAGCCTGTGCGAGTTCCCCGGGCGGCGCTGGCTCGACTGGGCATTGATGTTGCCCTTTGCAATCCCTGCCTATGTGCTGGCCTTCGTGTTTGTGGGCCTGCTGGATTTCGCCGGCCCGGTGCAAACCCTGCTGCGCGAGTGGTTCGGCACCGGGTTGCGCTTGCCGCGGGTACGCTCTACCAGCGGCGTGGTCATCGTGTTGGTGCTGGTGTTCTATCCCTATGTCTACCTGCTGGCGCGCAGCGCGTTCCTGGCTCAGGGCAAAGGCTTGATGGAAGCGGCGCGGGTGCTGGGGCAATCGCCATGGCAAGCGTTCTGGTGTGTGGCATTGCCAATGGCGCGGCCAGCGATTGGTGCCGGTGTGGCCTTGGCGTTGATGGAGACACTCGCGGATTTTGGCGCGGTCTCGGTGTTCAATTTCGACACCTTCACCACCGCTATCTATAAAACCTGGTACGGCTTTTTCAGCCTGTCCAGTGCCGCGCAACTGGCGAGTCTGCTGCTGCTGGTAGTGATGTTGGTGCTATATGGCGAGCGACGTGCGCGCGGGGCCAGTCGACCGAGCAATGAGCGCCCGCGGGGCAAGGCGTTGTACCACTTGCGCGGGTTCAAAGCCGTGGCGGCCAGTGCGTGGTGCAGCCTGGTTTTCGCCTGTGCGTTCGTGATTCCGATGCTGCAACTGGTGGCGTGGTTCTGGCAGCGTGGCCGCTTCGACCTGGATGAACGTTACACCGGGCTGATCGTGCATACCCTCTACCTGGGCGGTATCGCAGCGCTGATCACCGTCAGCGTCGCGCTGATACTGGCCTTTGCCAACCGTCTGGCGCCCACCCGGGCGATTCGTTCCGGTATCAGCCTGGCCAATGTCGGCTATGCCTTGCCAGGCTCGGTGCTGGCGGTGTCGATCATGCTGGCGTTCAGTTACCTGGACCGCGAGTTGGTGGTGCCGCTCTCCGGATGGCTGGGCGGGGCGGGCAAGCCTTTGCTGCTGGGCAGCCTGTCGGCACTGGTGCTGGCGTATTTGGTGCGGTTCCTGGCGGTGGCCTACGGGCCGCTGGAAAACAGCCTGGCGCGAATCCGTCCGTCTTTGCCCGAAGCGGCACGCAGCCTTGGGGTGAGTGGCCCACGACTGTTTTGCAAAGTGTATCTGCCGTTATTGCTGCCGGGCACGTTGAGCGCAGCGCTGCTGGTGTTTGTAGATGTGCTCAAGGAAATGCCGGCCACCTTGCTGATGCGCCCGTTTGGCTGGGACACCCTGGCGGTCCGCATCTTTGAAATGACCAGTGAAGGCGAATGGGCACGGGCGTCTTTGCCGGCGCTGACCCTTGTGCTGGTCGGCTTGTTGCCGGTCATCGGGCTGATTCGTCGCTCGGCTCGGCAAATCGGTTAGGTGCCAGTCCTACGGCTTGAGGCTACAATGCGCGGCATTCGGTGCGCTCCGTCTTTCGGATCGACCTGCTGTATGTGGCTGCGGGCCTTGTAGTACAAGGTGTTCGGCGCACGTGGCAGCTCTGCGCGCCTTCGCCAAGCCCGGAAGGAGAAACCCATGGGACAGCGTACGCCTCTGTATGACCTGCATCTCGCCCTCGGCGCGAAAATGGTCGATTTTGGCGGTTGGGATATGCCTTTGCATTACGGCTCGCAAGTTGAAGAACACCACCAGGTGCGACGCGACTGCGGGGTCTTCGATGTATCTCATATGACCGTGATCGATGTCACCGGCCCCCAGGCCAAGGAATGGCTCCAGTACCTGCTGGCCAATGATGTCGACCGACTGCACGGCTGTGGCCGTGCGTTATACAGCGCCATGCTCAACGAGCAGGGCGGGGTGGTGGACGACATGATCGTCTACCGCACCGAAACCGGTTACCGCCTGGTGGTCAACGCCGCCACGCGCGATCAGGACATGGCCTGGATGCAGGCGCAACTGGGCAGCTACTCAGTGCAACTGCATGAGCGCTCCGAGTTGGCCATGCTCGCCATCCAAGGCCCCCACGCCCGGCAGAAAATCGCCGAACTGGTGACCCAGTCCCGTGGCATCCTGATCCATCAGCTCAAACCGTTCGAAGGCCGGGCCGATGGCGACTGGTATATCGCCCGCACCGGCTATACCGGCGAAGACGGCCTCGAAATCGTGCTGCCGGCCGATCAGGCACCGGGCTTTTTCAACGACCTGGTGGGCGCTGGCATTTCCCCCATCGGCCTCGGTGCGCGCGATACCTTGCGCCTGGAGGCCGGCATGAACCTGTATGGCCAGGATATTCACCAGGCCGTCTCGCCGCTGGCGGCCAACATGGCCTGGAGCATCGCCTGGGAACCTGTCGAGCGTAACTTCATTGGCCGCGCTGCGCTGGAAGCAGAAAAAGCAGCCGGCGTGCAGTTCAAACTGGTCGGGCTCGTCCTTGAAGAGCGTGGTGTGCTGCGTGCTCACCAAGTGGTTCGTATCGCCAATGTTGGCGAAGGAGAGATCACCAGTGGTAGTTTCTCGCCTACGCTAAGCAAATCCATTGCGCTGGCGCGTGTGCCGACGGCGACTGCCGACCGGGCCGAAGTGGAAATCCGCGGCAAGTGGTATCCGGTTCGAGTGGTCAAGCCGACCTTCGTGCGTCATGGCAAAACCCTGATCTAACAAATTCCGGCAGGCCAATGGCCGCTGACATTTCATCTTGAGGACACAGACTATGAGCAATATCCCTGCCGACCTGCGTTTTGCCGAAAGTCACGAATGGGCCCGTCTGGAAGCTGACGGCACCGTGACCGTCGGGATCTCCGACCATGCACAGGAAGCTTTGGGTGATGTGGTGTTTGTTGAGTTGGCGGAAGTGGGTGCCAATTTTGAAGCGCAAGGCCAGGCGGGTGTGGTTGAGTCGGTGAAAGCAGCCTCGGATATCTACTCGCCGGTTGCCGGCGAAGTGATTGCTGTCAACGAAGAGCTGAGTGGCAGCCCTGAGTTGCTGAACTCTGACCCGTACGGCGCCTGGATCTTCAAGCTCAAGCCAAGCGACAAGGCCGAGCTGGACAAACTGCTGGATGCCGCCGGCTACAAAGCCGCGATCGGCGAATAAACGCAACAGCTGCAACAGCACACCTCAATGTGGGAGCTGGCTTGCCTGCGATTGGATCACCCGGGTATCACCGATACACCGAGGTGCCAGCATCGCAGGCAAGCCAGCTCCCACAGTTGATTTGTTGTGATCAGTCTTTTTTCAGTACGGCTTTAACCGCCGCTACAGCCCGCTCCACATCCGCCTCTGTCATCGCCGTGAACATCGGCAACGACACGATCAAACGCCCAACACGTTCGGCCACCGGGAACATGCCTTCCTTGAAACCCTGTGCCCGATAGAGGCTCAGCAGGTGGATCGGCGGGTAGTGATAGCCGATACCCACGCCGTGGGCCTGCATCTGCTCCATGAACGTCGCACGGGCTGGCAGGCCATCCTGGCGCTCCGGCAATACCAGTTGGAACAGGTGCCAGTTGCTGTTTTCGAAGTCGGCCGGCGGCAGTTGCGCGCCGTATTGGGCTTCGAAATTGCTGCCGAAGCATTTGAAGTAGTGCCGTGCCAGGTTCTGACGATGGGCGGTGATTTTCTCGATGTGCGCAAATTGCCCCAGGCCGATGGCGGCGGCAATGTCGGTCATGTTGAACTTCCCACCCAGCACATCCACATCCAGGCCATCGAAGCCGCTGCGGGTGACGCCTTGCAGGCGGTACTTCTCTGCCAGACGGGCCTCCTCGGCATTGTTCAACACCAGGCAGCCGCCTTCGGACGACGTAATGTTCTTGTTCGCCTGGAAGCTGAAGGACACGAAGTCGCCAGTTGCGCCGATGCGTTCTCCATCCCAGCTGGACCCCAGGGCCTGGGCAGCATCTTCGACAATGCGCAGGTTGTACTTGTTGGCCAGCGCGTAGAGCATCGGCATATCCAGGGGCAAGCCGGCCAGGTACACCGGGATGATCGCCTTGGTGCGCGGAGTAATGGCGGCTTCCACCTGGGCCAGGTCGATATTGCGGGTCACCGGGTCGATGTCGGCGAAGACGGGAGTGGCGCCCACTTCGAGAATCACGTTGGCCGTGGCAACCCAGGAGATTGGCGTGGTGATGACTTCATCCCCAGGCCCGATCCCGGCGATGCGCAAGGCGATCTCCATGGTGCAGGTGCCCGAGTTGAAGGTGCGCACCGGACGTCCGCCAAAATAGTCTGACAACTGTGCTTCGAACGCCTGCACCTTTGGCCCGCTGGTGATCCAGCCGGAACGCAGAACATCGCCGACCGCCGCGATGGTGGCTTCATCAATGGTCGGTTTGGAAAACGGCAGGAAGGGCTGTTGGCTCATGACGAAGAAGGCATCCGTTTCAGGTAGGCAATGAAAAATAGACGTGTCAGTAGGGCATGGTTGCACGCTGAGACTGAATATAGCCTGTCATCCATGAACGATTCGTCATGCAGCAGGCAAAAAAATGCCGCTTGAAAAAGCGGCATTTTTTATGAGGGCAGTTGTTACTCGGTTACAGCATTCTTCGCCAGGATGGCGTTAGCCAGTTCCATGTCGGTGGCTTGGAGGCCAGGGTTGTCGGCGCGGACCTTCTGCATGGCCGCTTCCAGGTACGGGCCGCGAATGCCGCCGTCGCTGGCGACGAAGCTGCCTGCGTCGTCCTGGGCGGCGACCACCAGCTTGTGGTCCTTGAACGTCAGGTAAGTCGAGCCAGTGGTGGCGCCCGACGAGATGACATTACGCCAGAAGCTATCGGCCATGGCTGAGCCGACAGGTAGGGAAAGCACAGCGAGGGTTGCGACAGCATATTTGAGACGCATGATGGGTGACTCCGGTGGGTTATCTGTACGTTTTGATTGTAGTTAACCCGATCCAGTTCCATCACTGACTAAACAGTTTCAACCTTTAAAATCACCCCATCCTGCCCAACCACGCGGACTTGAGCGCCCACGGGGGCGTCTGCACCGGTGACCATCCACACGCCATCGCCGACTTTGACCTTGCCGCGGCCATCCACTATGGCTTGATGCACCACGAAAGTGCGCCCGACCAACTCTGAACCGCGCTCGTTCAACCCCGGTTGATCGCTGGCCTTGGCACTGCTGCGTTGGCGTTTCCACCAGTACACGGCGGTCAGTATCGACAACACCGCAAACAGCAGCAGTTGCCATTCCAGCCCCAGCGGCGGGAACAGGAACTTGATCACGCCCACGGCTGCGGCGGCGATGCCCATCCAGAGCAGGTAGCCTCCGGTACCGAACACCTCGAGAATCAACAGCACGGTGCCTAGGGCTAACCAGTCCCAAAACGACAAATGCAGCAAAAAGTCCCACATGGTGTTGGCCTCAGCCTTTCTGGTTGCCGAAGGTTGCCTTGACGATTTCGCCGATACCGCCCACGGCGCCAATCACCTGGCTGGCTTCCAGCGGCATCAGGATGACCTTGCTGTTGTTGGCAGACGCAAGCTTGCCCAGGGCGTCGATGTATTTTTGCGCGACGAAGTAGTTCACCGCCTGCACGTTGCCCGACGCAATGGCTTCGGACACCACTTGTGTCGCCCGCGCTTCGGCTTCGGCCTGGCGCTCGCGGGCCTCGGACTCCAGGAACGCTGCCTGGCGGCTGCCTTCGGCTTCAAGGATTTGCGCCTGCTTTTTGCCTTCCGCTGTCAGGATCGCCGACGCCCGCAGGCCTTCGGCTTCGAGGATCTGTGCGCGCTTGATCCGTTCGGCTTTCATTTGGCCGGACATGGCGGCCATCAGGTCGGCAGGCGGGCTGATATCCTTGATCTCGATACGGGTGATCTTGATGCCCCATGGCGCAGTGGCTTCATCCACGGTGCGCAGGAGTTTTTCGTTGATGCCGTCGCGCTGGCTCAGCATGGCGTCCAGTTCCATGGAGCCGAGTACGGTACGGATATTGGTCTGCAGCAGGTTGCGGATAGCATGTTCGAGGTTGTTGACCTCATAGGCGGCCTGGGCGGTGTTGACCACCTGGAAGAAGCACACGGCATCGATCTGCACGGTGGCATTGTCGGCGGTGATGACTTCTTGAGGCGGGATATCCAGCACGCTTTCCATCACGTTGATCTTGCGACCGATGCGGTCCATGACCGGGATGATGATATTCAGGCCGGGCTTGAGGGTGTTGGTGTAGCGGCCGAAACGCTCGACGGTCCATTGGTAGCCCTGGGGCACCACTTTGAACCCCATGAACAGGATGGCGATGGCCAAGCCCACGAAAAGAAGCAGTACGGTTCCGATCTGCATAGCGATTCCCTATCTGAAGGTGTCAGTGAATGACATTAGGCCGATTGTAACGGTCTGGTCACGGATAAGGACGGTTTCATGGCCCAACAAACAAAGGATTTGTTTCTGAATCCCCTGGCGTGACCCGCAACACCTCCGTCATCGTGGTCAGCCCGGCCTTCACTTTCTCGATGCCGGCCATGCGCAGGCTGCTCATGCCCTGCGCCAGTGCCCCACGGCGCAGGGCTTGTACGTCCGCGCCTGGAGTGACCAGCGCCTGGAGTGCCGGGCCCATGAGCATGATTTCATACAGTCCGGCCCGGCCTCGATAACCGCTGTCACGGCAGTGTGCACAGCCGACAGCTTCGTAGCCGCCATCGTCCTCCAGGCCCGCGGGGTGCTTGCAGTGGCTGCACAGAAGCCGCACCAGGCGCTGCGCCATCACACCTATGAGCGTGGCTTTGATCAAATAGTGAGCAATGCCCAGTTCCTGCAGACGGCTGATGGCACTGGGTGCATCGTTGGTGTGCAGGGTCGAGAGCACCAGGTGCCCGGTCAGCGCGGCCTGGATAGCCATCTCTGCGGTTTCCTCGTCGCGGATTTCGCCGATCATGATGATGTCCGGGTCCTGGCGCAGCAGGGCGCGGATGCCACTTGCGAACGTGAGGTCGATGTTGTGCTGGACCTGCATCTGGTTGAAGGCCGGCTCGACCATTTCAATCGGGTCTTCCACCGTGCACAGGTTGACCTCGCGGGTCGCCAGTTGCCTGAGGGTGGTGTAGAGGGTGCTGGTCTTGCCTGAGCCGGTCGGGCCTGTGACGAGGATGATGCCGTGGGTGCGTCGCGTCATGGCGTGCCAGCGTTGCTGGTCGGCGCTGGACAAACCCAACTGGTCGAAATCCTTGAGCAGCACCTGTGGGTCGAAAATTCGCATCACCAGTTTTTCGCCGAATGCCGTGGGCAGGGTCGAAAGCCGCAATTCCACTTCGACACCCGCAGGGTTCCGGGTCTTGACGCGGCCATCCTGGGGCTTGCGTTTTTCGGCCACGTTCATTCGCCCCAGGCTTTTCAGGCGGCTGACCACGGCCATGGTGACCTGCGGGGGAAATTGATAGACGTCATGCAGCAGCCCATCAATGCGAAAGCGCACCCGACCCTGGTCGCGGCAGGGCTCGATATGGATGTCGCTGGCTCGTTGGCCAAAGGCGTATTGCAGCAGCCAGTCGACGATGTTGACGATATGCGCGTCGTTGGCGTCCGGCTCCTTGTCGCTGGCGCCGAGGCTGAGCAAGTCGACATTGCCAGGCGCCGTCATTTTTTGATCCGCACCGCTGACGGACTTGGCCAAGCGGTAAAACTCGTTGATACAGCGCTGAATATCCTGAGGGTTGGCAACCACGCGCTTGATCGTGCGTTTGAGTACCTGGGACAGCCCGGCTTCCCAAGTGGTGATATGGGGTTGGGCACTGGCGACCGTCACGCTGTGGGCATCCACCGCGACTGCAAGAATGCCGTGGCGCTGAGCAAAGGCGTGGGACATCAAGGGCACCACGGCCGCCACATCAATCTTCAATGGGTCGATGCGCAGGTAAGGCTGGCCGACCTGCCGGGCCAGCCATTGAATCAAGGTCTCCAGACAAGGGCCCTGGGCTGCGATGCATTCCAAGGGATGCTGGCTGCCGGACGCTGGCGCTACCTTTTGCGCCGCCTGCGCCGTGATCAACCCTTGCTCGACCAGCGCCGGCAACAATTGCTGCAGTTCCAAGAGGTGATCGTGAGCGGCGACGGGCATGCAGGTTTTCCTGGGGCGTGGGGGTAATCCCAGGCTAGCCAGCCGCTGAAGGTCCTGCTGGCGCGTGTGTTGCCGGTTTTTACTGCGCCATCGCCGCCAGCGCTTGAGGCCGCTCGGAATCAGCCGACCACAGCTCCAGGGTGCAGACGCTGATCAGGTTTCGAATCTTTTCACCGATCACCTGGGCGCGGTGCCAGCTCAGGCCGGTCATCACGATATCGATGCTCAGCAGGTCGGCTTCCCGGTTCATGCTGACCTGGGTGGGCGTGAGCAATTGCAGCGCGAAGTAGTTCAGCACCCGGCACAGCACGTCCGGTTCAGCCTCGGCGACGATGCGATAGTGCGCCTGGCAGTGGCTGCTATTGGCGGCCCACGCATCGACGCGGGTGGCGGGGTAGGCGGTTTCGACGGCATGCATGCTGACTCTCCAGTTTAGACTGGAGAAATTTTTACATTCGCCTCGGGAGATTTCTTATCTAAAATAAGCCTGCTTGGCGATAAATCGACCAGAACAATTCAAGATAAGCCTATTCATGGGTACGTTTATGCACAGTGAGTTGGACGCCTACGACCGCCGTATCCTGGCCTTGCTGCAAGAGGATGCCTCGCTCTCCAGTGCACAGATTGCCGAACAGGTCGGCCTGTCGCAGTCGCCATGCTGGCGGCGTATTCAGCGGCTCAAGGAGGAGGGGGTGATCCGCGGCCAGGTCACCCTGCTGGACCGCAAGAAAATCGGGCTCAACACGCAGATTTTCGCCGAGGTCAAACTCAACGCCCACGGTCGCTCCAATTTCACTGAGTTCACCGAGGCGATTCGCGGTTTTCCGGAAGTGTTGGAGTGCTACGTGCTGATGGGGGCGGTGGATTTTCTGCTGCGTATCGTCACCTCGGATATCGAGGCGTACGAGCGGTTTTTCTTCGAGAAGTTGTCGATGGTGCCGGGGATCCAGGAGGTCAACTCGATTGTGGCGCTGTCGGAGATCAAGTCCACCACCAGCCTGCCAGTCTTGCGCTGACAGGGAGGGCCTCATCGCGGGCAAGCCCGCTCCCACAGCAAATGTGGGAGCGGGCTTGCCCGCGATAGCGATTACAGGCGCAGAAGGGTCTTCCAGGCACGATTCTGATACACCGCAATCGCCTGATGCATACGCGCATCCAGGGATTCATCGGTAATCGGCTGGTTGGCCAGGTGCGCCAGCTTGTTCAGTTCGCCGTACAAGCGGTCCAGCTCAGGAATGTCCACCACATGGCGCGCATGGTGCAGCCAGGCCTGGATGCGTTCGATACGCGGCAGTTGCTCGGCCAGATCTTCCGGCTGTTGCTGGTAGCGCTGCAGTTGCAGGGCGACGGCGTCGTCGGCCAGCAGGCGTGGCAGCCAGTTGGTGATTTGCGCAGCGCCCTGGCGGTTGCCACGCACATTACGCTCGGCCGTCCAGGTGCGGGCCAGCAGCCAGCGCGAGAGGTTGAGTGAGAACAGGCCCCAGCGCACGTCTTGCAGCTCTTCGATGAACTGCTCGGGCGCGGCTTTGCGAATGTCTTCATCGTCGTCACCGGCCTGGACCAGCGGGCGCCAGTCTTCCAGCAACGCATCCAGGGCGCTGCGCAGTTCGCTGGTGGATTGGCGCGGCGCGGCCTGACCGAGGCTGCCGATCAGGGCGCGCAACTCGCCGAGGTTCTCGACCCAGTCCTGCAGCAGGCGCCAGTGGCCATTGAAGCGGTATTGCTCAGCCAGGCGCTGGCTGCTGCCCAGCAGGTGCCACAGGATCGCGGCGAAGGCGTCGTCCAATGGCATTTCGGCGTGGATCTGTGGCGCCGGCAGGCTCAGGGAGTAGCTGCTGGCGTCATACAGGCGATAGCCGCGTTCGGCCTTGCTGATGTCGCACGGCATCAGGGCCAGGGTTGCGGCCAGCTCGGCGGCCAGTTCCAGCAGGGCCGCCGGTTCGCCTTCGCGCAGTTCCAGTTCCAGCTCGCAGATTTCTTCTTTCTGCTTGCCGACCACCACATGGCCCAGGTCCAGGGCGGCTTCGATCACCACCTTGGCCTTGCCACGGCCCCAGGCGATCTCGGCGCGTTCACGCACGAAGTCGGTGGTGAAGATCGGCTTGAGGGTCTTTTTGTCCAGCTCGGCCAGTTGCTCGGGCCAGCACTCGCCATCGAGTTTCTTCACGTCGAGCTTGGCTTTGGGCAGGTCCCAGTTGTATTCGTTGCGTTCCGACAGGCCGGCGACGCTTTGGCCGCGGGTCTTGAGGGTCTGGATGATGTCGTCACCGTCCTTGCGCAGGCGCAGGGCAACCTTGGCCTGGGCCAGGTCGCGCTCGGGGGTGTCGAAGTACTGGTTCATCAACTCACGGCGTTCCCAGCCACTTTTGTTGCGTTTTTTCAGTAACGGGTGCTCACGCAGCGCGGCGAGTGTTTCGCGGCTGACGCGTAGCTTGATTTCGGTTTCTTTCTGCATGGCCGGAAAATCCAGGATCGGGAGCGCAGCCGGGGAAAAGTGTGGCTGCCAAGGTCGTGCAGTGTACAGGACTGAGCCCGGCAACGTGCCGCAACGGTTTATTGTGTTGCGCAGATGCCTCTATAGTGAGGTTCATCCGGGAAGTTGGGAGACCGCGCATGCCGTTACCGTCCATGAAAGAGCAGTTCGCCGCCTTGATCGCCGCGCCGTCGGTGAGCTGCACCCAGGCGTCTCTCGACCAGAGCAATCGCCCGGTGATCGACCTGCTCGCCGCTTGGCTGGGCGACCTGGGCTTTGCCATCGATATCCAACCAGTCAGCCCCGGCAAGTTCAACCTGTTGGCCAGTTTCGGCAGCGGCCCCGGTGGCTTGGTGTTGGCGGGGCATAGCGATACCGTGCCGTATGACGCGGCGCTGTGGAACACCGACCCGCTCAAGCTGACGGAAGTCGATGGTCGCTGGGTAGGGCTGGGCAGTTGTGACATGAAGGGGTTCTTCGCACTGGTTATCGACGCGGTGTTGCCGCTGCTGGACCAACCCTTCAAGCAACCGCTGTTGATCCTTGCCACCTGTGATGAGGAAAGCTCTATGTCCGGTGCCCGTGCGCTGGCCGAGGCGGGGCGCCCATTAGGTCGTGCAGCTGTGATCGGCGAGCCGACCGGGCTCAAGCCTATCCGCTTGCACAAAGGTGTGATGATGGAGCGCATCGACATCCTCGGGCGCAGCGGCCACTCGTCGGACCCCAGCCTGGGCCACAGCGCCCTGGAAGCCATGCATGACGCCATCGGCGAACTGCGCGGCCTGCGCCTGGCCTGGCAGCGCGAGTACCGCAACGCGCAATTCAGCGTGCCGCAGCCGACGATGAACTTCGGCTGCATTCACGGCGGCGACAACCCCAATCGCATCTGCGGCCAGTGCTCCCTGGAGTTCGACCTGCGCCCCCTGCCGGGCATGGACCCCGAGGTGCTGCGCGCCGCGATTCGCCAGAAGCTCGAACCCGTGGCCGAGCGGCATAAGGTCAAGATCGACTACGCGCCGTTGTTCCCCGAAGTGCCACCCTTTGAGCAGCCCGAAGACGCCGAGTTGGTGCGGGTGGCGGAGCGTTTGACCGGTCATCGTGCCGAAGCAGTAGCGTTCGGCACCGAAGCGCCTTATCTTCAGCGCCTTGGTTGCGAAACCCTGGTGCTCGGCCCTGGCGACATTGCCTGCGCCCACCAGCCTGGCGAGTACCTTGAAATGTCACGCTTGACGCCTACAGTGCGTCTATTGCGGGAACTGATCGAACACTACTGCCTGAAACCTGCATAAATTAACCCCTGCCCATTCGTACATAAGGAGAGTGAGCGTGTCGCCAAGCCTGTTCCGACGATAACCATCAGCCGCTGTGCGCTTTCACGATTGATCCTTTATTTGGCTGCTTTTTATTACAGGCCCAGGTGTTATGCCCGAATACGTCAATTGGCTTCGTCACGCTTCGCCCTACATCAACGCCCACCGCGACTGCACCTTTGTGGTCATGCTGCCCGGCGATGGTGTGGACCACCCCAACTTCGGCAATATCGTCCACGACCTGGTGCTGCTTCACAGCCTGGGTGTGCGCCTGGTGCTGGTGCATGGCTCGCGCCCGCAAATCGAAACCCGCCTGCAAGCACGCGGCCTTACCCCGGCTTACCACGAAGGCTTGCGCATCACCGATGCTGCGACGCTGGAGTGTGTGATCGACGCGGTGGGCCATCTGCGTATTGCCATCGAGGCGCGCTTGTCCATGGACATGGCGTCCTCGCCGATGCAGGGCTCGCGCCTGCGCGTGGCCAGCGGCAACCTGGTCACCGCACGGCCAATCGGCGTGCTTGAAGGCGTGGACTACCACCACACCGGCGAAGTGCGCCGGGTCGACCGCAAGGGCATCAACCGCCTGTTGGATGAGCGCTCTATCGTGCTGCTGTCGCCGTTGGGGTATTCGCCCACCGGCGAGATCTTCAACCTGGCCTGCGAAGACGTCGCCACCCGCGCCGCCATCGACCTGGGCGCCGACAAATTGCTGCTGTTCGGCGCCGATCCCGGTCTGATCGATGAGAACGGCCGCCTGGTGCGTGAATTGCGCCCACAACAAGTACCCGCGCACCTGCAACGCCTGGGCAGCAACTATCAAGCCGAACTGCTCGATGCCGCTGCCGAAGCCTGCCGGGGTGGAGTAGGGCGCAGCCATATCGTCAGCTACGCCGAAGATGGCGCCTTGCTCACCGAGCTGTTTACCCGCGACGGCGGCGGTACGCTGGTGGCCCAGGAGCAATTCGAACTGGTGCGCGAAGCGGCGATCGAAGACGTCGGCGGTTTGCTGGACCTGATCAGCCCGCTGGAAGAGCAGGGCATTCTGGTGCGCCGTTCGCGGGAAGTGCTGGAGCGTGAGATCGAGCAGTTCAGCGTGGTCGAGCGCGAAGGCATGATCATCGCCTGCGCGGCGCTGTATCAGATCGCGGATTCGGATGCGGGGGAGTTGGCGTGCCTGGCAGTGAACCCGGAGTACCGCCACGGCGCGCGAGGCGATGTGTTGCTCGAACGCATCCAGACCCGGGCACGCGCCCAGGGCTTGAAAACCCTCTTTGTACTCACCACCCGTACGGCCCACTGGTTCCGCGAACGCGGTTTTGTGCCGAGCAGCGTGGACCGCCTGCCGTCGGCGCGGGCGTCGCTGTACAACTATCAGCGCAACTCGAAGATTTTCGAGAAGGCCCTGTAAAAGAATACTGCTCTGTGTGGGAGCTGGCTTGCCTGCGATAGCGGCGCCTCGGTTTAACTGCAGGACCGAGTTGCTGGTATCGCGGGCAAGCCAGCTCCCACCAAAGACTGTATTTATTGTGGGATGAATTTGTCGGTCACATAGGCCGAATAATCCGGCAGCACCGTCTCTACCTTCCCCTGTTCCTTCAGGAACTTCGCCGTTTCCTCAATCGCCTTCGCCGTGCCGCCCTTGAGCAGCGCAGCGGTTTGCTGTGCCTGCGCATCCGGAAACGTCGTACCGGCCAACAGTTCCGGAATGTCGTCGGCATTTGAACCTGTCAATTTGGCGATTTTCTGCACTCGCTCGGAATCCACCGTCCAGCTGTCTTTGTGGGCGGCATAGTCGGCAAAGGCATCCAGGGTAACTTTGGCGAACTTGGCCACTACGTCAGGATGTTTTTGCGCAAAATCCTTGCGCGCCACCCACACCTCAAACGTCGGTGCGCCCCATTGGCCCACCTGCGCCGCGTCTGTCAGGGTTTTTCCGGTCTTGCGGATTTCGCCCAGGGCCGGTGACCACACAAAAGCCCCATCAATATCGCCACGCTTCCAGGCGGCGGCGATTTCGGCCGGTTGCAGGTTCACCACTTTGACTTGTTTGGTGTCCAGCCCCCAGTGTTTCAGCGCGCCGAGCAGGCTGTAATGGGAGGTGGAGACGAAGGGCGTGGCGATGGTTTTACCAATCAAGTCCTGGGGGGTGTCGATCCCACTGCCGTTGCGCACCACCAGGGCTTCAGAAGCGTTGATCTGTGCCGATACGATAAACGCCACAATCGGCAGGTTGCGCGAGGCCGCCGCCGCGAGCGGGCTGGAGCCGAGGTTGCCGATTTGTACATCACCGGAAGCGATGGCCGTGACTACCTCTGGCCCGCTGTTGAAGCGGCGCCAGGCGATTTTTTCGCCGATGGCTTTTTCGTACAGGCCGTCGGCCTGGGGAACCTTGCTGGGATCGATGCCGGTCTGGTAGCCCACCGTCAGGTCGGCGGCGTTGACACCCAAAGAAAGTAATAGCGATACAAAAACTGTAACAAATTGACGGGAGGATGTGCGTTTGGCCATGATGGCGTCGCCTTTTTGATCGTGAGTGACGTATGCAACCGTACGGCAACACTAATCGATCTAAAAAAGCACCAGTAAATACCCTTTAGGAATTAGCTTATGGAGCGGCGCGTCTATCCTGACCGACCAGCTTCACGGAAAGTCTTATTCCTGGATCGTATGAAAAAGAATGAAATAATTCTTTTTGGGTGTATGAAAAACTCATTACCCTGCAGGGACCAAATCAACTGCGATTAGACGAAGGTAGTAGACACACAAGGTTACGATTGACTTGGTGGTCACTATCTGGCGCTAATCGCGCATCTGTGGATCGAGGGCGTCAGACCCGAGACCAAAGAAATACAAAAATTAGAAATGAGAGGAGCGGTACATGAAGAAGTCCACCTTGGCTGTGGCTGTAACGTTGGGCGCAATCGCCCAGCAAGCAGGCGCTGCCGGTTTCATCGAAGACAGCAAGGCCACACTGGGCCTGCGTAACTTCTACATCAACACCGATAACCGCGAAGGCACGGCCAACCCGAGCAAGAACGAAGAATGGGGCCAAGGCTTCGATCTGCGTTTCATCTCCGGTTACACCCAAGGCACTGTTGGCTTCGGTCTCGACGCTATCGGCCTGTTGGGTGTTCGCCTGGATTCCGGCGGCGGCACCAACGGTGCGACTGCCAGCTCTTACGGCGGCACGATCTTCCCGAGCAAGTCCAATGGCGAAGCCGTTGATAACTACTCGAGCCTGGGCCTGACCGCCAAGGCCAAGATCTCCCAGACCGAACTGAAGCTGGGTACCTTGCAGCCCAAGCTGCCGGTCATCGTCACCAACGATGGTCGTATGCTGCCGCAGACCTTCCAGGGTGGCCAGATCACCTCCAGCGACATCAAGGATCTGACCCTGGTCGCCGGCCAGATCGAAAAAGCCAAGGGCCGTAACTCCAGCAACAACGAAAGCCTGTCCATCTCCGGCGCCAACAGCCGTGGTGTGAACTGGCGTTCGAGCAACAAGTTCTACTACGCCGGTGGCGACTACAAGATCACCAAGGATCTGACCGCCCAGTACTACTACGGCAACCTGGAAGATTTCTACAAGCAACACTTCCTGGGCCTGACCCACAACTGGGCCATTGGTCCAGGCGTGCTGAAGTCTGACCTGCGCTACTTCAACAGCTCCGACGATGGTAACAACGGCAACCAGTCCGCTTACTTCTCGACGGGCAACTACAGCGGCGTGAACTCCGGCCGTGGCAAAGTCGACAACAACCTGTACAGCGGCCTGTTCCTGTACTCGGTTGCCGGCCACACCTTCGGTGGCGGTTACCAGGTCAGCAACGGCAGCAGCGACTTCCCTTGGCTGAACCAGGGTGACGGCTCGTCGGCTTACATCACCACCGACATGCAGATCCAGAAGTTCGCCCGTGCCGGCGAGCGTACCTGGCAAGCTCGCTACTCCTACGACTTCGCCAAAGTCGGCGTGCCTGGCCTGACCGCCGGTGTGGTTTACCTGAAAGGTGATCATATCGACACCGTCGCCAGCAACCGTACCGAGTTCACCGGCCAGTCCGAGTGGGAACGTGACCTCACTGTTGCCTACGTCGTACCGGAAGGTCCGCTGAAAAACGTCGGCGTGGCGTGGAAAAACGCTATGTGGCGCAGCGACATCGCCAACGCGCGTAACCAGGACGAAAACCGCTTGATCGTCAGCTACTCGATCCCGCTGTTGTAAGACTGTAAAACCTTGCCCGGCGCAATGCCGGGCAAGGTGTCTTGCTGTTCAAGTCGGGCTCAACCCCCGCAAGCCCTTCCTGAATCCCTCTTTTTTGCAGCGTCTCAAGGCCTTCTCGAACCTTGAAGGCGATGTTGGCCTCAGGCCGTTCCCAAGTCCAATGAACTGATTTTTAATATTCCTTTATCGTCTAGATAAATCGATATTTATTCTTTTTAAATCAGCAAAAATCCATGCACAGTGGGCTCCATAAGCACTCACCAGGAGCCATACCATGAGCCTAAGACTGGGCGACATCGCCCCCGACTTCGAACAGGATTCCAGCGCCGGCAAGATTCGCTTCCACGAATGGCTGGGCGACAGCTGGGGTGTGCTGTTTTCCCACCCGGCGGACTTCACGCCGGTGTGCACCACCGAACTGGGTTTCACCGCCAAGCTCAAGGATGAATTCGCCAAACGTGGGGTCAAGGCCATCGCCCTGTCGGTAGACCCGGTGGACTCGCACCACAAGTGGATCGAAGACATCAACGAGACCCAGAACACCGTGGTCAACTTCCCGATCCTGGCCGACGCCGACCGCACGGTCTCGGACCTCTACGACCTGATCCACCCAAATGCCAGCGATACCCTCACCGTGCGCTCCTTGTTCGTGATCGACCCGAACAAGAAGATCCGCCTGACCATCACCTACCCGGCCAGTACCGGGCGTAACTTCCATGAAATCCTGCGGGTGATCGACTCGCTGCAACTGACCGACAACCACAAGGTGGCGACGCCGGCCAACTGGCAGGATGGGGATGAAGTGGTGATCGTGCCGTCACTCAAGGACGAGGAAGAGATCAAGAAACGCTTTCCCAAGGGCTATCGCGCGGTGAAGCCGTACCTGCGTCTTACCCCACAACCCAATCGTTAAGGCTGATATCGCCAGCGCGGGCAAACCCGGCTCCCACAGTTGACCGCATTCCCCTGTGGGAGCCGGGCTTGCCCGCGATGGCGGCCTCATGAACAGCACAGGCTTCAAGTTGCAAACCGTCTCACACAGCAGGGGTTTTCAGGCCGTTTCGACGGCCTTTTTTTTCGCCTGGCGATTGGTTAAACGCTTATGTATTTATGGAATAAACAAATGAATAAATAAGATTTATAGATATATAAATCTGCTGATAAGGTCTATCCCATCTTGGCGCCATCGCCGCACAGCGAACCGCCGACACTTGCTCAAGGAATCTCCTGCATGCTGGTCGTAACACTTGGAGGCAGTCCCAGCCAGCGTTCCCGCTCTGGGGTCTTGCTGGATAAAACCCGTCAGTGGCTGCAACAGCAGGGCGTGGAAGTGGTGAGTTACCAGGTACGGGACTTCCCGGCTGAAGACTTGCTGCACGCACGCTTCGACAGCCCCAAGGTCATCGACCTGCTGCAACAAGTCGCCAATGCTGACGGGCTGGTGATCGCCACGCCGGTGTACAAGGCGTCGTTTTCCGGGGCGTTGAAAACCGTACTGGACCTGCTGCCGGAGCGTGCGCTGGCCCATAAGGTGGTGCTGCCGATGGCGACCGGCGGCAGCATCGCCCACATGCTGGCGGTGGACTACGCCCTGAAGCCGGTGCTGTCGGCCCTCAAGGCGCAGGAATTGCTCCACGGTATTTTTGCCGAAGACAGCCAGATCGCCTATGGCGAAGGCAGTGTTCAGGCGCAACTGGTGCCGGTACTTGAACAGCGTCTGCACGAAGCCCTGGAGCAGCTCTACAGCGCCATGGCGCGACGGCCAAAACCTTTGGACCCTGACGTATTGAATGAACGTTTGTTGAGTGCTCGCTGGAGCATCTGAGCCTCACCCCGAAAAGCTGGAAACCCTCACCTTACTCAGCCGACAACGGCCAAGCAGGTGCAGCCAAAACCCTAATCGCACAGTTGGAGAGAGCGCCATGCGCACTGTCATCTTGCGTCGTGGTCTGGTCGCACTCTTTGCTGCGGCTGTGTCCTTCGGCGCCATCGTTCAAGCCCAAGCCGCCGAGACCTTGCGGATCGGTTATCAGAAGTACGGCACCCTGGTGCTGCTCAAGGCCAAGGGCACCCTGGAAAAACGCCTGGCCGACCAAGGCGTGCAGGTGCAGTGGACCGAGTTCCCCGGTGGCCCGCAATTGCTCGAGGGCCTGAACGTCGGCTCCATCGACTTCGGCGTTACCGGCGAAACCCCACCGGTGTTTGCCCAGGCGGCTGGCGCCGATCTGCTCTACGTCGCCTACGAACCACCCGCGCCTACCAGCGAAGCGATCCTGGTGCCCAAGGACTCGCCGATCAAATCGGTGGCCGAGCTCAAGGGTAAAAAGGTCGTGCTCAACAAAGGCTCCAACGTGCACTACCTGCTGGTGCGTGCCCTGGAAGATGCCGGCCTCAACTACACCGACGTAAAGACCGTGTTCCTGCCCCCCGCCGATGCCCGTGCCGCATTCGAGCGTGGCAGCGTGGACGCCTGGGTAATCTGGGACCCGTACCAGGCCGCCGCCGAGAAGCAACTGCAAGCGCGCACCCTGCGAGACGGCACCGCAATTGCCGACAACCATCAGTTTTACCTAGCCACCAAACCCTACGCCGAACAGCACCCGCAAGTGATCAAGGCGTTGGTGGAAGAGGTGCGTGCGGTAGGCGAATGGTCCAAGGCCAACCCGCAGGAAGTGACTGAGCAGGTCGCCCCACTGCTCGGCCTGCCGGCAGATATCACCCTCACATCGGTGAAACGCCAGGGCTACGGCGCGCTGTTCCTGACCCCGGAAGTGGTCGCCGCCCAGCAGAAAATCGCAGACACCTTCTACCAACTCAAATTGATCCCCAAGCCCTTGAGCATCAAGGACGTGATCTGGACGCCACCCGCCGCGGTTGCCAAAGCGCCGTAATCCGACTTCATTCAGGAGACAACTCCATGAGCCTCAATATTTTCTGGTTCCTGCCCACCCACGGCGACGGTCATTACCTTGGCACCGCCGAAGGCGCCCGCGCTGTCGACCACGGTTACCTGCAACAAGTGGCCCAGGCTGCCGACCGCCTGGGTTTCGGCGGGGTGTTGATCCCTACGGGCCGCTCTTGCGAAGACTCGTGGTTGGTGGCCGCCTCGCTGATCCCCGTGACCCAGCGCTTGAAATTCCTGGTTGCCCTGCGCCCTGGGATCATCTCCCCGACCGTGGCCGCGCGTCAGGCCGCGACCCTGGATCGCCTGTCTGGTGGCCGTGCGCTGTTCAACCTGGTCACCGGTGGCGATCCGGAAGAACTGGCTGGCGACGGATTGTTCTTGAGCCATGAAGAGCGCTACCAGGCGTCGGTGGAATTCACCCGCATCTGGCGCCGTGTGCTGGAAGGCGAGACCGTGGACTACGACGGCGAGCACATCAGCGTCAAAGGCGCCAAATTGCTCTACCCACCGATCCAGCAGCCACGCCCGCCGCTGTATTTCGGCGGTTCCTCCGAGGCCGCCCAGGACTTGGCGGCCGAACAGGTGGAGATGGTGCTGACCTGGGGCGAGCCGCCGGCAGCCGTTGCGGAAAAGATCGCGCAGGTACGCGCCAAGGCTGCAAAACTGGGACGCACGGTGCGCTTTGGCATTCGCTTGCATGTGATCGTGCGCGAAACCAACGACGAAGCCTGGAAAGCCGCCGACAAACTGATCTCCCACCTGGACGACGAGACCATCGCCCGCGCCCAGGCGTCCTTGACGCGCTTCGATTCGGTGGGCCAGCAACGCATGGCAGCCTTGCATGGTGGTAGCCGTGACAACCTGGAAGTCAGCCCCAACCTGTGGGCCGGCGTCGGCTTGGTACGTGGCGGCGCAGGGACGGCGCTGGTGGGCGATGGCCCCACGGTTGCGGCGCGGGTCAAGGAGTACGCGGACCTGGGTATCGATACCTTTATCTTCTCCGGTTATCCACACCTGGAAGAGTCGTATCGGGTCGCCGAGCTGTTGTTCCCGCACCTGGATATCGAACGTTCCGAGCTGCCAAAAAGCGCCGGCTACGTCAGTCCGTTTGGCGAGATGGTGGCCAACGACATCCTTCCCAAAGCTGCGTCACAGAGCTGAGGCGCCGTTATGGACTTAGAAAAAATCAGCCATCGCGTGGCGCCCTGGGTGCTGCCGATCTTATTGCTGGCGGTGTGGCAGTTGTCGGTGTCGGCGGGTTGGTTGTCGACGCGCATTCTGCCAGCGCCGAGCGCAGTGATCGAAGCCGGGGTGAACCTGGTGGTCAGCGGCGAAATCTGGACGCACCTGGCCATCAGCGGCTGGCGCGCCGGCCTGGGCTTTGTGATCGGAGGCAGCATCGGTCTGGCCCTGGGCTTTATCACCGGCTTGTCGAAGTGGGGCGAGCGCTTGCTCGACAGCTCCGTGCAGATGATCCGCAACGTGCCGCACCTGGCGCTGATTCCGCTGGTGATCCTGTGGTTCGGCATTGATGAGACCGCGAAAATTTTCCTGGTGGCCCTGGGTACCTTGTTCCCGATCTACCTGAACACTTACCACGGCATCCGCAATGTCGACCCGGCACTGGTGGAAATGTCGCGCAGCTATGGCTTGTCCGGTTTCAGCCTGTTCTGGCAAGTGATTCTGCCGGGCGCGCTGCCGTCGATCCTGGTGGGGGTGCGCTTCGCCCTGGGCTTCATGTGGCTGACGCTGATCGTGGCGGAAACTATCTCGGCAAGTTCCGGCATCGGTTACCTGGCGATGAATGCCCGTGAATTCCTGCAAACCGACGTGGTGGTGCTGGCCATCGTCATGTACGCCATCCTCGGCAAGCTGGCCGACCTGGCAGCCCGTGGGCTGGAACGTGTGTGGCTGCGCTGGCACCCGGCGTATCAAGTCAAAGGAGGTGCAGCATGACGGCCCAACAACCTCCGCGTCTGTTGAAGGGTATCCCACTGGCGGTGCGCAAATTGCGCAAGGCCTTTGGTACCCGCGAAGTGCTCAAAGAGATCGACCTGCATATTCCCGCGGGGCAGTTCGTGGCTGTGGTCGGCCGCAGCGGTTGCGGCAAAAGTACCTTGCTGCGCCTGTTGGCGGGGCTGGACAAAGCCAGTGGCGGCGAGCTGCTGGCCGGCTCCGCGCCACTGCACGAAGCGATTGAAGATACACGGTTGATGTTCCAGGAAGCGCGTTTGCTGCCCTGGAAAAAGATCATCGATAACGTCGGCCTGGGCCTCAAGGGCGACTGGCGGCCCAAAGCGCTGGATGCGCTGGAAGCGGTTGGCCTGGCCGAGCGCGCCAATGAATGGCCGGCGGCGTTGTCCGGTGGCCAGAAACAGCGCGTGGCACTCGCCCGGGCGTTGATCCACCAGCCGCGCCTGTTGCTGCTCGATGAGCCGCTGGGCGCACTGGATGCCCTGACCCGCATCGAGATGCAGCAACTGATCGAAAACCTGTGGCGCAAGCACGGTTTCACGGTGTTGCTGGTGACCCACGACGTCAGCGAAGCCGTGGCGATTGCCGACCGCGTGATTCTGATTGAAAACGGCGAAATCGGCCTCGACCTGAACATCGACCTGCCACGCCCACGGGCCCGTGGCTCACATCGCTTGGCCGCGCTGGAAGCCGAAGTGCTCAACCGCGTGCTGTCGCTACCCGGTTCCCCACCGGAACCCGAACCTGTTTCACCGCTGCCGACGCAATTGCGTTGGGCTCAATAACTCACACAGGAAAAACACCATGACTATTAAAGCCATCAACGTGCGTAACCAGTTCAAAGGCACCATCAAGGAAATCGTGGTTGGCGACGTGCTGTCGGAAATTGACGTGCAGACTGCGTCCGGCATTGTCACCTCGGTGATCACCACCCGTTCGGTCAAGGAGTTGGAGCTGGTGATCGGCAGTGAAGTGATTGCCTTTGTGAAATCCACTGAGGTGTCGATTGCCAAGTTGTGATAACGCCACTGATCGTTCCCACGCTCTGCGTGGGAATGCCGCCTGGGGCGCTCCGCGTCCCGCTGTGCCAAAGGTGACGCAGAGCGCCACGGGATGTATTCCCACGCAGAGCGTGGGAACGATCAGCGCTTGGGCAGATAGGCCGGCAAATAAAGCCCCACATACGCGTCAAACACCCGCATGCCTTCCTCCGCCATGCGCGGCGTAATCAGCCCATGCTGATGCACCGACCGCGCGTACACGCGGTCGCTCAACTCCAATGCCAGGGCAAACACGTCCACATCGCTCGGTAGCGTGGGCACTTCAAAGTGGCGATTGAACACCGCCAGCATCAAGTCGCCCAATTCCAGATCATGCTGGCGATCGGCCTGGGTCACTTCGGTCAACCCGTGCTGAGCGAGGATCAACTGGCGCGCCGCGGCATCGTTGCTGTAGATGCTGAGCATGCGTTGTTCAACGATGTAGGACAGGTCGCGCCAATGCTTGAGCGATTCATGCTCGATGGGTGCCTGGATGGCGGCGCGAAAGGCTGCGTGAACGTCAGCGGTCAACGCCTCCAGCAACGCCGGCACACTGGCGAAAAAGTGGTACACCGATGACGGTGGAATCTGTGCCCGTTCGGCCACGCTGTAGATCGACAAACTGGCCACACCTTCGGCGGCCAGCAAGGTGCGGGCGGCGTCGAGGATCGCATCGATCCGGGCCTGGCTGCGGGCGCGGGGTTTGCGAACAGTGGCGGGGCGGGTGGTCATGGATGTCTCCTACAAGGCAGCGGGCATTGTATGAGCAGGAAGGTGTGTTGTCTGCCAGGCCGCCTTCGCGAGCAAGCCCGCTCCCACATTTAACTGCATTCCAAAGTTGAAACCCGACCCCTGTGTGGGCTTGCTCGCGAAGAGGCCAACTCGGTCTACCGGTAGAAACCCATAAAAAAACGCCACTGACCAAAATCAGCGGCGTTCTTTTATTGCAGCAACCGCTTACACGGTATGCAGGTACCAGTTGTACTCAAGGTCGGAGATGGAGTGTTCAAACTCCTCCAGCTCACTTTCCTTACAGGCGACGAAGATATCGATGTATTTAGGATCGATGTACTTGGCCATTACCTCGCTGTCGTCCAACTCACGCAGTGCATCGCGCAGGTTGTTCGGCAGGCTCTGCTCGTTCTGCTCGTAGCTGTTGCCTTCCACCGGAGCGTTCGGCTCGATCTTGTTGGTCAGGCCGTGGTGCACGCCCGCCAATACCGAGGCCATCAGCAGGTAAGGGTTGGCATCGGCGCCAGCCACACGGTGTTCGATACGCACGGCCTCGGACGAGCCGGTGGGTACGCGAATCGCCACGGTGCGGTTATCCAGGCCCCAGCACGGCGAGTTCGGCACGTAGAACTGTGCGCCGAAACGACGGTAGGAGTTGACGTTGGGGCACAGGAACGCCATCTGGGCGGGCAGGGTCTCCAGCACACCGCCGATCGCGTGACGCAATGCGGCGTTCTGCTCGGGATCCTCGCTGGCAAAGATGTTCTTGCCGTCCTTGTCCAGAATGGAGATGTGCACGTGCAAACCGTTGCCTGCCTGGCCTGGGTAAGGCTTGGCCATGAAGGTGGTGTCCATCTCATGGTCATAGGCGATGTTCTTGATCAGGCGCTTGAGCAGTACCGCGTAATCGCAGGCCTTGATCGGGTCGGCAACGTGGTGCAGGTTCACTTCGAACTGCGCCGGGGCACTTTCCTTGACGATGGCGTCCGCCGGGATGCCTTGCTCCTTGGCACCTTCCAGAATGTCCTGGAGGCAGTCGACGTATTCGTCGAGGTCGTCGATCAGGTAGACCTGTGTCGAGTGCGGGCGTTTGCCGGAGATCGGTGAGCGGGGCGGTTGTGGCCGGCCGTTCACGTTCTCCTGGTCGATCAGGTAGAACTCAAGCTCGAAGGCGGCGCAGATGGTCAGACCGAGGTCGTCAAACTTGGTAACAACTTGGCGGAGCACTTCGCGCGGATCGGCGAAGAAAGGTTCACCTTCAAGTTCGTGCATGGTCATCAGCAGTTGCGCGGTAGGGCGCTTTTGCCAGGGTTCATTGCACAGGGTGTCGGGGATTGGATAACAGATTCGGTCAGCATCACCGATGTCCAGGCCCAGGCCGGTGCTTTCCACCGTAGAGCCGTTGATATCCAGGGCAAATAAAGAGGCAGGCAGGTTAATGCCCTTCTCGTAAACCTTGTGGAGGCTGGTGCGTTCGATGCGCTTACCGCGCACCACACCATTCATATCCGCAATTAGAAGGTCTACGTACAGAACCTCAGGATGATCCTTAAGGAACGCGTTCGCTTCGTTAAGCTGAACGGCACGCGGGGGTACCGACATGATGCAACACCTTTGTTGTTAAAAATATCAATCATTGATCTTTTCTGGTTTCAGTCAACCCGAACGGCTTGCCGAAGTCAAGCGAGGCATTTTTTGCCCTAAAAAAGCGCCATGGAGCCTTTTTTGCGGGGTTTTGGGGCGGTTTTTTGGGTTTTAGGGGCTTGGGACCTGCAGGCTTGAGCGGGCCGTGTAGGATTTTTTACGGGGGTGTTGTGTAAAAAAATGAACAAGGCTAAGCTCGATTCAAACCCATAACAGCAATAATACCGGGGTGCTTCATGTTTCACCTGCCGCCAATCGGCGTCTGCGCCTGCTCCAGCCAGGCTTTGTCCGCAGCTCGTTCGCCCCGTGTGAATGCCCAGGCACCGGCCAATATTCTTGACGGCCCGGCCGATCTCCTTTTTGCCATCTCCGACGCCACTGAGCGACCCTCATCCGCCGTGCCGATCATAATTGCGCACAACTTTGGCCTGAGGAATGCAACCTGCGGGCAAATGGCAGGTAAGCTCCTACCCTGAATGAAAAAACGACGCGGATGCTGCGTCAACCAACGCCTGGCCTTTAATGGATGCCAGGAAACCCAGCCCAGAGGCATTTATGAGTAACAACCTCGACCAGCTCACCGATTGGTTGAAAGACCACAAGATCACAGAAGTCGAATGCATGATTGGCGACCTCACCGGTATTACCCGAGGCAAGATCTCGCCGACCAACAAGTTCATTGCCGAAAAAGGCATGCGCCTGCCCGAGAGCGTTCTGTTGCAGACCGTGACCGGCGACTATGTCGAAGACGACATCTATTACGAATTGCTCGACCCGGCCGACATCGACATGATCTGCCGCCCCGACCAGAACGCGGTATTCCTGGTGCCCTGGGCCATCGAACCGACCGCCCAGGTGATCCACGACACCTACGACAAGCAAGGCAACCCGATCGAGCTGTCGCCGCGCAACGTGCTCAAGAAAGTCCTCAAACTCTACTCCGACCGCGGCTGGCAGCCCATCGTGGCGCCGGAGATGGAGTTCTACCTGACCAAGCGCTGCGAAGACCCGGACTTCCCGCTGCAACCGCCGATTGGCCGCTCCGGCCGCCCGGAAACCGGTCGCCAGTCCTTTTCTATAGAAGCAGCCAACGAATTCGACCCGCTGTTTGAAGACGTCTACGACTGGTGCGAACTGCAGGAGCTGGACCTCGACACCCTGATCCACGAGGACGGCACCGCGCAGATGGAAATCAACTTCCGTCACGGCGATGCCCTGTCCCTGGCCGACCAGATCCTGGTGTTCAAGCGCACCATGCGTGAAGCCGCGCTCAAGCACGACGTGGCCGCCACCTTCATGGCCAAGCCCATGACCGGCGAGCCCGGCAGCGCGATGCACCTGCACCAGAGCATCATCGACATTGCCACCGGCAAGAACGTCTTCTCCAATGAAGACGGGACCATGAGCCAGCTGTTCCTCAACCACATCGGCGGCCTGCAGAAGTTCATCCCTGAATTGCTGCCTTTATTCGCCCCCAACGTGAACTCGTTCCGCCGCTTCCTGCCCGATACCTCGGCGCCGGTGAATGTGGAATGGGGCGAAGAAAACCGCACCGTCGGCCTGCGCGTACCGGATGCCGGCCCGCAGAACCGCCGCGTGGAAAACCGCCTGCCGGGCGCCGACGCCAACCCGTATCTGGCGATTGCCGCCAGCCTGTTGTGCGGCTACATCGGCATGGTCGAAGGCCATAACCCGAGCGCGCCGGTGGTGGGCCGTGGTTATGAGCGGCGCAACCTGCGCCTGCCGTTGACCATCGAAGACGCTCTGGAACGCATGGAAAACAGCAAGACCATCGAGAAATACCTGGGGCAAAAATTCATCACGGGCTACGTCGCGGTCAAGCGGGCCGAGCATGAAAACTTCAAGCGCGTGATCAGTTCGTGGGAGCGGGAATTCCTGCTCTTCGCCGTCTGATGCGCCGGGCGCGCCTTCTAAATGGCGCGCCTTCACTGAAAAGTCTAGGAGATTGGTATGTCCAGCAACAACCCGCAAACCCGTGAATGGCAAGCCTTGAGCAATGATCACCACCTGGCGCCGTTCAGCGACTTCAAGCAATTGAAAGAGAAAGGCCCAAGGATCATCACCAAAGCCCACGGCGTTTACCTGTGGGACAGCGAAGGCAACAAGATCCTCGACGGCATGGCCGGCCTGTGGTGCGTGGCGATCGGTTACGGTCGCGATGAACTGGCCGATGCCGCCGCCAAGCAGATGAAAGAACTGCCGTACTACAACCTGTTCTTCCAGACCGCACACCCGCCGGTATTGGAGTTGGCCAAGGTCATTTCCGATGTCGCGCCGGCAGGCATGAATCACGTGTTCTTCACCGGCTCCGGCTCCGAAGGCAACGACACCATGTTGCGCATGGTCCGCCACTACTGGGCGATCAAGGGCCAGCCCAACAAGAAAACCATCATTGCCCGCAAGAATGGCTACCACGGCTCTACCGTGGCCGGCGCCAGCCTGGGCGGCATGACCTATATGCACGAGCAGGGCGACTTGCCGATCCCGGGCATTACCCACATCGCGCAGCCGTACTGGTTTGGCGAAGGCGGCGACATGAGCCCCGAGGAATTCGGTGTGTGGGCCGCCAACCAGTTGGAAGAGAAAATCCTGGAGCTGGGCGTGGACAACGTCGGCGCCTTTATTGCCGAGCCGATCCAGGGTGCCGGTGGCGTGATCGTGCCGCCTGCCACGTACTGGCCGCGCATCAAGGAAATCCTCGCCAAGTACGACATCCTGTTTGTCGCCGACGAAGTAATCTGCGGCTTCGGCCGTACCGGTGAGTGGTTCGGTAGCGATTTCTACGACCTCAAGCCGCACATGATGACCATCGCCAAGGGCCTGACCTCGGGCTACGTGCCCATGGGCGGCCTGATCGTGCGTGACGAAGTGGTGGCGGTGCTCAACGAAGGGGGCGATTTCAACCACGGCTTTACTTACTCCGGCCACCCGGTGGCCGCGGCCGTGGCGCTGGAAAACATCCGCATCCTGCGCGATGAAAAAATCGTTAACCGTGTGCACGACGAAACGGCACCGTATTTGCAGAAACGTCTGAGGGAACTGGGCGATCATCCGCTGGTGGGTGAAGTACGCGGCGTCGGTATGCTCGGTGCGATCGAGCTGGTGCAGGACAAGGCGACGCGCAAGCGTCACGAAGGCAAAGGCGCCGGCATGATCTGCCGAACCTTCTGCTTTGAAAATGGCCTGATCATGCGCGCCGTGGGCGACACTATGATCATTTCGCCGCCACTGGTCATCAGCAAGGCTGAAATCGACGAGCTGGTCACCAAGGCCCGCCATTGCCTGGACCTGACTTTGGCTGCCTTGCAGGGCTAAGTGCTAGGCTCAGTGCGCGGTGCACTGGGCAGTTAAAAAGGCAGGGGCTTTGGTTGAAAGCCAGCCCCTGAACTTGCCAGACTGTCGCCCTGTTTTGTTGCCCTTCGGTTGGGCCGTAAAACATACAACGCTTGTGGCCCAAAAAAGAAAAAATTGGAGCATCACCAAATGAAGGCATTAGGTTTGAAGAACGCTGGCAAGACTCTCCTCGCCTTGTCCCTGATGGGCGCAATGGCGGGCGCGGCCCAGGCAGACAATAAAGTGCTGCACGTTTACAACTGGTCCGACTACATTGCACCGGACACCATCGCCAACTTTGAAAAAGAGTCGGGCATCAAAGTGGTGTACGACGTTTTTGACAGCAACGAAACCCTGGAAGCCAAGTTGCTGGCAGGCAAGTCCGGCTACGACATCGTCGTGCCGTCGAACAGCTTCCTCGCCAAGCAGATCAAGGCCGGTGTCTACCAGGAGCTGGACAAGTCCAAGCTGTCCAACTACGGCAACCTGAACAAATCCCTGCTCAAGGCTGTATCGGTCAGCGACCCGGACAACAAGCACGCCTTCCCGTACATGTGGGGCTCGATGGGCATCGGCTACAACCCGGAGAAGGTCAAGGCCGCACTGGGCGTGGACAAGATCGACTCGTGGGACGTACTGATGAAGCCGGAAAACATCGCCAAGCTGAAAAGCTGCGGCGTGAGCTTCCTCGATTCGCCAACCGAAATGCTGCCGGTAGCGCTGCATTACCTGGGCCTGCCGACCGACACGACGAAGAAGGCTGATCTGAAACAGGCCGAAGACCTGTTCATGAAAATCCGTCCTTCGATCGGCTACTTCCACTCCTCCAAGTACATCTCCGACCTGGCCAACGGCAACATCTGCGTGGCTGTGGGCTACTCGGGTGACATCGAACAGGCCAAAACCCGTGCGGCTGAAGCCGGTGGCAAGGTCAAGATCGCCTATGACATTCCCAAGGAAGGTGCTGGCAGCTTCTTCGACATGGTCGCCATTCCCAAGGATGCCGAAAACGTCGAGGCTGCCTACGCATTCATGAACTACCTGCTCAAGCCAGACGTCATGGCCGCGATCACCAACAGTGTGCGTTTCCCGAACGGTAACGAGAAAGCCACTGCCCTGGTCGATAAAGACATCACCAGCGACCCGGGTATTTATCCGTCGGCCGAAGTGCAATCCAAGCTCTACGCCATTGCCGACATGCCGGCGGCAACTCAGCGTGAAATGACCCGTAGCTGGACCAAGATCAAGTCCGGTAAATAACGCCAGAAACCTGTAGGAGCGAGCTTGTGTGGGAGCGGGCTTGCTCGCGAATGCGGAGCGTCAGCCAGCATATGTATCAACTGATACGCCACTTTCGCGAGCAAGCCCGCTCCCACACAAAACAGCTCTCAGAAATTAAATGACAGAAAGTTTTGCCGGATCGGTTTATCGACGGTAAGTTGCGCGCCGGTTTTGTTGCCGGGCAACAACTTCAAGGCCCCAACTATTCAAGAGGACCTCCACTTGCCAATTTCTTTATTTCGCAAAGCCATGCTGGTGGGTGCAGGTATCACGCTGGCTGCCAGCGTACAGGCCGCACCGACGGTGCATATTTATAACTGGTCGGACTACATCGGCCCCGACACCCTGGCCAACTTCGAAAAGGCCAGCGGTATCAAGCCTGTGTATGACGTGTTTGACTCCAACGAAACCCTGGAAGGCAAGTTGCTCGCCGGGCGCACCGGCTACGACGTGGTGGTGCCGTCCAACCATTTCCTGGGCAAGCAGATCAAGGCCGGGGCATTCCAGAAGCTCGACAAGTCACTGCTGACAAACTACGCCAACCTCGACCCGGTGCTGCTCAAGCGCCTGGAAAAGAACGACCCGGGCAACCAGTACGCGGTGCCGTACCTGTGGGGCACCAATGGCATTGGCTACAACGTCGACAAGGTCAAGGAAGTGCTGGGGGTCGACAAGATCGACTCCTGGGCCGTGTTGTTCGAACCGGAAAACATGAAGAAGTTGGCCACTTGCGGCGTGTCGTTCATGGACTCGGCCGATGAAATGCTGCCCGCAGTACTCAACTACATGGGCCTGGACCCCAACAGCACCAACCCGGCCGACTACAAGAAAGCCGAGGAAAAACTGCTGAAAGTGCGGCCCTACGTGACCTACTTCCATTCCTCCAAATACATCTCGGACCTGGCCAACGGCAACATCTGCGTGGCGGCCGGTTTCTCCGGCGATGTGTTCCAGGCCAAGGCCCGTGCGGCGGAGGCGGGCAAAGGCGTGAACATCGCCTACACGATTCCCAAAGAAGGCGGCAACCTGTGGTTCGACGTGCTGGCGATTCCCAAGGATGCCAGCAACGTCAAGGAAGCCCACGCCTTCATCAACTATTTGCTGCAGCCTGAGGTGATCGCTCAGGTCAGCGATCAAGTCGGTTACGCCAACCCTAACCCAGGGGCGGACAAACTGATGGAGCAATCGATACGCACCGACGCAGCGGTTTACCCACCGCAGGCGGTTCTCGAGCGGACATTCGTCAACTTTGAGCTACCCCCGAAAGTGCAGCGTTTAATGACCCGTAGCTGGACCAAGGTCAAGACGGGCAAGTAAGGCTAAAACTATCCAAGGCTGGCCCGCATTGGGCCGGCTGCACAGTTTTTTTTGGGAGTTTCGTAAATGGCAGTTGCCTCCGGCGCCTATAAGAAAGCCCTCGAGGGCGACCAGACACCGAAAAAGGTGCTGGTCAAAATCGACCGGGTCACGAAGAAGTTCGACGAGACGATTGCCGTGGACGATGTGTCCCTGGAAATCAAGAAAGGCGAGATCTTCGCCTTGCTCGGCGGTTCGGGTTCGGGCAAATCCACCTTGCTGCGCATGCTTGCAGGTTTCGAGCGCCCAACCGAAGGTCGCATCTACCTCGACGGTGTGGACATCACCGACATGCCGCCCTACGAGCGGCCGATCAACATGATGTTCCAGTCCTACGCCTTGTTCCCGCACATGACCGTGGCGCAGAACATCGCCTTCGGCTTGCAACAGGACAAGATCCCCAAGGCTGAAGTCGACGCACGCGTGGCCGAGATGCTCAAGCTGGTACAGATGAGCCAATATGCCAAGCGCAAGCCGCACCAACTGTCCGGCGGTCAACGCCAGCGCGTGGCACTGGCCCGCTCCCTGGCCAAGCGCCCGAAACTGCTGCTGCTCGATGAGCCGATGGGCGCCCTGGACAAGAAGCTGCGCTCGCAGATGCAACTGGAGTTGGTGGAAATCATCGAGCGCGTCGGCGTGACCTGCGTGATGGTGACCCACGACCAGGAAGAGGCCATGACCATGGCCGAACGCATCGCGATCATGCACCTGGGCTGGATCGCCCAGATCGGCAGCCCCATCGATATCTACGAAACGCCCACCAGCCGCCTGGTGTGCGAGTTCATTGGCAACGTCAACATTTTCGACACCCAAGTGGTGGACGACGCTGAAGGCCACGCGGTGCTCAAGTGCCCGGACCTGGACCGCGACATCTACGTGGGCTACGGCATCGCCACCTCGGTGGAAGACAAGTCGGTGACCTACGCGATTCGCCCGGAAAAGCTGCTGGTGACCACTGAAATGCCAACCTGCGAGCACAACTGGTCCAGCGGCAAGGTGCACGACATCGCCTACCTGGGCGGCCACTCGGTGTTCTACGTGGAGCTGCCGAGCGGCAAGCTGGTGCAGTCTTTCGTCGCCAACGCCGAACGCCGTGGCCAGCGCCCAACCTGGGGTGACCAGGTGTACGTGTGGTGGGAAGACGACAGCGGCGTGGTACTTCGCTCATGAACATGAAGAAATTCAAGCGGCGCTTGGATCGCATCGTGCCCAATGGCAAGCAGGTGGTCATCGGGATTCCTTTCCTCTGGCTGTTCCTGTTTTTCGCACTGCCGTTTTTCATCGTGCTGAAAATCAGCTTTGCCGAAGCCGATGTGGCGATCCCGCCCTATACCGAGATCTATACCTACGTTGAGCAAAAGCTGGAGGTGGTGCTGAACCTGGCCAACTACAGCTTGCTGGCGGGCGACGAGTTGTACATCGCCGCCTACCTGGGCTCGCTGAAGATGGCGTTTTTCAGCACGCTGCTGTGCCTGCTGATCGGCTACCCGATGGCCTACGCCATTGCCACCGCGCGCAAAGAGATGCAGACCGTGCTGGTGCTGCTGATCATGATGCCCACCTGGACCGCGATCCTGATCCGGGTGTATGCGTGGATGGGCATCCTCAGCAACAACGGCCTGCTCAATGGCTTCCTGATGTCCATGGGCTTGATCAACGAGCCGCTGCAGATCCTCAACACCAACATCGCGGTGTACATCGGCGTGGTCTATTCGTACCTGCCGTTCATGATCCTGCCCCTGTACGCCAACCTGGTGAAGCACGACCAGAGCCTGCTGGAAGCTGCTTCGGACCTCGGTTCGAGTACCTTCAACAGCTTCTGGAAAATCACCGTGCCGCTGTCCAAGAACGGCATCATCGCCGGTTGCATGCTGGTGTTTATCCCGGTGGTGGGCGAGTTCGTGATTCCTGAACTGCTCGGCGGCCCGGAAACCCTGATGATCGGTAAGGTGTTGTGGCAAGAGTTCTTCAACAACCGTGACTGGCCGGTGGCGTCTGCCCTGGCGGTGGTGATGCTGGCGATCCTGATCGTGCCGATCATCCTGTTCAACCGCAGCCAGGCCAAAGAGCTGGAGGGCAAGATATGAAGCGCTTTCGTTTCTCCAGCTTCATGCTGGTCGCAGGCCTGTTGTTCATCTACCTGCCAATGTTGATCCTGGTGATCTACTCGTTCAACGAATCCAAGCTGGTGACAGTGTGGGGCGGTTGGTCGATCAAGTGGTACGTGGGCCTGTTGGACAACACCCAGTTGATGGGCTCGGTGGCCCGCTCCCTGGAAATTGCCTGCTACACGGCGGTGGCGGCGGTGGCGTTGGGTACCCTGGCGGCCTTCGTGCTGACGCGCATCAGCCAGTTCAAGGGCCGCACGCTGTTCGGTGGCCTGGTGACGGCACCGTTGGTGATGCCCGAAGTGATCACCGGTCTGTCGCTGTTGCTGCTATTCGTGGCCATGGCGCAGATGATCGGCTGGCCCCAGGAACGTGGCATCGTCACCATCTGGATCGCCCACACCACCTTCTGTGCGGCGTATGTGGCGGTGGTGGTGTCGGCGCGCTTGCGTGAGCTGGACCTGTCGATCGAAGAAGCGGCGATGGACCTGGGCGCACGGCCGTGGAAAGTGTTCTTCCTGATCACCATCCCGATGATCGCGCCATCGCTGGCAGCGGGCGGCATGATGTCGTTCGCGCTATCGCTGGACGACCTGGTACTGGCCAGCTTCGTGTCGGGCCCTGGTTCCACCACCTTGCCGATGGAAGTGTTCTCGGCGGTGCGTCTGGGGGTTAAACCCGAGATCAACGCCGTGGCGAGCCTGATTCTGTTGGCGGTGTCGCTGGTGACCTTCCTGGTGTGGTTCTTCAGCCGTCGGGCCGAAGAGCATCGCAAGAAGGCTATTCAGCAAGCGATTGAAGAAGCCGCAGCGGATGGCTGGCAGCAGCCGGACAAGCGCCGGGCGCCAGCGCCGGTCTAATCAGGCCTGCCTGAAGAAACCGGATCAAAATGTGGGAGCGGGCTTGCTCGCGAATGCAGAGTATCAGTCACCAGATGTCTCGACTGATCCACCGCATTCGCGAGCAAGCCCGCTCCCACATTTGATTGCATTTCAGGTTGATTACATCGCCCAAGGCGACGTGCGGATCACCTGCACAAAATTCATCGGCGTGAACCCCGGCTCCTGGTCCACCAGCACGTCGGTCTTAACATTGCCAAACGTGGTCTGCGGGCGATGGCGCAAGCCGTCGGCGAACGCGCAGATGATGCACTCCTTGAACCCTTCACCCCGTGGATGCGCGTGCACCACCGCTTCGCGCTGCGCGCTGCTGAACGCGGCGTAGTCCATGCCCAGCACATCCATCTCCACACCAGCGGTCACCAGCGCTACGGTGGGACGCAAGTGTTTCGGCACGCCCGGCGTGGTGTGCAGTGCGATGGACAACCACACTTGTTCGATATCGTCATCGCTCAACCCATAGGGCTTGAGAAATGCGGCGGCGGCGTTGGCGCCGTCCACTTCAAAACGCTCGTCGTCACTGCGGTGGCCTTCCACCAGCCCCAGGTCATGGAACATCGCGCCGACGTAGAGCAACTCCGGGTCGTAGGCCAATTGCTTGCGCTCACCGCTCAAGGCGCCGAACAGGAAGACGCGGCGCGAATGGTGGTAGAGCAGGTCCGATTCGACGTCGCGGATGTATTCGGTGGTGGCCCTGGCCAAGGTGCTGTCAGGGATCTGGATACCGGCTATGGTGGTGCTCATGGTGGATCTCCTCTGGAAAGATTCCAGTCTGGTCCCATGACCCTGAAGCGGCTATCGCCACAGGGAGGCGATCCCGGCCAATGTGCCGCCACATCGTGCCAAGCATGTAGGCGATCCCCTGTGGGAGCTGGCTTGCCTGCGATAGCATCACCTCGGTGTACCTGAGGTACCGAGTCGTCTGCATCGCAGGCAAGCCAGCTCCCACAAGGGGGTCGCGTTTATCCAGTTGGAAAAAGGTGTTTGTGACCATGGGCAAAACCGTCGCCATCCTGATCTTCCCCGGTGTCCAGTCGCTGGACGTGACCGGGCCGATGGATGTGTTCTGCGAGGCCAACCGCTTCCTGGCGCCCGAGGATCACTATCGGCTGGAAGTACTCGGCTTTGGCCACGGCGCCATGGCGGCCTCCAACGGTTTGTCACTGCAGGCGCACAAGCACTACAGCGAAGCCCGGCAACCCTATGACCTGTTGCTGGTCGCCGGCGGCCCGCAGTTACCCTTCGAGGATTTCGGCTTCGAGTTTGACGCTTGGCTGCGCGCGGCCGCCGCGAAGGCGCAGCGCTTCGGCTCGATCTGCAATGGCGCCTTCATGCTGGCCCGCGCAGGTCTGCTGGACGGCAAGACCGTCACTACCCATTGGAACGATGCCGCCAGCCTGGCGCGCCTGTGCCCCTCGGCCCAGGTCGAAGCCGACCGTCTCTATGTGCAGGACGGCAAGCTCTACACCTCCGCCGGGGTCACGGCAGGTATCGACCTGTCGTTGTACTTGCTGGCCCAGGATCACGGCCCGGAAGTGGCCCTGAGCGTGGCCAAGCGCCTGGTGGTGTTCACCCAGCGCTCGGGCGGGCAATCTCAGTTCAGTCCGTTCCTCACGCCCCATGCCGAAACCACCTCGGCGGTGGCGCTGGTGCAGCTGTACGTGCTGGCCAACCTGACGGGAGACTTGACCATTGCCGACCTGGCCAAGGCGGCCAATATGAGTGCGCGCAATTTCTCCCGGGTGTTTGCGCGTGAAGCGCGGATTACGCCAGCGGAATTTGTCGAGAGGGCGCGCGTGGATGCGGCGCGGGTGATGCTTGAAAGCAGCCACGCACCGCTTAAGACCGTGGCCTATCAATGCGGCTTTCGCGACGCCCAGCATATGCGCAGTGTGTTCAACCGCCGGCTGGGCGTCACGCCGCAACAGTTCAGGCTTAACTTTGCAGCGCCGGTTTGAGCGTGCTTGATCGTTCCCACGCTCTGCCTGGTAACGCCTCTTGGGACGCTCTGCGTCCCGATTCTAAGGGCGGACGCGGAGCGTCCATGGCTGCATTCCCACGCGGAGCGTGGGAACGATCATCGGGCGGGCAGCAGTTTCAAGGTGCCGCGGGTATTGGCCGTCACTTCCTCCTCACTGAAGTGCGCCTGCTCATACCTGCCCTCGATATAGCTCTGCGCCTGGTCGCCATAGTGCGTATCAAAAGGCACACCGCTTTGCCCCACCGGGTTGATGGTGAGGGCGTGGGCCGGGTCGGCGAAGTCGATCAGGCGTCGTGTCGACGGGCCGTAGGTTACCGGCCACGGTGCTGGGCCAATCGGAGAGGTCTGGTTGTTCGGAACCTCGTGGCTGCCCGGTGCCGGGAACGGGCCGACGTTGAAGATTTTATCCAGCGGTTTTTGCAGGCCCAGCGGGTGACCGTGGGTCAGGGTGTGCGCCTTGCCCCACTGCCACTGCGCCGGGTCATCGCCGAACGTCGCCTTGAGGTGGGTCAGGCTGTTGTCCCAGGCGAGCTTGACGGTGTCGGCCCGATTGCCGTTCCACCAGGGTGAGTCTGCCGATGCGGCCAGGCGTGGCAAGGCGGCGTCGATCACGCGGGTGCCGAGCAGGGTCTTGAACAAGGCATCGCCGAGTTTGGAGTGAAAGGTTGCGTCGCTGAGGTTGAAGAGCAACTGGTTGAACAGCGTGGCATTGGTGGAGTCCAGTGGGTAGTCACCCTTCCAGTTGGCAAGCTGTTCCACCAGTTTGAGTTGCGCCGGGTCCTTGACCACCTCGCGCAGCACCGGCAACAGCGGCGCCAGCAGGCGTGGGCCGTAGGCGGTGGTGGTGCCCAGTTGCAGGGCCTGGCTGTTGGTCACATCCCACTTCACGCTTGGGTCGCTCAACTGCGCGTTCAACTGCTGGCCGCGGTCAGCCAGGTTGTAATAGCCGGGAATCGGCATGCCGGTGGGCGATGCCGGCTGGGCATTGGCGGACACCACATAGCCGCGCGGCGGATTTTCTTCCTGGGGGTTGGCACTGAAGGGGTAGAAACCCAGCTTGTCGGCCTGGGTAGTACTGCCGTCGAGGATGAACGCAGGGTTAACGCCGGCCGGGCGGATCGGCAACTGCGCCGCTGCCCACCAACCGATATCGCCCTTGGCATTGGCCCACACGATGTTCAGGCCCGGTGCCGAGACCTTGGCGGCTGCGGCACGTGCCTTGGCCAGAGTGTCGGCACGGTTGAGCTGGTAGAAACCATCCAGGATCGGGTTTTCACTGTCGAGGAACGCCCACCACATGGCAATCGGTGTGCTGCCGGCGTTCTCACCGAGCACGTCGTTGATGATCGGGCCGTGGGGCGAGCGGCGCAGGGTGAGGGTCACCGGCGCCTGGCCCTTGACCTGGATCTGCTGCTCGCTGCTGCTCATGTCCACCCATTGGCCGTGATACCAGACCTGGTTGGGGGTGTCCGGGTTGACCTTCTCGGCGACCAGGTCGAGGTCGTCGTTCTGGAACATGGTCAGGCTCCAGCCGAAGTCCAGGTTGTGCCCCAGAAACGCCACCGGTACCAGCGCGTTGTGGTAGCCGTATAGCTCGAAGCCTGGCGCCGACAGTTGCGCCTCGTACCAGACCGAAGGCACCGAAAAACGGATATGAGGGTCACCCGCCAGCAACGGCTTGCCGCTTTGGGTATGGCTGCCGCTGACGGCCCAGGCATTGCTGCCTTCGAACTGCGGCAGGCCGTTGTCGGCCAGGGCCTGTTCGCTCAGGGCGGCGATGGCGCCAAGGGTCTGCCAATCGCTGGCGGCCAGGTTGAGAGCGCCCTTGGGTTGCCAGTCGAGATCGAAGACGTTCAAGTAGGCGCTGCCCAGTCGGTCGCGCACATAGGTCAGTACCGGCTCGGTGCGAAAGGCTGCGGCAAAGCTGTAGGCCATGTACCCGGCGACGCTGATGCTGTCTTCGGCGGTAAACGGGCGCTTGGCGATGCCCAGCACATCGAATTCCATGGGGCTGGCGTGGCTGTCCTGATACTGGTTGATCCCGTCCAGGTAGGCTTGCAGGGCCTTGGACGAGGCTGAGCCAGGGTCCATGTGCTCCACATAGCTCAAGGCGCGCTCGCGAATGCGCAGGCTGCGAAACAGTTTGTCGGTCTCCAGCAGCTTGGGCCCCAGCACCTCGGCCAGTTCGCCACGGGCCAGGCGCCGCATGATCTCCATCTGGAACAGGCGGTCCTGGGCATGCACATAGCCCAGGGCGCGGTACAGGTCGGCTTCGTTTTCGGCGCGTATATGCGGTACGCCACGGTCGTCGTAGCGCACCGTGACCGAGCCTTGCAGGTGCGCCAGCGTCACCGTGCCCTGGCGCGTGGGTTGTTTGCTGTAGACGTACCAACCGGCGCCCAGGGCGACCAGCACAATCAGCACCGCAAAAACCTGCAGGACGCGCTTCATGAACATTCCTTACCAAAGTGGACGGGCTACAGATCCTTAGGCCACGAACAATAGCAGCCTACCGCGAGGGTGTGAGTGGCATTCACTTCGCGTCCGGTTCCAAGCGCCTTGAGGATCGGCTCGATAAAACTGTTGCTGGCGTTGCACGTCAGGCCTTCGCTGTAGGGGCCGAAATACGCCAGCTTGCCGGTGCGATCCCAAATGCCCACGGCCGGGCTGGCGGGGATCTGGTCCGCGCCGGGCAGGGCATCGAGGACTTTCATGTGGCGCAGGTTCTCGGGCAACTGGCCGTGGCTGCCGGGTTTTTGCAGGGCATAGAACTCCACCCCTTGGGGCGCGTACTGCTCGATCAACTCGCCCAGGTGCTGCTGGTTACCGACATTGCACGGGCAGGCCGGGTCCCAGAAGTGCACCAGGCGAATCGGGCCAGGGCCACTGAGGGCGGCGGGCAGTTGCAGCGCATCGCCGGAAAATACCGCGGTGTGTTCGCTGAAGGCACGCAGGTAGCGGCCTTGGAACCAGTCATAGGCCGCCCACAGCACCCCGGCGCAGATAACCAGGATCAGGCTGGCGAACAGGGCGTTACGGTAGGGCGGTCGCATTGGATGTATCCTCGCAGGTCGCGTAGCTTGCCATGCTTGTCCTGACAGATGAATATCGCAGCTCGATATTCATCTTCACCGCAAGTCTGGAAGCCTTTATGCCCGTCACCTTTGACCCTGATCATCTGCGCGAAAGCTTGCGCCCCCTGGTGGATGCGCAGCCGCTGTCAGCCGAGGCGAGGGTTTACCAGCGTTTCTACGGGCTCGACCTGGCCGCACGCCAGGTGCCGGCGGTGAGCCGCCTGGGGCGCTTGCAGGTGGATGGGTTCGAGGTGGTGGCCCAGGTCTGGTGGCCGGCGGCGCCGGTCGCGACCATGTTCCTGTTCCACGGTTTCTACGATCACATGGGGCTGTATCGCCATGTGGTGGATTGGGCCTTGGACCAGGGCTTCGTGGTGATCGCCTGCGACCTGCCGGGCCATGGCTTGTCCAGCGGCGTGCGCGCCAGCATCGATGACTTTGCGGTGTACCAGAGCGTGGTGCAGGCGTTGTTCGTCGAGGCCAAGGCGCTGCAATTGCCGCAACCCTGGCACCTGTTCGGGCAAAGCACCGGCGGCGCTATCGTGGTGGACCACCTGCTCAACCACGGCGCCCAAAGCCCGGCCCAGGGCAAGACCTTTCTCTTGTCGCCGTTGGTGCGGCCGCGTGCCTGGGGTTGGTCCCAGGTCAGCTATTACCTGCTGCGCCCGTTCGTCAAAGGCATCGCCCGGCGTTTCAGCGATAACTCCAACGACCCTGCGTTCAAGCCGTTCCTGGAAGCCGACCCGCTACAGCCTCGCCAGCTGCCTACCGCCTGGGTGGGGTCGCTGGCGCGCTGGATCAAACGCATCGAAGCCGCACCACGCAGCCCCCGGCGCCCGGTGATCGTGCAGGGTGAGGAAGATATGACGGTGGACTGGCAGCACAATTTGCAGGTGTTGCGAGGTAAGTTCGACCGGCCTGAGGTGTTGATGCTCAAGCGGGGTCGGCATCACTTGGCCAATGAAATTCCGCAGATTCGCGAAGCATATTTTAACTTCCTCACGGATCACCTGAAATAACGCGGTTCAAATGTGGGAGCTGGCTTGCCTGCGATAGCGGTGTCATTGACAGATCGCAATCGCAGGCCAGCTCCCACAGGGTTTACTGCGTCAGGCTTGAGGTGCTTTGGCCGACAGCCAGCCCTGCGCGAATGGCCGCCAGGGCAGCCTGGTAATACGCCTTGCCCTCCGGCGACTCGGCAAAGGTGGCGAACTCTTCCAGCTCAGGGTCGGACAAATCCCGATAGACATACAGCAAGGTATTGTTCAAATCCTTGTCGATCTGCTGCATCAACCGCTCGCGCTGGCCATTCAACATTCCTTGCGCCTGGCCACCGCCGAGCAGGCCGGGGATCATCTGGCTCAAGCTGTCGGCCGCCACGCCTGCAATCGCCAGGCTGACCTCGGCACCGGCCTCGCGGGCGGGCAGGGCCTGGGCCAGGTGGCCGATGATCAGGCTGCGGGTGGCATCGGCTTCGAGTTTGGGCAGGCCCTGTGCGTTTTTCGCCAGTTGATCGCGGCGCGTGGCCAGCAACTCAGCGGCGACGATCTTGCGGCCCAGGGGCGACTGGAAAAACGCCAGGGCAGGTTTCGGGTCGGGCAAGTGCTTGCGCAGTTGCGCCTCGGCACGCTGGTCCATGGCCTGGGCGGCAAAGCGTTTATTGCTGTTGTCCACCAGCGCCTGGTACACCACCGGCGGCAGGCTATTGCGGTAGCGCTGCTGGGCGGCACTGAGGGCGTCATTGAAGTGCGCACGTTGTTCGGCCCAGCCGGCGACCTTGTACAACTGGTCATGGCCGTCTGCCCAGGCGGGCAAAACGCAGAACATCAACACAGAAAAAAACAAACGACGCATAAGGACTCCTGTCAGTCGGCCACTATTGTCCGTGTCGGGCGTAGGATTTGTCGAGAAGTCCTATCAGTCACCTGACTAAAGTGCATTCAGATGCTCAACGGCGCTGTCGGATTTTCAGGCGTATGGATACTATGCGCGCCATGCAAATACCCCTCGATCACCCGCTGCTGCAACGCATCGTCGACGACTTGGCCGAAAAAGGCTGGTCGCAGCAAAATGGCTTCCTGCCCCAGGCTCTGACCCTGGAGCTGGCGGCTGAGTGCCGTAAACGTGCGGCGCAGGGTGAACTGGCGCCCGCAGCGGTAGGGCGTGGGCCGGCCCAGGAGATTCGCGAAGGCATTCGCGGCGACCATATCCAGTGGTTGGAGGAGGGGGACGCGCCTATCTGCGACACCTACATGGGCGTGATGGACGGCCTGCGCCTGGCGATGAATCGCAGCCTGTTCCTGGGCCTGGAAGATTTCGAAAGCCACTTCGCGATGTACCCGCCGGGCGCGTTTTACCTCAAGCATGTAGACCGTTTTCGCGACGATGACCGGCGCATGGTCTCGGCGGTGATCTACTTGAACGACGCCTGGCTGCCCGAGCATGGCGGCCAACTGCGCATGTACCTCAAGGGCGGTGTCGAATACGACGTGGTGCCCACCGGGGGTTGCCTGGTGGTATTCCTGTCGGGCGAGGTGCCTCACGAAGTCCTGCCCGCTACGCGCGAACGCCTGTCCTTGACGGGCTGGTTTCGCCGGCGGGGCAACGAGCCGTTTTAAACATGGAAAAGATTCTGGTCAGCCGCTGCCTGCTCGGGCACAAGGTGCGCTATGACGGCGGGGCCAGCGGCCCATTCGACCCACTGGCAGCGTGGCAAGCTGAAGGCCGCGTGGTTGCCATCTGCCCGGAAGTGGCGGGGGGCTTGCCCACACCGCGCCCGCCGGCCGAAATCCCAGGCGGGCAGGGGATCGACGTGTGGGAAGGCCGCGCCCAGGTGCTGACGGCCCAGGGCGAAGACTTCACCAGCGCCTTTCTCGACGGTGCCCGCCAGGCCTTGGCGCTGGTGCAACGCCATCACATCCGCATCGCCATTCTCAAGGCCAACAGCCCATCCTGCGGCAATCTGTTGACCTATGACGGCACCTTCAGCAGGGTGAAGGTCAGTGGCGAAGGCGTCACGGCGGCGCTGCTCAAGCGCCATGGTGTGCAGGTGTTCAGTGAGTTGGAGTTGCCACAGGCGGCAATTGCCCTCACGCAGCTTTAAGAAGTTTAAACAGATCAAGTGTGGGAGCTGGCTTGCCTGCGATAGCGGTGTATCAGCACCTTATGTGTAACTGACAGACCGCTATCGCAGGCAAGCCAGCTCCCACATTTTATTGCGCCTTGAGCCATTTCTGCGACAGCGCCTTCAACCGGCCATCGTCCTTAACCCGCTTCAACGCCCCGTTCAAACTGGTCTTGAACGCCGGGTTGCCCTTCTGGAACGGGATCGCCAATGCCGGCTTCTGGTGGTAAGGCTCACTGAAATCGAAACGATCCTCAAGCTCGGCAGTCATAGCCATATGGTTAATGGCCACGTCGTACTTGCCGGTTTCCACACCGGACAGCAGGTCCGCGTTATCGGTGGTAATAAACGAGGAGCGCACCTCCATCTCCTTGGCCAGCAGTTCACCCAGCTCCACTTCAAAGCCGGCGAGTTTGTCGCCCTCTTTGAAATTGTACGGCGGGGTGTTGGCTTCCAGGGCGATGCGCAGTTCACCGCGATCGTTGACGTCGTCAATCAGTTCGGCATTAGCCAGGGGGCTCAGAAGAGGAAGCAACAGCAACAGGCCAGGCGAAAAGCGCATGGTCACTCCTAAAGAATTCGTACAGGCGAGGCGCCGTTCAGCAACGTTTTGTTATGGTGTCGGGTGCCTTGGACCGCAATTTATCGCGAAGTTGTCATAACCCTACAGATTTCACCGAAAAACTGGAGAAGCGAATGAAAGCCCTTTTGTCCCGTGCAACGATTGCCAGCCTTTTGCTGGGTACCTCGATGTTGGCCAGTGCCGCAGACCTTCCTCGTACACCTGCGCCTGAAGGTGCCGAAGTGTTCATCGTCTCGCCGAAAGATGGCGCCACCGTTGATAAAACCTTCACCGTCAAATTCGGCGTCAAGAAGCTGGACCTGGAACCGATCGACAAACAAGTGCCTAACGCCGGGCACCACCACCTGTTGGTAGACCAGAAGGTGGAGTCGCTCAACGCCAATGAGGCGATCCCGGCCACGCCTACTTCGATTCACTTCGGCAAGGCGCAGACCGAAACCGAGCTGACCCTGACGCCAGGCAAGCACACCCTGCAACTGGTGGCCGGCGACAACGTGCATCGCCAGTTCGAACCCACAGTCGCCTCGAAAGTGATCACCATTAACGTCAAATAAGCGTTATTCGGGCAAAAAAATGGGAGACCCCTGCGGGTCTCCCATTTTTTATCCAGCGCTTGAAGCCTTAGAACAACACGCGGCTACGAATAGTGCCGTTGATGTGCTGCAGCTTCTCTTGCGCCAGGTCCGAGTACTCGGCGTCGACGTCGATCACCACGTAGCCGACCTTCTCGTTGGTCTGCAGGAACTGACCGGAGATGTTGATGCCGTTTTCCGCGAAGACCTTGTTGATCTCCATCATCACGCCAGGGATGTTCTGGTGGATGTGCAGCAGACGGTGCTTGCCCGGGTGAGCCGGCAGGGCCACTTCCGGGAAGTTGACCGACGATACCGAGGTACCGTTGTCGCTGTACTTGACCAGTTTTTCCGAGACTTCCAGGCCGATGTTGGCTTGGGCTTCAGCGGTGGAGCCGCCGATGTGCGGGGTCAGGATCACGTTGTCCAGGCCACGCAGCGGGCTTTCGAAGATGTCATCGTTGGAGCGCGGCTCCACCGGGAACACGTCGATGGCAGCGCCGATCAGGTGCTTGTCCTTGATCGCGTCGGCCAGGGCATCCAGCTCGACCACGGTGCCGCGAGCGGCGTTAATCAGGATCCCGCCTTTCTTGATCGCGCGGATTTCCTTCTCACCGATCATCCACTGGGTCTCGGCCGTTTCCGGAACGTGCAGGGTGACGATGTCGGACATGCCCAGCAGCTCGGTCAGGCTGGCCACTTGGGTGGCGTTGCCCAATGGCAGCTTGGTCAGGGTGTCGTAGAAGAACACCTGCATGCCCAGGCCTTCAGCCAACACCGACAGTTGCGTGCCGATCGAGCCGTAGCCGACGATACCCAGCTTCTTGCCGCGGATTTCGAAGGAGTTGGCCGCGCTCTTGATCCAGCCGCCACGGTGGCAGGAAGCGTTCTTCTCAGGGATACCGCGCAGCAGCAGGATGGCCTCGGCCAGCACCAGCTCCGCCACGGAACGGGTGTTGGAGTACGGTGCGTTGAACACCGCGATGCCGCGCTCGCGCGCTGCATTGAGGTCGACCTGGTTGGTGCCGATGCAGAAACAGCCGACAGCCACGAGTTTCTTGGCGTGGTCGAAGATCTCTTCGGTCAGCTGAGTACGGGAGCGAATGCCGATAAAGTGCGCGTCGGCGATCTTTTCCTTGAGCTGGGCTTCCGGCAGAGAACTGGTGATGTACTCAATGCTGGTGTACCCGGCGGCTTTCAGAACGTCGACAGCCGATGGGTGGACGCCTTCCAGAAGAAGGAACTTGATCTTGCTCTTATCGAGAGAAGTCTTGCTCATCTGCGTAAACCTGTATCCCGGAGAAAATTGGCAGGGAGTCGAGCAGCGCAAGCTGACCCGGACGGCAGGAAAGCCGTCACCGCAGAAACGCCCTTTGGGTCTGTCCTGCGGGGGCGGTATGCTAGCATACGCACCCCGCTAAACACCTATTCCTGCGACGTGAAGCGTTCTCAGGATGACCATGAATTGTTCGAGAGTTCTGTCGATGACCCATCCTGCCCTGATTGATGAGCTAAAGACCCTGGTTGAGCCCGGCAAAGTGCTGACCGATGCCGACTCCCTGGAGGCTTACGGCAAGGATTGGACCAAGCACTTCGCTCCCGCACCTAGCGCCATCGTGTTCCCCAAAACCACCGAGCAGGTACAGGCCATCGTGCGTTGGGCCAATGAGCACAAGGTGGCGCTGGTGCCCTCGGGCGGGCGCACCGGTCTGTCGGCCGCTGCCGTTGCCGCCAACGGCGAAGTGGTGGTGTCGTTCGACTATATGAACCAGATCCTCGACGTGAACCTCACCGACCGCACCGCCGTGTGCCAGCCGGGTGTGGTCACCAAACAACTGCAGAACGTCGCAGAAGAAAACGGCCTGTATTATCCGGTGGACTTCGCCTCGTCCGGTTCCAGCCAGATTGGCGGCAATATCGGCACCAATGCCGGCGGGATCAAAGTCATTCGCTACGGTATGACCCGCAACTGGGTGGCTGGCATGAAGGTCGTCACCGGCAAAGGCGATGTGCTGGAGCTGAACCGCGATCTGATCAAAAACGCCACCGGCTACGACATGCGCCAGCTGTTTATCGGCGCCGAGGGCACCCTGGGCTTTGTGGTCGAAGCCACCATGCGCCTGGACCGTGCGCCAAAGAACCTCACGGCAATGGTGCTCGGCACGACTGATTTCGACTCGATCATGCCGGTGCTGCACGCCTTCCAGAGCAAACTGGACCTGACCGCCTTCGAATTCTTCTCGGACAAAGCCCTGGCCAAAGTCCTTGGTCGTGGCGACGTGCCGGCGCCGTTCGAAACCGAGTGCCCGTTCTACGCCCTGCTGGAATTCGAAGCCACCACCGAAGAAGTCGCCAACCACGCCCTGGAAACGTTCGAACATTGCGTGGAGCAGGGCTGGGTGCTGGATGGCGTGATGAGCCAGAGCGAAACCCAGCTGCACAACCTATGGAAACTGCGCGAGTACATCTCCGAAACCATTTCCCACTGGACGCCGTACAAGAACGACATCTCGGTGACCGTGTCGAAAGTGCCAGCGTTCCTGAGCGAAATTGACGCGATCGTCGGTGAACACTACCCGGACTTCGAAATCGTCTGGTTCGGCCATATCGGTGACGGCAACCTGCACCTGAACATCCTCAAGCCGGAAAACCTGAGCAAGGATGAGTTTTTCGCCAAGTGCGCCACCGTTAACAAGTGGGTATTCGAGACCGTCGCCAAGTACAACGGCTCGATCTCCGCCGAACACGGCGTGGGCATGACCAAGCGCGATTACCTGACCTACAGCCGTTCACCGGTTGAAATCGAATACATGAAGGCCGTCAAAGCCGTGTTCGACCCTAACGGGATCATGAACCCCGGCAAGATCTTCGCTGTTTAACCGCACCTGAAGGAGTCGTTCCATGAGCTACCAGCACAAGTATGTCGACGGCACCAACATCCACTTCCCGGTGGGTAAAGTGGTGTGCATCGGGCGTAACTACGCCGAACACGCCAAGGAACTGGACAACCCGGTACCCACCGAGCCGCTGCTGTTCATCAAGCCGGGCAGCTGCGTGGTGCCGTTGGAAGGTGGCTTTGCCATTCCGACCGAGCGTGGTTCGGTGCACTACGAAGCGGAAATCGCCGTATTGATCGGCAAGCCTTTGTCCGCCAAGCCGAGCCGGGAAGAAGTGCTGGACGCCATCTCCGGCTTCGCTCCGGCCCTGGACCTGACCCTGCGCGACAAACAGGCCGAGCTCAAAGCCAAGGGCTTGCCGTGGGAAATCGCCAAGTCTTTCGATGGCGCGGCGGTGATTGCCCCCTTCGTGGTCAGCAGTACCTTTGCAGACGTGACCGATATCGGCATTCGCCTGAGCATCAACGGTGAAGTGCGCCAGGACGGCAACAGCGCGCAGATGCTCAACCCGATTGTGCCGATGATTCAGTACATGGCGGGTTGCTTCTCCCTGCAAGCGGGCGACGTGATCCTGACCGGCACCCCGGCGGGCGTTGGCCCGTTGAATGTGGGGGATGAAGTGGTGTTGGAGCTGGCGGGTGTCAATCGCTTCGAAAGCGTTGTGCGCTAAATCACTGCCAAACTGCGATCAAACTGTGGTAGCGGGCTTGCCCGCGATGGCGGTGTGACAGTCACTGAATAGTTGACTGAACGCCCTTAATCGCGGGCAAGCCCGCTCCCACAGTTGTTTGTGTACATCTGCAGGATCCAGCGTTTTGCATTTTTTTCACACACTATCCGGATAATTCCCTGCTCTTGCGCGCGGGTCCTTGAATCCTGTGCTATCCCCTACAGCTGACTTTCCGGAAAAGCGCTCAATGGTCGTGCCTCTGCCCACTTCGAAAACCTCGCTTCGCTCTCGCTTGTCCATGCGCTGGTATTCCTGGGTATTTTTGGCTGGTGCCATTTTGTATGGCATCGCCTGGGCCATGCACTGGGATGATCGCGGCCTGCTGTGGGTGCTGGAGCGTTTCGAGAGTTCGGCCGAACGCCGGGAAAGTGTGTGGCTGCCGGACTATCACGCGGTGATCGACGCCAAGTTGCTGCCCGGTATGGAGAAGGACGAGGCATCAGACCTGTCCTATAACCCGCAGACCAAAACCCTGTTTTCAGTGATGGGCAAGAATCCCTTCCTGGTCGAACTGAGCCTGCAAGGCGATGTGTTGCGCAAAATGCCGCTCAACGGTTGGAACAATCCGGAAGGCGTGGCAGTGATGGAAAACGGCTTGATGGCGGTGGTCGATGAACGCGATCACAGCCTGACCGTGGTCAAGGTCGACGCCGGCACTACGGCGCTGAACAAGGCCGATTTCCCCAGTTATGACCTGGGCCCGTCCAAAGATCAGAACAAAGCCTTTGAGGCCGTTACCTGGGACAAGCGCAACCAGCAGTTGGTGCTGGGCGAAGAACGTCCCCCGGCCCTGTTCACCTGGAAAAGCGATGGCAATACGCTGACCGGCGACAAGCAAAAACTGGCCAGCACCGAACTGGATGTGCGCAACCTGTCGGCCCTGTCCATCGACCCACGTACCGGACATTTGCTGGTGCTGTCGGCCGATTCCCACCTGCTGCTGGAACTGGATGAAACGGGCGAGCAAGTCAGCTTCATGACCTTGCTTGGCGGCTTCAATGGCCTGAAAGACACGATCCCTCGTGCCGAAGGCGTGACCATGGACGAGAGTGGCAACCTGTACATGGTCAGTGAGCCAAACCTGTTCTATCGTTTTGAAAAGCAGAAATAACTGACGAATTACGTCAGACTTTTCTTTATAAACGGCATTCGCCAGGCAGTCCGGTGCGTTTAAGTTTAAATTCAGGTGACCTTGATATCTATTCGCCAGTTTTTTCTCTGAGCCCGCCCCGATGCGTCGACTTGCCCGCCCTAAACCTGCTGTTTTTATCCTGCTGTTGCTCGCCCTGGTCACTGCCGGGCTGGTGGCACAGCAGTTCCGTCTGTTCGAACGCGCCTGGTTCAACTGGCAGGTGTGGTACCAGCCTGCGGATGAGCGCGCCATTGGCCTGGCGGACTACCGTGTCACCCTCGAAGGCCAGGTGATCGAAGGGCTCGACGACGATGTCTCGGCCCTGACCTACGACCCCGTGCGCAAAAGCCTGTTTACTGTCACCAATAAAAACGCCGAACTGGTCGAGTTGTCGCTGGCGGGCAAGATCCTGCGGCGCATTCCGCTGGTGGGCTTTGGCGATGCCGAAGCGGTGGAATTTATCAGCGACAACATCTACGTCATCAGCGATGAGCGCCAGCAGCGCTTGATCAAAGTGCATGTGGACGACGACACCAAGTTCCTCGACGCCGCCGATGCGGAGCAAATGACCCTGGGCGTGCACGTCGGCGGCAACAAGGGCTTTGAAGGGTTGGCCTACGACTCGGTGGGCAAGCGCTTGTTCGTGGCCAAGGAACGCGACCCCATGCTGATCTACGAGGTGCACGGGTTTCCCCATTTCAAGCCGGAAAAAACCTATTCGGTACATGTGATCAACAACCCCAAGCGCGATGCCGGCCTGTTTGTGCGCGACCTGTCGAGCCTGCAATACGACGAGCGCAGTGGCCATCTGTTGGCGCTGTCGGATGAGTCGTTCCTGGTCTTGGAGCTGGATATTGATGGTCGCCCTCTAAGCAGTCTGTCGTTGCTTAAAGGGCGCCATGGCCTGAGCAAGCGCGTGCCCCAGGCCGAAGGGATCGCCATGGATGACGACGGCACGCTGTACATGGTCAGCGAGCCCAACCTGTTTTACGTGTTCAAGAAACCCTGATCAGAACATCCATTGCACACCCAGCGAATAACCGGTCTGGCTGCCTTCAGCATGCCCGAGGCGGCCATTGACCTCGGCAAACACGCCCAACTGTGGGGTGATCGCCAGTTGGCTGCCCAGTTGTGCGCGAGCGAAGCTCTTATCCACTGAGCCCAGCCTGGCGGTGCGGGCCTGGCCATCGGCGCGTGCGGTGAGTTGCAGGTCGTCCAGGCGGCCGTCGGCCAATTCCTTGACCCAGGCGATGTCGCCGTAGGGCATCAGGTTCAGGCCATAGGGCAGGGCAACAGCGCCGCGCACGCGCCAGCCGAGGCTGGCTTCCAGGGAGTCGAAAGACTGCTCTTCGTACTCTAGGGCCGTGCGCAGGTTCTGCTTTTCGTGGAACTTGTCGATGCGGTAATGGCTGTAGTCCAGGCCGGCGAACGGCCCGCTCTTGATCGCGCCAAAGTCAAAGTCATAGCCACCCAGCACCCGTGCGCCCAACGCCAGGGCATCGGTATCGCCCGTCAGTTGCTGGTTGAGCAGGATCGGCCCGCCATTGGCCTGGATGACCAGGTTGCGCTTGGAGTCGAAGCGCGTGTGGCCCACGCTCAGGTCACCGGCCAGCCAGCGTGGCCCGCCATCGTTGAGCAGTGCATAGACGGCTGCCTGCCAGGTGTCGCTGTCGAGCTTGCCGCGATGCTCCAGTTTGTCGCGCCCATTGAGGTAGCTGAGGCTGGCGCCGATATTCAGGCTTGAAGTCAGTTGGTAGTCGCCGAGGGCATGCAGGCCCACGCGCCGGGCTTCGGGGTTGGGGGCCGTGTCGAAGCCGCTGTCCGGGTTGTATTCGCCATCCACGCCGATCTCGCCATCGAAGCTGCCGACCGCGCGGCTGGCCGCTTGCAGGGTCAGCCAACGGCGATCATGCAGGCGCACCAGGGCCTGATGCTGGCGCTGCAGGTTGTCTTGCATATTGCGCGCAACGGCACCGCCAGAAGCGGTCGAGGCCATCAGGTCGGCGTTGGTCAGTTCCAGCACCAGGCGGCTGAGCAGGCGTGAATAGTCGCGCAGGCGCTGGTCGATGCGCGCCTGGCCGAATGCATCGGTCAGCACGGCTTTGTTGTCTTCGTTCGGGTCGTGCCAGGTCGAGCCGCCGGGGATTTTCGGGTTGTCGGTCTGGGTGTAGCCGTCCAGGTCGCCCAGTTCCCAGTTGGTGGCCTCTATATAAAGGATCGGGATATTCAGCGGTTCAAACGCTTCACCATCGCTGCAGCAGCCGGTGCCCTTCGGGTACTGCGGGTCCAGGCCGGGGTTGCTGAATAAGGGGATGTTCAATTCCCTGGCGACCTGGAAGGTGTGCTCGCGCAAGGAGGCCAAGGCCGGGTTGGCGGTGCTGTTCTGGCCGGCGTGGGCGTACATCATGTCGCCGGTGATCAGGCTGTCGAGGTTGATCATCGCGAGCATGTTGGCGCGCTGGCTGGTGTTGAGTGAGTCGACAAAGGCACGGGAGCCGCGCAGGCCTTCTTCTTCGGCGCCGAAGCCCACTACCTGCAGGCCATTTTCCAGTGACAGGCCGCTGAGGTTCTTCGCCACTTCGGTCAACACGCTGGCGCCGGAGCCGTTGTCATCCAGGCCTTGCAGGGTCGGGCGGCCGAAGTAAGTGTCGAAGTGCGCGCCAATCACCACGTACTGGGCCTTGATACCAGCGGCAGAGGCCACCACGTTTTGCGAAGCCCGGCTGCCGTTGTTCCAGGTGAAGTCCTGGCGGCTGAAGCTATAGGCCGTGCCCATCTGGCTCTGCATCCAGTCGGCTGCCCCGGCAAAATTTGCCGTGCCTCGATATCGGCCAGGGTAGTCGTTGATCAGTTTTTCCAGGGTGGTGTTGGCGTGCTGGCCGTAATCGTAGGCCTGGGTATGCGTGGACAGCAGGGCACCGGCAACGCTGATGGCGAAGGCTAAGGGCTTTATCACAAGGTCTTCCTTGAGGTGAGGGGGACGTTCAAGCCCAGACCCTTTGCACAATGCGCGCCTCATTCCATGGGCGGCTGCGAATTGGCGCATTGTTAAACGCGTGGGTCGCGTGGCTGTAATTTGTAACGGATTGGATACCAGGCGGGGCAGGGGATGCCGTGACAGAGCGCACGGTTTTGGCGAGGAGTGCTGCGAAAAGTAGCGTTTTTGTTACATCGCTCTAGAGTCGAGCGCTAACACATGTGGTAGCTGGCTTGCCTGCGATGGCATCGCCTCGGTATCCATTGATACGCCGAGTCGTCTGCATCGCGGGCAAGCCCGGCTCCCACAGGGTCAGGCCTTGAGGGTTTTCACGCCTTCCGGGGTGCCCAGCAGCAATACATCCGCCGGGCGCGCCGCGAACAGGCCGTTGGTGACCACGCCCACGATGGCATTGATTTGCGTCTCAAGCTCCACCGGGTTGGTGATCTGCATATTGAACACGTCGAGGATGATGTTGCCGTTGTCGGTCAACACACCTTCGCGGTACACCGGGTCGCCGCCCAGTTTCACCAGCTCGCGGGCCACATGGCTGCGGGCCATGGGGATGACTTCCACCGGCAGTGGGAACGTGCCCAGCACGGGTACCAGCTTGCTCGCGTCGGCGATGCAAATGAAGGTCTTGGCCACGGCCGCGACAATCTTCTCGCGGGTCAGGGCCGCGCCGCCGCCTTTGATCAGGTTCAGGTGCTCGTCGCTTTCATCGGCGCCGTCGACGTAGAACTCCAGGTCGCTCACGGTGTTGAGCTCGTACACCGGAATGCCATGGCCCTTGAGGCGGGCAGCGGTGGCTTCGGAACTGGCCACGGCGCCGTCGAACGCGCCCTTGTGCTGGGCCAGTGCGTCGATGAAGCAGTTGGCGGTGGAACCGGTGCCGACACCGACGATGCTCTTGTCGTCGAGCTTAGGAAGGATTAAATCGACAGCGGCCTGGGCCACTGCCTGTTTGAGTTGATCCTGGGTCATGCGGGCTCCGGAACGGGCGGGGAATTAACGAGGGCGGCGAGTATAACCCAACAAAACCTCGGGATTCGTGTGGTCGCCCGGCCAAACGCTGGGTTAGACTCCTTGGCCCTGCCCAACCCGTGAAGTAGATGCCTGCCGATGCTTGAACACTACGTCAAAAAAATCCTCACCTCGCGTGTTTACGACATCGCCGTGGAAACCCCCTTGCAGACTGCCCGCCAGCTCTCCGAGCGGCTGGGTAACAAGATTTGGCTCAAGCGCGAAGACTTGCAGCCGGTGTTCTCGTTCAAGATTCGCGGCGCCTACAACAAGCTGACCCAGCTCAGTGCCGAAGAACGTGCGCGCGGCGTCGTCACCGCGTCGGCCGGCAACCATGCCCAGGGCCTGGCCCTGGCGGCCAAGGTGCTGGGGGTCAAGGCCACCATCGTGATGCCCAAGACCACCCCGGAGATCAAGGTCGAAGGCGTGCGCTCCCGTGGCGGCAAAGTGGTGCTGCACGGTGATTCCTTCCCGGAAGCCTTGGCCTACTCGCTCAAGCTGGTCGACGAAAAAGGCTACGTGTACATCCACCCCTACGATGATCCGCACACCATTGCCGGGCAGGGCACCGTGGCGATGGAAATCCTGCGCCAGCACCCAGGGCCGCTGGACGCGATTTTCGTACCGGTGGGCGGCGGCGGCCTGATCGCCGGGATTGCGGCGTACGTGAAATACCTGCGCCCGGAGATCAAGATCATCGGCGTGGAGCCGGACGATTCCAACTGCCTGCAAGCCGCCATGGCGGCGGGCGAGCGCGTGGTATTGCCGACCGTCGGCCTCTTTGCCGACGGCGTGGCAGTGGCGCAGATCGGCCAGCACACCTTCGACATCTGCAAGGACTATGTGGATGAAGTGATCACCGTCAGCACCGATGAAATCTGTGCGGCGATCAAGGACATCTACGATGACACTCGCTCCATCACCGAGCCGGCCGGCGCGCTGGGCGTGGCCGGGATCAAAAAATACGTCGAGACCCGCGGTGTCAGCGGCCAGACCTTTGTCGCCATCGACTCGGGCGCCAACGTCAACTTCGACCGTTTGCGCCATGTGGCCGAGCGCGCCGAACTGGGTGAAGGCCGTGAGGCCATCATCGCCGTGACCATCCCCGAGCGGCCGGGCAGCTTCAAGGCCTTCTGCGAAGCGGTGGGCAAGCGCCAGATCACCGAATTCAATTACCGCTACCACTCCGGCAGCGAAGCGCACATTTTCGTCGGCGTGCAGACCCACCCGGAGAACGACCCGCGCAGCGCGTTGGTGGCCAGTTTGACCAGCCAGGGTTTCCCGGTGCTGGACCTTACCGAGAACGAACTGGCCAAGTTGCACATTCGCCATATGGTCGGCGGGCATGCGGCCAAAGTCAGCGACGAGTTGGTGTTTCGCTTCGAATTCCCGGAGCGGCCGGGGGCGTTGTTCAACTTTCTCCACAAGCTCGGCGGGCGCTGGAACATCTCGATGTTCCACTACCGCAACCACGGCGCGGCTGACGGCCGAGTGGTGGCGGGCTTGCAAGTACCGGCGGACGAGCGCCACTTGGTGCCTGCCGCGTTGGCGCAAATCGGTTACCCGTACTGGGATGAAAGCGAAAACCCGGCTTACCAGCTGTTCCTCGGTTGAGCGACTACGCTGACTGAGCGGCCTATAAGGAATAGAGACCATGGAAACGCTGACCACCCTCAAGGTGATCCACATCACCGCCACCGTATTGCTGCTGCTCAGCGGCCTGGGCCTGGCGGTATTGGCGTGGCGTAAACGCAGCGCCGGCCCGGCCGCGACCGTGCAGCGCCCCTGGGCATTTGTATGGCTGCTGATGGGGATTTGCCTGGTGAGCATGCCCTTCACCGGCTGGTGGCTGGTGCACCTGCTCGGCTGGCCATTGGGGCAAACCTGGATCTTGGGCTCCAGCATCCTCTACACCGTGGCGGCGCTGGCCTGGTTCTGGCTGGTGGCGCGGCTCAATCGGCTGCGCAAGGGCGAGGGCGGGAGCCTGAATTTCACCCTGGTGCTGGCGGTGGTCAGCCTGGTGGGGTTTGTGGCGATTGCCGGGCTTATGGGCGCCAAGCCGGTATAAGAGTGATCGTTCCCACGCTCTGCGTGGTAACGCCGCCACCGCGTTGGCTTCATCGCAGGCAAGCCAGCTCCCACACTTGACCGGATTCCAACATGAAAACAGGGTCAAAATGTGGGAGCTGGCTTGCCTGCGATAGCGTTGTCAGCTGCGCAGCGTAATCACCGGCCAACCCCGTTTCTGGGCCTCAGCACGAAGATTCGGATCCGGATCCACTGCCACCGGGTGCGTTACCTGCTCCAGCAACGGCAAATCATTCATCGAATCGCTGTAGAAGTAGCTGTCTTCCAGGCTATGCCCGGTTTCTTCCAACCAGCGGTTCAAACGCGTCACCTTGCCCTCGCGAAAGCACGGCACATCGGTACTGCGCCCGGTATAGCGGCCATCCACCATTTCGCATTCGGTGGCGATCAGGGTCTCGACGCCCAGGCGGGCGGCAATCGGCGCGGTGACGAAGCGGTTGGTGGCGGTGATGATCACCAGCTTGTCACCGGCGGCGCGGTGCCTGGCCAGCAGTTCAACGGCCTTGGGGAGCATGATGGGCTCGATGCAGTCGCGCATGTAGTCGTTGTGCCACGCGTCCAGCTGGGCCATCTCGGTGCGGCCGAGGATTTCCAGGCAGAAGTTCAAGTAGGCGGCGTTATCCAGCCGCCCGGCCAGGTAGTCCTGGTAGAACTCGTCGTTGCGGGCCTTGTAGGCTACCGCGTCGAGAATCCCGCGTTCACACAGGTAATCGCCCCAGGCGTGATCGCTGTCACCGCCCAGAAGGGTATTGTCCAAGTCGAATAAAGCCAGGCGCATTGCAGTTACTCGCTGAAAAGTCTGTAAAAAGGCGTCCAGAATACGGTCTTTTCACAAGAGTGCACATAAGGTAAGAAGCCTCGTTGCCGCTGGAACAACCTTTGTGGAACAATGCGGCGACATGCGTTTGCGAGGTTGTTGCCGTGATCGACCCCGATGGTTTCCGTCCTAATGTCGGCATTATTCTGACGAATGATGCCGGACAGGTGCTATGGGCTCGCCGAATCAACCAAGATGCCTGGCAGTTTCCTCAAGGTGGAATCAACCCCGACGAAACCCCTGAAGACGCCTTGTACCGTGAGTTGAACGAAGAAGTCGGCCTTGAGCGCGAAGATGTACAAATTCTGGCCTGTACCCGTGGCTGGTTGCGCTATCGTTTGCCGCAACGCCTGGTGCGTACCCACAGCCAACCGCTGTGCATCGGCCAGAAGCAGAAATGGTTTCTTTTGCGCCTGATCTCCAACGAGCAGCGGGTGCGGATGGATTTGACCGGTAAACCGGAGTTCGATGGCTGGCGCTGGGTCAGCTATTGGTATCCGTTGGGCCAGGTGGTGACATTCAAGCGCGAGGTTTATCGTCGCGCTCTCAAAGAGCTTGCCCCGCGCCTTTTAGCGCGCGACTGACGACGGAGTTCGACCCCGAGCCATGCTCAATACGCTGCGCAAGATCGTCCAGGAAGTTAACTCCGCCAAGGATCTCAAGGCGGCGTTGGGGATTATTGTGTTGCGCGTCAAGGAAGCCATGGGCAGCCAGGTCTGCTCGGTTTACCTGCTGGACCCCGAGACCAACCGTTTTGTGCTGATGGCCACGGAGGGCTTGAACAAGCGCTCCATCGGCAAGGTCAGCATGGCGCCCAATGAAGGTCTGGTGGGCCTGGTGGGGACGCGTGAAGAACCCCTGAACCTCGAGAACGCGGCCGATCACCCGCGTTATCGCTACTTTGCCGAAACCGGCGAAGAGCGCTACGCCTCGTTCCTTGGTGCGCCGATCATTCACCACCGCCGCGTTGTCGGCGTATTGGTTATCCAGCAAAAAGAGCGTCGCCAGTTCGACGAAGGCGAAGAAGCCTTCCTGGTGACCATGAGCGCGCAACTGGCCGGGGTTATCGCCCACGCCGAAGCGACCGGCTCGATTCGCGGCCTGGGGCGCCAGGGCAAGGGTATCCAGGAAGCCAAGTTCGTCGGCGTACCGGGTTCGCCAGGCGCTGCGGTGGGTACCGCGGTGGTCATGCTGCCGCCCGCCGACCTCGATGTGGTGCCGGACAAGACCGTCAGTGACATCGACGCCGAAATCAAACTGTTCAAGACCGCCCTCGAAGGCGTGCGCGCCGACATGCGCAACCTGTCGACCAAGCTGGCCACCCAGCTGCGCCCCGAAGAGCGTGCGCTGTTCGACGTGTACCAGATGATGCTCGACGACGCGTCCCTGGGTAACGAAGTCAAGACTGTGATCAAGACCGGCCAGTGGGCCCAGGGCGCGTTACGCCAGGTGGTCACCGATCACGTCAACCGTTTCGAAATGATGGACGACGCCTACCTGCGCGAGCGCGCATCGGATGTACGCGACCTGGGGCGACGTCTGTTGGCGTACCTGCAGGAAGACCGCAGCACCAACATGGTCTTCCCCGATAACACCATTCTGGTCAGTGAAGAGTTGACCGCCACCCAGCTTGGCGAAGTGCCTGAAGGCAAGTTGGTGGGCTTGGTTTCGGTATTGGGTTCGGGTAACTCCCACGTGGCGATCCTGGCCCGGGCCATGGGTATCCCGACGGTGATGGGCCTGGTGGACCTGCCGTACTCCAAGGTCGACGGCATCGACATGATCGTCGATGGGCATCGCGGCGAGGTGTTCACCAACCCCAGCGACGTGCTGCGCAAGCAATACGCCGAGGTGGTGGAAGAAGAGAAGCAACTGGCCCAGGGCCTGGATTCGCTGCGCGAGCTGCCGTGTGTGACCCCCGATGGCCACCGCGTACCGCTGCTGGTCAACACCGGCCTGCTTGCGGATGTAGCCCGTGCGCAACAGCGCGGCGCCGAAGGGGTGGGTCTGTACCGCACCGAAGTGCCGTTCATGATCAACCAGCGTTTCCCGAGCGAGAAGGAGCAGCTGGCGATTTATCGCGAGCAATTGCAAGCCTTCCACCCGTTACCGGTGACGATGCGCAGCCTGGATATTGGCGGCGATAAGTCACTGTCCTATTTCCCCATCAAGGAAGACAACCCCTTCCTTGGCTGGCGCGGTATTCGCGTTACCCTCGACCATCCCGAAATCTTCCTCGTCCAGACCCGCGCCATGCTCAAGGCCAGCGAGGGCTTGAACAACCTGCGCATCCTGCTGCCGATGATCTCCGGCACCCATGAGCTGGAAGAAGCCCTGCACCTGATCCACCGCGCGTGGGGCGAAGTGCGCGATGAAGGCGCCGATGTGCCGATGCCGCCGATTGGCGTGATGATCGAAATACCGGCGGCGGTGTACCAGGCCAAGGAGCTGGCGCGGCAGGTGGACTTCCTGTCGGTAGGCTCCAACGACCTGACCCAGTACCTGCTGGCCGTGGACCGTAACAACCCACGGGTGGCCGACCTCTACGACTACCTCCACCCGGCGGTGCTGCAAGCGCTGCAACACGTGGTGCGCGACGCCCATGCCGAAGGCAAGCCGGTGAGTATCTGCGGCGAAATGGCCGGCGACCCGGCGGCGGCGGTGCTGTTGATGGCGATGGGCTTTGACAGCCTGTCGATGAACGCCACCAACTTGCCGAAAGTGAAGTGGATGCTGCGCCAGGTGGAATTGAGCAGGGCCAAGGATTTGCTCGCCGAGTTGATGACCATCGACAACCCGCAAGTTATCCACAGCTCGCTGCAATTGGCGCTGAAAAACCTGGGGTTGACCCGGATGATCAACCCGGCCTCGGCCAAAACCCTGTAGGAGCGAGCTTCTAGCAGATCGTTCCCGCGCTCTGCGTGGGAAGGCAGCCCTGGACGCTCCGCGTCGGCTTTTAGAGCGTGACGCAGAGCGTCACAAGAGGCGTTCCCACGCAGAGCGTGGGAACGATCAAAGACCCAGGCGCCTTCATCGCAGGCAAGCCAGCTCCCACCTGTGGAATGCATTCCCCTGTGGGAGCTGGCTTGCCTGCGATAGCGGTGGTCCAAGCAGCGCTAAAACATCAGGTCCACCTCACCCAGCCGCCCCCCGTGCGGGCCAAAGCTGCGCTCCAGCATCCGCCGCGTCCCATCGGCATTCACGATCAGCGCTGTGCTCGCCCGTGTCCCATAACTGGGGCTGGCGATAAACACGCTCGACAGCAGGCTTTCGGTCGCCAGGCCTACGCCGGTGTCCGGCAGCTCAGCAAACGGCGCGGTCTGCGGGTCGCTGAGAATCCCCAGCAGTGCCTCAGGCTCGGGGTTCTCCAGCACGGCGCTGAACGCTGCTTTGGCCTTCACTAGCTTCGGCCAGGGCGTATCCAGCCCGGCATTGGCTAATCCATACACGCCAGCCTTCAGCAACGTCGGCTCGGTGTCATTGGCGTTGTAGTGCCACAGCTCATCCCGCGTGCCCACCAGCAGGTTGAACCCGGCATATTCAATCGAGCGGCCGTTCACATCGGCCAAATAATCGTCGATCGGCAGCGAACCGCTGAGAAACCGCGCAACCAGTTCGCCGCGAGACTTGCGTGCCGGTGGCTGGTGCGGGTCGCGGATGTTGGTCAAGGCGGCAAAGCGCCCATCCGCGTTCACCCCCAGCCAGGTGCCCCCGGCCTCCTGATCGCGACCGGCATAAACCTGGGGCACATCCGCCCACTGGGCCAGCGGCAGGCTGGGGCGGGCGTAGAACTCATCGCGGTTGGCCGCGACGATCAGCGGCAGGGCATGGCCCGGTCGCCAGGCGAAAACAATCAGGCACATTGGGTGACCCCTTTTGTGTTTTTGCCACTCTACCCACAGACGCGCCGGTGTTCCATCGTCTCGAAGTTGGGCCGTGCACCTCTGATCCGTTAACATGCCGGGCTATTTGGCGTGTATGTGAACTTCTTAATTTGATCTCGCCGCTGTAACGCAGGCTTAATCGCACATCGGCATGGTCCGGTGCGTCATGACTAAATGTTTTAACGAGGAGTCGCAATGCTGCCTTACCCGCAGATCGACCCGGTGGCCCTGGCCATCGGTCCGCTGAAAATCCATTGGTACGGGTTGATGTACCTGATCGGCATCGGCGGCGCCTGGCTGTTGGCTTCCCGGCGCCTGAACCGTTTCGACCCGACCTGGACCAAGGAGAAGCTCTCCGACATGGTGTTCTGGATGTCGATGGGGGTGATCGTCGGCGGGCGCCTGGGGTATGTGCTGTTCTACGACCTGTCTGCGTATCTCGCCAACCCGACCCTGATCTTCGAAGTGTGGAAGGGCGGCATGGCGTTCCACGGCGGGTTTATCGGCGTGATGATCGCCGCCTGGTGGTTTGGCCGGCGCAATGGCAAGTCGTTCTTCCAGCTGATGGACTTCGTCGCCCCCTTCGTGCCGATCGGCCTGGGTGCTGGGCGCATTGGTAACTTTATCAACGCCGAGCTGTGGGGCAAGCCGACCGACGTGCCGTGGGCGATGGTGTTCCCGCCGTTCAGCGACCCGGCGCAACTGCCGCGCCACCCGTCGCAGCTGTACCAGTTCGCATTGGAAGGTGTGGCGCTGTTCCTTATTCTCTATATCTTCTCGCGCAAGCCACGCCCAACCATGGCCGTGTCGGGCATGTTCGCGCTGTTCTACGGGATTTTCCGCTTTATCGTCGAATTCGTACGGGTACCGGATGCGCAGTTGGGCTACCTGGCATGGGGCTGGCTGACCATGGGTCAGGTGCTTAGCTTGCCAATGATCCTGGCGGGCCTGGGCATGCTGTGGTGGGCGTACAATCGCCCGCAGCCGCTGAAGAACGCCGCGCTTTAAATTCGAATGCCAAGACCAGGAGGTCTTGGCTTCAACGATACGGGTAAAAACATGAAGCAATATCTCGAACTGCTGCAGGACGTCGTGACCAATGGCCTGACCAAGGGCGACCGTACGGGCACCGGCACCAAGGCTGTGTTTGCGCGTCAGTATCGGCATAACCTGGCCGACGGCTTCCCGCTGCTGACCACCAAGAAGCTGCACTTCAAAAGCATCGCCAACGAACTGATCTGGATGTTGAGCGGCAATACCAACATCAAGTGGCTCAACGAAAATGGCGTGAAGATCTGGGATGAGTGGGCCACCGAAGACGGCGACCTGGGCCCGGTCTACGGCGAGCAGTGGACCGCCTGGCCGACCAAGGACGGCGGCACGATCAACCAGATCGACTACATGGTGCACACGCTCAAGACCAACCCCAACAGCCGCCGCATCCTGTTCCACGGCTGGAACGTCGAATACCTGCCGGACGAAACCCAGAGCCCGCAGGAAAACGCGCGTAACGGCAAGCAAGCCCTGCCGCCGTGCCATTTGCTGTACCAGGCGTTCGTGCATGACGGCCATCTGTCGATGCAGCTGTATATCCGCAGCTCCGACGTATTCCTGGGGCTGCCGTACAACACTGCCGCGCTGGCGTTGCTGACCCACATGCTGGCCCAGCAGTGCGACCTGATCCCCCACGAGATCATCGTCACCACGGGCGACACCCACGCCTACAGCAACCACATGGAACAGATCCAGACCCAGTTGGCGCGTACGCCGAAAAAACTGCCGGAACTGGTGATCAAGCGTAAGCCTGCGTCGATCTACGACTACAAGTTCGAAGATTTTGAGATTGTGGGCTACGACGCCGACCCAAGCATCAAGGCCGACGTAGCTATCTAAAGCCTTACTCGGTGAAAAACTGTGGGAGCTGGCTTGCCTGCGATAGCGCAGTGTCAGGCGACATCAATGTCGCGGGCCCGCCGCTATCGCAGGCAAGCCAGCTCCCACATAGGTTTGGTGTTCGCTTGAGTTAATGGCCGTGGCTTCTGCCCACATGCGAAGGCTCGGCCTCGCTGGCCGCAATCCCGCCGCTGACTTCCAACTGCTGCAAGATCCCGCACTGGTTCCCACCGCCGCAACGTTGGCGCAGGTCCAGCAGTTGTTCCTGCAAGGCCAACAACCCGTCGATCCGCGCTTTCACATGGTGGATATGCTCGTCGATCAAGGCATTCACGCTTTCGCATTGGTCCTGGGGGCTGTCGCGCAGACCCAGCAGGCTGCGGATTTCTTCGAGGGTCATGTCCAGGCTGCGGCAGTTGCGAATAAAGGTCAGCCGCTCGGTGTGCGCCTGGGTGTACACGCGGTAGTTGCCGTCGGTGCGTGCCGGGGGCGGCAGCAGGTTTTCCTTCTCGTAATAACGGATGGTTTCCACCGGGCAATCGGTGAGTTTGGCCAGTTCGCCGATCTTCATCGCAGCAATCTCCAAATGGGCGCTTGACCCTATAGTGGCTACAGGGTCTTTACTTGGCAACAGGCACCTTTACGGACGCGACCTGATGAGCCACTCCATTCATACCCCGCACAAGCACGACCACAAGCATGATCACGATCACGATCACGGTCATGATCACAAACATGACCATGGGCCCGCCAAACTCACGCCTGTGGATAACCACGGCCATTCCGGCTCCTGCTGCTCCGGCGCTGCCGGGCCTGCCATCGTGACCCTGAGCGAGGCGCCCACCGCCGGCTCGCGCCTGAGCACCTTCCGTATCGAGGCCATGGACTGCCCTACCGAGCAGACGCTGATCCAGAACAAGCTGGGCAAGCTCGCTGGCGTGCAGCAACTGGAATTCAACCTGATCAACCGCATCCTCGGCGTCACCCATGACCTGCCGAACACCGCGCCGATCATTGAGGCAATCAAGTCCATCGGCATGCAGGCCGACCCTATCGAAGAAGGCAGCCCTGCCGCCGCGCCGCCCGCCAAGAAACATTGGTGGCCGCTGGCGGTGTCGGGCGTGGGTGCCCTGGGGGCCGAAGTGCTGCACTTCACTGGTGTGGCGCCCACCTGGGTAATCGCGCTGGTGGCGTTGGTGTCGATTCTCAGCGGCGGCCTTACCACCTACAAGAAGGGCTGGATTGCCCTGAAGAACTTCAACCTCAATATCAATGCCTTGATGAGCATCGCGGTGACGGGCGCGATCCTGATTGGCCAGTGGCCCGAAGCGGCGATGGTGATGTTCCTGTTCACCGTGGCCGAGTTGATCGAGGCCAAGTCCCTGGACCGTGCGCGCAACGCCATCAGCGGCCTGATGCAGATGACTCCGGAACAGGCCACGGTGCGCCAGGCTGACGGTTCCTGGCTGGAACAGGAGGTCAAAAGCATTGATCTTGGGGCGATTGTGCGGGTAAAGCCTGGCGAGCGCATCGGGCTCGACGGGGAAGTCACGGCCGGCCAGTCCACCATCGACCAGGCACCGATCACCGGGGAAAGCCTGCCGATAGAAAAAACCGTGGGCGATAAAGTGTTTGCCGGCACCATCAACCAGGCCGGCGCCCTGGAGTACAAGGTCACCGCCGCGGCCAACAACTCCACGCTGGCGCGGATCATTCACGCCGTGGAACAGGCTCAAGGGGCACGGGCGCCAACCCAGCGCTTTGTTGACAGTTTCTCCAAGGTCTACACCCCGGCTGTCTTCCTGTTTGCCCTCGGTGTGGCGGTGATTCCGCCGCTGTTCATGGCGGGCGTGTGGTTTGACTGGATCTACCGCGCCCTCGTGCTGCTGGTGGTGGCCTGCCCTTGTGCCTTGGTGATCTCCACCCCGGTGACCATTGTCAGCGGCCTGGCGGCAGCGGCGCGCAAAGGCATCCTGATCAAGGGCGGCGTGTACCTGGAGGGCGGCTACAAGCTCGACTACCTGGCCCTCGACAAGACCGGCACCATCACCCACGGCAAACCGGTGCAAACCGACTACCTGCCGCTGTTCCCGAACATCGAAGACAGCGCGCCGGCCCTGGCGGCCAGCTTGGCATCGCGCTCCGATCACCCGGTGTCCCTGGCGATTGCCAACGCAGCTGTGGATAAAAACCTGTCGACTCACGCTGTGGATAACTTCGAAGCCTTGGCCGGGCGCGGTGTGCGGGGTGATATCAACGGCCAGACCTATCACCTGGGTAACCACCGCCTGGTGGAAGACCTCGGTCTGTGTTCCGAGGCCTTGGAAGAGAAACTCTTTGCTTTGGAAAAACAAGGCAAGTCCGTGGTGTTGCTATTGGACAAGTCTGGCCCGCTGGCGCTGTTTGCCGTGGCCGACACGGTCAAGGAGAGCAGCCGCGAAGCCATTCAGCAGTTGCACGACCTGGGCATCAAGACTCTGATGCTCACTGGCGACAACACCCACACTGCCAAGGCCATTGCGGCCCAGGTGGGTATCGACCAGGCCCAGGGCGACCTGTTGCCCACCGACAAGCTGCAAGCCATCGAAACCCTCTACGGCCAGGGCCATCGGGTGGGCATGGTCGGTGACGGTATCAACGACGCCCCGGCCCTGGCTCGTGCCGAGATCGGCTTTGCCATGGCCGCAGCGGGCACCGATACCGCTATCGAGACCGCCGACGTGGCGCTGATGGACGATGATTTGCGCAAGATTCCGGCTTTCATTCGGTTGTCGCGGCAAACGTCGAGTATCCTCAAGCAGAACATCGCCCTGGCGCTGGTGATCAAGGCGATCTTCCTGGCCGTCACGTTCATGGGCATGGCGACCATGTGGATGGCGGTCTTCGCCGACATGGGCGTGAGCCTGCTGGTGGTGTTCAATGGCCTGCGCCTGGTGCGCAAATAGCGGATGAGAGGGTGGTGTGCTGAGTGCTGAGTTAAAGGCGTTTTTCATGGTCGCCCGCCTGGGCAGCATTACCCAGGCGGCGAAGAAACTCGGCTTGAGCCAGCCCACGGTGACCACCCAGATTCGCAACCTCGAAGGCCACTACGGCGTCGAGTTGTTCTACCGTGGCGGCCGCCGCCTCACCGTCAGCGACGAAGGCGCGCGGCTGTTGCCGATGGTCAAGGCGCTGTTGCAGCAGGAAGCGGATATCGAGTTTTTCCTGCGCAACAACGGCCAGGTCCAGGGTGCGCTGAGAATTGCAGCAACGGCGCCGTATTACATCCTCGATCTGGTCAAAGCCTTTCGCGAGCGCCTGCCCCAGGTGGACGTGTCGGTGGAAATCGGCAATTCCCAACAGGTGCTTGAGGCGTTGGACGATTACCGCGTCGATGTCGCGGCCTCATCGCAATTGCTGGAAGATGCCCGTCTGATCCGCCGCGTGCTGGGCACGGATCCGCTGGTGCTGGCGGTGCACCGCAATCACCCGTTGGCCAAGCTCGATCACGTACCGTTGAGCGCGCTTATCGGGCACACCTTGCTGATGCGTGAAGCGGGCTCCACCACCCGCCGGCTGACGGAAGAGATGTTGAAGAACGCCGGCGTGGGGTACGGGCCGTTGCTGGAGATTGGCAGCCGTGAGTCGATTCGCGAGGCGGTGCTGCGCAACATCGGCATCAGCATCATCGCCCGCCAGGAAGTGCCCCATGACCCGCAGTTGCGCGTGCTGACCATCGAGAATGCACCGCAGATTCCGGAGTATCTGTATTGCCTCAAGGAGCGCAAAGGTGCGCGCCTGCCGGCGGCTTTCCTTGGCCTGGCCCAGGAAATGTCACCCCTCTGATCGTTCCCACGCTCCGCGTGGGAACGCCGCCCAGGACGCTCCGCGTCCGTGACGCGGAGCGTCACTAGAGACATTCCCACGCAGAGCGTGGGAACGATCATGAGTCCTACACAAATCCACCAATACCACTATCACCCCGTTTTGCCTTCCTGCCACACCCGCTACGCATTCCCTCCCTAGCATGGCCTTCATCCGTTCGATGAGGTGCCACCATGCACACAGCCCTGACCCAACCCGGCGCACCGATGAAAGTGCGCGCAATCCAGAAACGCTTTGGCGCCTTCACTGCGCTGGACAACGTCTCCCTGGACGTCGCCGCCGGCGAGCTGGTGTGCCTGCTGGGCCCGTCCGGCTGTGGCAAGACCACGCTGCTGCGCTGCATCGCCGGCCTGGAGCGCCAGGACAGCGGTGAGCTTTACCTGGGCGAGCGCGACGTGTCCCTGCTGCCACCCCAGGCGCGGGACTACGGCATCCTGTTCCAGTCCTATGCGTTGTTTCCCAACCTCAGCGTTGAAGCGAACATCGGCTACGGCCTCACCGGCAGCGGCCGCGATGAAGTGCGCAAGCGGGTCGCGCAGATGCTTGAGCTGGTGGGCCTGGTGGGCAGCGAAAAGAAGTACCCCGGCCAACTCTCCGGCGGCCAGCAACAGCGCGTCGCCCTGGCCCGCGCACTGGCGCCGGCGCCGTCGTTATTGCTGTTGGATGAGCCGATGTCGGCCCTCGATGCCCGGGTGCGCGAGCACCTGTGCACCGAGCTGCGTCAACTGCAGCGGCGCTTGGGTATCACCACCTTGATGGTGACCCACAACCAGGACGAAGCCATGTTGATGGCCGACCGCATTGCCGTGATGAATAACGGCAAGGTCGAGCAGTACGCCACGCCTCAGGAAATCTACGACCGCCCGGCCACGCCGTTCGTGGCGGAGTTTGTCGGCCAGGGCAACTGGTTGCCGTTCAGCCGTAACAGCGCCAGCCATGCCCAGGTGGGTGGGTTGAACATGCGCCTGGCTGAGGATGCGGGTGTCGCCCAGTCCGGCCGCTTGTTCTGCCGCCCCGAAGCCATTTGCGTCAACCCGCCGGTGCATGAAGAAAACCTGTTCCCGGCCAAGGTTCGCGAGATCACCTTTCTCGGCAACCGCTGCCGCATGAGCTTTGAGCTGGAACAATTGCCGGGCCATCCGTTGCTGGCTGAACTGGCGCCGGAAGCGATGCCGCGCCTGGGCGCCCAGGACATCTGGGTGGCGTTGCCGCCGCGCAGCCTGCAGGTGTTTGCCTGAGATGGGGGCGGTGATGACATTGCCGGTACCGCGCCAGGTGTCCCGCGCCGAGTGGGGCGACCGCCTCTTCGTGGTCGGCGGCAAGTGGCTCTGGCTGGGCCTGTTAGTGGTGGCGGTGCTGTTGCCGCTGTTGGCGATCTTCTGGCGCGGCTTCAGCAGCGAAGCCGGGCAGGGCGGTGGGCTGGTGGCCGCGCGCGAACTGCTGAGCAGCGCCAACTTCCACTGGTTGCTGGGCAATAGCCTGAAAGTTTCCCTCAGTGTGGCGGCCATCGTCGTGCCGCTGGCCTACTTGTTTGCCTATGCCCTGCAACGCACGCTGATCCCCGGCAAGTCCACCTGGCGCGGCCTGTCCTTGCTGCCGTTGATGGCGCCGTCGATGCTGCCGGGCATTGCCCTGGTTTATCTGTTCGGCAACCAGGGCCTGCTGCGCGGCTTGTTCTCGGAGAATATCTATGGGTTCTGGGGCATTGTGCTCGGTGAGGTGATCTACACCTTTCCCCATGCCTTGATGATTTTGCTGTCGGCGTTGTCCCTGGCGGATGCGCGTTTGTTCGACGCCGCTTCGAGCATGGGCGCCAGCCCGGCCCGGGCGTTTCGCAGCATTACCTGGCCGGCCACGCGCCAGGCGGTGTTCGCCGCGTTTTGCCTGGTGTTCACCCTGACTATCACCGACTTCGGGGTACCGGTGGTGGTGGGCGGTGATTACCAGGTGCTGGCGCTGGAGGCCTACAAGGCGGTGGTGGGCCAGCAACAGTTCGGTCGCGGCGCGTTGATCGGCATGGTGTTGCTGCTGCCGGCGCTGTTCAGCTTTGGCGTGGATGCCTGGTTGCGCCGTCGGCATGGCGACGCGATGAGCGGCCGCGCCCAGGTGTTCCAGCCAGCGCCATCGCGGCTGCGCGACGGCTGCTACCTGGCCATCGTGCTGCTGATCTGCGCGGCGTTGCTGCTGGTGTTCGGCATGGCGGTGTACTCCTCGCTGGTGAAATTCTGGCCGTACAACCTGTCGCTGTCGCTCAACCACTACCAGTTCGAAGACACCGCCGGCGGCGGCTGGTTGGCCTATCGCAACAGCCTGACCATGGCGCTGTGCACCGCGTTGATCGGCAGCGTGCTGATTTTCACCGGCGCCTACCTGATGGAAAAGACCAAGGGCCAGAAGAACCTCAACCTGGCGCTGCGCATGCTCAGCTTCGTGCCGATGGCCGTGCCGGGCCTGGTCCTGGGGCTGGGCTACGTGTTCTTCTTCAACCTCAACGGCAACCCGCTGCATGTGTTGTACGGCAGCATGGCGTTGCTGGTGGTGTGCACCATTGCGCACTACCTGACCACCGCGCAGATGACTGCGACCACCGCCTTGCGCCAGTTGGACGCCGAGTTCGAAGCCGCCGCGTTGTCCCTCAAGGCACCGTTGTACCGCCATTATCTGCGCGTCACGGTGCCGATCTGTCTGCCGGCGCTGCTGGACATCCTGCGCTACCTGTTTGTCTCGGCGATGACCACCGTGTCCGCCGCGATTTTCCTCTACAGCCCCGACACCATCCTCGCCGCCGTCGCCGTGCTGAACATGGACGACGCCGGCAATGTGGGCGGTGCGGCGGCCATGTCGACCCTGATCTTGTTCACTTCGGCCAGCGTCTCGCTGCTGCTGGCGTGGGCCTCACGTGGCGCGCTGCGCCGCTCCCAAGCCTGGCGCCAGCGCGCACCTGGCCAATAAAACATCCCTGAAGGAGGTGCTCCATGTTCAAGCCCCTGGCGCTGGTCGCTGCAGTCCTCACGGCATTCAGTCTGAATGCCTTCGCCAAGACCGAGTTGACCGTGTACACGGCCCTTGAAGCCGAACAATTGAAGACCTACAAAAAAGCTTTCGAACAGGCCAACCCCGACGTCGAGATCAAGTGGGTGCGCGACTCCACCGGCATCATCACCGCCAAACTGCTGGCCGAGAAAGACCGCCCCCAGGCTGACGTGGTGTGGGGCCTGGCCGCCTCCAGCCTGGCGATCCTCGATCAGCAAGGCATGCTCGACAACTACGCGCCCAAGGACTTGGACAAGATCGGCAAAAACTACCGCGACGCCGCCAACCCTCCGGCCTGGGTCGGCATGGACGTGTGGGCCGCCACCCTCTGCTTCAACACCGTCGAAGCCGAGAAGCAGGGCCTCACCAAACCGGTGAGCTGGCAGGACCTGACCAAGCCCGAATACAAGGGCAAGATCGTGATGCCTAACCCGGCGTCTTCAGGCACCGGCTTCCTGGATGTCAGCGCCTGGCTCCAGACCTTCGGCGAGAAGCAAGGCTGGCAGTACATGGACGACTTGCACCAGAACATCGGCCAGTACGTTCACTCCGGCTCCAAGCCGTGCAAGTTGGCGGCGTCCGGTGAGTTTCCGATTGGTATTTCTTTCGAATACCCGGCGGTTCAGCTCAAGCGCCAGGGCGCGCCGCTGGACATCATCCTGCCCAAGGAAGGCCTGGGCTGGGACATCGAAGCCACCGCCGTGATCAAAGGCACGGCCCATGCCGAGGCGGCGAAAAAACTCGCTGACTTCTCCGCCAGCACCGCGGCGATGGATCTGTACAAGGACAACTTCGCCGTGCTCGCGCAACCGGGAATCGCCAAGCCACAGACCGAATTGCCGGCCGACTATGAGCAACGGTTGATCAAGAACGACTTTGTCTGGGCTTCCAAGAACCGTGACAGCATCTTGGCCGAATGGCGTAAGCGTTATGACGGCAAGTCGGAAAAACAGTAACCGATCGTTCCCACGCTCCGCGTGGTAACGCCGCTCTGGACGCTCCGCGTCCGCTTTTAAAGGTCGTGACGCGGAGCGTCACCGGATGGATTCCCACGCGGAGCGCGGGAACCAGAGGACAGTATGAGTAGTGATCTGTTAGTCGTCGGCGCCGGCATCCTCGGTCTCTCCCACGCCTATGCCGCCGCCAGGCGCGGCCTCAAGGTCAAGGTGTTCGAGCGCAGCGCCACGCCATTGGGCGCCTCAGTGCGCAACTTCGGCCAGGCGCTGGTCACCGGTCAACCACCAGGGCCAATGCTCGACCTGGCGCGGGAAAGCCGCGAAATATGGGGCCAGTGGGCGCAAGCGGCGGGCCTGGCGCTCAAACGCAATGGCTCGTACCTGTTCGCCCGCACCGAAGCCGAAGAGCATCTGCTCGAAGCCTTCTGCGCCGGGCGCGCGCGGGAGCACGGCTACAACGTCGAGCTGCTGCAGGGCGCTGTCATGAACGACCTGTACGCCGGCCAGTTCCGCCATCACCGCGCCGCACTGCATGGCAAGGACGACCAGCAACTGTATTCCCGCGAGGCCATCCCGGCGCTGATCCATTACCTGAGCCAGGCGCTTAACGTGGAGTTTCACTTCTCTACCCTGGTGCGCGAGGTTGAACCGGGCCAGTTGCACAGCACGGCAGGCCGCTTTCGCGGCGAGCAGATCATTGTTTGCTCCGGCCACGACTATCAAACCCTGCTGGCCGACGCCATCGCCGCGCTCAACCCGCAAACCTGTCACCTGCAAATGCTGCGCGCCCGGCCAGTGCTCAACCTGAACCTGCAACATGCCTTGCTCACCGGCTTGAGCTGCGTGCACTACGGCGCCTTTGCCGACCTGCCGGAAGCGGCCGCCGTGCAGGCGCAGATCTTGCGCGAAACGCCGTACCTGCACGAGCACGGCATTCACCTGTTGATCAGCCCTACGCCCCATGGCGAGTTGATCATCGGTGACTCCCACCATTACGACAGCGATCCGTCGCCCTTCAACGCCGAGCAGGTGGATGACTGGCTGATCGAACTGGCGCAACAGACCCTGGGTTGCAAGGTCCAAGTGGTGGAGCGCTGGCAGGGCGTCTACGGTTCGCGCGGGCCTGGGCCGTTTTCGTTTGTGCAGGCGGCACCTGGCGTCAGCGCTGCCTTGATGCACACCGGCGTAGGGATGAGCGTGGGGCCGGCGATGGCCGAGCGTAATATCAGCACACTGTGGGGCGCGACGCGATGAGCCCGGAACAGGCGATTGACCAGGTGTTTGGCTTGTACGAGCAACATGGCACGGCTGACTACATCGGCGAGCCGGTGTCGCAAATCGAGCACATGTCCCAGGCCGCGCAATTGGCCATGGCCGAAGGTTTTGACGACGAGGTGGTGCTGGCGGCGTTTTTCCACGACATCGGCCATCTCTGCGGCCAGGGCGGCGCGAACATGGGCGGTTATGGCGTGGTCAGCCACGAGCGGCTGGGCGCCGATTACCTGCGCCGGGCAGGCTTCAGCGAACGCCTGGCCAGGCTGGTGGAATACCACGTCCAGGCCAAGCGTTACCTGACCTTCAGCCAACCGGACTATTTCGCCCGCTTGAGCGAAGCCAGCCGTCGCACTCTGGCTTACCAAGGCGGCGTCATGAGCGCAGAAGAGGCTCGGACCTTTGAGCAAGACCCGTTGTATGCCGTGAGCTTGCGTATGCGCCACTGGGACGAGCAGGCCAAGCAAATGCAGGTGCCGGTGCTGGACCTTGAGGTGCTTAAGGCCAAGGCCCGGCAGGTGCTGATGACTGCTTAGGTCTCGTCGAGGCGCATGGCAAGGGCTTCGACCTGTTCTTGACGCTCGGCCTGGCTTAGTTTGGCGTGGGGATTGAGGGACGACCATTGCGGATAGGCGCGGGCCTTGTTCAAGGCGTCGGGCAGTTTGCCCTCGCGCCAGGTTTTGTCCTGGGGTGTGTCGACCTTGATGCTGTGCATTGCCGCATGACCGCGCAGGTTCAGGGCCTTGAGCAACTGGCGCTGGCGCAGGGCGAGCAGGCGCAGCACGCTGTCATCGACGGTGAGTTCGCGTTGGCCCTTGATCTTGCCCATCAGGCGGCTGCCGTAGCTGCGCGCGGTTTGCAGCGCACCGCCGGCAATCGCGCCCGCCAGGGCAGCAGCGCCCAGCGTCAGGCCGCCGACCAGGAGGTCCACGCCCGCACCGGCGGCTGCGCCGGCGGCGATCCCGCCACCCACCCGCACGCCCAGTTGCTTGAGGGTTTCGGGGTTGAACAGGTCGTCGCCCCAGCGCCCATCCAGTAGCGGCAGGTCGCTGGCCGCCGCGTCCTGTGGGCGAAAGCCGTACAGCTTGAGCAGGGCATCAACACACTTTTGTTCCCGTTGGCGCACCGCTTTGCGCAAATCGCCGATGGCTTGCTGCTCATCTTCGGTGAGGACACTGCGACGGCAGGCCGCGCAGTCGATCAACAGTTCGGCGATCAAGCGGGCGGCGCTTTGCTGGCGGGCCTGGCGCTGGGCTTCTTGATCGAGGATCAGGCGTTCCAACTGCGGCCGTGAGTTTTCCAGCAGCAGGGCCAGGCTTTCATACAGCCGGCGTTCGCCGTCTTCGGGCGGTGCCACGCTGTCGAAACGCACCAGCGCATGCAGGCCAAGGCGGGCCAGGGCTTCGCGCCAGTCCGGTTCGCGGTGGTCGCTGCTGCTGACGAAATTGAGCACCGGCAACAACGGCTTGCCACAACTGGCCAGCACTTGCAGCTCGTCGCGGTACTTGGCCAGCACCGGCTCCCGGGCGTCGATCACGTACAGGCCGGCATCGGAGGCCAGCAACTGGCGCAACACCTTGGCTTCCTGTTCGAAACGCTGGCGCGCCTCGCTGCCTTCCAGGAAACGCGCCAGCCGCGCAGGGCCATCCAGGCGTTCGCCGGGGCGGTCGAGGCGCTCCAGGTAATCGAGCAGGGCGATGGCGTCTTCCAGGCCGGGGGTGTCGTACAGCTCCAGCAAGGCTTCGCCATCTACCGATAGGCGCGCACCTTCCACATGTCGCGTGGTACTGGGGCGGTGGGACACTTCGCCAAAGCCGACATCGCGGGTGAGGGTGCGCAACAGTGAGGTTTTGCCCACGTTGGTATGGCCGACCACGGCGAGTTTCAGCGGTTTAGTCATGACCGGTCTCCAGCCAGCTCAGCGGCGCACAATCGGCAAACGACACTTCAAGCTGTTGCAACGCGGCATGCCAGTCGCCCAGGCGCTCGGCGTCCAGCGCCTGGCCCGGTGGTGCCTGCAGCAGCCATACGCGGGTGTCGGTGGCGCTGCGTGCCAGCTCGGCGATCAGCGCCAGGCTGCCACGGTCGGGCGAGCGGCGCGGGTCACAGGCGATGGCCAGGCGCGCGGGTGGGAAACGGCTGAGTTGCTCCAGCAGTTTGTGGCGTGATTCGCGGCTGTCGAGGATGCCGGCGTTCTTGACGTTGGCAGGCAGTTTAGGGGGCCAAGGGTGTTGGTCGTCGAGTTCGATGGCGACCAGCAAGGCGCCATCACTCTGCAGCTCACTTGCGCCGCCGCTGATCGGGTGCAGGTGTTCGGGCGCCACATCGTTGACCCCCAGGCGCTCGCTGCTGGGCATCAGGCGTTCGCGCAGTTGGGCGTAGCCGGGCAGGTTGAGGTCCAGGCGCAACGCTGCGCGCCCGCGTTTCCATCGCCACAGGCACAGCAAGGCAAGGATCAACCGCGGCAGCAGGCCGTAGACCAGCAACACGCCCACCAGCCAGGCCGCCCAGGCCTGGCGGGCGCTTTCGATATTCAGCGCGGAGTCGCCGCTGGCGCGGATCATCTCCACGCTGGGCACATTGAAACCGAGCAGCGCCGGGAGTGTGCCAAGGGCCTGGGTCACGGCGACAAAGGTATCGGCGCCGAGTATGGTGGTTTCCCACACAAACCCGTAGCGGCGGGTGGCAAGCAGGGTCAGCAGGATCACCAGGGCGCTGAGCAAGGCCAGCAACCACAAGCTGTTGACCAGCACACCCACCGCCCAGCGATTGAGTTTTTGCCGTTGCAGCAACAGCAACAATGCTGGGGCCAGTTGCGCGGCCTTGGCGTCACGCGCCAGTTTCTCGCTGAGCCACAACCACAGCCGGCCAAGGCTGGCGCTGTGTTCACCGGCAAACAGCAGGCCCAGGGCCCAACTGATCAGCAAGATCAGGTTCAGGCCGAGCAGGCTGCCCAAGGCCCAGAACACATTCACCGGGGCCAGGCCATTGCCCAGCGCGGCGAACGCCAAACCGGCGCCACTGATGACGGCGACCACCGCCAGTAACACCAGGGCCAGGCGTGCGCCTTGCAGCCAGCGGCTGAGCGCGGCGGCCAAACCATCGCGCTCGGCCAGGTGCAGCGCACGCTGCTGGATGCGCGAGGGCAGGTCGCCCCCGGCGGTGCGGGCCAGGCGGTTGGCTTCCAGGTCTTCCAGGGGGCCGGCGTGTTCTTCGCGCAGGCGCACGGTTTCTGTCAGCCAAAGTCTGTGCAGCGGGTTCAGTGCAGTCACGCGCCGTCCTGTCGAGTTGATGAGGTTGGAGCATAACCGCTGGCTCGCCGCTCTGGTATTCTCGTCGCCATGAAAAAAACACTCCCTTTAAGCCTGATCGCAGCCCTCGGTGAAAACCGTGTGATCGGCGTCGACAACAGCATGCCCTGGCATTTGCCGGGGGATTTCAAATATTTCAAGGCCACCACGCTCGGCAAGCCGATCATCATGGGGCGCAAGACCTGGGACTCCCTGGGCCGACCGCTGCCGGGGCGCTTGAACCTGGTGGTCAGCCGTCAGACCGATCTTGTGCTGGAAGGTGCGCAAGTGTTTCCGTCACTGGACGCAGCGGTAGAGCGGGCTGAGGAGTGGGCCAAGGCGCAAGGCGTGGACGAGCTGATGCTGATCGGCGGCGCGCAGTTGTATGCGCAGGGGCTGGAACAGGCCGATCGCTTGTACCTGACCCGCGTGGCGCTGAGCCCGGAAGGGGATGCGTGGTTTCCAGAGTTTGATATGAACCAGTGGAAGCTGGTGTCGAATGTCGAGAATCCGGCTGAAGGTGATAAGCCGGCCTACAACTTCGAAGTGTGGGAAAAAGCCTAAAAGCATCGCAGGCAAGCCAGCGCCCACAGTTTGATGTGTGAATACATTCAAATGTGGGAGCTGGCTTGCCTGCTATAGCGGTCTATCAGACCTGCGCTAACTCGGCATGCTCATCGGCATCCAGCAAGGCCTTATCCGTCTGCCCCATGATCTGGCTGGTAATCGCCCCCGCCGTCATCGAACCATTGACGTTCAACGCCGTGCGGCCCATGTCGATCAGCGGTTCCACGGAAATCAACAGCGCCACCAGTGACACCGGCAAGCCCATGGCGGGCAGCACGATCAGCGCGGCAAAGGTCGCACCGCCGCCTACGCCGGCAACGCCCGCCGAACTCAAGGTCACAATCGCCACCAGGGTTGCGATCCACAGCGGGTCCAGCGGGTTGATGCCCACGGTCGGCGCGACCATCACCGCCAACATGGCAGGGTAAAGACCGGCGCAGCCGTTCTGGCCGATGGTCGCGCCAAACGAGGCGGCGAAACCGGCGATGGATTGCGGAATGCCCAGGCGACGGGTCTGCGCTTCAATGCTCAGCGGGATGCTTGCAGCGCTGGAGCGGCTGGTAAAGGCAAAGGTCAGTACCGGCCACACCTTGCGGAAGAAGCGCAGCGGGTTGATCCCGGCCAGGGACAGCAGCAGGCCGTGCACCACGAACATCAGGCCCAGGGCCAGGTACGACACCACCACGAAACTGCCCAGCTTGATGATGTCTTGCAGGTTGGAACCGGCGACCACTTTGGTCATCAGCGCCAGCACGCCGTAGGGGGTCAGCTTCATCACCAGGCGCACCAGGCGCATCACCCAGGCTTGCAGGGTGTCGATGGCGTTAAGGACTTTCTGGCCTTTTTCCACGTCGTCCTTGAGCAGTTGCAGCGCGGCAACTCCAAGGAACGCGGCGAAAATCACCACGCTGATGATCGACGTCGGCTTGGCCCGGGCCAGGTCGGCGAACGGGTTGGCCGGCACGAACGACAGCAGCAACTGCGGGATATTCAGGTCGGCAACCTTGCCAGCGTAATCACTCTGGATCACTTGCAGGCGCGCCATTTCCTGGGTGCCGGCCACCAAGCCTTCGGCGGTGAGGCCGAACAGGTTGGTCAGGCCGATGCCGATCAGCGCCGCGATGGCCGTGGTGAACAGCAGCGTGCCGATGGTCAGGAAGCTGATCTTGCCCAGGGACGAGGCGTTGTGCAGGCGCGCCACGGCACTGAGGATCGAGGCGAACACCAGCGGGATCACGATCATTTGCAGCAGCTGCACATAGCCGTTGCCGACCAGGTCAAACCAGCCGATGGAGGCTTTGAGCACCGGGTTGCCGTCGCCATAGATCGTGTGCAACGCCGCGCCGAACAGCACGCCCAGCACCAGGGCGAACAGCACCTTCTTGGCCAGGCTCCAGTTAGTACGGCGAGTTTGTGCCAGGCCCAGCAACAGGGCCACGAACACCAATAAATTGAGAATCAGGGGCAGATTCATTGAAGCTCCGTTGAGAAAGCAGCCAATCGCGTGAGCCTGCGATTGCGAACCGGGAAGCCTAACAGCTTGAAATATATTGATTTAATACCGATATGGAATGGGGACTGTCGTTTTTGGAATAAGCATTTGACGCTCAGGCGTATGCCCTTGGCGTGATCACGACGTCCCTGGTCGCGCTCGGGCGATAACTGTCATACGGATTTGTTAGCGTCGATGTCTTTCACTTGAGGGAGACAACGCCTATGAAGCTCGCGCCGAAACTATTGGTATCCGCCGCCTTTTGCCTCGGGCTCGCCAGCCAGGCGTTTGCCGCCACCGAGTTGAAACACTGGCCGGCACCTGCCGCCAAACAACTCAACGAAATGATCGCCGCCAATGCCAACAAGGGTAACTACGCGGTGTTCGACATGGACAACACCAGCTACCGCTATGACCTTGAAGAGTCGCTGCTGCCGTTCATGGAAAACAAGGGCCTGATCACCCGCGAAACCATGGACCCTTCGCTCAAGCTTATCCCCTTCAAAGACACCGCCGACCACAAGGAAAGTCTGTTCAGCTACTACTATCGCCTGTGCGAAGTCGACGACATGGTCTGCTACCCCTGGGTTGCGCAGATTTTTTCCGGCTTCACCCTCAAGGAACTCAAAGTGCAGGTCGACGAACTGATGGCCTCCGGCAAGCCCGTGCCGGTCAGCTATTTCGAAGGCGACGTGGTGAAAAAATCCGAGGTACAGCCGCCGAAAGTCTTCACCGGCCAGGCCGAGCTGTACAACAAACTGATGGAAAACGGCATCGAGGTCTATGTGATGACCGCCGCGTCCGAGGAGCTGGTGCGCATGGTCGCGGCTGATCCGAAGTACGGCTACAACGTCAAACCCGAGAACGTCATCGGCGTGACCACGATGCTCAAGGACCGCAAGACCGGCGAGCTGACCACCGCACGCAAACAGATCACTGCCGGCAAGTATGACGAGAAGAGCAACCTCGGCCTGGAACTGACCCCCTACCTGTGGACCCCGGCGACCTGGATGGCCGGTAAGCACGCGGCGATCCTCACCTACATCGACGAATGGAAAAAACCAGTGATTGTCGGCGGTGACACACCGACCAGCGATGGCTACATGCTGTTCCACGATGTGGACGTGGCCAAGGGCGGCATCCACCTGTGGATCAACCGCAAAGACAAGTACATGACCCAACTCAACGGCATGATCGCCAAGCACGCGGCGGCGCAAGCCAAGGAAGGGTTGCCGGTGACGGCGGACAAGAACTGGGTGATCGTGAAACCGGAGGAGATTCAGTAAAGAGCCTTAAGTCGAAGTGCAGTCACTGTGGGAGCTGGCTTGCCTGCGATGCAGACACCTCGGTACTTCATGTACTCCGAGGTGATGCAATCGCAGGCAAGCCAGCTCCCACATTTGATCTCCAATGTCTTGGGGAATTTCTGCAGACAAAAAAAGCCCCGCACCTGGCGGGGCTTTTTTATGCGCGGGGCTTACAGGCCGTCGAGCATGGCTTTGTTGCGCACCGCACCCTTGTCGGCGCTGGTGGCCAACAACGCGTAGGCCTTCAACGCGGTGGTGACTTTGCGCGGGCGCTTCTCCACCGGCTTCCAGCCTTTCTTGTCCTGCTCAACCCGGCGTGCTGCCAGTTCTTCATCGTTGATCAACAGGTTGATCGAGCGGTTCGGAATGTCGATCAGCACCTTGTCGCCATCCTGCACCAGGCCAATCGCGCCGCCGGCAGCAGCTTCCGGCGAAGCGTGGCCGATGGACAGGCCCGACGTGCCGCCGGAGAAACGGCCGTCGGTCAGCAGGGCGCAGGCTTTGCCCAGGCCTTTGGATTTCAGATAGGACGTGGGGTAAAGCATCTCCTGCATACCCGGGCCGCCTTTAGGGCCTTCGTAGCGGATGATCACGATATCGCCTTCCTTGACTTCGTCCGCGAGGATGCCGCGTACCGAGCTGTCCTGGCTTTCGTAGATCTTGGCGCGGCCTTCGAAAACGTGGATGGATTCATCCACACCTGCCGTTTTCACCACACAGCCGTCGAGGGCGATGTTGCCGTACAGCACGGCCAGGCCGCCTTCTTGCGAGTAGGCGTGCTCGACACTGCGGATGCAGCCGTTTTCACGGTCGTCGTCCAGGGTGTCCCAGCGGGTCGACTGGCTGAACGCGGTCTGGGTGGGGATACCGGCCGGGCCGGCCTTGAAGAAGGTGTGCACGGCTTCGTCGTCAGTCTGGGTGATGTCCCATTTGGCGATGCCTTCGGCGATGGACTTGCTGTGCACGGTTGGCAGGTCGGTGTGCAGCAGGCCGCCACGGGCCAGGGAGCCGAGGATCGAGAAGATCCCGCCGGCGCGGTGCACGTCTTCCATGTGGTACTTCTGGATGTTCGGCGCGACTTTGCACAGCTGTGGCACGTGACGGGACAAGCGGTCGATGTCGCGCAGGTCGAAGTCGATCTCGGCTTCCTGGGCGGCAGCCAGCAAATGCAGAATGGTGTTGGTGGAACCGCCCATGGCGATGTCCAGGGTCATGGCGTTTTCGAACGCCTTGAAGTTGGCGATATTGCGCGGCAACACCGACTCATCGTTCTCGCCGTAGTAGCGCTTGCACAGCTCGACGATGGTACGGCCGGCCTGCAGGAACAGCTGTTCGCGGTCGCTGTGAGTGGCCAATGTGGAGCCGTTGCCCGGCAAGGCGAGCCCCAGGGCTTCCACCAGGCAGTTCATCGAGTTGGCGGTGAACATGCCGGAGCACGAACCGCAGGTCGGGCAGGCGCTGCGCTCGTATTCGGCGACCTTCTCGTCAGAAGCGCTGGAGTCGGCGGCGATCACCATGGCGTCGACGAGGTCGAGGCCGTGGGAGGCGAGTTTGGTCTTGCCGGCTTCCATCGGCCCGCCGGAGACGAAGATCACCGGGATGTTCAGGCGCAAGGCAGCCATCAACATGCCGGGGGTGATCTTGTCGCAGTTGGAGATGCACACAATGGCGTCGGCGCAGTGGGCGTTGACCATGTACTCCACGGAGTCAGCGATGATCTCGCGGCTCGGCAGGGAATACAGCATGCCGTCATGGCCCATGGCGATGCCGTCGTCCACGGCGATGGTGTTGAATTCTTTAGCCACGCCACCGGCGCGTTCGATCTCGCGGGCGACCAGTTGGCCCAGGTCCTTGAGATGGACATGGCCCGGCACGAACTGGGTGAACGAGTTGGCAATCGCGATGATCGGCTTCTTGAAGTCGTCATCTTTCATCCCCGTGGCACGCCACAGTGCGCGCGCGCCGGCCATGTTGCGGCCGTGGGTGGATGTTTTCGAGCGGTAATCAGGCATTGGAGCACTCCGGGCGGCTAATCAAGTACTAAAGGGGAGTGAGCTTCTAATTGACGACTGGAACACTCAGAAAATGGCCGTGTGTCCGGAAGTTGCCACTCGCGTCGCGGGATCGCCGCGTGCTTGGGCCTCGAGCTCATAAACCCGCCGGGGGATGACTGGCGATGAATAGGGCCGATTCTACACCGCTGGCGGCTGGAGGGAATGGGCGCAACCTTGAAGTTAGCCGCTACAGGACGTGCGGGCGCCGCCGTGCCCATGAGTTCAACGCAAGGGCGGCAAAGCTCAGGATCAGAAAACACAAGCCAAGCGCAGTACTCAACTGGTGGGTAAAGGTGCTGATAAACGCACTGATACAGCCGCCAGCAATGAACAGCACTGCCGCAACGGCGGAAGCTGCGGCTCCCGCATTGTCTGGAAACAGGCTCATGGCCTTGGAGTTGGAAATGGGCCGGGTGATGGTGGTGCCCGCCGTGCAGAGCAGCATGGGCACCAACACTGTCGGGGTTGATAAGCCGAACAGGTAGGCCAACAGCAGCATGACCACGCCAGAGATAGCGATCAGAACCAGCCCGACTGCCATCTGGGTAGCCGCCGCCAGCCGTTTGTGCAGGACGCCGGCACAGAGGCCTCCCACTACGTAGGCGGCGCCGTAGAGAAGCAAGGTCAATGAGTACTCATGGGGTGACAGCTTTAACTGGTCCATGAAAATGAGCGGTGACACAACGATGAATGAGAAATGACAGGCGAAGGTGATCGCGGAGATCGTGGCGTAGCTGGCGAAATGTCTGTTGGCGAAAACCTTGGCGTAGGCCCTGAAAATACCCCGCTCGCTTGGCGCGGTTGGAGGGAAGCCGCCATGCAGTAATCGGTGAGCCATAAACCACGTTGCGGCACAGAGGGCGATAAACGCGTAGAAGCTGGCTTTCCATCCCCAGTGCAATTGCAGCCATGCGCCCAGCATTGGGGAAATCGAGATGAAAATGCCTCCGGCCGTGGCCATTGCTATGCGCAACCGCTCCTGTTCCCTGCCGAAAAAAAGGTCCTGCACCAGCGCTTGGGACAGTATGAAACCACCGCAGCCTATGGCCTGAATGACTCGAAAGAACAGGAATTGGGGCGTGTTTCTGGCGGCCAGACACCCGACTGCACCCAGGATGGCTACTACCATACTGGCCAGGAGTAGCTTCTTGCGACCGATTCTGTCGGACAGCGGGCCGATCAGCAGCATTGAGCAGGAAAATCCAATGGCGAACAGGCTGACGGATCGAGCGATATGGGTGGTCGAGGTATGGAAGTGTTCAGCCAGGGCGGGAAAGGAGGGCAGTACGACGTCAAGGGGGAAGACGCCCAGCAAAGTCATGGTCATCAGCCAGAAAACCAAGAGCGGTTTTTCAGCCTGTGTAATTGCCTTCGACATACGCGAGCCTCGGTTCCATGAGAGGGGCGAGGATCGAGTCTGCGCTACGGAAAGTCAAAGCCTGGGGCAGTACGACATTTCCTAAAAACCTGTAGGAACCCGCAAGTCCCTACAGGGGAACAGCATCAGCTATTGGGTAGCAACCGGCAGGTAATGCTCTTGATGTAGCGCGTCTCGACAATCGCCGGATGCACCGGGTGGTCCGGGCCTTGGCCGCCGCGTTCGAGCATCTGGATGTTGCGGTCCAGATGGCGGGCGCTGGTGAGCAGGATGTTTTGCAGGTCGTCTTCCGGCAGGTGCATGGAGCACGAGGCGCTGACGAGGATGCCGTCTTTGCTGAGCAGGCGCATGGCTTGCTCGTTGAGGCGGCGGTAGGCGCCTTCGCCGTTTTTCATGTCTTTTTTGCGCTTGATGAAGGCCGGTGGGTCGGCGACGATCACGTCGAAGCGCTCTTCGCTGGCTTTCAGTTCTTTCAACGCCTCAAAGACGTCGCCTTCGATGCAGGTCATCTTCTCGGCAAAGCCGTTCAGCGCGGCGTTGCGCTCTACGCCGTCGAGGGCGAAGGCCGAAGCGTCGACGCAGAACACTTCACTGGCGCCAAAGGCTGCAGCTTGCACGCCCCAGCCGCCGATGTAGCTGTACAGGTCCAGTACACGCTTGCCCTTGGCATACGGGGCCAGGCGGGCGCGGTTCATGCGGTGGTCGTAGAACCAGCCGGTTTTCTGGCCCTGGATCACCGGGGCTTCGAACTTGACGCCGTTCTCTTCCAGCGCCACCCACTCCGGCACCAGGCCGAACACGGTTTCGACGTAGCGGTTGAGGCCTTCGGCGTCGCGCGCGGCGGAGTCGTTCTTGAACAGGATGCCGCTGGGCTTGAGCACTTGGGTCAGCGCGGCGATCACATCTTCTTTATGCGCTTCCATGGTCGCCGAGGCGATCTGTACCACCAGGATGTCGCCGAAACGGTCGACCACCAGGCCCGGCAGCAGGTCGGAATCACCGTAGACCAGGCGGTAGAACGGCTTGTCGAACAGGCGGTCACGCAGGGACAGCGCGACGTTGAGGCGGTGCACCAGCAGCGACTTGTCCAGCGGCAACTTGATGTCGCGCGACAGCAGGCGGGCGCAGATCAGGTTGTTCGGGCTCATGGCCACGATGCCCAGGGTCTTGCCGCCGGCCGCTTCCAGGATAGCCTGGTCGCCTGCCTGGAAACCGTGGAGTGGGGTGGCGGCCACGTCGATTTCGTTGCTGTAGACCCACAGGTGGCCGTTGCGCAAACGACGATCGGCGTTGGCTTTGAGACGCAGGCTTGGCAGGGACATGACGTCGCTCCGGAAAAAAGAGCGGGAGTATACCCTTTGCGCACTCTTTCATGTGGGAGCTGGCTTGCCTGCGATGCGGGCGGCGCGGTGTATCAGACGTACGGTGGTGATGCTATCGCAGGCAAGCCAGCTCCCACATTCGATCGGGTTTCACTTGGGTTTTTGGGTGTCGGCCACATCGGCATAAGGGGTAGAATTCGCGCCTAGCCCAGAGTGTGTACTTATGTCCCAAGAGCTTTCCCCCGAGCAGATCCAACAGGCCCTGCAAGGCATCAGCGTGCCGCCTCAACCGCAAATCATGGTGGATTTGCAGATGGAGCAGTACATGCCCGATCCGGACCTGGAAGTGATTGCGCGGCTGATCTCCCAGGACCCGGGCTTGTCCGGCGCGCTGCTCAAGATCGTCAATTCGCCGTATTACGGCCTGAGCAACAAAATCGCTTCGATCCAGCGTGCGGTGAACCTGCTGGGCAGCCGTTCGATCATCAATTTGATCAACGCGCAGTCGATCAAGGGTGAGATGTGCGACGACACCATCGTCACCCTCAACCGCTTCTGGGACACCGCCCAGGATGTGGCCATGACCTGCCTCACCCTGGCCAAGCGCACCGGTTCCCAGGCCGTGGACGAAGCCTATGCCTTGGGCCTGTTCCATGATTGTGGCGTGCCGCTGATGCTCAAGCGCTTTCCCAATTACATGGCGGTGCTGGAAGAGGCCTACGCCAATGCCGCCCCGGATTGCCGCGTGGTCGACACCGAAAACAAAGCGTTCCACACCAACCATGCGGTAGTCGGCTACTACACCGCCAAGTCCTGGCGCCTGCCGGAGCATGTCACCGACGCCATCGCCAATCACCATAACGCCCTGGCGATTTTCAGCGATGAGACGTCGCGCAACCCACAGCTCAAGAACCTGCTGGCCATTTTGAAGATGGCCGAGCATATCTGTTCGTCCTATCGCGTACTGGGCAATCAGCCAGTGGATCATGAGTGGAACGCCATTGGCCATCTGGTGCTGGATTACGTGGGCCTGTCGGACTACGACTTCGAGAGCCTGAAGTTGTCGATCCGCGAACTGGGCGCGCACTGACCCGTCATTCAAGAGGTACATATGCCCGAGTTACCAGAAGTCGAAACCACCCGACGCGGCATTGCCCCGCACTTGGAAGGCCAGCGCGTCAGCCGCGTGGTAGTGCGTGAGCGGCGCCTGCGCTGGCCGATTCCGGAAGACCTGGATGTGCGCCTGTCAGGGCAGCGCATCGTGCTGGTGGAGCGCCGGGCCAAATACCTGTTGATCAATGCCGAAGTGGGCACCTTGATCAGCCACCTGGGCATGTCGGGCAACTTGCGCCTGGTGGAAGTCGGCATGCCCGCGGCCAAGCATGAGCACGTGGATATCGAGCTGGAATCGGGCATGGCCCTGCGCTACACCGACCCGCGGCGCTTCGGTGCGATGCTCTGGAGCCTCGACCCGCACAACCATGAGCTGCTGATGCGGCTGGGGCCGGAGCCGTTGACCGACCTGTTTGATGGCGAGCGCTTGTTCCAGCTGTCTCGCGGTAAGTCCATGGCGGTGAAGCCGTTCATCATGGACAACGCGGTGGTGGTGGGCGTGGGCAATATCTATGCGACCGAGGCGCTGTTTGCAGCTGGGATTGACCCACGCCGCGCCGCCGGGGGTATTTCACGCGGGCGTTATCTGAAGCTGGCGATTGAAATCAAGCGGGTGCTGGCTGCTGCCATCGAGCGGGGCGGCACCACGTTGCGGGACTTTATCGGCGGCGATGGGCAGCCGGGGTATTTCCAGCAGGAACTGTTCGTGTATGGCCGGGGCGGCGAGGCATGCAAGGTCTGCGGCACTGAGCTGCGCAATGTGGTGCTGGGGCAGCGGGCGAGTGTGTTTTGCCCCAGGTGTCAGAGCTGATTGCTGGGTGAAGGCTGATATTGCTATCGCAGGCAAGCCAGCTCCCACATTTGAATGTATTCATATATCCAAGTGTGGGAGCTGGCTTGCCTGCGATGAGGCCCTTAGGGGCAATGAAGAGGTTTAGGCCTTACCGGTAATCTTGCGGTACTTCTCCATCAACTGCTCTTCAGTCTCAGGGTGTGCCTCGTCCAGCGGAATGCAATCCACCGGGCATACCTGCTGGCACTGCGGTTCGTCGTAGTGACCGACGCACTGGGTGCACAGGTTAGGGTCGATCACGTAGATCTCTTCGCCCTGGGAAATGGCGGCGTTCGGGCACTCGGGTTCGCAGACGTCGCAGTTGATGCAATCGTCGGTGATGATCAGGGACATGGAAACTCCTGCCAGGGCACTCTGCCAAGGCATCTGAAAACTAATGCGCGCAATTGTGCCGCATTGGCGCCCGCAGTGCGAGCAGGCACCGACCGAGCAGCCTTACTTCTTGAAGCGCAGCGTCAGCGCATCGGCCACGGCTGGATGCACGAATTTGGTGATATCTCCGCCCAAAGCGGCGATTTCACGAACCAACGTCGAGGAAATGAACGAATAACGCTCCGACGGCGTCAGGAACAGGCTTTCCACGTCCGGCGCCAATTGGCGGTTCATGTTGGCCAGCTGGAATTCGTATTCGAAGTCCGACACCGCACGCAGGCCACGCAGGAACACATTGGCGTTCTGCTCCTTGGCGAAATGCGCCAGCAATGTCGAAAAGCCCACTACTTCCACATTCGGCAGGTGCTTGGTGACCTCTTGCGCCAGCTCCACACGTTGTTCCAGGGGAAACAGCGGGTTTTTCTTGGGGCTGGCCGCGACCGCGATGATCACATGGTCGAACAGGCGAGAGGCGCGTTCGACCAGATCGCCATGGCCTTTGGTAATCGGGTCGAAGGTACCTGGGTACAACACTCGGTTCATCGCGTCGTCCTGGCGGAGTCCGTTGGGGAACCGGATGGTATCGCAGCATTACCGGTGGGCCAAGTCGACTTATGTAGATAGATACCGTGAATACCCTGTCTTTTCATGCCGTTTTCAGACGTTCGGCCAATGCGCTCGCCAGTTGCGCGGTCAGTCCGTACACCGACAATTGCGGGTTGGCGCCAATGCTGGTGGGGAACAGCGAGCCATCGTGGATCGACAGGTTGCGCAACTGATGATGGCGACCCAGGCTGTCGGCAACGGCATTTTTTGGGTCTTCACCCATGGCGCAACCGCCCATCACGTGGGCGCTGCCCAGGGTGGTGCGATGCAGTTCCAGGTTCAGACCGTCGATCACGCTGCGCGCTTCGGCCAAGTTGTTCACAAAGCGCGCGTCGTGATGCAGGGGCTTGACCGATTTGGCCCCCGCCGCGAACTGAATCTCGGCCATGCTGTGGAAGGCCCGGCGCAGGCCGTCCCAGGCGTAGGGCGAGACCTGATAGTCGAGCACTGGGGTGCCGTCACCGCGTAACTCCACCGTGCCGCCTGGGCTGTCGGGGTGAAAGCCGTCGCGCAGCAGGGCGAGCATGGCGTGTGTGTGGGGTAATTGGTTCATGTCCAGGGCGTTCTGGTTGCCATAGCCACCAAACAGGGTGCTCGCCAGGCCTGGATGCAGGGGCGGTGCTTCCAGTTTGTAGGACATTTTTCCGGTAGTGCCGTCCTGCCATTGGAAATGGTCGGAGTAGATGGATTGCGGCGCACCGTAGAAGGGGTTGATCACCTCGTCGAACAGCCCGGCGGAGAAATTGACCAGGTGCAGGAAGGTGCGCTTGCCCAGCCGCGAGTGTGGGTCGGGCGCGTCGGAGCGCATCAGCAGGGCCGGGCTGTTGATGCCGCCGCCCGCCAGCACATAGTGCTTGGCTTTCACGCTGATCTTGCGCCCGGTGGGCGCTACGCAGCGTTCGTCCATGGCCACGCATTCGAGGCTGCTGATGGTGTCGCCGCTGTATTTCAGCCGTTCGGCGCGGGCCAGGTAAAGCAGTTCGCCACCCTTTTCCAGGGTGGACGGGATGGTGGTCACCAGCATTGACTGCTTGGCGTTGACCGGGCAGCCCATGCCGCAATACCCCAGGTTGAAGCAACCGCGCACATTGCGCGGGATCACATGCCAGCTGTAGCCGAGCTTTTCGCAGCCTTTGCGGATCACATCGTTGTTGGCATTCGGCGGCAGCGCCCACGGCGCGATGCCCAGGCGCTGCTCCATTTTTTCGAACCAGGGCGCCATTTCGGCGCTGCTGTGGCCTTTGACCGCATATTCGCTGGCCCAATGCGCGAGGGTAGCGTCAGGGGTGCGAAAGCTGGAGGTCCAGTTGATCAAGGTGGTACCGCCCACGGCCCGGCCCTGCAGGATGGTGATAGCGCCGTCCTTACTCATCCGCCCGATGCCTTCCTGGTAAAGGCTGGCGTAGGCTTCGTCTTCCAGCAGTTTGAAATCACTACTGGTCTTGAGCGGGCCTTCTTCGATCAGCAACACTTTGTAGCCGGCGGCGCTGAGGATTTCAGCCGTGGTACCGCCCCCGGCGCCGCTGCCGATGATGGCGACATCCGCTTCCAGGGTCAGGTCGTTATCCAGGGCGGCGCCATTGTGGGTTTTCCAGCCACGGGCCAGGCCGTCGCGGAACAGATCGGGTACGGGCATAGGTGTGCTCTCTTATTCTTGTAGGAAGATGCAATCTTGGGGGATGGCCCAGGCTAGATCTTCGGCGGGCCGGGGTAGCCGCAATGGGCCCAGGACTCGGGCCGGAAGTACCAGGCCATGATCACTAGCTTGAGCAACGAGCCCTGGCCCATGCGCAGCAGGTTCAGGTAGCTGTTTTCCCAGCGGTGCAGGAAATTGCGGATCTGTTCGCTGCTGGCGTTTTCCCAACTGCCCCAGATACCGGTCAGCGGGCCGCGGGTAATGCCCATGCCCAGTACGTCGAATAATTGCTGGGTGAGCTTGAACATCTCGGGGGACAAGTGCTGCAGGCTGTAATCGAGCTTTTTCAGGGTGTCCTCAATACCTGCAAGCACTTGTTCGGCACTGGCCGCGCCTTCCAGCAGCACCGGGATTACCGCCCGCAAGAATGGCAAGTCGCTGGTGCGCAACATCGCAAAGCCGCTGGCTGGCGTACTGCTGGAGCAACCGCTGAGGCTGGCGCCCAACCCGGCGGTGGCGAGGAAGGCGCTGGCACACAGGCCGATTTTCAAGACGCCGCGCCGTGACAGCGCGGGTGAATCAGTCAGGCTGGTGTTCATTGTTTTTATAGTCCCGAAGGTGGCGGTTATCAGCGGATAAACAGCTTCTGGATCAGCTTCTGGATCGACTTGCCATAAGGCGGGTAGATCAACTTCGCTGCGTTCAGGCGCTGTTTGACCAGCACACCCTTGGCCTTGCTGAACGTCAGGAAACCTTCGTGACCGTGGTAATGGCCCATGCCTGACGGGCCGATGCCACCGAACGGCATATCGTCCTGAGCGACGTGCAGCAAGGTGTCGTTCAGGCACACGCCACCGGAGTGGGTTTCGTGGAGCACCCGCGCTTGTTCGCCTTTGTTGTAGCCGAAGTAATACAAGGCCAGTGGTCGAGGTCGCTGGTTGATGTAGGCAAAGGCTTGGTCAAGGCCGCGATACGGCACGATGGGCAGGAGCGGGCCGAAGATTTCGTCCTGCATCACGGTCATGTCGTCGCTGACATTCAACAGCAGGCTGTGGACCATTCGCCGCGCCTGTCCTTGCTCGTACAGTGGGATCAAAGTGGCGCCTTTGTCGGTGGCGTCCTTGGCGTAGGCATTGAGCCGGGCCAGTTGGCGCTCGTTGATGATGGCGGTGTAGTCCGGGTTGTCGACCAGCGTCGGATAAAACCCGCGCACGGCTTTGGAATAGGCCTCGACAAAGCCTTCCACGCGATCTTCCGGTACTAGCACATAATCTGGCGCCACGCAGGTTTGCCCGGCGTTCAAGGTTTTGCCGAAGGCGATGCGTTCGGCGGCGTCCTTGAGTGGCACATCGGCCGAGACAATGGCTGGCGATTTGCCGCCTAGCTCCAGAGTCACCGGCGTGAGGTTTTCGGCCGCCGCACGCATCACGTGCTTGCCTATGCTGGTAGCGCCGGTGAACAGCAGGTGATCGAAGCGCAACTTGGAAAACGCCATGCCCACGTCAGCTTCGCCCAGCACGACGCACACCAGGTCCTCGGGGAAGATCTTGGCCAGCAACGCCTTGAGCAGCTCACCGGTGGCCGGCGTGGACTCACTGAGCTTGAGCATCACTCGGTTACCGGCCGCCAATGCCCCCACCAACGGGCCGATGGCCAGGTATAGCGGGTAGTTCCACGGCACGATGACGCCGACGACGCCCAATGGCTGGTAAATGACTTTGGCTGAGGCGGGCTGGAAGGCAATGCCTACAGCGCGGCGGGAAGGTTTCATCCAGCCCTTGAGGTGTTTGCTCGCGTAGTGAATGCCATGCAGGCTAGGCATCAATTCGGCAAACAGGGTTTCGTCGGCGCTGCGATGGCTGAAGTCCTGGCTGATCGCATTGATCAGCGCTTGGCGTTCGTCGCTCAGCAGATCCCGCAAAGCCTTGAGCCATTGCTGGCGCTGCCCGGCCGGCGGCATCGGGTTGGCGACGAAGGCGCGGCGTTGGGCGTTGAACAGGTTCTGGAGCTGATCCAGCGCCTGGGAATCTTGCAGGTAGGCAACGTTGGCAGACATGGCGCGGCACCGATTGTTATTGGTCTGCCTGGATTTTTAGAGTCATTGCTCTAAATTGTCAAATAACATTGCAGTAACATCCAGATTTATCCTGGCCGGGTTAGGCCGTAAGATGCCCCATCCCGTGTATAGAAGCTGATCCCCTATGGCACCACGAGTAAAGACCAGCGAGCGCATTGTGCAAACCAGCCTGGAGCTTTTTAACCAGCAGGGCGAGCGCAGTGTCAGTACCAACCACATTGCCGCCCACATGGAAATTTCCCCGGGCAACTTGTACTACCACTTCCCTAACAAGCAGGCGATCATCGCCGTGCTGTTCCGCGAATATGAAGCGCTGGTAGACAGTTTCCTGCGCCCACCACAGGGACGCACGATGGTGGTGGAGGATAAACGCTTTTATCTGCAAGCCGTATTGGCCGGCATGTGGCGTTATCGCTTCCTGCACCGCGACCTCGAACACCTGCTGGAGAGCGACCCGGAACTGGCGACCGGCTACCGGCGGTTTTCCCAGCGTTGCCTGATCCAGGGCGGCGCAATCTACCAAGGCTTTGTCGATGCCGGCATTCTCAATATGGACCCGGTGCAAACCGAAGCCCTGACCCTGAATGCGTGGATCATCCTCACCTCGTGGGTGCGCTTTTTGTGTACCACCAATGAAAAATCCACCCACCTGAGCGCCGAGGCGATCAAGCGCGGGGTGTACCAGGTGCTGGTGCTGGAGGCGGGGTTCGTTACGCCACAGGCTAAAGAGGCGGTGGATGCCTTGTTCAAAGAGTTTTACGTGCCGTTGAATCAGGCACTGGAAGAAGTGAAGTAAGACCTTTCCCCTTTGTATGCACAGGAGTCAGTCATGCCGCTTGCCCAACTGATCAGCCCCCCGCAATTGGCCGAGCGCCAACAGTCGAGCGGGTGGGTGATCCTGGATTGCCGCTTTGCCCTGGAAGACCCGGACTACGGCTTGTGCAGTTACGCCGAAGGGCATATCGAGGGCGCGCAATACGCCGACCTTGAGCGCCACCTGAGCGGCCCGGTGACCAAGGGCGTGACCGGTCGTCATCCTTTGCCGGCGGCGGACACGTTCGCCAGGCAACTGCGGGCCTGGGGCATCAGTGCCGACACCGATGTGGTGCTGTATGACGACGGCCCCGGTGCCTACGCCGCCCGTGCCTGGTGGCTGCTGGCCTGGCTGGGCAAGCGTGATGGCGTGTTTATTCTGGATGGTGGCCTCAAGGCCTGGCATGCCGCCGGTTTCCCCTTGAGCCTGGACGCGCCTGTGGTTGCGCCAGGTACCTTCGACGGTACGCCGGATAATCGTCTGTTGCTGGATGCCGAACACCTGCAAAAACGCCTGGGCCAACCTGGCCTGACCTTGATCGACGCCCGCGCCCAGCCGCGCTTTCGTGGCGAAGTGGAGCCCATCGATCCGATTGCCGGGCATATCCCTGGTGCGCAATGTGCGGCGTTCAGTGAAAACCTGGGCAGTGATGGTCGTTTCTTGCCGGCTGATCAGCTCAAGCAACGCTTTGCCGCGCAGTTGCAAGGGCGCCCGGCTCAGGGGCTGGTGGCGTATTGCGGGTCTGGGGTGACGGCGTGCCATAACCTGTTTGCGTTGAGCCTGGCGGGGTACCCGTTGGGCAAGTTGTATGCGGGGTCGTGGAGTGAGTGGATTACCGATCCAGCCCGGGAGATAGCAACGGGCGACTAAGGCTCGATCTGCAAACCCAATCAAATGTGCGGGCTTGCTCGCGAATGCAGGGTGTCAGTCGATACAGGTGTGACTGATACACCGCATTCGCGAGCAAGCCCGCTCCCACATGTTTAACCGCGTTGTGTCAGTAACCAGGCAGGGATCCGGCGCTCCAGGTAGTAACCAGGGCGCTTCAGCGAACCCTCCACAAACCCCACATGCCCGCCCTTGGCCAGCAACTCGAACTCGGTGCAGGCCGACAGCTCACTGGCGTCAGGCAAGCTGTGCGCAAACACAAACGGATCATCAGCCGCCTGGATAATCAGCGTCGGCGTGCGGATACCGCCCAGGTAATAGCGACTGGAGGCGCGGCGATAGTAATCCTCGGCACTCAAGAAACCATGCAGCGGCGCGGTTACCCGCCCGTCGAAGTCCCAGAATGTGCGCATCTTTTCCAGGGAACCAAGGGCCTCCAGGGTTTTGAGCCCATCCTCACGACCGTCCTGCAGGAACTGGCGTTGCTTGACGCGGATGTACGCCAGCATCTCGCGCATGAAGTGCTTCTGATACACCCGCGAGAACCCCAGGCCGATGCGATCGGCGCATTGATCCAGGCGAAACGGCACCGATACCGCCGCCGCGCCCTGCAGACCCGAGGCCTTGCCGGTTTCCCCCAGATGCTTGAGCAACACATTGCCACCCAGGGAATAACCCACCGCATACAAGGGCGCCAACGGCCGCTTGGCGCGCAGATGAGCAATCGCCGCCGCCAGGTCTTCGCTGGCGCCGGAGTGATAACTGCGAGCCAGCAGGTTGGGCTCGCCCGAGCAGCCGCGCCAGTTCAACGCGGCACTGGCCCAGCCTTGGGCCGCGAGGACTTTTTGCAGGCCGGCCACATAGGGTGAATTGGACGAACCGGTCAGCCCATGCAGCACCAGCACCAAGGGCGCTTGCACGTCATGGGGGCCATGCCAGTCGAGATCGAGGAAGTCGCCATCCTCCAGCCACAGTCGCTCACGCTGACGCTCGATGTGGGTGGTCGGCCGCCACAGCGGCCCCCACAGTGTCTGCAAGTGGGGGTTGCCGAGGCCGAGGGCGGGTTTGAATAAATCGGAAGAGGGGGTCATGAAACTCTCGGTAGCCAGTGAGCTCGCCGTGGCAAGCTCCCCAGCCACAGGTTAAGCGGCGTTTTCGACCAAACGATGCCACAACGCGTAATACACCCGCCCGGACTTCTGCTCCCGGTGCAGGCGCCAGCCACTTGGCAGGCCGAGCGTGGAGGGCGCGGTCTCGCTCTCAGTGTAGATCCAGGCATCCGGTGCCAGCCACTGGCGTTCTTCCAGCAGAGTGCAGACGGCCGGTAGCAGGTTCTGGTTGAACGGTGGGTCGAGGAACACTACATCGTACTCAGTCGCCGCCTGGGTTTCCAGGTAGCGCAGCGCGTCGGCCGTCTGCACCTGGCCGGTGGTGCAACGCAGCGTGCCCAGGTGCTCCTTGAGGCTGGACACCGCCACATTGCTGGCGTCCAGCGCCTGGCCCTGGGCCGCGCCACGGGACAGCGCCTCCAGGAACAGCGCGCCGCTGCCGGCGAACGGGTCCAGCACTTTGGCCCCGCCTATGTACGGCGCGAGCCAGTTGAACAGGGTTTCACGCACGCGATCAGGCGTCGGGCGCAGGCCCACAACGTCGGGGAAGCTCAGCTTGCGGCTGCCCCATTCACCGCCAATGATGCGCAGTTGGCCCACACCGTTATGCACGTTGTGGACAGGTTTTTTCGGGCGAGATGAACTGGCCATTAATGCTCCGGAACCCCGAGCGGCTGCTCGGCAGGTTTATCAGTGGGGGGCGGTAGTGGCTTTTGCGCAATCGTCGGGCCGGCGGTCACGATGACCATCTTGTCGGCGCTCAAGTGTTTGTTCATTGCAGCCTTGACCTGATCGACGGTCAGGGCCTGGGATTGTTTCATGAAATCTTCCAGATAGCTCAGCGGCAGGTTGTAGAAACCCATGGCGCCCAACTGCCCGACGATATCGGCGTTGCTTGCGGTGGACAGCGGGAAGCTGCCGGCCAGCTCGCGCTTGGCGTCATCCAGTTCCTTTTGCGTCGGGCCGGTCTTGAGGTAGTCAGCCAATACGTCCTCCACCAGGCGCAAGGTGCCACCGCTCATTTCGGCGCGGGTCTGCAGGTTGATCATGAACGGGCCGCGCACCTGCATCGGTGAGAAACCGGAATACACGCCGTAGGTCAGGCCGCGCTTTTCACGCACTTCGCTCATCAAGCGGGTGCCGAAGCCACCGCCGCCGAGGATCTGGTTACCCAGGGACAAGGCTGCGTAATCCGGGTCGGCACGGTCGATGCCCAACTGCGCAAACAGCAGGTGGGTTTGCTTGGACGGGAACTCGATACGGCTCAGGCCGGCTTTTGGCTCGGTCGGCTGGGCGATCTTGGCCATCGCCGGGCCCTTGGGCAGCGAGGCGGACACCTTGGCCGTCATGGCTTCGGCTTCGGCGCGGGTCAGGTCGCCCACTACTGCAATTACCGCGTTACCCGCCGCATAGGCCTTGGCGTGGAACGCCTGCAACTGCGCCAGGGTAATCTTCGGCACGCTCTCGGGGGTGCCTTCGCTCGGGTGCGCGTAAGGGTGGTCGCCGTACAGGCGCTTGAACAGCTCGATGCTCGCCAGTTTGCCGGGGTTCTGCTTCTGGTAATCGAAACCGGCCAGGATCTGGTTCTTGATGCGTGCCAGCGAGTCTGCCGGGAATGTCGGCTGGCCGATCACCTGGTTGAACAGTGACAGGGCGGCGTCGCGCTTGGCGCTGTCGCTCAGGCTGCGCAGGGTCACCAGCGCCATGTCGCGGTAGGCGCCGTTGCCAAAGTCGGCCCCCAGGCCTTCGAACCCGCTGGCGATCTGGCTGACATCCTTGCCCGGCACGCCTTCGTTGAGCATGGCGTTGGTCATCAGTGCCAGGCCTGGCACGTCGCCATCCTGGCTGCTGCCGGCGGCGAACAGCAGGCGCAAGTCGAACATCGGCAGTTCATGGGCTTCGACGAACAGCACCTTGGCGCCTTCGGTGGTGGTCCAGGTTTGTACGTCGAGCTTGCGGTTGGTCGGTGCCTTGCCATCCAGTTCCGCCAGGGATTGCAGGGTGCTGGCCGTTTGAGCCTTGTCCAGGGCCTGGCTGGCGACCGACTCGCTGGGGCGCAAGAAGTAAACGGCGCTGGCCGCCATCAGGGTGACGGCGATCAGGCCGGGCAGGATCAGGCGGCTGTTTTTGCGATCACTCATGAGCGGTCTCCTCAGGCAAAACATGGGCGACGCTCAGACGTTCGCGGGTGAAATAAGTGCGTGCGGCCTTCTGGATGTCTTCCGGGGTCACGCTTTGCAGGTCGGCAAGCTCGGTGTCCATGAGTTTCCAGGACAGGCCGACCGTTTCCAGGGAGCCGATGGCCGTGGCCTGGCTGGTGATGGAATCACGCTGGTACACCAGGCCAGCAATCACCTGGGCACGGATGCGCTCCAGTTCTTCGGCGGTCGGCGGCTTGGCCTTCAACTCATCGAGCAGGCGCCACAGGCCGGCTTCGGCCTGGGCCACGGTTTTCTTCTTCTGCTGGTTCGGCGTGGCCGAGAGGGTAAACAGGCTGTCGCCACGGGTGTAGGCGTCGTAGTTGGTGGAAGCCGCGGACACCAGTTCCTCACCGCGTTCCAGTTGCTCGGAGATCCGTGCACTGTAGCCGCCGTCCAGCAGGGCCGAGATCAGGCGCAGGGCCTGCACCGAACGTTTGTCTTCAGCGGTGGCCAGGCCGGGCACGTTGAAGCCCAGGATCACACTCGGAAGTTGGGTCTGCACGTGCAGGGTCAGCAGGCGCTCGCCGGGCTCGGCCAGTTCCATCGGGATTTTTGCCGGCGGCACGTCACGCTTGGGGATCGGGCCGAAGTAACGTTGGGCGAGGTTTTTCACCTCGTCCGGGGTCACGTCGCCGACCACCACCAGGGTGGCGTTGTTCGGCACGTACCAGGATTGGTACCAGTGGCGCAGTTCCTCGACCTTCATGCGGTCCAGGTCGGCCATCCAGCCAATGGTCGGCGTGTGGTAGCCACTGGCCGGGAACGCCATGGCCTTGAAGCGCTCGAACGCCTTGGACATGGGGTTATCGTCGGTGCGCAGGCGGCGTTCTTCTTTGATTACCTCGATTTCACGGCTGAACTCGTCGGCCGGCAGGCGCAGGCTGGCCATGCGGTCGGCTTCCAGCTCAAAGGCCACGCCCAGGCGGTCACGGGCCAATACCTGGTAATACGCGGTGTAGTCGTCGCTGGTGAACGCATTTTCTTCGGCGCCCAGGTCGCGCAGGATCAGCGAGGCTTCGCCGGGGCCGACCTTGGCGCTGCCCTTGAACATCATGTGTTCCAGGGCGTGGGACAAACCGGTCTGGCCCGGGGTTTCGTAGCTTGAGCCAACCTTGTACCAGACCTGGGAAACCACCACCGGCGCGCGATGATCTTCGCGCACGACCACTTTAAGGCCGTTATCGAGGGTGAATTCATGGGTGGGTTGTGGATCGGCAGCCAAAGCTGAGAGAGGCAGACAAACTGTGCTGAACAGCAGGCCTGCGGCGCGGCGGGCTAGAGCATTCATTCGTTTTTAAACCTGTTGGGCTGCCCGCTTGGTCTTAGCGTCGGCGGGCGAGGAGGTGCTAGGATACTGGTCCGACTTAAGGACGGCCACTGCGGCTGTCTTGTGAAGGCCCTATTTAGGCCTTACAAAATGTTGCGCATGAACGAGCTGGCTAAAAAACAGTCTGTTACGCATCGAATTTTATTTACCGGCGCGCCCTGTGGCGCGTCGCTACCTTGAGATAGCCGTCTCCATGTTTGGTTCCAACGACGACAAGAAGACCCCAGCTGCGGCTGGCGAGAAGAAAGGCCTGTTCGGATGGCTGCGCAAAAAGCCGCAGGAAACCGTCGTCGAACAGCCACAGGTTCACGCTGAACCGACCCCTGAACCCGTAATAGAAGCCGAACCGGTTGCCGAGACGCCAGTTCCGGTGGTGTTACCGATGGCTGAGCCGGTGTTGCAGCCGGTCGTTGAGGCCGAGCCGGAACCTGAGCCTGAGCACAAGCCCTGGTTAGAGCTGCCGGTGGCCGAAGAACCCGTGGCATTGGTTGAGGATGTTCAGGCCGAGCACGTCGTGCCGCCGATTCCTGCAGTGGTTGAGCCGGCGCCGGTAGAGGCTGTGGCTGAAATACCGCCCGTCGTTGAAGTGCCTGCACCGGTTGTCGCTGCACCTGCCGTTATCGAGCCAGAGCCTGTCGTCGCCACCACCGAAACCAGCAAAACCGGATTCTTTGCACGCCTCAAGCAGGGCCTGAGCAAGACCAGCGCCAGTATTGGCGAAGGCATGGCCAGCCTGTTCCTGGGCAAGAAAGTCATTGATGACGAGCTGCTCGAAGACATCGAGACCCGCCTGCTCACCGCCGACGTGGGCGTCGAAGCCACCGCCGTGATCATCCAGAGCCTGACGCAGAAGGTCGCGCGCAAGCAGTTGACCGACGCCGATGCGCTGTACAAATCCCTGCAGGCTGAGCTGGCCGCCATGCTCAAACCGGTTGAAGCGCCGCTGGTGATCACGCCGAAAAAGCCGTTCGTCATCCTCGTTGTAGGGGTTAATGGCGCTGGCAAGACCACTACCATCGGCAAGCTGGCCAAGAAGCTGCAAGGTGAAGGCAAGAAAGTCATGCTCGCCGCCGGTGACACCTTCCGTGCCGCCGCCGTCGAGCAGTTGCAGGTGTGGGGCGAGCGCAACAAGATCCCGGTGATCGCCCAGCACACCGGCGCCGACTCGGCTTCGGTGATCTTCGATGCCGTGCAGGCCGCCAAGGCCCGTAACATTGACGTGCTGATCGCCGACACCGCCGGTCGCCTGCACACCAAAGACAACTTGATGGAAGAACTGAAGAAAGTGCGCCGCGTGATCGGCAAGCTCGACGCCGATGCACCCCATGAAGTCCTGCTGGTGCTCGACGCCGGTACTGGCCAGAACGCCATCAGCCAGGCCAAGCAATTCAACCAGACGGTGCAGCTGACCGGCTTGGCATTGACTAAGCTCGACGGCACGGCCAAGGGCGGTGTGATTTTCGCCCTGGCCAAACAGTTCGGGTTGCCGATTCGCTATATCGGCGTCGGTGAAGGCATCGACGACCTGCGCACCTTTGAAGCCGAACCCTTTGTACAGGCACTGTTTGCCGAGCGGGAGCGTTCATGATTCGATTCGAACAGGTCGGTAAACGCTATGCCAACGGGCATGTGGGCTTGCATGAGCTGAGCTTTCGAGTGCGTCGCGGCGAATTCTTGTTTGTCACCGGCCATTCGGGCGCGGGCAAAAGTACGCTGTTGCGCCTGCTGCTGGCCATGGAACGCCCGACGACCGGCAAGTTGCTGCTGGCGGGCCAGGACCTGGCCACTATCAGCAATGCGCAAATTCCATTCCTGCGCCGTCAGATCGGCGTGGTGTTCCAGAACCACCAGTTGCTGTTCGACCGTACGGTGTTCAACAACGTGGCCCTGCCGTTGCAGATCCTCGGGTTGTCCAAGGCCGAGATCGTCAAGCGCGTGGACTCGGCCCTGGAGCGCGTGGCGTTGTCGGACAAGACCGACCTCTACCCGGGGGATCTGTCCACCGGTCAGCAACAGCGCGTCGGTATTGCCCGCGCCATCGTGCACCGCCCGGCCTTGCTGCTGGCGGACGAACCCACCGGTAACCTCGACCCGCGCCTGGCGGCCGAGATCATGGGGGTGTTCGAAGACATCAACCGCCTGGGCACCAGCGTCTTGATCGCCAGCCACGACCTGGCCCTGATTGCCCGTATGCGCCATCGCATGCTGACCCTGCAACGCGGCCGCCTGATCGGCGACGGGGAGGCTGGCGTATGAGTGCTACACGCAGCCCTAAAGTATCCGAACGGGTGGCTCCGAAGCCGGCCGACCCGCAACCGAAAAAGAAAAAACACGACGAAGACGACGGCCCGGACTTCGGCACCCTGGTGCACGCCTGGATCGAAAGCCACCGCGCCAGCCTGCTGGACAGCCTGCGGCGCCTGGGCAAGCAGCCGATCGGCAGCTTTTTCACCTGCCTGGTCATGGCCGTGGCCTTGAGCCTGCCGATGGGCTTGTCGCTGTTGCTTAATAACGTGGAGCGCCTGGGCGGTTCCTGGCAGCGGGCGGCGCAGATTTCGCTGTACCTGAACCTGGACACCAGCAGCAAGGAAGGCGAAGCGCTGCGTGACGATATCAAGAACATCCCGGGGGTAGCCGAGGCCGAGTACATCAGCCGCGACCAGGCTCTCGAAGAGTTCCAGCAGCAATCGGGCCTGGGCGAGGCGCTCAAGGAGCTGCCGCAGAACCCGCTGCCGGGCGTGGTGCTGGTAACGCCGAACGAGGTCGACAAGCCGGCGCTGGAAGCCCTGCGACAAAAACTCGCAGGGATGCCGAAGGTGCAACAGGCCCAACTTGATCTAGTCTGGGTAGAGCGCCTGGCCGCGATCCTCAAGCTGGGCGACCGCTTTGTGTTCGGCCTGACGGTGTTATTAGTGTCTGCATTACTTTTGGTGATAGGTAATACCATTCGTCTTCATATTGAAAACCGTCGCACCGAGATAGAAGTGATTAAACTGGTGGGCGGCACAGACAGCTATGTGCGTCGGCCTTTCCTGTACATGGGCGCGCTGTATGGCCTGGGTGCGGGGGTCTTGTCCTGGGGCGTACTGGCGTTTGGCCTGGATTGGTTGAACGACGCGGTTGTCGGCCTGGCGGGGCTCTACGGCAGTGATTTCGCGTTGGCCGGTGTGCCGGTAGCCGATGGTCTGAGTCTCTTGCTTGGCGCGGTGTTGTTGGGGTATATCGGTGCGTGGATTGCGGTGGCACGGCATTTACGTGAGCTGGCGCCGAAGTAGTTAATGCCAGATTAATGTGGTTTCGTTTGTATTGACCGTATCAGCTGTTTAGGGAACTTGTCCTACGGTTCCCAGGTCAATTTTCGCAGTGCTGAACTGCACGAGTTATGTGAGTCGGAGGTTTTTTCGTATGACCACTTCTTTGCAACCTGCTTATGCCTTGGTCCCGGGTGCGAACCTGGAAGCCTATGTGCACACGGTCAACAGCATTCCATTGCTGACGCCCGAGCAGGAGCGTGAACTGGCCGAGAGTCTCTACTATGAGCAGGATTTGGGGGCGGCTCGGCAGATGGTGCTCGCCCACCTGCGTTTTGTCGTACATATCGCCCGTAGCTATAGCGGTTACGGTCTGGCCCAGGCCGACCTGATTCAGGAAGGCAACGTAGGCCTGATGAAGGCTGTGAAGCGCTTCAACCCTGAAATGGGCGTGCGCCTGGTGTCGTTTGCCGTGCACTGGATCAAGGCGGAAATCCACGAGTTCATCCTGCGCAACTGGCGCATCGTGAAAGTGGCCACCACCAAGGCCCAGCGCAAGCTGTTCTTCAACCTGCGCAGCCAGAAAAAACGCCTGGCGTGGCTGAACAACGAAGAAGTCCACCGCGTGGCCGAAAGCCTCGGTGTGGAGCCCCGTGAAGTGCGCGAGATGGAAAGCCGCCTGACCGGCCATGACATGGCCTTCGACCCAGCCGCCGAAGCGGATGACGACAGCGCCTTCCAATCGCCGGCCAACTATCTGGAAGACCACCGGTACGATCCGGCGCGTCAACTGGAGGACGCCGACTGGAGCGACAACTCCAACCACAACCTGCACGAAGCGCTGGAAGTGCTGGACGACCGCAGCCGTGACATTCTCTACCAGCGTTGGCTGGCAGAAGAAAAAGCCACGCTGCACGACCTGGCGCAAAAGTACAACGTGTCGGCAGAGCGGATTCGTCAGCTTGAGAAAAGCGCGATGAACAAGCTGAAGTTGTCGATCGCCGCTTAAAACGCAGCGAACAAAAAATGCCCCGGTCGAAAGATCGGGGCATTTTTGTATGTGTTCGAAAAGTCTCAAGTACAACTCGGTTTAATATGGGAGCTGGCTTGCGATGAGGCCGTGTCAGATGAAGCATGGGTTACTGACCCACCGCTATCGCAGGCAAGCCAGCTCCCACAGGTCTCGTATTGTGTCAGTCGGACCAGGGTGCCTTTCGAGAGTTGTTCAGCTCCACCAGGTAACCCTCCCCACCCAACTGGCTCATCTGCTGGCGAATCCACGCCGCTCGCCGTGCCACATAGGCGGTCGGATGACTGGCACTCCACACCCGTGGATTGGGCAACACCGCCGCCAGGTAACTGGCCTGCTGCCGCGAAAGCCCCTTGGCACTCACGCCAAAATGGTGCCGCGCCGCCGCTTCTGCGCCAAACACACCTTCATCCCATTCCACACTGTTGAGGTACACCTCAAGAATCCGCTGCTTGGGCCATAACACTTCGATCAAACCGGTAAACCACGCCTCCAGGCCTTTGCGCAAATAGCTGCGCCCGGCCCACAGGAACAGGTTTTTCGACACCTGTTGGCTCAAGGTGCTGGCACCGCGAATCGAGCCGCCGCGTTCGTTGTGCAGAATCGCCGCCTGGATCGCGCCGAAATCAAAACCCCAATGTTGCGGGAAGCGCTGGTCTTCACCGGCCATCACCGCCACTTTAAGGTCGTCGGAGATTTCATCCCACGGCACCCAGCTGCGTTGCAGGTCGATAGGCTCACCGTCAACCCAGGACTCGACCTTGCGCTCCACCATCAGCGCAGTGAACGGTGGCGGCACCACACGAAACAGCAGCACCAGCAACACACTGCCGATGGCAAACCATTTCACGACGTTGAGAAAGCGTTTGAAGAGGACACGCAGCATAGAGATGGCTTGGCCGAACCCGTTGAGCGGGCCATTATACAGACCCTGCCCGATGAGTCTGACTGGAGTTCCCCATGCTGCGTAGCTTTCTGATGCTGGCTGCCTTTTTCGGCTTTACCGGCGTTGCGCTGGGCGCTTTCGCCGCCCACGGCCTGAAAAACCGCCTGAGCGCCGACTACCTGGCGATCTTCCATACCGGCGTGACCTACCAGTTGGTGCATGCCCTGGCACTGTTCGGCGTGGCCTTGCTGGCGGCGCATATTCCGGGCCGGTTGGTCACCTGGGCGGGTATTTCGTTTACCGTCGGTATCCTGCTGTTCTCGGGCAGCCTGTATGTGCTGACGATGACCGGCATCAGTAAACTGGGGATCATCACGCCGTTTGGCGGGCTGGCGTTCCTGCTTGGCTGGTTCTTCCTGGGCCTGGCGGCGTGGCGTTTGCAGCTTTGACCGCTTGACGCTTGGAGCTGACCTTCAGGTTCCAATCGCGCTAGAATGCGGGCCCCTAAAAACGATGGCGGCCCGTGGCATGCGCATTCAGTTGAACGGCGAACCCTTTGAACTGCCCGACGGCGAAACCGTTGCGGCCCTGCTGACCCGTCTGGACCTGACCGGGCGTCGCGTCGCAGTGGAGCTCAACCTGGATATCGTCCCGCGTAGCCAGCACGCCGAGACTGTGCTCACCGAAGGTGACCAGATCGAAGTGGTCCACGCCATCGGCGGCGGCTAGCCCGCCACGGCCGCAACGCATTCTGCAGAACCTCATCCAACCAGAGGATTTCCCATGAGCATCGTTCGTAGCGACAAGCCTTTCGTCCTGGCCGGTCGTACCTACCAGTCCCGTCTGCTGGTCGGCACCGGCAAGTACCGCGACATGGAAGAAACCCGCCTGGCCATCGAAGCCTCGGGTGCCGAGATCGTCACCTTCGCCGTACGCCGCACCAACCTCGGCCAGATCGAGGGCGAGCCGAACTTGCTCGAAGTGCTGTCGCCGGAGCGCTACACCTTTTTGCCAAACACTGCTGGCTGCTACGACGCCATCGAAGCCGTGCGCACCTGCCGCCTGGCCCGTGAGCTGCTCGACGGCCACAACCTGGTGAAGCTGGAAGTGCTGGCCGACCAGAAAACCCTGTTCCCCAATGTGATCGAAACCCTCAAGGCCGCCGAGACCTTGGTCAAGGAAGGCTTCGACGTGATGGTCTACACCAGCGATGACCCGATCATCGCCCGTCAGTTGGCAGAAATCGGCTGCATCGCGGTGATGCCGCTGGCTGGTCTGATCGGTTCCGGCCTGGGCATCTGCAATCCGTATAACCTGCAGATCATCCTCGAAGAAGCCAAGATCCCGGTATTGGTGGATGCGGGTGTGGGCACTGCCTCCGACGCGACCATCGCCATGGAACTGGGCTGCGACGCGGTGCTGATGAACTCGGCCATTGCCCATGCCCAGCAACCAATCATGATGGCCCAAGCCATGAACCACGCCATCGTCGCGGGCCGCCTGGCCTACCTCGCCGGGCGCATGCCGAAAAAACTCTATGCCAGCGCCTCTTCGCCGCTGGATGGTCTGATCAAGTAAGAGCTATTGATGACTGAATCAAACGAAACGCCGAACACCGTGGAAGAGGGCGACGAGTCCAAGCACCGCCGCATCAAGAGTTTTGTGATGCGCGCCGGCCGCATGACCGAAGGCCAGCAAAAGGGCCTGGAACAGGGCACGCCGCTGTTCGTACTGCCCCTGGCCGATGCGCCGGTGGACTATGACCAAGTGTTCGGCCGTTCGGCCCCGCGCTCCCTGGAAATCGGTTTCGGCATGGGCCATTCCCTGCTGGAAATGGCCGCAGCCGCGCCGGAGCAGGATTTCATCGGTGTGGAAGTGCACCGCCCAGGCGTCGGCGCACTGCTCAACGGTGTGCTGACCCAAGGCCTGAAAAACCTGCGGGTCTACGACTGCGACGCGATTGAAGTGCTCAACCGCTGCATCGCCGACAACAGCCTCGACCGCCTGATGCTGTTCTTCCCCGACCCATGGCACAAGGCCCGTCACCACAAGCGCCGCATCGTCCAGGCGTCCTTCGCGGAACTGGTGCGCAGCAAGCTGAAAGTGGGCGGCATCCTGCACATGGCCACCGACTGGGAACCGTACGCGGAATACATGCTGGAAGTGATGAACGTCGCCCCCGGCTACCGCAACCTGGCCGAAGACGGCAAATGCGTGCCACGCCCGGCCGAGCGGCCGATCACCAAGTTCGAACGCCGTGGCGAGCGGTTGGGGCATGGGGTGTGGGATTTGAAGTTCGAGAAGCTGGCTTAACTCGCGTTGCTAATCACGGCGGTGGAATCGCTGCGTTCCACTGCTGCTTCGCTTTTTACTTGTAAAGGAATACAAGCGCTTGAAAACCCTCCTTTCCAGTCTACTGTTGCTCAGTCTGTTGTCTGCGACAGCCTTCGCGGCCAGCACATCCTCTTTGCCAGTGACTTCCAGTGACGACTACTTTGAGCGTGCTCAGAAGAAGGCGGAGCAACTCAAGCTGATGTTCGATGAGAGCGTCAAGCTGGAGACCAGTGGCAAGCTGGATAAAGCCACGTTGCCCGAAGAACTCAAAGAGGTTCAGGGTGTCATGACTGCGTTCCAAGATGATCTGAAAATGGCCTCGGAGGGCGGGCATGTTGTTGCGACCTATATGCTGGCCAATATCCAAAGCCGGTTCGGCATGTCCAAGGAAGAACGCAAACAGGTGTGTGAACCGATGCACAAGGCAATGGATCAAGGTTTATTAGCCGCCGGCGTGGGGTATTACTATCAATGTGATATGGCGTACATGCGTCTAAATCTGCTTGATCCTGGGCACGTAAAGTACCTGGAAGCGCTCAAGCAGATGCTTCTGAACGTTGATCCCAACCATGACTATTATCCGCTGTACACCAATCGTTCGCTTTGTTTCGAAGGTGATCGGCTAGCTGAGATCAAGGAAGAAAGAACCTTGGGCAACATGCAAGCACGCGCCAGCGCGCGGATGCTGACCTATGATCAGTACCGGGCGGATGCCTACTACATCTTGGCGGCGACTCGTATGAACGACAAAGGTGAGCCCGACAGCGTGAATTTGACCTACCTGGATCAGGCGCTCGCGCTGGGTTGCAAAGACCCGATGACACTTAAAGAGTATTACGAAAAAGCATTTGGCAGTCAGGCCTCTAAATAGCTTCGAGGAACTGGGCAGGAACCTGCTCCGTCAGCCAAACCCCATTCTGCGCCTGATAAAATTTGAAACCCTGGGCCAGCATCTTCGAAGTGTTGATCTTCAGAATAACCACTTTCCCATAGCGCTGCCCAACTTCCCTGGCCGTCTCAAGCTGTTCACTGAGATGCACATGATGTCGTGACCCGGGAATCAGACCCTTTTGGTTGATTGACTCGATGAAGCGCGTTGCGGTGCCGTGGTACAGGACGGCTGGTGGTTGTCTTTCATCGAGTTGCAGCTGGACGCCTTGGTTGGAGTGACCCTGCACGGCGCGGATGTGTTGACCGTCCTCGGAGAACGAAAAGCGCTTCTTCTCGTTTGTGCGCACCACCTGCTCCAGCAGTTTTCGGCTAAGGCTGCGCCCGTCGCGGCTGGCCGCCTCAATCAGCTCTGCAATGCCTGCCCAGCCTTCTGAATCCAATGAAAGGCCAATTGCCTGAGGCTCATGGCGCAGTACATAGCTGAGAAATTTGCTAGTGTCGTCCAGAAGCTTTTTGCTCATGAGATGTCCTTGCCTTCATCTGGATGAAATCAGCGGCGGTCTGCTACCACGCCAATCAACACCAGCACCACGATCAACACCGGCGCCAGGCTGTAGTTATTGAACTGGCTCAATCCCCGCACAATCCACGGCGTAGCGTAGATCAACGCCGCACCACTGCCGATCAGGCACAGCAGGGCCATCAAGGGTACGCGCAAGGCGCCGGCGATGCTGCCCAGGCGTGCTTCGACCCAGCCCTTGATGTCGGCGCCGAACAGCACCAGCAAACAGCCCACAAGGGCCAACGAGATTTCCGACAGGTTGCTACGGCTCCAGCGGGATACGGTGGCGAGCAGGTCGAGTACCAGATCCATTCGATTTCCTTAAGAGCTATCAGCTCAAAAACTTCTGCAACAGGTCATTGAGAAAGAGTTGCCCGCGGTCGGTGGCCGCCAGGCGTGACGGTTCGACCTGCATTAATCCACTTTGTTCTGCGTCGCGGCGGCCTTCATCGAGGCTCGCCAGGTCAAGGCCGGTGCGCTCGGCGTAGAGCTTGGCATCAACCCCTTCGGTGAGGCGCAGCGCGTTCATCAGGAACTCGAACGGCAGTTCATCGTTGGTCAGTTCTTTCGCGCCGGCCTGGAAGCTTTTGGCCGGGTTGAGGTAGTCCTTCGGTGCACGGGTTTTCCAGGTGCGGATGATGCGCCCGTCCGGGTGGCTGAGCTTGCCGTGGGCGCCGGCGCCGATGCCGATAAAGTCGCCAAAGCTCCAGTAATTGAGGTTATGCCGCGCCGGCCGCCCCGGTTGGGCGTAGGCCGAGACTTCATATTGTGCGTAACCGTGTTCGGCGAGCAGTGCCTGGCCGGCTTCCTGGATATCCCACAGCGTGTCGTCTTCCGGCAGCGCGGGTGGCTGGTTCCAGAACACGGTATTGGGTTCCAGGGTCAGTTGGTACCAGGACAGGTGCGTGGGCTTGAGTGCAATGGCCTGGCGCAGGTCGCCCAAGGCGTCCTCCAGGGACTGGTTGGGCAAGCCGTGCATCAAGTCCAGGTTGAAGTTATCGAACCCGGCCTGGCGCGCCATGCCGGCTGCGCGCACGGCTTCATCGCCATTGTGGATGCGGCCCAGGGCTTCGAGCTTCTCTTGCTGGAAGCTCTGGATGCCGATGGACAGGCGATTGATCCCCAGTTTGCGGTACGCCACGAACTTCTCTTGTTCGAACGTCCCGGGGTTGGCTTCCAGGGTGATCTCGATATCGTCGGTAAACGGGATACGCGTTTGAACGCCCTTGAGCAGGCGGCCCAGTGCAGCAGCGCTGAACAGGCTGGGCGTGCCGCCGCCAAAGAAGATCGAACTCAGTTTACGGCCATACACGGCGTGCAGGTCTTGGTCCAGGTCCGCCAGCAGGGCGTCCACATACTCTTCTTCCGGCAGCACTTTGCTGGCGGTGTGGGAGTTGAAGTCGCAATACGGGCATTTGCGCACGCACCACGGGATATGGATGTACAGCGCCAGGGGTGGCAGATGGGGCAGGGCCGCCCGTGGTGTTTGCGCGCCACCGTGGATCAGCGGCTGCGCAGAGGTGTTCTGGGTCATTTCAAGCCCAGGCGCTGGCGCAGCAACGCCATGGCGCGGGCGCGGTGGCTGATCTGGTTCTTGTCGGCCGGGCTCAGTTCGGCGCTGGAGACATTGCGCTCCGGCACCCAGAACAGCGGGTCATAGCCAAACCCATGCTCACCGCTGGCGGCTTGCAGGATGCGCCCGTGCCACAGGCCTTCGCACAGAATCGGCAACGGGTCATCGGCATGCCGCACCAGGGCCAGCACGCAGACGAACTGCGCACCACGCTCGGACTCCGGCACGTCCTTGAGGGCGTCGAGCAGCTTGGCGTTGTTGGCTGCGTCGCCCTTGCCGTCGGCGTAACGGGCGGAGTAGATGCCAGGGGCGCCGCCGAGGAAGTCCACGGCCAGGCCCGAATCATCCGCCAGGGCTGGCAGGCCAGAGATACGTGCGGCATTGCGGGCCTTGAGGATGGCATTCTCGACGAACGACAGGCCGGTCTCTTCCGGTTCGACCTGGCTGAACTCGCCAATCGAACGCAGGTGCACAGACTCACCGAGCATGGCTTGCAGTTCTTTGAGTTTGCCGGCGTTGTGGCTGGCGAGTACGAGTTGGGTAAGGTTCATCATTCGGCCGGGAACAGTTCTTGGTTGAATTGGAAACCGTGGGCCTTACCGCCGGTTTCAACGTTGATGGTAAACGTCTTGTATTCCCGCTGGGTCACCGAGTAGGGCGCGAGGTAGCTGATGCCGCTTTTCTCTTCGATCTGCTTGAACGTCAGGATCTCGCTCTTGCCGCCCAAATCCTTGACCGTGCCAGTGACTTGCGCGGCCACCGGGCTTACGCCCTTGATCACGGTCACGTTGATCAACCCCTTCTCCTTGCTGCGCACCACACCGACTTTTTGGGCGGTCTCAGCGGGCAGGAAGCTTGAAGTGAAGGTGTTGTAATGAACGGTGATATCGCCGAAGTCTTTTTTGCGATTAGCGTCGATAGCGTCGGCGGCCATGGCGCTGGCGCCCAGGCATGCGGTCAATAGAAAAATAGCCAAACGACTCATGAACGTCCCTCTTGAAGATGATTAGACGGCAACTTTGTGGTCGGTCAGGCCAGGGCTGCTGACCCGGTAAATACCAATTTCGCCCAACAGGTTGGGCCATAGCTTACTCGCCCAGCCGTGGCGGTGCTGTTGATCGACGGCAAGGCGGTTGATCACCTTGGCTTCACGCTCGCCACACAGGGCTTCGAAGTCTTCGAAGGTGCAGAAGTGGATGTTCGGCGTGTTGTACCAGGTGTACGGCAGGAAGTCGGAGACCGGCATGCGCCCCTTGGTGGCCAGGTACCAGCGGCAGCGCCAGTGGCCAAAGTTGGGAAAGGTGATGATGCATTGGCGGCCCACGCGCAGCATTTCGTCGAGGATGCGGTCCGGGTAGTGCACCGCTTGCAGGGCTTGGGTCATCACCACGATATCGAAGCTGTTGCTGGCAAAGTTGCCCAGGCCCTTGTCCAGGTCCTGCTCGATCACGTTGATGCCCTTGGCCACGCACTGGGCGATGTTGTCCGGGTCGTTTTCCAGGCCGTAGCCGGTGACTTGCTTGTGGTCGCGCAGCCAGCTCAGCAGTTCGCCATCGCCGCAGCCCAGGTCGAGCACGCGGCTGCCGGCGGGGATCCAGTCTTGGATGATTTCCAGGTCGGCTCTCATGGCGTTCTCACAAGCGAAATACGGTTCATGTAGTTACTGAACGCCTGCAGGTAGCGTGGGATCGGAATCAGGAAGGCGTCGTGGCCTTGCGGTGCATCGATCTCCAGGTAGCAGACGTCTTTCTTGGCGGCCATCAGGGCATCCACCAGCTCACGGGAGCGCGCTGGCGAAAAGCGCCAGTCGGTGGTGAACGACATCACGCAGAACTTGGCCGTGGCGTGCTCGAAGGTTTTTGCCAGGTCGTCATCGTGGTTGGCGGCCGGGTCGAAGTAGTCCAGAGCCTTGGTCATCAGTAGGTAGGTGTTGGCGTCAAAGCGCCCCGAGAATTCCTCGCCCTGATAACGCAGGTAGCTTTCCACCTGGAACTCGACGCTGTGGAAGTCGTAGTTGAGCTTCTCGCTCTTGAGGCCACGGCCGAATTTCTCGCCCATGGAATCGTCGGACAGGTAGGTGATGTGGCCGACCATCCGCGCCAGCATCAAGCCGCGCTTGGGGATCACGCCCGCTTCCTGGAACGAACCGCCGTGGAACTCGGGGTCGGTGAGGATCGCCTGGCGCGCCACTTCGTTGAAGGCGATGTTCTGCGCCGACAACTTGGGCGCCGAGGCGATGGCCAGGCAATGACGCACGCGGTCCGGGTAGGTGATGGTCCATTGCAGGGCCTGCATGCCGCCCAGGCTGCCGCCAATCACGGCGGCCCACTGGCTGATGCCCAGCAGGTCGGCCAGGCGTGCCTGGCTGTGCACCCAGTCTTCCACGGTCAGCACTGGGAAGTCGGCGCCGAACGGTTTGCCGGTTTCCGGGTTGAGGCTGCTGGGGCCGGTGGAGCCGTTGCAGCCGCCGAGGTTGTTCAGGCTGACCACAAAGAACTTATTGGTGTCGATGGGCTTGCCGGGGCCGATGCAACTGTCCCACCAGCCGGGCTTGCGGTCGTCAACGCTATGGAAGCCGGCGGCGTGATGATGGCCGGATAAGGCATGGCAGATCAGCACTGCGTTGCTCGCCGTGGCGTTCAGTTGGCCATAGGTTTCGTAGATCAGGTCGTAGGCTGGCAACGAACGGCCGCAGGCCAGGGCCAGGGGTTCGCTGAAATGCGCCACTTGTGGCACGACCAGTCCAACAGAATCGGGGGGGAAGGCAGCTGGCATCGACCCTGCTCTCGTTTAAATGAGGCGTAAGTCTAAAGAGCGGGGACCCTAGCGGCAAGCAATGGTCGGGGGTTAGCGTGATCGTTCCCACGCTCCGCGTGGGAATGCCTCTTGGGACGCTCTGCGTCCTGCCCTGGTGACGCGGAGCGTCACGGCTGCATTCCCACGCAGAGCGTGGGAACGATCAGCACAAGCCATGCTATCGCAGGCAAGCCAGCTCCCATAGGGGCTACGGCATTCAGATCAGGCCAAACAACTCTTTTGGCATGTAAGCAAAGTAGGCCAGGCGCGGAATCACCCAGCTTTGCAGCAACTGAATCACGATAAACGCGAAGATCGGCGAGATATCCAGGCCACCCAGGTTCGGAATCAGGCGACGGAAGGGTGCCAGCACGGGCTCGGTGATCTGAGCCACCAATTCGGCACCTGGGCTACGGCTGCCCGGTGCGACCCAGGAGAGGATCACGCTGATGATCATCGACCAGAAAATGATCTTCAGGAACAGCGAGAAAATCCCGATCAGGCCCCATGGCAACAGCAGGACGGTGAAGGCCTGGTAGCCATTGAGCATCAGGATCACCACGAACAGCAGGATTTGCAGCAGCAACGCCAGCACCAGCGACGACATGTCCAGGCCGAACAGGCTCGGGATCACTCGGCGCAGCGGCTTGAGCAGTGGTTGGGTGGCCTTCACCACGAACTGGCACAGCGGGTTGTAGAAGTTTGCACGCACCAGTTGCAGGATAAAGCGCATCAGCACGATCAGCAGGTACAAGCTGCCCAGGGTCTGGATGATGAAAATGGCAGCGTCATTGATTCCGAGCATGTTTGATTACCTTGGTAAGGGACGACTATTTGCCCAGTTGCTCAGCCATCTCGGCTGAACGATGTGCGGCGGCACCCAGTGCTGTTTCCACCAGGGCTTCAAAGCCCCCGGCCTGGAACGACTCGATAGCCGCTTGTGTGGTGCCACCGGGCGAGGTGACGCGACGGCGCAGTTCGGCGGCATCCACCTCGCTGCCGACCGCCATTTTCGCGGCGCCCAGGGCGGTTTGCTCCGCCAGTTGCTCGGCCACGTCGTGGGGCAGGCCCAGCTTGACACCGGCGGCGGTCATGGCCTCGATCAGCAGGAAGAAGTAGGCCGGGCCACTACCGGAAACGGCGGTAACCGCATCCAGTTGCTGTTCCTGCTCCAGCCACACGGCGAGGCCCACCGCAGACAGCAGTTCCTGGGCCTGGTCACGTTGCTGCACGGTGACTTCGCCGGTGGCATACAAACCGCTGACGCCCTGGCGCAGCAGCGCCGGGGTGTTGGGCATGCAGCGCACGATGGGCTGGGCGCCGAGCCAGTTGGTCATGCTGGCGCAGGTGATGCCAGCGGCAATCGACACCACCAGTTGGTGAGGTTGCAGACTCGGGCGCAGGCTCTCGCACACAGCCTTCATGGCCTGGGGCTTGACCGCCAGCACGATCACATCGACGCCGTGGATGGCCTCGGCATTATCAGCGAAGGTCTGGATGCCGTGTTCGGCGCTGACGCGCTCGCGGGTCTCGGCGCCCGGGTCGCTGGCGCGGATCTGCTCGGCGTCCAGGCCCTTGGCCCGCAGGCCACCGATCAGGCTGGCCGCCATGTTACCGGCGCCGATAAAGGCAATACGCGTGTTGCTCATGACAGGTCCTTATTTTCGAGGGATGTCAGCCATTTCACGGCTGGCCGTAGTCGCGGGCGCCAAACAGCGCGGTACCGATCCGCACCCAGGTGGCGCCTTGGGCAATGGCCGACTCAAGGTCGTGGCTCATGCCCATGGAAAGTGTGTCCAGCGCCAGGTTCAAGCTGGCTTGCAGGTCGCGCACCGTGGCAAACGCCGCATCCTGCTCTGCCCGATCTTCAGTCGGCTCGGGAATCGCCATCAAGCCCCGCAGCTTCAAGCGCGGCAGGGCGCTGATCGCCGTGGCCAGGGCCGGCAGGTCGGCGGGTGTGCAGCCGGACTTGCTGGCTTCGCCACTGACATTGACCTGAATGCAGATATTGAGCGGCGGCAGGTCGGCCGGGCGTTGTTCGGACAGGCGTTGTGCGATTTTCAGGCGGTCCACGGAATGCACCCAAGCGAAGTGCTCGGCGATAGCGCGAGTCTTGTTCGATTGAATGGGGCCGATGAAGTGCCAACTCAAGGGCAGGTCGGTTAAATCCGCCTGTTTGCCCAGGGCTTCCTGCAGGTAGTTTTCGCCAAAGTCGCGCAGCCCGGCGGCATAGGCTTCGCGCACTGCCTGCGCGGGTTTGGTCTTGCTCACGGCCAGCAGGTGGATGCTGCTTGCGTCACGTTGCACGGCGTCGGCTGCGGCGCGGATGCGCTGGCTAACCAGGCCGATGTTGTCTGCTATCGTCGACATTCAAGATGCGCCCGTGGATATGGAGTCCGCGGCATTCTACTGGAAATGGAAAGCCCTATGGATATCACGCAATTGCTGACGGCCAGCGTAAGCCGAGGCGCCTCAGACCTGCATCTGTCAGCTGGCCTGGCACCGATGCTGCGCATTGATGGCGAGGTTTGGCCGCTGGATGGGCCAGCGCTGAACGCTACCCAAGTGGTCGACTTATTGAGCCCGTTGCTGAATAAACATCAACAAAAGGATTTCGAAACATCTCTTGAAACGGATTTTGCCTTCGAATTGCCAGGCGTCGCCCGGTTCCGGGCGAACGTGTTCCGCCAGGATCGCGGCGTGGGTGCAGTGTTCCGGGCTATTGCGACTGAGGTCCAGAGCCTGGAGGCGCTGGGATTGGGCGAGGTGTTCCAGCGTATCGCCCGCCTTCCTCGCGGCCTGGTGCTCGTGACCGGGCCCACCGGTTCTGGCAAGTCCACGACCCTGGCGGCGATGATCGACGACCTCAACCGGCATCGACGCCAGCATATCCTCACGCTGGAAGACCCCATCGAGTTTATCCACAGGCCGAAACTGGCGCTGGTCAACCAGCGCCAGGTGCATCGTGACACCCACAGTTTCTCGGTGGCCCTGCGTTCAGCCCTGCGAGAAGACCCGGATGTGATCCTGGTGGGTGAATTGCGCGATCTGGAAACCATCCGCCTTGCGCTGACGGCGGCAGAGACCGGGCACCTGGTGTTCGGCACTCTGCACACCTCGTCGGCGGCAAAGACGATAGACCGGCTGGTGGACGTCTTCCCGGCCGGGGAAAAGGCCATGGTCCGCTCGATGCTGTCGGAGTCGTTGCAGGCGGTGGTCTCTCAGGTGTTGGTGAAGAAGGTGGGCGGTGGGCGTGTGGCCGCCCATGAAATCATGCTGGGTACGCCGGCGATTCGTAACTTGATCCGTGAGGACAAGGTGGCGCAGATGGTTTCGGCAATTCAGACCGGTGGGGCGTTGGGGATGAAGACCCTGGATATGAGTTTGAAGGCGTTGGTGGGCGCGGGCCTGGTCAGTCGGGAAGAGGCGCGGGAGAAGGCGAGGGTGCCGGCAGATATCTAAAACGCACAGATACACAATGTGGGAGCTGGCTTGCCTGCGATAGCGGACTGTCAGGCACTCTCTCTGCCAACTGACACACCGTCATCGCAGGCAAGCCAGCTCCCACATTTGATTGCATTTCAAAGGGGGAGCTTCAGTGGTGCCTGGCTTAGCGCTGCACGATCCGCAGGTTGCTGTTCTGCTCTTTAGGCAGTACCCGCTTGGCAATCACGTAGTTCTTGTCCCAGAACGGCTTTTTCAGCGTGTCGATGCTCACCGACTTGCCACGGCGCGGTGCGTGAATAAAGCGGTCATTGCCCAGGTAGATGGCAACGTGGTTCACCTGGCGGCTCTTCAACTTGAAGAACAACAGATCGCCCGGCTTCAGGTCTTTGCGGTCAACCTTCAACCCATGGCCGGCCGCCATGGCGTTGGAGGTGCGTGGCAGGTCCACCGCTTTTACATCGTTAAATGCATATTTCACCAGCCCGCTGCAGTCGAACCCTTTACTTGGGCTGCTGCCGCCCCAACGATAAGGTGTACCGAGCACGTTGACGGCACGGCTCAAGACGTTGCTGCTTTGCTTGGTGTTCACGGCCAGCTGGGTGGAAAGCACTTTGCCGTGGGCCTTGCTCAGTTGAGTCGGGCGGCTGACGGTCGGCTTTGCCGCTTTGGCAGTGCTGGGCGTGCTATGGACTTTAGGGGTGAAACCGTTAACGTTCGGAAGTCGTTGCTCACGATTGGTGGCGTGGGCGGCCAGTGGCATTAATAGGCAAATGGTTAGCCATGTCTTGAAAAATGGTCGCATTAGGCGTGGCTCTTATGGGTTTGCGCGCAACTTTATAACAGCTTTTTGTGCTGTTCTCAGGCCGTTTGTCGACTGAACCTTGGGGTCAAATTCAGGAAAAACGCGACGATTCGCCGCAATTGTCCTACACAAGGCAGGCGGTACAAGGCTTTGAGGGCAGGAAGATACCATTTACCGTACGTCGGGCGCCCGTAAAAAAGTCACAAAGAAAATGAAAAAATTTATCTATCGACGCAAAAGAGGTCCTTCATGAACACCTATCAACAGGTTGGTCAGCAGCACGACACCCACAGTAAGGCGATTGGTTACCTACTGTGGATTTTCGGTTTTACCGGGGCTCATCGCTTCTATTACGGCAAGCCGGTGACCGGTACGATCTGGTTTTTCACCTTCGGCTTGCTGGGTATTGGCTGGCTGATCGACTTGTTCCTGATCCCGGCCATGGACCGTGAAGCCGACCTGCGGTTTACCGCTGGGCCGATTGAATACAACGTGGCCTGGATTCTGTTGGCGTTCCTGGGCGTGTTTGGTGTGCACCGTATGTATCAGGGCAAATGGATCACCGGCCTGATCTACCTGCTGACCGGTGGTTTGTTCCTGATTGGGGTGCTGTATGACTTCTGGACGCTGAACACGCAGATCTCGATCCGCAATGCCGAGCGCAACAGCGGGCGCTGAGCACTGATCGTTCCCACGCAGAGCGTGGGAACGAGCTTGCGCGTCAAGCCTGGTAGCTGATCCGCCCATCCATCAAGGTGTACCGCACCGTCGCCGGCAGGCTGTGGCCGATGAACGGGCAGTTTTCGCCCTTGGACAACCAACGCTCACCAGCCACCGTCGAGCTTGCCAGGTCGAACAGCACCAGGTCCGCCGGTGAACCCACCGCCAACTGGCCCGCTGGCAAGCGCAGGGCTTCGGCCGGGCCGGCGCTCAGACGCGCCAGCAGTGTCGGCAGGTCCAGCAAGCCGTCTTCCACCAGCGTCATCGCCAGTGGCAACAACAACTCCACGCTGCTGATGCCCGGCTCGGTCGCGCCAAACGGTGCCAGCTTGGCGTCTCGCTCGTGAGGTTGGTGATGGCTGGAAATCGCCGACACCACACCCGACTTCACCGCCGCACGCAAACCGTCACGGTCTGCCTTCGTGCGCAGCGGGGGCTGTACGTGGTAAAGGCTGGAGAAGTCGATCAGCGCCTCATCCGTCAGGATCAGCTGGTACAGGGCGACATCCGCAGTTACCCGCAAGCCACGGGCCTGGGCCTGGGCGATCAGAGCCACGCCCCGGGCGCTGGTCAACTGGCTGAAATGCGCACGCACGCCGCTTTGTTCCACCAGCAACAGGTCACGGGCGAGGGCCACGGTTTCTGCGGTTTCCGGAATGCCCGGCAGGCCGAGGAAGCTCGCCACTGCGCCTTCATGGGCCAGGCCGCCTTCGGCCAGGTCGCGGTCTTGGGAATGGAAGATCACCGTCAAGTCGAACGTGGCCGCGTATTCCAGGGCGCGGCACAAGGTGCGCGTGCTGCGAAAGCTTTCCAGGCCATTGCCGAAGGCCACGCAACCGGCGTCACGCAGGGCGATCAATTCGGCGAGTTGTTCGCCATCCAGGCCCTTGCTCAAGGCGCCAATGGGAAACACTTTGCAATTGCCGGCTTCGCGGGCGCGGTCGAGGATCAGCTCGGTCACAGCAGAAGTGTCCAGTACCGGCTTGGTATTGGGCGGGCAACACAGGCTGGTCACGCCACCGGCTGCCGCGGCCTGGGTTTCGCTGGCGATGTTGCCTTTGCGACTGTAGCCCGGTTCACGCAGGGCGACATTCAAGTCCACCAGCCCAGGTGCGGCCACCAGGCCCTTGGCGTCAATGCTCTGGCCGGCGTTGAAGCCGGCGGGGGCGGCGCCGATGGCGACGATCTTGCCGGCGTCCAGGTGTAGATCGGTAACTTGGTCCAGGCCGCTGGCCGGGTCGATGACTCGGGCGCCGAGAATGCTGAGCTTCACTGGGCCTGCTCCTGCTCGAATTGACGTTGCGCGGTTTGCCCGCTCATGGCCATGGACAGCACGGCCATGCGCACGGCGATGCCGTAGGTCACTTGGTTGAGAATCACTGATTGTGGGCCGTCGGCCACCGCCGACTCAATTTCCACGCCGCGGTTGATTGGCCCCGGGTGCATCACGATGGCATCCGGCTTGGCCTTGGCCAGGCGTGCGGTGGTCAGGCCGAACAGGCGGTAGAACTCACCTTCGCTGGGCAACAAGCCCCCGGCCATGCGCTCGCGTTGCAGGCGCAGCATGATCACCACGTCCACATCCTTGAGGCCTTCGGCCATGTCGGTGTAGACCTTCACGCCATACTGTTCGATGCCGATGGGCAATAGGGTCTTGGGCGCGATCACGCGGATATCCGGGCAACCCAGGGCCTTGAGAGCCAGCATGTTCGAACGTGCCACCCGCGAATGCAGGATGTCGCCGACGATGGCTACCGAGAGGTTTTCAAAGCTGCCCTTGTGCCGACGAATGGTGAGCATGTCGAGCATGCCCTGGGTCGGGTGCGCGTGACGGCCGTCGCCGCCATTGATGATCGCCACGTTCGGGCACACATGCTCGGCGATGAAATGCGCAGCGCCGGAGTCGCCGTGGCGTACCACGAACATGTCGGCGGCCATGGCTTCCAGGTTGCGCAGGGTATCGAGCAGGGTTTCGCCCTTGCTCGCCGACGAGGTGGACACGTTCAGCGTGATCACATCGGCCGACAGCCGCTGGGCCGCCAGTTCAAAGGTGGTGCGGGTGCGGGTGGAGTTTTCGAAGAACACGTTGCAGATGGTTTTGCCGCGCAACAGCGGGACTTTCTTCACTGCCCGGCCACCGACTTCCAGGAACGAGTCGGCGGTGTCGAGGATTTCGGTGAGCAGTTCGCGGGGCAAACCGTCGAGGGACAAGAAGTGTTGCAACTGGCCCTGAGCATTGAGCTGCAGCGGGCGCTTGGCATCTAGAGGCGTCATCGCGGGGACTCTTTACAAGGCGGTTTAAAGGGCAAGGTCTTGCAGTTCGAGTTCGAGCGGCGTAGGACCGGACAATTTTACCCGCTGCTGGGGTGCAAGCGACAGGGTTGCACCCACGACGTCCGGGCTGATCGGCAGTTCGCCAGCATCCAGGTCCAGCAGGCACACCAGGGTCACGCTGGCAGGGCGGCCATAGTCGAACAATTCGTTCATGGCGGCGCGGATGGTGCGGCCGCTCATCAGCACGTCGTCGATCAATACCAGGTGCTGGCCTTCGATCTCGAAGGGCAGGGCCGATGGGCGCACTTGTGGATGCAGGCCGTTCTGGCTGAAGTCGTCGCGGTAGAAGGACACGTCCAGGGTGCCCAGAGGCGAATCGCTGCCCAGTGCTTCCAGCAATGCCTGGGCTACCCACACGCCACCGGTGCGTATGCCGATAAAACGCGGTTCGCTGATGGCACGGTGTTCCAGGTGCGCCTTGAGGCGTATCGCCATCTGGCTGATCAGTTCGGCAGGGTTCGGCAAGCTCATAGTGGCTCCTTATCAAGTGTGTAGGAGCGAGCTTGCTCGCGAAAAACTCATGGGCACCGCGTTCATCCAGCCTTCTCGCGGTATCGTTAACGTTCTTCGCGGGCAAGCCCGCTCCTACAGGATCGCGGCGGGTCAGGATTCAAATAAAGCGGTGTTTTCATCCAGCCAGCCCTGCAACAGCAAGGCCGCGGCGATAGCGTCTACCGGGTTGTCGCGGTAACTGCCCTTTTGCCCGCCACGGTCGCGGCGCTCTCCCTTGGCTTCGAAGGTGGTGAGGCGTTCGTCGTGGGTATAGAAGGGCAGGTTGTAGCGGCCATTGAGGCGGCGCGCGAACTTCTCGGCGCGCAGGCACATGTCACTGGGGGTGCCATCCATGTTCAGGGGCAGGCCGACCACCACCGCGTCAGGCTTCCACTCTTTAATCAGGGCTTCGACCTGGTTCCAGTCCGGCACGCCGTTCTGGGCCTTGAGGGTGCACAGCTCGCGGGCCTGGCCGGTGATGACCTGGCCAACCGCTACGCCGATCTGTTTGGTGCCGTAGTCAAAACCGAGGATCAGACGCAAGGCCATCAGGCGTGCCCCGCCTGGCTGGTCAGCAGGCTGAGGTTGACCCGCAGCTTGGCTGCTGCCGCTTCCAGGCGCAGTTCGCTGGCGGTGTTGAACAGGATGTCAGCGTCGAACGGGCAGGTCAGCCAGGCATTGCTGGCCAGTTCGGCCTCCAGTTGCCCGGCTTCCCAACCGGCGTAGCCCAGGGTGATCACGCTTTGCTCGGGGCCGATGCCGTCGGCGATGGCGAACAGCACATCCTGGGATGTGGACAGTGACACCCCATCAAGGTCTACCGTGGCCTGAAACGTCGGCCCGGTGGGGTGCAGCACAAAACCGCGATCGGTCTGCACCGGCCCGCCGATGTAGATCGGTACGCCCTGGCAGCGCGCCGGCGGGTCGATTTCCGGGCGCAGTTGCTCAAGGATATCGGCCAGGTTCAGCTCCTGCGGGCGGTTGACCACCAGCCCCATGGCACCATTGGCCGTGTGCTCGACGATGTAGGTCAAGGTCTGCGCAAAGTTCGGGTCGGCCATATGGGGCATGGCGATCAGGAATTGGTGCTTGAGGTAGGTCGGGCTGACGTTTTTCATGTCCGCTAGTGTGGCGTTGGAGGGGCGAACTGACAAGTGCGGGCGCGAGCCTGATCGCTGATCGTTCCCATGCTTTGCGTCGGAATGCATCCCGGGGCGCTCCGCGTCCCAAGAGCAGACGCAGAGCGTCCATGGCGGCATTCCCACGCGGAGCGTGGGAACGATCTGTGCGATCAGTTGCTGGACAACCGGTCGCCCTTGGCGAACCGCCAGGTGCGGATGATTTCCAGGCGGTCCACGTCGCTCAAGTCGCCGCTGAATGGCGCAAAGGGCGCGGCCAGGCGCACGATGCGTTGCGCAGCCTGGTCCAGCAGCGGCTGGCCGGAGGACTCCAGCACCTGCACCTCATACAGCGAGCCGTCACGGTTGATCGACACCAGCAAGCGCAAATTGCCATAAATCTGTTGGCGCCGCGCCTCGTCCGGGTAATTGAGGTTGCCGATGCGTTCGACTTTCTTGCGCCACTCGTCCTTATACCAGGCACCTTTATCGCGCATGGTTGAGGCGGCGTTCAAACGGTAGATGCGCGGGCGCTTGGCATAAAGCTGTTGCTCATGGGCCAGTTCGGCTTCGAGGCTGGAAATTTCGTCGGACAGCGTCGAACTGTCGAACGTCGGCGCAGGTTTCACTGGCTCGGGCTTGGGTTCGGTCTTGGCCTTTTCGCGCTGGGTCGGGGCTTTTTGCGGCTTGGGCGCGACGGTGGCTACCGCAGCCTTGGGCGTGGCCTGCTTGACCTCGGGCTTTGGCGCCGGCGGTGGGGTGACCTTCTTGACCTGGTTGTCGTGGAAGGGCGCCACTTCGGTGGTCTTGGGCACGGCTTTCTTGTCGAGGGTGCCGCTGCCTTGCTGGTTTTCCTGGGCGAGAAAGTCAGCCTTTTCGGGCTTCTTTTCGCTCTTGAACGTAGCAAGTGTGATTTCCAGGGTCTTGGTGATCTGCTTGGGTTCCACCAGGGTGAACCCCACGCCCAGGAGCAGGGCGAGGTGAATCAGCGCAGCGAGAAACAGGGTAAAACCGAGACGATCAGCCGGGCGCACGCCGCTATGGGTGAATTCGGGGGGCAGATCGGACGGGAGTGTCATGACAAGAAAACCAACATCGCGCGTTTCACAGGTGGCGCATGATAACGCAATGTTGGTATGTGTCCGGCTGTTCTATGTCACTTGGCTTTTAGCTTGCGCTCAATGGCGGCCATCAGCATTTCGCCGATGTTCGTACCAAATGCATTGTCGATCTCGCGAATACAGGTCGGGCTGGTGACGTTGATTTCAGTGAGGTTCTCACCAATTACGTCCAGTCCGACAAACAGCAGGCCTTTTTCCCGCAGGGTCGGACCGACTTGAGCGGCGATCCAGCGGTCCTTGTCCGACAACGGCCGCGCTTCACCGCGACCACCGGCGGCCAGGTTGCCACGGGTCTCGCCGGCTGCCGGGATGCGCGCCAGGCAGTAATCCACCGGCTCGCCGTCGATCATCAGGATGCGCTTGTCACCGTCCTTGATCGCCGGCAGGTAGGCCTGGCCCATGATCTGCTGGGTGCCCAGGGCGGTCAGGGTTTCGAGGATCACCGACAGGTTCGGGTCGCCGGCGCGGTGACGGAAGATCGAGGTGCCGCCCATGCCGTCCAGCGGCTTGAGGATCACGTCGCCATGCTTGGCGGCGAATTCACGCAGTACATCGGCGCGGCGGCTGACCACGGTCGGTGGTGTGCACTGCGGGAACAGGGTGGCGAACAGCTTTTCATTGCAGTCACGCAGGCTTTGCGGCTTGTTGACGATCAACACGCCGGCCCGTTCGGCTTGCTCCAGCAGGTAGGTGGAGTACACAAATTCCATGTCGAACGGCGGATCCTTGCGCATCAGGATCACGTCGAGGTCGCTAAGGGGGCTGTCGATTTCGTCAGAAAGCTCGAACCACTTCTCGGGGTTGGCGAACACCTGCAGCGGGCGCATGCGTGCGCGGGCCTCGCCTTCACCCTGGTAAAGGTCGCGCTGCTCCATATAGAACAAGGTCCAGCCGCGGGCCTGGGCGGCCAGGAGCATGGCCAGCGAACTGTCCTTTTTATAGGAAATGCTGGCGATAGGGTCCATGACAATGCCGACGCGAACGCTCATGGGGGATTTCCTCTAGCAAATTGGGGCGCATAAAAGTGGCGTCAGAGTGGCGCTGCGGCTGTTGTGGGTCAAGGAAAAACCACTGGGTGGGTGCCTCGATAGATTGCGCTTGGAGACTGTGCTAAAAAGGCTGGCACGGCGCAGCAGCCCTTGAATTCCAAGGCTTGCGGCGTTCATCCTGTGCAACATCAGGCAGTACACACCGAAAACCGATTCGCTGTGGCGATGGTAGAGCAGATATGGAACAGCATTCCAACGCCTTGAAGGTGATGGTGATCGACGATTCGAAAACGATCCGCCGCACCGCCGAGACGCTGTTGAAGAACATGGGGTGCGAGGTCATCACGGCGATCGACGGTTTCGACGCCCTGGCTCGTATTGTCGATCATCACCCGCACATTATCTTTGTCGACATCATGATGCCGCGCCTGGATGGCTACCAGACCTGCGCCCTGGTGAAGAACAACCCGGCGTTCAAGTCGATCCCGGTGATCATGCTGTCTTCCAAGGACGGCCTGTTCGACAAGGCCAAGGGGCGCATCGTGGGTGTCGATCAATTTTTGACCAAGCCTTTCAGCAAGGAAGAACTGCTGGGGGCGATCAAGGCCTATGTGCCTGGGTTCGCCGCAGTAGAACAAGCACACTGACGCCGCCTCACGAGGGCCGGCGCCGACCAATGTAGCGGGGAAAACCATGGCACGTGTTCTGATCGTCGACGATTCGCCGACTGAAATGTACAAACTCACCGGCATGCTGGAAAAGCATGGCCACCAGGTGCTCAAGGCCGAAAACGGCGCGGACGGCGTGGCCCTGGCCCGCCAGGAAAAGCCCGACGCGGTGCTGATGGATATCGTGATGCCCGGCCTCAACGGCTTCCAGGCCACGCGCCAGTTGTCCAAGGAGCCAGAAACCAACGGTATCCCGATTATCATCATCACCACCAAGGACCAGGAAACCGACAAGATCTGGGGCGCACGCCAGGGCGCCAAGGATTACCTGACCAAGCCTGTGGATGAAGAGACCCTGATTGCCACCCTGAACAAGGTGCTGGCCGGCTAAGGCTTGCGATCATGACCGAGTCGCAAACCGCCTTTGAGCTGTTGCTGGACATCGACCGCCGCTGCCGCTTGCTGGCCGCGGACCTGCCGTCCCAGGAAACGCGCCTGCAACGCTGGAGCGGCATCGCCTTCCGCGTAGGACCAAACGCCTACGTGGCGCCCATGGGCGAAGTCGCCGAGGTGTTGCATGAGCCGCGCTGCACCTTGATGCCGGGGGTCAAACCCTGGGTCAAGGGCGTGGCCAACCTGCGCGGGCGCTTGCTGCCGGTGATGGACCTGGGCGGTTTCCTGGGCCTTGAGTTGTCCAGGGCGCGCAAGCAACGGCGGGTGCTGGTGGTGGAGTTCAACGACCTGTTTGTCGGGCTGCTGGTAGACGAGGTGGTAGGCATGCAGCATTTCCCATTGGACGCCTGGGTGGCGAGCACCGCCTCGAGCGCCCCGTTTATCCAGGGCCAGTTCGACGGCGAGCCGCAATGGCAAGTCTTCAGCCCCTTCGCCCTGGCCCAGGCCCCTGGCTTCATGGATGTTGCCGCATGAGTACCGCTACCACGCCCAAACCTCAGGCCGCTTCGCGCAGCCGTTCGCAGATCATCGTGCTGTTTATCGCCTTGATCGTGTTCATCATGTTGCTGTTCGCCAACTTCGCGTACCTCAACACCCAGTCCACCTACGATAAACAGTACATCGGCCACGCCGGTGAGCTGCGCGTGCTGTCCCAGCGCATTGCCAAGAACGCCACCGAGGCCGCTGCCGGGAAAGCGGCGGCGTTCAAGCTGCTGGGCGATGCGCGCAACGATTTTGCCCAGCGCTGGGGTTACCTGAAAAAAGGTGACCCGCAAACTGGCTTGCCGGCGGCGCCCAGTGCGGTGCGCGCCGAAATGCGGGCGGTGCAGACCGACTGGGAGGCGCTGCTCAAAAACACCGACGCCATCCTGGCCAGCGAGCAGACCGTATTGTCGTTGCACCAGGTGGCGGCGACCCTGGCCGAAACCGTGCCGCAACTGCAGATCGAGTCGGAAAAGGTCGTGGATATCCTGCTGCAACGCGGCGCCCCGGCCAGCCAAGTTGCCTTGGCCCAACGCCAGTCGCTGCTGGCCGAACGTATCCTGGGGGCGGTCAACACGGTGCTGGCGGGGGATGAAACCGCCGTGCAGGCCGCCGATGCCTTTGGCCGCGATGCCAACCGTTTTGGCGTGGTGCTCAATGGCATGCTCAACGGCAACCCGGGCCTGCGTATCACCCAGGTCGAAGACCCGGACGCCCGTGCGCGGCTGGCGGACATCGCCGAGCTGTTCGAATTTGTCTCCGGCTCCGTGGATGAAATTCTCGAGACCTCGCCACAGTTGTTCCAGGTGCGCGCCTCGGCGAGCAATATTTTCAACCTGTCGCAAACCTTGCTCGATGAAGCCTCGCACCTGGCCACGGGTTTTGAAAACCTCGCCAGCGGGCGCAGCTTCGACACCATCGGTGGTTACGTGCTGGGCTTGCTGGCGCTGGCCTCGATCATCCTGATCGGCCTGGTCATGGTGCGCGAGACCAACCGCCAACTGCATGAAACCGCGCAGAAGAACGAGCGCAACCAGAACGCGATCATGCGCCTGCTGGATGAAATCGAAGACCTGGCCGACGGCGACCTTACCGTCACCGCCTCGGTCACCGAAGACTTCACTGGCACCATCGCAGACTCCATCAACTATTCCGTGGACCAACTGCGCGACCTGGTCGCCACCATCAACCTCACTGCCGGGCAGGTCGCCGGTGCGGTGCAGGACACCCAGGCCACCGCCATGCACCTGGCCCAGGCATCGGAGCATCAGGCCCAGCAGATTGCCGAAGCGTCCACGGCGATCAACCAGATGGCGCGGTCCATTGACCAGGTATCGGCCAACGCGGCCGAATCCTCGGCGGTAGCTGAACGTTCGGTAGAGATCGCCAACAAAGGCAACGAGGTGGTGCACAACACCATCCACGGCATGGACAACATTCGCGAGCAGATCCAGGACACCGCCAAGCGCATCAAGCGTTTGGGCGAGTCGTCCCAGGAAATTGGCGACATCATCAGCCTGATCGACGATATCGCCGACCAGACCAATATCCTCGCCCTCAATGCCGCGATCCAGGCCAGCATGGCCGGTGACGCCGGGCGCGGTTTTGCGGTGGTGGCCGATGAAGTGCAACGGTTGGCCGAACGCTCCTCGGCGGCCACCCGGCAGATCGAAACCCTGGTGCGCACCATCCAGGCCGACACCAACGAAGCGGTGATCTCCATGGAACAGACCACCACGGAAGTGGTGCGCGGCGCGCGCCTGGCCCAGGACGCCGGGGTGGCGCTGGAAGAGATCGAAGGCGTGTCCAAAACCCTGGCGGCGCTGATCCAGAGTATTTCCAACGCGGCGCAGCAACAGACCTCATCGGCGGGGCAGATTTCCCTGACCATGAACGTGATCCAGCAGATCACCACCCAGACGTCGTCGGGTTCCACCGCCACCGCCGAAAGCATTGGTAACCTGGCGAAGATGGCCAGCCAGTTGCGCAGGTCAGTATCGGGTTTCACCTTGCCGCCGCCCAAGCAGGTCGATGATTGAAATACGACCTGAAGAACACCACAGTCCAACTGTGGGAGCTGGCTTGCCTGCGATAGCGGTCTGTCAGATACAGATATAGTGCTGACCCACCGCTATCGCAGGCAAGCCAGCTCCCACATCGGATCTCCATTGTTTGTGAGATACCAGCAACTCATGAATTCTAAGCGGAGCAGTTATGGTTGATCGGCACGACTACGTGGCCCTCGAATGGGTCAAGGGCGATATTGCCGAAACCCTGAAACAGGCCCGGTCGGCGCTGGACGCGTACGTTGAAACCCTTGACGACGACGCCCTCAACCAATGCCTGGCCGGTATCCACCAGGTGCATGGCGCGCTGCAAATGGTCGAGTTCTACGGCGCGGCGCTGCTGGCCGAAGAGATCGAAGAACTGGCCCTTGCGCTCCAGGCCGGGCACGTCGGCCAGCGCGATGAAAGTATCCGCCTGCTGCAACAAGCCCTCGGCCAATTGCCGCTGTACCTCGACCGCGTGCACAGTGCCCGCCGCGACCTGCCACTGGTGGTGCTGCCGCTGCTCAACGACCTGCGCAGCGCCCGTGGTGAAAGCCTGCTATCGGAAACCAGCCTGTTCAGCCCGCAACTGCTGTCGATCGAGCCGTTGTCTGAGCAAGCCCTGGCCCAACGGGCCACGCCGGATCTGCATGAGCAGTTGCGCCAATGGCGCCACCTGCTGCAACAAGCCCTCGCCGGGTTGCTGCGTGAAGACCACGGCCCCAGCAACCTGGAAGACATGGCGCGGGTGTTCGCACGCCTTGAAGCGCTGTGCCAGGGTGCGCCGCTGCTGCCGTTGTGGCAGGTCACCTCGGCGCTGGTCGAAGGCATGCTCACCGGCGTGGTCGCCAACAGCCCGGCGCTGCGCAGCCTGCTCAAGGCCAGCGACAAGCAACTCAAGCGCTTGCTGGTTCAAGGCATCAATGGCATCAACCAGCCGGCGCCGGACGACTTGCTCAAGAGCCTGCTGTTCTACGTCGCCAAAGTCACCCGGCCGACGCCGCGCATGCAAAGCCTGAAGGAACGCTACGGCTTGGACGAAGCCTTGCCCGACAGCGCCGTGGTCGACGCTGAACGTGCACGGCTGGCCGGGCCGGATCGCAATGCCATGGGCTCGGTGCTCGGCGCGTTGTGTGAGGAGCTGGTGCGGGTCAAGGAGCGCCTGGATCTGTTCGTGCGCAGTGATCGCCAGCACACCCAGGACCTCGACCCCTTGCTGGCGCCGCTGCGGCAGATCGCCGATACCCTTGCGGTACTGGGTTTCGGCCAGCCGCGCAAAGTGATCATCGACCAACTCGCTGTGGTGTTGAGCCTGGTCCAGGGACAGCGCGAACCCAATGACGCGGTGTTGATGGATGTGGCCGGTGCGTTGCTGTATGTCGAAGCGACGTTGGCCGGGATGATCAGCACTGTCGAACCGCAAAGCCGTGAAGACAGCCGCTTGCCCACCACCGACCTGACCCAGATCCATCAGTTGGTGATTCGTGAGTCGTGCCAGTGCCTGCGCCAAGCCAAGGAACTGGTGATCGACTGCATTGAGGCTGATTGGGATCGTCAGCGCCTGGAGTCCTTGCCCGAGCTGCTGAGCCAGGTACGTGGTGCCCTGGCGATGATTCCCTTGCCGCGTGCGGCGAGCCTGATGCGCGGTTGCACCGACTACGTCGATGAGCAGTTGATGGTCAATGAAGCCGCCCCTTCGGCGACACAACTGGCGCATTTTGCCGAGGTGGTCAGTAGCCTGGAGTACTACCTCGAACGCATGCTTCAAGACCCTGACGCGGCAGGGGAAAAAGTGCTGGAGTTGGCCACCCAGGGCTTGAATGCATTGGGCTACCTGCCGGTGGAAAAACCCTGGCGTCAGGCCCTGGTCGCGCCCGAGGGGGCACTGTCCTCCGAGGCCGTATCAAACCAATCCCAATTCGATGCCTTGGCCAGCCCTGCATCACGTCTCAACCCTCCGGCCTTGCAGCGTCCAGGCAGCCTGTTGCCGCCGCCGGCCGGCGAGGAACCGATTGACGATGAATTGCGCGAAGTCTTCCTTGAAGAAACCGATGAAGTCCTCGACGTGTTGCATCGCTACCTGCCCGACAGCGCGGACAAAGCCGCCCAGGGCGAAATGCGCCGCGCCTTCCATACCCTCAAGGGTAGCGGCCGCATGGTGCGCGCCCTGGTGCTGGCCGAGCTGGCCTGGGCCGTGGAGAACCTGCTCAATCGCGTGCTGGAACGCAGCTTAGTCCTTGGCCCTGAGGTGCAGCAGGTGTTGGATGAGACCGTGGCCCTGCTGCCGGAGCTGATCGCCGATTTTGCCAGCGACGATCAACGCCAGCGCGATGAAGCCGACGCCTTGGCCGCCCGTGCCCATGCCCTGGCCAGTGGCGCTGCAACGTCGACCACCGAGCCCCATGACCCAATGCTGCTGGAGATCTTCCGCAACGAAGCCCAGGGCCATCTGGACAGCCTCGGCCACTTCCTGCAACAGGCCGCCGAGCAGGTGCCGCTGCAGGTCAGCGATGAACTGCAACGCGCCTTGCACACCCTCAAGGGCAGCGCCTACATGGCTGGCGTGTTGCCCATCGCCGAGCTGGCGCGCCCGCTGGATCACCTCACCCGTGAGTACAAGGCCCACCGCCTGCCGCTGGACAAGGACGAAGTGGCGTTGTTGCTTGAGGCACAGGGGCTGTTCCAGCGCGGGGTGCGTGACCTGGACAACAATCCCCTGGCACCGATCCACGGTGCGGCCAGCGTGATCAGCCGCACCCAACACCTGCTGGAGCATCAACTTGCCGCCTTGCTCGACGCGCCCACGACCGGCCTGCGCGTCAAGCGTGACCCGCACTTGATCACCAACTTCCTGGCCCAGGGCATGGACATCCTGCTCGACGCCGAAAGCCTGCTGCGCCGCTGGCAGCAGCACCCCGGCGACCGTCAGGAGCTCACGGCATTGCTGGACGAGCTGACTACGTTGGGCGAGGGCGCTCACCTTGCCGACCTGCACCCTATCGACGCGTTGTGCGAGGCCTTGCTCGACCTGTATGGCGCGGTAGAAGAAAGCAGCCTGGCGGTCAGCGCCCGGTTCTTCCACGAGGCTGAACAGGCCCACGACGCGCTGATCAACATGCTCGACCAGTTGGCCGCCGGCCAGGAAATCAGCCCCGCGCCCGCACGTCTGCAGGCGTTGCGCGAGTTGCTGGACGAAGCCTTGGACCCGTCCGCCACGGGCCTGATCAAAAGCGACGGCAGCCGCGCCCTGAGTATCTCCGAGTTGGGCGCGGCTACTGCGCAGTTGGATCACGCCACCGCGATGGACGACGAGATTGTCGAGATCTTTCTTGAAGAGGCCGTAGACATCCTCGACAGCGCCGGGCAGTCGCTCAAGCGCTGGTTGCTGGAACCCGAAAACGCCGCGCCCTTGTCCTCGTTGCAGCGGGACCTGCACACCCTCAAGGGCGGCGCACGCATGGCCGAAATCGACCCGGTGGGCGACTTGGCCCATGAGCTCGAATGCGTTTATGAGGGGCTGATGGATCGCCGCTACAGTTATTGCGTGGAGCTGTCCCAGGCACTGATGGCCAGCCACGAACGCTTGGCCCAACAGTTGGACGAACTGCAACAGCAGCAACCCTTGAGTGACGGCGCCGAGCTGGTCGAAAGGTTGCGGGAGTTGCGCCAGGCCAGCAGCCCGGCAGCGCCGGCTGCGGTGGCAGCCGCCTCGGGTGCCGACCCGGAATTGCTGGATATCTTCCTCGAAGAAGCCACCGATATCCTCGACAGCTCAGGCAGCGCGTTAGTGCGCTGGCAGGGCGAGCCGGGCAATCGCCAGGAAGTGGAAACCCTGCTGCGGGACCTGCACACCCTCAAGGGCGGTGCGCGCATGGTCGAGATCGGGCCAATCGGCGATCTGGCCCATGAGCTGGAATTTCTTTACGAAGGGCTGTCCGCCGGTTTGCTCGCGCCGACCCCTGAGTTGTTCGCACTGCTGCAAGGCTGCCATGACCGCCTGGCGCAGATGATCGACGCCGTGGCCGAGGGTCTGCCGGTGGGTTCGGTGGATAAACTCATCGAGCGCATCAAGAGCCTGGTGCACCCCAGTGATGAGCCGGTCACACCGGTGGCGCTGCCGGCTGGCAAGGCCGAAGCGGTCGCCGATCCGGCTGCCGACATGGTGAAAATCTCTGCCGACTTGCTCGATGACCTGGTCAACCTCGCCGGCGAAACCTCGATCTTCCGTGGGCGGATCGAGCAGCAAGTCAAGGATGCGCGCATTGCCTTGAGTGAGATGGAAACCACCATCGAGCGCATGCGCGACCAGCTGCGCCGGCTCGACAGCGAAACCCAGGGCCGCCTCCTGAGCCGCCAGCAAGCCGAGGCCGAACGCCTGGGCTACGAAGAATTCGATCCGCTGGAAATGGACCGCCATTCGCAGCTGCAACAGCTGGCCCGTGCGCTGTCCGAATCTGCCTCCGACCTGCTCGACCTCAAGGACACCCTTGAGCGCCGCAACCAGGATGCCCACAACCTGCTGCAGCAACAGGCGCGTATCAACACCGAGTTGCAGGAAGGCCTGATGCGCACGCGCATGGTGCCTTTCGAGCGCATGTTGCCACGCCTCAAGCGCATCGTGCGGCAAGTGGCGGGCGAGTTGGGCAAGGACGTGGAGTTTATCGTCGGCAATGCCGAAGGCGAGATGGACCGCAATGTGCTGGAGCGCATGGCGGCACCCTTGGAGCATATGCTGCGCAACGCCGTCGACCACGGCCTGGAGTCGCGCGAAGTGCGGCTGGCGGCGGGCAAACCGGAGAAGGGCCGCATCACCTTGGACCTGACCCACGAAGGCGGCGACATCGTCTTCGACATGCGCGACGACGGCGCCGGCGTGCCCCTCGAAGCGGTGCGACGCAAGGCGATCAAGCGCGGCCTGCTCGCGCCCCATCAAGAGATCAGCGACCGTGACGTGTTGCAGTTCATCCTGCAGCCGGGCTTTTCCACCGCCGAAAAAATCACCCAGATTTCCGGGCGCGGCGTGGGCATGGACGTGGTGCATGAAGAAGTGCGCCAGCTCGGCGGCTCCATGGTGATCGACTCGACGCCGGGCATGGGCGTGCATTTTCGCATTCGCCTGCCGTTTACCGTGTCGGTCAATCGTGCGCTGATGGTGCACTGCGCGGACGACCAATACGCGATCCCCCTCAACACCATCGAAGGCCTGGTGCGCGTGCTGCCCCACGAGTTGGCGGGGCACTACCAGCAAGACCCGGCGCACTATGAATATGGCGGCCAGCGCTACGAGTTGTTCTACCTCGGCGACCTGCTGCACACCGCCAGCCGCCCGAAACTGCTGGGCCAGTACCAGCCTGTGCCGGTGCTGCTGGTGCATTGCAATGAACGCCGCGTGGCGGTGCACGTGGATGCCATGGCCGGTACCCGCGAGATCGTGGTCAAGGGCTTGGGGCCGCAATTCTCCGGGGTGCAGGGCGTGACCGGCGCGACCATCCTGGGCGACGGCCATGTGGTGCTGATCATCGACCTGCTGGCGCACATCCGCGCTCGGCAACCGGCCTTGCCGGCCCAGGCAGTGGATGCGCCGCTGGTCCTCAACGACCCACTGAAAAAACGCCCGCTGCTGGTGCTGGTGGTGGACGACTCGGTCACCGTGCGCAAAGTCACCAGCCGCCTGCTGGAGCGCAACGGCATGAACGTGCTCACCGCCAAGGACGGTATCGACGCCCTCGCCATCCTGGAAGAACACACCCCGGACCTGATGCTGCTCGACATCGAAATGCCGCGCATGGACGGCTTCGAAGTGGCCATTCAGATACGCAACGACCCACGCCTGATGCGCTTGCCGATCATCATGATCACCTCACGCACCGGCCAGAAACACCGCGACCGCGCCATGGCCATTGGCGTCAACGACTACCTCGGCAAGCCGTACCAAGAGTCGGTGCTGCTGGAGAGCATCGCCTACTGGAGCAAGTCCCATGCTTGAGCACCGCACCAGCCAACTCACCGGCCTGCTGCTGCCCCTGGCCGACCGCCACCTGGTGCTGCCCAACGTCGCCGTCGCCGAGCTGATCGACTTCCAGCGCGGCGAACCGGCCAGCGATGCGCCGCCGTGGTATCTGCGGCAGGTCACGTGGCGCGATCGACAGATTCCGCTGATCAGCTTTGAAGCGGCCTGCGGCGAAGCCAGCATGACGGGCGAACGCTCGCGCATCGTGGTGTTGAATGCACTGGGCGGGCGGCCGACCTTGAAGTTCATTGCTCTGGTGATCCAGGGCATTCCCCGCTCGTACAAGCTCGACAGCGAATTGAGCTACGTGGACGTGCCCCTGTGCCCGCTGGAACTGGCGGCGGTGCAAGTGGGCGAGCAGGTGGCAAAGGTGCCCGATTTGATGGGGCTTGAAGCGCTGCTGGTAGAGTCCGGCCTGGCCTGATCCTGAGCCCTATGAAGATCTACTGTGGGAGCTGGCTTGCCTGCGATAGCGGCCTGTCAGTCAACATCTCAGTAGCTGACCTACAGCTATCGCAGGCAAGCCAGCTCCCACAGTTTGATCTTCGTTACTCCAGGCGTAACGGTTCGTCCTCCAGCTTGATTGATGCCTTTGCGCTTCACTCCTAAGGTTAGCCCCACGACAGCAACCCCCCGTGGAGCGACCATGACAACAACCATCACCCCCGACTCGCGCTGGACGCGGCGGCGCGACGAGAAGCAGCGGCGGCTCGGGCTGGTCAAACAGTATGCAGACGGGGCGGTGTTGCCCAGTGACAAGATCGTCGAGGCCCTTGAAGCCCTGATCCTCCCCGGCGACCGCGTGGTGCTGGAGGGCAACAACCAGAAGCAGGCCGATTTTCTCTCGCGCTCCCTGGCCAAGGCCGACCCGGCCAAGCTCCACGATTTGCACATGATCATGCCCAGCGTCGGGCGTTCCGAGCACTTGGACCTGTTTGAAAAGGGCATCGCTCGCAAGCTCGATTTCTCCTTCGCCGGCACCCAATCCCTGCGCATCAGCCAGTTGCTGGAAGACGGCCTGCTGGAAATCGGCGCGATCCACACCTACATCGAACTTTACGCCCGGCTGGTGGTGGACCTGATCCCCAACGTGGTGCTTTCTGCCGGCTTCATGGCTGACCGCGCCGGCAATATCTACACCGGCGCCAGCACCGAAGACACCCCGGCGCTGATCGAACCCGCTGCCTTCAGCGATGGCATCGTCATCGTGCAGGTCAACCAGTTGGTGGACGACGTTACCGACTTGCCTCGCGTCGACATTCCCGCCAGTTGGGTGGATTTCGTGGTGGTGGCCGATAAGCCGTTCTACATCGAGCCGCTGTTCACCCGCGACCCACGCCATATCAAGCCGGTGCATGTGTTGATGGCGATGATGGCGATCCGTGGCATCTACGAAAAACACAATGTGCAGTCGCTCAACCATGGCATCGGCTTCAACACTGCTGCCATCGAATTGATCCTGCCCACCTACGGCGAATCCCTGGGTCTGAAAGGCAAGATCTGCCGCAACTGGACCCTCAACCCGCACCCCACATTGATCCCGGCGATTGAAAGCGGTTGGGTGGAGAGTGTGCATTGCTTCGGCACCGAACTGGGCATGGAAAACTACATTGCCGCACGCCCGGATGTGTTCTTCACCGGCCGCGATGGCTCCATGCGCTCCAACCGCATGTTCTGCCAACTCGCCGGCCAATACGCCGTGGACCTGTTTATCGGCGCCACCCTGCAAGTCGATGGCGACGGGCATTCCAGCACCGTGACCCGTGGCCGCCTCGCCGGTTTCGGTGGCGCGCCGAACATGGGCCACGACCCACGCGGCCGCCGCCATGGCACACCGGCCTGGCTGGATATGCGCCACGACGATGCCCCCGAAGCCTTGCTTGAACGCGGCAAAAAACTCGTGGTGCAAATGGTCGAGACCTTCCAGGAAGGCGGTAAACCCACCTTCGTCGACACCCTGGACGCGGTGGAAGTGGCCCGCAAAAGCGGCATGCCCCTGGCGCCCATCATGATCTACGGCGACGACGTCACCCACTTGCTCACCGAAGAAGGCATCGCCTACCTGTACAAGGCGCGCTCCCTGGAAGAACGCCAGGCAATGATCGCCGCCGTCGCCGGGGTGACAGCTATCGGCCTGCGTCACAACCCCAAGGACACTGCGCGTATGCGCCGCGAAGGCTTGATTGCCTTGCCCGAAGACTTGGGTATTCGCCGCACCGACGCCACCCGCGAGTTGTTGGCCGCCAAGAGCGTGGCCGACCTGGTGGACTGGTCTGGTGGCCTCTACAACCCGCCCGCCAAATTCAGGAGCTGGTAAATGCGCGCGCTCAAACAGCATGAACTGAGCCTGGCCGATCGCCTGGCGGATATGGCCGTGGATGCGTTGATCGACGAAGCGGATTTGTCGCCCAAACCCGCCTTGGTAGACCGGCGCGGCAACGGCGCCCACAGCGATTTGCACCTGGGGCTGATGCACGCCTCGGCGCTGTCGCTGTGGCCGATGTTCAAGGAAATGGCCGAGGCCGCGCTCGACATCGGAGAAGTCGGCCTGCCCCTGCGCGAAGCGCTCGGGCGTATTGGCCGGGAAGGCGAGCAGGCCATGCTCGCCACCACCCAGGGCGTGAACACTCATCGCGGTGCGATCTGGGCGCTGGGGTTGCTCACCGCTGCGGCGGCCCTGGAGCCCCGCACCATAACCCTGACCGCCGCCAAGCTGGCCCTGCTCAACGACCGCTTCGCCCCTCAGCCCATGAGCCATGGCGCCCAGGTCGCCCAACGCTACGGCGCACGCGGTGCCCGTGAAGAAGCCCAGCTCGGCTTCCCTTCGGTGATTCAACGCGGCCTGCCGCAACTGCACAAGAGCCGCCGCGAAAACGCCGGTGAGCAGAACGCCCGCCTGGATGCTTTGCTGGCGATCATGACGGACCTGGCAGACACCTGCGTGCTCTACCGCGCCGGTACCGAAGGCCTGGCTACCATGCAACAGGGCGCCCAGGCCGTGCTCGACGCCGGTGGCAGCGCAACCCTGGCCGGACGCCGCCAACTGCATGAGCTGGACCTGCAACTGCTGGCCTTGAATGCCTCCCCCGGCGGCGCCGCCGACCTGTTGGCCGCCTGCCTGTTTATCGACCGCCTCGACGGAGCGTTGTGATGGAAACCTTGTCCTTTGAATTCCCCGCCGGGCAGCCCCCCAAAGGCCGGGCGCTGGTGGGTTGCGTCGGCTCGGGCGACCTGGAAGTGCTGCTGGAGCCGGGCACGCCCGGCAGCTTGACCATCCAGGTGCAAACCTCGGTCAATGGCGCGCAGCAACGCTGGCAGCACCTGTTCGAACGCATCTTCCAGGAGCAGACGCCACCGGCCCTGAACATTGATATCCACGACTTCGGTGCCACACCCGGTGTGGTGCGCTTGCGCCTGGAGCAAGGTTTCGAGGAGATCGGCCATGACTGACCTACTCGCTAAACACAGCTTTGTGGAACTCGGTGCCCGCCAGCGCGCCAAGGCGCTGTTGGATGCAGGCACCTTCCGCGAGTTGATCGACCCGTTCCAGCGGGTCATGTCGCCGTGGCTCAGCCGCCAAGGCGTGGTGCCCCAGGCCGATGACGGTGTGGTGATCGCCAAGGGCAGCATCGGCGCCAAGCCTGTGGTGATTGCCGCGATCGAAGGTAATTTCCAGGGCGGCAGCCTGGGTGAAGTTGGCGGTGCGAAAATCGCGGGCGCCTTGGAGCTGGCCGCCGAAGACAACCGCAACGGCATCCCCACCTGCGCGGTGCTACTGCTGGAAACGGGCGGCGTGCGCTTGCAGGAAGCCAACCTGGGCCTGGCTGCCATTGCCGACATTCACGCGGCGATTGTCGACCTGCGCCAGTACCAGCCAGTGATCGGTGTGGTGGCCGGCAGTGTCGGTTGCTTTGGGGGCATGTCCATCGCGGCTGGCTTGTGCAGCTACCTGGTGGTCACTCGCGAAGCACGCCTGGGCTTGAATGGCCCACAGGTGATCGAGCAGGAGGCGGGCCTGGAGGAATACGACTCCCGTGACCGCCCCTTTATCTGGAGCCTTACCGGTGGCGAGCAGCGTTTCAACAGCGGCTTGGCCGACCGTTATGTGGCGGACGATGTGGCGCAGATCCAGCAGACTGTCAGCGCACTGCTGCAGCAGGGCGTGCCCACACAACCGCGCAGCCGGCGCGCTGATTTTTACCTGGCGCGCCTGGCCGAACTGGACGCGAGCGCGCAAATCGAGCCGGCGACTGTTCGCGCGCTGTATCAGGGAGAACGCTCATGAGAGGCTTGCAGTGGTTCAACGCGTTGAGCGCCAACGCAACGCCGGTGGAAGGTTTGCCGGGCTCATTGAAAGTGGCGGATGGAGTATTGGGTGGACAGGCGGTGCGCTATATCGCCGTGGTTCCCGACTCGCACAACCGCTTCCCCCGCGCCCGCAATGGCGAAGTCGGCCTGCTGGAAGGCTGGGGCTTGGCCAAGGCGGTGGACGAAGCCATCGCCCGGGGTGACAAGCGTCCTATCATCGCTATCGTCGACGTACCCAGCCAAGCCTATGGCCGCCGCGAAGAAGCCCTGGGCATTCATCAGGCCCTGGCCGCCGCGGCTGACAGCTACGCTCGCGCTCGGCTTGCCGGCCACCCGGTGATCGCCCTGCTGGTGGGCAAGGCCATGTCGGGCGCGTTCCTCGCCCACGGCTACCAGGCCAATCGGCTGATTGCCCTGCGCGACCCTGGCGTGATGGTGCATGCCATGGGCAAAGCCTCGGCCGCCCGGGTGACCTTGCGCAGCGTCGAAGAATTGGAAACCCTGGCCGCCAGCGTGCCGCCGATGGCCTATGACATCGACAGCTATGCCAGCCTGGGATTGCTGTGGGAGACGTTGTCAGTCACCCGGATTGAACAACCCACGGCGGATGACGTGGCGCGGGTCAGCGATTGCCTGGTGCAGGCGGTCAAGGATATCGGCAGTACCGACTTGAGTTCACGCCTCGGCGCCACCAACCGAGCCGCCTCCAGCCATGTGCGCCAGCTGTTGCGGGAGCAATGGTGAACGCCCACGATTTGCTCTGGGGCATGACCCTGGCGCATCTGCCTGCCGATGCCCCGGTCTGGGTGCGGGACGCGATCCGTGCCGGGCATCCGGTGGTGGTGCGGCGTGCCATCGCCGAGCCGGGCCATGTGGCGGTCGGTGTGCGTGGGCGTTTGCGTGAGCAGCGTTTTGCCGCCCGGATGCCTGTGGCGGCGGTGCATCGGCGGGTGGTGCCGCAAGCCTTGCGCGAGATGCTCTCACCACGGGATTTACCGGCGCTGCGGGCCCTCGATCAACTGCGGCCGGTGCTGGCGCAGCAAGACTGGGGCGTCAGCGGCAGTGCCGGGTTTGAATTGGCCAGTGGCATTGAAGCGCTGCATGCCAACAGTGACCTGGATTTGATTCTATGCACGCCCAATCCTTTAGGTCGTAGCGAGGCGCAAGCGTTGTTGGCGATCCTGGACACCGCGCCCTGCGCCGTCGACCTGCAACTGCAAACCCCGTTCGGCGCCGTCGCCTTGCGCGAATGGGCCGGGCCCTCACGCCGTGTACTGCTCAAGACCGTCAGCGGTGCGCACCTTGTGCTCGACCCTTGGCAGACCGTGGCATGAGCAGCCTTCTGGTGTTTCCGGGGCAGGGCGCCCAACGCAGCGGCATGCTCCAGGGGTTGCCGGCCGACATTCTGCAAGAGGCCAGTGATGCCCTGGGTGAAGACGTTCGTCTGCTCGACTCGGCGCAGGCGCTGGAATCGACGCGGGCTGTGCAACTGTGCCTGTTGATCGCCGGCGTGGCCCATGCCCGGCAATTGGCGTGCACGCCGGATTATGTGGCGGGCCTGTCCATCGGCGCCTACCCGGCTGCGGTGATCGCCGGCTCCCTGGGTTTTGCTGATGCGATAAAACTGGTCAGCCTGCGTGGCGAGTTGATGCAGCAGGCTTATCCACAGGGCTATGGCATGACCGCGCTGATCGGCCCTGATCTGTCCAGCGTCGAAGCGCTGCTGGCGGATATCCACAACGCGCAAACGCCGGTGTACCTGGCCAATATCAATGCCGATAACCAGACCGTCATCGCCGGCAGCAACGAGGGGATGAAGCGGGTTGCCGAGCGCATCAAAGGCAACGGTGTCGCCAAGCGCTTGGCGGTCAGCGTGCCGTCTCACTGCCCGTTGCTGGAGCAACCCGCCCAGGCTCTGTTCCAAGCCTTCGTCCCACTCAAGGCGCCGCGCATCACTTACCTGAGCAGCACCCGCGCGCGACCTATCCACAACCCCGAACAACTGCGTGACGACCTGGCCTTCAATATGTGCCGTGTTGTCGATTGGCGCGGCACGGTGCAGAGCGCCTACGAGCGCGGTGTGCGACTGCAAATCGAACTGCCTCCGGGCGCGGTGCTCACCGGTCTGTCACGCCGTGTTTTTGAACAAGGCACGGTGATCGCCTGCGAAGGCGCCCGCCTGGACACCTTGCAGGCCCTGCTGCAAGAGGAGGAGCGCCGCCACCGATAACGCAGTACCCGAGGCTTTCGAAGCACAAAAACAACAATTTCGAACGAGCACTTTGAGGACAACAACCATGATTATCTACGGTGTGGCTTTTTTGGCGTTCTGCACGTTGGCAGGGCTGTTGGTGGGTGAACTGCTGGGCAAGCTGTTGGGTATCCCGGCCAACGTCGGCGGGGTGGGTATTGCCATGCTGCTGTTGATCGGCCTGGGCAGCTACCTGAGCAAACGCGGCCTGTTTACCGGCAAGTCAGAGCAAGGCGTGAGTTTCTGGGCGGCGGTGTATATCCCGATTGTGGTGGCGATGGCTGCCCAGCAAAACGTGTATGGCGCCATCAGCGGTGGGCCTATGGCGATTCTGGCCGGGACCCTCGCCGTGGTGCTCGGCTTTGCCCTGGTGCCCGTGCTTGTGCGTATCGGTAACCGCGAGCCGGTTGCTCCTGTTCCCACCAAAGACGCCGGGTGATCGCCATGTACGAATCGATGATGAAAGTGATCACCGGCTACGGCTTGATCAGTGGTTTCGCCGTGATCGGCCTGACCATGTGGGTGTCTTATTGGATCTCCGATACCTTCACCAAGGGCCGCCTGCATGGTTCGGCCATTGCCATTTTGCTGGGGTTGGCGCTGTCGTATGTGGGCGGTGCGTTTACCGGTGGTTCCAAGGGTGTGGTGGATATTCCGCTGTTGTCGGGCATCGGCCTGCTCGGTGGTGCGATGTTGCGGGACTTTGCCATTGTCGCCACGGCGTTTGGTGTGAGTGTCGATGAGCTCAAACGCGCCGGCTACGTGGGTGTACTGGCGCTGTTTGTCGGCGTGGGCTCGTCGTTCGTTGCCGGGGTCGGGGTGGCGATGGCGTTCGGGTACACCGATGCGGTGAGCCTCACCACCATCGGTGCCGGGGCCGTGACCTATATCGTCGGCCCGGTGACCGGTGCGGCGATTGGGGCCAGCTCCGAGGTGATGGCGCTGTCCATTGCCGCGGGGTTGATCAAGGCCATTCTGGTGATGGTGATGACGCCGTTCGTAGCGCCGCTGATCGGGCTGAACAACCCACGCAGTGCGGTGATCTTCGGTGGCTTGATGGGCACCTCCAGCGGTGTGGCGGGCGGCCTGGCGGCGACTGATCCGAAGCTGGTGCCTTATGGGTGTCTGACGGCGGCGTTCTATACGGCGCTGGGGTGTTTGTTGGGGCCGTCGTTGTTGTTTTTGCTGATGCGTGGGTTGGTGGGCTGACGGGGGATGATTGTTCCCACGCTCCGCGTGGGAACGCCTCTTGTGACGCTCTGCGTCACGGTCAAAAAGCGGACGCGGAGCGTCCTAAGCTGCGCTCCCACGCAGAGCGTGGGAGCAATCGTCCTCAGCTTTGGCGATTGGCATACATCCGACACTCCGCCAATAACGCCAGCAGGTTCGGATCGCGCTCCTTGGCTTTCAAAAACACCACACCGATCTGCTGCTGCAACCGATACCTGGGCTGCAGCGGTATCAGCTTCACGCGGTTCTCATACACCGCTGCGATACGTCCTGGCAGCAGCGCATAACCCACCCCTGAACTGACCATGCTCAGCAAGGTAAAGATGTCGTTTACCTGCATCGCCACCTTCGGTTCGAACCCTGCCTGTTTAAACACCCGGTTGCCGTCCTGATGGGTGGCGAAGCCCTGGGTGAGGGTGATGAAGGTGGCATCCCGTACATCGGCCAGGTCGATTTCCTGATTGCGGTCCAAGGGGGAGTCGGCCGGCGTGGCAAGGAAGATGTCATCGCTGAACAGCGCGATCTGCTCACAATCCGAATCGGTGGCGTGATCGTCTAGGGAGATGAGGATCGCGTCCACCTCCATGTTCTTGAGCTTGTAGAGCAGGTCGAAGTTGGAGCCCAGGATCAGGTCGATATTGAGTTCGCTGCGCCTGATTTTCAGACCCATGATCAACTGCGGCACGGTCTTGACCGTCAGCGAATACAGCGAGCCGAGCTTGAAGCGTTCGGCTGAGAACCCGGCGGCTTCGCGGGTCAGGCGCACGCTGTCGACCACGTCGGCCACCAGTTTTTGCGCACGCTCTTCGAGCACGTAGGCGCTTTCCAGCGGGGTGAGGTTGCGCCCCTCGTGTTTGAACAGCGGGCAGCGCAGGGCACTTTCCAGGGAGTGAATGGCGCGGTGCACGCTGACATTGCTGGTTTGCAACTCGGCGGCCGCGCGGGCCAGGTTGCCGGTGCGCATGAACGCCAGGAAGATCTCCAGCTTTTTGAGGGTGAATTCTTCGTCGATCAGCATGGCCTTGGGCTCTTGTTCGATTGCGCTCGATTGTGCCTGCAAACGCGGCCCTCGTCGCTGGAACGTCACACGCCGCTTGCACTCTGATACGCAAGACTGGAGGCTTGCCGACAGTCGTCAACGGTGAGGGGAGGTCAACGATAGATGTATCACGGGGAACGGTTCAACGCCTGGAGCCATTTGCTCGGTGCAGTCGCGGCGTGTATTGGCGCCGTGTGGATGTTGGTGGTGGCGAGCCTGGACGGCAGCCCCTGGAAAATCGTCAGCGTGGCGATTTATGGTTTTACCCTGATGGTGCTGTACAGCGCGTCGACGGTGTACCACAGCGTGCGGGGGCGGCGAAAAGAGATCATGCAGAAGGTCGATCACTTCTCGATCTACCTGTTGATCGCCGGCAGCTACACACCGTTCTGCCTGGTAAGCCTGCGCGGGCCGTGGGGCTGGACGCTGTTCGGGATCGTGTGGGGGCTGGCGGTGATTGGCATCCTGCAAGAGATCAAGCCGCGCTCGGAGGCGCGGATTCTGTCCATCGTGATCTACGCGGTAATGGGCTGGATCGTGCTGGTGGCGGTCAAGCCGCTGATCGCGGCGCTGGGCACGGCAGGGTTTATCTGGTTGGCCGCGGGTGGGGTGTTGTACACCGTGGGCATCATCTTTTTTGCCCTGGAAGATCGCCTGCGTCATTCCCATGGCATCTGGCATTTGTTTGTGATTGGCGGCAGCCTCCTGCATTTTGTGGCGATCATGCATTACGTGCTGTGAATGCTGGTGGCTGCTCTTTAAAGGCGCTCGAGCAACTCACGGGCACGATTGCCGAAAATCTGCAGCAGCTTGGCCAGCATATGCGGCGGTGGCTCATCGCCGCGGGTCAGGGCGTAGAGGGTGATCGGCAGGGGGGGCGTGAGGGTGCGGATACAGGTGGTTGCCGTCGATGCGCCGAGGGCGGTAAAAGGGTCGATCACCGTCAAGCCGGCGCCGGACTCCACCATCGCCCGGGCCAGGGAATAGGTTTGCACCGAGATGGTCACCCGTGGCGGTGGATCAACGTTCTCCAGGTAGCTGTCCAGCTTGGTCGCCAGCGGATCGGCACTGGAGAGCCCGATCAATGGCGCGCCCGCCAGTTCGCTCAGTGGCAATGGCCGGTTGATTTCAGCCGCCGACCAATAGCCCTTGGACGCCAATGCAACCAGTACGCCATTGGCCAGCACCTGTGTGGTCAACCCCGGATGGCCGGAAAAATTGAGGGTCAGCGCCAGGTCGATTTCGCGCATTAACAGCTTCTGGACCAGCTCACGGCTATGGTCGCTGGACAGCTCGCAAGCCATGTCGGGGTATTCGCGCTTCCATTCCAGAATCGCTGGAGGCAGCAGCGACAAGGCCAGCGCGGGTATCGCACCAATGCGTACGCTTTGCCCTGGGGCGCGGCGCAGGCTCTTGGCCAGGCGCCGTACACCTTGCAAGCTCTCGGTGACTTTCTCGACTTCGCGTTCCAGCGCCAGGGCTTCCGGCGTGGGTTGCAATTTGCCGCGTACACGCAGAAACAGCGCAAAGCCCAGCTGCAGTTCGGCGTGCTGCAACACTTTGGTCACCGCCGGTTGCGAGACGTGCAGCAACTGCGCGGCGGCACTGATCGAGCCAGTCTGGCGAATGGCCTGGAAGATTTCGATATGACGCAAGCGCATGGCAGGTCCATAACCTTTGTTTATAGGTGACCCATCTTTATTCATTGTCGGTGGCCTGTCACCTGCGCCTACGCTTGGCCTTCAGTTAATCAACGGTCGGGGGCTGGGATGGCGAGGCAGGTTTGCATCATCGGTGGTGGGGTCATCGGCCTGGCCAGTGCTTACGCACTGGTGCGGGCAGGCCACGAGGTCATGGTGATAGACGCCCGTGACACCCTGGGGAGCGAAACCAGTTTCGCCAACGGTGGGCAGCTGTCCTATCGCTATGTTGCACCGCTGGCCGACGCGGGCGTGCCGCTGCAGGCGATGGGGTGGCTGTTGCGTGGGGACTCTCCGCTCAAGCTGCGCCCTCGCCTCGACCCCCGGCAATGGCGCTGGATGGCTGCATTCGTCGGCGCATGCCGGGGCTCGGTGAACAAGCGCAACGCTGCCCACTTGCTGCGGCTGGCGAGCCTGAGCCAAGGCACCTTGCAGCAATGGCGTGTCGACGATCGGCTGGACGGCTTCGACTGGCGGTGCAACGGCAAGCTGGTGACCTTCCGTAATGCCGGGACCTTTGAGCGTGCGCGCGCCAACGTCACAGACATCCTGCAGCAGCAGGTACTGTCGATGGCCGACTGCCAGCGCCTGGAACCTTCCTTGGCGGCGCGGGATTTTGTCGGAGGCATCTATACGCCCAGTGAAGAAGTTGCGGACTGTCATGCCTTTTGCCAACGCCTGGCCGCCAGGTTGGAAGCGTCCGGGCGTTGCACATTTTTGCTGGGGCGCAAGGTTACCGGGGTTCGTCACGCCGACGGTGCGGTGCAGGCCATCGAGTTGGGCCATGAAGTGATGCCGGTCGATCAACTGGTATTGGCTGCCGGGCATCGCAGTGCCGAGCTGGCGTTGCCGCGCTTGTCGCTGGCGCTGTATCCGCTCAAGGGCTACAGCCTGAGCGTGCCGATCGGCGAGCAGCACAAAGCACCGAACGTAAGCATCACCGACTACGACCGCAAGATCGTCTATGCACGAATAGGTGAGCAACTGCGGATCGCGGCCATGGTGGATATTGTCGGCTTTGATGCGCGTCTTGAGCCCAAGCGCCTGGCGTTGATAAAGCGTCAGGCGCTGGAAACGTTTCCTTTGGCCGGTGACTACGCCCAGGCGGTCGAATGGGCCGGTATGCGCCCGGCAACACCGACGGGCGTGCCATTGATCGGTGCCAGCGCCTACCGCAACCTGTGGCTGAACCTGGGGCATGGCGCACTGGGCTTCACCCTGGCCTGCGGCAGCGGCCAACTGCTGGCCGAGCTGATCGACCAGCGCCCCCCTTCCATTGATATGCAGGGCCTGACGCCCCGCGCCGCTTGAGGATGCAGCCATGACCATTACCCGAATCAATAGCAACGAACGACTCAGCGGCGCCGTGACGTTCAAGGACCTGGTGTTCCTTTCGGGCCAGGTACCGGGCGACGGCCTGGATGTGGCTACTCAGACCCTGCAAGTGCTGGCCAGGATCGACGCGCTGTTGGCCGAGGCGGGCAGTGATAAGGATCACTTACTCAACGCCACGATTTACCTGAAGGACATCGGTGCCGGTTTTGCACCGATGAATGATGTCTGGTCCGCATGGCTCTCGCCAGGCATGGCGCCCACGCGCACTACCTTGCAAGCAGAGCTGGCGCGGCCGAGTGTGCTGGTGGAAATCAGCGTGATTGCAGTACGTAAATAACCTCAAAGACCAACGGAGAATAACAATGAAAAAGATCCTGTTGACCGGCTGCACCCTGGGCCTTTTGTGGGGCGCGCAGGCGCATGCAACCGAAGCGCCTCTGGCGGGCACTTTGAGCAAGATCGCCAGCGCCAAGTCCATCACCCTGGGCTACCGCGATGCGTCGGTGCCGTTTTCCTACGTGGGGGATAGCAGTGGGAAACCGATGGGCTACTCGGTGGACCTGGCAAACAAGATTGTCGAGCGTATCCAGCAGAAAACCTCAGTGGGCGACCTCAAGGTGAAATACAACCTGGTGACGTCCCAAACCCGCATCCCGCTGGTGCAGAACGGCACTGTCGATCTGGAATGCGGCTCAACCGGCGTGACGGCTGAACGGCAGAAGCAAGTGGCGTTCTCCTACGGGTTTATCTACGTAAAAGGCCAGTTGCTGACGGCCAAGGACAGCGGGATCAAAGGCTTTGCCGACCTAGCGGGCAAAAATGTGGTGACCACTGCCGGCACCACCAATGAGCGCTTCCTCAAAAGTTATAACGCTGAACACAAAGCCAATATGTTCGTGATCAGCGCCAAGGACCATGGCGAAGCGTTCAAGATGCTCGAGACTGGCCGGGCCGTAGCGTTTTATATGGACGACGCGTTGCTCTACGGCGAGCGCGCCAAGGCCAAGGACCCGCATCATTGGGTGGTGGTGGGCGAGGAGCAATCACGGGAGATTTACAGCTGCATGGTGCGCAAGGATGACCCGCAGTTTCTCGCGGTGGTCAACGAAACCCTGGGCGAGCTGTACCGCTCGGGAGAGATCAACGGGATTTACCAGCGCTGGTTCGAGCAGCCGATTCCGCCCAAGGGCTTGAACCTGGAGTTCCCGATGACCAGCGAGTTGAAAGCGATCATCGCCAAGCCGGTGAGTGACCCAGTGGAGTAAGCCTTGGGTAACCCGATAAAACTGTAGGAGCTGGCTTGCCTGCGATAGCGGTCTGTCAGTTGTAAATTAACTGCCTGAAACACCGCTATCGCAGGCAAGCCAGCTCCCACAGTTGATTGGGTTTACAGGGTGAGGTTAGAAGTCGCCCCAGAGTTGTTGGGCGACGGAGAGTGCGACGACGGGGGCGGTCTCGGTACGCAACACCCGCGGGCCGAGGCGAGCGGCGTGGCAGCCGGCGTCTTGGGCGGTCGCGACTTCATTATCGGTGAGCCCCCCTTCGGGACCGATCAAGAACGCCAGGCTCGATGGCTTGGCGTGGCTGATCATCGGCTCTGCCACCGGGTGCAGCACCAGCTTCAAGTCCGCCTCGGTTTGCTTGAGCCAGTCTGCCAGCAAGAGCGGAGGGTGAATCACCGGCACCGTTGAGCGCCCACATTGCTCGCACGCGCTGATTGCCACCTGGCGCCAGTGCAGCAAGCGCTTGTCGGCGCGTTCGTCCTTGAGGCGTACCTCGCAGCGGTCGCTGAAGATCGGTGTGATCGCGTTGACGCCCAATTCAGTGGCCTTCTGGATCGCCCAGTCCATGCGCTCGCCCCGGGACAGGCCCTGGCCGAGGTGAATATGCAGGGGCGATTCGGCTTGGCCGGCAAAGCTATCGGTGAGTTGCACGGTGACGCGTTTTTTACCGACTTCCAGCAAGGTGCCACTAAACTCCTGGCCAGAGCCGTCGAACAGTTGCACGGCATCGCCTTCACCCATGCGCAACACACGGCTGATGTAATGCGCCTGGGCTTCGGGCAGTTCGTGATCGCCGAGGCTCAGCGGGGTGTCGGTGAAAAAGCGGGACAGTCTCATTTCTGTTCTCTGAAGAAGTTTATGTAGGCGCAGCGGCGCGCCTGGAATGCCTTCGCGAGCAAGCTCGCTCCTACAAGGATTTAGGCAATCAACCCGGATCACGGAAGCCTGGATGGAAATCTTTCGGCACCGCCACACTGACCTTGCTGTTGGTGGCGATATCGATCCCCTCGCTGGCCACCTCGGCCAGAAAGTCGATCTGCTCGGGGGTAATTACATAAGGCGGCAGGAAATACACCACGCTGCCCAACGGCCGCAGCAGCGCACCGCGCTCCAGCGCGTGCTCGAAGACCTTCAGGCCACGGCGCTCCTGCCACGGGTAGGCGGCCTTGGTGGCTTTGTCCTGCACCATCTCGATAGCCAGCACCATGCCGGTCTGGCGCACTTCCGACACGTGAGGATGGTCCACCAAGTGCACGGTGGCGGTCGCCATGCGCTGGGCCAGGGCCTTGTTGTTCTCGATGACGTTGTCTTCTTCAAAGATATCCAGCGTTGCCAACGCCGCCGCACAGGCCAGCGGGTTGCCGGTGTAGCTGTGGGAGTGCAGGAAGGCGCGCAGTGTAGGGTAGTCATCGTAGAACGCGCTGTAGACGTCTTCCGTGGTAACCACCGCCGCCAGCGGCAGGTAACCGCCGGTAAGGGCCTTGGACAAGCACAGGAAGTCCGGGCGGATGCCGGCTTGTTCACAGGCAAACATACTGCCGGTGCGGCCGAAGCCCACGGCGATTTCGTCGTGGATCAGGTGCACGCCGTAGCGGTCGCAGGCTTCGCGCAGCAGCTTGAGGTACACCGGGTGGTACATCCTCATGCCACCGGCGCCCTGGATCAGTGGCTCGACAATCACGGCGGCAACGCTGTCGTGGTGGTCGGCCAGGGTCTGTTCCATGGCCAGGAACATGGTGCGCGAGTGTTCTTCCCAGCTCATGCCTTCGGGGCGCAGGTAGCAGTCCGGGCTCGGCACTTTGATCGTGTCGAGTAGCAGCGCCTTGTAGGTCTCGGTAAACAGCGGCACGTCGCCCACCGACATCGCGGCGATGGTTTCGCCGTGGTAGCTGTTGGTGAGGGTGACAAAGCGCTTTTTGTTCGGCTGGCCGCGGTTGAGCCAGTAGTGGAAGCTCATCTTCAGCGCCACTTCGATGCAGGACGAACCGTTATCGGCGTAGAAGCAGCGGGTCAGCCCTTCGGGCGTCATCGCGACCAGGCGTTCGGACAACTCGATCACCGGTTGATGGCTGAAACCAGCGAGGATCACGTGTTCAAGCTGATCGACCTGGTCCTTGATGCGCTGGTTGATACGCGGGTTGGCGTGGCCGAATACGTTGACCCACCAGGAACTGACGGCATCGAGGTAGCGCTTGCCTTCGAAGTCTTCCAGCCATACGCCTTCACCGCGCTTGATGGGCACCAGCGGCAGTTGCTGATGGTCTTTCATCTGGGTGCAGGGATGCCACAGCACCGCGAGGTCGCGTTGCATCCACTGGTTGTTCAAGCCCATCGGTGATCTCCTCGAAGCGGTCCTGCGGCGGGCACAGGCGAAACAATCGCGCAAGCCTATGCAATGGTGGCTCGGGTCACAAGCCATTGTGGGGAAATTCGCAGTAAATGCAGGACGGTCTGTCACTTTTCCCAGGGATAGTCTTAATCCCTTGTTAATTTATGATGCCTAGCCTCTTTATCGTATTTCTCGATATTTCAAAGCAAAATTTTCCGCTTTAATTCGATAGGTAAAGCGCTAGTCTTGGGCACAGTTCTTACGGGATTAAGTACATGCAGCTACGTAATTCGCCGGCCCGCTATGGTTGGGTCAGCATGGTTCTGCACTGGGGCGTAGCCCTGGTGGTGTTCGGTTTATTTGCCCTGGGCTTGTGGATGGTCGGTCTCGATTACTACAGCGCCTGGCGCAAAGATGCGCCCGACTTGCACAAGAGCATTGGCATCACGCTGTTCGCCATCATGCTGGTGCGGATCGTCTGGCGCCTGGTCAGCCCGCCGCCGCCACCACTGGCCAGCTATAGCCGCATGACGCGGATCGGCGCCGCGTTTGGGCACGCGTTCCTTTATGTCGGGCTGTTTGCCGTGATGATTGCCGGTTACCTGATTTCCACCGCAGACGGTGTCGGTATCCCGGTGTTTGGCCTGTTTGAAATTCCTGCCGTGGTTTCCGGTCTACCGGACCAGGCAGATACCGCGGGTTGGGTGCACCTGTACCTGGCCTGGGTGTTGGTGGTCTTCGCCGGCTTGCACGGCGTGGCGGCCCTGAAACACCATTTTATCGATCGTGATGCGACCCTTGCGCGAATGCTGGGACGCAAAGCCTGATGTTCAACCTCGACTCACAAGGAATAGAAAGCATGTTGAAAAAAACACTCGCTGCGCTGGCAATCGGTTCTGCCCTGCTGTCCGCAGGTTCGGCGATGGCCGCTGACTACGTGATCGACAAGGAAGGCCAGCACGCCTTCGTCGATTTCAAAATCAGCCACCTGGGCTACAGCTACATCACCGGTACCTTCAAGGACCTGGATGGCAAGTTCAGCTTTGACGCCGCCAAGCCCGAAGACGCCAAGATTGAAGTCAACGTGCGTACTGCCAGCGTGTTCTCCAACCACGCCGAGCGCGACAAGCACGTCAACAGCAAGGACTTCCTGGAGTCGGGCAAATTCCCTGATGCCAAGTTCGTTTCCACCAGCGTCAAGCCAACTGGCAAAAATGCTGATGGCAAGCTGACTGCTGATGTGACCGGGGACCTGACCTTCCACGGCGTGACCAAGCCGATCCTGGTCAAAGCCACGTTCCTGGGCGAAGGCAAGGATCCATGGGGCGGCTACCGTGCCGGCTTCGAAGGCACCACCAACATCAGCCGCAAGGAATTCAACAAGGACGGCATGGACGTAGGTCCACAGTCTGACAACGTGCAGTTGTACATCACGTTTGAAGGTGTGAAAGCGAAGTAATGCTTCGTATGTAGGAGCGAGCTTGCTCGCGAAGGCCGCAAGGACACCGCGTTAAACCAGGATGCCCGCGTTATCGTTGACGACCTTCGCGAGCTAGCTCCTACAGGCAAAAAAAACCCGTATCTCACGATACGGGTTTTTTTTATGCTTCGCGGTTGCGAGTCAGCAGCGCTGGTTTCTCACCACGAGGGCGGCCTGGCAGTTGATCCAACTGCTCAGGTGTCGGGAAGCGATCCGCTTTCGACTCCTTGTGGATGATCTTCGGCGCCGGGCCACCCCGTGGGTTTTGTACTGCAGGCTCGGACGAGCGAGGCTGATCGTCACGGGCAGGGCGGCGGTTGTTGCTGCGTGAATCTTCGCGACGGGCCTGGCCGTCACGCGGTGCGCCATTACGCGGGCCGCTGCGCTTGGCAGGCGGGGTGCCAGTGGTGCCGCCGCTGCTGTTGCGCGGGGCGTTCTGGCGACCGCCCTGTGGCTGGCCGCTACGTGGAGCGCCTGCGCCCTGGGCAGGAGCCCCTGGACGACGGCCACGGCCCTGGGCCGGTTTGGCCTGGGGCACGTAGTCGACGCGGTTACCGAAGTTATCGATATCGTCGTCAAGGAACTCGTCCGGGGCGCGGTCGGCCGCGGCGCGTGGTGGCTGGCTCGGCTGGCGCTGTTCGCGGGCCGGGGTGCCTTCACGGGGCTTCTGCTCACGGGCCGGGCGTTCGCCACGGCTGCTGCTCGCGGATTTTTCCTTGCCCTTGTCCTTGCCTTTGTCGCGACGACCACCGCCACCACCGCCGCCGTTCGGGCCATCGCCCTTCGGACCACGTGGGTTGCGCGGGTTGCGCACGTCTGGACGCTCGCGCGCTTCTGGCTTCTCGGCCTCCACGGCGCTGGCATCAAAGCCCATCAGGTCGCCATCGGCGATTTTCTGCTTGGTCATGCGTTCGATGCTTTTCAGCAGCTTTTCTTCATCCGGCGCGACCAACGAAATGGCCTCGCCCGAACGACCGGCACGGCCGGTACGGCCGATACGGTGCACATAGTCTTCATCGACGTTTGGCAGCTCGAAGTTGACCACGTGTGGCAACTGGTCGATATCCAGGCCGCGTGCGGCGATATCGGTGGCCACCAGGATACGCACGCTGCCGGCCTTGAAGTCGGCCAGGGCTTTGGTGCGTGCGTTCTGGCTCTTGTTGCCGTGGATGGCGACGGCGGTGAGGCCGTGCTTGTCCAGGTACTCTGCCAGGCGGTTGGCGCCGTGCTTGGTACGGGTGAACACCAGCACCTGTTCCCACGCGCCGTGGGTGATCAGGTGCGCCAGCAGCGAGCGCTTGTGGCTGGCGGCCAGGCGGAACACGCGTTGCTCGATACGCTCGACCGTGGTGTTCGGCGGCGTGACTTCGATGCGTTCCGGGTTATGCAGCAGCTTGCCGGCCAGAGCGGTGATGTCCTGGGAGAACGTTGCCGAGAACAGCAGGTTCTGCCGTTTGGCCGGTAGGCGGGCGAGGACTTTTTTCACGTCATGGACAAAGCCCATGTCGAGCATGCGGTCGGCTTCGTCCAGCACGAGGATTTCCACGTGGGACAAATCGACGCTGCCTTGGCCGCACAGGTCGAGCAAGCGACCCGGGCAGGCTACCAGCACGTCGACACCACGGGACATGGCCTGAACCTGTGGGTTCATGCCGACGCCGCCGAAGATACAGGCGCTGACGAACTTCAAGTCGCGGGCATACAGCTTGAAGCTGTCGTGCACTTGGGCTGCGAGTTCGCGGGTTGGGGTCAGGACCAGTACCCGCGGTTGGCGCGGGCCGTGACGTTGGGATTTGTCCGGGTGACCGTTGGGAAACAACCGCTCCAGGATCGGGAGGGCGAAACCGCCGGTTTTACCAGTACCTGTCTGAGCCGCAACCATCAGGTCGCGACCTTGCAACACGGCGGGAATGGCCCGCTGTTGCACCGGAGTAGGCTCGGTATAGCCCGCTGCCTCGATGGCGCGGACTAAAGCCTCGGAGAGACCGAGGGAAGCAAAGGACATGAGTAATCCTGTTTTAGTTAGGGCTTGGCCCAAAGGGATAATCTTGCCGGGCGTGAATGGCGCTTAGGGGAGCGCAACCCCGTCCGGTCCTGCTGTGTCTGGCGGGCACTCCATCGGCTCGCGCGGGCTGCAAAGCTGCGCAGTAGCTGGGTTGGGTGCCGTTTTCAAGACCCGAGCGGCCGGGCGTAAGCCTGGCGGAAAGGCCGCAGTATAACAGAGCAATCACCGCGCGCTGCTTTCCTGCTGCTCAACGGCGTGTTCGGGGGCTGGTATGGGGGCTGTTTGCTCGTGCATCCGCCCATATTTGGCGCTCAATGTGGCATAGGCGGGCTCTTGCTTGAAGCGCTTGAGCTCGGCGGCAAAGCGTTGCACCAGCAGGTCCATGCCTGCGCCACGGCGTACCGCAAGGAATTGCTGCTGGCGGCTGACCACCACCGACGCCTGGCTGACTTTACCTTCCAGGCCCAGCGCCTTGATCACGTGGTGCCCCACGCGCCGGTCAGTCACCACCATATCGACGCGCCCCAGCATGAGTTTGCCAAAGTTGGCTTCATGGCTGGGGGCGGGTTCGCGCTGGAAGGTGTTGGCCTCACTGAACGCGTCGCCATAAAGGTAACCAGGTGAAACGCCAACCGTCAGGCCGCGCAGGTCGTCGAGCGTGGCGGCGGGGTGAGGGCGTTCGTTGGCATAGAACAAAACGAATTCGACTTCCGACAACGGCTCGCTGGGATAGAGCAGCAACGCGTCGCGCTCCTGGCTGTGAAAGATATCCAGCGCGCCGTCGGCGTGGCCCTGGTCGAGCATCGCCAGGCAGCGCTTCCAGGGCAGGAACTGCCATTGCACCTCCACCCCCAGGCGCTGGAACACGATCAGGGTGGTTTCATAATCCAGGCCGGCCATGGTGCCGTTGTCTTCGTAGACATAGGGCGCCCAGGGTTCGGTGACAATGCGCAGTTTCTCGCCATGAGCGGCCAGGCTCAGGCAAGAAAAAAACACAGCGGTCAACAGCTTGAAGAGGACGGGCATAGCCTGAGGTTACGACGCTCCCCGAAGAAAGAGAAGCTCTGGCACGCGCATTGGCGGGCGGTCTTACTTCGCGGGAGCGTTCAGCAGGTGTTCGTGGATCGCGGCGCGGCGCTCGCCCAGAATCAGGCGCACCAGGGGGTTGGCAAACCAGTGTTCCAACTGGTGTGCATCAAGCGGGCGCTTCTGGCGTTCTTCCTGGTTTTGTCGGGCTTTGTCCCACCAGACCGGACCGCAGGCCTGGTCGAACTCGTTTTCGTGTTCGTAGCAGCCGTAAAGGATTTCGCGGATGAATTGTTGCTGGTGCTTGGGCAGCAGCAGGGTGATCAGCTTGTACATCAAGCGCTGCAAACGCGGCGGGCGCGGCAGGTGCGAGGAGACCTGACGCGTATCGGCCAGGGCCTGCACACTGGTGGGGGCGCTCGCGTGCTTGGCGATCCACGCCTTGACCTTGGCCCGGAACAGCTGTTTGCGGCTCCAGTAATGGTGGATCAGGTCCGGGCACTCGCGCACCTTTACGGTACGGTAGGCGGCGATCGACAGGCAGAACTCTTCCAGGGTGTAGGCGCCTTGGGCATGGGGGAACAGTTCATCCATCAACTCGATGGAGCGGTCGAGGATGTGCGCATCCTGTTGGGTCAGGCCCATGACGCCGGAGTTGAGGGTCATCATGTCATCGTCGGCCACGCCCATGTCCAGCAGGCGCTGACGCAGGGCGGTGTAGAGGATGCTTTCGTGGTTGTCGCCGTACTTGGTGTAAAAGGCGTTGCACAGCAGGGTGCCGGGCTCTACGCGTTCGAACAGGGCCATGGGCGAATGATGGAAGAAGGTGTCAGTGTCGATCAGCAGCGCCACGGGGGATTCTTGCAGGACTTGGCGCAGCACCACGTGCTTGGTGCGAAAGTGATAACCGTGGGGCTCGCTCCAGCGTTTGCGGGTGGCTTCGTCCAGTGGGCGCACGCGCACCGGCAGCAAGCGATAGGGCTCGGGGTTGTCGCTGAATACCTGGATGTCGATGTTCGCATCCGGTGTGTCCTGCAGGAACGCCAGTGCGCTGGCGATGCTGAATACCGCTTCCTGATGGTAGGTGTCGGCGCCGAAGACCAGGTAAACCAGTTGCGGGCGGGACGTCGGGGGCACTGTATTCATGGACTGCGGGGTTCCGTGGGTAACGTAAAACGACAAAGGCCCTCGTCAGAACGAGGGCCTTGGTACAACCGGTCAAGCGTTAACGTGGCAGCTTGAGGTTGTTCCAGATGGCAAGGCTGGGTTCAGCCTGGTTCAGGGTATAGAAATGCAACCCTGGCGCACCACCTTGCAACAATTGCTCACACATCTCGGTGATAACCTGCTCGCCGAACGCCTGGATGCTTTTGACGTCATCGCCATAGGCTTCCAGTTGCTTGCGCACCCAGCGTGGGATCTCGGCGCCGCAGGCGTCGGAGAAGCGCGCCAACTTGCTGTAATTGGTGATCGGCATGATGCCCGGCACGATTGGGATGTTCACGCCCATCGCCCGTACTCGCTCGGCAAAGTAGAAGTAGCTGTCGGCGTTGAAGAAATACTGGGTGATTGCGCTGTCGGCACCGGCATTGGCCTTGCGCACGAAATTCTGCAAATCGTCTTCGAAATTGCGCGCCTGGGGGTGCATCTCCGGGTAAGCGGCTACTTCGACATGGAAGTGATCGCCACTTTCTTCGCGGATGAAGCTCACCAGGTCGTTGGCGTAGCGCAGCTCACCGCTGGCCATGCCCATACCCGATGGCAGGTCGCCACGCAGGGCAACGATGCGCTTGATGCCGGCGGCTTTGTATTGGGTCAGCAGGCTACGCAGGTCGGCCTTGCTGTCGCCCACGCAGGACAGATGCGGAGCGGCGGGAACTTTGACTTCACTTTCCAGCTGCAACACGGTGTTGATCGTGCGATCACGGGTCGAACCGCCAGCGCCGTAGGTGCAGGAGAAGAAGTCAGGGTTGAAGCTGGCCAACTGCTTGGCAGTGGCCATCAGTTTTTCATGCCCAGCATCGGTCTTGGTCGGGAAGAACTCGAAGCTGTAGCGACGGTCTTGGGACATGGTAATACCCTTGGAAACTCGAAAGCCTGGAAGGCATACGCAATCGATGCGGGTGCCTGGCTTTCTGTGGGAGCTGGCTTGCCTGCGATAGCATCAGCTCGGTGTTACTGGAACACCGAGGCGTCTGCATCGCGGGCAAGCCCGGCTCCCACAGAAGAGCCGGCGCCAGCAAGGCCGATCAGTAGCGGTAAGCGTGCGGCTTGAACGGACCTTCAACCGTCACGCCGATGTAGTCGGCCTGGGTCTTGGTCAGTTGAGTCACGACGCCGCCGAAGCCGCGGACCATTTCCAGGGCCACTTCTTCGTCGAGTTTCTTGGGCAGTACTTCCACGGTCAGGCGCTCGGCTTTCTGGGCGGGCGACAGGTCGGCGTACTTCTGTTCGAACAGGAAGATCTGCGCCAGCACCTGGTTGGCGAACGAGCCATCCATGATGCGGCTTGGGTGACCAGTGGCGTTGCCCAGGTTCACCAGGCGGCCTTCGGCCAGCAGGATCAGGTAGTCGTCGTTTTGTGGGTCGAAATCACCAGCGCCGGTACGGTGAACCTTGTGTACCTGCGGCTTCACTTCTTCCCATGCCCAGTTCTTGCGCATGAAAGCTGTGTCGATTTCATTGTCGAAGTGACCGATGTTGCAGACAACGGCGCGCTTCTTCAGGGCCTTGAGCATGTTTGCATCGCACACATTCACGTTACCGGTGGTGGTGACGATCAGGTCGATCTTGCCCAGCAGGGCTGCGTCGATGCAGGCGGAGGTGCCGTCGTTCTGGCCGTTGATGAACGGCGAAACCACTTCGAAACCGTCCATGCAGGCTTGCATGGCGCAGATCGGGTCAACTTCGGAGACCTTGACGATCATGCCTTCCTGACGCAGGGACTGGGACGAACCCTTGCCCACGTCACCGTAGCCGATCACCAGGGCTTGCTTGCCCGACAGCAGGTGGTCGGTGCCGCGCTTGATCGCATCGTTCAGGCTGTGACGGCAGCCGTACTTGTTGTCGTTCTTGCTCTTGGTCACCGAGTCGTTGACGTTGATGGCCGGGATTTTCAGCTCGCCCTTGGCCAGCATGTCCAGCAGGCGGTGTACGCCGGTGGTGGTCTCTTCGGTCACGCCGTGGACGCGGTCGAGGATCTGCGGGTATTTCTTGTGCAGCAACTCGGTGAGGTCGCCGCCGTCGTCAAGGATCATGTTGGCATCCCAAGGCGCGCCATCTTTGAGGATGGTTTGCTCCAGGCACCACTCGTACTCTTCTTCAGTCTCGCCTTTCCAGGCGAATACCGGGATACCGGCAGCAGCGATAGCGGCAGCGGCCTGGTCCTGAGTCGAGAAGATGTTGCACGACGACCAACGCACTTCGGCACCCAGGGCAACCAGGGTTTCGATCAGCACGGCAGTCTGGATGGTCATGTGGATGCAGCCGAGAATCTTGGCGCCCTTGAGCGGCTGCTCAGCGGCGTACTTGCGACGCAGGCCCATCAGGGCCGGCATTTCGGATTCGGCGATAAAGGTTTCGCGACGGCCCCAGGCAGCGAGGGACATATCGGCGACTTTGTAGTCATTGAAATCAGCAGGCGTCATTACAGCGCTCATAGAGAGCCTCCATTCGTAGTGTGCGAATGGGCGCCGTTGTGCGTTTAGTATCAGGCCAAGGCAACCAGGCCGGACAACGCCCCATCCGAGCCTGACAGGTTTAACCTGCTGCAGCGCCCCTCGGACAGGTGGCGGGAGAACGGTATCAATCGAAGATGACCGTTTTGAAACGGAGGCGATTATAGCCGTGTATGTGGCACTTCCCAAGCCTTTCTGTCGGTGGCAATGAAGATCGCGCATGGGGTTGATAGGCAATGGCTCATAGAGCTTGGGCCTGGGCTCTGCCATGATGTTGCCCATCATTTCGCAAGACGCTTTGGAGTGACCATGAACTTCCACACCCGCAAATGGGTAAAACCCGAAGACCTCAACCCCAACGGCACTCTGTTCGGCGGTAGCTTGCTGCGCTGGATCGACGAAGAAGCGGCCATCTACGCGATTGTCCAGCTCGGCAACCAGCGCGTGGTCACCAAGTACATCTCGGAAATCAACTTTGTCAGCGCTTCACGCCAGGGCGACATCATCGAACTGGGCATCACTGCCACCGAGTTCGGCCGCACCTCCATCACCCTGACCTGTGAAGTGCGCAACAAGATCACGCGCAAAAGCATCCTGACCGTGGAAAAAATGGTCTTCGTCAACCTGGGCGAAGACGGTTTGCCGGCGCCCCATGGCCGTACCGAAATCAAGTATGTGAAGGACCAGTTCAAGGACGACAGTCTTCCCGAGTAACAACTGCACGGCGTGATTTGCGTTACCAAATCATTTCACATGGATCTATCCGAGGCTCTCTCATCACTCAGGCCTACACCCTGTAGAGAGAGCCTCGTGTATGAAAGTCTCCAGTTCTGTTGTAGAAAACCAGCCCCCTCTGCCTCGAACCACCGACCAGGATGTAAAGACGCCTCTGGTCAAAGGTGTGGGCGAGCGCAACCTGAGTATTTATCGTCACAGCGATGGACGTGTGGAGGTGGTGCTGTCACCGCCGCCGCCTGCTCACTTGGTGCTCAGTGGCGGTGGCGCCAAGGGCATCGCCTTTCCAGGCATGGTGCAGGCGCTTGAAGAGGCCGACAAACTCAAAGGCGTCAAAGTGGTTTCCGGCTCTTCTGCCGGCGCGATTTCCGCAGCGCTGCTCGCCAGCGGCATGGATGCCAAGGCCTTTACGCAACTGTCGAATAACCTTGACCTGCCCAGCTTGCTCAACAGCAAAGACCCGGTCATGTCTTGGTTGCAGGACGCCAGTTCCAAGCTCGGCAAGCTCGCCGGCAGTTTGCCTGGGCCGGCCGGTAACATCTCTCAACTGTTGCTGACGCTGTTGCCGCGTCTGCAAACCGAGGGGCAGCCTTTGGAGGACTTGATTCGTAACGAGTCACGTAAGTCTGTTCTCGCTCATATCGCGGGCATGCCAGCGGCAAACCGACCGCCCGAGGTCACGGAAATTGCCGACCGGCTAAGCGCTGGCGGAGGGCCGACGTTTCGCGACTTGGAAATTTTGAGCCGGCATATTCCGGCGATCAAGCAACTGAACATCACCGGCACGGGCATGTTCGATGGTCGCCCGCAGTTGGTGACATTCAATGCCAGCCTCACACCGGATATGGATATCGCCCGCGCCGCGCTTATTTCGGGGGCGCTGCCTGGGTTGTTCAAGAGCCCTTCCGAACAGGGCCACGGGTTTCAGGCTGCTTCAGAGGTCACGGCGTTTCAGGACGGTGGTTTGCTCCTCAATACCCCGGCGCCAGGCATTATTGAGCGTTCTTTCCCGGAAAGCCCCCTGGGCAAGGACGAAGCCCTGATCGTCAAGTTCGAGTCTGACAAACCATCAGCCCCCCCAAAAAGCGGAGGTTTTTTCAGCTCCCTGGTCGACACGATCACCGGCACGCCACACACCGCGGCTGAAAGCTATCAGGATGACCGGCTCAAAACGTATTCGGAGCAAACGGTAACGCTGCCACTGAACTCGGGCAAAGGCGACTTTCGCGGCCTGCTCAATGGCACCGTCAACTTCACCATGACCCCTGAGCAGAAACAGCATTTGCAGTCCCAGGCCCGCCAGGCGGTGTCAGGGCATCTGCAAAAACGTGAGCTGGAGCGTGAGCGTCATGAATTCCCCTCGATGAACGACGCCGTGATGGCTATGGATGATCAAATGCTCGCCAGCGTGCAGGTTGATCTGCAAAAGGACCCGGCCGGCGCCGAGGCGTTGCGTTTTCGCAAGGACGCACAGCAGGCGTTACAGGCGTTGGACACTGCGATTGCCGAGGCGAATCAATCCAGCACGTCGCTGGTGATTACGCCAAAAATAGCCTCGGCACTGCGCAATCTAGACGCCCTCGCTCGTAGGCCCGAGGATATCGAATGGCTGGGCAAGCGCCTGAATGCGCCAAGCCAGCGCAATTTTCAGCAACTGCTGCAGGTGGGCGCCAAACTGGCGTCGGGCAATGGCTCAAGCATGTCCAAGGTGTTAACGAGCGCCGTTGGCGAAATGCAAAGACGCGATATTGGGGTAAAGGCAGAGAATTTTATCCGCGAAGTCATTTACCCCTCGCTATACCGTCCTGGCCAACCGGCTGCCAACGTTGAGTTATTGCAACGTGCGGTGCGGGATTTGGGCGAGGCGACGACGCCAGCGGAGTTCAACCGTGTGCTTGATGGCATCGTCAAACATTACCGGGCGCGCAATAAACCCTGGAGTAAACCCTTCAGCTCTACCACCGTGGAGCAGGCCAAGGCCTGGCGTATTCCGGTTTAGTTGCGGTGCTACTGAACAGCCATCGTCGCGGCGTGTCGTAGCTACAGGCACCCCTTGGACTCAGGTACATCATGGCCACTCAAGCAGACGGCAAGACCCCCAACCTGTCGCAGGAAGAGCAGCAAAACGTTGACGAGAACCAGCCGCCTCGCGCGGCTGTATTACACGAAATTATCCGCACCCAGGGCGATCAGGAGCTAGAGCGCAGTGTGGCAGCGTTGTGGTGGTCGGCGCTGGCCGCTGGCCTGACCATGGGCTTGTCGCTAATGGGCATGGGCCTGCTCAATTCACGCCTGCCGGACGGTGATGAATTCAAGGTCATTGCCAGCTTTGGCTATTGCGCAGGCTTTCTCGCGGTGATTCTTGCTCGTCAGCAGTTGTTTACCGAAAACACCCTGACCGCCGTGCTGCCGGTGATGAGCAAACCGACTCTGGCCAACGCCGGGCGCTTGTTACGGCTGTGGACGGTGGTGCTGGTGGGCAACCTGTGCGGCACCTTGCTGGTGGCCTACGTGATGCTGCACCTACCGATCTTCGATACCAAGACCGACCTGGCCTTCCTCGAGATCGGGCGCAAGGTCATGGAGAACGACCCCGCGCAGATGTTCGCCAAGGGCATCGTCTCCGGTTGGATGATCGCCACCATGGTCTGGATGATTCCGTCGATGGAGAGTGCCAAGCTGTGGATTATCATCCTGATCACCTACTTCATGGCACTGGGCGACTTCACCCATATCGTCGTCGGTTCAGCGGAAGTGTCCTACCTGGTGTTTGCCGGCGAGTTGCCGTGGAAGGATTTCTGGCTGGTCTTCGCCGGGCCGACCCTGGCCGGCAACATCATCGGGGGTAGCTTCATCTTTGCGTTGATCAGCCATGCGCAGGTTCGCAGCGAGGCGTCCATGCCTGCTGTTGCTCAATCTCACACACAGGCGAAGCCCCGTCAGGATAAGGGCAAAGTCTGACAGTACCCTGGCTGACGCGTCAGGCCTTGAAGGGCACGCTGGGAGGTTCGCAGGCCAGCGTGCTGTCGGGTGCCTTGAGCTGACCTTCCCAGCGAGCAATTACCAGCGGGGCCAATGCGTTGCCCAGTACATTCAGGGCTGTGACGGGCATATCCATCAGCCGATAGATGCCCGCGATGATTGCCACACCCTCCACGGGAAGCCCGGCCGCGGTCAACGTCGCGGTCAGGATGATAAACATGAAGCCTGGCACGCCCGCCGCGCCCTTTGATGTCAGCACCATGATCAAGACCAGCATGCCTTGATCCGCCAGGCTCAAGTCGATGCCATACGCTTGGGCGATGAACAGCGTGCCGAGTGCGGCAAACAGCGATGCACCATCCAGATTGAACGAGTACCCCAGTGGGATCACCATGCTGGTAATGGGCCGTGGCGCGCCATAGCGCTCCATCTTCTCGATCAGTTGAGGCATGACCGTCGCCGAGGCGGCACTGCTGAAGGCCAGCAGCAGTTCACTACGTATTTCCCGCACCAGGTGAAAAAAGCCGACGCCGGCCAAGCGTGCCACTGCACCCAATACACACAGGGCAAATAAGAGCACCGCGACATAGGTCGTGCCGATCAGTTTGGCCAGCGGCAACAACGCACTGAGGCCAAAGCTGGCGACGGTGACCGCGATCAGGCCGAAAATACCTATCGGCGAGTAATGCATGACCAAGTGGGTGACTTTGAACATGGTGTCGGAGACGCCTTGCATCACGCTGATCAAGGGCGCTTTGCGCTCCTCGGGCAACAACGATAAGGCACAACCGAACAGGATCGCGAAGAACAGCACCGACAGCAGTTTGCCCTGTGACATGGCCAGGACGATGTTATCCGGCACGATCGCCAGCAGTACCTGGCCCAGGTTCTGTGGGGTGCCACTGGAGGCCAGTCCCGTCGCCGGTGCCTGCAGCGTGCTGCCGAATTCGGCGCCCGAGCCGGGCTGCACCACATTGCCAACCAACAGCCCGAAGACGATGGCAATGCTGGTGATGGTGAAGAAGTACACGAAGGTCTTCAGGCCGACGCGACCCAGGGCAGACGGGTTGCCCATGCCGGCGATGCCGACGGTCATGCAGGCAAATACCAGGGGAACGACGATCATCTTCATCAGCTTGATAAACAGGTCGCCAGCCGGTTGCAGCAGATTGTCGATGAACCAGGTTTTTTGCTCGGGGAATTGATTGAGCAGGAGGCCGACGATTATCCCGGCAGCCAGGCCGATCATGATGCGAGTGATAAGACTGGTGGGTTTTCTAGTGGTCATGGGGGTGTCCCTTATTGTTGTGATTGTCAGGGATTTACTGGGCGAACAACCCTTCGAAGTGCTTGAACCCTTTCACTTCGATGGGGTTACCGCTGGGGTCGAGAAAAAACATCGTGCGCTGCTCGCCAGGTTCGCCGGCAAAGCGGGTCACGGGTGGAATCTCGAAGCGCGTGCCCAGGCGGGTGAGGCGCTCGGCAAGCGTCAGCCACTCATCAAGTGGTAACACCACGCCCAGGTGTGGCATCAGTACCTGGTGCTCACCGACCAGGCCGGTGCGTGTGGTTGGGAAGGGCGTACCGAGGTGCAGTGAAAGTTGATTGCCGAAAAAGTCGAAGTCGATCCAGGTCTCGCTGCACCGGCCCTCGGTGCAACCCAAAACATCTCGATAAAAAATGCGCGCCTCGTCTAAGTCATAAACATGGTATGCAGCGTGAAAGGGTCTGTTCATGGCTGGTTCTCCAGATGGGGAACTGTCAGGTTAAACAGGCGATGCCGCCAGGGTAAAACGGGTTTGCCTTGGTCTGAGCGAAAGGAAAACTTATGGATGTTCGATTCCTGAGGAGCCTGGTCGCTGTCATTGAAACCGGGTCGATAGCCGCCGCTGCGCGCCGTGAAAATCGTAGTGCCGCGGCGATCAGCCTGCGGGTCAAGGCGCTTGAGCGCACGCTGGGTTGTACGCTGCTCATGCGCACGGCACATGCCGCTTGGCCTTCGGATCAATGCTTGCTGCTCTTGCCCAGAATCCAGGCAGTTATTGAACAGGCGCGCCAGCTGCAGGAGCAGCTGAGCCAGGACGAGTTATCGGGGGAAATTAAAATCGGGGCCATTTCCACGGCGCTGACCGGCGTCTTGCCGGGGGTGATCGAGCGTCTGACAATGTCAGCACCCAAGCTGAGGCTGAAGATCACACCCGGCGACTCCAGAAGCCTTTATGAGAAGTTACTCAACCAGGAGTTGGATGCGGCGATACTGGTACGGCCGCCGTTTCAACCGCCCAAAGCCTTGTCGATGGCCTTGCTGCGTGCCGAACCCTTGATTCTGGTTGCGCCCGCCCAGTGGGGTGCGCAGGCGCTGGCTGCCTTGTTACGTGAACGCCCATTCATCCGCTATGACGCACGCTCCTGGGGCGGTCAGATTGCCCAGCGCTTTCTGGATGAACAGTCCTTCGACCCAGAGGTGCTATGTGAGCTGGATGCGCTGGAAACTATCCTGATGCTGGTCGCCCAAGGGATGGGGGTTTCGCTGGTGCCGCAGTGGGCGGGCATGCCCTCCAACGGCATCAGTGTGTTACCGGCCGGCAACCCGCAGTGCTATGCGCGCGAGCTGGTAGTCATGTACGGCTCGACACCGCGCCGTCCACTGGCGATGCGGCACCTACTTGAAGTGTTGCGCGGCGCGGTTACTGCGGCCCAGTAACGCGGCTGACAACGCGACCGATCGTCAACCCCTGCAACAGGATCGAAGACAGCACCACGATATAGGTGATGCTCAGCAACAAGTCACGCTCAGGGCCCAGGGGCAGGGCCAGGGCCAATGCCACCGAGACGCCGCCGCGCAGGCCGCCCCAGGTGAGGATGCGGATAGTGCCGCGTGGTACCGAGCGCCAACGGCGCAGCAACAGGATCGCCGGGGCCACGGTCAGCAGGCGCGAGAGCAGGATCGCCACCGCCAGCAGGCTGGCCGCGAACACGTGCAGCCAGTTGAATGGCAATAGCAGCAGCTCCATGCCGATCAGCGCAAACAGCAGCGCGTTGAGCATGTCATCGAGCAATTCCCAGAAACCATCCAGGTAGCGACGCGTCATGTCGTTCATCGCCAGCTTGCGTCCCAGGTTACCGATGATCAGCCCCGCGACCACCATCGCAATCGGTGCGGACACATGCAGCTCCGAAGCCATGGCCGAGCCGCCGATCACCAGGGCGAGGGTCAGCATGACTTCGATCTGGTGCTGTTCGATGCTCTTGATCATCAGGTACACGAGGTAGCCGATCAGCCCGCCAAACAGCACGCCGCCAATGGCTTCGTGGGCAAACAGCATGGCCGTGGCGCCCACGGTGGGTGTTTCACCCAACTGCGCGATGCCCAGCAGCACGGTAAACACCACCACGGCGGTGCCGTCATTGAACAGCGACTCGCCGACGATGGTGGTTTTCAGCGGTTTGGAGGCATTGGCGGTCCGCAGCACGCCGAGCACCGCAATGGGGTCGGTGGGGGAAATCAGCGCGCCGAACAGCAAGCAGTAAAGGAAGCTCACGTGCCAGCCAAACAGGGCGAAGATGTAGTACGCCAGGCTGCCGATCACCACGGTGGCGATCAACACGCCAAAGGTTGCCAGCAGGCCGATGGGCCAGCGGTAGCTGCGCAAGTCGTTCAAGTTGACGTGCAAGGCGCCGGCGAACAGCAGGAACGACAGCATCCAGTTCATCAGCAAATCGCCGAAGTCGATCTGGCCGATCAGCTGTTGGACGCGTTCCTCTAAGCCTGGGTAGCCGAGCACGCTCAGGCCTTGCAGGATCAGCGAGAACAGCAGTGCGGTGACCATCACGCCGATGGTGGGCGGCAGGCCGATAAAACGGAAGTTCACATAAGTGAGCAGGGTGGTGAGGCAGATGAAAGCGGCGACAAGTTCAAGCATCCGGGGTCCTTGGAGCAGGGAAATATAGGCGCACGGGGTGCGTCGAATCGGGGTTTAGTATAAACAGGTGCTGTTACATGACGTATCAATTAAGGAGGTTCTGGTGGTAGCGACAGCCCTGGTGCTGGTAGCGGCGCTGTTGCATGCGACGTGGAACACCTTGATCAAGTTCAGTGGCGAGCGCCTTTTAGTCATCGCTTGCATGGACAGTGTGGCGCTGCTGTTCGTGGTATTGGCGGTGGGGTTCGTGTCTTTGCCGCCGCTGGAACTCTGGCCGTGGCTCGTTGGCTCGGCGCTGTTTGAATTGCTCTATCGCTATTTGTTGATCCAGGCCTATCGGGTGGGTGACCTGGGCCTGGTATATCCGTTGATGCGCGGTTTGTCGCCGCTGGTGGTGCTGGTGCTGACCCTGGTGTTTGCCGGCGAAGTGCTGAGTACCCAGCAAATCCTGGGGATTCTGCTGATCCCGTTCGGTATGGTGTGCCTGTTGTGGCAGGGCGGCGGCGGTGACCGGTTGCCCTGGTCGATGCTACCCGTGGTGTTGCTGATCGGCCTGTGCATTGGCTGTTACACCTTTTTGGACGGGCAGGCGTTGCGGCGCTGGTCGCACCCGCTGGATTACCTGGTGTGGTTGACGCTGATCAGCGCCTGGCCGTTTCCGCTGCTGGCGCTGGTGCGCAAGCGTGCAGCCTTCAGCCTGTTCTGGCGCACCCAGTGGCGGTTGGGGTTGAGCGTGGGGTTATGCGTGTTGTTGAGCTACGCTTTGGTACTTTGGGCCATGCAGTTGGGCTCGATTGCCGAAGCCGCCGCGCTGCGCGAAGTCAGTGTGATTCTGGTGGTGCTGTTCGGGATGCGTTACTTGAAAGAACCTTTTGGCCGTCCACGGCTCATAGCCTGTGGGTTGGTGTTGATTGGCATGTTGGTGATGAAACTCTAACCGTCGGATAAAACTAAAAGGAATCGGTGATGACAGTCGCTTTATGGTGTGTGTTGATCGCAATCTTTCTGCCGTACATCTGCACCGGTGTGGCCAAGTTCAGTACAGGCAAGTTCGGGCCACGGGATAACCACGACCCGCGTGCCTTCCTCGAGAGCCTGGAAGGCGTCGCCAAGCGTGCTCATAGCGCGCAACTCAACAGTTTCGAAGTGACCCCGGCGTTTGCCGCCGCAGTCATCATTGCGCACCTGGCCGGCAACGCCGAACTGGTGACGATCAACGTGCTGGCAGTGCTGTTTATCACCAGCCGCCTGCTGTACATCATTTGCTACCTGGCGGACTGGGCGATCTTGCGTTCGCTGGTGTGGGCCGTGGGTATGGCGTTGATTGCGAGTTTCTTCTTCGTCTCGATCTGAGGGATGACGCCGTCGCTATGCGGGAGGGAGCAAGCCCTGCTGTTGATCAATTAAATGTGGGAGCTGGCTTGCCTGCGAAAGCGGTCGTGCAGTAACAGATGCAGTGACTGACACGCCGCCTTCGCGGGCAAGACCGCTCCCACAGGGGATTTGCGATAACTGGCTGGGATCAGGGCAAGCCCCCACCCACATTGACTATCAGAGGTTGTCAGGTGCCGGCAGGCGCATCCGGCACCTGGGGCAACGCCGCGCCTTTGGGCCACAGCATCCAGATCTGCCCTTGCTGTTTCATGTTTCCCGCCAACTCGCCTGCGGCATTGCCTGTGCCCCAGAACAGATCTGCGCGCACTTCGCCGGTGATTGCGCCGCCGGTGTCCTGCGCGGCGACCGGGCGTGCCAGTGGCGTGCCGTCCGGCTTGGTGGTCGACAACCACAACAGGCTGCCCAGCGGAATCACCTTGCGATCCACCGCCACGCTGTAGCCGGCGGTCAATGGCACGTTCAGCGAACCGCGCGGGCCTTCGTTACTGTCGGGGCGGGCGCTGAAGAATACGTAGCTGGGGTTGCTCGCCAACAGTTCTGGAATGCGCTGCGGGTGGGCCTTGGCCCAGGCGCTGATGGCGGCCATGGTCACGTCTTCTTTTTTCAGTTCGCCTTGTTCCACCAGCCAACGGCCTATGGGGCGGTACGGGTAGCCGTTCTGGTCGCCGTAACCCACACGCAGTTGGCGCCCACCGGCCAGTTGAATACGCCCCGAGCCCTGGATCTGCAGGAATTGCAGGTCCATCGGGTCGGTCAGCCAGGCGATCGGCTTGGCGGTGGAGCCTTGGCTGTTGAGGGTGCTGGCGTCGTCATACGGCTTGAGCACACGACCTTCCAGGCGCCCGCGCAGGCGCTTGCCCTTGAGTTCCGGGTAGATGCTGTCGAGGTTGACGATGATCAGGTCGTCCGGCACGCCGTATACCGGCACGTGGGCGGTGGCGGTCTTGGTCAGGCTGCCGGGGTAGACCGGCTCGTAATAACCTGTGATCAAGCCGTTTGGCGTGTTGTCCGCCGAACGCAGGCCGAAGACATCCAGGTGTTCCTTGAGAAAGCCACGAACCGCCACGGCATCGCCCGGAACGCTGGTCGCTGTCGCGCAGGTCGGGCCCCAGATCGGGTCGGCCTTGAGGCGCTGGCAGGCGCTGCGCCAGGATTCGAAGCCGGCGAGCAAGTCGCTGTCGGAAACGCTCGGCAAGGCTTCCCACGGTGCGCTCACGTAGGTGGCAACGGCGTGAGGTTTGGTGGGTTCCTGGGCAGCTTCTTTGCCGGCGTCTTTACCGGCATCGCAGCCGGCCAGTAGCGCGAACATTGGCAGAGCCCACGCCAAGCGCCGGCCCCAGGGTTTGAAGGTGACATTCATGCAAGCAATTCCTGAAACGATTGCCCGTGCTTCACTGCATTCGGGCAACCCTTATTATTAATAGGGCTATTGGTCTTTGCGGGCGGTGCGAGGATACTGGCCGCCGTTTCCCGTGACCTTGAAGCCATGATGATGTTAAAAAAATTGACCGTTGTATTGCTGGCCTGCCTGGCAGTGTCTGCCTGTGGCGGTGTTGATCCCAATTCCCCCCTGGGCCAGCGCAAGGCGATCTTCAAGCAGATGCTCAAGACTGGTGAAGACCTGGGCGGGATGCTGCGCGGGCGTATCCCATTTGACGGCGCCAAGTTCGCCGAGGGTGCGGTCAAACTGGATGCGTTGTCCCATGAGCCGTGGAAGCATTTCCCGAGCGTGCGCGAAGAAGACCACACCAGTGCCAAAGATGATGTGTGGCAAAAACAGGCGCAGTTCCAACAATTGGCCCGCGATCTTGAGGCGGCCACCGGTGAATTGGTGATCGCCAGCCAAGTGCAGCCCTACAAGGCCAGCAGCCTGCAACCTGCGGTGCAAAAAGTTGAAGATGCCTGCAGCGCCTGCCATAAACAGTTCCGCGATCATTGACCGGTTTTACTGGTCAAGTTCTTCCACCGCGTCTTGCAGCTCTTTGCGCGAGTCGGCCAGCTTCTCCTTACGCTTGTTGATCTTGTCCGGGTCGCCTTTTTTCATAGCCTTGTCGAGGTCGGCCTGACGGCGGCTGACTTCGTGCTTGGCGTCGAGCACTTTGTTTTCACGTTCTTTCTTCAAGCCGGCATCGGTGCAGTGGGTAGTGACTTCGTCCAAGGCTTTTTCCAGACCGGCCTGCTGGGCGCGGTTACCGTGGGCCTTGGCCTGTTCGATCTGGCTGCTGATGGCCTGGCGCTTGGCGGCGCAGCCGGTGAGGGGTTGTACGTCTTCGGCGGCCAACAGCGGCGTGGCCATGAAGCTTGCGACGGTCAGCAAGGCAAAGGGGGCGAGAAATTTCATATAAAGCTCCAAGTTCGCAATCAGGTGGCCGGGGGTGTTCAAAACCCATCTATCCCGGCTACGCGTAATGTTTCAGCCAAGGCTTGTACCTGCGGGTCGCGAAAAAAAGCGCTGAGTTGCGCCGCGCGTCCCGGGCCAATGCCGTCTGAGGCCAGCCAGGCTTGGGGGTCTTTGGCGACCAGCGTCTGCCAGTTACCTTCCAAGTTGTTGCGCGCCGCTGGCGGTATGCCCAAGGCGCGGAGCCATTGTAAAAAAGGGCGTTGCCGGGCGCTTTGAATACTGTCGAGCACCCGCGCACGGGTCCGCTCGCCTAAGCCCTCAATGGTAGCAAGCTCGGCCGCATCCAGGGTCAACCAATCGAGAAAGCCTGCGATTAGACCGGCCTGAATCAATACGTTCCAGGTTTCACGGCCCATATGGGGTAAGGCCAGGCCGTGTTTGCCGCTCAGCCAGGTGAGGCGGGCGAGCAACTGATCTTCGCAGCCGGGGTCCAGTTGCCAGCAGCTCAAAGCGTGGAAGTCTTGAGGGTCGGGTACCTGCAGGTCCACGCGCGTCTCGTTGCGCAGGATCACCTCGTCCAGTCGCGGTATCACTTGGCCCGCCAGGCTGATCGACACATGATCGCCGGGGCGGATATCCAGGGCTTGCCAGCGTTTCAGGGAGCTGGCACTGACCCGGCTGATCTGCCGATCATCCAGCCGCACGGGTTCCAGTTCGAGGATTGGAGTAATGCGCCCGGTGCGCCCCACCCTGAAGTGGACATTGCGTACCAGGGCCAGGGCCTTGATGGCAGGGTACTTCCAGGCAACCGACCAATACGGCGCACTGGCTTGCCAGCGCTCGGCGGGCGCTCGCGCAGCCTGGTGCAGCACCACGCCATCGCTGGCGAAAGGCAATGCCGCGTTGTACCAGTGCGTGCGCCAATGCGCAGCTTCGCTAACGGAAGCGACGGGTTGGCTGTACTGCTGGCTGTCGCTAAACCCCCAGCGCGCCAGGGTGGCCAGGCGTTCGGTGAAGTCCTTCGGGCCGTCGGGCCATGCCCAGACGAACAGGCCGATCCCTGCCGCCTCGGCGTCGCTCAATTGGCGACGGTTCATCAGGCCAGCCACTTTACTGCGTGCATTGAGCCCGCCCTTGAGCGCTTGCACATGGTGATTGAGGCGCCAATAGAGTTCGCCTTGCAGCACCACGTCAATGGCGTCGGGCAACTGTTGGACAATGCCGGGGATCTTGGCGGCGGAGGCTGACCAGTCGTGCCCCAGCAGGCCGTCGCCCCGACTGATGAGCTGGTGCAAGCGGCCTTGGCGATACACCAGGGTCACCGCGACGCCATCGACCTTGGGTTGGACCCATACATCCTGGCGTGTGCTAAGCCAGTCACTGACGGCAGGCTCGCCCGGCAGCTTTTGCAGGCCGGTGTGCGCGACCGGGTGACGTAGGGTGCCGCGCGCACTGGCTAGCGGGTTATCAGCCTTGGGGGGCTGCTGGCGGGCGCATTCTTGCCAATGCGCGAGGCGCTTGCGGGCCTGGTCGTAGAGTTCATCGCTGATCAGGGATTGGCCCTGCCGATGGTAGCTGTCGTCCCACTGCTGGATTTGCCTGGACAGGGTTTCCAACTGCAAGTGAACGTTATCCGGACAGGCTTCGGCCCAGGCCCAGGCTGGCAGGGCGCTTATGAGAGCAGCCAGTAATACGTGCATCATGAGCATCCTTGCTCGAAAAGGGCGCCCAGCCTAAGTGATCCACGCGCCCACAAAAAAGCCCCGACCGAGCGGGGCTTTTTACCGGGTATTTCTGTTTACTTGAACAGGCCGCCCAAGGCCTTCACAGCGTCGTTGTTTTCAGCCTTGGCCTGCTGTTTTTGCTGCTTGGCGTCGACTTTTGCCTGGCTGTCGGCGAGTTTGTTGCAAGCTTTGTTGACCTGCTCCAGCGCAGCCTCATATGCCCGCACTTTCAACAGATCGTTCTTGGCATTGGCCGCGTCGATCTTGGCTTGCAGGTCTTTGGGTTGCTGCTGGCAGTCGCCGGCGTTGCCGCCACCGAGCTGGGCACTCAGGGCGCCGCTCAGCGCGTTCAGGTCAGCGGCCTGGGCCGACAGGGTGAACAGGCTGAGCAGAAGGGCGGCAGGGGCGAGCGTGGAAATGCGCATGAAAACCTCAATGTTCGATTGCCTGCGCGCTTATCCATCCCGGGCGGGCGCAGTGCAATATCCAAATAAGGTGAAGGGCCCGAGAGGGCGCGGATTCTAGTGGGCCATCATTTTGCCTGCAAGCCTTGGATCCAAAAAAGCCCGAAGAGGCCCTGCAGGCAACAAAAAGCCCCGCCAGGCAGACCTGGCGGGGCTCTATTTACCGCGAACGATTACAGGCCGGCGGCGGTACGCAGGTCGTTGGCGCGGTCGGTTTTTTCCCAGGTGAAGGTACTGAAGGTGTCATCACCCACAGTCTTCTGCGCCGGGGTGCGGCCGAAGTGGCCGTAGGCTGCGGTTTCCTGGTACATCGGGTGCAGCAGGTCGAGCATGGTGGTGATCGCGTAAGGGCGCAGGTCGAAGATCTCACGCACCAGTTTGACGATCTTGTCATCGCTGATCTTGCCGGTGCCGAAGGTGTTCAGCGAGATCGACGTAGGCTGGGCGACGCCAATGGCGTAGGAAACCTGGATTTCGCAGCGCTCGGCCAGGCCGGCAGCCACGATGTTCTTGGCCACATAACGACCGGCGTAAGCCGCAGAGCGGTCAACCTTGGACGGGTCCTTGCCGGAGAATGCACCACCGCCGTGACGGGCCATGCCGCCGTAGCTGTCGACGATGATCTTGCGGCCGGTCAGGCCGCAGTCGCCCACGGGGCCACCGATGATGAACTGGCCGGTCGGGTTGATGTGGAACTGGGTGTCCTTGGTCAGCAGCTCGGCAGGCAACACGTGCTTGACGATCAGTTCCATCACGCCTTCACGCAGGTCGGCGTAGGACACATCCGGGTTGTGCTGGGTCGACAGTACGACGGCGTCGATGCCCACCACTTTGCCGCCTTCGTAGCGGCAGGTCACCTGGGACTTGGCGTCCGGGCGCAGCCATGGCAGTACGCCGGATTTACGCGCCTCGGCCTGGCGTTGTACCAGCTGGTGCGAGAAGGTGATCGGCGCGGGCATCAGTACGTCGGTTTCGTTGCTGGCGTAGCCGAACATCAGGCCCTGGTCGCCGGCGCCCTGGTCTTCAGGTTTGGCCCGGTCAACGCCCTGGTTGATATCTGGGGACTGCTTGCCGATGATGTTCATCACGCCGCAGGTTGCGCCGTCAAAGCCGACGTCGGAGCTGTTGTAGCCAATGTCGGTGATCACGTCACGCACGATCTGCTCCAGGTCGACCCAGGCAGTGGTGGTAACTTCGCCGGCGATGATCGCCACGCCCGTTTTCACCAGCGTCTCGCACGCCACACGGGCGAACTTGTCTTCAGCGATGATAGCGTCCAGCACCGCATCAGAAATCTGGTCGGCGATTTTGTCCGGATGCCCTTCAGACACGGACTCGGAGGTGAAAAGGGAGTATTCGCTCATCTCGATGTTTTCCTGATATTTACCGATGGTGAGTGTCGCCAGTCGGTCGCTGAAAATGGCGGACCTGAATCTGGAAACCATTACGTAAACCTACATAGAGGCTTTCCCCGGGAACGAGTCCCGCAGCGGTGGCCCAACGGGCCAGATCGTCCTGTTCAAAACCCAGCCAGAGATCACCGCAGGCCTCCTTGGCCCAATTCTGGTTGTGGCTGCATAAATCCGTAACCAGCAGGCTACCGCCGGGGTGCAGCAACCCGGCCATTTGCTTGAGGGCTTCTGCCGGGGCGGCGAAATGGTGCAAGACCATGTTCAGCACCACGCAATCGGCTCGCAGGCCGGTGTCACTCAGGGCGTCGGCCAACTGCAGGCGCACATTGCCCAAGGCTTCGCGCTCACAGAGTTGGCGCGCTAGTTCAAGCATCGCCGGGCTGTTATCCAGCGCGGTGACCTGCTCGAAGCGACACGCCAGTTCGGGCAGGAAACCGCCGTCGCCAGGGCCGACTTCCAAGGCCGTGGCCTCTTCACTGAAGCTCAGCTTGTCCAGCAGCGCCAGTACGCTTTCGCGGTACTGGGCCAAGCCGGCGATCAGATCCTGCTGGGCGCGAAACTTGTCGGCCACCCGTGAGAAAAAATCCTGGCTGGCGGCGGCGCGTTGTCCGTGCACCTGGCCGATGCGCGATTGCACATCGCCGGGCAGGCACAAGTTATCCACTTCGTCGAGCAGGGCAGCGTGCAATTTGCCGCCAAGCAGTTCGGTATGGGGCAGGGCGCGCCGGTAGAAAATCGCATTGCCTTCGCGACGGGTAGCCACCAGGTCGGCCTGGGCCAGCACCTTCAAATGATGGCTCATGCCGGATTGGCCGATGGCGAAGATCTGCGCCAGCTCCAGTACCCCGAAAGAATCGTTGGCCAGTGCGCGCAGTACGTTCAAGCGCAACGGATCGCCAGCGGCCTTGCACAAGGCAGCCAGTTCATCGCCGTCGTCAGGACGCAGGGAGGGCACGGGTAGGTTCATAAGGCCAGCAGTCTAGTGACGGGTGTAGATCCCCGCAAGGCCAATATCAAAAAGTTTTGATATTGATCGATAAGTGGCGGTTATAAGCCATCGCTATAACCTTTAGACGAACCGGTTAAAGGTTTCTGCAAGGGATTGATGCCCAAAGCACAGGAAAAACGCCCACAAGTAACTATCTTTCATTGCCCGCAGGCGGTGGCTGAGGGAAAATGCCGGTCCTTTTTTCCGTTTCTTTATAAGCAAACTCCAGGAGATCAGCGATGCCCAGCCGTCGTGAGCGTGCCAACGCCATTCGTGCCCTCAGCATGGATGCCGTGCAAAAAGCCAACAGCGGCCATCCCGGTGCCCCGTTGGGCATGGCGGATATCGCCGAGGTACTTTGGCGTGACTACCTGAAACACAACCCGAGCAACCCGTCGTTCGCCGACCGTGACCGCTTTGTGCTGTCCAACGGCCACGGCTCGATGCTGATTTATTCGCTGCTGCACCTGACCGGCTACGATGTCACCATTGACGACCTCAAGAGCTTCCGTCAGCTGCACAGCCGTACCCCGGGCCACCCGGAATTCGGCTACACCCCAGGCGTGGAAACCACCACCGGCCCCCTGGGCCAAGGCCTGGCCAATGCGGTTGGTTTCGCCCTGGCGGAAAAAGTCCTGGGCGCGCAGTTCAACCGCCCTGGCCACGACATCGTTGACCACCACACCTACGTGTTCCTGGGTGATGGCTGCATGATGGAAGGCATTTCCCACGAAGTCGCCTCCCTGGCCGGTACCCTGGGCCTGGGCAAGCTGATTGCCTTCTACGATGACAACGGCATCTCCATCGACGGCGAAGTCGAAGGCTGGTTCACTGACGACACGCCTAAGCGTTTCGAAGCCTACAACTGGCAGGTGATCCGCAATGTCGACGGCCACGATCCGGAAGAGATCAAGACCGCTATCGACACCGCTCGCAAGAGCGCGCAGCCAACCCTGATCTGCTGCAAGACCACCATCGGTTTCGGCTCGCCGAACAAACAGGGTAAAGAAGACTGCCACGGCGCCCCACTGGGTGACGCGGAAATCGCCCTGACCCGCGAAGCACTGAAGTGGAACCACGGCCCGTTCGAAATCCCGGCCGATATCTACGCCGAATGGGATGCCAAGGAAAAAGGCCTGGCGGCTGAATCCGAGTGGGACCAGCGTTTCGCTGCGTACTCCGCCGAATTCCCGGAATTGGCCAACGAGCTGGTACGCCGCCTGGCCGGTGACCTGCCTGCCGACTTCTCGGAAAAGGCCTCGGCCTACATCGCTGAAGTCGCGGCCAAGGGCGAGACCATCGCCAGCCGTAAAGCCAGCCAGAACACCCTGAACGCCTTTGGCCCGTTGCTGCCTGAGTTCCTCGGCGGTTCGGCTGACCTGGCCGGTTCCAACTTGACCCTGTGGAAGGGGTGCAAAGGTGTCTCTGCCGAAGACGCCAGCGGCAACTACATGTACTACGGCGTGCGCGAGTTCGGCATGAGCGCCATCATGAACGGCGTGTCCCTGCACGGTGGCCTGGTGCCTTACGGCGCGACCTTCCTGATGTTCATGGAATACGCACGTAACGCCGTACGTATGGCGGCGCTGATGAAGAAGCGCGTGATCCACGTCTACACCCACGACTCCATCGGCCTGGGCGAAGACGGCCCGACGCACCAGCCGGTCGAGCAACTGACCAGCCTGCGTACCACGCCGAACCTCGATTGCTGGCGCCCAGCCGACGCGGTGGAATCCGCTGTGGCCTGGAAGCACGCCATCGAGCGCAAGGACGGCCCTTCGGCGCTGATCTTCTCGCGTCAGAACCTGCAACACCAGGTGCGTACCGACGCGCAGATCGCCGACATCAGCCGTGGCGGTTATGTGCTCAAGGACTGCATCGGCGAGCCGGAGCTGATCCTGATTTCCACGGGTTCCGAAGTGGGCCTGACCGTTCAGGCCTACGACAAGCTGACTGCCCAGGGCCGCAACGTTCGCGTTGTATCCATGCCATGCACCAGCGTGTTCGAAGCCCAGGACGCCGGCTACAAGCAATCGGTATTGCCGTTGCAGGTCAGTGCGCGTATCGCCATCGAAGCGGCTCACGCTGACTACTGGTACAAGTACGTGGGCCTGGAAGGCCGCGTGATCGGCATGACCACCTACGGTGAGTCTGCACCGGCGCCAGCGTTGTTCGAAGAGTTCGGTTTCACCCTGGAAAACATCCTGGGTCAGGCTGAAGAGTTGCTGGAAGACTAAAGCGCTAACGCGGTGGCCCACTGGCCACCGCATCTACTGTAGGAGCGAGCTTGCTCGCGAAGATCGTTAACGATAACGCAGCGTTTCTGGTTTAACGCGGCGCTCTCAGGTTCTTCGCGAGCAAGCTCGCTCCTACAGTGGTTTGTGTCGCCCACAATGCGAGAACCCCATGCCCCAACCGCGTCCCTACAAAGTTGCACTCAACGGCTACGGCCGCATTGGTCGTTGCGTCTTGCGTGCTCTGTTCGAGCGAGGGGCGGCGGCCGGGTTTGAAATTGTTGCGATCAACGATCTGGCCGACATGGCCAGCATCGAATACCTGACACGCTTTGACTCCACCCACGGCCGTTTCCCTGGCGAAGTGCGGGTTGAAGGCGATTGTCTGCATATCAATGGCAACTGCGTGCAAGTGTTGCGCAGTGCCACCCCCGAAGGCATCGACTGGAAAGCACTGGGCGTCGACCTGGTGCTGGAATGCTCCGGTGTTTATCACACCCGTGCCGATGGCCAGCGTTTTCTCGACGCCGGCGCACCGCGTGTGCTGTTTTCCCAGCCGATGGCCAGCGAGGCGGATGTCGACGCCACCATCGTCTACGGCATCAACCAGGACTGCCTGACCGGCGATGAGCTGCTGGTGTCCAACGCGTCGTGTACCACCAACTGCAGCGTGCCGTTGCTGCGCCTGCTGGACCAGGCGATCGGCCTGGATTACGTGTCGATCACCACGATTCACTCGGCGATGAACGACCAGCCGGTCATCGACGCCTATCACCACGAAGACCTGCGGCGCACGCGTTCGGCGTTCCAGTCAGTGATTCCGGTGTCCACCGGCCTGGCGCGTGGCATCGAGCGACTGCTGCCGGAACTTGCCGGGCGAATCCAGGCCAAAGCCGTACGGGTGCCGACGGTGAATGTGTCTTGCCTGGATATCACCATGCAAACCGTCAGTGACACTGACGCGGCCGAAGTCAACCGGATCCTGCGCGACGCCGCCACCAGCGGCCCGCTCAAAGGTCTGTTGGCCTACACCGAGCTGCCCCACGCCAGTTGCGATTTCAACCATGACCCGCATTCGGCGATTGTCGATGCCAGCCAGACCCGCGTTTCCGGCCCCAGGCTTGTGAACATTCTGGCCTGGTTCGACAACGAATGGGGCTTTGCCAACCGCATGCTGGATGTTGCCGAACACTATCTGCACATCGCTTCTAAACAACCTCAACAGTAATTCAGGAACTGCGACCCATGACCGTGTTGAAGATGACCGACCTCGATCTGCAAGGTAAGCGCGTACTGATCCGCGAAGACCTCAACGTCCCCGTCAAGGACGGTGTTGTCACCAGCGATGCGCGAATCCTGGCCTCGCTGCCGACCATCAAGCTGGCCCTGGAAAAAGGCGCGGCCGTGATGGTCTGCTCCCACCTGGGTCGCCCGACCGAAGGTGAGTTCTCTGCCGAAAACAGCCTCAAGCCGGTCGCCGAGTACCTGAGCAAGGCCCTGGGCCGTGACGTGCCATTGGTCGCAGACTACCTAGGCGGCGTGGACGTGAAAGCCGGCGATATCGTGCTGTTCGAAAACGTGCGCTTCAACAAGGGCGAGAAAAAGAACAGCGACGAACTGGCCCAGCAATACGCCGCCCTGTGCGACGTGTTTGTGATGGACGCGTTCGGCACCGCCCACCGCGCCGAAGGTTCGACCCACGGCGTGGCCAAGTTCGCCAAGGTCGCCGCGGCGGGCCCGTTGTTGGCTGCCGAGCTGGATGCGCTGGGCAAGGCCCTGGGCGCTCCGGCCCAACCGATGGCGGCCATTGTCGCCGGCTCCAAGGTATCCACCAAGCTGGACGTGCTCAACAGCCTGAGCCAGATCTGCAACCAACTGATCGTCGGCGGCGGCATTGCCAACACCTTCCTGGCCGCTGCCGGCCACCCGGTGGGCAAGTCCCTGTACGAGCCAGACCTGCTCGACACCGCCCGCGCCATTGCTGCAAAGGTCAGCGTGCCGTTGCCGGTGGACGTGGTGGTTGCCAAGGAATTCGCGGAAAGCGCCGCGGCGACCGTCAAGCTCATCGCTGACGTGGCCGACGACGACATGATCCTGGACATCGGCCCGCAAACGGCAGCCAACTTCGCCGAGCTGCTCAAGGCATCCCAGACTATCCTGTGGAATGGCCCGGTGGGCGTATTCGAGTTCGACCAATTCGGCAACGGCACCAAAGTGCTGGCTAAAGCGATCGCTGAAAGCTCGGCGTTCTCCATCGCTGGCGGTGGCGATACCCTGGCGGCTATCGATAAATATGGTGTGGCTGATCAGATCTCCTACATTTCTACCGGTGGCGGCGCTTTCCTCGAGTTCGTCGAGGGCAAGGTGTTGCCAGCTGTGGAAGTGCTGGAAACCCGAGCCAAAGGTTAAGGCTCGCGTGATCAGGAAAAGGAGCGTTCCCATGATCAAGTCGTTGGCACTGGTGATCGCAGCGGGCCTGTTGGCCGGCTGCGGCAGCACACCCAGCGCGGCGCCCGAGGCGGATAACGCCAAGGCACCGTTGAGAAAAAGCTGTTACCAGGCTGACTGGCAAGCCGAGACCATGCCGGTGATCAACAAGCGCATCGGCAACGAACGGCTGGAGAAATACGACTCCGCGCCCAACGGTCAGGAACAGGGTTGCCCATGACGGGTCTGATCCACTAACCGACAGCAACGGCGGCCCCGGTCGCCCTGCGAGGATTGGCAATGAAAGGCGTTTTCGCCCTGGCAGCTCTGGCCCTGTTGGCCGGCTGCAGCAGCATGAACCTGTTCAACAAGGCAGAGCCAGCCGACAAATGGACCACCTGGACCTGCGACAGCAAGGCCGAGGTCAACTGGCGCTTTGCCAACCAGGCCCGTTCCGAAGTGGATGTACGCCTCGGCGGTTCGGACCAGGTTTACCGTCTCAAGCAAGAGGTAGCCGCCTCCGGCGTGCTGTACAGCGACGGCCAGTTGGCGTTTCACACCAAAGGTGAGGAAGGCCTGGTGTACTGGGTGGCGACGGATGATTTGATTGGGCGCGGCTGCAAAGCCAACTGAACCCAACAGCAATAACGATTCAGCAGCACAAGGCTCAACCCCTTGATCTGCAATAACTTGAATAGCAGCCGCCGCTACGGCAGGCTTGCACGATTAACGACCCTCGACCGGGAGAGACAACACAATGGCACTTATCAGCATGCGTCAAATGCTGGACCACGCAGCCGAGTTCGGCTACGGCGTCCCAGCCTTTAACGTCAACAACCTTGAGCAGATGCGCGCCATCATGGAAGCCGCTGACAAGACCGACTCCCCAGTGATCGTCCAGGCTTCGGCCGGTGCGCGCAAATACGCTGGCGCCCCGTTCCTGCGTCACCTGATCCTCGCTGCCATCGAAGAATTCCCGCACATCCCGGTGTGCATGCACCAGGACCACGGCACCAGCCCTGACGTGTGCCAGCGCTCGATCCAACTGGGCTTCAGCTCGGTGATGATGGACGGCTCCCTCGGTGAGGACGGCAAGACCCCAACCGACTACGAGTACAACGTACGCGTGACCCAACAAACCGTGGCCATGGCCCACGCCTGCGGCGTTTCGGTTGAAGGCGAGCTGGGCTGCCTGGGTTCGCTTGAAACCGGCATGGCCGGCGAAGAAGACGGCATCGGCGCCGAAGGCGTGCTGGATCACAGCCAGATGCTGACCGACCCGGAAGAAGCGGCCGACTTCGTCAAGAAGACCCAGGTCGACGCCCTCGCCATCGCCATCGGCACCAGCCACGGCGCCTACAAGTTCACCAAGCCGCCTACCGGCGACGTGCTGGCCATCGACCGCATCAAGGAAATCCACAAGCGCATCCCTAATACCCACCTGGTGATGCACGGTTCTTCCTCGGTACCGCAAGAGTGGCTGGCGATCATCAACCAGTACGGCGGCGACATCAAAGAAACCTACGGCGTACCGGTTGAAGAAATCGTCGAAGGCATCAAGTACGGCGTGCGCAAGGTCAACATCGACACCGACCTGCGCCTGGCCTCCACCGGTGCGATGCGTCGCCTGATGGCCACCAACCCGAGCGAGTTCGACCCGCGTAAATTCTTCGGCGCCACTGTGACGGCGATGCGTGATGTGTGTATTGCACGTTATGAAGCGTTTGGTACGGCGGGTAATGCTTCGAAGATCAAGCCGATCTCACTGGAAGCGATGTACCAGCGGTATTTGAAAGGTGAGTTGAACGCTAAGGTGAACTGAGCCTCAAGTGTTAATAAAAAGCCCGCAGCGATGCGGGCTTTTTTATGGACACCATTTAATCAACTTGCAGATGAAGCGCCGAAACCACGGTGTTCAATGACCCGAAACACATCACTCACGTCCTGCACCAGAATGCGTGCGGTATTGGCCATGTTGTTCAGGTCGCGCTCGGCAAAATCCGGCAGGCTGGAGCAAGCCATCAGGTTGAGGTGTTCCAGAGCGGCGTTGAGGCGTTCGCGCAGGCAGGCGTGGAGGTCGAGCAGTGGGGCTTCGCTGTCGATCAGCAGCACGGGGTAGTCGGTGGCGGTTTCTGTGCAAGGGGTGAAGCGACGAGGTGGTAGTTGCTGGGTCATGGTGAATCCTTAACTCGAGAGAAGAATGACCACCGTTTGCTGCGAAACAAGTTGGGTGGCAGCTGTACGCGGGTTCGCAGACCGAGGAGTTAAGACCCGGCAGACCCGAAGGTCTCCCACGCACAGCCGCCATAACAAAGACGACCTTCGGCAAGGGTACCGGGGTTGTTTTGACGGGTGCGGTTTTAACTCTGTAGGGCTGCGAAACCCTATCGCCGATCAATGCCAGCGACGGGGCGAACTATAAGCGGCGATGTGGCTGGCCGCAACGGTGCTGTAGGACTCACACCGGACCTTGAAGCCCATGCACGGTCAATGTGGGAGCCGGGCTTGCCCGCGATGGCGGTGTGTCAGGCGCCTAGGATAGTGGCTGATGTGCCGCCATCGCGGGCAAGCCCGGCTCCCACAGGGGGCGGCGGTGTGTTTAAAGCTTTGGATTTATCTGGGAAAAATCCGGTGTCTCACGGGACGATTCACTCATGATCAATATCCAACTTCGCAAACGTCACCCGCGCGCCCTCATTGGTGTCGCCCGAATTGTCCTGCACGTACACCCCCGCCTTGAAGTACAACGGCTTGTCACCCCAGGCCGCGCCTATGCGTTCATTCCACTCACTGTCGGCGGCATACACGCTCAGCAGCCCGGCTTTGTTGAGGTTGATCACGTAGGTGAAGCTCTTCTGCAGTGGCACATTGGAGGCGACGATGATCACCTGGCTTTCGGCTTCGTCCGGGCGCATGCGCACTTTGGCGACGATGTTGCCGGTCTGGGTTTTCTCCTTGAATTGGTACTCCAGCTTGATCAACGGTTTCTGGCTGTCGTAGGCGTGGATCTGGCCGATCACGATCTTGCCGGAGGAGGGCACCTGGTTGACGGTGAGGGTTGCGCGCAGGAAGTTGTCGGCTTCGGGGTAGGTCCAGTTACGCAGGCGGCCGTCGGCGTAGGTTTCACGCAATTCGCTGCGTGGGTAGATGGCGTTTTCGGTGCGCGAGCCCGTCACAGGCGTCCAGAACTGCACATCGCTGCCTTCGGCCTGGAAGTATTGATCGTTGAAGCCGCTCATCAGCCTTGGCGTTTCAATGGTCGTGGGTGGGGAGCCGACCGGGATGCTCAGGTTCCAGGTGGAAAGGTCGATCATGGTGTTGGCCTTTTTACAGAGGGTGTAGGCATTGGCCCAAAGGGCCTTCCAGGTTCTTTATAGGCGGTGCGGGTGAGATTGTTAAACAATTGCTGGCAATTTATTGGCGTCAGAGGAATGCCAAAAAGCCATGTTGCCCGTGAACCGCGGGCTACAGGGCCTTACCGTTAGTCGGCTTCCTGGTCTTTGGCACAATGAGGGCACCCACGTCACTTCTGCTTTTTTGGCCGCGCGGCTAGAGTGAGCCCTCAGTGTTTATCCGGCCTTGGTAGCAAAAGTGACCGGTGCAGCTCCCTAAGGAAGAGACGTAGCATGGATGGCGCTCCGCAACACGACGATGCAATTTCGGTTCTGTTGGTGGTCGATGACTACCCGGAAAACCTCGTCAGCATGCGTGCGCTGTTGCAGCGTGACGACTGGCGGGTGATCACTGCTGCGTCTGGCCTGGAAGCCTTGGAGTTACTGCTGGCCCATGACGTCGACTTGGTGCTGCTGGACGTGCGCATGCCGGGCATGGACGGCTTTGAGGTCGCGCGCCTGATGCGGGGCAGCCAGCGCACGCGCATGACGCCGATTATCTTTCTGACCGCCACCGCCCATTCGCCCGACGCGGTGCTTGAAGGCTACGCCAGTGGGGCGATCGACTATCTGTTCAAGCCCTTTGACCCGCACATCCTCAAGCCCAAGGTGCAGGCGTTGCTCGAGCACCAGCGCAATCGCCGTGCCTTGCAGCGCCTGAGCCATGACCTGGAGTTGGCCCGCGCTTTTAATGCCTCGGTGCTGGATAACGCCGCCGAGGGCATTTTAGTGGTGAGCGAAAACAGTGTGATCGAGTACGCCAATCCGGCCATTTCCCGGCTGTTGAATGCGACGATGGCTGAGTTGCAGGGCGAGAGTTTCCTCAGTTTCCTGCAAAAGCCCCATGTGCCAGCCTGGTTGGGCTTCCCCATGTACGAGGCGTATCGCCGGGGCGAGACGTGGCGCCAACACGACGCCATTTTGCGCACCGGTCGGGGCCAGCAGGTGCCGGTAGCGTTGTCCTGCGCGCCCTTGCCTGGGGAGCAGAAGGCGATGGTGGTGACGGTGCTGGACATGTCCGAAGTACGGCATCTGCACCAGCAACTGGAGTTCCAGGCCGTGACCGACCCGTTGACCGGGCTGCTGAACCGGCGCGGTTTCCATCAGGCGATGGAGAATACATTGCTGCGCAGCGAACGTAGCGAGCAGGCGCTGGTATTGCTGTACCTGGACCTGGATGGCTTCAAGCGGGTCAACGATACGTTGGGCCATGACGCCGGGGATCGCGTGCTGCGTTGGGTTTCGGAGCAAATGCAGGCGTGCCTGCGTTCCTACGACATTCTGGGGCGCATGGGCGGGGATGAATTCACCGCGTTGCTGGAGCTGGAGTTTCCCGAACAGGCGGCGAAGATCGCGGAAAAGCTCATCGAGCGGGTTTCTGTGTGCCAGCAGGTCGATGGGCTGGAGGTGATGCTTGGGGTCAGTATCGGCATCGCGACCTTCCCGGATTGCGGCTCGGACTTGAGCGGCCTGCTGCGGGCGGCGGATATTGCCATGTACGAAGCCAAGCGCGCCGGCCGTCAGCAGTATCGTTACTACGACCAGGAAATGAACGGCCGCGCCCGCTCGCGGTTGATGCTGGAAGACAGTGTGCGTACCGCCATTGCCAACAAGGACTTCACCTTGGTGTACCAGCCTCAGGTTTGCCTGGAAGACGGGCGTTTGCGCGGCGTCGAAGCGCTGTTGCGTTGGCAGCATCCCAGCGTCGGCGATGTGCCGCCGGGCCTGTTCTTGCCGCTGCTGGAAGAGGCGCGGTTGATCAACCAGTTGAGTGCCTGGATCTACCAGCAAGTCGCTGCCCAGCGCCAGGCCTGGCAAGCCACCTTCGACCCCGAACTGGTGTTGAGCGTGAGCCTGAGCAGCAGCCAGTTCAACATGCCCAACCTGGCCAACCAACTGCAGCAGATGCTGGAACGGCATGGGTTAGAGGGGCGGCAACTGGAGGTGGAAATCGGCGAGGACTGCTTGATGAGTAATCTTGCCGAGTCTACCAAGCAACTCCAGTTACTACGCCGGATCGGGGTGCGGATTGCCCTGGACGACTTTGGCTGCGGCCAGTGCTCCCTGGCCCATTTGCGCGACCTGGCATTCGATACCCTCAAGCTTGACCCTCAATTAGTGGCGCGCCTGCCTGGCTCGGCGCGGGATGGGGCGATGGCGCGCAGCATCATCCAACTGTGTGAGCATTTTGGTGTGCTGGTGATCGCCGAAGGCGTGGAGACCCTTGAGCAAACACAGTGGCTAAAGGCCAATGGCTGCGCGTATATCCAGGGGCCGTGGGCGGCGCTGCCGTTGATGGCCGAAGACGTTGCCGGCTGGTCTTACCCTCGCGCGCTTTGAATTCGCTACACTGGCGCCCGTCCCAATTGCGTTGCAGAGCCCATGACCGCGTTGAAATACCTCCAGGCCTATCCCGCCGCGCTCCAGGAGCAAGTGCGCCAACTGATCGCCAAGGACCAGTTGGGGGCTTACCTGGAACAGCGCTACCCCGAACGCCATGGGGTGCAGAGCGACAAGGCCCTGTACGCCTATGCCCTGGCCTTGAAGCAGGAGCACCTGCGTAACGCGCCGTCTATCGACAAGGTGCTGTTCGACAACCGCCTGGACCTGACCCATCGTGCCTTGGGTTTGCACACAACGATTTCCCGGGTGCAGGGCGGTAATCTCAAATCCAAGAAAGAGATTCGCATCGCTTCGCTGTTCAAGGAGGCGGCTCCGGAGTTTCTGCGCATGATCGTGGTACACGAGTTGGCGCACTTCAAGGAGTCGGACCACAACAAGGCGTTCTATAAACTCTGTCAATACATGATGCCGGGCTACCATCAGGTGGAATTTGACCTGCGTGTGTACCTCACCTGGCGCGATTTGCAGGGCAAGCCCTAACCCCAAGGCGACTGACCATGGATGTGAGCAAGACCAAAAGCAGCTTCTACCGCCGCCTGTACGTGGCGTACTTGATCGACAGCCAACTGGCCAGCAGCGTCCCGGCGCTGACCGAGGCCACCGGCATGCCTCGGCGTACCGCCCAGGACACCATTGCGGCGTTGGCCGACCTGGATATTGTGTGTGAGTTCGAGCAGGAGGACGGTGCGCGTCACCATGCCGGGCGCTATCGGATTCGGGATTGGGGGGCGATTGATCGGGGGTGGATCGAGGCTAATCTGGCGTCGATCAAGCAGGTGTTGGGTTATCCCTGAAGGTCGGCTTTGGCAGGACTGACGCTATCGCGGGCAAGCCCGGCTCCCACAGTTGAATGCGTTCCAATGTGGGAGCTGGCTTGCCTGCGATGGCGCGCTCAGAGGCGCCGCATACCAATATGTGGAATATCATCTTCCAGGTATTCCTCACCCGCCACCACAAACCCATACCGCCCGTAATACCCCTGCAAGTGCGCCTGGGCCGAGAGAAAAATCGGCGTTTGCGGCCAGATATCCTCAATACGCTCAAGCGCCTCTTCCAGCATTTGATGCCCCAGCCCGGTGCCCCGTGCCGCTGGCGAAACGATGACGCGGCCAATCACCACATCGCCGCCCTGGGTCTCCGGGTCCAGCAGCCGCAGGTAAGCCACCAGCTCGTTATCATTCCAGGCCATCAGGTGGTGGGTGTCCCCCGCCAGGTCCTGCCCGTCGATGTCCTGATACGCGCATTTCTGCTCGACGACGAATACCTCGCTGCGCAAGCGCAGGACGGCATACAGCTGGTCCTTGCCCAAGTCGTCGTGATGTTTGCAAACCCAATCAACCGTCATGATGTGTGCTCTTATAAAGACGTGCCTGGATAGTAAGCGTGACGGGCGCCGCTGTCTAAAATTGACAAATGTGTGAATGGCGTCAATTTGCCATCATTCAGTGCGTGCGCCGTTGGCTTCTTTGTGTAATCTGCAATGCAAGCTTATTGATGAGCTACTGTTATCAGGCCACCGCCTGCCCGCCAAGGACTTTGAGCATGCCGCGATTGACTCGTGCCGTTGCTTTGATCGCAGTGCTGCTACTGGCCCAACCAGTGCTGGCACAGCGTCTGCGTCTGGTGGCGGATGGCTGGCCGCCATTCACCGATGCCACCTTGATCAATGGCGGCTTGGCCACGGATATCGTCAGCACGGCCCTGGCCCGTGCGGGGTACGCGAGTGATTTTGAACAGGTGCCTTGGGCTCGTGCGCTCAAGGGCGTGGGCGATGGGCGTTACGATGTGCTGATCAACGCCTGGTACGACGAGGCCCGCACGCAGTTTGGCCAATTTTCTGCTGAGTACCTGCTTAACCGTGTGCGCTTTCTCAAGCGCAGCGACGATGACATCGTTTATCAGAACCTGGCCCGACTGCACGACGAGACCATCGCCGTGGTACGCGGTTACGCTTACTCGGCTGCGTTCGATCAAGACACCCAGCTACAGAAAGTACCGGTGCACAACTTCGCCATGGCGGTGCGCATGCTCGCGGCGCGGCGTGTGCGGTTGACGCTGGAAGACGAATACGTAGCGCGCTATTACCTGGCTCGGGAGTCGCCGCGGGTGCGCAATGCCGTGGCGTTTGTGGGCAAGCCGTTGAGCGAGAACAGCCTGCATATTCTGGTCAGTTTGAAGAACCCCGAGCATGCGCAAATCGTTGCCAGCTTTGATCGGGAGATTGCCAGGATGAAGGCTGATGGCAGTTATGCGCGCTTGATGAAGGCGCATGGGATGTAGCGTGCTTGCCTGCGATAGCGGTCTAAGCCGCGCCGGTCTCCTTGATCAGATGCGCCGCCAACGTACGCAACGGCCCCAACTGCCGGCAAATCAACGCCAACTGCGTCTGCACCAACCGCTGCGCCTCATCGATCTCATCGGGCATTTGCTCCAGCTCGGCCGCCAACCCTTCCTCGGCATCACTCTGGATCGCAATCGGCTGTTTATTGGCCAGGCCGGTGGCGATCTCATCGATGCTCGCCGCCAGGCTGTTGCCCGCGCCTTCGATCAAGTGCTCGCGTACGTCGGTCGGTAGCTGAGTATCGCGGTGTGCACCCAATCCGGATAAGTAGCTGAGCAAGGTGTGAGACAGCACCAGGAAGCGGAAGCCCACGTCGGCTTCCTTACGGAAGTGCCCCGGCTCCATCAGCATATTCGCCAGGGTGGTAGACAACGCGGCATCGGCGTTGTGGGCGTTGCGGCGGGCCAGGCGGTAAGCCAAGTCGTCACTCTTGCCGGCGGCGTATTGCTGCATGATCTGGCGCAGGTAGATGCTGTTGCAGGTCAGGGTATTGGCCAGCACTTTGTTCAAGCGTCGGCCTTGCCAGTCCGGCAGGAACAGGAACACCGCCAGGCCCGCGATCAGGCTGCCGAGCAAGGTATCGAACAGGCGCGGCAGGAACAGCCCGTAGCCATCGCCCACCTGGTTGAAGCAGAACAGCACCATCAGGGTGATCGCCGCCGTCGCCAGTGTGTAGCGGGTGGTGCGGTTGATAAAGAACACCAGGCCCGCGGCGATAGCGAACATCGACTGCACCACCGGGTTGGGGAACAGATCAAACAGCGCCCAGGCCACGGTGAGGCCGATGGCGGTGCCGATGATCCGCTGGCCGAGCTTGCGCCGGGTGGCGCCGTAGCTCGGTTGGCACACGAACAGGGTGGTGAGGATGATCCAGTAACCCTGAGACGCGTGAATGGCGTGCAGGGTGGCGTAGCCGACGGTCAACGCCAGGGACAGGCGCAGGGCGTGGCGAAACAGCAGCGAGGTGGGCGTCAGTTGGGTGCGCAGGCGCGTCCACATTTCCTTGAGGTTGCGCGGGGCGCGGTCCAGCAGGTTACTGTCGGTGGCGTCCGCCAGGGCATCGGGGTTGCTGGCGTCGCCCAGCAGGCGGTCGAGGGTGGACAGGTTGGCCGCCAGGGCGCGCAAGGAGCGCAGCAGGCCACGCCAGGCCGGGTTGCTCTGGATGCGCAGGTGCTCCAGGGACGCGTTGAGGTCGCCCAGGGCTTGGGCAAAGCTGTCGTCATAGATGAACGGTTGGCGCAGTTGGATCGACTCAGCCAGGGTCTGGCAGGCCTTGCCTTGCTGGCGCAGCAAGCGCTGGCAGCGAAACAGCACATCGCTATGGAAGAAGGCTTCAGTGAGGGCGTTGTAGGGGTAGTGGGAGGAACTGGCGCGCTCGTGGATGTCCTGGGCCAGGAAGTACAGTTTCAGGTAGCGGCTGACCTTCGAGCCCGGCCGGCCATTGCCGACGCGGTGCAGGATGATTTCCTTCGCGGCATTCAGCGCAGCCACTACCCGGCCGTTTTGCTGGGCCAATTCCAGGCGTCGCGCTTCCACATCCAGCTGCCGGATCGGTTCGAACAACGATGACTTGAGCTTGAGGTAACGCCCCAGCTCGCGGAACAACCGCGCCAGGCTCTGCTGCACCGGCTGGTTTGAAAACAGCGCCTGCCACAGCACGGACAGCACGCCGTACCAGGCGGCACCGGCGACCAGCAGCAGCGGCTCATGCCAGAAATCCGTGACGGCGCCGCCGCGCTGGTCCACGCCGATCATGGTGTAGACCGACAGAATCAAGGTGGCCGAGGCAATCGCGCCATAGCGTTCGCCCAGTGCGCCGAGCATGGTCAGGCCGAAACTGGCCACGGCCAGGGCGATGGCAAATATCCAGGGGTAAGGGAACAGCAGCTCCACCGACAGCGCGGCGATGCTGAAACACACCAGTGTCACCGCCAGCGCGTTGAGACGGCCTTGCCAGCTGTCATCGGTCTCGGCCAGGGCGCTGGCGATAATCCCCAGGAACAGCGGGATCAGCAGCGTCATTTCATCCTGGTACCAACACAATGCCATGCTGCCGGTGAGGGCGATGAACACCCGTACGCTGTAGCTGAATTTATCCAGCGCCCACAGGCGCCGCATGGACTGCTTGAACGAGGTCGATGACATGAAGTCTGGAGTCTTCCGGGACGTTGTCGCTAAATTGAGCCAGTAATGACGCCACGGCAAGCGTGGCGATCACATCGGACAGCAAAATTTTCAGTATCACTGCAAAACCAATGTGGGAGCTGGCTTGCCTGCGATAACGATGTGGGATTCACTGCCGCTATCGCAGGCAAGCCAGCTCCCACAGGGGATTGCATCTCAAGGTGCACATCAGGCGTATTGCGCGGCCGCGTAGCCCGAGGCCCAGGCCCACTGGAAGTTGAACCCGCCCAGGTGGCCGGTCACATCCAGCACTTCGCCGATAAAGTACAGGCCGGGGCTTTTCAGCGATTCCATGGTCTTGGAGGACACTTCCCGCGTATCCACCCCGCCCAATGTTACCTCGGCGGTGCGATAACCCTCGGTGCCGGCCGGTACCAGTTGCCAGCTCCCCAGCTTTTGCGCGATATCGGCCATTTCAGCGTGGGTGTACTGCTTCATAGGCTTGGATTCGAACCAGCTTTGGGCCAGCAGGTTGGCCATCTTCTTGGTGAAGATCTCACCCAACAGGGTTTTCAATTCGCTGTTGGGGTGTTCGGCCTGTTGCTGTTGCAGCCAGGCATGGGCGTCGTGGTCGGGCAGCAGGTTGATTTCTACCGTGTCGCCGGAGTGCCAATACGAGGAAATCTGCAAAATCGCCGGCCCGCTCAGGCCTCGATGGGTGAACAGGATATTCTCGCGAAGACTCTGGCCGTTGCAGCTCACCAGGCAGTCGACCGAGGTGCCGGACAGCTCGCCGCACAACTCCTTGAGCTGGTCGGTGATGGTGAACGGTACGAGCCCGGCGCGGGTCGGCAGCAGTTCATGGCCGAATTGCCTGGCCACTTGGTAACCGAAACCGGTGGCGCCCAGCGTCGGGATCGACAAACCGCCCGTGGCGATCACCAGGGATTCACAGCGCAGTTCACCCAGGGTGGTTTGCAGTTGATAGCCGCTTTCGAGCTTGGCGATTGCCTCGATGGAGGTGTCCAGGTGCAGGCTCACGCCGGTCTGGATGCACTCGTCGAGCAGCATGCCGAGGATGTCGCTGGACTTGTTGTCGCAGAACAGCTGGCCGAGTTTCTTCTCGTGGTACGGCACGCCGTGCTTGGCCACCAGCCCGATAAAATCCCACTGTGTATAACGGGCCAGGGCCGATTTGCAGAAGTGCGCGTTGTGCGAGAGGAAGTTGGCCGGCTCGGTGTACATGTTGGTGAAGTTGCAGCGGCCGCCACCGGACATCAGGATTTTCTTGCCGGCCTTGTTGGCGTGGTCGATCAACATCACCTTGCGCCCACGCCCGGCGGCGGTCAGCGCGCACATCAAGCCTGCGGCGCCGGCGCCAATGATCACAACTTCGGTCGAGCGCACAGCCATGTCCTCACAAAACTATTGATTTGAAATGCCATCAACCCTGTGGGAGCTGGCTTGCCTGCGATAGCGGTAGTGGATTCACCGTCGCTATCGCAGGCAAGCCAGCTCCCACATTCATTCGGTTCCTGTAATGGGAACTCGGTGTTATTACAAAATGCGCACGCGCAACGAACGGCCTTTGATCTTGCCGTCATTCAAACGCTGCAACGCTTGCTTGGCGATGCCGCGTTCCACGGCCACGAAGGCCTGGAAATCAAAGATAGCGATCTTGCCGACCTGGGCACCCGGAATGCCGGCTTCACCGGTCAATGCGCCGAGGATGTCGCCTGGGCGAACCTTGTCCTTACGCCCGGCAGCGATGCACAGGGTGCTCATCTGCGGCAACAGCGGGCCACCGCTTTGCGGCTTGAGGTTGTCCAGTTGGTCCCAGTTCAGCGGCGACTTCTGCAGTTGCTCGATGGCCTGGGCGCGGTGGGCTTCGGACGGCGCCACCAGGCTGATGGCGATGCCGGTCTCACCGGCACGGCCGGTACGGCCTACACGGTGGATGTGAATTTCCGAGTCGCGGGCCAGTTCGACGTTGATCACCATGTCCAGGGCGTCGATGTCCAGGCCTCGAGCGGCGACGTCGGTGGCCACCAGCACCGAGGTGCTGCGGTTGGCGAACATCGCCAATACCTGGTCACGGTCGCGCTGTTCCAGGTCACCATGCAGGCCAACAGCGGAAATGCCCTTGGACGTCAGGTGGTCGACGGTTTCCTGCACTTGCTGCTTGGTAAAGCAGAACGCCACGCAGGAGGCCGGGCGGAAGTGCGCCAGCACCTTGGTCACGGCGTCCATGCGCTCTTCCGGGGAGATCTCGTAGAAGCGTTGTTCGATCTGGTCGTCGGAGTGGAACGCTTCGGCTTTCACTTGCTGAGGCGCACGCATGAACTTGGAGGCCAGTTGCTTGATGCTCACCGGGTAGGTGGCCGAGAACAGCAGGGTCTGGCGGCGCGGTGGGGTCTTGCTGATGATGTCTTCGATGGCGTCGTAGAAGCCCATGTCGAGCATGCGGTCGGCTTCGTCGAGAATCAGGGTGTTCAAGCCGTCCAGCACCAGAGAACCTTTACGCAGGTGCTGCTGGATGCGTCCCGGGGTGCCGACGATAACGTGGGCGCCATGCTCCAGGGAGGCGATCTGCGGGCCGAGGGACACGCCGCCGCACAGGGTCAGTACCTTTATGTTGTCTTCGGCACGGGCCAGGCGGCGGATTTCTTTGGCGACCTGGTCGGCCAGCTCACGGGTCGGGCACATCACCAGCGCCTGGCAACCGAAGTAGCGCGGGTTGATCGGGTTCAGCAGGCCGATGCCGAAGGCGGCGGTCTTGCCGCTGCCGGTCTTGGCCTGGGCAATCAGGTCCAGCCCTTTGAGGATCACCGGCAAGCTTTGCGCCTGGATCTGCGTCATCTCGACGTAACCCAGCGAGTCGAGGTTAGCCAGCATGGCGGCGGACAGGGGCAAAGTATTAAAAGCGGTGGCGATGGTAGTCACGGGACTGGCTCTGCAAAACAAAATGTCGCGCAGTGTACCAGTCTCGTGGGATTTTCCTCGCAAGTTCTCGACGAGACGCCCGTTAGTGCTCGATATCGTGCTCGCGGCTGACCACCCGTTTGCCGTCTTTAGGCGACAGTTGCAGGAAGATCGCCGCCGCCAGCATCGCCATGATGCCCACGGTGAGGAAGGTCAGCTGGAACGCGCCGAGGACACTTTCCACACCGTCATTGCCGGCCTCGGCAGTAAACCCGCCAAGCAACGCGCCGGCACAGGCCACGCCGAGGCTGAGGGACAACTGCGCCACCACCGACAGCAAGCTGTTGCCGCTGCTGGCCTGGGCGTCGTCGAGGTCGATCAGGGTGACGGTGTTCATCGCGGTAAATTGCAGGGAGTTGATGGCCCCCAGTACCGCCAGCATGGCCAACAGCAGCGGGTAGGGCGTTTGTTCGCTGACCAGGCCCATGCTCGCCAGCATCAGGCCCAGGGCCAGGGTGTTGCCGGTCAGGACGATGCGGTAGCCGAGGCGCTCGATAAGCGGGCGTGCGATGGACTTGGCGAACATCGCCGCCGCCGCCAGCGGCAACATGCTCATCCCGGCTTCCGACGGCGAATAGCCCAGCGCCACTTGCAACAGCAGCGGCACCAGGAAGGGCAGTGCGCCGCTGCCCAGGCGCGCAAACAGATTGCCCAGGATCCCCACGGCAAAGGTGCGCGTCTTGAACAGCACCGGCGAGAACAGCGGGTTATCGATATGCCCGGCGCGCAGCCAGTACGCCGCCAGGCAGGCGAACCCGCCGAACAGCAGCAATATCACGCGCAGATGCGGCAGGTGCAGTTCGCCCAGGCCTTCCATGGCGATGGTGATCAACACCATCGCCGCGCCGAACAGCAGAAAGCCCAGGCCGTCGAAGCGCGTGCGCTCGCTGCCGCGCAGGTCGGGGATGAATTTCCACACGGCGTAGCAGCCGATCATGCCCACCGGCAGGTTGATCAGGAAGATCCAGTGCCAGGTCAGGTATTGCACCATCCAGCCGCCCATGGTCGGGCCAAGCAAGGGGCCGAGCAGGCCGGGAATGGTGATGAAGCCCATGATCCGCACCAGCTCGGAGCGCGGATAAGCGCGCAGTACCACCAGCCGCCCGACCGGCAGCATCAGCGCACCGCCCAGGCCCTGGATCACCCGTGCGCCCACCAGCATGCTCAAGCTACTGGACAGCGCACACAGCAGCGACCCGATGCTGAACAGCATGATCGCGCCAAAGAAAATCTTCTTGGTGCCAAAGCGGTCAGCGATCCAGCCCGACGCCGGAATCAGCAAGGCAACGGTGAGCATGTAGGCGATCACCACCCCTTGCATGCGCAGCGGGTTTTCCGCGAGGTCCTGCGCCATGGCCGGTAGCGCGGTGTTGAGAATCGTCCCGTCCAGCGACTGCATGAAGAAGGCAATCGCTACCACCCAGGGGAGCCAGCGGGCAGTCTTGGCATCGAGAGGGGCACGATTCGGCATGGGATCCCTTTTAATTAGCAGGCTATGTGTCGGCGATTATGCGCCATCCGTCGCGCCTTTTCCCACTGGCGGTTCGTCTATAGCTGACAATGTCACATGTTCGCCCACCAGGAAATCCAGCAACGCCCGATGCACTGCCAGCGCGGATTCGCGGGACTCCAGGTCGAGCAGATGGCCGGTGTGTTCGGCCACCGCAAAGCTGCTGCGGCCTACGTAGTGTTTGAACAGCTGGGCCTCGTCAGCCGGCGTGTATTCGTCCAGTGCGCCGTTGAGAAAGTGCACCGGTGTTTCAATCTGCTTGAGCGCCGGCAGGTAATTGCCATCACCCAAGGCCAACACTTGATGGATATGAAAGCGCGCCTGGCGGTACTCGGTGGTGGCCATGGTCGACAGGTGCCGATGGTTGTTGCGCTTGAGGCGCGGCGACAGGTATTTGCCAACCGTTTCGTTGAGCAGATGGCCGACCGCCGACTTGTCATCGGCCTCGATCAGCACACGCACACGCTCGACATACTCCAGCATCGCCTGGTTGAGGTTGGGCGCCAGCGCCATCACCACCGAGCTTTCGATGGAGGGCGGGTTATGCGCCAGGGTCAACAGCGTGGAGATGCCGCCCCAGGAGGCCGAGACTAGATGGTTGACCTCAAAGCGATCCACCAAGGCACGCAGGATTTGCACCTCGTCGTCCTTGGTGACCAGGTCGAGTTCGGTGTTGTGCTCGCGTGACAAGCCAGAGAAGGGCAAGTCGAACAGCAGCACATTGAAGTGCTCGGCCAGGCATTTGCTGGTACGGGCAAAGGAGCGCGTGGTGGATAACGCGCCATTGACCATCAGTACGGTTTTTCTATGTGGGTCGTTACCCAGTTGCTCCACGTGAACGTTGTATTGCTTGAACAGTTTTTCTATGACGAAACTTCCATGGTTCATCTCAAGACTCCAGCTTGCCCAGTCCAGGCAAGGTCATGCATCACGTGCAGGCACGTGGGCGGGTGGCAAGATTTATAAGGTCAGGGTCAAACGCTTGATCAAGGCTCCCGGCAATAGATTGGAGGCAGTATTACGCTGGCTGTAGGTACTGGGCGACAGCAGCAGTTCTCGATCAGTGGTCAACGCTTCAAGCTGTGAGCCAAGCAGGCTGTAAACACTGTCATCAAAGCGCATGGTGCTGACCGGTGCCTTGATTTCGCCATTCTCCACCCAGAAGGTCGCGAAGCGCGTCATGCCAGTCAGGCGCGCTGCCGGCAGGTCGGAGTAGTTCAGGTACCAGAGGTTGCTGATATACAGCCCTGTGCCCAACTGCTTGAGAATATCGGCCTGGGCCAGGTTGCCTGCGGCCATTTGCAAGGCGCTGGGCGACTCGTCGCTGCTGGCGCCGTTGGTGCTCAAACCGTATTCGGCGGCGCTGCGAGAGTTGATCAACTGGCCCTCGGCCTTGCCTGCGTTGATCAGGGTGACATCCTTGCGCGGGTAGCCTTCAGTGGAAAACGCCTGGCTCAGGGAGCCGCTGATCTGCTCATCCACCGTCACCAGCGGGCTCAGTGACTGATCACCCGCGTACAGGCGTTGCAACGAACTGCCTTTGCTCGCGATGGCCTGGGCCGAAAAACCACCCCAGGTGATGATGCTGATGATTTCTTCCAGCGCTGCCGGCGCAAGGTAGGCGCGGTATTGGCCGGGTGCCAGGGTGTGTAGCGGGCGACCGAGAAACGCCAGTTGCTCACGGGCCTGTTGGAAACGGGCGGCGAATTCGGCGCTGTTCCAGGTGTGCCCGGCGTAGCTGGCTTTTACCGCTTCGCCATTGGCGTGGAACAGGCTGAAGTCGAAATTGAAGCTGTTAGCCCGGTGCCAGCCGAACGCCCCCGATGAGCTGGCGAAGCCGCGGCTGATCGGGCCGGCGGCGTAGAAGCCAACCAGGTCCACGCCATCGGCGGCCCGGCTGATATCGTCCAGCACTTGTGCCAGTTCCGGCAGCGGGCGCAGCTGTTCGTTATGGTTGTGCCAGGCGTCGGGGTTCAGCAGCAGGTACGGGTCAGGCGGCAACAGCGGCAAGGTTTCGCGCAGTTGTTGCAGGCCATCGGCGAGGCGCTGGCGATCCAGCTGCGCCTCGCCCGACAGGGTGATGCCCAGGTCGGCGTGGCGCCCATCGTTGATCAGTTTGAGGTTCAGGCTGGCCTGCTGTACCTGCCCGGCCTGGCGTACCTGCGCGTGGTTGAAGCGCACGAACTCGGACGCCTCATCCGCGTAGCCGAGTTGAAAGTGTTCTTGATCGGTGACCGCCTGCTTGAGCCAGTCCACCAGTGCCTTGAAATGGTTCATCAGGCATCCCCCCCAAATACATCCACATTGCTGAATACACAGGCCGGCGACGCATGGCCGACACGGATCACCTGGTTGGGTTCGCCCTTGCCGCAGTTCGGCGTGCCCAAGACCTTGAAGGTGCTGGCGTCGCCCACCGCGCTGAGCTTGCGCCAGAACTGCGCGGAAATCGCCCGGTAGTTGGGGTTCTTCACCACGCCCTTGAGCTCGCCGTTTTCGATCAACTGGCCCCACTCGCAGCCGAACTGGAACTTGTTGCGCGCATCGTCGATGGACCACGAACGGTTGGTCGACATCAGGATGCCGCTCTCAATGCCGCCCACCAGTTGCGCGAGGCTTTTATCCCCAGGCTCGATATTCAGGTTGGCCATGCGGTCGATGGGTGCACGGTTCCAGCCGCAAGCGCGGCTGTTGGCGACGCCTGGCAGGTTGGCGCGAAATTGCGATAAGGCCCCGCCCAAGGGCTTGAGCAGCAGGCCCTCGCGAATCAGAAATTGCTTGCTGGCAGGCGTGCCGTCGTCGTCATGAGCGTAGCTGGCAAGCTGTTCGGGGATGTCCGGGTCGAAGGTGACGTTGAGCAGCGGCGAGCCATATTGCAGGTGGCCGAAATCGCTGGCTTTCACAAAACTGGTGCCGGCGTAATTGCGCTCGTCACCGAGGATGCGATCCAGCTCCAGCGGATGGCCGATGGACTCGTGGATCTGCAGGATCATCTGGTCGGGCATCAGCAGCAGGTCACGCGGGCCGTGGGGCGTATTCGGTGCGAGCAGCAATTGCAGGGCTTCGTCGGCCACCTTGCGGGCGGCGCCCACCAGGCCAAAATGCTGGATCACCCCGGCACTGCCTTGCTGGCCGAAGTTGGTACCGCCCAGGGTACGGGTCTGGCTGTCGTTGCCGTCGAAGGCGGTCACACTCAGGCCCGGAAAGACAAAGCGCTGGGCCTGACGCAATTGGGCGCCGGCGCTGTTGAGGTAGATCTGTTCAACCCGCGTGGTCCCCAGGCTGACTTCCCAGCTCGCCAGGCGCTCATCCTCGGGCACGGCGGCGGACTCATCGCCGAGCAATTGGTAGCAGTCGCTCAGGGACGGGAAGGGCTGGTCGAGGTCGGGCGACAGGTAGTCGGCGACGTCGCTGGACACCGGTTGCTGGTGCAGGTCGAGCAGGGCGTGGGGCTTGATAAGCCGGGCTTGTTGTTCAGCGCGCTCAAGGGCGGCCTGCAGACCGGCAAGGGAAATATCGTTGGTCGCGGCGTAGGCTTCCACGCCGTTGAGACGCACGGTGAGCATGGCGCCTTCATCATGGCCCAGGTGAGGCGGCTCGGCGATGTTCTTGCGTACCGACAGGTACTGGCCGGATTCGCGCACGTAGCGCAGGGAGAAAAATTCGGCGGTGGTGCGCAGGGCACCGAAGTGTTTCTTGAGCGTGGCGTGGTGTTCGAACATAGGGCCTTCCTTGTGGGCGGCTCGGCGCGGGCAGGCAAACAGAGTAGGCCTGGGCGAGGAGCTGATCAAGGGAGGTTTTGTTGTGTGATCGTTCCCACGCTCTGCGTGGGAATGCCACCCTGGACGCTCTGCGTCCGCTCTTGAAGGGCGTGACGCAGAGCATCACAGGATGCGTTCCCACGCGGAGCGTGGGAACGATCAATCACTGGGGTGTTTCGGTTACTGCGCCAATGGCCCTACTTCACGCAACGGCTTGCCACGCACCGGCGCATCGCCTGCCACGTAGTAATCCGCAGTGCTGCGCGGCAGTGGCTGGCGGCCACGGATCTTGTCGGCGATTTTCTCGGCGATCATGATCGTTGGCGCGTTCAGGTTGCCGGTGGTGATGATCGGCATGATCGAGGCATCGACCACCCGCAAGCCCTGCATACCATGTACGCGGCCTTCGCCATCGACTACGGCCATCTCGTCGGTGCCCATCTTGCACGAGCAGGACGGGTGGAACGCGGTCTCGGCGTGCTCGCGGATGAACTTGTCCAACTGCTCATCGGTTTGCACTTCGATACCCGGGCTGATTTCGCGGCCACGGTACGGGTCCAGTGCCGGCTGCTGCATGATTTCACGGGTCAGGCGGATGCCGTCGCGGAACTCCTGCCAGTCCTGCTCGGTGGCCATGTAGTTGAAGAGGATGCTCGGGTAGTCCCGTGGGTTCTTCGACTTCAGCTGGATACGGCCACGGCTTGGCGAACGCATGGAGCCCATGTGCGCCTGGAAACCGTGCTCTTTCACACCGTTGCTGCCGTTGTAGTTAATCGCCACCGGCAGGAAGTGGTACTGGATGTTCGGCCACTCGAACTCTTCGCGGGTACGAATGAAACCGCCCGCTTCGAACTGGTTGCTGGCGCCGATGCCGGTGCCGTTGAACAGCCATTCGGCACCAATTGCCGGCTGGTTGTACCAGAGCAGCGACGGGTACAGCGACACTGGCTGGGTGCACGCGTATTGCAGGTACAGCTCAAGGTGGTCCTGCAGGTTTTCACCCACGCCCGGCAGGTCGTGGACCACCGGGATATCGAGGCTTTCCAGCAGTTTGGCCGGGCCGACACCGGAGCGTTGCAGCAGTTGCGGCGAAGCGATTGCGCCGCTGCACACCAGCACTTCTTTGCGCGCACGGGCTTCAACACGCTCTTCGGCGGCGCCGATCAGGTAACGCACACCGACCGCACGCTTGCCTTCGAACAACACTTTGTCGGTGAGGGCATGGGTGACGATGGTCAGGGTCGAACGCTTTTTAGCCGTGTCCAGGTAACCGCGTGCGGTGCTGGCGCGACGGCCGTTCGGCGTAACGGTACGGTCCATCGGGCCGAAGCCTTCTTGCTGGTAGCCGTTCAAGTCTTCGGTACGTGGGTAACCGGCCTGTACGCCGGCTTCAACCATGGCGTGGAACAGCGGGTTGTTGCCCGCTTTCGGCGTGGTCACGCTGACCGGGCCGTCGCCACCGTGCCAATCGTTGGGGCCGATGTCGCGGGTTTCGGCTTTGCGGAAATACGGCAGGCAGTCCAGGTAGGTCCAGTCTTCCAGGCCCGGCAGCTTCGACCAATTGTCATAGTCCATGGCGTTGCCGCGGATGTAGCACATGCCGTTGATCAGGGAAGAGCCACCCAGGCCCTTGCCGCGCCCGCATTCCATCCGGCGGCCGTCCATGTGTGGCTCTGGATCGGTTTCGTAAGCCCAGTTGTAGCGGCGGCCTTGCAGCGGGAAGGCCAGGGCGGCTGGCATCTGGGTGCGGAAGTCGAGGCGGTAGTCGGGGCCACCGGCTTCCAGCAGCAAAACGGTGACGCCTTCGTCTTCGGTCAGACGGGTCGCCAGGGTGTTACCGGCAGAGCCGGCACCCACAATGATGTAATCGTATTCTTGGGACATGAATGTACCCTCTTTGAAGTGTGGTCAGGTCTGGCGAGTGCTTCGCACTCGATCGCAGGCAAACCAGCTCCCACATTTGATCGGGTTCACACAGAACAAATGTGGGAGCCGGGCTTGCCCGCGATGGCCTCACGGGCAATACAAGGCTCGGGTGTTAGAACACCGAGGCGTAATCGCCCAATTCAACCTGTACCGATTTGATGCGGGTGAAGTTGTTCAGCGAGCTGATGCCGTTCTCACGGCCCACGCCCGACTGCTTGTAGCCGCCAACCGGCATCTTCGCGTCGGACTCGCCCCAGGCGTTGATCCAGCAGATACCGGCTTCCAGTTGATGAATCACGCGGTGGGCGCGGTTCAGGTCCTTGGTGACCAGGCCAGCGGCCAGGCCGAAGTCGGTGTCGTTGGCGCGGCGGATCACTTCTTCTTCGGTTTCGTAGGTGAGGATGCTCATCACCGGGCCGAAGATTTCTTCACGCACGATCACCATGTCATCGGTGCAGTCGGTGAACACGGTCGGAGCCACGAAGGCGCCTTTGGCGAAGTCGCCTTCGGTGAGGCGGTCGCCGCCGCACAGCAGGCGTGCGCCTTGCTCTTTGCCTTTGGCGATGTAGCCCAGCACGCTTTCCATGTGGGCGAAGCTGACCAGCGGGCCGAAGTTGGTGTTTTCGTCTTCCGGGTTGCCGATGCGAATACGCGCAACACGCTCAACGATCTTGGCTTCGAACGCGGCTTGCAGGTGCTTGGGCACGAACACGCGGGTGCCGTTGGTGCAGACCTGACCGGAGCTGTAGAAGTTGGCCATCATGGCGGTGTCGGCGGCGCGGTCGAGGTCGGCGTCGTCGAAAATGATCAGCGGGGACTTGCCGCCCAGCTCCATGGTCACGTCCTTGAGCGAGGAGCTCGACGCGCTGGCCATGACTTTCTTGCCGGTGTCGGTGCCGCCGGTGAAGGAGACTTTTTCGATGCGCGGGTGCTCGGTCAGCCAGGTGCCGACTTCACGGCCGCTGCCGGTCAGTACGTTGAACACGCCCGCTGGAACGCCAGCCTCGGTGTAGATCTCGGCCAGTTTCAGAGTGGTCAGCGAGGTGACTTCGCTTGGCTTGAAGATCATCGCGTTACCGGCGGCCAGGGCCGGTGCGGATTTCCACAGGGCGATCTGGATCGGGTAGTTCCACGCGCCAATACCGGCAACCACGCCCAATGGCTCGCGGCGGGTGTAGACAAACGAGGTGTCGCGCAGTGGGATCTGCTCGCCTTCGATGGCAGGTACCAGGCCGGCGTAGTATTCCAGCACGTCAGCGCCAGTGACGATGTCGACGTACTTGGTTTCGGAGAAGGCTTTACCGGTGTCCAGGGTTTCCAGGGCAGCCAGTTCATCGTTGCGCTCGCGCAGGATGTCCACGGCACGACGCAGGATGCGCGAGCGCTCCATGGCGGTCATGGCGGCCCAGATTTTCTGGCCTTTTTCAGCGCTGACCACGGCACGTTCAACGTCATCTTTGGTGGCGCGTTGCACTTGGGCGAGAACTTCACCGTTAGCCGGGTTGATGGCTTCGAAGGTGGCATCGCTGCCAGCGTCGCTGTAGCCGCCGTCAATGTAGAGTTTTTGCAGGTCGAAACGGGCCATAAAGTCCTCGCAAGTGCATAAGTGGTTGGCGTTACCCGCCGAACAGTGGGCCATGGGGGTGTGGCAACACTGAGCGGCGGACGTTCAGGGGTTGAGCGGTTATGTGTGCTCTAACTCACCTGCTTGGCCAATTGGAAATCCATGTATTCGTAAGCGATCCGTTGCGCCTGCTCCGTGTCGAAAGCGTCTCCCGACAGGGCGCCGCGCAACCACAAACCGTCGATCAGGGCCGCCAGGCCTCGGGCTGCTTTGCGTGCGTGCGGCAGCGGCAGCACTCGGCGGAACTGGCAGCACAGGTTGGAATACAGACGTTGATCGTTGATCCGCTGCAACCTGTGCAATGACGGGTGGTGCATGCTGGTGGCCCAGAAGGCCAGCCAGGTTTTCATTGCCGGGCCGTTGACCTGGCTGGCGTCGAAGTTGCCTTCGATGATCACCTGAAGGTGCGCCCGTGGGCTGTCATCCTTCAAGGCACGCCTGCGCTCTTGCACGTTCTCGATCAACGCATTCATCAGGTAGCGCATCGTCGCTGCGATCAGGCCGTTCTTGTCCTGAAAGTAGTGGCTGATGATGCCGTTCGAGACGCCGGCCAGACGAGCGATCAGCGCAATGCTGGCATCTCCCATCCCGACCCGATCGATGGCCGTCAACGTGGCTTCGATCAACTGCTGGCGGCGTATGGGTTGCATACCGACCTTGGGCATGTAGCACCTCTCCTTAGGCCTGCCGATGGGCGATCCACGTCCGTCGGCTTGAGGGCCAGTCTATTTTGTTTTGATTGAACGTTCAATCAACAAAGAATAAGATCTGCGACAAATGGTCGCTGCCTACAGATGTTTCCTACCTGCGAGCCGCAACCTTCGACACCTGCAAAAACCCTTGAAACAGGCCACTTCAGAGCCTGATCACCGCTTAGGCGGGCTCAAGAATTTTGGGGTGTCTTTATAACACCCGTCCGTCGACTGCCGAAAAATCGATGTCCCGGGATAACCGTTGCCTTGTGTTTCTCTCTCGCACTGCCTGGAGCATCTGCGCCATGAGTTCTGCCTCTCTTATAAAGACCCCACCGGAAAAGGTCCGGGTCAACGGTTGGGTGTTCTACACCTCCACCGCGCTGATTTTGTTGTTGACCGCCATTCTGATCGTCGCCCCGCAGGAGGCCGGGCGCCTGCTCGGTGTCGCACAGGCCTGGCTGTCGAAAAGCTTTGGCTGGTACTACATGGTGGTCATCGCCGCCTACCTGGTGTTTGTGGTCGGCCTGGCGTTTTCGTCCTATGGGAAACTTAAGCTGGGTGCGAAGGACGATACCCCAGACTTCAGCTATGGCGCCTGGGCCGGCATGTTGTTCTCGTCCGGTATCGGCATCTCGCTGTTGTATTTCGGTGCGTCCGAGCCGTTGGACCACTACTTCAACCCGCCCGAAGGCGCTGCCGCCAGCAATGGCGCGGCACGCCAGGCGCTGCAACTGACCTTCCTGCACTGGGGCCTGCACGGCTGGGCGATCTATGCGCTGGTCGGCCTGGCCGTGGCGTACTTTGCGTACCGTCACAACCAACCGCTGGCACTGCGTTCGGCGCTGTACCCGCTGGTGGGCGAGCGTTGGGTGAAGGGCGCGGCCGGCCACGCGGTAGACGGTTTCGGCATGTTCGTGACCCTGCTGGGGCTGGTGACCAACCTGGGGATCGGCTCGATGCAAGTGTCGTCGGGGCTGGAAAACCTGTTCGGCATGGAGCACAGCAATACCAATTTGCTGATCGTGATCATCGTGATGAGCACCGTGGCGACCATCGCCGCCGTGTCGGGTGTGGAAAACGGTATTCGCCGCCTGTCCAACCTCAACATCGTGCTGTTCAGCGGTTTGCTGATCTTCGTGCTGTTGTTCGGCCCTACCTTGCACCTGCTCAATGGCCTGGTGCAGAACACCGGTGATTACCTCAACGGTATCGTGCTGAAAACCTTCGACCTGTATGTGTACGAAGGCGACGGTGCCAAGACTGAACGCTGGATGGGTCTGTGGACTCTGTTCTACTGGGCCTGGTGGATTTCCTGGGCGCCATTTGTGGGCATGTTCATCGCGCGTATTTCCCGTGGTCGCACCGTGCGCGAACTGGTGGCTGGCGTATTGCTGATTCCGCTGGGCTTTACCCTGGCGTGGCTGTCGATCTTCGGCAACTCGGCCCTGGACCTGGTGCTGAACCACGGGGCGGTGGAGTTGGGCAAGACGGCGCTGGAACAACCGTCCATGGCCATCTACCAACTGCTTGAGCATTACCCGGCGTCGAAAGTGGTGATCGGCGTGTCGATCTTCGTGGGCTTTGTGCTGTTCCTGACCCCGGCGGATTCCGGCGCGGTGATGATGGCCAACCTGTCCTGCAAGGGCGGCAACGTGGATGAAGATGCGCCGCACTGGTTGCGTATCTTCTGGTCGGCGGTGATCACCCTGGTGACCATCGGTCTGCTGTTTGCCGGTAACTTCGAAGCCATGCAAACCATGGTGGTGCTGGCGGGGCTGCCGTTCTCGGTGGTGCTGGTGTTCTTTATGTTCGGTTTGCACAAGGCCATGCGCCAGGACGTGGCCATCGAACAGGAGCAGGCGCAATTGGCTGAACGCGGGCGTCGTGGTTTCAGCGAGCGCTTGAGCGCCCTGGACCTGCAACCGAGCCAGGCCACCGTGCAGCGCTTTATGGACAAGCACGTAACGCCGGCGTTGGAAGAGGCCGCGAGTGCGTTGCGTGATCAGGGCCTGGAAGTGCAGACCCTGCTGGGCAAATCCAAACGCTGCATCGGCGTGCGGATCGAGATGGACGAGGGTAACCCGTTTGTCTACGAAGTGAGCCTGGATGGCTACTCGGCGGCGCCGGCTGACCTGCCTGAAGAAGAGCGCACCCGTTACTACCGTGCCGAGGTGTACCTGCACAACGGGCCGCAGGAGTATGACCTGATGGGCTTCACCCAGGAACAGATCACCCGGGATGTGCTCGATCAGTTTGAAAGCCATCGGCAGCTCCTTGGCCGGGTCTATAGCTGATAGTTGAGCTGGCGGCGCCCTCACTGGCGCCGCTGTTGCAAGCATTGAATGCGGTCGAATGTGGGAGCTGGCTTGCCTGCGATAGCAAGGGTGAATCCAACATAGCTATCGCAGGCAAGCCAGCTCCCACATTGTCCGCATTCCTTTAGCAGTCAACCCAGGTTCTTGCCCAGCAGGGCATGGTAGAGCTCACTGTCCCCCAGTATCCCCACCACCTTGTTGTTGTCGTGCAGCACCAGCTTGTTGCCTGTCTGGTAGCGAATCTGCAGTGCATCGCGCATACCGATGTTCGAGTCCACCAGCGTCGGTACGCGGCCCAAGCCTTCCACGGCCTGCCCTGGCGCCCAGTTTTGCAGGTTCATCGCCACGCCATTCTGGCGTGCGCCCTGGATGGTGTTGCCTTCGGCCAGGTCCAGCCAGGAGTCGCCACCCGGATCAAGACACACCGAACCGTTCACGCGCTTGCAGTTGTCCAGCGTGCGCATCAGGCTGCGTCCGCACAGCACGTTCAGCGGGTTGGTATGCGCGACGAAGGTGCGCACATAGTCGTCCGCCGGGTTCAGTACGATTTCTTCCGGCACGCTGTACTGGATGATCTTGCCGTCTTTCATGATCGCGATACGGCTGCCCAGTTTCAGCGCTTCATCCAGGTCGTGGCTGACGAACACGATGGTCTTGCTCAACTTGCGTTGCAGTTCCAGCAGTTCATCTTGCAAGCCTTGGCGGATCAGCGGGTCGAGGGCCGAGAAGGGTTCGTCCATCAGCAGGATATCGGCGTCCATCGCCAGGGCGCGGGCCAGGCCGACGCGCTGCTGCATGCCGCCGGACAACTCGTCGGGCTTCTTGTTGCGCCATTGGCTCAGGCCCACCAGTTCGAGTTTCTCGTCCACCAGCGTGCGCCGTTCTTTCTCCGGTCGGCCCTGCATTTCCAGGCCGAAGCTGATGTTCTCGCGCACCGTCAACCAAGGCATCAGGGCGAACTTCTGGAACACCATGGCGATGCGTTTGGTGCGCATCATTTTCAGCTCGGCGGGGGTGCAGGAGGCGATGTCGATCTGACGCCCTTCATGCTCCACAAACAGCTGGCCACGGCTGACGGTATTGAGGCCGTTGATGCAGCGCAGCAAACTGGATTTGCCTGAGCCCGAGAGGCCCATCAGCACACAGATCTCGCCTTTCTCGATATCCAGGCTGGCGTTCTCGACGCCGACGATCTGCCCGGTCTTCTTCAGGATTTCGTTACGGCTCATGCCCTGGTCCAGCAGCTTGAGCGCTTCGCGTGGGTCTTTGGAAAAGATCACGTCGACTTTGTCGAATCGGATAATGCTCATGCATCACCCCCTACTTTAGCGTCGGGTTGTTTGCAGATACGGTCGAGCATGATGGCGAGCAACACAATGGCCAGGCCCGCTTCGAAGCCCAGGGCAATATCGGCGGTGTTGAGTGCGTTGACCACCGGCTTGCCGAGGCCGTCGGCGCCTACCAGGGCCGCGATCACCACCATCGACAACGACAGCATGATGCATTGGGTAATGCCGGCGGCGATGCTCGGCATGGCGTGGGGCAGTTCAATGCGCGAGAGCAACTGGCGGCGCGAGCAGCCAAAGGCCTTGCCGGCGTCCATCAATTCTTGCGGGACGTCGCGGATACCCAGGTAGGTCAGGCGGATCGGCGCGGCAATCGCGAACACCACCGTGGAAATCAACCCAGGCACCACACCCAGCCCGAAGAGGGTCAGGGTAGGGATGAGGTAGACGAAGGTCGGCACGGTCTGCATCAGATCGAGTACCGGCCGCATCATGGTGTAGAACATTGGTTTATGCGCGGCAACAATGCCCAGCGGCACACCGATGACCACGCAGACCAGGGTGGCGAACAGCACCTGTGCGAGGGTTTCCATGGTTTCCTGCCAGTACCCCAGGTTGAGGATCAGCAGGAAGGAGGCGATGACAAAAACAGTCAGTCCCCATTTACGTTGAATAAAGTGAGCCAGCAGCGCAATCAGACCGATCAATGCCAGTGGATTGAACCAGGTCAGCGCAAACGTCACGCCGTGGATCATCGTTTCCAGTGTCGATGCGATTGCGTCGAAGTAGTTGGCACCGTGTTGGGTCAACCAGTCGACGAAGGCAGCGATGTACTGGCCTAGTGGGATTTTCTGTTCAGTCAGCATGGTAGTGAATGTCCACATGCGAAGGGGAAAACATCCCAGGCCAGCGCACCGGCCTGGGGTCAGCGGGTGCTATTTGGCGAGGTAAGCTTTAACGGCATCGAGCCCTGGTTTGCCATCAACGGTGGTGACACCGGCGAGCCAGGTGTCGAGCACTTGCGGGTTCTTCTGCAACCAGGCCTTGGCGGCAGCGTCGGCCTTCATCTTGTCGTCCAGGACGTTCCCCATCAGGGTGCTTTCCATGTCGAGGGTGAACACCAGGTTTTTCAGCAACTGGCCGACGTTGCTGCATTCCTGGGTGTAGCCTTTGCGGGTGTTGGTGTAGATGGTGGCCTGGCCGTAATTGGGGCCGAACGAGTCGTCACCACCGGTCAGGTACTTCATCTTGAAGCGGGTGTTCATCGGGTGCGGTTCCCAGCCGAGGAACACGATGGCCTGGTTGCGCTTGGAAGCGCGTTCAACCTGGGAGAGCATGCCGGCTTCGCTGGATTCGACCACCTTGAAGCCGGCGGTTTTCAGGCCGAAGGCATCTTTGTCGATCAGTGTCTGGATGGTGCGGTTGCCATCGTTGCCCGGCTCGATGCCGTAGATCTTGCCGCCCAGCTCATCCTTGAATTTGGCGATGTCGGCGAAGTCTTTCAGGCCCTTCTCATACAGCGCCTCTGGGACCGCCAGGGTGTACTTAGCGTTCTCCAGGTTGGCGCGCACGGTTTCCACGGTGCCGGCATCACGGTACTGCTTGATGTCGTTTTCCATGGTCGGCATCCAGTTGCCGAGGAAAATGTCCATGTTCTTGCCGTCGGCCAGGGACTTGTAAGTCACAGGTACCGAAATCATCGTGGTGCGCGGCTTGTAGCCCAGGCCCTTGAGGATCTCGCTGGTGGTCGCGGTGGTGACGGTGATGTCGGTCCAGCCGACATCGGAGAAGTTGACGGTCTTGCACTGTTCCGGTTCTGCGGCGTGTGCCACGACTGGCAGACTCAGCATGGCGGCCAACAACAACGAGGGTGAACCTTTCATGTGGGTAGACTCCTGTGTCTTTTCTGGCGGCATTCGCCGCGCTTTATAAGTGTTGCGGTTGGAGCGTGCGACAACAGCTCTGGCGCGGTGCCTTGCAAACGAGTCGAGACTGATCATGTACCAGTGAAAATCTGACGCCTACAGGGGGCGTCGTATCCAGTACAGGGAGGGTCGCATCCAGTACCGATGACGTCGCTTACAGGTTTTTCCTAAGGTAAAACTGCTGTTTTTACCCGTCTGCACCGCAAAAAACGGCCAAAACTGGCGTTCGCACGCGAGCGCCGCTGGTGAGCATGAGTGCGTCGGTGTGAGACGCCGTGATGACGAATAAAAGCTTGATGATGCCGCCATCTGGGCGATCTGAGCGTAGCACCTCGTTCAAGCCCGGCCCGTGCTTATCGAGGAGTTTCACGTTAATGGCTATCAGCGTTTTCGACCTGTTCAAGATCGGCATCGGGCCTTCGAGTTCGCACACCGTGGGGCCCATGCGCGCCGCGGCGTTGTTCGTTCAAGGGTTGCGTGAGCGTGGGTGGCTGGAACAGGTGCAGCGTGTCGAAGTGCAACTGTACGGCTCGCTGTCGGCCACCGGCATCGGCCACGGCAGCGACACCGCCACCATCATGGGCCTGATGGGCGAATGGCCAGACGCAATCGACCCCACGCAAATCGGCGCCCGCATTCACACCCTGCGCGAAACCGACACGCTGCTGCTGGACGGGCGTTTGCCGGTGCCCTTTGTGTGGGCGCGGGACATGCGCTTGCTCGACGAAAACCTGCCGTTCCATCCCAACGCCATGACCCTGGTGGTGTTTGGCGAAAACGGCGAGCTGCACCGCGACACCTATTACTCGGTGGGTGGCGGTTTCGTGGTGGATGAAGCCCAGGCCCAAAGCGGTGTGGCGGACATGGACCGTACCGAGCTGCCCTATGATTTTTCCAGTGCCGTGGAGCTGTTGCAGCTGTGCAAGACCCACAACCTGCGCGTTGCCGAACTGATGCTGGCGAATGAAAAAACCTGGCGCAGCGAAGAAGAAATCCGCAGCGGCCTGATGAAACTCTGGCGCGCCATGCAAGATTGCGTGGAGCAGGGCCTCAAGCACGAAGGTATCCTGCCCGGCGGCTTGAACGTGCGCCGTCGCGCTGCCAAGTTACACCGCAGCTTGCAGGAGCTGAACAAGCCCAATGTGATCGGCTCGACCTTGAGCGCCATGGAATGGGTCAACCTGTTCGCCCTGGCGGTCAACGAAGAAAACGCCGCCGGTGGGCGCATGGTCACGGCGCCCACCAACGGCGCGGCGGGAATCATCCCGGCGGTGCTGCACTACTTTATGAAGTTCAGCGAAGAAGTCACCGAAGCCAACGTGGTCGACTACCTGCTGGGCGCGGCGGCGGTGGGCATCCTGTGTAAAAAGAACGCCTCGATTTCCGGTGCCGAAGTCGGTTGCCAGGGCGAGGTCGGTTCCGCGTGCGCCATGGCAGCAGCCGGGTTGGCTGAAATCCTCGGCGCCACGCCGGAGCAACTGTGCAACGCCGCCGAAATCGGCCTGGAACATAACCTCGGCCTGACCTGCGACCCGGTGGGCGGCCTGGTGCAAGTGCCGTGTATCGAGCGCAATGCAATTGCGGCGGTGAAGGCGATCAATGCGGCGCAAATGGCGTTGCGGGGCGATGGCCAGCACTTCATCTCGTTGGACCGGGTGATCCGCACCATGCGTGATACCGGGGCCGATATGCATGACAAGTACAAAGAGACATCACGAGGTGGGTTGGCGGTGAGTGCGGTTGAATGTTGAGTCAGTGACATGATCGTTCCCACGCTCCGCGTGGGAATGCAGCCCCGGACGCTCCGCCCATGGGTGACGCAGAGCGTCACAGGATGCATGCCCACGCAGAGCGTGGGAACGAGCCGTAGTGCTGACACAATTGCTCACAAAGTGAACACCCCAGCCAAAATCGCCACCTTTTAGCGCGTCGCAAATAGATAAGTAGCTTCCGAACGAATTCCTCCACGATCACACGCCTGATGTGCTTTGGGTGACAGACTTCTCCTACGCCCGCAAAGCGCCTTCCCACAAGTGCTACCGATCTGCTCACACCCCTTGAACCTCGCCCGTTATGCGTCATATCCCGCACTTCACGCGTGGGCTCATATAGACGCATAAACAGGTCGTTTTCAGGAGTTCTTGAATAGCCATTCAATTTTAGGCATGGCATTTGCTCTATCAATTTCAAAGCCTCGCCTTTCCAGGACGAGTGCAATAACAAGAGCCTCGCCTGAGGCCACCACCCGCTTTGTGTGATGTGAGGAGATACCGCGATGACGTCGACCAACTCCGGGGCCCAACCCCAGAACCGTGCGCCTCAATCCATCGGCTTTTTGCTGCTGGACAATTTCACGCTGATTTCCCTGGCGTCAGCCGTGGAGCCACTGCGCATGGCCAACCAGCTGTCCGGCCGCGAGCTGTATCGCTGGACAACCCTGAGTGTCGACGGCAACCAGGTGTGGGCCAGTGATGGCCTGCAAATCACACCCGATGCCTCCATGCACAAAGCCCCCGTCCTGGACACGGTCATCGTGTGCGGCGGCGTCGGTATCCAGCGCACCGTCACCCGTGAACATGTGTCGTGGCTGCAAAGCCAGGCACGCCAGTCTCGTCGCCTTGGCGCGGTGTGCACCGGCAGCTGGGCCCTGGCCTGCGCCGGCTTGCTCGATGGCTTTGATTGCAGCGTGCACTGGGAATGCCTGGCGTCGATGCAGGAAGCCTTCCCGCGGGTGGCCATGAGCACGCGTCTGTTCACCCTCGATCGCAACCGCTTCACCAGCTCCGGTGGCACCGCGCCCCTGGACATGATGTTGCACCTGATCAGCCGCGACCACGGCCGTGAATTGTCGGCCGCCATCTCCGAGATGTTCGTGTACGAACGCATCCGCAACGAACAGGATCACCAGCGTGTGCCGCTCAAGCACATGCTTGGCACCAACCAGCCGAAGCTGCAAGAAATCGTCGCGCTGATGGAAGCCAACCTCGAAGAGCCGATCGACCTGGACGAACTGGCGGTGTATGTCGCCGTGTCGCGCCGGCAGTTGGAGCGGCTGTTCCAGAAATACCTGCACTGCTCGCCGTCGCGTTATTACCTCAAGCTGCGCCTGATTCGTGCACGGCAACTGCTCAAGCAGACCCCCATGTCGATCATCGAAGTCGCGTCGGTGTGCGGGTTTGTGTCCACGCCGCACTTTTCCAAGTGCTACCGCGAATACTTCGGCATTCCGCCACGGGATGAACGCGTAGGCTCCAACACCACCCAGCAAGTGGCGATGATGCCGATTCCGCCGGCACTGGTGTTGTCACCGTTGTCGGGGCCGATGTCGGCGTTGAGCCAGGCGCGCAATGAGTCGACCTTTGCCAGTGTAAGGCTCTAGACCGAGCCGTCTGCATCGCAGGCAAGCCAGCTCCCACCTTGGAACGCGTTTCCCTGTGGCAGCTGGCTTGCCTGCGATAGCGGTATTTCAGGCGCCAGAGTTCTGTTTGAACTGCATCAGCGCCGGCAGCAACTGTTTGTCGATCGCCTGCCTCACCGCCGGCAAAATCGTCGCGCTGCCGCTGTACATCTGTTCCACCATGCCCTTGAGCGCCTTGGCCCGCGCTTCGCTCAACCCGCGCACCGCACATTCGCAGGCCTGCTCGGCGGTAGCGCCGCTGGACACTTCAAAACCCAGGGAGCGCAGTTGGCTCAGCAGGTCATCCTGGTCAATCAAATCCGCGTGCATCATGACGGTCATCCTGGTGTAGAAAGCGGGAATTGACTTGGATTCTGGTAGGCCCCAGGACTGGCGGCAAGGGCAGAATCCACCGATGGCTCGGATGGCTATGAACAGGTCGTTTTCGAGGTGCTTGACCCGGCCCGTAACGGGCACACTGAACCCAGGCACGCAGCTTGAAGGTTTGGTCACCCTCGAATGCACGGCTCACACAAAGCACTCTGCCCCGATCCCGTCACGGCTGGATCGGGGCTTTTTTTTGCGCGGGCAGCCCGATCACCCGGCCGAGTAGGGCTGGCCGGGGTAGATCGGCGTGTGCCTGGCTGAGAGCGATGAGTTTTTCCAGGGTCGCGCCGGCAAACGGCGCCGACTGCGGCCCGGCCAGATCGACATGCAGCAGCATCTGTTCGTTACCCGCCAACTCGCGCTCTTCGCCCACAAGGTGCAGGCTGTGATAGAGGTGCAGGCGCTTGGCGTCCTGGGCGATCAGTTGGGTATGCACCTCAACCTCGGCGCCGAGCTTTACCTCATGCAGGTAGTTCAGGTGCAACTCTAGGGTGAACAGCGAGTGGCCGCTGGCTTCGCGGTTTTCGCTGTCCAGCCCCAGGGTGTTCATCAGCGCATCGGTGGCGTAGCTGAAGATCAGCAGGTAGAACGCGTCACGCAGATGGCCGTTGTAGTCAACCCAGTCGGGCAGGATTTTGGTGGTGTAGGTGGTCAGTGCGGGCATGGCATGAATCCAATTTGGTATGCGGTCAAATGTGGGAGCTGGCTTGCCTGCGATAGCAAGGGTGAGGCCACCGCCATCGCAGGCAAGCCAGCTCCCACAGGGTTATTCGGCGAAGCTCATGCCGTGCTTGGCCTTGGTTGTTTTTACGGCTTCCAGCACCGCCAGCAGGCAGTCATCACGATAGCGCTCCAGCGCCGAGATGCTGCGGTTACCCAACTGCTCAGCGGTGCCATCGACCACATCATCAATCAGCTTTTCAGTCAATTCAGGCGCCGGTAGATAAGTCCACGGCAGCTGCAACGCCGGGCCGAACTGGGCCATGAAGTGGCGCATGCCGGCATCGCCACCCGCCAGCGTGTAAGTGAGGAAGGTGCCCATGAACGACCAGCGCAACCCGGCACCAAAACGAATGGCATCGTCGATTTCGCCGGTGGTCGCCACCCCGTCATTGACCAGGTGCAGCGCCTCTCGCCACAGCGCTTCCAGCAGGCGGTCAGCAATAAACCCAGGCACTTCCTTGCGTACATGCAGCGGGCGCATGCCGAGGGATTCATACACGCTGATTGCTGCCTGGATCGCCTCTGGCGCGGTGTTTTTACCGCCCACTACCTCTACCAACGGCAACAGGTAGACCGGGTTAAAGGGGTGGCCGACCACGCAGCGTTCCGGGTGGGTAGAGCCCTCATAGAACTCGCTGGGCAACAGCCCGGAGGTGCTCGAACCAATCAAGGCATTCGGCTTGGCCGCGGCGCTGATCTGGCTGTGCAATTGCAGCTTCAACTCCAGGCGTTCGGGAGCGCTTTCCTGGATGAAGTCGGCGTCTTTTACGCAGTCTTCGATGGTAGCGACAAAGCGCAGGCGGTCCTGGGAGGCGCCGGGCGCCAGGCCCTGTTGTTCAAGGGCGCCCCAGGCGTTGGCGACGCGTTTACGCAAGGCCGCCTCGGCACCGGGGGCGGGGTCCCAGGCCACTACATCCAGGCCATGGGCAAGAGCACGGGATACCCAGCCGCTGCCGATGACACCGCTGCCCAACGCAGCAAAGGTTTTGATTTCGGTGATAAAGCGCATGGCGACATTCCTGAAAAGTTCGGTAATTCCTTGTGGGAGCCGGGCTTGCTCCCACAGGGTTGTGTGGTGTCTGTGTTAGCCGCGTGGGGTCAGGCCCATCTTGATGCGGCCTTCGGCTGGGGTCAGGACCCGTGCGCCCAACCGGCTGAGAATTTCACTGGCGCGTTCCACCAGTTGGCCATTGGTGGCGAGCACGCCCTTGTCCAGCCACAGGTTATCCTCCAGGCCCACCCGTACGTTGCCCCCCAACAGCACCGCTTGCGCGGCCATTGGCATTTGCATGCGACCAATCCCGAACCCTGCCCACACCGCGTCGGCGGGCAGGTTGTCGACCATGGCTTTCATGGTGGTGGTGTCGGCCGGTGCGCCCCAGGGAATGCCCAGGCACAGTTGGAACAGCGGGTTATCCAGCAGTCCTTCCTTGATCATCTGCTTGGCGAACCACAGGTGGCCGGTATCGAAAATTTCCAGCTCAGCCTTTACGCCCAATTCCTGGATACGTCTGGCGCCAGCCCGCAGTTGCGCCGGGGTGGACACGTAAATGGTGTCGCCATCGCCGAAGTTCAGCGTGCCGCAGTCCAGGGTGCAGATTTCCGGCAGCAGTTCTTCAACATGGGCCAGGCGGGTCAGCGGGCCGACCAGGTCGGTATTGGGCCCGAACTCCATGGGATTCTCGCCGCCACCGATCTCCAGGTCGCCACCCATGCCGGCGGTGAGGTTGACGATGATGTCGATGTCGGCCTCGCGGATGCGCTCCATCACTTCGCGGTACAGCGCGACGTCGCGACTGAACTTGCCGGTCTCGGGGTCGCGTACGTGGCAATGCACGACCGTGGCGCCGGCCTTGGCGGCCTCCACGGCAGCGGCGGCGATTTGTTTGGGTGTGACTGGCACGTGGGGGCTTCTGGCGGTCGTGTCGCCAGCACCGGTGAGTGCGCAGGTGATGATGACGTCGTGGTTCATGAGGCGGTTCCTTACAGGCGGGTGATTTCAAGGCGCAGGGCGCCGTGTCGCGGCCTGGAGCGGCTGCGACACGGTGGTCCAAATAGGGTTATTTGCGGGTCAGTTGCAGGTTGGCAGCAGCCGGCTTGCCGTCGAAGGTGGTCACACCCTCCAGCCAGCGCGCCTGGTCTTGTGGGTGATCCTTGAGCCACTGCCTGGCGGACTCGATGGCGTCCTTGTGATCCAGCAGCGGTTGCATCATGCGGCTCTCGTCGGCGGCGGTGAACGTCAGGTTGGTCAGCAGCTTATGCACGTTGGGGCACTGCTCGGCGTAGGCCGGCGCGGTCACGGTCCATACGGTGGCCATGCCTTCGTTCGGGCCCAGGGCATCTTCGCTGCCGGTGAGGTAAGTCATCGCCACATTCACGTTCATCGGGTGCGGCGCCCAACCAAAGAACACCACGGCTTCCTTGCGGCGCACGGCACGGTCCACGGCCGCCAACATGCCGGCTTCGCTGGACTCCACCAACTGGAACTTGCCCAGGCCGAACTGGTTCTTGGCGATCATCGCCTTGATCTGCGTATTGGCGCCCGAGCCCGGCTCGATGCCATAAATCTTGCCGCCCAGCTCTTTCTCGAACCTGGCGATGTCGGCAAAGGTTTTCAGGCCCTTGTCCGCCAGGTAGGTGGGTACTGCCAGGGTGGCGCGGGCGTCTTGCAGGCTGGGTTTTTCGAGGACCTTGACTTGCTTGGCGTCGACGAACGGTGTGATGGTCTGGGTCATCAGCGGGTTCCAGTAGCCAAGGAACAGGTCCAGGCGCTGATCACGTATACCGGCAAAGATGATTTGCTGGGACGCGCTGGTTTGTTTGGTTTTGTAGCCCAGGCCGTCGAGCAGTACTTGAGCCATGGCGCTGGTGGCGATGACGTCAGTCCAGTTCACCACGCCCATGCGCACGTTCTGGCAAGAAGCGGCGTCCGCTGCCATGGCGGTGTTACTCAAGATGGCGCTGGCGCTGAGTGCGAGTGCGCAGCGGCTGATCAGTCGGTTCATGGGTGGAGCCCTCGGCAGGTCGTTATTGTGGGTGCCGGCGTCTTTGTGCGCCGTGGGATCACGTTACGCAGCTTGGCGCCCCGCAAAGCGCACGGCGGCGACCCGCTCTTGCACTGCAGCGACCTGTGCTCTTGAATGGCCGGTTGAACTGGCGTATCACAGTGACCACGCTGCCCGTCCGACGAGAGCGCCACCATGTCCCAGGATGTCTATTTCTTGCTGATGCCGGGGTTCTCGGCCCTCGGTTTTATCTCCGCGCTGGAACCGTTACGCGTGGCCAATCGCTTTCGCGGCGAGCTGTACCGCTGGCACATCTTGAGTGCCGATGGCGGCGCGGTACTGGCGAGCAACGGCATGTCGGTCAACGCCGATGCCGCGCTGGAACCGTTGAAAAAAGGCGCGACCTTACTGGTGGTGGCCGGCTTCGAACCCCTGCAGTTCGCCACGCCCGCCCTGGAGCATTGGCTGCGCCGCCTCGACCATGAGGGTGTGACCCTCGGTGCCATCGACACCGGCGCCTGCGTGCTGGCCGAGGCGGGCCTGCTTGACGGCCACCGCCTGACCTTGCACTGGGAAGCCATCGACGCCTTCAAGGAGGCCTATCCGCACCTGAGCGTGACCCAGGAACTGTTCGAAATCGACCGGCGCCGCATCACCTGCGCCGGCGGCACCGCGTCCATCGACTTGATGCTCGATCTCATCGCCCAGGCCCATGGCCCGGAGCTGGCGATCCAGGTTTCCGAGCAATTCGTACTTGGCCGCATCCGCCCTCGCAAGGACCACCAGCGCATGCAGATCGCCACGCGCTACGGCATCAATAACAAGAAACTGGTGCAGGTGATCGGCGAAATGGAACAGCACACCGAACCGCCCCTGAGCACCTTGGCCCTGGCCGAAACGATCAAGGTCACCCGACGCCAACTGGAGCGGCTGTTTCGCCTGCACCTGAATGACACCCCCAGTAATTTCTACCTGGGCCTGCGCCTGGAAAAAGCCCGAAAACTGCTGCGCCAGAGCGACATGAGCGTGCTGGAAGTGAGTATTGCGTGCGGGTTTGAGTCACCGTCGTATTTCACCAGGAGCTATCGCGCAAGGTTTGCCAAATGCCCGCGGGAGGATCGGCGACGGGAGGTGGTTTGACGGACAATTATAGTCAATTATACTCTTGGCTATAATTTATAGTCATTTCCATAATTGAGTATAAAACCATGTCCAAGCACAGCGGCTTTGTGTTTCGCCGCCCCACCCTGGCAAGCAGTATTGCCGATGGCCTGGTGGGGGCCGGTATTCAGGATTTCACCTCCGGCCTGTTTCTCGCGGCGCCCCGACGCACGGGCAAAAGCACTTTTCTGCGCGAAGACCTGATTCCGGAATGTCAGCTGCGGGGCTGGCTGGCGGTGTATGTCGACCTGTGGGCCGACAAGGAAAAAGACCCCGCCGAGCTGATCGCGAGTGCCATTGCGGGGGCATTGGTGCCGTTTGAAAAGGGTATTCGCAAACTGGCAAAAAACATTGGCATCGAGAAACTAAGCTTTCTGCGTACGCTTTCCTGGGACTTTACCAAGCCACAATTGCCTGTCGGTGCGACGCTGACCCAAGCGTTGGAATTGCTCCATAGGGCTGCAGAAAAACCCGTTGTACTGGTGATTGACGAAGCACAGCACGCAATAACCACCGAGTCAGGTATCAATGCGATGTTCGCGTTGAAGGCTGCCCGGGATCAGCTCAACCAAGGCCGTGACGAGGAGGGCAGCGGTTTGCGCCTGGTGTTTACCGGATCCAATCGCGACAAACTCGCTCATTTGGTATTGGGTAAAAGCCAGCCATTCTTCGGTTCCAGCATCACGCCGTTTCCGCTGCTGGGCAAAGCGTTCACCCAGGCCTACACCGTGCACCTCAACGCGCACCTGGCCCAGAACAACCAATTCAACGCGGCTGATATTGATGAGGCGTTTGAGCGGGTAGGTCGGCGTCCCGAGATGTTGCGCACGATCATCGGTGAAGTCGCATTGGAGTTGGGCGAGGCGAGCAATCTTGGCCAACTGCTGCACAGTCGCGCAGAACTGCTGCGCGCGGGTGTATGGACCGAGTTCGAAAGCGCCTGGAACGCCCTGACCATCCCGCAGCGCGCCGTGCTGGAGGTGATGGTGGAGCGTTCTCAAAACAACGAACCCTTCGCGCCATTCACCGATAGCACCCTCACGGCGGTCAGCAAGGCGCTGGAAAAGATGGGTAGCGACGTGGTGCCGGGTACCCAGACCATCCAGGCCTGCATCGATGCCCTGCGCGACAAGGAACTGGTGTGGAAGTCGAGCCGAGGCGGCTATGCCCTGGAGGACAACACCTTCGGTGACTGGCTGCAACACAAGAACCTTACACCGCGCTAAAAGGCCGGCTTCTAAAGAGAGCGGAGGTGGTTTATTTCTTTACCAGGGCCGAGCATGCCGCCTTGTAGGCTTCATGCTGGTACTTGTTCAGCGTCGCGGGCAGATCAAAGGTGTGCTTTTTGTTCTGCGCATTGATGGTCTGCGGCGACAACAGCGTCACCTCCACCCCCTCCAGCAGTTGAAGCACCCCTTCAATCTTGAACGTCGTTGGGCCACCGGCGAATTCACCTTTTTTGCTGCGCTTCTTGATGGCGATGCGAGTGATGGCGTTGTCCTGCACAAACGCTTTCACCTGAGCGGCGAAGGCTTTGACGTTGGCCGCTTCATCGTCATCGTCGAGGGCGATTTTCTTGGTCGCCAGGGCGACGTGGGTCAGCGCCTGGTTGTCCAGGGCGGCGAGGGCGATGATGGCTTCGCTGCCTTTGATTTCGATGCCGCAAATAATCATGGCGTTGCCTTGAGCAGGAAAAGAGGGCACGGATGGTAACAGGCTCGGTTCGTTCGAGAGGAGCTGACCATCCGTCGGAGATAGTGCTGATACTGTCAGATCTGACAGTAGATCTTGATGGGTTCCCCAACTAGATTCGCAGCAGGGGCCGGCACGCGGTCCCATGTTTTTGCGACGAGGGGGGCGGGCAATGAATATTCGCAAGGAAATTCGAAAACTGAGCGGGCCTGAACGGCTAGCGTTTACCAATACGCTGTTGGCCCTTAAGGGTAATGGCGGATACGACAAGTATGTGCATTGGCATCACGCAGTGATGGTACCTACCGTTCACCCTGATGAACCCCAAGATCCCGACTATCGTAATGGCGCCCACTTGGGGCCGGCTTTTTTACCCTGGCATCGTGAAATGTTGTTGCAGTTGGAAGCCGACCTTCAGGCCATCACGCCCGGTATCACGCTGCCTTACTGGGATTGGACATTGGACGCGGCAGACCCGACGAATTCGCCGGTGTGGGAGCAAAGCCTGCTGGGGGGGGACGGTGACGCTGCCGATGAATTCAGGGTGCAGGATGGACCCTTCGCGTACCGATACGGCAATTGGCCGGTGCCTGCCTATCCGGAAGATGGGCTGCCGGGGGCGGGGTTAAAGCGCCAGTTCTCACGTTTGGTCAACTCGCTGCCGACGGCCGCGGACTTGCAGATGGCAATGAATGAAGAGCTGTATGACGAGCCGAACTACACGTCGAGTCCGTTCAATAGAGGCTTTAGAAACCGACTCGAAGGCTGGATCACTCAGAAGGGCGACCCGCAAGTCACCACCCCTGGTTCTCAATTGCACAACCGCGTCCATTTATGGATTGGCGGCAACATGCTGGCGATGACCTCGCCCGAAGATCCAGTATTTTTTCTGCATCATTGTTTCATCGACAAAATCTGGGCCGACTGGCAGGCGCAAATGATGCTGGATAAGCCCGCACTGGCGCCTCATTACTGCCCGATGCAGGATGGCCCCACCGGGCATAATTACGATGATGTGATCAAACCCTGGACTCGTCGTATCCGTGAGGTGATGGATATCACCGCGCTGGGGTATGCCTACGAGCCAGCCTCACCCTTGACCAAAAGGCCGTTCAAGTCACCTTTCATGGCTTGAGCGTGGCGCAGCCCTTTGCGCGGCCTGGTCGCGTGAAGGGTGTTTACTCCTGCCCAATCGACTCCAAAAACTCCGACCGCTCATCACTCATCCGCGCCAGGCAGTCGTTGTGCGCAATCGCATAGGCCTTGGTGCCGGTGACTGCCGGGAAGGTGTCCACCGCACAATCGGCATCCCGCAGTTTTTCCCACTTTTGCTGCGCGTCCTTCAGACGGGCGGTAATGTCCGCCAGTTTGGTCTTGTCGCTGCCGTAGGTCGAACCCATGCGCTCCAGTAACCCCTGATAGTTATCCTTGAGCAATTGCTCGGCGGTGGTTTTGTTATAGGTGGCGCATTCCAGGGTTTGCTGGTCGTTCTCGATGCCGTCGCACGGCGTGCTGTCGGTGTCTTCGGCCGCGTGGGCGGTGGTTGCGATGAGTGCCAAAGCCAGGAAAATCGATTTCATTGCGCCGTCTCATATCACGTGATGCGCAATTCTGGCTCAAGCGTCAGACAAAGAACAGCCGCCAGTCAGGCATGTCTGCATAGCCTTTGTCGTGGATTGACGCTTTCGGCAATTCCCCTGTCGTTTTTGCACCCGGCTCCGTCGGTGCCTGGGCATATGCTGGCCCCAAAGCGCCGGCAGACGATTCGGCGCATGAATCGCCAATAAGGGGACGCCTGATGAGCCCAGCCGAGTTGCACGCCGACAGCATCGTTATCGACGGTCTGATTATTGCCAAGTGGAACCGCGACCTGTTCGAAGACATGCGCAAAGGTGGCCTCACCGCCGCCAACTGCACGGTGTCGGTGTGGGAAGGCTTCCAGGCCACGATCAATAACATTGTCGCCAGCCAGACCCTGATCCGTGAGAACAGCGACCTGGTGATCCCGGTGAAAACCACCGCTGACATCCGCCGCGCCAAGGAGCAGGGCAAGACTGGCATCATCTTCGGTTTCCAGAATGCCCATGCCTTTGAGGACCAGCTCGGCTATGTCGAGATCTTCAAGCAGCTCGGCGTTGGCGTGGTGCAGATGTGCTACAACACCCAGAATCTGGTGGGCACCGGTTGCTATGAGCGCGATGGCGGCCTGTCGGGTTTCGGTCGTGAGATTGTCGGCGAGATGAACCGCGTCGGCATCATGTGCGACCTGTCCCACGTGGGCTCCAAGACCAGCGAAGAGGTCATCCTCGAATCGAAAAAGCCAGTGTGCTACTCGCACTGCCTGCCGTCCGGGCTTAAAGAGCACCCGCGCAACAAGTCCGATGAAGAGCTGAAGTTCATCGCCGACCATGGCGGTTTTGTCGGCGTGACCATGTTTGCGCCGTTCCTGGCCAAGGGCATCGATTCGACCATCGACGACTACGCCGAAGCCATCGAATACACCATGAATATCGTCGGTGAAGACGCCATCGGCATTGGCACCGACTTCACCCAGGGCCATGGCCAGGATTTCTTCGAAATGCTCACCCATGACAAGGGCTACGCCCGCCGCCTGACCAGCTTCGGCAAGATCATCAACCCGCTGGGCATCCGCACCGTGGGCGAGTTCCCCAACCTCACCGAGACCCTGCTCAAGCGCGGCCACAGCGAGCGCGTGGTGCGCAAGATCATGGGCGAGAACTGGGTCAACGTCTTGAAAGACGTCTGGGGCGAATAAGCCACTGCTCGCTTAATCCTTCACCCGCCGCCATCCGCGTGGCGGGGCATCAAAACGAATTTTCTGGAGTTAAGTTTCCATGGCCAAGATCGCCCCGCAATTGCCAATTGAAGTCGACAGCGAAACCGGTGTCTGGACCTCCGACGCCCTGCCGATGCTATATGTGCCACGCCACTTCTTCGTCAACAACCACATGGGTATCGAAGAAGTGCTGGGCGCTGACGCCTACGCCGAGATCCTCTACAAGGCCGGCTACAAATCCGCCTGGCACTGGTGTGAAAAAGAAGCCGAATGCCACGGCCTGGAAGGCGTCGCGGTGTTCGAACACTACATGAAACGCCTGTCGCAACGCGGCTGGGGCCTGTTCAAAATCCAGGACATCGACTTGGACAAAGGCACCGCCAGCGTCAAGCTGGAACACTCGGCGTTCGTCTACGTGTACGGCAAGGTCGGCCGCAAGGTGGACTACATGTTCACTGGCTGGTTTGCCGGCGCCATGGACCAGATTCTTGAGGCCCGTGGCAGCAAGATCCGCACTGTCGCCGAACAAGTCTACGGAGGCTCCGAAGAGGGCCACGACGATGGCCTGTTCACCGTCAAACCGTTGTAAGCCGAGGACCGTGCCATGGCTTTCGAAGCAATGTTCCAGCCGATCCAGATCGGCAAACTGACCATCCGCAACCGCGTGCTCAGTACTGCGCATGCCGAGGTGTATGCCACCGACGGCGGCATGACCACCGACCGCTATGTGAAGTACTACGAAGAGAAAGCCAAGGGCGGTATTGGCCTGGCGATCTGCGGTGGCTCCTCCGTGGTGGCCATCGACAGCCCGCAGGAATGGTGGGCGTCGGTGAACCTGTCCACCGACCGCATCATCCCGCACTTCCAGAATCTGGCCGATGCCATGCACAAGCATGGCGCCAAGATCATGATCCAGATTACCCACATGGGCCGGCGTTCGCGTTGGGACGGCTTCAACTGGCCGACCCTGATGTCGCCGTCCGGCGTGCGTGAGCCGGTGCACCGTGCCACCTGCAAGACCATCGAGCCGGAAGAAATCTGGCGTGTGATTGGCAACTACGCCCAGGCTGCGCGTCGGGCCAAGGCCGGTGGCCTGGACGGGGTGGAGTTGTCGGCTGTGCACCAGCACATGATCGACCAGTTCTGGAGCCCGCGGGTCAACAAGCGTACCGACGAGTGGGGCGGCAGCTTCGAGGGCCGCATGAAGTTCGGCCTGGAAGTGTTGAAGGCCGTGCGTGCCGAAGTGGGGGATGACTTCTGCGTGGGCATGCGCCTGTGCGGTGACGAGTTCCACCCGGACGGCTTGTCCCACGAGGACATGAAGCAAATCGCCAAGTACTACGATGACACCGGCATGCTCGATTTCATCGGCGTGGTGGGCTCGGGTTGCGATACCCACAACACCCTGGCCAACGTCATCCCGAACATGAGCTACCCGCCGGAACCGTTCCTGCACCTGGCGGCCGGCATCAAGGAAGTGGTCAAGGTTCCGGTGCTGCACGCGCAGAACATCAAGGACCCGAACCAGGCCACGCGTATTCTGGAGGGCGGCTATGTGGACATGGTCGGCATGACCCGTGCGCACATCGCCGACCCGCACCTGATCGCCAAGATCAAGATGGGCCAGATCGACCAGATCAAGCAGTGCGTGGGCGCCAACTACTGCATCGACCGCCAGTACCAGGGCCTGGATGTGCTGTGCATCCAGAACGCTGCGACCTCCCGTGAATACATGGGCGTGCCGCACATCATCGAGAAGTCCACCGGGCCCAAGCGCAAGGTGGTTGTAGTGGGCGCCGGCCCGGCCGGGATGGAAGCCGCGCGCGTGGCGGCTGAACGTGGCCACGACGTGACGCTGTTCGAGAAAAAAGAGTTTATCGGCGGGCAAATCACCACGGCATCGAAAGCGCCGCAACGTGACCAGATCGCCGGTATCACTCGTTGGTATCAACTGGAGCTGGCGCGTTTGAAAGTCGACCTGCGCCTGGGTGTTGCAGCCGATGCCGAGACCATCCTGGACGTGCGTCCGGACGTGGTGGTGCTGGCGGTGGGCGGGCACCCGTTCATCGAGCAGAACGAACACTGGGGCGCCGCCGAAGGCTTGGTAGTGAGCAGTTGGGACGTGCTCGACGGCAAGGTTGCGCCGGGCAAGAACGTGCTGGTGTACGACACCATCTGTGAATTCACCGGGATGTCGGTGGCCGACTTCCTGGCCGACAAAGGCAGCCAGGTGGAGATCGTCACCGACGACATCAAGCCAGGCGTGGCAATCGGCGGTACGTCGTTCCCCACGTACTACCGCAGCATGTACCCCAAGGAAGTGATCATGACCGGCGACATGATGCTGGAAAAGGTCTACCGCGAGGGCGACAAGCTGGTGGCCGTGCTGGAAAACGAATACACCGGCGCCAAAGAGGAGCGGGTGGTCGACCAGGTGGTGGTGGAGAACGGCGTGCGTCCGGACGAGGCCATTTACTACGGGCTCAAGGAAGGTTCGCGCAACAAGGGCCAGATCGACGTTGAAGCGCTGTTTGCGATCAAGCCGCAGCCATGCTTGAGCGAGGCGGGCGAGGGGTACTTGCTGTTCCGCATTGGTGACTGTGTGGCCCAGCGCAACACCCACGCCGCCATCTATGACGCCCTGCGCTTGTGCAAGGATTTCTGACGCACCTGATCGTTCCCACGCTCTGCGTGGGAATGCCGCCCTGGACGCTCCGCGTCTGCTTTTAAGGTCGTGACGCAGAGCGTCACAGGATGCATGCCCACGCAGAGCGTGGGAACGATCTTAGTGGGAGCTTCACCATGCTGAATACCCTTCTTCCCATCCTGCTTTTTGCCGCCCTGGGCCTCGCCGTCCTCGGCGCCTTGCGCCGGGTGAACATGTGGCGCCGTGGCCGCTCGTCCAAAGTCGACCTGCTGGGCGGCCTTTTGGCCATGCCCAAGCGCTACATGGTCGACCTGCACCACGTGGTCGCCCGTGACAAATACATCGCCAACACCCACGTAGCCACGGCGCTCGGCTTTGTGCTGTCGGCGCTGCTGGCGATCCTGGTGCACGGCTTCGGCCTGCAGAGCCGCATTCTTGGCTATGCGCTGCTGCTGGCATCGACATTGATGTTTGTCGGCGCGATCTTCATGTACCTGCGCCGCCGCAATCCGCCTGCCCGCTTGTCCAAAGGCCCGTGGATGCGCCTGCCGAAAAGCCTGATGGCGTTCTCGGTGAGCTTCTTCCTGGTGACCTTGCCGGTGGCCGGGATTCTGCCCGCCGATTTCGGCGGCTGGCTGCTCGCGGCTTTGCTGAGCGTGGGCGTGCTGTGGGGCGTGTCCGAAATGTTCTTCGGCATGACTTGGGGCGGGCCGATGAAACACGCCTTCGCCGGTGCCCTGCATCTGGCCTGGCACCGTCGCGCCGAGCGCTTTGGCGGTGGCCGCTCCACCGGGTTGAAACCGTTGGATCTGAGCGATAAAACCGCACCGCTGGGCGTGGAAAAACCCAAGGACTTCACCTGGAACCAACTGCTCGGCTTCGACGCCTGCGTGCAGTGCGGCAAGTGCGAAGCGGCGTGCCCGGCGTTTGCCGCCGGCCAGCCATTGAACCCGAAAAAACTCATCCAGGACATGGTGGTCGGCCTGGCCGGTGGCACCGATGCCAAGTTCGCCGGCAGCCCGTACCCCGGCAAACCAGTGGGCGAACACGGCGGCAACCCGCACCAGCCGATCGTCAACGGCCTGGTGGACGCCGAGACCCTGTGGTCGTGCACCACCTGCCGCGCCTGCGTGGAAGAGTGCCCGATGATGATCGAGCACGTGGACGCCATCGTCGACATGCGCCGTCATCTCACCCTGGAAAAAGGCGCTACGCCGAACAAGGGCGCCGAAGTCCTGGAAAACCTGATCGCTACCGACAACCCCGGCGGTTTCGCACCCGGTGGTCGTCTGAACTGGGCGGCAGACCTGAACTTGCCGTTGCTCAGCGACAAAGGCAGTTGCGATGTGCTGTTCTGGGTCGGCGATGGCGCCTTCGACATGCGTAACCAACGTACCCTGCGCGCCTTCGTCAAAGTGCTCAAGGCCGCCAAGGTCGACTTCGCCGTGCTTGGCCTGGAAGAACGCGACAGCGGTGACGTGGCGCGGCGCCTCGGCGATGAGGCGACATTCCAGCTGCTGGCCACGCGCAATATTCAGACCCTGGCCAAGTACAGCTTCAAGCGCATCGTCACCTGCGACCCGCACAGTTTCCATGTGCTGAAAAACGAATACGGTGCCTTCAACGGCAACTACCGGGTGCAGCACCACAGCACCTTCATGGCCGAGCTGATTGGCGAGGGCGCGCTGAACCTGGGCCAGCACAAAGGCAACAGCGTGACCTACCACGACCCCTGCTACCTGGGCCGCTACAACGGTGAATACGAGGCGCCGCGCCAAGTGCTGCGGGCGTTGGGTATCGAGGTCAAGGAAATGCAACGCTCGGGCTTCCGTTCACGCTGTTGCGGTGGCGGTGGCGGCGCGCCGATCACAGATATCCCCGGCAAGCAACGTATCCCCGATATGCGCATGGACGACATCCGCGAGACCGGTGCCGAACTGGTGGCCGTGGGTTGCCCGCAATGCACCGCGATGCTTGAAGGCGTGGTCGAACCGCGCCCGTTGATCAAAGACATCGCCGAACTGGTAGCCGACGCGTTGCTTGAAGACGCCGCGCCGGCCAAAGTCCCCCTCAAGCGTGAACCTGCGGAGGTGCACTGATGAGCGATATTATCCGCCGCGACCCCCGGGCCGAATGGATCGCCCGTAACCGCCTGCACCCGTTGCACGCGGCGATGCAGCCGGTGCAACACAGCTGGATGGGGCCCAACGGTATCATTCGCAAAAACGTGCATGGTGTCGGTTTTATCGGGCCCAACGGCATCAAGCGCATCGACCGCAGCGGTGCCCAGCAGGGCGGCGCGGCCAAGCGCAGCGCGGCAGTGCAAGTGCAATTGCCGCTGCATCAGGTGCCGACCCCGGCGTTCTATATCAACGTGGTGCCGGACATGGTTGGTGGCCGTCTGAGCAGCCACGACCGTGACCTGCTTGGCCTGGCGCGCCAGTTGGCTGGCAGTGACGGCGCGGTATTGGCGGTGGTATTCGGTGAACACAAGGAAAGCGCCTTTGCCACGGCCGGCGTCGACCGTCTGCTGGTGCTGGAAGGGCATGAGTTCGAGGGTTATGCACCGGAGCAACGGGTGCAGGGCCTGCGCGCTGTGCATAACCAATTCAGCCCGCGCCACTGGTTGCTGCCAGATAGCCGCAGCGGTGGTGGCGAACTGGGGCGACGCTTTGCCGCCAGCCTCAAGGAACGCCCGGCGACGCGGGTGTGGCATATCAAGGGCGAGGAGTGCATCGGCCGTGCCGGTGCCGGCCAGGAAGACCTGGCGCGACCGTTGCCCCGTCTGATCCTCGCCGCCGCCGAATGTGCCGATCCGGTCAGCGAAACCCGCCACGAAGTCTTGCCCGTGGAGTTATCCACAGGCCTGGCGCGCAGTTTGCCGCGTATCGAAGATCTCGGCGCGGTGGCGGTCGACCCGGCAGCGATTCCGATGGCCGAGGCAGAGTTCATTTTCTCCGGTGGCAACGGCGTAAAGGACTGGGCGCTATTCCACCAGACCGCCGCGGCCCTGGGCGCCACCGAAGGCGCCTCGCGGGTGGCAGTGGACGATGGCTTCATGGCGCGCGATCGCCAGGTCGGCGCCAGCGGCACCTGGGTCACTGCGCGGGTGTACGTGGCCGTCGGGATTTCCGGGGCGATCCAGCACCTGCAAGGCATCGGTGCCTGCGACAAGGTGGTGGCGATCAACCTCGACCCAGGGTGCGACATGATCAAGCGTGCCGACCTGTCGGTGATCGGCGAAAGCGCCGCGATACTGCACGCCTTGATCGCGGCGGTCGAGACCTACCGCAACGGCGCCAAGCGCGATGCAGCCTGAGGATATGACCATGACCAACACTGTATTCAGCCTGGTATCCATCGGCGCTCACCCCACCTCCGGGCGTCCACGCCGTGCCGAGCAGGACGCGCGCGCGGTAGAGTTGGGGCTGCAACTGGCTGGGGATAAGTTGCAGGTGCTGCACGCGGGTGATGTCAGCGAGCCGACCCTGCGCAGCTACCTGGGCATGGGCCTGCCGCAACTGCAGGTACTCGAACAGCCGGCGGGCGCCGACGCGTTGCCGGTGCTCAGCGAGTATCTGCGCGACGCGGGCGCCCAAGTGGTACTGACCGGAAGCCAGGCAGAAACCGGCGAAGGTTCGGGGATGCTGCCGTTCCTGTTGGCCGAACAACTGGGCTGGCCGCTGATTGTGGGGCTGGCGCAGGTGGAGTCCATCGACGCCGGCGTAGCCCTGGTGCTGCAGGCGCTGCCTCGCGGCCAGCGGCGGCGCTTGAAGGTGCGCCTGCCGTTTCTCGCCACTGTGGATAACGCCGCGCCCAAGCCACGCCAGAGCGCCTACGGCCCGGCGCAACGGGGTGAACTGGCCGCCCATGACGTTGAGATTGAACACGACGAGTTATTCACAGGCGCACTGTTGCAACCGGCCAAGCCACGGCCAAAGCGCCTCAAGGTGATCAAGGCCAAGAGTGGTGCCGACCGTATGAAGGCCGCAACGGCCAAGGCCAGTGGCGGCGGTGGGCAGGTGCTCAAGGGCGTGAGCGCTGAAGAGGGCGCGCAAGCGATTCTCAAGCTTCTGGTAGAAGAGGGCGTCGTACGCTGAACCCTGACCACCACCAAACCTTGTGGGAGCTGGCTTGCCTGCGATATCGGTGGGTCAGCAACCCATGCATCCGTTGACGTATTGCAATCGCGGGCAAGCCCGCTTCCACATTTTCCTGTTTTATCTTGGGCTTACCCACAGTGCCTGTTGATCCGCCTGTGGATAACCTGTTCGCGGGTGTCCACAAGCCCGGTGTATCAAGCTCTGCAGCCCTCTGTACGAAAAACAACCAACCTAACTCGCGGTTTTTGTTCGGGTTTTCACCGGGCCAAGGCCTCGACTTGCCCCCAAAGTCTGTTGGCGCTTTTGTGGATAAGATGTTCGCTATCCGCTACAGGCCTTATAAAACGTGGCTTTCACGGGGTTGGTTGATAATTGATCAAATCCTAAATTTTTGCCTTTTAAACTGCTGTATATCCCAGATTTATGAGGGTTTCAAAGGCTTTTCCACAGCCCGGACAAAGTTGCCCCCAAAGTCTGTTGGTGCCTCTGTGGATAAGGTGTTCGCTTACCGCTGCAAGCCACGCCAAACAAGGCTCTTGGAGGGTTGATCAATAAATGATCAGCTTGAGCTGAAACCTGGAAGTTTGAATAAGTCACGGATTTTCTTGATTTAATTTTCGTCCACGACGCACTTGCCCACAATTGCTGTGGGTGGCTTTGTGGATAAGTTGTTGGGTAAAGGCTGGAGGGCAGGGTGGTAAAGGGCTGTATCAGAGCTGATCGAATTTTGAACAGCTAATCTGTTCAAATGTGGGAGCTGGCTTGCCTGCGATAGCGGTCTATCAGCCAATACAGACTTTGACAGACACCATGCCATCGCGGGCAAGCCCGCTCCCAAACAAGCGTTATTCGTGAGCAGCTACGCCTTTGAGATAAGGCGCCGGCGCCGCACCCAGGTTGCTCAGCATGCGCTCGCTGTACCAATCCACAAAATTCACCACGCCAAACTCATAGGTCTTGGAGTACGGGCCGGGTTGGTAAGCGGTGGAGTTGATCCCGCGCTGGTTTTCTTCGGCCAGGCGGCGGTCCTGGTCGTTGGTGGCATCCCACACTTGGCGCATGCGTTCCACGTCGTAGTCCACGCCTTCCACGGCGTCCTTGTGCACGATCCACTTGGTGGTAACCATGGTTTCCTGGGCGCTGATGGGCCACACGGTGAACACAATGATGTGGTCGCCCATGCAGTGGTTCCAGGAATGTGGCAGGTGCAGGATGCGCATCGAGCCCAGGTCCGGGTTCTTGATGCGGCCCATGAGCTTGGCACAACCTTGTTTGCCATCCAGGGTCATCGACACGGTGCCCTTGAGTAGCGGCATGCGCACAATCCGGTTACGCAGGCCGAAGCTGGCGTGGGCGTAAGGGATCTTCTCGGCATCCCAGGCGGCGGCGGAGGCGGCTACGTGGTCCTTGAACGCCTGGTCGGCACGTGGGTCGGTGACGTCGTCCCATTCCAGCAGGGTTTTGAGCAGCTCCGGGTGCGACGCGTTGCAGTGGTAGCACTCGCGGTTGTTTTCCAGCACCAGCTTCCAGTTGGCTTTTTCGAACAAGGTGGTCTGGATCGCCACCTTGGTGTTCTCCATGTCGTAGGGCTCCATGTAATGGCTGAGCGTCGACAGGAAGTCATCGATGGCCGGCGGGTTTTCGGCCAGGCTGATAAAGATATAGCCGCCAGCGGTCTTCACGTTCACCGGCTTCAAACCGTACTGCTTCATGTCGAAATCGGCGCCCATCTCGGTGCCGGCGAACAGCAGGCGGCCGTCCAGCTCGTAGGTCCACTGGTGGTAGTGGCAAACCAGCTTGGCGACCTTGCCCTTTTCGCTGGTGCACAAGCGCGAACCACGGTGGCGGCACACGTTGTGAAACGCATGCACCACGCCGTCGGCACCCCGGATCACGATGATCGGGTTCTTGCCCACTTGCAGGGTCAGGTAGTTGCCCTTGGTAGGAATTTCGCAGGTCATGCCGGCGATCAACCACTCTTTCTGGAAGATCTCCTGCATGTCGATATCGAACAGCCGCTCATCAGAGTAGAACGGCTGCGGCAGCGAAAAAGTGCGCTCGCGCTCTTGCAGCATTTGCGCGGTGGCCTTGCGTGCGGGTTCCAGCGGATCGCCCAAGCTTAAGGTTGCGGTGACGTCCATCGTGTGTGTCCTCATGGCCATTCTGTGTGGCCGGCGAATAGTGGCTACGGTTGGTGCTGTGCAAGGCGTAAAGAACGCGTCTTTGTTGGGAGCGAGTGTGGGCCCGGCGTAACGTCGAACCTTATCCATGGGCGACATGGCCCAATCTGATCCCGACGCGCAAGCCCCTGTCTTTGGGGGCTGGTCGCCGTAAGTATGTGAATGTCGCAGATAGGTAAATGGGTGGTTCTCGCGTTACGCAGAATCGCCACCATAAGGCCGACGTCGGCGGTGGAGAACAATATGTCCAATAATTTCCTGAATCCGGTAACCACCCAGACCTGGGCCAATGGTCGGCACATCGTCCGTTGCGTCAAAGTCATCCAGGAAACCTGGGATGTGCGCACTTTCTGTTTTATGGCCGATCAGCCGATCCTGTTCTTTTTCAAGCCGGGGCAATTCGTCACCCTGGAGCTGGAAATCGAAGGCCAGCCGATCATGCGTTCGTACACCATTTCCAGCTCACCGTCGGTGCCTTACAGCTTCTCGGTGACCATCAAGCGCGTACCGGGCGGCCGGGTTTCCAATTGGCTGCACGACACTTTGCACGAAGGCCAGGAGTTGGCGGTGCACGGCCCGGTCGGGCTGTTCAATGCCATCGACTTCCCAAGCCCGAAAGTGCTGTACCTCAGCGGTGGCGTTGGGATCACGCCGGTGATGTCCATGGCGCGCTGGTTTTACGACACCAACGCGAACGTCGACATGACGTTTATCCACAGCGCCCGCTCGCCCAAGGACATCATCTATCACCGCGAGCTGGAGCACATGGCGTCGCGGATCGACAACTTCAGCCTGCACCTGATTTGCGAAAAACACGGCCTGGGCGAACCCTGGGCCGGGTATCGCGGCTATCTGAACCACAAGATGCTGGAGCTGATGGTGCCGGACTTCCTGGAGCGCGAAGTGTTCTGCTGCGGCCCTACGCCGTACATGAACGCGGTGAAGCGTTTGCTGGAAGTTGCCGGTTTCGACATGACGCGTTATCACGAGGAATCGTTTGGCGCGACGCCGCCCGAAGCCCGTGCCGATGCGGTGGAGCAGGCCGAGCAAGCGGCGGATGCGCCGGAGATCGACCTGGCAGACCTGCATCAAGTGGAATTTATCGCGTCCGGCAAAAGCATTCGCGTGGCACCGGGGGAAACGGTGCATGCCGCAGCGGCCAAGCTCGGCCTGCTGATCCCCAAGGCCTGCGGCATGGGCATCTGCGGTACGTGCAAGGTGATGAAACTGGGCGGCGAAGTGGAGATGGAGCACAACGGCGGGATTACCGAAGAAGACGAGGCTGAAGGCTACATCCTGTCGTGCTGCAGTGTGCCGAAGGGTGATGTACGCATCGAATTCTGATCTGCTCGTTCCCAACGCTCTGCGTGGTGACGCCGCCCAGGACGCTCCGCGTCCGGCCGCATTGAGGGTGTGACGCGGAGCGTCACGGGCTGCATTCCCACGCGGAGCG
>NZ_FPJJ01000007.1:269744-384722 GCF_900119375.1 Pseudomonas sp. NFR02
CACATGCTCGTTCCCACGCTCTGCGTGGTAACGCCTCCCAGGACGCTCCGCGTCCCGTCGCAAATGAAGGGGCACGCGGATCTTCAGAGCCAAGGTTGGATGTCGATCAGGCCTGGCATACCTGCATAGTTGCGCGCGCTGGAGTAACGCCAGTGTTCAGCCAGGTCCACATAGCCTCGCTTTATGGGGTTGTGATGGATGTAATCAAGCTTCTGGCGCATGACTGCCTCGCTGTAAACCAATTGCGCATGTGAGCCTTCCTGCCACAGTTGATAAACACGATCTGTCTTGTGTGCACGCTTGCAGAAACGCAGGCGCTGCAATACCCGCTCCGCGCCTTTGCTTTGCAGGTCGTCAATGATGGTTCGGGCGGTGAAGGATTTGAATTGGCTGACGCACTTTCCCAGATCTGGCGCTTGAGCAATAAAGTGCAAGTGATTTTCCAGGATGACGTAACCAAACAAGTTTAAAGCGTGGTTGCTTTGTTGATATCGCCAGCAATCCAGAAGATGGTCCACCAGGTAGTTGCAGGTGAAGAGGGGGAGCCATTCCATGACAGTGCAGGTGAGGAAGTGGGGTTTTTCGGGTTCGGTGATGACATAGCGGCTTCTGCCCACGTGTTCATCCTTGATTTCGGGTGGACGCGGAGCGTCCGAGGAGGCATTCCCACGCGGAGCGCGGGAACGATCATGATTCAGCGTCGCGTCGCAGGCCATGAATCTGCGACGCGGCGCTTAGGCGTTAACAGTTATTGGGCATAGATATGAACAACGAAGTGCTGGCCTGAGTTTGTCAATTCGTAGGCTTTGTCGTAGATGGTCAACGTCCTTGAGGGCTCCTGAATGGTGTCCCCGATCTTGGCGTGTTTCCTGAACTCGTCCCAGTCTATGACCGTGGTGCTAGTGCCGCCGCCGCTTTGCAGTGTGTTGCCATTACTTTGATATTCCATGATAAAACTCTCCATTGATGGGCCTTTGCGGCCGATTATTCGGCTGGCGATGAAACCCGAAAGGCGGCAGTTATCGCTGCGTTTTCCTTGCGGGTAACAAGAGGCTAGACAATGAAAGCGAGCTACGTAGCGGTCGGAAATATCAAAAAACAGTCTCGGCAATCGGCCAGTACCAACTGGCCGAATTCGTACGTTAAGCGTTCATTACTTCCCGAATATCGGCAGCCAATTCCCTCACACGCTCTTCCTCGGTATCCCACGCACACATGAAGCGCGCACCGCCTTTGCCGATGAAGGTGTAGAAGCGCCAACCCTTGGCGGTCAGCGCTGCAATCGCGGGTTCCGAGAGTTGCAGGAACACGCCGTTGGCCTGTACCGGGAACATCAATTCCACGCCGGGAATATCCGACACCAGGCTGCTCAGCAATTGCGCGCAATGGTTGGCGTGGCGTGCATGCTTGAACCAGGCGTCATTTTCCAGCAGGCCCACCCATGGCGCAGAAAGAAAGCGCATTTTCGACGCCAGCTGACCGGCCTGTTTGCAGCGGTAGTCAAAGTCTTCAGCCAGTTTGTGATTGAAGAACAGGATGGCTTCACCTACCGCCATGCCGTTTTTGGTACCACCAAAGCAAAGCACGTCGACGCCGGCTTTCCAGGTCAGGTCGGCCGGTGAGCAGCCCAGGAATGCACAGGCATTGGCGAAGCGTGCGCCGTCCATGTGCAGGTTCAGTCCCAGTTCCTTGCAGGTGGCGCTGATGGCGCGGATTTCTTCCGGGGTGTACACGCTGCCGACTTCGGTGGCCTGGGTCAGGGTCACGACGCGCGGCTTGGGATAATGGATATCCTGGCGCTTGAGGGCGATTTCGCGGATCGACTCCGGGGTCAGCTTGCCGTTCTCGGTACGGGCAACCAGCAGTTTGGAGCCGTTGGAGAAAAACTCCGGCGCGCCGCATTCGTCGGTTTCGACGTGGGCGGTTTCCGAGCAAATCACGCTATGGTAGCTCTGGCACAACGAGGACAGCGCCAGGGAGTTGGCAGCCGTACCGTTGAAGGCGAAGAACACCTCGCAGTCGGTCTCGAACAGATTGCGGAAACCGTCGGCGGCGCGGTGGGTCCATTCATCATCGCCGTAGGCGCGTTGATGGCCCTGGTTGGCTTGTTCCATGGCGGCCCAGGCTTCCGGGCAGATGCCGGAATAGTTGTCGCTGGCAAATTGTTGGCTCTTGTCGGTCATGGCCCGTTCCTGTGGTCGATGTTGGTGCGCACTTTACCCAAGATTGCCGGGGGCACGCACGCACTGTAAATGCAAAGTCGTTGGGGAATTATGCACGGTACTCACACCTTGCCTGTCGGACCTGTCCGAGATGGCGCTTTGGATCTGCTCAAGTGGCTGGCGCTGTTGAGTATGGTGCTCGATCATCTGCGCTATGTGGGGCTGAGCCTGGATGGGCTATACGTGCCGGGGCGTCTGGCGTTTCCATGGTTTTGCCTGGCGATTGCGGCCAATGTGCATCGTGTCCGTTACGTCCCAGTGACCGGCCATTGGCGCTACCTGGGTTGGTTGCTGTTGTTCAGCGTGATCAGCGAAGTGCCATATCGGCTATTTATCGAGGACGCCGATACGTTGAATGTGCTGCCGACTTTGGTGTTAGGTTTGCTGGTTGCCCGAGGTTGGCAGCAAAAGGCGCTTTTTGATCGAGGATTAGCGCTGTTAGCGCTCAGTATCGCGGGGGCGTTTGCGACACATTTGATGTTCGGTTTTTTCGGTGTGTTGCTGCCTGTGGCGATGTTGCTGGTGTTCAGTCGCCCTTGGTATTTCAGTGTGCTTCCAGGCTTGGTTTGTGTTGCCGCCAACCAATGGCAGATTTTGCTGAATAGCGGCACACCGGTGGCGCTGTTGGGGTTGGCAACATGCCTGATTGCGCCATGGGTGGGTTTGGTCTTGTTGCGACATGCCAAAAATGTCTCGCCACCAGCGATGCGGCGTTGGGCCTATGCCTTATATCCACTGCATTTCTTGCTGCTGCTACTCATCCGCCAGATCATCGCCTAACCCCTGTGGGAGCTGGCTTGCCTGCGATGCACACACCTTGGTCTGCCAGTTGCACCGCAGCGATGCCATCGCAGGCAAGCCAGCTCCCACACAAGCTTTTGCACATTCTTGAGTCCATGTCGTAAACGCACCTTTGCGTGGCGTGCGCAGGCATTTGGCCCGCACGCGCCAGCCCTACCATCGCATCAAAGGGCCCTGCGAGGGCCTCAACAATACGAAAGGCTGGGAGAGACGCGATGTTCAGCAAACAAGACCAGATCCAGGGATATGACGACGCACTGCTGGCGGCGATGAATGCCGAGGAGCAGCGCCAGGAAGATCATATCGAGCTGATCGCGTCGGAGAACTACACCAGCAAGCGCGTGATGGAAGCTCAAGGCAGTGGCCTTACCAACAAATACGCCGAAGGCTACCCGGGCAAGCGCTACTACGGCGGCTGCGAGCATGTGGACAAGGTCGAAGCCCTGGCTATCGAGCGCGCCAAGCAACTGTTCGGTGCCGATTACGCCAACGTGCAACCGCACTCCGGTTCCTCCGCCAACAGCGCCGTGTACCTGGCGCTGATCAATGCCGGCGACACCATTCTGGGCATGAGCCTGGCCCACGGCGGTCACCTGACCCACGGCGCCAAAGTGTCATCCTCGGGCAAGCTGTATAACGCGGTGCAGTACGGCATCAACACCGACACCGGCCTGATCGACTACGACGAAGTCGAGCGCCTGGCGGTCGAGCACAAGCCGAAGATGGTCGTGGCAGGGTTCTCGGCCTACTCCAAGACCCTGGATTTCCCACGCTTCCGTCAGATCGCCGACAAGGTAGGCGCGCTGCTGTTCGTCGACATGGCCCACGTTGCCGGCCTGGTTGCCGCTGGCCTGTACCCGAACCCGCTGCCTTACGCCGACGTGGTCACCACCACCACCCACAAAACCCTGCGCGGTCCACGGGGCGGCCTGATCCTGGCCAAGGCCAACGAAGAAATCGAAAAGAAACTCAACGCTGCGGTATTCCCCGGCGCCCAGGGCGGCCCGCTGATGCACGTGATCGCCGGCAAGGCCGTGTGCTTCAAGGAAGCGCTCGAGCCCGGCTTCAAGGCGTACCAGCAGCAGGTGATCGATAACGCTCAGGCCATGGCCGAAGTGTTCATCAAGCGTGGCTACGATGTGGTCTCCGGCGGCACCGACAACCACCTGTTCCTGGTCAGCCTGATCCGCCAAGGCCTCACCGGCAAAGAGGCGGATGCCGCTCTGGGTCGCGCCCACATCACCGTCAACAAAAACGCGGTGCCCAATGACCCGCAGTCGCCGTTCGTGACCTCGGGCCTGCGCATCGGCACCCCGGCGGTGACCACTCGTGGCTTCAAAGTGCCGCAGTGCGTAGAGCTGGCCGGCTGGATCTGCGACATCCTCGACAACCTCGGCGACGCCGATGTCGAGGCCAACGTGGCCAAGCACGTGTCTGCCCTGTGCGCTGATTTCCCGGTTTATCGCTGAGCGCGGTTTTGGAGTAATGACTATGCAACGCTACTCAGGCTTCGGCCTCTTCAAGCACTCCCTCAGCCATCACGAAAACTGGCAGAAGATGTGGCGCACGCCGACCCCGAAAAAGGTCTACGACGTAGTGATCGTCGGCGGCGGCGGGCATGGTCTGGCGACCGCCTACTACCTGGCCAAGGAACACGGCATCACCAACGTGGCGGTGGTCGAGAAAGGCTGGCTGGGCGGCGGTAACACCGCGCGCAACACCACCATCGTGCGTTCCAACTACCTGTGGGACGAGTCGGCGCACCTGTACGAACACGCCATGAAACTCTGGGAAGGTTTGTCCCAGGACCTGAACTACAACGTGATGTTCTCCCAGCGTGGCGTGTACAACCTGTGCCACACCCTGCAGGACATCCGTGATTCCGAACGCCGCGTGAGCGCCAACCGCCTCAACGGTGTGGACGGCGAGCTGCTGAATGCCCAGCAAGTAGCCGACGAAATCCCGTATCTGGATTGCTCCAAGAACACCCGTTACCCCGTGCTCGGCGCCACCGTGCAACGTCGCGGCGGCGTGGCCCGTCACGATGCCGTGGCCTGGGGCTTTGCCCGTGCTGCCGATGCCTTGGGCGTGGACCTGATCCAGCAGACCGAAGTGATCGGGTTCCGCAAGGAAAACGGCGTGTGCATCGGCGTGGAAACCAACAAGGGCTTTATCGGCGCCAAGCGTGTCGGTGTGGTGACTGCCGGTAATTCCGGGCACATGGCTTCGCTGGCGGGCTTCCGCCTGCCGATCGAATCCCACCCGCTGCAAGCCCTGGTGTCGGAGCCGATCAAGCCGATTATCGACAGCGTGATCATGTCCAACGCCGTGCACGGTTATATCAGCCAGTCCGACAAGGGCGACCTGGTGATCGGCGCTGGTATCGACGGCTACAACGGTTACGGCCAGCGCGGTTCGTACCCGGTGATCGAGCACACCATCCAGGCCATCGTCGAGATGTTCCCGGTGCTGTCACGGGTGCGCATGAACCGCCAGTGGGGCGGCATCGTCGACACCACGCCGGATGCCTGCCCGATCATCTCCAAGACCCCGGTACCGAACATGTTCTTCAACTGCGGTTGGGGTACGGGCGGCTTCAAGGCCACCCCAGGCTCAGGCAACGTGTTTGCCGCCAGCCTGGCCAAGGGTGAAATGCACCCACTGGCCGCACCTTTTTCCATCGACCGTTTCCACAACGGTGCGTTGATCGACGAACACGGCGCTGCGGCCGTCGCCCACTAACAGGAGAAATTCCCTATGTTGCATATCTTCTGTCCTCACTGTGGCGAACTGCGCTCCGAAGAGGAATTCCACGCGTCCGGCCAAGCGCACATCCCGCGCCCGCCAGACCCGAATGCCTGCACCGACGAGCAGTGGGGCGACTACATGTTCTTCCGCGATAACCCGCGTGGGCTGCACCACGAACTGTGGATCCATGCCGCCGGTTGCCGCCAGTATTTCAACGCCACCCGCGACACTGTGACCTACGAAATTCTTGAAACCTACAAGATCGGTGAGAAGCCTCAGTTCACCGCCAAGGCCTCTGGAGAGAAGGTATGAGCCAGATCAATCGCCTGTCCAACGGTGGCCGCATCGACCGTAATAAAGTCCTGACGTTTACGTTCAACGGTCAGAGCTACAAGGGCTTTGAAGGCGACACCCTGGCCGCAGCCCTGCTGGCCAACGGTGTCGACATCATTGGCCGCAGCTTCAAGTATTCGCGCCCACGGGGCATCTTTGCCGCCGGCGCCGAAGAGCCGAACGCGGTGCTGCAGATCGGCGCCACCGAAGCCACTCAGATCCCCAACGTGCGCGCCACCCAACAGGCGCTGTACCAGGGCTTGGTCGCCACCAGCACCAACGGCTGGCCGAGCGTGAACAACGACATGATGGGGATTCTCGGCAAGGTCGGCGGTAAGCTGATGCCGCCGGGTTTCTACTACAAAACCTTCATGTACCCGCAATCGTTCTGGATGACCTACGAGAAGTACATCCGCAAGGCGGCGGGCCTTGGTCGCTCGCCCACCGAGAACGACCCGGACACCTACGACAACTTCAACCGTCATTGCGACGTGCTGGTCGTGGGCGCAGGCCCTGCGGGCCTTGCGGCTGCGCTGGCCGCTGCGCGCAGCGGTGCTCGGGTGATCATCGCCGACGAGCAGGAAGAGTTCGGTGGTTCGCTGCTCGATTCCCGCGAAAGCCTCGACGGCAAGCCCGCCACTGAATGGGTTGCCGGCGTCATTGCCGAATTGAAAGCCCTGCCGGACGTGGTGCTGCTGCCCCGCGCCACCGTCAACGGCTACCACGACCATAACTTCCTGACCATTCACGAGCGTCTCACCGACCATCTCGGTGACCGTGCGCCGATTGGCGTGGTGCGTCAGCGTATTCACCGCGTACGCGCCAAGCGTGTGGTGCTGGCCACCGGTGCGTGCGAGCGTCCGCTGGTGTACGGCAACAACGATGTGCCGGGCAATATGCTCGCGGGTGCGGTGTCTACCTACGTGCGTCGCTACGGCGTGGCACCGGGTAAAAAGCTGCTGCTGTCGACCAACAACGATCATGCCTACCGCGTTGCGCTGGATTGGTTCGATGCGGGCCTCACCGTTGTCGCGGTGGCCGATGCGCGCCACAACCCACGCGGGGCACTGGTTGAAGAAGCTCGCGCCAAAGGCATTCGCATCCTCACCGGCAGCGCCGTGATCGAGGCCCGTGGCAGTAAGCACGTGACCGGTGCCCGCGTGGCAGCCATCGACGTCAAGGCGCATAAAGTCACCAGCCCCGGCGAGTGGCTGGACTGCGACCTGGTCGCCAGCTCCGGCGGTTACAGCCCGGTGGTGCACCTGGCCTCGCACCTGGGCGGCAAACCGACCTGGCGTGAAGATATCCTCGGGTTTGTACCGGGCGAAGCACCGCAAAAACGCGTGTGCGTGGGCGGCATCAACGGTGTCTACGGCCTTGGCGATTCCCTCGCCGATGGCTTTGAAGGCGGCGTGCGTGCAGCCAGCGAAGCCGGTTTTGCCCCGGTTGAAGGCACGCTGCCAAAAGCCTTGAGCCGTCTGGAAGAACCGACCCTGGCGCTGTTCCAGGTGCCCCACGAAAAAGCCACTGCACGGGCGCCGAAGCAATTTGTCGACCTTCAGAATGACGTCACCGCGGCCGCCATCGAACTCGCGACCCGCGAAGGTTTCGAGTCGGTGGAGCACGTCAAACGCTACACCGCGCTGGGCTTCGGCACTGACCAGGGCAAGCTGGGTAACGTCAACGGCCTGGCCATCGCCGCCCGTTCGTTGAACGTGACTATCCCGCAGATGGGCACCACCATGTTCCGTCCCAACTACACGCCGGTGACGTTCGGCGCCGTAGCGGGCCGTCACTGTGGGCATATCTTCGAGCCGGTACGCTACACCGCCCTGCAGGCCTGGCACGTGAAGAACGGCGCCGAGTTTGAGGACGTCGGCCAGTGGAAACGCCCATGGTATTTCCCACGCAACGGTGAAGACCTGCACGCCGCGGTGAAGCGCGAATGCCTGGCGGTGCGTGACAGCGTCGGCCTGCTGGACGCGTCCACCCTCGGCAAGATTGACATTCAGGGCCCGGATGCCCGCGAGTTCCTCAACCGTATCTACACCAACGCCTGGACCAAGCTCGACGTGGGCAAGGCGCGCTACGGCCTGATGTGCAAGGAAGACGGCATGGTGTTCGATGACGGCGTCACTGCCTGTCTGGCCGACAACCACTTCCTGATGACCACCACCACTGGCGGCGCCGCCCGCGTATTGCAGTGGCTGGAAATCTACCAACAGACCGAATGGCCAGACCTCAAGGTGTACTTCACCTCGGTCACCGACCATTGGGCAACCATGACCCTGTCGGGCCCCAACAGCCGCAAGCTGCTCAGTGAAATCACCGATATCGACCTGGACAAGGACGGTTTCCCGTTCATGACCTGGAAGGAAGGCCTGGTGGGTGGCGTGCCGGCACGGGTGTTCCGTATCTCGTTTACCGGTGAGTTGTCGTATGAGGTCAACGTGCAGGCCGACTACGCCATGGGCGTGCTGGAAAAAATCGTCGAGGCCGGCAAACAGTACAACCTGACCCCGTACGGCACCGAGACCATGCACGTACTGCGCGCCGAGAAGGGCTTCATCATCGTCGGGCAAGACACCGACGGCTCGATGACCCCGGACGACCTGAACATGGGCTGGTGCGTTGGCCGGACCAAGCCGTTCTCGTGGATCGGCTGGCGCGGGATGAACCGTGAAGACTGCGTGCGTGAAGAGCGCAAGCAGTTGGTGGGGCTCAAGCCGATCGACCCGAACGTGTGGCTGCCGGAAGGCGCGCAGTTGGTGTTCGATCCGAAGCAGACGATTCCGATGAAGATGGTGGGTCACGTTACCTCAAGTTATGCGCATAACTCCCTGGGCTATTCGTTTGCCATGGGTGTGGTGAAGGGCGGCTTGAAGCGCATCGGTGAGCGGGTGTTCTCGCCGCAAGCGGATGGCAGCGTGATCGAAGCCGAGATTGTGTCTTCGGTGTTCTTTGACCCCAAAGGTGATCGGCAGAACGTCTGACACCTGATCGTTCCCACGCTCTGCGTGGGAATGCATTCCGGGGCGCTCTGCGCCCCAAGGGCGGACGCAGAGCGTCCATGGCGGCATTCCCACGCGGAGCGTGGCAACGATCAACAGAATTCAGAACAGGTGCTTTATGACAGCAGCCAATGTTTACCAACAACGCCCCACCACCGGCGCCAAGGCCGAGTCGTCGCTGCACCATGCCGACCTCGCCAGCCTGGTCGGCAAGGGCCGCAAGAATGCCGGCGTGACCGTGCGTGAAAAGAAACTCCTCGGCCATCTGACTATCCGTGGCGATGGCCACGACGCCGCCTTCGCCGCTGGCGTACACAAGGCCGTCGGCATTGAACTGCCCGGCCCGCTGAGTGTGGTCTTCAAAGGTGAAACCAGCCTTCAGTGGCTCGGCCCGGACGAGTGGCTGTTGATCGTGCCGAGCGGTGAAGAATTCGCCGCCGAACAGAACCTGCGTGCCGCCCTGGGCGACCTGCATATCCAGATCGTCAACGTCAGCGGCGGCCAGCAGATTCTTGAACTGAGCGGCCCGAATGTGCGCGATGTGCTGATGAAGTCCACCAGCTACGACGTACACCCCAACAACTTCCCGGTCGGCAAAGCCGTGGGTACGGTGTTCGCCAAGTCGCAACTGGTGATCCGTCATACGGCTGAAGACACCTGGGAACTGCTGATCCGTCGCAGCTTCTCGGATTACTGGTGGTTGTGGTTGCAGGATGCCTCGGCCGAATTCGGTTTGAGCGTTCAAGCCTGAGGAATCGCCCATGAGCCGCGCACCCGATACATGGATTTTGACCGCCGACTGCCCCAGCGTGCTCGGCACGGTGGACGCGGTCACCCGCTACCTGTTCGAGCAGGGCTGTTACGTCACCGAGCACCATTCGTTCGATGACCGCCTTTCTGGCCGGTTTTTCATTCGTGTGGAGTTCCGCCAGCCCGACGGTTTCGACGAGCAAGCCTTTCGCGCAGGTCTGGCGACCCGTGGTGAAGCGTTTGGCATGATCTTCGAACTGACGGCGCCGAACTACCGGCCCAAAGTGGTGATCATGGTCTCCAAGGCCGATCACTGCCTGAACGACCTGCTGTACCGCCAGCGCATCGGCCAATTGTCGATGGACGTGGTCGCGGTGGTGTCCAACCACCCTGATCTCAAACCGTTGGCCGACTGGCATCAGATTCCCTACTACCATTTCCCACTGGACCCCAACGATAAACCGTCCCAGGAACGTCAGGTTTGGCAGGTGATTGAAGACACCGGCGCCGAACTGGTGATCCTTGCGCGCTACATGCAAGTGCTGTCACCAGAGCTGTGCCGCAAGCTGGACGGCAAGGCCATCAACATTCACCACTCGTTGCTGCCGGGCTTCAAGGGCGCCAAGCCCTATCACCAGGCGTACAACAAGGGCGTCAAACTGGTGGGCGCAACGGCGCATTACATCAACAACGATCTGGATGAAGGGCCGATCATCGCCCAAGGCGTGGAGGTGGTGGATCACAGCCACTATCCCGAAGATTTGATTGCCAAGGGGCGGGATATCGAAGGGCTCACATTGGCGCGAGCGGTGGGGTATCACATCGAGCGGCGGGTGTTCCTGAATGCCAATCGCACCGTCGTTCTTTAGATCGCTGTCGCAGGCAAGCCAGCTCCCACATTCCTGGATGTGTGAACCCGATCCACGGTGGGAGCTGGCTTGCCTGCGATGAGGCCCTTACAAGCAACACAAGAAACAGCATCTGTACCCGAGCACTTAACGCGCTGCCCCAAGGGCAACGCAGTTCCATAAAAACAACAGCGAGGTGAAAGCATGTCTGGTAATCGTGGTGTCGTGTATCTCGGCAACGGCAAGGTCGAAGTACAGAAAATCGACTATCCCAAAATGCAGGACCCGCGCGGCAGGAAGATTGAGCACGGCGTCATCCTGCGCGTGGTCTCCACCAACATCTGCGGCTCCGACCAACACATGGTGCGCGGCCGCACCACGGCCCAGACCGGCCTGGTGCTGGGGCATGAAATCACCGGTGAAGTGATCGAGAAGGGCAGCGACGTAGAGAACCTGAAAATCGGTGACCTGGTCTCCGTGCCGTTCAACGTTGCTTGCGGGCGCTGCCGCTCGTGCAAGGAACAACACACCGGCGTGTGCCTGACCGTCAACCCGGCCCGTGCCGGTGGTGCCTATGGCTACGTCGACATGGGCGACTGGACCGGTGGCCAGGCCGAGTACGTGCTGGTGCCGTACGCCGACTTCAACCTGCTGAAACTGCCGGATCGCGACAAGGCCATGGAGAAAATCCGTGACCTGACCTGCCTCTCCGACATCCTGCCCACCGGCTACCACGGCGCTGTTACTGCCGGCGTCGGCCCAGGCAGTACTGTCTATATCGCCGGTGCCGGCCCGGTGGGTCTGGCGGCTGCCGCCTCCGCTCGCTTGCTGGGTGCAGCGGTGGTGATCATCGGCGACGTCAACTCGATCCGTCTGGCCCACGCCAAGGCCCAGGGTTTTGAAGTGGTCGACCTGTCCACTGACACCCCGCTGCACGAACAGATCGCCGCGTTGCTCGGCGAGCCGGAGGTGGACTGCGCCGTGGACTGCGTGGGCTTTGAAGCACGCGGCCACGGCCACGACGGCGTCAAGGCCGAAGCCCCTGCCACGGTGCTCAACTCGCTGATGGGCGTGGTGCGCGTGGCGGGCAAGATCGGTATCCCAGGTCTGTACGTGACTGAAGATCCAGGTGCGGTCGATGCCGCCGCGAAAATGGGCAGCCTGAGCATTCGCTTCGGCTTGGGTTGGGCCAAATCCCACAGCTTCCACACCGGGCAGACGCCAGTGATGAAGTACAACCGCCAACTGATGCAGGCGATCATGTGGGACCGTATCAACATTGCCGAGATCGTCGGCGTGCAGGTGATCAGCCTGGATGACGCGCCACGCGGGTATGGCGAGTTCGATGCGGGCGTGCCGAAGAAGTTTGTGATTGATCCGCATAAGTTGTTCAGTGCGGCGTAACGCGTTGGGCAAATGAAAAAGGGCGACCCGTGGGTCGCCCTTTCTTATTTGTGTAGAGTCAGCCTCAAATTCGGAATAGCGGTTTCACCATTTTCAACAATGGTTTTTCCGCCGTAGTTGCACCGAGGTACTCCATCAACCACCTTGTAGGACTCGGGTGCAAGTTCGTACTTGTCCGCCAGGTAGTCATCCGTTGTTCCGGCAGTTTCTCCTGTCCACAAGCCTTCAGCATTAGATGAAGTGTATTTGAAACCGTCTTCGAATTTCTTTTCCTTGCCCACAAAATACTCTTGCTTTGTGGGCTCTGACTTTATGTCGTTGACTTTTGGGCATTTATCTATGTCGGCAGCATAAGCATTGCCAGCTAATAAACAGGCGGTCATCAACCCTAAAACTAACGTCTTATCCATTTTTCCGTTCCTTGAAGCGTGGTATGGAACTAGATCGTAATAAGCGGGATAAGCGAAGGCTACTGTGAGAAATGACAGTTATTCATATCGATAAGAAATAAGAAGGGGCAGGTATATTTCGTCTGTTTCATTGTGAGCGGCAGCAGGGGCTTTAAAATGTCGGGCAACTGACCGCTCATATCACACGCTGTGAGGGTTAACGCATTGCCAGTGCCCCTTGATACACCGTAGGGCCGGTTGGCTGCTTACTCACTGAACCACCTTTGGTTTCAGAACTTACCATCAACTCCACCGGTTGTTTGATCGTCTCCTGCTGGCGGGGATTCAGGCCAATGATACCTTTGCCATCCTCCGGCAGCAGGCCAAGGGACACCGGTGTGCCGTCTTTGGGAATCGCCCAGAGTTCAAGGCTCTGGTCCGGTGCTGGCGCCGTGGAGGCAATCGGTTCTACTTCCAGGTAATCCTTGTGGGCCATGATCTGTGCGGCTGGCTGCTGGGTCGTGGTCACCAATGTCGCCGCGGATTTGACGCTGTCCTGGGTGTAGAGCGCGCCGCCGATACCGGCAACCACCACCACGCAGGCGCCGATGAACAGGCGAGGGCGGCTCCAGAACGCAGGCTTGTGCTCAATCACTGGGGGTTGGATCGCAGTCATAAGTCTCTTCTCGACAAATTCTATAGTCAGTTCATGGACCCGCTTATCCTCGATGGGTTCCTGAGGGGCTCCGGAACAACCGACGGGTTACCCAGTCCAACGCCTGCTTTTACCCCTATACCCAGAGGTTGTTTCGATGAAGATTTCACGCGGTTTTGCCCTGTCCTGCCTGTTGACCGTGGCCGCTGGCCCGGTGTTCGCAGCAGGTTTCAGCCTTGGCGATGCAGCCAATGCCATTTCCGGCATGCAGGGTGGCAACAACAAGGCTGCCGCCGCCGCGCCCACCTCGGAGACGGCCGACCTGCTGACGGCCTTGACCTCGCAACTGAACATCACCCCCGAGCAAGCAGTGGGCGGCACGGGCGCCATGCTGGGCCTGGCCAAGAACAAACTCAGCGGCAACGACTTCTCGCAGTTGAGCAGCACTGTGCCGGGTCTCGACAAGTTGTCAGGTAATAACGCATTGGGCAGCCTCGGTGCCCTGAGCGGGATGCTCGGCCAAACCGGCGGCAGCAAGACCAGCGGCCTGGACGGCCTATTGGGCAATGTGAAAAGCACCAATGACTTGAACACCGCCTTCAGCGCCTTGGGCATGGACAGCGGCATGATCGGCCAGTTTGCCCCGGTAATCCTGAAATACCTCGGCGGCGAGGGCGCCAGCAGCTCCGTATTGGGCAAATTGGCTCAAGCCTGGGGAACCGGTAGCTAGTTACCTGCGCAAAGGTCGTTTTTATAACGAGCAAGACTGAAATGTCATACCGGTAAATATCACAAGGTTGTAGGGAACCGTAAGAAGCAAGACACCACAATAAAGGTACCTTCCAAGGTCTCGTTTACGACGACCTTGGAAGGTTTCATTAATGACCTATGAGTGGTGGCGTTTTGAATATCAACGGGACACAAACTCCAGACATCAAAAACTATTTCAGTCCGCCTCCTCTTTCACGCAGTGGCGCTGATGATCAAGCGTTGCGCTCGCGCCTGGAAGAGATGGGGATTCACTCTGACAGCTACACAGCATCGGCGAGTCGCTTCAAAAAAAATGTCGAAGATCTGTCGCCTGGGCTTCGTTCTATTGTGCTGGGTGGAATTGATAATGCTTGGTCAGCGACAGCTCTGTTCAACGGCCTTGCCCGAAAGCACCCTTTCCGCTGTCTATAGTCAGGTTTCGTAGCATCTTGCGGGGCCAGGCGGTCATCGTTGCTCCCCACTGTTTTCCAGCAGTTCGTGAATTCGACGGTCCTTTTCCCTCCAGAGCTGGTTGACCCAGTTCTGGAGGGTCTGGCGAAACGCCGGATCGTTCTCGTAATCCCCTTGCCACAACGCCGGGTCCAGCTCGCGGGTGCGGATATCCACGATCACCTTCGGCACCGCGCCGCTGATCAGGTCCCAGAACCCTGGAATCTTTTGTTGTGGGTAGGCCACGGTCACGTCGAGTACCGCGTCCAGCTGTTCACCCATTGCTGCCAGCACAAACGCCACGCCGCCTGCCTTGGGCTTGAGTAGTCGAGTAAAGGGTGAACTTTGCTGCGCACGCTTGGCCTCGCTGAACCGCGTGCCTTCCAGGTAATTGACCACCGTCACCGGCTGACGCTTGAAAAGCTCGCAGGCCTCTTTGGTGATTTTCAGATCCTGCCCCGCCAGCTCCGGGTGCTTGGCCAGGAATGCCTTGGTGTAGCGCTTCATGAAGGGGTAATCCAGCGCCCACCAGGCCAGGCCGAGGAAGGGCACCCAGATCAGTTCTTTTTTCAGGAAGAACTTGAAGAACGGCGTGCGCCGGTTCAGCGCCTGGATCAGCGCCGGGATATCCACCCAGGATTGATGGTTGCTGATGACGAGGTAGGAGGTGTCACTGCGCAGGTCCTCACCGCCGCGAATATCCCATTGGGTTGGAATGCACAGCGAGAAAATCAGCTTGTCGATCTCGGCCCAGGTTTCGGCGATCCACATCACCGCCCATGAGGCATAGTCACGCGAGCGCCCTGGCGCCACCAGCTTGAGCAGGGCGAAGACCATCAAGGGGCCGATCAGGATCAGCGTGTTGACTAACAGCAGCAGTGTAACCAGACAGCCGGTGAGCAGGCGGCGCATAAGCAACTCTTGGAATTCTGTGGGCGGGCCATGATAAGCAAGGTGAGTCTAGAGGCCAAATCGCAAAATGCCGCACGAATGTTTCACACTGTGCGCGATATGCTCGCTCAGCCAACTAAGTGCCGTGTTTGCGGTCTAGACTCCGCCCACTTCTTTCGAGGAAATCCTGCCGTGAAATTACTCCTTGCTGCGTTCGCTCTGGTTGCCGTCCCTGTCATGGCGGCCGAGCCCACGCTCTACGGTCGCTACGAATACATCCAGTTGCCGGAGATCGGCGAAACCTTCAAGGCCAAGATGGACACCGGCGCGCTGACCGCCTCGCTGTCGGCCCGTGACATCGAAACCTTCACCCGTGATGGCGACGACTGGGTGCGCTTTCGCCTCGGCGGCAAGGACGCTGGCAACAAGGTCTACGAGCACAAGGTATCGCGCATCAGCAAGATCAAGAGCCGCGCCGACGAAGACGATGACAAGGACGAAGCCAGCGTGGCCAAGCGCCCGGTGATCGACCTTGAGATGTGCCTGGGCAACGTCAAGCGCACCGTCGAGGTCAACCTCACCGACCGCAGCAGCTTCAACTACCCGCTGCTGATCGGCGCCAAGGCCCTGCGTGAATTTGGCGCTGCGGTAAACCCGGCACGTCGCTACACTGCCGACAAACCGGACTGCTGATCGAACCCATGCCGCACATCCTGATTGTCGAAGACGAAGCGGCGATAGCCGACACGCTGATCTTTGCCCTGCAAGGCGAGGGCTTCACCACCACTTGGCTGACGCTCGGCCAGGCGGCGCTGGACCATCAGCGCCAGACGCCGGCCGACCTGATCATTCTCGACATCGGCCTGCCGGACATCACCGGCTTTGAAACCTGCAAGCAATTGCGCCGCTTCAGTGAAGTGCCGGTGATGTTCCTCAGTGCGCGGGATGCCGAGATCGACCGGGTGGTGGGGTTGGAGATCGGTGCCGACGATTATGTGGTCAAGCCTTTCAGCCCGCGGGAAGTGGCGGCGCGGGTCAGGGCGATTCTCAAGCGGGTCGGCCCGGGTGTGGCGCCAACCCTGTTCCAAGTGGATCTGGAACGCATGCAGATTCTCTATCGCGGCCAACCCTTGAGCCTCACGCGGCATGAGTTCCGCCTGCTGCAAAGTCTGCTGGACCAACCCGAGCGCGTGTTCAGCCGCGAACAACTGCTGGATGCGGTGGGCGTACCCTTTGATGCCGGTTATGAGCGCAATATCGATAGCCATATCAAGAGCCTGCGCAGCAAGCTCAGGAGTGTGGCGGCGAATGCCGAGCCGATCCAGACCCATCGCGGCCTCGGCTACAGCTACAGCCCGAGCCACAGCTGATGCGTCTTGGGCTGCGGATTTTCCTGGTGTATGCGCTGTTTATCGGCCTGACCGGCTACTTCGTGCTCAACACCGTGATGAAGGAAATCCGCCCCGGCGTGCGCCAGTCCACCGAAGAAACATTGGTGGACACCGCCAACCTGCTGGCTGAAATCCTGCGTGCAGACGTTAAAAACGGCACCCTCGGCCAGAGCCATTGGCCCGAATTGCTCAAGGCTTATGGCAGTCGCCAGCCGGGAGCGACGATCTGGGGCCTGCCGAAAAACCAGGTCAACCATCGCATCTACGTGACCGACGCCACAGGCAGGGTATTGCTCGACTCCAGCGGTGAAGCAGTCGGCCAGGACTATTCGAAATGGAACGACGTGTACCTGACCCTGCGCGGCGAATACGGTGCGCGCTCCACCCGCAGCGACGCAGACGACCCCACCTCATCGGTGATGCACGTGGGGGCGCCGATTCGTGACAACGGGCAGATCATCGGCGTGGTCACCGTAGCCAAGCCCAACAGCTCGTTGCAACCTTACGTGGATCGCACCGAGCGGCGCCTGCTGTGGTACGGCGCCGGGCTGGTCACCCTCGGGCTGCTGCTGGGCGCGCTATTGTCGTGGTGGCTGACTGCGGCCCTCAGACGCCTTACCGCCTATGCCGAAGCCGTGAGCGAGGGCCGCCGCGCCGAGTTGCCGCATTATCGCGGCGGCGAGCTCAAGCAGTTATCCAGCGCCGTGGAACACATGCGCACGCAGCTGGAAGGCAAGGCTTACGTAGAGCGCTACGTGCATACGCTGACCCATGAACTGAAGAGCCCGTTGGCGGCGATTCGAGGTGCGGCGGAGCTGTTGCAGGGCGACATGAGCCGTGAGCAGCAGCAGCGGTTTGTCGGCAATATCGACAGCGAAAGTGCGCGCCTGCAACAGCTGATCGAGCGCCTGTTGAACCTGGCCCAGGTGGAACAGCGCCAAGGTCTGGACGAGCAGTCGAGCATTTCTTTGGCAGCCCTGGTTGAGGATGTGTTGAAGGCTCAATGTGCGCGGGTCGAAGGCGCCGGCTTGCACGTCGAGCAGGCCATCGCTCCCGATGTGCGGGTATTTGGCGAACCTTTCCTGCTGCGCCAGGCCCTGGGCAACCTGCTCGACAACGCTCTGGATTTCACCCCACCCGGCGGCACGCTGAGGTTCAGCGCGCTGGTGCGGCATCACGAGGTGCAGGTCAGCCTGTTCAACCAGGCGCAGGCGATTCCCGACTACGCCTTGCCGCGCCTGAGCGAGCGTTTCTACTCGCTGCCGCGCCCGGCCAGCGGCCGCAAAAGTACGGGCCTGGGGCTCAACTTTGTCGAGGAGGTGATGAAGCTGCACGGCGGCTCGTTGCAGATCGGCAATGTACCGGGCGGCGTGCAAGCGGTGCTGCATCTCCACACAGTCTCCACATTGCCCACATAAACCTCCCATACCCACTGGGCAGACTCTCCCCATCAAAACAGGGAGAGACCCATGAACCGCAACCTGCTTTTCAAATTGGGCGCGATTGCGCTGCTGATCTTGCTGTTGCTGATTCCGTTGCTGATGATCAACGGCATCATCAGCGACCGCCAGCAACTGCGCGACGGCGTATTGATGGACATCGCCCGCAGCTCAAGCTTTGCCCAGCGCCTCACCGGGCCGGTGATGGTGGTGCCGTATCGCAAGACCGTGCGTGAGTGGAAGCTCAATGAAAAGCTCAACAAGCGCTACGAAGAAACCCGTGAAGAACGCGGCCGTCTGTATTTCCTGCCGGACCGTTTTGAGCTCGACGGCAAAGTGCAAACCGAACTGCGTGCGCGCGGCATTTACCAGGCGCGGCTGTTCCATGCCGACAACCGTATCAGCGGGCGTTTCGAGTTGCCGGCGCAGTTGGGGATCACCGAAGACTTTGCCGACTACCGCTTTGAGCCGGCGTTTCTGGCGGTGGGGATCAGCGATATTCGTGGTATTGAAAACGCGTTGAAGCTGGAACTGGGCGATCAGCGCCTGGAGTTCTCGCCGGGTTCGCAAGTGGACTGGCTGGGTGAGGGCGTACATGTGACGTTGCCTGCGCAAGACGGCAAGAAAGCGGCCGTGCTGGACTTCGCCTTCGACCTGCGCCTGCAAGGCACCGAACAACTGCAAGTGGTGCCCGTGGGCAAGACCAGCCAGGTATCACTGGCGTCCAACTGGCCGCACCCGAGTTTTATCGGCAACTTCCTGCCGGCTCAGCGTGAAGTTACCGACCAAGGCTTCAGCGCCAACTGGCAGACGTCCTTCTTCTCCACCAACCTGGAACAAGCCCTGCAGAACTGCCTGGACGGGCAGGGTTGTGACGACTTCAACAACCGCAGCTTCGGGGTGAATTTCATCGACCCGGTAGACCAATACCTCAAGAGCGACCGGGCGATCAAATACGCGCTGTTGTTTATCGCGCTGACCTTCGCTGGTTTCTTTCTGTTCGAAGTGCTCAAGAGTCTGGCGGTGCACCCAATTCAGTACGCCTTGGTGGGCGTGGCGCTGGCGTTCTTCTATCTGTTGCTGTTGTCGTTGTCCGAGCATCTGGGCTTTGCCCTGGCCTATCTGATATCGGCCAGCGCCTGTGTGGTGTTGATCGGCTTCTACGTGTGCCATGTGCTGCGCAGCGTCGCCCACGGCCTGGGGTTTTCGGCAGGGTTGGCGGCGTTGTATGGCTTGCTGTACGGCTTGCTCAGTGCCGAGGATTACGCACTGTTGATGGGCTCGCTGCTGCTGTTTGGCCTGTTGGGTACGGTGATGGTGCTGACGCGCAAACTGGATTGGTATGGGGTGGGCAAGCGTAAGGTGGGGGAAGTGCAATGATCGGGCTGCGCGAAGATCAGCGGATGAAAGCGAGGATGGTCAACTTCCTCAATCACACCGCCTCTCACTGTAGGAGCGAGCTTGTGGTGGCGAGCAAGCTTGCTTGCGCTGGGGTGCGAAGCGCCCCTGATAAAGCCGGCTCCAGCTGCGCTGTCGAGCGGGAGCAAGCTCCCTCGCCACAACAAACTCGCTCCTGCAGGGGACTGGTCAAACCGGGGGTTGGGTCTGCTGCATCGAAGCCCGCTGGCTGACTTCGGCGTACCAGGCGGCGAGCTTGGGAGTGTCCGAGCGCCACTGAATATCCGGGTGGCGAAAGTCGATATAGCCCAGGGCACAGGCCACGCTGATGGCGGCGACGTCGAAGTGGCTGGCCAGTTCGGCAATGGCGTCCCGCTCCAGCTCGGCGAGGGCGCGGCGGATCTTGTTGCGCTGTTCATCCAGCCAGGGAGCCCAGTGTTTTTCTGGCGGGCGCATGGCGGTCTCGTAACGTAGCAGCACGGCGGCATCCATGATGCCGTCAGCCATCGAGGCCAGGGTCAGGCGCCGCCAGCGGGCCGAGCCGTCGCGGGGGATCAGCGGGTTGCCGACATGCTGGTGGTCGAGGTAATCGAGAATCACCCGGCTGTCGTGCAATACCGAGCCGTCGGCCAGGCGCAGGGCCGGGATCTTGCCCACGGGGTTGCCTTGCAGCACTTCGGCATCCGGGTTGACCGGAGTGGGCAGGCACGCGTGCAGGGCCACACGATCCTGCTGGCCGGTCTCGATCAGCAGCACGCGCACTTTACGCACGAAGGGCGAAGCGGGGTTGTGGAACAAGGTCATGCTGGGGGCGGACATGGGCATTCCTCGAGGTGAAGTGTGGCTAGCCTAGAGGGTTGTGCGGTGCCTGGCGAGGGGCCGCGTTGTTTTTGCGGGCCTCATCGCAGGCAAGCCAGCTCCCACAGTGGACTGTGTTCACAGGTCAAAATGTGGGAGCTGGCCTGCCTGCGATAGCGACCTCAGGCGCGCCGCTTAACCAACCCCCATACCCCCATCATTGCCGGTATCCCGAGCCCGATCCAACTCAACGAATCCCACCACCCATCGCCCAGCAACGCCGCAAACAACCCGGCGGCACTGAGCAGGCCGATCCCCAGCGGGATGGCAAAGACCTTCCAGACATTCGACTGCCGCGGCTTCATACCTTGGCCGCCTTGCGCCGTACGATCCATAAGTAAATGCCGCTCACCAGCACGATGATGGTCAGCACATCCAGCACCGCCCACAGGACCTTCATTGGCATGCCGCCGTAATCACCGAAATGCAGGGGTTGGGACATGCCCATGGCATCCATGTACCACGGCCGTTCGGCGATGGCGGTGACGGCCAGGGTGCTGGCGTCGATCAGGACCGGGGTCAGCAAATGGGAGGTCAGGTGGGTGCTGCCCTTCATGAACACGGCGTAGTGATGTTCGCTGGAAAAACGCGTGCCGGGGAAGGCGATAAAGTCTGGCTCCATACCCGGAGCGGCCTTGGCGGCAATGCTCAACAACTCGGTGGCGGGCGCGCGTTGGGTCAGCGGCGGGGCGTTCTTGTAAGGTTCGATCATGGCGCTGAGGCTGTCCTGGCGCCAGGCGGCGATGATCAGGTCGGCGCAGGCGCTGATCACGCCGGTTACCCCCACCACCAACGCCCAGGTCAAAGTGACCACGCCGATCAGGTTGTGCAGGTCGAGCCAGCGCAGGCGAGTGGACTTGTCCTGGCGCACCGTGGCGAACTTCAAGCGACGCATGAACGGCAGGTACAACACCGTGCCCGAGATAATCGCCAGCACAAACAGAAGGCCCATGAACGCCAGCAACAACTTGCCCGGCAACCCGGCAAACATATCCACATGCAGACGCAGCAGGAACAGGGTCAGCCCGCCATTGGCTGCGGGGGTTTCCACTGCTTGGCCAGTGCGGGCGTCGAGCATGAAGGTGTGCGACGAGTTCGGCTCAGTGCCGGCTGTGGCCGCCATGATCGCGATCACGCCGTTGTTGTCGTCTTCGTCCCAGGCAAGGTACTGCATGGCCTCGCCGGGGCGATGGGCCTGGGCTTTGGCCACAAGCTGCTCAAGGTTGAGCCGGGGCGTATCGGCAGGCATCTGCGCCAGTTCGGGCTCATTGCCCAGCAGGTGGTCGATCTCGTGGTGAAACACCAACGGCAGGCCGGTGAGGGCGAGCAGCAGCAGGAATACGGTGCAGATCAGGCTGGTCCAGGTGTGGATGAAGGACCAGCGGCGGATGGTTTTGCTTTTCATTGTCTAGCCTTCAGATGCACCAAAGCCGCCCTGTTGGGCGGCCTGGTGGTTAGCTCAGCTGATTACCACTGGTAGGTGGCGCTGGCGACGACGCTGCGTTGGTCGCCGAAGTAGCAATAGGAGCCATCACAGGTGGAAATGTAGTCTTTGTTGAACAGGTTGGTCGCGTTCACTTTCACCGATGCGCCCTTGAGGCTGTTGTCCAGGCGGCCGAGGTCGTAGTGCACCGCGCCGTCGAACACGGTGTAGGCGTTGGCCTTGCCGGCCCAGGTATTGGCCTGGTCGCCGTAGGTGTTGCCGGTGTAGCGGGCGCCGAAGCCGATACCGAAACCGTCGAGGGCGCCGGTGTGCCAGGTGTAGTCGGTCCACAACGACGCTTGCTGGTTAGGCATCAGTTGCAAGCGGTTGCCTTTGTACTGACCTTTTTGCACCTCGGACTTGGCCAGGGTGTAGGCCGCGATGACCTTGAGGTTTTCGGTCACATCAGACACGGCTTCCAACTCCAGTCCCTTGACCTTTACTTCTCCGGTCTGGTCGGTCACGGAGGCGCCACCGGACTGGAAGCTGGTGACTTGCACGTTCTTTTGGGTCAGGTCGTAGACCGCCGCACTCAGCAGGGTGTTGGAGCCGGGTGGCTGGTATTTGATCCCCAACTCCCACTGCTTGCCTTCCGTCGGCTTGAACGACTGGAGGGGGTCGACGCTGGCGTTGCTCGCGGGCTGGAACGACTCGGCGTACGAGAGGTAGGGGACAAAGCCCGAGTCGAACACATAGCTCAGCGCCGCGTTGCCACTGAAATTCTTGCTGCGGTCGGTATTGGTCGCGTCGTTCTTGTTGAAGTAGGTGGTGCCCTGGTGCACCCAGTCTTCACGACCACCAAGAGTCAGGCGCCAGTTATCCAGGGCCATCTGGTCCTGCACGTAAAGGCCGGTCTGCACGGTTTTCTGGTTGTAATCGTAGAACGCGGTGGAGCGCGCCGGGCGCACGATCGGCTGGCCATAGACCGGGTTAAAGATGTTCGTGGTGCCACCGTCGCCGAAAATCGCCAGGTACGAGGTGTCGGTGCGTTGATGATCCAGGCCCAGCAGCACGGTGTGGGAGATGTCGCCAGTGGCGAAGTCAGCCTGGAAGTTGTTGTCCACCGCGAACTGGCTGATGTCCTCGTCCACATTGGTCGAAGAGCGGCTGATGTCGCCATTGGCATCGGCGGGGGAGAAGGCAAACGAGCCTACCGTCAGTTGCTGGAACGCCAATTCGGATTTGGTGTAGCGCAGGTTCTGCTTGAATTGCCAGGTATCGTTGAAGCGGTGCTCGAACGCGTAGCCCAAGGCGTAGTAGGTGCGGTCGTAGAAGTCGTAGTCCGGGTCGCCGAGGTTCTTGTGGTGGGAAACCTCGCCTAGCGGTGATTTGATTTTGGTGCCCTGGATCGGCAGGAACTGGCTGGTCGCCCCGGTATCGTCACGGGTGAACTGTGACAGCAAGGTCAGCTTGGTATCGGTGTCGATATTCCAGGTCAAGCTCGGTGCGATGTTGTACCGCTTGTTGTCGATGTGATCGACCTGGGTACCGGCATCGCGTACCACGCCGCCAACGCTGTAGAGAAACTGGCCCTCATCATCGATCTTGCCAGTGCTTTCGAAATTGATCTGGCGGTAGTTGTCACTGCCGTATTGCATCTGGATGGCGTGGCTCGATTCAGCGCTGGGGCGGCGGCTGACCATATCCAGCAGGCCGCCCGGAGGGGTCTGGCCATAGACTGACGAGGCCGGACCGCGCAGCAGGGCGAGGCGGTCGAGGTTCCAGGTTTCGGCTTTCGGGTTGGCGTACACGCCACGGGGCAGTGGCAGGCCATCGAGGAATTGCGTCGGCTCGAAGCCGCGTACCCGCATCCAGTCGTAACGGGTGTCGCTGCCGTAGCTGGCAGACACAATACCGGGCATGTATTTGACCGCATCGTCGAGGTTCTGCACGTTACGGTCCTGCATTTGCTCGCGGGTGGCTACCGAGATCGAGCGTGGTGCCTCGACCAGCGCAGTATCGGTTTTGGTGCCGGCGGCGGTGCGCTTTGCAACATATCCCTCCACCGGCCCCCAAGCGCTTTCATAGCTGCCTTGGCCGGTGATGTTGGTGGTCGGCAAGGCAACGACGCCCTCCGGGACCGGCATCAGGGTGTAAGTGCCCGCACTGCTCTGCTCCAACTGCAACCCCGTCCCCCGCAAGGCTTCCCGCAACGCGCCCTGCGCATCGAACTGGCCTTTGACCGGTGCCGAGGTCTTGCCGGCGGCGAGTGCGGGGTTGAGGGTCAGCGCCAGGCCGGCCTGGCTGGCGATCTGGTTCAGGGTGGTGGCCAGGGGCGCAGCGGGCAGGTTATAGGCGCGCACGCTGGAGGCTTGTTCGGCGGCGATCAGCGGGGTGCTGGCGAGCGGGGCGCTGAGGGCGATCGCCATGGCTAACAGGCTGGGGCGCAACAAGGTGTCTAGCGTGCGGGACATAAGGGCGGCTCCTGAATGGAAATATTTCTCAATTGCCTAGGTGCCGAGCGAGAATCGAAAAGTGATAGGGATGAGTGAAAATATTTTTTGCGGTGTGCTGTGATCGTTCCCAAGCTCCGCGTGGGAACGCCTCGTGTGACGCTCTGCGTCACGGCCTGGGACGCAGAGCGTCCGGGCTGCATTACCACGCGGAGCGTGGGAACGATCAAGCCTAAGGCTTACCCTTGACGGTCACCCACCACGGCGTGTGCTGCTCGATCTGCACCGGCAAAGTCGGCAACAGCGCATTCAATGCCAACGTGGTGTCATGCAGCGGGAAACTGCCGGTGATGCGCAGGTCGGCCACGTTGTTATCCACCCCCAGGTAGCCGGTGCGATAGCGCGCCAACTCCTCGATCACATCCCCCAGCCGAGCGTTGTCCACTACCAGCATGCCGCGCGTCCAGGCATCGGTGGCCGGGGTGACGGCCAGCAACGGGCCAAGGCCGTCGCTGCGCATCAGCACCTGCTGGCCCGCCTTGAACACCTGTTCGTGGTGCAACGCCTCGGGCTGGGCGGCCACGGCTGACTGCAACACACTCAGGCGCGTAGCGTCGTCTTCGCGCTTGACGATAAACCGAGTACCCAGCGCCCGCAGGCTGCCGTCGCGGGTTTGCACGTAGAAAGGGCGTGAATCGTCGTGGCCGGTTTCGACGAGAATTTCGCCTGCCTGCAACACGATCAAGCGGCGTGTTTCGTCGAAGCGCACATCAATGGCGCTGTGGGTGTTGAGGTTGATCCGCGTGCCATCCGCCAGCTTCAGCGTGCGCTGTTCACCGGTGGCGGTGCGCTGGTCGGCCAGCCAATAGTGAATAGGCACGTAACGCTCACCGGCAAACAGCGCCAGGCCGCACACCAGCACGATACTGGCCAGGCCCCGGCCCAGTTTGCGCACGCGCTGGCGAATGCCGTGGCGCGACTGCAGCAGCGCCGCCCGAGCCGGGCCCGAGGCCACGCTGAAACGCTGGTCGAGCATGCCCAACTGGCGCCAGGCGCGGGCGTGTTCCTCATCACTGGCCAGCCACTTGCTGAACTCTTCCTGTTCCACCGCGCTGCCGTCGCCCGAGTCGAGGGACAGTTGCCAGGCAATCGCGGCATCCAGCACGCGCGACGACACCGGTTTGGAGCCGATCGCGGTCACGACGGCTCGCCATACAGTGCGATGTAGCACTGGCGAATGCCCTGGGCCAGGTATTGGCGCACGCGGGGCACCGACACGCCCAGGCGCTGGGCGATTTCGGCATGGCCCAGGCCGTCGAGGCGGTTATAGAGGAACGCGGCGCGGGCCTTGCTCGACAGTTTGCCGAGCAGGCGGTCGATGGCCTTGAGGTCTTCGAGGATCAGTTGCTGGGCTTCCGGCGAAGGCTGTTCGCTTTCCGGGATCAGCATCAATTCGGTGAGGTAGGCCTGTTCCAGGGCCGCACGTCGGAAATAGTCGAACAGCAAACCCTTGGCGATGGCCACCAGGAACGCCCGCGGTTCGCGGGGCTCGCGCAACTCGTCACGGCCCAGCAGGCGCATGAAGGTGTCCTGGCTCAGGTCTTCGGCGCGGCTTGGGCACGCCACGTTGCGTCGCAGCCACGCCAACAGCCAGCCACGGTGGTCGCGATACAACGCACCAACAAGCTCACTGCGTGGGGTCTGGGCCGACGACAAGGCATCACCGAATAAACAAGAGGTTTAAACTAACGAGAATTATTCGCGATTGTCGCAGAGGCGTGGGGTGGGCGCAATTGGCGTCTGTCGGGTGATCGTTCCCACGCTCGGCGTGGGAATGCATCCCGCGATGCTCCGCGTCGGGCGCGAAGCGTTAAAGGGAAGGGGACTGTTTGCGCCGTTTCCATTGGGCCAAACGCTCTTGCAGCGTCTGGGGCGTGTCTATCTGTTGCTGCCGCGCACGGCTGAACAGGATCAGCATCAGCTCTGCCGTCGCCAGTGCATCGGCGCTGGCATGGTGGCGTTCGCCAGCCTGTAGCCTGAAGTGGTTGAGCCAATCATCCAGCCCGGCCTCGCGGATATGCGCCTCAGGGCACAACAGCGGAGCCAGGTCTGCCACATCCAGGAATGGATGGGCCAGGCGATACCCCAGGCTGTCCTTGAGCGCCCGGCACAGCATGTGTAGATCAAACGGCGCATGAAAAGCCAGCAGAGGGCTGTCGCCCACGAACGCCATGAAATCCAGCAACGCCTCGGCCGGGTCGCTGCCGGCGGCAATTGCACTGGGCCCCAGCCCGTGGATCAGCACACTGGGGCTGAGCTTGGTGTCGGTGCGCTGCAGGGTGCGTTCGAACAGTTGGGAGAAATCCACCGCACCGTCTTCGATGACTACGGCGCCGATGGACAGCACCTGGTCGCGGTGAAGGTTCAGGCCGCTGGTTTCCAGGTCCACCACTACCCAGCGCTGGCTGCGCAATGGGCCGTTGCCCAGTTCGGCGGGCTTGGGTAAATGCTCCAGGCGCTGCTGTTGCGCAGCGTTGAGCCCGGGCTTTTTCGCGCGCAGCCAGCCAAACAAACTCATAGCTGATACCGCAAGCTCAGGCTGCTTTGCAGGCGTTGGGCCTGGCGCAGGGACTCACGCAGGATGCGCCGGTCCAGGTGGTTGAGGCTGTCGGGGTCGACGCGGTTGGAATAGGGCAAGTTCTCGCGGGTCTGCAATTGGTGCTGCTGCATGCGGGTCTGCTGGATAAAGTGGTAGGCCTCTTCATAGGCGGCGCCATCCAGGGGTTCGATCACGGCCTTATCCACCAACTGGCGCAGGCGTTCCAGGGTGTTGTTGGCGTGGATGCCATTGGCCAGGGCCAACAGGCGCGCGCCATCTACAAAAGGCGTAAGGCCCTGCACCTTGAGGTCGAGGGTGGCTTTTTCGCCATTTTTGCGGGTCAGCACGAACTCGCGGAAGCGCCCTACCGGCGGGCGTCGTAGTAGCGCGTTTTCGGCCAGCATGCGTTGGAACAAGCGGTTATCCGCCACCTGATCGAGAATGCCCTGGCGCAGTTGCTCGCAACCGCGCTCTTCGCCCCACACCACGCGCAAGTCAAAATAGATGCTTGAGCCCAGCAGGTTTTCCGGCGTCGCCTCACGAATGAACGCGCCGAAGCGCCGCGCCCACTCCACGCGGGACAAGCACAGCTCGGGGTTGCCGGCCATGATATTGCCCTTGCACAGGCTGAAGCCGCACAGCGCCAGGCTTTGGTTGATGTGCTGCGCCAGCGGTAGCAAGCGCTCACGCCTTTCGGCGGCTTCGACGGCGTCCTTGGCCTCGAACAGGATGCCGTTGTCCTGGTCGGTGTACAGCGTTTGTTCGCGGCGGCCTTCGCTGCCAAAACACAGCCAACTGAAGGGCACGCCGGGGTCGCCTTTTTCCGCGAGGGTCAGCTCGATCACCCGGCACACGGTGTGGTCGTTGAGCAGCGTAATGATATGGGTGATCTGGGTGGATGAGGCGCCATGGGCGAGCATGCGCTCTACCAACTGGCCGATTTCACCGCGAATCGCCACCAGGTTTTCCACCCGGGGCGCGTTGCGGATGGTGCGGGCCAGGTGCACCAGGTCCACACGCTGCAAGGAAAACAAGTCACGCTCGGAGACCACGCCACACAGGCGCTGGTCTTGCACCAGGCACACATGGGCGATATGCCGTTCGGTCATGGCGATGGCCGCGTCGAACGCGCTGTGCTCCGGGCTCAAGTAAAACGGCGCCTGGGTCATGTGCCCGGCAATGCTCTGGCTGAAGTCGCTGGTGCCATCGGCGACCACCTGGCGCAGATCGCGCAGGGTGAAGATGCCCAGGGGCGCCTTGTGTTCGTTGACGATCACAATGCTGCCGACTTGCTGTTCGTGCATCAAGGTCACCGCTTCGCGCAACGGTGTGTGCGGGCTGCAGGTGACCGGGTGGCGCATGGCCAATTCACCCAGGCGGGTATTCAAGGAATATTGGGTGCCGAGGGTTTCCACGGCTTTTTGCTGTACCTGCTGGTTGACCTGGTCGAGCAGGCTGCTGACCCCGCGCAAGGCGAAATCACGAAACGGGCTGGACAGGGCGAACAGCTTGATAAAGGCCGGTTTGTTCAATTGCAGGCAAAAGGTGTCTTCAGCGGCTTTGTGTTCTGTACGGGTCGCGCGCTCACCCAGCAAGGCGGCGAGGGGGAAGCATTCGCCGGTGGCGATTTCAAAGGTGGTGTCTGCCGAGTCTGGCCGCTCACCCACGACCCGCCCCTGCTTGACGATATAAAAGTGCTCGACCGGGCCGCCCGACGGTTTGAGGATGCTGTCGCCGGGGCCGTAGAAACGCAGTTGGCACTGTTCCACCAGGAAAGCCAGGTGCGCCTGTTCCATCTGGTTGAACGGCGGGAAGCGTTGCAGGAATTGCAGGGTGCCGTGGATGTTCTGCAACACAGCGGTTTTACCCGCCTGTGCGAATGCATCAGCTTTACTCATAACAGTGACCGCAGTGTTTTTGTCGTTATCGTGCTGCATGGTCGACTCCTGCGCAGTGGGTGCCCATTGGACGTAAGTCTAGGTCGAGGAATACCGCGCAAAACTAGGGAAAAACCTTACATGACAATCGTCCAAAACCCGTAGAAAGCCCACTAGGCAAACTTTCCGACGAAGTGCACATTGTTCGCCCTTCCGCAGATGTCTGACGAGTGTGCTGGGAGATTGATGAGAACTGCTGAGAAACGTATGTCCGACCACGATATTTTGAGTGATGCCGAGCGCGAGGCGCTGAGCGCCGTGATGCTGGAGCCCGATTTACCCCCCCAACGCGTTTTGATCGTGGACGACGACAAGGACGCGCGTGAATTGCTGGCGGAAATCCTTGGGCTCGATGGTATTCGCTGCATGACTGCCGAAAGTGGCGAGGCTGCGTGGGATTTGTTGAAGACGAGCAGTTCCATCGGTTTGCTGATCACCGACCTGCGCATGGCGCCCAGCAATGGCCTGGAATTGATCCGCCAGGTGCGTGAGTCCACCCGTGCGGCGTTGCCGATCATCATCATGTCTGGAGACGCGGAAGCGCCGGATGTGATTGATGCGATGCATTTGAGCGTGGTGGATTTCTTGCTCAAGCCGATTGATAGCGTGAAGTTGGCGAAGTTGGTAAAGCGGGAGTTGGGGATGGTGCCCTGAGTGTGGGGTGACTGGCCTGGCCTCTTCGCGGGCAAGCCCGGCTCCCACATTTGAAATGCATCCCCCTGTGGGAGCTGGCTTGCCTGCGATTCAGGCAACGCGGTCTAACTGACACACCTGATAAAAAAGCCCCGATCTTTCGATCAGGGCTTTTTTCCATTACAGGCCGTTCTTGGCCTTGAACTCCCGACGCCTGCGATGCAACACCGGCTCGGTATAGCCATTGGGCTGCTTGGTCCCTTCAATCACCAACTCCACCGCTGCCTGGAACGCGATGTTGCTGTCGAAGTCCGGAGCCAGTGGGCGGTACAACGCATCCCCGGCATTCTGGCGGTCCACCACCGGCGCCATGCGCTTGAGGCTGTCCATCACTTGAGCTTCGTTGACGATGCCGTGGCGCAGCCAGTTGGCGATGTGCTGGCTGGAAATGCGCAGGGTGGCGCGGTCTTCCATCAGGCCGACATCGTTGATGTCCGGCACCTTGGAGCAGCCCACACCCTGGTCGATCCAACGCACCACATAGCCGAGGATGCCCTGGGCGTTGTTGTCCAGTTCGTTGCGGATCTCTTCTTCGGACCAATCGGTGTTGCTGGCCAGAGGAATGGTGAGGATATCGTCCACCGAAGCGCGCTCGCGCTTGGCCAGTTCGGCCTGGCGGGCAAACACATCAACCTTGTGGTAGTGCAACGCATGCAGGGCCGCAGCGGTCGGCGACGGTACCCAGGCGGTGTTGGCACCGGCCAACGGGTGGGCGATTTTCTGCTCAAGCATCAAAGCCATCAGGTCGGGCATGGCCCACATGCCTTTACCGATTTGTGCACGCCCTTGCAGGCCGGTGCTCAGGCCGATATCGACGTTCCAGTTCTCATAGGCGCCGATCCATTTTTCCGCCTTCATGGCCGCCTTGCGCACCATCGCGCCGGCTTCCATGGAGGTGTGGATTTCATCACCGGTACGGTCGAGGAAACCGGTGTTGATAAACACCACGCGCTCGCTGGCCGCCTTGATGCAGGCCTTGAGGTTGACCGTGGTGCGGCGCTCCTCGTCCATGATCCCGACCTTGAGGGTGTTGCGCGCCAGGTTCAGCACCTCTTCGATGCGACCGAACAGTTCGTTGGTGAACGCGGCTTCTTCCGGGCCGTGCATCTTCGGTTTCACGATGTACACAGAACCGGTACGGCTGTTCTTGCGGGTGTTGTTGCCGTTGAGGCTGTGGATCGCCGCCAGGCTGGTGATCAGGCCGTCGAGGATGCCTTCGGGTACTTCGTTGCCGTCTTTATCGAGGATCGCGTCGATGGTCATCAAGTGGCCAACGTTGCGCACGAACAACAGCGAACGGCCGTGCAGGGTCACGTCGCTGCCATCCACGCCGGTGTAGACGCGGTCAGGGTTCATGGTGCGGGTGAAGGTCTGGCCGCCCTTGGCCACTTCTTCGGCCAGGTCGCCCTTCATCAGGCCGAGCCAGTTGCGGTAGATCACCACTTTGTCATCGGCGTCGACGGCGGCCACAGAGTCTTCGCAGTCCATGATGGTGGTCAGCGCGGCTTCCATCAGCACGTCTTTGACGCCTGCGGCGTCGGTTTGGCCGACTGGCGTGCTGGCGTCGATCTGGATTTCGAAGTGCAGGCCATTGTGCTTGAGCAGGATCGCAATCGGCTCGGCCGCAGGGCCCTGGAAACCGATCAACTGGGCATCGTCACGCAGGCCGCTGTTGCTGCCGCCTTTGAGGCTGACGATCAGCTTGCCATCGACGATTTTGTAGCCGGTGGAATCGACATGGCTGCCGGCGCTGAGCGGTGCGGCCTCGTCGAGGAAAGCGCGGGCGAAGGCAATGACCTTGTCGCCACGCACTTTGTTATAGCCCTTGCCCTTCTCGGCGCCGTTGGCTTCGCTGATGGCGTCGGTGCCATAGAGCGCGTCGTACAGCGAGCCCCAGCGCGCATTCGAGGCATTGAGGGCGAAGCGGGCGTTCATCACCGGCACGACCAGCTGTGGGCCGGCCATGCGTGCGATCTCATCATCGACGTTTTGGGTCGAGGCCTCAAAGTCTGCGGCTTCTGGCAACAGGTAGCCGATGTCTTGCAGGAAGGCTTTGTAGGCCACCGGGTCATGGGCCTGGCCGGCGTGGGTCTGGTGCCAGGTATCGATCCGCGCCTGGAAGTCGTCGCGTTTGGCGAGTAGGGCTTTGTTCTTCGGGGCCAGGTCATGGATGACCTTGTCGGCACCGGCCCAGAACTGGTCGGCAGTGATGCCGGTACCGGGAATGGCTTCGTTGTTCACGAAGTCGAACAGGACTTTGGCGACCTGCAGGCCACCGACTTGAACGTGTTCAGTCATTGCTTGCCTCACTCTGCGGAGCTTATGCGCTTTATCAGATTTTCATTATGTAGTGCACGGTTGGGCATACTACATGATGACTTGCGGTTGTGAAAATTAGACTAAATACGTCGTTTAGCGACCCACTTTGGTCGTACGGTCACAGCGGAGAACCAGATGTTCTCAAAAAACTATTGGATTGTTCCAGATAAATATAAAAATGGTACACGATTTGTCTGGGGGAGCTGGCTTGCCTGCGATGGACGTTGACGATCACGCGTCCCTTCTGGTTAAACGCGGCATGTCTATAATCGAGGATCAACCAACCGAGGGACTGCGCCATGGACCATCTTGTACTCACTATTATCGCCGCCGACAAACCCGGCCTGGTTGAACGCATCGCGCAGAACATTGCCAGTCATGGTGGTAACTGGCTGGAAAGCCGCATGGCGCACATGGCCGGGCAGTTTGCCGGGATCCTGCGGGTGAGCGTGCCGAGCGAGCAGCGCCAGGCATTGGTGGGGGCATTGGAGGATTTATCCACCCATGGCATTCGCGTGTTGGTGGGTGAGGGCAGCAGCGGCCAGGCATCGGCGTCCAAGCCGATCCTGATGACCCTGGTGGGCAATGACCGCTCGGGCATCGTGCGTGAGATCACCGCGCTGCTGAGCCAGCAGGGCGTCAACCTGGAACGCCTGAGCACCGATGTGCGCCCGGCGCCCATGAGCGGTGATCCGCTGTTCAACGCCGAGGCGTTGTTGCAAGTGCCGGCCACGCTATCGCTGGAAACCCTGCAAGAGGCTTTGGAAACCTTGGCCGATGACTTGATGGTGGAGTTGCGTCAGGAGGAATAACGATCCACAAGGTTATGCAGGGAAATCTTGCATGGGCCTGTGGATAACCTGTAGAGACCCGACGCCAGGCCACGTCCGCCGGCCTTCTGCGCAAGTTGAGCAAAAAACGAGCAGTTTCAAGGGCTTGTGCACAAATGGCGGGGATCAGGTTGTGGATAACCTTGGGGTCGAACGCTACAAGCCACGAAAGCCGTGGCTTGCAGAGGTTTGTACGTTATTTGATCAGCGTTTACGCACGGTCAGCCAGGCATCCAGGCTGTACACCACCAACCCGGCCCAGATAAAGGCGAAGGCGATCAGCGTGCTCGGCGCCAGGTGTTCACCGAACAACAGCACGGCTTCGAGCAACACCAGCGTCGGCGCCACATACTGCAAAAAGCCCAGGGCGGTGTAGGGCAAATGCCGTGCAGCGGCGTTGAAGCACACCAGGGGAATCAGCGTCACCGGGCCTGCGGCCACCAGCCACCAGGCCTCTGAGGTGCTCCAGAATGCCAGTTGCGCGCTGTGGGCGGTCGGGTTGAACAACAACCAGGCGACGGCAATGGGTACCAGCATCCACGTTTCCACCACCAGCCCTGGCAGCGCCTTGACCGGCGCCTGCTTGCGGATCAAACCGTAGAAGCCGAACGTCAGCGCCAGCGCCAGCGACACCCACGGCAGGCTACCGACTTGCCACACCTGCTGCGCCACACCTATCGCTGCCAACCCCACCGCTACCCATTGCAAACGGCGCAAGCGCTCGCCGAGGATCAGCATGCCCAGCAGCACATTCACCAGCGGGTTGATGTAGTAACCCAGGCTCGCTTCAAGCATGCGCCCGGTGTTCACCGACCACACATAGGTCAGCCAGTTAGCGGCGATCAACGAACCGCTGAGGGCCAGGATCGCCAGGCGCTTGGGGTTGTCGCGCAGTTCGCGAAACCAGCCGGGATGTTTCCACACCATCAGCAACAGCCCACCGAACAGTGCCGACCACAATACGCGGTGAACAATGATCTCGGCGGCGGGCACGCTGGCGATGGCTTTGAAGTAGAGCGGGAATAGACCCCAGATGACATAGGCGCTCAGGCCCAGGATGTACCCCTTGCGGGGGTTGGCGGCTTGCATTGCAGAATCCTTGCTCAGGCAGCTAACAAAGCGCAATTGTAAGGATATTTGTCAGACAACGCTCGTTCCCACGCTCTGCGTGGTAACGCCGCCTTGGACGCTCTGCGTCTGCTCTTAAATCGTGACGCGGAGCGTCACAGGATGCGCGCCCACGCAGAGCGTGGGGGCGAGCATGGACAGCCAGCTCCCACAGGAGGCAGGGCCAGGTCAGAAGAGCTTCAGCGGTTCTTCATTGAGCGCCGACAGTTGCTCGCGCAACGCCAGCACCTGGTCACCCCAATACCGTTCGCTGCCAAACCACGGAAAGCTATGGGGAAACGCCGGGTCGTCCCAGCGTCGTGCGAGCCAGGCACTGTAGTGCATCAAGCGCAGGGCGCGCAGCGGCTCGATCAGCGCCAGTTCGCGCGGGTCGAAGTCGTGGAATTCCTGATAGCCGTCCATCAGCTCCGAGAGCTGGCCGAGGCATTCCTGGCGGTCACCAGCCAGCATCATCCACAGGTCTTGCACCGCTGGGCCCATGCGGCAGTCATCCAGGTCGACGATATGGAACATCTCGTCGCGGCACATCATGTTGCCGGGGTGGCAGTCACCGTGCATACGGATGTTCTTGTGCGGCGTGGCCTTGTAAACCTCTTCCACACGCTTGAGCAAGTCGCGGGCCACGGACTCGTAGGCCGGCAACAGGCTTTTGGGAATGAAGTTGCCTTCAAGCAAGGTGGTGAGGGAGTCGTGACCGAAATTCTTCACCCCCAGGGCTTCGCGGTGTTCGAACGGGCGGGTGGAGCCCACCGCGTGCAAACGCCCCAGCAGTTGCCCGAGCCGGTAAAGCTGATCGAGGTTGCCCGGCTCCGGCGCGCGGCCGCCACGGCGGGGGAACAGGGTGAAGCGGAAACCTGCATGTTCGAACAGGCTCTCGCCGTTGTGGACCAAGGGGGCGACCACCGGTACATCGCACTCGGCCAGTTCGAAGGTGAAGCGGTGTTCTTCCAGGATCGCCTCGTTGGTCCAGCGCTGGGGGCGATAGAACTTGGCGATCAGCGGTTCGGCGTCTTCGATGCCCACTTGGTACACGCGGTTTTCGTAGCTGTTGAGCGCCAGAACCCGCGCGTCGCTGAGGAAACCGATGCTTTCGACGGCGTCGAGCACCAGGTCTGGGGTGAGTGTTTCAAACGGGTGGGCCATGCGAACTCCTGCGCGCAGCAGGGCGCCGCGTCCGGCCGGGTATGGTAACAGCATAGATAGCCGGTGGCTGTGCGGACGCCTTCGCAGGCAAGCCAGCTCCCACACTGGCATGTATTTACACATCGAAATGTGGGTGCTGGCTTGCCTGCGATAGCGGTCTATCAGGCGCCTACAATCCCGCCATCATCCCGCCGAATCGCCATCACCGAAGACCGGGGTTTGCCATTGGGCAGGTGTTCCGGCCAGGTCGAACCACCGGTTTCCCCTGGGTGCTGAATGCCCACGAACAAGGTTTTCTGGTCCGGCGAAAAGCTGATCCCCGTCACTTCACACGCCACCGGCCCCACCATGAAGCGACGGATTTCACCCGTGCTCGGGTCGGCGCACAGCATCTGGTTATTGCCCATGCCCGCAAAGTCGCCGGCGTTGCTGTAGTCGCCATCGGTCAGGATCCACAGGCGCCCGGCTTTGTCGAAGCCCAGGCCGTCGGGGCTGTTGAACATGTTTTGCGGGTTGATGTTGGACGAGCCGCCCTTGGGGTTACCGGCATGCACGCCGGGGTTGCCGGCCACCACGAACAGGTCCCAGGTGAAGTCCGTGGCACCGTGGTTATCGGCGTCGGCTTTCCAGCGCAGGATCTGGCCGTAGACGTTTTTCTCCCGTGGGTTGGGGCCGCCCGCCGGCTGGCCCTCTTCGCCGCGCTTGGCGTTGTTGGTCAGGGTGCAATAGACCTGGCCATCGGTAGGGCTGACCACGATCCATTCCGGGCGGTCCATGCGTGTGGCTTTCACCACGCTGGCGGCCAGGCGCGTATGAATCAGCACCTCGGCCTGGTTAGCGAAACCGCTGCTGGCGTCAATGCCGTTTTTGCCATGGGTGAGTTCGACCCACTGGCCTTTGCCCTTGGGATGGTCGGCGTTGCCGTCGCCCGCGTCGAAGATCGCCACGTACAAGGTGCCGTGGTCGAGCAGGTCTTTGTTGGCCTTCGGGTTGTTGTGGTTGATCTGATCGCGGCTGATGAACTTGTAGATGAATTCACCGCGTTCATCGTCGCCCATGTACACCACGGCGCGGCCGTCACGGGTTTCGGCGAGGGCCGCGTTCTCGTGCTTGAAGCGGCCCAAGGCCGTGCGTTTTACCGGGGTGGATTGCGGATCGAACGGGTCGATTTCCACCACCCAACCATGGCGATTGAGTTCGTTGGGGTTCTTGGCCATATCAAAGCGCGGGTCGTGCTGATGCCAGTTAATGTCCTTGCTGGCGGCCACCACGCCGTAGCGCTTCTGCCCTGCGTCGAAGGTTTGCTGCGGGTTGCTGCTGCCGAAGCAGTCGGTGAAGTTTTCTTCGCAGGTCAGGTAGGTGCCCCACGGGGTCCTGCCGTTGGCGCAGTTCTGGAACGTGCCGAGGACTTTTTTGCCGGTCTTGTCGGCGGTGGTTTTCAGCCAGTCATGGCCGGCGGCAGGGCCACTCAAACGGATCGGTGAATTGCCGTGGATGCGCCGGTTGTAGCGTGAATCCTGGACGAATTGCCAGGTGTCGCCTTTGCGGCGTACTTCGATCACCGACACGCCTTCGCTGGCCAGCGCCTTGCGCACGTCTTCGGCCGATTGTGGCGCGCCGCCGTGGGCGTAGAGGTAGCGATAGTTGGTGTATTCGTTGTTGATCGCCATCAGCGCGCGGTTGTCGTCACCGGGGAATGGAAACAGGCTCATGCCGTCGTTGTTGTCGCCGAACTGTTGTTCCTGAGCCTTGGCGGTGCCATGGCCGGACGGGTCGAAAGCCGGGGCGTTCTTGTACAGGGGCTGGCCCCAACTGATCAACACCGAAGCACTGTAGCCCGGTGGCAGGGTGATGGTGTCGCTGGTGGCGGCGGCGATGCTGGTGAACCCCAGCAACGGGCTGGCGGTAGCGGCATTCACGGCCAGGGCGCTGCGGCTCAGCAGGTTGCCGCCGAGGAACATCGCGGCGCCGCACAGGGCGCCTGCGCCGATAAAGCGACGGCGGGTCAGGCCCACCATCTGTTCAAGGTCGGTGGCTTGGTTTTCTTCTAATAGGCTCATCACAGGCTCCTTAAGGTTTTTGCAGACACCTTAAGCAGCGCTTGTGACCGAATTGTTGCAGCTTGAAGACGCGCGCCCGTTACACCGGGGTGCCAAGCAATACATGGCTGGGTGCAAACTGCACGCGGATCGGCTGGCCCTGCGCTGCATCAATGGCCTTGAGTGCGACGGGCTGCGCCAGCGCGCACAACACTTGGCCGTTGGGCAGGGCGATACGCACCTCGCTGGGGCCGTCTTCGGCGGCGAGAATGGTCTCGATCACCCCGCTCAGGCAATTGTGTCCAAGTGTTTCGGTTTGCCCGTCCGCCAGTAATTCAAGCCATCCGGCCTTGATCAGGGCCACTACTTCCACGCCGGTCTGCAGTTCCAGGCGCAGGGTGCTGTCGTGGGTGATCTGTGCGTCGAGGTGCAGGCCGCCGGCCAATTGCAGGCGGATCATGTCGTTGTGGCCATGGCTCTCTATGGTACTGACCTGGCCGTGCAATTGGTTGCGCGCGCTGGTGCGCAGCATCAAGCGGCCCAGCAGGTTGAAGTCGCTGGCCGCTTCGTCCGAGCCAAGGATCTCGGCCTGAAGCAGTTGCAGGCGCTGATAAAGGCGCAGGACCCGTTCCCCTTCCTGCGTCAGTTTGGCGCCGCCACCGCCCTTGCCACCGACGCTGCGTTGCACCAGCGGTTTTTGCGCCAGGTTGTTCAGCTCATCAATGGCGTCCCAGGCGGCCTTGTAACTCAACCCGGCACTCTTGGCCGCACGGGTGATGGAGCCCTGCTCGGCGATATGCCCCAGCAAGGCAATACGCTGGGGGCGGCGGATGATGTGTTGGCTGAGAGGGCTGGGCACAGACATGGCAGATACGCTTGGGTGAGATGTGCCGACGTTGCCGCGCTGGCGCAGGGGAGTCAAGTCAGCTGCCGGGTTTGGGCGTACGGGCCAGGCAATACACGTCCACCTGGCGCGCGCCGGCGTTTATCAACAAGCGCGCCAGGCTGTGGGCGGTGGCGCCGGTGGTGAGGACGTCGTCTACCAGCGCCACATGTTGCCCGGCAACTCCGATGCCGGGGGCCAGTGCGAAGGCGTTGAGCAGGTTGCGTTTGCGGGTCTTGGCATCGAGGTCTTGCTGCGCCACGGTTTCATGGGGGCGCAACAGCGCATGCTCATCAAAGGGAATGTCGAGGGCGTGACTGAGCCAGCGGGCCAGCATCAACGCTTGATTAAAGCCGCGTTCGCGCAGGCGTTTACGCGCCATGGGCACGGGCAGCAGGCAGTCGGGGCGCTCCAGTTCGGCGTTATCGAAGCGATGCTGCAAGTGCTGTCCCAGCAGACGCGCCAGCAAGTGCCCCAGCGGCCAACGCGCCTGATGCTTGAAGCGGCTGATCAGGGTGTCCACGGGAAAACTGTAGGTCCATGGCGCGACCACCTGATGAAAGGCCGGGGGCTGTTTTTGGCACTGGCCGCAGAGCAGTCCGTCCATGGGTAAAGGCAGTGCGCAGCGTTCGCACTGTTCCATCAGCCATGGCAATTCTGTTTCGCAGGCGCTGCACAGGGACTCGTCTGATTCGATGCGCTCATCGCAGATCAAACAAGGCTGTATGCTTTTTAACCAGATGTAAACTTGGTGTTTGTGCTCAGGTTGACAGTGCATGAATCTTCCTTAAATATGCCGAGCATCCGTGTCGTGCCTGTGGGTATTGCCTTTCCCGCAGCGCTTGCCAAAGCATAATCAAGGAATCGCCCATGAGCGCCAGCACCTCTGCCACCCTGCGTCACGATTGGTCTTTGGCCGAAGTCAAAGCCCTGTTCGTGCAGCCCTTCAACGACCTGTTGTTCCAGGCGCAGACCGTGCACCGCGCGCATTTCGACGCCAACCGCGTGCAGGTCTCGACCCTGCTGTCGATCAAGACCGGCGCCTGCCCGGAAGATTGCAAATATTGTCCGCAGTCGGGCCACTACAACACTGGCCTGGAAAAAGAGAAGCTGATGGAGGTGCAGAAGGTCCTCGAGGAGGCCGCTCGTGCCAAGGCCATCGGTTCGACGCGTTTCTGCATGGGCGCGGCATGGAAACATCCGTCGGCCAAAGACATGCCCTATGTGCTGGAAATGGTCAAAGGCGTGAAGGCCATGGGCCTGGAAACCTGCATGACTCTCGGTCGCCTTGACCAGGACCAGACCGAAGCCCTGGCCCAGGCCGGCCTTGACTACTACAACCACAACCTCGACACCTCGCCGGAATTCTACGGCTCGATCATCACCACCCGCACCTACAGCGAGCGCCTGCAAACCCTGGCCTATGTGCGTGATTCGGGGATGAAGATCTGCTCGGGCGGTATCCTCGGAATGGGCGAGTCCCTCGACGACCGTGCCAACTTGCTGATCCAACTGGCCAACCTGCCGGAGCATCCGGAGTCGGTGCCGATCAACATGCTGGTGAAGGTAGCGGGCACGCCGTTGGAAAACGCCGATGACATCGACCCCTTCGATTTCATCCGTATGCTGGCGGTGGCGCGCATTCTGATGCCGCAGTCCCACGTGCGCCTGTCGGCCGGCCGCGAAGCCATGAACGAGCAGATGCAGGCCCTGGCGTTTTTTGCCGGCGCCAACTCGATCTTCTACGGCGACAAACTGCTGACCACCGCCAACCCCCAGGCTGACAAGGACATGCAATTGTTCGCACGCCTGGGCATCCTGCCCGAAGCCGGTGAAGAGCATGCCGATGAAGTGCACCAGGCGGCGATCGAGCAGGCGTTGGTGGAGCAAAAGAGCAGCGAGCAGTTCTACAACGCTGTGGTGTAACCACCTTTGGAATGCATTCCAGCTCCTCCAGTGGATTGAGTTGAACCTGTTAAATCGAGGCCAGCATGTCTTTCGATCTCGCCGCGCGCCTCGCTGTTCGCCGTGCCGACCATCTTTACCGCCAGCGCCCCTTGCTGCAGAGCCCCCAAGGCCCGCATGTGGTGGTGGACGGGCAACCGTTGTTGGCCTTCTGCAATAACGATTACCTGGGCCTTGCCAATCACCCGCAAGTGATCGAAGCCTGGCGCGCCGGTGCGTCCCGCTGGGGCGTGGGCGGTGGCGCTTCGCATTTGGTGGTGGGCCACGCCACACCGCACCATGAGCTGGAAGAAGCTCTGGCTGACTTGACCGGTCGCCCGCGTGCCTTGCTGTTCACCACCGGCTACATGGCCAACCTCGGCGCGGTCACGGCGCTGGTGGGGCAGGGCGATACGGTATTGGAAGACCGGCTTAACCACGCGTCCTTGCTGGATGCTGGTTTGCTGTCCGGTGCGCGTTTCAACCGCTACCTGCATAACGACGCAGGCAGCCTGGCCAAGCGCCTGGAGAAAGCCACCGGCAATACCTTGGTGGTCACCGACGGTGTGTTCAGCATGGATGGCGACCTCGCCGACCTGCCCGCGCTGGCCCGTGAAACCCGGGCCAAAGGGGCCTGGCTGATGGTGGATGACGCCCATGGCTTCGGCCCGCTGGGCGCCAATGGCGGCGGTATCGTCGAGCATTTCGGCTTGAGCCAGGACGACGTGCCCGTGCTGGTTGGCACCTTGGGCAAAGCGTTCGGCACCGCCGGGGCCTTCGTGGCCGGCAGTGAGGACTTGATCGAGAGCCTGATCCAATTCGCACGCCCGTATATCTACACCACCAGCCAACCCCCGGCACTGGCCTGCGCCACCCTCAAAAGCCTGGAATTGCTGCGCAGCGAACATTGGCGACGCGAGCACCTCAACGCGTTGATCCGCCAGTTCCGTCATGGCGCCGAGCAGATCGGCCTGGCGTTGATGGACAGCTTTACGCCGATCCAACCGATCCTGATTGGCGACAGCGCCCGGGCACTGCGCCTCTCGCAGATGCTGCGCGAGCGCGGCCTGATGGTGACTGCCATTCGCCCACCGACCGTGCCCGCCGGCAGTGCCCGTCTACGGGTGACATTGACGGCGGCCCACAGCGAAGCGCAGGTGCAGCTATTGTTAGACGGGTTGCAAGCGTGTTTTCGCTTGTTAGACGCCTCGGAGCCCGGCTATGCGTAATCGACTGATCCTGCTACCGGGCTGGGGCCTGGGTGTGTCACCGCTGGAACCGTTGGCCGCTGCGCTGCACGGCCTGAACGAGCATTTACAGGTACAGATCGAACCCTTGCCGGCGCTGCAGGCCAGCGAACTCGGTGAATGGCTCGATGAGCTCGATGCGACGCTGCCGGACAATGCCTGGCTCGGGGGCTGGTCGCTGGGCGGCATGCTCGCGTCCGAGTTGGCGGCACGCCGTGGCGAGCGGTGCTGTGGCTTGCTGACCCTGGCGAGCAACCCGTGTTTCGTCGCCCATGACGGCTGGCCCCATGGGATGCCTACGGAAACCTTCGACGCATTTCTGGCCGGCTGCCATGCCGATTCCCAGGTCACGCTCAAGCGCTTTGGGCTGTTGTGCGCCAAGGGTGCCGAAGACCCGCGCGGCTTGTCGCGGTTGTTGGTCAGCGGTGCGCCGAATACCTCCCCCAGCGTCTTGATGCCCGGCCTGGAGCTGTTGGCCCAACTGGATACGCGGGCGGCCTTGCAGGCCTTTCGTGGGCCGCAGTTGCACCTGTTTGCCGGCCTGGACGGGCTGGTGCCTGCCGAAGCCGCCAGTGACCTGCTGGCCTTGCTCCCCGATGTAGAAATCGGCCTGATTGAACAGGCCGGTCACGCGTTTCTTCTGGAAGACCCTCACGGAGTAGCCGGGGCCATCCAGGCTTTTTTGCATGAGTGTGTCGATGACTGACCTATCCCACCCGCCCTTGCCTGGGGGCTTGCCGGACAAGCGCCAGGTCGCGGCCTCGTTCTCCCGTGCGGCGGCCAGTTACGACAGCGTGGCCGAGTTGCAGCGTGCGGTCGGGCATGAACTGCTCAGCCGCTTGCCGCACGGCCTGGTGCCCCAGCGTTGGCTGGACATGGGCTGTGGCACGGGTTACTTCAGCCGCGTATTGGGCGAGCGTTTGCCCGGTAGCCAAGGTGTGGCGCTGGACATTGCCGAGGGCATGCTCAACCACGCGCGTCCGCTGGGCGGCGCCGCGCACTTTATAGCCGGTGATGCAGAACGCTTGCCGCTTGCAGCTGACAGCGTTGAGTTGCTCTTCTCCAGCCTCGCGGTACAGTGGTGTGCCCATTTTGATGCGGTGCTCAGCGAAGCCCGGCGCGTGCTGCGACCAGGTGGCGTGCTGGCCTTTGCCAGCCTGTGCGTAGGCACCCTGGATGAGTTGCGCGAGAGTTGGCGGGCGGCGGATGGCCTGGTCCACGTCAATCGCTTCCGCACCTTCGAGGCTTATCAGCAACTGTGTGCGGCCAGTGGTTTGCGCGTGATCAGCCTGGAGCGAAAGCCCCATGTGTTGCATTACCCGGATGTGCGCAGCCTGACCCATGAACTCAAGGCACTGGGCGCCCATAACCTCAACCCAGGCCGCCCGGGAGGGTTGACGGGCCGTGCGCGGATTGTCGCGCTGGTAGAGGCCTACGAGCAGTTCCGCCAGGCCCAGGGCCTGCCCGCCACGTACCAGGTGGTGTATGCCGTACTGGAGAAACCGTTATGAGCGCCGCTTACTTCATCACCGGTACAGACACCGATGTTGGCAAGACCACCATCGCCGCCGGCCTGTTGCATGCGGCCAGGCTTTGCGGCAAAAGCACGGCCGCCGGAAAGCCGGTGGCGTCGGGCTGCCAACTGACGGCCCAGGGCCTGCGCAATGCCGATGCGTTGGCGTTGCTGGCCGAGTGTTCCGTGCCGCTCAGTTATGCCGAGGTCAACCCGGTGGCCTTCGAGCCAGCTATCGCGCCGCATCTGGCAGCGCGCGAGGCGGGCGTCGGGCTCACGGTGCAATCGCTGCTCAAGCCGATGCAGCAGATCCTGGCACGGGGCGCGGACTTCACCTTGATCGAAGGGGCAGGCGGTTGGCGCGTGCCCTTGGCCGACCAGGCCAACCTGTCGGACCTGGCCATGGCGCTCAAGCTGCCGGTGATCTTGGTGGTAGGCGTGCGCCTTGGGTGCATCAGCCACGCGTTGCTCACCGCCGAAGCCATCGCACGGGATGGCTTGCCGCTGGCGGGCTGGGTGGCAAATATCATCGACCCCAAGACCTCTCGTCTGGAAGAAAACCTCGCCACCCTGGCTGAGCGCCTGCCCGCGCCTTGCCTGGGGCGAGTGCCTAAACTCAAGCATGCCGGGGCTGCCGCGGTGGCCGAGTACTTGGAGCTGGACCTGCTTGACTGATTTTGGCTATCGCTAAGGCAATATGCCATTAGTGTTTTTGACGGGCCTTTTGCCAGGATGTCTGGTTCAATCGGGCTTCACGATTCTCTAAAGGCAGGCTTACGCCATGGACATCTCTGGAAGCAGCGCGTTTTATTCGGGCCTGAGCACTATTCAGACCGGGCAGAACCGTGTCGACCAGGCGGCCGGCAAGATTGCCAGCGCCGGAACCACCCAGCCATCGGCCGCGCAAAGCGACCGTCTGCAAGCCAATGACCGCGCCCAAGCGTCCAATTCGGCGAGCAACATGGTGGAAATGGCCCAGGGCAAGTTTCAAGTCGAGCTGGGGGCGAAAGTCGCCAAGGCTTCGGACGAAATGCTCGGTACCTTGATCGATACCTACGCTTAACTTCTCTATCGCTTGCCCGCTCCTCTCTGTGGGAGCTGGCTTGCCTGCGATAGCATCAACGCATACTGCCTGATAGATACACCCTGGCGTCTGCATCGCAGGCAAGCCAGCTCCCACAGTCGTTCCGCGACATTCTGCTTTCCTTAAATCATGAGGCATCCCGCCGCAGGCCTCGCCGTGCCTGGCTGACCCGCGTCAAGACAAACGGCATCTGGCCGACGCTTGACAACCCTGGGTGGTAAACGTATGTTTCAAACACCTGTTTGACCGCCATAACAAATCCACGCGGTTGTTCATCCCAGTTACATCAGCAGAGGTTTATCGCTATGCCTGACTACAAGGCCCCCTTGCGTGATATTCGCTTCGTTCGTGACGAACTGCTCGGTTATGAAGCGCACTATCAGAGCCTGCCGGCTTGCCAGGACGCTACCCCGGACATGGTCGACGCCATCCTCGAAGAAGGCGCCAAGTTCTGTGAGCAAGTACTGGCACCGTTGAACCGCGTGGGCGACATCGAAGGGTGTACCTGGAGTGAGTCAGGCGTTAAGACCCCTGCGGGTTTCAAAGAGGCCTACAAACAATTCGTCGAAGGCGGCTGGCCAAGCCTGGCCCACGACGTGGAGCACGGTGGCCAAGGCCTGCCGGAATCCCTGGGCCTGGCTGTGAGTGAAATGGTCGGCGAAGCCAACTGGTCGTGGGGCATGTACCCTGGCCTGTCCCATGGCGCGATGAATACCATTTCCGAGCACGGCACTCCCGAGCAGCAAGACGCTTACCTGACCAAGCTGGTGTCGGGCGAATGGACCGGCACCATGTGCCTGACCGAGCCACACTGCGGCACCGACCTGGGCATGCTGCGCACCAAGGCCGAGCCTCAGGCTGACGGTTCCTACAAAGTCTCCGGTACCAAGATCTTCATCTCGGCCGGTGAACACGACATGGCCGACAACATCGTCCACATCGTACTGGCCCGCCTGCCGGATGCACCGGCTGGCACCAAAGGCATCTCGCTGTTTATCGTGCCCAAGTTCCTGCCCAACGCCGATGGCTCGGTGGGCGAGCGCAACGCGGTCACCTGTGGTTCCCTGGAACACAAGATGGGCATCCACGGCAACGCCACCTGCGTGATGAACTTCGACGCGGCCACCGGTTTCCTGATCGGCCCGGCGAACAAAGGCCTGAACTGCATGTTCACCTTTATGAACACCGCTCGGCTGGGCACCGCGCTGCAAGGCCTGGCTCACGCCGAGATCGGCTTCCAGGGCGGCTTGAAATATGCGCGTGATCGCCTGCAAATGCGCTCCCTGACCGGCCCGAAAGCGCCAGATAAAGCTGCTGACCCGATCATCGTGCACCCTGACGTACGCCGCATGCTGCTGACCATGAAAGCCTTCGCCGAAGGTAACCGTGCGATGGTGTACTTCACTGCCAAGCAAGTGGACATCGTCAAGTACGGTACCGACGACGAAGCCAAGAAACAGGCAGATGCCCTGCTGGCCTTCATGACCCCGATCGCCAAGGCATTCATGACCGAAGTCGGTTTTGAATCGGCCAACCACGGCGTGCAGATCTACGGTGGCCACGGCTTTATCGCTGAGTGGGGCATGGAGCAGAACGTTCGCGACAGCCGCATTTCTATGCTGTACGAAGGCACCACCGGCATCCAGGCGCTGGACCTGCTCGGCCGTAAAGTGCTGATGACCCAAGGCGAAGCGCTCAAGGGCTTCACCAAGATCGTGCACAAGTTCTGCCAGGCCAACGAAGGTAACGACGCGGTTAAAGAATTCGTTGCACCGCTGGCGGCACTGAATAAAGAGTGGGGCGAGTTGACCATGAAGGTCGGCATGGCCGCGATGAAAGACCGTGAAGAAGTCGGTGCTGCCTCGGTGGACTACCTGATGTACTCCGGCTACGCGTGCCTGGCGTACTTCTGGGCCGACATGGCACGCCTGGCCGCCGAGAAACTGGCCGCTGGCACCAGCGAAGAGGCGTTCTACACCGCCAAGTTGCAGACTGCGCGCTTCTACTTCCAGCGCATCCTGCCGCGTACCCGCACCCACGTGGCAACCATGCTGTCGGGCGCCAACAACCTGATGGACATGAAAGAAGAAGACTTCGGCCTGGCTTACTAAGCCTTACCGGGTTCTTCTGAAAACCGCCGCCTCCTTCGGGACGCGGCGGTTTTTTTGTACGTGTGTAGGCGCGAGTCTAAAAAACCACAGCAATGCACTCAGGGATTGCGATGAGCTGCCGTTACAGTGATGGCAATGTGATACATGTCCGGTCGGTTGTGCTTAACTGACCGCCTAGAAACACAGTGCCATTATTTGTTTGCGGGTCGGAGTTTTACCCTTGTCACGCGTGTCCGCTGTACGTTTCAGCCATTTCTTACCGTCGCTGCTGCTGTTGCTGGCCGGGCTCTCGGCTGCGTACGTCAAGGACCTCAGCGTCTTCTTCACCTCGCTGTTCAACGTACTGCCCACCCTGGTTCTGCTGCTCGGTGGCGCTTACTGCGCGGTGTATCGACGCCAACGTGAACTGTTCCTGATGGTCACGGTGTACGTCGCCTATTTCCTGCTGGACACCCAGACCGACTTCTACCGCGACAATGGCCGCGTGCGTGAAGACGCTGCGGTGGTGTTCCACCTGTGCTGCCTGCTATTGCCCTTGCTGTTCAGCATTTATGCGCTGTGGCAGGAAAAGACCCATCTGTTCCGCGACTTCGTCGCCCGCTGTGCGGTGCTGCTGGCGGTGGGCAGTGTGGCGCTGGCCCTGGAGCAAAGTTTTCCCCAGGCCTTGCTGGGCTGGTTGGCGGAGATCCGTTGGCCGATGCTGCATGGCGCCTGGATGAGCCTGATCCAACTCTCGTACCCAATGTTCCTGATCGGCTTTCTCACCCTGGCCGCTCAATACTGGTACCAGCCGCGCCCGCTGCACGCCGCACAACTGGTGGGGCTGCTGGGCATGTTCTGGATGTTGCCGCAAACTTTCATCCTGCCGTTCACCCTCAACATCATGTGCAGCCAAGTGATGCTGATGATCGCTGCGGGCGTGGCGCACGAGGCGTATCAAATGGCGTTCCGTGATGAACTCACCGGCTTGCCGGGGCGCCGTGCCCTCAACGAGCGCATGCAGCGGCTAGGTCGCAACTATGTGCTGGCGATGAGCGACGTCGATCACTTCAAGCGTTTCAATGACACCCACGGCCACGACGTGGGCGACCAGGTGCTGCGCCTGGTGGCGAGTAAGTTGTCCAAGGTCAATGGAGGCGGGCGGGCCTACCGTTACGGCGGTGAAGAGTTTGCCGTGGTGTTTGCCGGCAAGACTCTGGATGAGTGCATGCCGCACCTGGAGGAGATCCGCGAGATCATCGCCAGCTACGACATCAAGTTGCGCAACCCGGACCGCCCCCAGGACGATCATCAAGGCCGCCAGCGCCGTGCGGGCAGCGGCGCGTCCAGTGTGTCGGTGACGGTAAGCATCGGCGTGGCCGAGCGCCAGGCCGAGCAACGCAGCCCCGACGAGGTGCTCAAATCCGCCGACCAGGCGCTTTACACCGCCAAGGGCGCGGGGCGTAACTGTGTGGTCGCAGCCGGGCAAACCCGCCGTGGCGCGGTGCGCATGGAGAGCGCTGCCGGTTGAGTAATGGCGCTGTATTCAGCAGCGCTACAGTGATTGTCCACGGCCATGGCCGGCAGTAGGTTAACCCTATCTGCTGCCGGAGACATTGCCATGCCTGAGTACAAAGCTCCCCTGCGCGACATGCGCTTTCTGATCGACAACGTATTCGATTTCCACGGCCACTACGCGGCCCTGGGCGCCACGGATGCCAGCCCGGACATGGTCAGTGCGATCCTCGAAGAAGGCGCCAGGTTCTGCGAAAACGTACTCGCGCCGCTCAATCGCAGCGGCGATGAAGAGGGCTGCCATTTCGATAATGGCGTGGTGACCACGCCCAAAGGCTTCAAGCAAGCCTTTGCCCAGTATGTGGAAGGCGGCTGGCACGGCGTGGCGGCAGACCCAGCCTACGGTGGCCAGGGCCTGCCCCATTCCCTGGGCCTGGTGCTGAGCGAGATGATCGGTTCCAGCAACACCTCCTGGGGCATGTACCCTGGCCTGACCCACGGTGCGATGTCTGCCATCCACGCCCACGGCACCGACGAACAGAAAGCCACTTACCTGAGCAAACTCACCGCCGGCGAATGGACCGGTACCATGTGCCTGACCGAAGCCCACTGCGGCACCGACCTGGGCTTGATCAAGACCCGCGCCGTACCGCAGGCAGACGGCAGTTACGCGGTCACCGGCAGCAAGATCTTCATCTCGGCCGGCGAGCACGACATGAGCGCCAATATCATCCACCTGGTGCTGGCCAAACTGCCGGATGCGCCGGCGGGCACCAAGGGCATTTCGTTGTTTATCGTGCCCAAGTTCCATGCCGACTCCGGCGAGCGCAATGCGGTGCACTGCGGCTCCATCGAACACAAGATGGGCATCAAGGCCTCGGCCACCTGCGTGTTGAATTTCGATGGCGCCAAAGGCTATTTGATTGGCGAGGCGAACAAGGGCCTCAACTGCATGTTCACCATGATGAACCACGCACGCCTGGGCACCGGCATGCAGGGCCTGTGCAACGGCGAGGCGAGCTTCCAGGGCGCGATCAAATATGCCAACGACCGCCTGCAAATGCGTTCGCTCACCGGCGCCAAGGCTCCGCAGAAAGCTGCCGACCCGATCATCGTGCACGCCGATGTACGCCGCATGCTGCTGACCATGAAAGCATTCAACGAGGGCAACCGCGCGTTGACCTATTTCACCGCGCAACTGCTCGATACCGCGCACCTGGGCCGCGACGCTGGCCAACGCCAGGAAGCCGAGGACCTGTTAGCCTTCCTCACGCCGATCTGTAAAGCCTTCATGACCGAAACCGGCCTGGAGGTGACCAACCACGGCATGCAGGTATTCGGTGGCCATGGCTATATTCGAGAGTGGGGCATGGAGCAACTGGCCCGTGACGCACGGATTGCGCCGATCTATGAAGGCACCAACGGCATCCAGGCCCTCGACCTGCTTGGGCGCAAGGTCCTGGGCAGCCAGGGCAAGTTGCTGCGTGGGTTTACCAAGATTGTGCATAAGTTCTGCGCGGTCAATGCCGAGCATGCGCAACTCAAGGCCCATGTGGCGCAACTCAATGAACTGAACCAGCAATGGGGCGAACTGACCCTGAAGGTCGGCACGGCTGCGATGAAAAACCCTGACGAAGTGGGCGCGGCGGCGATGGATTACCTGATGTACAGCGGTTACATCATCCTTGCCTACCTGTGGCTGCGCATGGCGATCGCGGCGCACGCGCAGGATGACGAAGGGTTTGCCCAGGCGAAGCTTGCGACCTGCGACTTTTATTTCAAGCGCTTGTTGCCGCGTACGTCCATGCACCGTGCTGCGGTGGAGGCGGGGAGCGAATGCCTGATGAGCTTACCGGCGCAGGCCTTTGCACTTTAGAGGTCACTGATTGCTCGGGGTCAAAATGTGGGAGCGAGCAAGCCCGTTCCCACAATGGTTTGTATGTGACTTATAAATACTTAATGGTCACGAATGGACCCTATGTGTCTGAAAAGTTGTTCGGGTACACTCGGGGTCTGTAAAACCGATCCTATCGAATTACTTTTCACGTTCTCACGAGGTTTGCCATGGCTGATTACAAAGCGCCGTTGCGTGATATGCGCTTCGTCCTCAACGAAGTGTTTGAGGTCGCTGATACTTGGGCCCAGTTACCGGCATTGGCAGACAGCGTTGACGCCGAAATCGTCGAGGCGATTTTGGAAGAGGCGGGCAAGGTCACCGCCAAATCCATTGCCCCGCTCAGCCGCGGCGGCGATGAGCAAGGCTGCCACTGGGCGGACGGCGCCGTGACGACTCCCGACGGTTTCCCCCAGGCCTACAGCACCTACGCCGAAGGCGGCTGGGTCGGTGTGGGCGGCGACCCGACCTACGGCGGTATGGGCATGCCCAAGGCCGTGTCGGCGCAGGTTGAAGAGATGATCAACTCGTCGAGCCTGGCTTTCGGCCTGTACCCGATGTTGACCTCCGGCGCCTGTGTATCGATCAACACCCACGCCAGTGAAGAACTCAAGGCCACCTACCTGCCGAAGATGTATTCCGGTGAGTGGGCCGGTTCCATGTGCCTGACGGAAGCCCATGCCGGTACCGACCTGGGGATGATCCGCACCAAGGCCGAGCCTCAGGCGGACGGCTCCTACAAGGTCAGCGGCACCAAGATCTTCATTACCGGTGGCGAGCACGACCTCACCGAAAACATCATCCACCTGGTGCTGGCCAAACTGCCGGACGCACCGGCCGGGCCCAAGGGCATCTCGCTGTTTCTGGTGCCGAAGTTCCTGGTAAATGCCGATGGCAGCCTGGGCGCGCGTAACCCGGTAAATTGCGGCTCCATTGAACACAAGATGGGCATCCAGGCCTCCGCTACCTGTGTGATGAACTTCGACGAAGCCGTGGGTTACCTGGTCGGTGAGCCCAACCGTGGCTTGGCGGCGATGTTCACCATGATGAACTATGAGCGCCTGGGTGTTGGCATTCAGGGCTTGGCGTCGGGTGAGCGGTCCTATCAGAACGCGATTGAATATGCCCGCGACCGTCTGCAGAGCCGTTCCCCGCTAGGCGCGCAGGCCAAGGACAAGCCGGCAGACCCGATCATCGTGCATCCGGATGTCCGTCGCATGTTGCTGACCATGAAGGCGGCGAACGAAGGCGGCCGGGCGTTCTCCACCTACGTGGCGACGCAGTTGGACATCGCCAAGTTCAGCGACGACGCGCAGGCGCGCGAGCGTGCCGATAACCTGGTAGCGTTGCTGACCCCAGTTGCCAAGGCGTTCCTCACCGACCTGGGCCTGGAAACCACCGTACTTGGCCAGCAGGTGTTTGGTGGCCACGGTTACATCCGCGAGTGGGGCCAGGAGCAATTGGTGCGTGACGTGCGCATCACTCAGATCTACGAAGGCACCAACGGCATTCAGGCCCTGGATCTGATGGGCCGCAAGATCGTTGGCAGCGGCGGTGCGTTCTATACCTTGTTCGCTGATGAGATCCGCCAGTTCATCGCCGCATCGGGCCCTGAGTTGGCCGAATTCACCAAACCGCTAAGTGCGGCAGTGGATAACCTGGATGAGTTGACGGCCTGGGTGCTGGACCGCGCCAAGAGCAATGCCAATGAAATCGGTGCGGCCTCGGTGGAATACCTGCATGCGTTCGGCTACATGGCCTATGCCTATATGTGGGCGCGCATGGCCAAGGCGGCGTGGGGCAAAGAAGGCGAAGAGGATTTCTACGCCAGCAAACTGGGAACTGCGCGTTTCTACTTTGCCCGACTGTTGCCGCGTATCCACTCGTTGAGTGCATCGGTAAAAGCCGGCAGCGAATCACTGTTCCTGATGGATGAAGCCCTGTTTTAAGGGCGAGGAGGGCGTGTAAGCATTCTCTTACATGACGTGCTGCTAATCGTCCTCTATCGCCACATTGGATCCACGGCTAATCTACTTCACATGGACGTCGCGCAGGAAGCGCAAAGCAACAACACGGACACGTAGGATTCTGCCAGGACGGCGGAGTGAAATGGATGTCAGGGAAACAGTCTGCAAAGCCCCGCTTCGGCGGGGTTTTCTTTTGCCCGCGAAAAAGTCAGGCGGTTGCCGATGGGGCATTCATCACGTCTTCCAGCAGGGTGCGCAGCAACGCCACCGTCGCCTGCTGGCGTTGCACATCGCGGCATACCAATCCTACTTTCAGCGGTACCCTGGGCTCGCTCAAGGGTTTCCACAGCAGCGCCTTGCTGTTGTGTTCATCCTGGGAGCGCCCAGGCAGCACGGTCGCCAAACGGGTGTGAGGCAGGCTGTCGAGAATGCCCACCATGGTATTGAGTTCCGCCTGCACTTGCGGACGCCGCCCGAGGTTGGACAGTTGGCCTTGCCAGATCTGCCGAACCTGAAACTCTTCCCCCAGCAGCAACATCGGTAATTCGGCGGCTTGTTTGAGCGAGACTTTCTTGAACTCGCGCAACGGATGATCTTCGGGTATCACCACCTTCAGCTCGTCTTCATACAGCAACACGCCGTGCAGGCCCGGCTGACGGGGTGGCAGATAGCTGATGCCGATATCGAGTGAGCCATTGAGCAACCGCCGCTCAATCTCAAGCCCGGTCAGCTCGTAGATCTGCACCACCAGATGGGGCTGGGCCTTGCGCACGCGCTCAAGCATCTGCGGTACCAGGCTGGTGTGCACGGTTTGCAGCACGCCGATGGCCAGGGTGCGCATGGCCTGGCCCTTGAAGTTGCGCAGTGCCTCCACGGCTTGCTGCATCCCATCAATGAGCGGCAACGCGTGGTTGTATAAAGTGTGCGCCGCCAGCGTTGGCAGCAGACGCTTGCTGCTACGTTCGAACAGACTTACATCAAGGTTCTGTTCCAGTTGGCGAATTTGTTGCGACAACGCTGGCTGGGAGATCGACAGACGCTCCGCGGCACGGCCTACATGGCCTTCCTCATACACCGCGACGAAATAACGCAGTTGCTTGAAATCCATAAGGTTTGCTTATCGAAAAAGCTGGAAAATCGAAATGGCCGCTGGCCCCCGAGGCGCCTAGTCTAGCGCCTATTCGCAGGGCTTACAGGGCCGGATCGGACAATGAACAGCGTTTTTGTTGATAGCGTTTACATAGGCAACGCAAAAAATCTGAAGGCCTTATTGGCAGGCGGCATCGACCAAGGTCAGGTTGCCAACGGAGGTGAAGTGTGAACTTGTTCCGTCGCTTCGCGCCGAGTCTGGATGACCTGCTTGTGCATGCCCCGCGTGCAGAGGTTTCCAGCCAGTGCCTGATGCCCACTGTGGCGCGCCCGCCCCAGGTGTTTGTGCAGGGGCAGGGCTCCTGGCTTTCGGACGCTGACGACCGCGCCTATCTGGATTTCAGTCAAGGCGGCGGCGCCAACAGCCTGGGCCACAGTCCTCAGGCCGTGCGCGACGCCATTGCCGAACAGATGCATACCGTGATCAACCCTGGCCTGGGTTTGCACAACCGCGCGCAACTGGACCTCGTCGACCGTCTGTGCCACCACACCGGCAGTGATCAGGCCTACTTGCTCAACACGGGTGCCGAAGCCTGTGAAGCGGCCATCAAGTTGGCACGCAAGTGGGGCCAGCTGCATCGTGGCGGCGCTTACCACATCCTCACGGTAAGCAATGGCTGCCACGGCCGGAGCCTTGGGGCGATGTCGGCGTCGGCCATGGCCTGCGAAAACCGGTTCGAACCGCAGCTGCCAGGTTTCAGCCAGGTGCCGTTTAACGATCTGCCGGCCCTGCATGCAGCGGTCGATGCGCAGACCGTCGCCATCATGCTGGAGCCGATACAAAGCGGCGGCGGTGTCGTCCCTGCGACAGAACATTACCTCAAAGGCGTCGAACGCCTGTGCCGTGAGCTCGGGATCCTGCTGATCTTCGACGAAGTGCAAACCGGTATCGGCCGCTGCGGCAGCCTGCTCGCCGAACAGCAATACGGCGTGCGCGCCGACATCATTGCCCTGGGCAAAGGCCTGGGCGGCGGTGTGCCCTTGGCGGCGCTGGTGGCGCGTGGTAATGCCTGTTGCTTCGAACCGGGCGAGCTGGACGGTACACATCACGGCAATGCACTGATGGCATCTGCGGGTATCGCCGTACTCGACGCTCTATTGGAGAACGGCTTTCTCGAGCACCTACGTGAATCTGGCTTGTACCTGGCAGAACGCCTTGCCCGGCTGGCCTACCGTTACGACCATGGACCCTTGCGCGGCAACGGGCTGCTTTGGGGCCTGACACTGTCGGACGATTGCGCCGCAGCAGTGGTCAAGGCCGCGCTGCACGAAGGCCTGATTCTCACTGCCTCACAACCTGACTGCCTGCGCTTTACCCCTGCGCTGAACATCAGCAAAACCCACATCGACGAAATGCTGCTGCGGCTTGCCCGCGCCTTTTCTCGGGTGCGCACCGCTCAAGTGCAATGCCGCAAGGGCATCGCCGTTTGACCCCAGTTTCCTGAACCGTCTCGCGGCATACGCGGCGCCTCCAGCCTGATTCTTTTGGCTGGGGGCGTTTTTTTGTCTGGGTAATTTCTGGTGTGAAAACGTTGATTGAGCCTCCCTGGGAACAGTGGTTTCTTAGCGGACGTCGGCAAGGACCGCCGATGGGGCACAGCCTGCTCGACTTTTAATCTATACCACTGGGTGGTATGTTTTTGGGAAGGGACCTCCATGAAGCTCAGGTTGTTTAAAACACGGCGATTTGCCGAGGCGGCCAACAAAGCCTGGATCTGCGATTCGGAGTTGAGGGAGGCGTTTGGCGAAATGCTGAGGGGGCAGGCAGATAATCTGGGCGGTGGTGTCTGGAAAAAACGCCTCAATCAAAATCGACATCGTTCAATCATATTGGCCAAGGGTAGGCACTATTGGGTTTATCAGTTGCTGTTCGCGAAGAAGGATCAAGGCAACATTACGCAGAGCGAACTTGTTTGGTTTCGATCACTGGCCAAAACTTATGAAAGGTTAAACGAAGCACAGATTCAGCAAATGCTGGATCTCAAGGAGTTTGTGGAGATACATCATGACCAAGAAGTATAAAAGCGAGGCGTTTGAGTCCATTCACCAGTCAGCCAAGGCACTTCATGCTGTCGGCGCCATCAGCAAAACCACTCTGCGAGAATATGATGAGGCGTGCTTATCCATGCCAGACCAAATACCTGCCGAACAGATCAAGCAACTACGTGAAAGCAGCCATGTCAGCCAACCTGTGTTCGCCCGCTACCTGAACACCAGCGCGTCCACCGTCAAAAAATGGGAGTCGGGAGAGAAACGGCCTAGCGGCATGGCGCTCAAATTATTGAGCATCGTGCAAAAGCATGGCCTGCAGATTCTGGCCTGAGATGGCCCAATGCCAGAATCCACTGAACCCTCACGAACCGCCAAGGTCGATTAGCTACACGGCTCACACGAGCCGATTTTCTGGAGCTGACCCATGGACATCATTCGTATCATCATCGCCATTCTGCTGCCGCCATTGGGTGTGTTCCTACAAGTAGGTTTCGGCGGTGCCTTCTGGCTGAATATCCTGCTGACCCTGTGCGGTTACTTCCCGGGCATCATCCACGCGGTGTACATCATCGCCAAGCGTTGAGGCGCTCAGCCTTTTGCAATGAGCCTTGAGTTGCGCTCATTGCGAAAGGCCAGTTGCTCGATGGTCTGGGTGGCTTGTTCGGCTTCTTCCCGCGCCTGAAGGATGATGCCGTGCTGCTCGGATTTGCTGCATACCGGGTCGGCGTTGCTGGCGTCACCGGTGAGCATGAAGGCCTGGCAACGGCAGCCGCCGAAATCCTTTTCTTTTTCGTCGCATGATCGGCACGGCTCGGGCATCCAGTCGTAGCCACGAAAGCGATTGAAGCCAAACGAGTCGTACCAGATGTGCTGCATGCTGTGGTCGCGCACATTGGGAAACTGCACGGGCATTTGCCTTGCGCCGTGACAAGGCAGGGCGGTGCCGTCGGGTGTGACTGTCAGGAAGATGCTGCCCCAGCCGTTCATGCACGCTTTGGGGCGCTCCTCGTAATAATCCGGTGTCACGAAGATCAGCTTGCACGGGTGGCCTTCGGCTTCCAGTTTGGCGCGGTACTCATTGGTGATGCGTTCGGCGCGCACCAGTTGCTCGCGGGTGGGCAGCAAACCCACGCGATTGAGCTGTGCCCAGCCGTAGAACTGGCAAGTGGCGAGCTCGACGAAATCTGCTTCCAGCGCAATGCACAGCTCGATGATGCGGTCGATCTTGTCGATATTGTGCCGATGGGTGACGAAGTTCAGCACCATCGGGTAGCCGTGGGCTTTCACGGCTCGGGCCATTTCCAGTTTTTGCGCGAAGGCTTTTTTGGAGCCGGCCAGCAGGTTGTTCACCTGTTCGTCACTGGCCTGGAAGCTGATCTGGATATGGTCCAGGCCGGCTTTCTTGAAGTCGCTGATTTTTTGTTCGGTGAGGCCGATGCCAGAGGTGATCAGGTTGGTGTAGAAACCCAGCTTGCGAGCCTCGCCGATCAGTTCGGCCAAGTCCTGGCGCACCAGCGGCTCACCGCCGGAAAACCCCAGCTGCGCAGCACCCATTTCACGGGCTTCGCGAAATACCTTGATCCATTGTTCGGTGCTCAACTCCTTGCCCTGCTCGGCGAAATCCAGCGGGTTGGAGCAATACGGGCACTGCAACGGGCAGCGATAGGTCAGCTCGGCCAGCAGCCACAGCGGTAGGCCGATGCCGGGTTTTTCAGGCAAGGGTGATCCAGTGCTCAGCACGGGCGACCTCCATGAATTGCTCGATGTCGTCACCCAGCTCCGGTACGCCGGGGAACTGCTTGTCCAGCTCGGCAATGATGGCCGCCACGTCGCGCTCGCCGTCGATTAGGCCGCCGATCAATGCGGCGCTGTCGTTGAGCTTGATCATGCCTTCGGGGTAGAGCAACACGTGGCCTTTCTGTGCAGGCTCGTACTGGTAGCGATAGCCCTGGCGCCAGGTCGGTTTTTTGCTGCGATCAAAGCTCATAGGGTAATCCCTTTATGCCATACCCGCTGTTCGGTCACGCTGTGATACGGCGGGCGTTTGAGTTCGTAGGCCATGCTCATGGCGTCCAGCATGCTCCAGAGGATGTCCAGTTTGAACTGGAGAATTTCCAGCATGCGCTCCTGCCCCTCGCGGGTGGTGTAGTGCTGCAGGGTGATCGCCAAGCCGTGTTCCACATCGCGCCGGGCCTGGCCCAGGCGGGTGCGGAAGTACTCGTAACCGGCCGGGTCGATCCACGGGTAGTGCTGCGGCCAACTATCGAGGCGCGACTGGTGGATTTGCGGCGCGAACAGCTCGGTCAGCGAGCTGCTGGCGGCTTCCTGCCAGCTGGCGCGGCGGGCGAAGTTGACATAGGCGTCCACGGCGAAGCGTACGCCGGGCAGCACCAACTCTTGGGAGCGCAGTTGGTCGGGGTCCAGGCCCACAGCCTGGCCCAGGCGCAGCCAGGCTTCGATACCGCCGTCTTCACCGGGCGCGCCGTCGTGGTCGAGCAGGCGCTGGATCCATTCGCGACGGATTTCACGGTCTGGGCAGTTGGCCAGGATCGCCGCGTCTTTCAGCGGGATATTCACTTGATAGTAGAAGCGATTGGCGACCCAGCCCTGGATCTGCTCACGGCTGGCGCGGCCTTCGTACATCGCCACATGGTAGGGGTGATGGATATGGTAGAAGGCGCCCTTGGCGCGCAGGGCGGCTTCGAACTCAGCCTTGCTCAACGGTGTGTCGGTCATTTCGATCGCTCCTACAATTCAATGCTCATGCCGTCGTAAGCCACTTCGACATTGCGCCGCACCAGCTCCGCTCGCTCGGGGGAGTCTTCATCGAGGATCGGGTTGGTGTTGTTGATGTGGATAAGCACTTTGCGCTGTTTGGGCAGTTGCTCGAGCACTTCAAGCATGCCGCCGGGGCCGTTCTGTGCCAGGTGGCCCATCTCACGCCCGGTGCGGGTGCCGACGCCACGGCGCTGCATTTCATCGTCGTCCCACATCGTGCCGTCCACCAGCAGGCAGTCACTGCCGGCCATGATGTCCAGCAGCGGTGCGTCGACCTTGCCCAGGCCCGGGGCGTAGAACAATTTGCCGCCGGTGCGCAGGTCTTCGACGATCAGGCCAATGTTGTCACCGGGGTGCGGGTCGAAACGGTGCGGCGAATAGGGCGGTGCGGCGCTGCGCAACGGCAGCGGGGTGAAGCGCAGGTTGGGGCAGGCCGGGATGGTGAAGCTAGCGTCCAACTCGATGCGGTTCCAGGCCAGGCCACCGTTCCAGTGGGTCAGCATGGTGAACAACGGGAAACCGGTGCTCAGGTCTTCGTGGACCATGTCGGTGCACCACACCTGGTGCGGGCAGCCTTCGCGCAGGCTCAGCAGGCCAGTGGTGTGGTCGATCTGGCTGTCCATCAGGATGATTGCGCTGATGCCGGTATCGCGCAGGGCGCGGCCCGGTTGCATGGGCGCAAAGCCCTGGAGTTGCGCGCGGATATCCGGCGAGGCATTGCAGAGCACCCAATTCACGCCATCGTCGGAGATCGCGATGGACGACTGGGTACGCGCGTGGGCCCGCAGGCTGCCATCGCGAAAACCTGCGCAGTTCACGCAGTTGCAGTTCCACTGCGGGAAGCCACCGCCGGCGGCGGAACCTAGAATCTGGACAAACATGATCGCTCCATCAAGCACAGCTCAAAACAAAAACGCCCCGGGCGAACCGAGGCGTTGTATCACTCAGCCAATCAACGGCTGGCGAAGTACATGGTGACTTCGAAACCAATACGCAGATCAGTGTAAGCAGGTTTGGACCAGGTCATATTCTTACTCCTATCAAGGGATGGGACGTTCACTACCAAGTAATACATATAGTCCACCTCCTGTTGGAGATGTTCAGATATTGCTGCGCAATGTTACGCAATTTTATTCAAGTTAGCGCTGTCTCGGTGGAGAAAGCCTGTTGCAGGGTTGGCAATGATCACGGCGCTGCTTGCCAGTCGTCGCTGATACGCGGCCCGTTGGCCACGCATTGCCAGCCGCCTGCGGCGTCATTGAGTTGTTGCGCGGCGCGCTGCACATCCTCGCGTGTGCACGCTTGGATCAACTGTTGAAGCTGATCCAGATAACCCGACGAATGACCTGCCAGGTGCGCATGCCACAGCAAGTCGGCAGCTTCGTTGATGGGCAGCGTCTGGGCCGCGAACTGCTGTGCGAGGGCCTGGTTACCCAAGTCGGGGCTGCGTTCGATCAACGACGGCAGTTGCCCCAGGAAGGCCTGCAACTGTTGGACGATGCCGTCCAGGGAGGCGCTCGGCGATTGCACCCCAAACAGCAGGCCGGTTTGGCCGTTGATCTGTCGGATGCCGCTGAACACGGCGTAGCCGATTTGCAGTTCGACTCTCAAACGCTGGTAGAACGGCCCCTGGAGCACGTGCCCGAGCAACCGCCAGTGGGCTTCATCGGCGAGGGATTGAGTCGGCGTTGGGCAAAATAGCAGTAGCGCTGCTTCGCTGGATTCGGTGCTGACTGCGTGCCAGCGCTTTCGTCCGTCAAGGGACTGAGGTGTAGAAGGCACGCTTGCCGGTTGCCCAGGCAGCCGGACCGCTGCGGCTTTGATCGCGGCTTCACAGGCGGGTGGCAGGCCTGCGCCCAGCGCCTGCCAGCGCGCGGTAGCCCATGATGCTGTCGTCTCCTGAGGCTGGGGCTGAACACCCGCGCAGCAAGCGGGCAACGCCTTGAGCAGTTCCCGGATGGCGATCATCGGCACGGGAGCGGTCGGTGGCAAAGGTTCATCTGAGTCACTCAGACACCGCGCCAACGCTTCGAGCACCGCCGGCATGGGCTCGTGGAGGCCGTGCATCTTCACCTGCCAATCCGTGGCGCAGGTTTCGCAAGACAACTCGACGCCGGCCTGGCGTGCCTGCTCGCGCAACGGCCGCAACAGACTTTCCAGCCCGCTGGGTACCGCCGAGTCAAACCGCCAGTGCAGGTACAGCGCGCCTTCGCCAGTGTCATCCGCCAACGCCTGGCTGAAGGTCAACGCTGACAGCTCCCGTCGGCCCCGTGAGCGATCCTGGGCAAAGGTGCGCAAGCCACGGTGGGCGCTGGTTTGGCCACGAATCAGGCCAGCGCGTTCTTCCTTGGCGGGCGCACGAAGCAAGGGGTTATTGGGCGGCAGTTGCCAAGGGTGCCGGGAGGCGGGCAGGTGCAGTGAATCGAGCATGGCCTTGAGGGCTACGACGCCTTGTTCCGACAGGTCTTGGGCATCGTTGCGCGCCAACGCCAGGGCGCCTTGGACCTGTTGCTGGCGAGCATTGAGCAAGGCGAACTCTTCGCGTAACGCTGTCCAGTCGCTGTGTGCGAAGAAACCCAGCCAGTCGTGCAGCAACTCTTCAATCTGCGTAGCCGGTTCGCGTTCGCTGGCGAGGGTGAAGTTTATATCCAGCACGGCTTGATCCGCGAATTGGTACAGCACGGATGCCTGCAGCGCGGTGGCTAGTCGTCGCGCTTGCAGTTCAGCGAGCAACCCGCCGGGGGCCGAGGCGTTGAGCCAGGTGCAGAGAAACGCCAGCGCTTCCCGTGGCGCGTTACACGTAATGACCTGATGCAGGTGTTGGCCGGCGACGTGTTGATAGCTGCGTGCCGAGCCATGCATCAAGGCCGGTGGAGCGGCCTGCGGGTGCAATGGTCCGGGCGTCAGTTGGTCACTGAACTGCTGGGCCAAGGCCTGCAGGTCGGCCAGCGATTGTGGACCGGCGAGGCTCAGGGTCATCTGCCCGCTTTGATAAAAGCGTGCGTGGAACCCTCGCAAGGCGTGCTGAAACTCGTCGCTTTCCACCGGCAGGCTGTCGCGGTTGCCGGCATGAAAACCTCGTAGAGGATGATCCGCCGCCAAGCCTTGCAGCAGCGCCACTTGCTGTTGGGCCTTGGCATCCTGGGACCAGGCGATGAACTCCGCCTCCAGCACTTCGCGTTCACGTTGTTGATCGTCGAGGGCCAGGCGCGGGTGAGCCAGCATATCCGCCAAACGCGCCAGCCCGTCTGCAAAAGCCGGCACCGGCAGTTCAAAGAAGAACTCGGTGGTGCGCTCACGGGTGCTGGCGTTGACCTGCCCACCGTGGCGCTGCACGTAGGCCATCAGCCCTTCGCCGACTGGGAAACGTTCGGTACCGAGAAACAACAAGTGCTCAAGAAAATGCGCCAGGCCAGGCCAGGCCAATGGCACGTCATGGCTGCCGGCAGCCACGTGTAAAACGGCGGCGCAGCGCTTCAAGCGTGGTGCATGGCGCAGGCAAACCCGCAGGCCATTAGCGAGAGTCAGGTGAAGGGGATGAGGGTGAACCGGCGCAGGCATGGGCACTTCCGAGGCGTGGGAAGTGCCTATGCTAGCAAACCCAATGGGTCAGGGCTTGTGCAGTGCGCCGTAGAGTTCGGCGCGACGGTCTTGCAGGTAGTGGTTGGCGGCGCGGGCGTCGACGATAGATTGGCGATCCAGGGTGCCGACGATCAAGGCTTCATCCAGGCCGGCCTGGGCAATTCGCTGGCCGTCCGGCGCGGCAATGCTGCTTTGCCCGCAGTAGTGAATCTCGCCTTCGTGCCCGCAATAGTTGGCATAGGCCACGAAGCATTGGTTTTCAAAGGCTCGCGCCCGCACGGTGACGTCGGCAACGAAGTCGAACGGCACCATATTGGCGGTGGGCACCAGAATCAGTTCGGCACCGGCGAGGGCCAGGCGCCGGGTGTTTTCCGGAAACTCCAGGTCGTAGCAAATCAGCATGCCCACCTTCCACCCGTTCAATTCCACCACCGGGAAATCATCGGGGCCGGCGCTGAACATTGAGTGGTCAAGATCGCCAAACAAGTGGGTCTTGCGGTAGTTGCACAGGCGCTTGCCCTGGGCGTCGATCAACTGCACGGCGTTGTAGACCTGGCCGTCTTCGGCCCGCTCCGGGTAGCCATACAGGATCGCCAGCCCGGCACTTTGCGCCAGTTGGGCAATCGCCTGCGCCGATGGCCCATCCTGTGCCTCTGCCAGTGCGCCAACGGCTTCGGCGCCAATGTTATAGCCGCTGAGAAACATCTCTGGCAGCACCAGCACATCGGCGCCGTGTGCCTCATGGGCCAACTGGTGCAGGCGCTGCAGGTTAGCGGCCACATCCAGCGGCAGCGGCGGGCATTGGTACAGGGCGACACGCATGCTCAACTCCTTATTCTGCCAGGGCGATTGGCCCTATTTCATCGAATACGTCGCCTGGGCCTGGGTTCTCCGGGTGGGTGCTGCCACCGAAGTGATTCATGATGCCCCATACCGCGTTGAGCGAGGTTTGTACCGCGCCTTCGACCCAGGCGGGCGTCCACGATACATCATCACCCGCGATGAAGATCCCGCGTTGTTCGGCGGGCATATCCTTCTGCATGAAGTGCGCATACATCCGCTGGTTATAGCGATAGTGACCGGGCAAGGCGCCTTTGAAGGCCCCGAGGAAATGCGGATCGGCCTCCCAGGACACGGTGATCGGGTCGCCGATGATGCGCGCCTTGATATCAACGTTGGGGTAGATCTTCTTCAGCGCATCGAGGGCCAGTTTCACCCGCTTGTCGATAGGCTGGGGCAGCATCTTCAGTGCGTCGCTCATCCACGAGTAGGACAGGCAGATCACCCCCGGCTTGTCGTCACCGTTATCGAACAGGTAGGTGCCCCGGGTCAGGCGGTCGGTGAGGGTCATGCTCATCAGGTCGCGGCCGGTTTGCGGGTCTTTGTCTTTCCAGAATGGGCGATCAACCATCACGAAGGTTTTCGATGACTGCATGTAGCGAGTGCGATCCAGGGCCATCCACATTTTTTGTGAGAACAGGGTTTCGTCGCATTCGATCTGGGTGGTCAGCAACCAGCTTTGGCAGGTGGTCAGCACCGCTGCGTATTCACGGGTGTCGCCATAGTTGTCGGTAACGGCGAAGCGGCCATCGGCGGCGTGGGCAATGCGCTTCACGCCTGCCCGTGGTGCGCCTCTATGCAACGAGCTCAGGCTGGTGCCGGCCGGCCAATGGGCGCAGCGCTCTGGCACATGGCGCCAGATGCCCATGGGCACTTGTGCCACGCCACCGACGATCAGGTGTTGATGATCATCGCAGTTGGTCATTACCACACGGAAGATTTCCAGCATGGAGTTGGGAAAGTCAGAGTCCCAACCGCCGGTGCCGAAACCGACCTGGCCAAACACCTCGCGGTGGTGGAAGGACAATTTGGCGAAGGCTTTGGAGGTGGCGACGAAGTCGTAGAAGGTACGGTCATCCCACAGCGGCACGAGCTTGTTCCACAGTTCCTTGAGCCGTGGCACGTCGCGGTCGCGGATTGCCTGCTGGATATCGCCGAACTGCGAACCGGCTTCCAGGGCGTCGGCCCAGGCATCGGCGACTTCCTGGAACAGTGCCGGTAAATCGGAGAGTTTTTGCGCATAGTGAGTCTGGCCTTCCAGATCGATCACGGTGCTGCCGGACGCCGGTGTCAGCGGGTTGGGAAAGGGCTTGGTCTCCAGTCCAAGTTTGTCCACGTAATGGTAGAACGCCGTGGACGATACCGGGAACCGCATGCCGCCCAACTCGGCGATGATGCCTTCGGCGCCTTCAAAGGCCTGCGAGCGCAAGCGGCCACCCATCTTCGAGGCTTCATACACAACGGGCTTGAGCCCGAGTTTCATCAGCTCGTAGGCCGCAACCAGGCCCGCGATCCCGGCGCCGACGATCGCCACTTCAGCGCCATGATTGGCCGCAGGAATACTGCCCAGCCCGGCGGGGTGTTCGATCCAGTCATCAAAGGCAAACGGGAAGTCCGGGCCGAAAATGGTGATGGGTTTCTTACCGTCGCCCGGGTGGCGATTGGGCTTGCTGAGGGTGCTGGACGGAATGCTCATGGCTGACCTTACTGACGGCTCGGCGGGAGGAGGGCCCGTTGAGTATAGGAAAAGATGGCAGCCAGTTTAGGGAGCGTTGCGCTCGTTAATAAGACGCAATGTGTCGTCGGATTGTACTGGTTTTAGTCAATATGACGAAGGTAGTGATCAGATTGGTTGTCCGCGATCCAATTTGTTACTGAGGATGATCGAGGTGGTGGTTTTCTCCACGCCGTCGACACTGCCGATCTGGTCCAGCAATTGGTCCAGTTGCTCTGGCGAATCGGTGCGCAGCCAAGCCACGTAATCGAACTCTCCACTTACCGCGCACAACTGCTGCACTTGCGCCATGGCGCTCAGCCTGCGCAACACCTCTTTGCCCGAACGGGGTTGCACGGTAATGCCCACGTAAGCCTGCAACCCCCCATCCGCAAAGCGCTGGCCCAGGCGCACGCCGTAACCGGTGATGACCTGGGTTTTCTCCAGGCGGGCCAGACGCGACGTGACGGTGGTGCGCGCGATGCCCAACTGCCTGGCGAGCATGGCCACGCTTTCACGGGCGTTGAGCTGCAGAGCGGCGATTAGTTGGCGGTCGATTTCGTCTAGGGCGGGCAAGGGGGGGCTCCAGTGCGGGGGCAATGAGCAAGCATGGTACAGGCTTGGCCTGGCTGAAAGAACCGTGATGCCAGATACGCAAAAGCCGCGCAATGCGCGGCTTTTTTTGTGTGGTGGGCCCAGTAGGACTCGAACCTACGACCAAGGGATTATGAGTCCCCTGCTCTAACCAACTGAGCTATAGGCCCTCAGTAGGTCGCGGATTATAGCGATGGTTTGTTCACTGTGCCATCCGAAAAATCCTTGTGCCGTGTACGAAGGAAGCTGGCGGCAAAAAGCTCCGGCGGCAGGGGCAGGCTGACGATGTAGCCTTGCATCTGTTCACACCCCTCGCTTGCGAGGAATGCTTGTTGCGCCGGAGTCTCCACGCCTTCGGCGATGATGGTGAATTGCATGCTGTGGCCGAGGGCGATGATGGCGCGCACGATGGCTGCATCGTGAGGGTCGTCGGGCAAGCCGCGCACGAAGGATTGGTCGATTTTGAGGAAGTCCAGGGGCAGGCGTTTGAGGTAGCTGAGGGACGAGTAGCCGGTGCCGAAATCATCGATCGCCAATTGGACGCCCAGGCGCTTGAGTTGGTGCAACACCGCGAGCGCTTCTTCGGCTTGGCTCATGATGAAGTTTTCGGTGATTTCTAGTTGCAGGCAGCCGGGTTCGAGGCGGTAATCGTGCAGCAGTTGTTCGATGCGTGACAGCAGGTTGGGGTGACGCAGTTGCGCGCCTGCGAGGTTGACCGACAGGGGGCCGAAATCCTCGAAAGCCGCTTGCCAGGCGTGCAACTGCCGGCAGGCCTGTTCCAGTACCCAGTCGCCGATTTGCAGGATCATGCCGTTCTCTTCGGCCAAGGCGATAAAGTGTTCGGGCGGGACGTCGCCCAGAGTCGGGTGGTGCCAGCGGATCAAGGCTTCGGCGCCGATCAGTTGTTGGGTGACCAGGTTGCGCTTGGGTTGGTAATACAGGCTCAATTCTTCACGTTCGATGGCGCGGCGCAGTTCGTGCTCCAGCGCTACGCGTTCATTGGCTTGGGCAGTCAGGTCGCGGGTATAGCGCTCGACCCGGTTACGCCCCTTGGCCTTGGAGCGATACATTGCGGCGTCGGCATTTTTGACCAGGGTGGCGACGTCGGTACCGTCTTGCGGATACAGGCTGGTGCCGATACTGGCGCTGATAAAGAACTCATGCTCGCCGGCTTGGAATGGCGGGGTAAAACAGTCGAGCAGTTTGTTCGCCAAGTGCTGGGCGTCGCTGGCCTGTTGCAAGCCGGGCAACAGGATGATGAATTCGTCGCCGCCCAAGCGAGCAACGGTGTCTACGTCCCGCAACTGCTCCTTGAGGCGTACGGCGATGTCTTTGAGCAGCAGGTCGCCGACCGGGTGGCCGAGGCTGTCGTTGATGTGTTTGAAGCGATCAAGGTCGAGAAACAACACCGCGCCCTGTTTACCACTTTCCTGCTGGCCGTTGAGGGCGGCCTGCAGCCGGTTTTCAAACAGGGTGCGGTTGGGCAGGCCGGTCAATGGGTCGTGGTGGGCCTGATAATCCAGGCGTGCCTGGGCCAGCTTGAGGCTGGAGATGTCGGCGAACACGGCAACGAAGTGGGTGACCAATTGCTCGCGGTTACGCACGGCGCTGATGGTCAGCCAGCTCGGATACACCTCGCCGTTCTTGCGGCGGTTGGAGATCTCTCCTTGCCAATGACCGTGGGCCGTCAACTGGTGCCACATCGCCGCATAGAACGCGCTGTCATGCAGGCCGGAGGCGAGCAGGCGCGGGGTATGACCAAGGGCTTCAACCTCGCTGTAGCCGGTTATCTCAGTGAAGGCGCGGTTGACGGCGCTGATGTTCTGCCGTGTGTCGGTGATCAAGACGCCTTCGGCGGTGCTTTCGAACACCGTGGCGGCCTGCTGCAGTTTTTCCTGCATCAACTGGCGTTCGGTGATGTCCCGGGCGATGGTCAGCATGCAATCTTCGTCGCCAATCGGCAGTGGGCGGCTGGACACTTCGCACAGGCGAATTTGGCCGTCGGCACGACGGATATGACAGATGAAATCGCGGACAAAGCCGTCGCGCTGCATCAACTCCAGCATGTGCTTGCGTTCGTTGAGGTCGACCCAGATGCCTAGGTCCAGGGTTGATTGGTCAAGTGAGGAGGCGCTGGTGAAGCCGGTCAGGTGGCTGAAACCTTCGTTCACTTCAATCAGCAGGCCATCGCTTTGGCGACTCAGTAGTAAACCGTCAGGGGAAGCATGGAATGCCTTGGCGAATTTCTCTTCGGAGGTTTGCAGCTGCTGTTGGGTTTCCTTGAGCTCGGTGATATCGCGCACCACCACCACCAGGGCTTCAGTGGTATCGAGTTGGAACGGCTCAGCTGAGATCAGCCCGGTAAATGCCTGACCATTGCTGCGCAGAAAGGACATTTCCAGGTTACGGATACTGGTGGTCTGTACCCGCTGCAGCAAATCCGGACCGACGCCCTGAATGCCCCATATATTCAGATCTGAGGCGGTTTTGCCTACCACCTCGTCGGCGCGCAGCCCAATCTGGTCCTCGAATGCCTTGTTGACCTCCAGCAGGCAGCCATCAGACAACTGGGCAATCACCAGGATGTCTGGGCACTGCTGAAACACCGAGGCAAATTTCTGCTCGGACAGTTGCAGGGCTTCCTCGGTGCGCTTGGCTTCGCTGATGTCGATCATCAGGCCGCGCAGTACTGGCTCGTGGCCGTGTTCGATCAGGCTGACAATGTCACGTACCCACAGGCAGCGGCCATCAGCGGTGATGACCCGGTAATCAATGCTGTGATCACGGTTAGCACGAGTTTCCCGATAGCAATAGGCCTCGGCGCGGGTCAGGTCGGCGGGGTGGATGATGTTGCGCCAGAAGCCTGGAATCAACCAGTGGGCGCGGGGATAGCCGAGCAGGTCTTCGGCATGGGGCGACACGTAGCTGTAGGTGAAATCGCTGATGCTTGCTTCCCAGGCGATGGCGGACAAGCTCTCCACCAAGCCGCGATAGTGGTACTCGCTGCTTCGCAGTTCTTGTTCAAGGGCGACCCGGCGAGAAATTTCCGAACTGAGCCGGCGATTGATCCGAATAACGATGGCCAGCACCGTACTCAATAGCAGCACCGCTGGCAGGCCGTACGTGAGCAAGTCAGCCCAGAAGGTGCGGTGATCGGCGAAGCTGCCGACCCAATGTTGCTGGATTGCATCCGTTTCGGCTGAGCTGAGGTCGGCGAGGACTTTGTCCAGGATGCCCACCAGGACTTTTTTTCATCCCGCGGGACACCCATCGCCAGTTGGTAGCGGTAGGGCGTTTCGCCGCTGACGTATAAACCGTCGAGCTTGAGTTGGCGCAGGCTCCAGACGCTGGAGGCGAGGTCGCCGACCACGGCATCCACTTCATCGGTGGCCAGGGCTTGCAGCGTCGAACTGACGTTGGGCAGGGCGACCAGATTCAGGTCCGGATGGTGGGTGCGGAGCAATTCATGGGGCGCGTAGTTTTCCACCACGGCAATTTTAAGCCCGTACAGATCCTTGAGGCTGCGTGGTTTCGCGCCGCCTTCATGGGCCAGGATGACGATGGGAAAGTCGAGATAGGGGCGTGTGAACGCCAGGAAGTTTTGGCGTTCGGGGGTGGACATGATGCCAGGCAGCAGGTCGAGCTGATTATTGCGGGCTTGTTCAAGCACCGCAGTCCAGTTAACCGGTTCGATCAGTTTGATACGCACACCCAGGCGGTCCTGGAGCAGGCGTACGTAATCGGCTGCCAAGCCCTGATATCGGCCATTTTCATCGCGATATTCAAAAGGTGGCCAAGACGCATCCACGCCTAGGCGCAGCTCCTGATGGTCCGCCAACCAGCTACGCTCATCATCCGTAAGAGTCAACGCGCCAGCCGTTGCGGTCCAGGTCAGCAGCGACAGCAGTATCACGGTCGGCAATCTGGGCATAACGGTCTCGTTATGGCACGGGGAATGTCTCGAGTGTAGACGGGCATTGTGAGGGCGGGGTGGTGCGGGGCAGTTAATCTGTGCAAAGCAATCGGTAGAAAGCAAAACCCCCGGCCTGGGCCGGGGGTTCTGGTATCACTCGTCGAGGAAGGAGCGCAGATGCTCGCTTCGCGTCGGGTGGCGCAACTTGCGCAGCGCCTTGGCTTCGATCTGACGGATCCGCTCACGGGTCACGTCAAACTGCTTACCGACTTCCTCAAGGGTGTGGTCGGTATTCATGTCGATGCCGAAACGCATGCGCAGTACCTTGGCTTCACGGGCAGTGAGGCCGGACAGTACGTCGCGAGTCGCTTCTTTCAAGCTCTCAACAGTGGCGACATCGATTGGCGACTGCATGGTCGAGTCTTCGATGAAGTCACCCAGATGGGAGTCTTCGTCATCACCAATCGGCGTTTCCATGGAGATCGGCTCTTTGGCGATCTTCAGTACCTTGCGGATTTTATCCTCAGGCATTTCCATGCGTTCGCCCAGCTCTTCCGGGGTCGGTTCGCGACCCATTTCCTGCAACATCTGCCGGGAAATGCGGTTGAGCTTGTTGATGGTCTCGATCATGTGCACCGGAATACGGATGGTGCGGGCCTGGTCGGCGATCGAGCGAGTGATCGCCTGACGGATCCACCAGGTGGCATAAGTCGAGAACTTGTAGCCGCGACGGTATTCGAACTTGTCCACCGCCTTCATCAAACCGATGTTGCCTTCCTGGATCAGATCAAGGAATTGCAGGCCACGGTTGGTGTACTTCTTGGCGATGGAGATCACCAGACGCAAGTTCGCTTCAACCATCTCTTTTTTCGCGCGGCGGGCCTTGGCCTCACCGATCGACATGCGACGGTTGATGTCTTTGATTTCTGCAATCGTCAGGCCGGTTTCGGTCTCAAGCGCGGTCAGCTTCTGCTGGCAACGGATGATATCGGGCTGCAGGCGACCGATGGCTTCGGCGTATTTCGCCTTGCCCTTGGCCAGTGCGTCGCTCCAGCTTTCGTCAACTTCGTTGCCCGGGAACTGGCGCAGGAAATCGGTACGCGGCATGCGCGCATCACGCACACAGAGCTGCATGATCGCACGCTCTTGTGCACGCAGACGCTCAAGGGCGCTGCGAACACGCTCAACCAGGCCTTCGAATTGCTTGGGCACCAGCTTGATTGGCATGAACAGCTCAGCCAGGGCCACCAGCTCGGCAATCGCCTGCTTGTTGCCACGACCGTGCTTCTTCAGGGCCTTGCGGGTGATTTCCATTTGATCGGAAACCGCACCGAAGCGCTGGGCCGCGATGACCGGGTCTGGACCGCTTTCGGCTTCTTCTTCGTCGTCGCTGCTTTCAGCTTCGTCGTCGTCGGAGTCGTCGTCCGCTTTTGCGGCTTTCGCATCAACAGGCGGCGGTACTTCGGCGGCAGGCGGCGCAATGCCGTCGTCCGGGTCGATATAACCGCTCAGGACGTCAGACAGGCGGCCACCTTCGGTGGTGACGCGAGTGTACTCGGAGAGAATGTGGTCAACCGTGCCAGGGAAGTGCGCAATGGCGCCCATCACTTCACGGATGCCCTCTTCGATACGCTTGGCGATTTCGATCTCGCCTTCGCGTGTCAGCAGCTCGACGGTACCCATTTCGCGCATATACATGCGCACCGGGTCTGTCGTGCGACCGATATCGGTCTCCACCGCAGCCAACGCGGCGGCAGCTTCTTCAGCGGCGGCTTCGTCGGTATCGGCGTCGGCCAGCATAAGGGAATCCTTATCTGGCGCAGTTTCGAATACGTTGATCCCCATGTCGTTAATCATGCGGATGATGTCTTCCACCTGCTCAGGATCTGAAATATCCTCAGGCAGGTGGTCGTTGACCTCCGCGTAAGTCAGGTAACCCTGCTCACGACCAAGAAGTATCAACTCTTTGATACGAGACTGCTGTTGCGCTTTTCCGGACATAACACCCTATCCACTGAAGGTCTTGGCGGGCAAAAAACAAGCCGAGGATTATACCCGAGCTATGACCTCACACGCCAGCTGAGGTCGGGTTTGATGCGTAAACATTCTGTTTTAAGAGGTCGCGCATCTGTTTTGCTATCTGAATTTGCTCTTCAGCCGATAATCCCGGCTGCCTTGCTCTCTTGATAAGTTCGTCGAGGGTCTGAGTGTGTTGACCCGCGGATAACCTATTAATGGTGTCTAAAAACTGTTGTTCAAGGTTGTCGCCGTCAATTAGCCACTCCTTTTCCGCCAGTGCCCGCAATAAACGGCCCTGTTCCGTGCCATGCCAGCGAGCCATCAACTGGATTGAGTTTAGCTTAGGGTTTTTCTGCACGGCTTCGATCAGTGCAATAAGCACCTGAGCATAGGTATTGCTCTCGTTGGCAAAGTGGTCGGCACTTTCAACCTTGCCGGCCAATTGCGGGTGGTGAATCAGTGTGCGCAGTGCAATCAGTGTGGGGGCTTCCACCGCTACGGGCGTGCGTGGCGCGTAGGCTTCATCGCGATCACCGCGCTTGCCGTTTTTGCTCCACGGCTTTTTATCCCACTTCTTGCCACCTGCGCCGGGCTTCTTTGGCGTCCATTCCTGCTGGGGCGCGAAGGCCTCCTGAGGTTGGTGAAAGTCAGCGTAGTCCGGCATGGCGTCGTAATCCATGCCGGGGTCGTAGGCTGGCGGCGCCTCTTGCGGGGCGCTGTGCACCAGCTGGCTGACGGCTTCACCGCTCAAACCGGTGATCTCCAGCAGGCGCTGGCGCATCAGTGTGCGCAAATTGGCGCCGGGGACTTTGTCGATCAGCGGCGCCGCAAGGGTGGCCATATGGGCCTTGCCCTCCAGGGAGCGCGGGTCGGCTTCTTCGGTCAGTTGCTGGAAAAAATAATCCGCCAGCGGCTGTGCATGTTGATTGATGCGTGCACGGAACGCATCGGTACCTTCCGAGCGCACCAGCGTGTCCGGGTCTTCGCCTTCGGGCAGGAACAGGAAGCGTGCGCGACGCCCATCCTGCAGGCTCGACAGCGTGGCTTCGAGCGCGCGCCAGGCGGCGTTGCGGCCAGCCTGGTCGCCGTCGAAGCAAAACAGTACGCTGGGCACGACACGGAACAGGCGCTTCAGATGTTCTTCGCTGGTGGCGGTGCCGAGGGTCGCGACCGCGTTGCGCAGGCCTTGTTGGGCCAGGGCGATCACGTCCATATAACCCTCAACCACGATGATTTCGTCGAGGTTGCGGTTGTTCTTGCGCGCTTCGAACAGGCCGTAGAGTTCCTGGCCTTTGTGAAACACCGGGGTCTCCGGGGAGTTCAGGTACTTGGGTTTGTCATCACCAAGCACGCGGCCGCCAAAGGCGATGATGCGGCCACGGCTGTCGCGGATCGGGAACATCACGCGGTCGCGGAAGCGGTCATAGCGCTTGCCGGTCTCGGCGTTTTCCACCAGCAGGCCGGCGTCGATCATGGCCTTTTGCTGGAGGGTGTCGCTGCTAAGGTGTTTATACAGATTGTCCCAGCCCGGCGGAGCGAAGCCGAGACCGAAGTCCCGAGCGATTTCGCCGGTGAGGCCACGGCCTTTGAGGTAGTCGACAGCGGCCTTGCGCTGCGGATGGCTCTTGAGTGCCTGGCGGTAAAAATCGGCGGCAGCGGTAAGCAGCGGGTACAGCGGCGAATCGGTGGGTTGCCGGGGTTTGTGCGGGCGGCCACTTTCTTCGCGTGGCACTTCCATTCCTGCGGCTTTAGCCAAGTCCTCGACAGCCTGGGGGAAGTCCAGGTTGTCGTGGTCCATCAGGAAACCCAGGGCATTCCCGCCCGCCCCGCAACCGAAGCAGTAATAGAACTGCTTGTCGGGGCTGACGCTGAAGGATGGGGTTTTTTCTTTATGGAACGGGCAGCAGGCGGTGTAGTTTTTGCCGGCTTTTTTCAGCTGTACGCGTGAGCTGACAACATCGACGATGTCGGTGCGGTTCAGAAGGTCGTCAATAAAGCTCTGGGGAATCAGCCCGGCCATGGCGTTCTCGTCATCACTGCGTGTAAATGAGGACCCGTGAGGTGTTCAAGCGCACGTATAGGGGGCTTGATCATCATCGTCTGCATGGGTCATCAGGAAGTGTATCTGCCGAATATTCACTGAGGGTAGTTTCTGATCAGTCTTCGGCATGGAAATGTTGCCCGGGCGTCCGGTCTTGGCCAATGGCAGCCTCGGAAACGCATCGATGGGCACAGCCGACACGGTTGATCGTCTGTTTGAAGAATAGGTGTGCTCGTCAGTAGCCTTGTTAGGCTCGTCAGAAGAGACGTGCACCGCTGGCAAAAGAGCCAGCCCTGACGTGTGAAGCAGTGTCTCGGTCGCGTGTGCGGCGTCGACGGTGAAGCATCAAGCGATATCCGCAAATGCCAACAGCCCGGCTGAGGGCCGGGCTTGGCAGAAGCTTGCTACGAACGTCTGTGTATTAGTACAGACGAACGGCGCGGCGCTGTTCGCGCTGAACTTTCTTAGCGTGACGCTTAACAGCGGCTGCTGCTTTGCGCTTACGCTCAGAAGTTGGCTTCTCATAAAATTCGCGGCTACGAACTTCAGCCAGAACACCGGCTTTTTCGCAGGAGCGCTTGAAACGACGCAGAGCTACGTCGAAGGGTTCGTTCTCTTTTACTTTGACGGCTGGCATCCAGAGCTACCTTCTTTCATTACCGGGAATCAACGTTCTCGTCGCAAAAAATTCGCGGCTGAGGTCGTCGGTTTTTAAGGGTTGCGGATGTTAACCCCTCATTGCCCGGAATGCAAAGCCTCTGATCGAAAACCGCTAGTCGGGAGGGGGAGTGGCGACTATTATGCGCGCCTTCGAATTCAGCCTCTACAAGGCGCAAACCCATGCTAGTACTGGGACTTGAAACCTCCTGCGACGAAACCGGAGTCGCACTATACGACAGTGAACGCGGGCTTTTGGCCGATGCACTGTTCAGTCAGATCGACCTGCATCGCGCCTATGGCGGCGTGGTGCCGGAGCTTGCCAGCCGCGATCACGTCAAGCGCATGCTGCCATTGATCCGCCAGGTGCTGGATGAGGCCGGTTGTGTGGCAACCGAGATCGATGCCATTGCCTATACGGCAGGGCCCGGATTGGTCGGAGCCCTGCTGGTTGGGGCCTCTTGCGCCCAGGCGCTGGCCTTTGCCTGGGGTATTCCTGCTCTTGGTGTGCACCATATGGAAGGCCACTTATTGGCGCCCATGCTGGAAAAAACACCGCCGGAGTTCCCGTTCGTCGCTTTGTTGGTTTCGGGCGGGCATACGCAGCTGGTTCAGGTGGATGGGATCGGTCAATACACACTGTTGGGCGAGTCGCTGGACGATGCCGCCGGTGAAGCGTTCGACAAAACCGCGAAGATGATGGGGCTTAATTATCCGGGGGGGCCGGAAATCGCCCGTCTTGCCGAGAACGGCGTTGCCGGTCGCTACACCTTCCCGCGGCCGATGTGTGATCGTCCTGGCTTGATGTTCAGTTTCAGCGGTTTGAAAACCTCTGCCTTGAACACCTGGCAGCAGAGCGTCAGCGCCGGGGACGACGGCCAGCAAGCCCGTTGCGACATCGCGCTGGCGTTCCAGCAGGCTGTGGTGGAGACTTTGACCATCAAGTGCAAGCGCGCCCTGAAACAGGCGGGCATGAAGCGGCTGGTGATCGCAGGCGGCGTCAGCGCCAACAAGGCGTTGCGCAGTTCCCTGGAAAAAATGCTCGGCGACATGAATGGCAACGTGTTTTACGCACGCCCTGAGTTCTGCACTGACAACGGCGCGATGATTGCCTACGCCGGTTGCCAGCGCTTGCAGGCCGGGCAGCACGAAAGTCTGGCGATCAGCGTGCAGGCGCGCTGGCCGATGGAGCAATTGCCGCCGTTGTAAGGTTCAAGGGCACCGGGTCCAGGCGGGGTATTTAAAAATGCCGTTCGCGCCCGGCAAACAGGTCGCGTAGATTGCCGCGGTGGCGCCAGACGATCAGCAGTGTCAGCACGCTCATCGGTAGCAGCGCTTCTGGTTCCTGCCAGGCCAGCAGCGGCAGGGTCAGCGGCGTGGCAATCAGCGCGGCCAGCGAGCTGGTGCGGGTCAGGTAGAACGTCAGCAGCCAGGCGAGCATGGCCAGTAACGCCGCAGGGGGGTAAATGCCCAGCAGCATGCCGGCCGCCGTGGCGACGCCCTTGCCGCCGCGAAAGCGGAAGTACAACGGGAACAGGTGGCCCAGGACGGCACACAGGCCCACCCAGGCTTGCTGTTGCAAGCTAAGGCCGACGAGGCTGGCGATGAGCACGGGCAGCAGGCCCTTGCAGACGTCGCCCAGCAAGGTCAGGACGGCGAGTTTCTTGCCGGCCAGGCGCAACATATTGGTGGCGCCGGCATTGCCTGAGCCACTCATTCGCGGATCGGGATTTCCCGTCAAGCGGCTGAGCAAAATGGCGAAGGACAGCGAGCCGAGCAGGTAGGCGAAAATCGCCAGTGACCAAAACATGCTAACTATTCCGGGCGAGGACGCCCTGATTCTAACGGGGCATCGCGCCCTTGTCGTGCTGCGGAGAAAAGTGCTTGGACAGAGTGTTTATCGAAGGCCTGGAAGTCGACACCGTGATCGGGGCTTACGACTGGGAGCGCGGAATCCGGCAATGCCTGCGCCTGGACCTGAGCTTCGCCTGGGATAATCGCCCAGCTGCGGCAGGTGACGACCTGACCCTGGCACTGGATTACGCCAGGGTGTCTGCGCGTATCCAGGCCTTTGCCGAGCAGTCCCAGTACCAACTGGTGGAAACCTTTGCCGAGCGTTTGGCCGAAGTGCTGATGAGTGAGTTCCAGATTCCCTGGCTGCACCTCAAGTTGACCAAGCCCGGCGCGGTACCGGCTGCCAAGGGCGTGGGCGTGGAGATCGAGCGCGGATGTCGTTGACTCAGGTTTACCTCGGGCTTGGCAGCAATATCGACCGCGAGGCTCGTCTATGCGCCGGCTTGGATGCGTTGGCGGGCTTCTTGACGGATATGCGCTGTTCGGCGGTGTTCGAAAGCCAGCCGGTGGGGATCAAAAGTGGGCCGTTTTTCAATCTGGTGGTGTCGGCTTATACCGACCTGCCGTTGATGGAACTCGATCGCCGGTTGAAATCCATCGAGGCCGACAACGGCCGCTACGCGCCCGACCGCAAAGGCCTGCCGCTGGATATCGATGTGTTGTTGTATGGCGATTGGGTGGGCAATTTCGATGGCTTGATCTTGCCGCGAGCCGAAATTCTGAAAAACGCCTTTGTGTTGTGGCCGCTGTCGATGATGGCGCCGGAGCGTCTGCACCCGGAGGCGGGCAAGACAATGGCCGAGTTGTGGCGAGACGCGCAAATTGATCAGGTATTGGCGCCTGTGGCGTTCGAGTGGCAGGGTCAGCCACTCACGCCACAAGCTCTTTTGTAGGAGCCGAGCGTGCTCGCGAAAAACCTGAGGGCGCTGCGTCATCGTTGAGGTTCTTCGCGAGCAAGCTCGCTCCTACAAGGGCTTTTGCTGTTCTTTGTAGGCTTTAAGCGCCTTGAGCCGTTCGCGCTTGAGCGCCTCGCCCAGTTCGGGGCCTTTGAAACCCTTTTCTAGCAGCGGCGCGACCGGCACTTCGCGTGCCACCTTTGCCGCTCCGCGCAAATAATCGGCCTGTGGATAACTGCGTTGCTCAAAACCCTCGCGGCCACGAGCGTCCATTTCGCAGGCCGCCACGAACTCTTCAAAGCGTTGCGGCCGACGGTACACGTCGAAGCTTTGCAGCAACTCCAGCAATGTCGAGGCCTTGAGTTCAAGCGCGCGATGCCCGTGAGTATGATATTGCCCCACCAGCAAGGCCAACTCCTGGCAATCCCTCGGCACCTTGAAACGCTCGTTCACCGCTTTGATCAGCTTCAAGCCGCGATGTTCGTGGGCAATGTGCTGCGGCAACTTATCCACAGGCGTCAGGCCTTTGCCCAGGTCGTGCAGCAGGCAGGCCCAGCGCACGCTCAGCGGTTGCTTGTGCAGGGCTGCTTGCTGCAGCACGCTCAAGGTATGCAAGCCGGTGTCTATTTCCGGGTGGTGAGCTGCGGGCTGCGGCACGCCGAACAGCGCATCCACCTCCGGCATCAAGGTTTTCAGTGCGTCGCAGTCACGCAGTACTTGGATAAATACCTGGGGTTGATCTTCCATCAGCGCCCGCGAGATTTCCTTCCAACTGCGCTCGGGGGTAAGGGCCTCCAACTCGCCGGACTCACTGAGTTGGTGCATTAATTCGAGGGTCTCAGGGGCGACTGTGAAGCCGAGAGGCGCATAGCGCGCGGCGAAACGCGCAACGCGTAGTACGCGGAGGGGATCTTCGGCGAACGCGGGAGAAACATGCCGTAAAAGACGCGCTTCAAGATCACGTTGTCCCTGATAAGGATCAGTCAGGTTACCCTCGTCATCCTCCGCCATGGCATTGATGGTCAGGTCACGCCGGATCAGGTCTTCTTCCAGCGTAACGTCGGGGCTCGCATGGAATATAAAGCCACCGTAACCCCGGCCATTCTTGCGTTCGGTGCGAGCGAGGGCGTATTCGTCACCGTTTTTCGGATCGAGAAACACCGGAAAATCGGCGCCCACCGGTTTATAACCCTTGGCGAGCATCTCTTCAGCCGTCGCGCCAACGACGACGCGGTCTATATCGGTGACCTCGATGCCCAGAAGGCGATCACGCACGGCGCCGCCGACTTTGTAGATTTTCATGAAAAAGCCTCCATTAGCGGCACAGGATAACGCCTGAGCCTGGCCAATGGAGGCTTTGCTGTTTCAGAGATGCACGACGGCCATGTCCAGGCGGCCATAGTCGTTGTCGTTATGATCGCTGCGCGGTGGTACATGGTGGGTCTTCATCACTTGGTCGCCCTGCAGGGTTTCCAAATGAATATCAAAACCCCAGAGCCGATGCAGGTGCTTGAGCACTTCCTCAGTGGATTCGCCCAAGGGTTTGCGGTCGTGCTGCTGGTGACGCAAGGTCAGCGAACGGTCGCCACGCACATCGATGCTGTAGATCTGCACGTTAGGCTCGCGGTTACCCAGGTTGTATTGCGCGGCCAGGGTTTCGCGAATGATGCGGTAGCCGGGTTCGTCGTGGATGGCAGGTACGACCAGGTCGTCCTTGAGGTCGTCGTCCAGGATACTGAACAGCTTGAGGTCGCGGATCACCTGGGGCGACAGGTACTGCAGGATGAAACTCTCATCCTTGAAGCTGCTCATGGCGAACTTGATGGTCGATAGCCAGTCGCTGCCGGCGATTTCCGGGAACCAGCGGCGGTCTTCCTCCGTGGGGTGCTCGCACATGCGGCGGATATCGCGGTACATGGCAAAACCCAGTGCATAGGGGTTGATGCCGTTGTAGTACGGGCTGTCGAAGCCTGGCTGGAAGACCACGCTCGTATGGGACGTGAGGAACTCCATCATGAAGCCGTCAGTGACCAGGCCTTCGTCGTACAGGTCGTTCATCAGGGTGTAATGCCAGAAGGTTGCCCAGCCTTCGTTCATTACTTGGGTTTGGCGCTGGGGATAAAAATATTGCGCGATCTTGCGCACGATACGCACGATTTCGCGCTGCCAGGGCTCCAGCAGCGGTGCGTGCTTTTCGAGGAAATACAGGATGTTTTCCTGCGGTTCGGCGGGGAAGCGGGCATTGTCCTTGTCGCTGTTCTTGTCGGCGCGCTTGGGGATGGTGCGCCACAGGTCGTTGATCTGTTTCTGCAGGTGCTCCTCGCGCTCCTTCTGGCGCAGGCGTTCCTCTTCGGCGGAAATAGGATAGGGACGCTTATAGCGATCGACCCCATAATTCATCAGCGCGTGGCAGGAGTCCAACAGGTCTTCCACCGCATCGATACCGTGGCGCTCCTCGCACTGCATGATGTATTGCTTGGCGAACACCAGGTAATCAATGATCGAACTGGCATCGGTCCAGGTGCGAAACAGGTAGTTGCCCTTGAAGAAACTGTTATGCCCATAGCAGGCATGGGCCACTACCAGCGCCTGCATGCAGATGGTGTTTTCTTCCATCAGGTACGCGATGCACGGGTCGGAGTTGATCACGATCTCGTAGGCCAGGCCCATCTGGCCGCGTGTGTAGGACTTCTCGGTACTGAGAAAGTGTTTCCCGTAGGACCAATGGTGATAGCCCAGGGGCATGCCCACCGAGGCATAGGCATCCATCATCTGTTCAGCGGTGATGACTTCTATCTGATTGGGATAGGTGTCCAAGGCATAACCCGCCGCGATACGGCTGATTTCCCGGTCATAGGCCTGGATCAGTTCGAAGGTCCACTCGGAACCGGTGGAAATGGGTTGGCGCTTGTTCTCTTTTTTGGCGGTCATGTCACTAACCTGCGCTGGAAGAGTTCACGGAAGACCGGGTAGATATCGCCGGCCGAGACCAGTTGCTGCTGGGCGAACGTGTCGGCAAAGGCTTCGCCGATGCGCTCGTATTCGAACCACAGGGCCTGGTGCTCACGGGGGGTGATTTCGACGTAAGTGTAGTACTGCACGAACGGCATGATCTGGTTGATCAAAATGTCCCGGCAGATCGGCGAGTCGTCGTTCCAGTTGTCGCCGTCAGAGGCTTGGGCGGCGTAGATGTTCCACTCGTTGGCGGGGTAGCGCTCGGCCATGATCTCCTGCATCAGCTTCAGTGCGCTGGAAACAATGGTGCCGCCAGTTTCCCGCGAGTAGAAAAACTCCTCTTCGTCCACCTCTCGCGCGCTGGTGTGATGGCGGATGAACACTACGTCAATCTTGTCGTAGTTCCGTTTCAGGAACAGGTACAGCAGGATAAAGAAGCGCTTGGCGATGTCCTTGGTGGCCTGGGTCATGGAGCCGGAAACGTCCATCAGGCAGAACATCACCGCCTTGGAGCTGGGGTTGGGTTGCTTGACCAGCAGGTTGTATTTCAAGTCAAAGGTATCGAGGAACGGCACGCGGTGGATGCGCGCGCTGAGTTTTTCGATTTCCGCCTCGATTTCCTGGATATCGCCGAAGTTATCCGGTTCTTCGCGCTTCAAGCGTGCCAACTCTTCCTTGGCCTGCTTGAGTTTGGCACGGCTACTGCCGGACAGGGCGATACGCCGTGCGTGGGCTGAACGCAGGGTGCGGATGATGTTGATGCGCGACGGGTTGCCCTCGTTGCTGATCCCTGCACGTACGGTCTTGAAGGTATCGGTGCCGGTCAGGTTGCGTTTGACGAGGTTGGGCAGTTCGAGGTCTTCGAACATGAATTCGAGGAATTCTTCCTGAGTGATCTGGAATACGAATTCATCCATGCCTTCGCCAGAGTTGCCGGCTTTGCCCGGGCCTTTGCCGCCGCCACCGCCTTGTGGGCGCTGGATATGTTCGCCAGTGGTGAATTCCTTGTTACCCGGGTGCACCACGGTCTGTTTGCCGCCGCGGCCATGGTGAAGTACCGGTTCGTCGATGTCCCGTCCGGGAATGCTGATTTGTTCGCCATGCTCCATGTCGGTGATGGAACGGCGGCTGACGGCCTCTTCTACCGCCTTTTTGATGTGGTCACGGTAACGCCGCAGGAAACGCTGGCGGTTTACCGTGCTCTTGTTCTTGCCATTGAGGCGTCGGTCGATCACATAGCTCATGGGGAGCCCTCCGGGCAGCTTCACGTTACAAGCTTCAAGCCGCGGGCTGGAAGCTTAGAGACAAGCGGTCAACTGCCAGGCCGGATGCCTGGCAGTGCGCGCTTGCCGCTGCCTTACTGCGATTTGCGAACCCGCAGGTACCACTCGGAGAGCAGTCGTACCTGTTTGTCGGTGTAGCCTCGCTCGACCATGCGTGTGACGAAGTCGTTGTGTTTTTGCTGATCCTCCTTGCTGGCCTTGGCGTTGAAGCTGATGACGGGCAGCAGGTCCTCGGTGTTGGAGAACATTTTCTTCTCGATGACCACCCGCAGCTTCTCGTAGCTGAGCCAAGTGGGGTTCTTGCCGTTGTTGTTGGCACGGGCGCGCAGTACGAAATTGACGATTTCGTTGCGGAAGTCCTTCGGATTGCTGATGCCGGCGGGTTTCTCGATTTTTTCCAATTCTTCGTTGAGGGCCACGCGATTGAGGATTTCGCCGGTTTCCGGGTCGCGGTATTCCTGATCCTGGATCCAGAAATCGGCGTACAGGACGTAGCGGTCGAAAATGTTCTGGCCGTATTCGCTGTAGGACTCCAGGTAAGCGGTCTGGATTTCCTTGCCGATGAACTCGATGTAGCGCGGCGCCAGGTATTCCTTGAGGAAGCGCAGGTAGCGCTCACGAGTTTCCGCCTGGAATTGCTCCTGTTCAATCTGTTGTTCCAGCACATAGAGCAAGTGCACCGGGTTGGCGGCAATCTCGTGGGGATCGAAGTTGAAGACCTTGGACAAGATCTTGAACGCAAAGCGCGTCGACAGACCGTTCATGCCCTCGTCCACACCGGCTGTATCACGGTATTCCTGGATCGACTTAGCCTTGGGATCGGTGTCCTTGAGGTTTTCGCCGTCGTAGACGCGCATCTTCGAATAGATATTGGAGTTCTCCGGCTCCTTGAGGCGCGACAGTACGGTGAACTGGGCAAGCATTTTCAGGGTGTCGGGGGCGCAATGGGCCTTGGCCAGGGAGCTGTTGAACAGCAGTTTGTCGTAAATCTTGATTTCGTCACTGACCCGCAGGCAGTACGGCACCTTGACGATATAGATCCGGTCGATGAAGGCTTCGTTGTTCTTGTTATTGCGGAAGGTATGCCATTCCGATTCGTTGGAGTGAGCCAGCAAGATCCCGGTAAATGGAATCGCCCCCAGGCCTTCGGTACTGTTGTAGTTACCTTCCTGGGTAGCGGTGAGCAGTGGGTGCAGCACCTTGATCGGTGCCTTGAACATCTCCACGAACTCCATCAGGCCCTGGTTGGCCCGGCACAATGCGCCCGAATAGCTGTAGGCATCGGCATCGTTCTGCGGAAACTCTTCCAGTTTGCGGATATCGACCTTGCCCACCAGTGCCGAAATGTCCTGATTGTTTTCATCGCCGGGTTCGGTCTTGGCCACGCCGATCTGGTTGAGGATCGACGGGTAGAGTTTCACCACCCGGAACTGGCTGATATCACCGCCGAACTCGGCCAGGCGCTTGGTGGCCCAGGGCGACATGATGGTGTTGAGGTAGCGCCGCGGGATACCGAAGTCTTCCTCGAGGATCGCGCCATCTTCCGTGGCGTTGAACAGGCCCAGGGGCGACTCGAAGACGGGCGAGCCCTTGATCGCATAGAAGGGCACCTTCTCGATCAATTGCTTGAGCTTTTCCGCCAGGGACGATTTGCCGCCGCCGACCGGGCCGAGCAAATAGAGGATCTGCTTCTTCTCTTCCAGGCCTTGGGCGGCATGGCGGAAGTAGGAAACGATCTGGTCGATGCATTCTTCCATCCCATGGAAGTCTTCAAAGGCCGGATAGCGGCGGATCACCTTGTTGGAAAATATCCGCGACAGGCGCGAATTATTGGCGGTTTCCACCAGTTCTGGCTCGCCAATCGCCAATAGCAAGCGTTCGGCGGCAGAAGCGTAGGTGCTGCGGTCCTGTTTGCACAGCTCGAGATACTCCTGAAGCGTGAGTTCTTCCTGCTGTGTGGACGCGAAGCGTTGTTGGAAGTGGCTAAAGATACTCATGACGTCGTCACCTCGCTCGATACGTGGAGCCGACGCCGGATCAATCAGTCGATGCTGGCAGTCATTGACGCACGCCAATGGCTGTTTTCCCCCCAGAACACCCTGAAACGCTACCGATGACCCGTACGCCGGTGTACCGGCTCTCCCCTGATTCGGATGGCCTGCGCTTAAGGATAGTTCGGAATCCGGGAGGTCAAGGCGCGATGCGCAATTAGTTTAGCCGCGCCGTTCGTCAGAAACGGCGCAAGCCCAAGCGTCACGCGGGGTAGCGGGGTGTGAAAAAAATTATTGCGAATCGCCCGAGGAAATTTCCGCGGGATAGGTCGTACGCCACAGCTCAAACCCGCCGTCCAGGCTGTAGACGTCAGAGAAACCCTGGCTGATCAGATACGCGGCTGCACTCTGGCTGGAATTGCCGTGGTAGCAGGCGACGATCAGCGGTGCATCGAGGTCGGCGGCGCGGATGAAGTCGGCGATGTTGACGTTGTCCAAGTGCTGGGCGCCGGTGATGTGAGCGGCGGCATAAGTAGGCTGGTCGCGGATGTCGACGACTACGGCACCTTGCTCGCGCAGGGTCTGTGCTTCTTGGGGAGGGATACGTTTGAATTCGGTCATGGCGGGCTCCTATTGCTTGGCGGTGGCCGGCAGGGTAATGGAAAGGGGCGATTCGCACTGGCAGTCGAGGCGCTTGCCCGTGTCGATGTTCATCAGGGTCATGGCACCGCCCCACACGCAACCGGTGTCGAGGGCGAACACGCCGGGTTCATCGCACTTGCCTTCCAGCGCGGCCCAGTGGCCAAAGATGATCTTTGTGTCTCGGGTCTTGCGTTCCTTGTAGGCGAACCAGGGCTTGTAGCCGGGCAGGGCGGTGTCGGCGCCTTCCTTGCTCTTGAGGTCCAGTTTGCCTTCGGCCGTGCAGAAGCGCATCCGCGTGAAGTAGTTGGTGATGACTCGCAGGCGGGCCACGCCGGTGAGGTCGTTGTCCCACTTCACTGGGTCGTTGCCGTACATGCCGTCGAGGTAAGCGGTGTACAGGTTGTCATCAGCCAATGCACTTTCAACTTCGGCGGCGCACTTGAGGGCTTTTTTCAGCGTCCACTGCGGCGGGATACCGGCATGCACCAAGGCCATGTTGCGATCCTCGTCGTAGTGCATGAGTTTTTGCCGGCGCAGCCAGTCGAGCAGTTGAGCGCGGTCTGGGGCTTCGAGAATTTCCCGCAGGGTGTCGCCTTTTTTGAGGCGCTCGATATTGTTGCCGGCCGCAAGCAGATGCAGGTCATGGTTGCCCAGCACGCATACCAAGGAATCACGCAGGCCATAGAGGTAGCGCAGGGTTTCCAGGGACTGTGGGCCCCGGTTAACCAAGTCTCCCACCAACCACAAGCGATCATTTGCCGGGTCGAAGGCTACGCGCTCCAGCAGGCGCTTGAGAGGGTCCAGGCAGCCTTGCAGGTCGCCGACCGCGTACGTTGCCATCAGTGCAGGGCTCCTGGTACGGCCAGGCGGAAGGGCTTGATGATTGCATCGAACAGTTGGCCGTCGGTGGCCTTCATTTGATACGAGCCTTGCATGGTGCCGACCTTGGAGGTCATTACCGTGCCGCTGCTATAAGTGTGGCTGGCGCCGCTGTCGATCAACGGTTGCTGGCCGACAACGCCTGCCCCGCGCACTTCCTCGACCTGGCCGTCGCCATCGGTGATGACCCAGTGGCGCGACAGCAGCTTGGCCGGCACCAGCCCGTTGTTCTTCACTGTAATGGTGTAGGCAAAGGCGAAGCGGTTATGTTCGGGTTGCGATTGGTCCGCCAGGAAGCGGGTGACGACGCTGACGTCTATCTGATAGCGAGGATCGGACATGCAAGAGGCCTTAAAAGCGAAGGACAGCAGATGCGGGTCAGTCTAGGCCAAGAGGTGGGCACTAGGCCAGACATGCTGTCTGGGCTCTTGAACTTGATGAAACGACTCTATCAACGTAACGCGGTTAAACCTGTGGGAGCGGGCTTGCTCGCGAATGCGGTGCGTCAGTCAACTGATCTATAACTGATCCACCGCATTCGCGAGCAAGCCCGCTCCCACATTGGAGGGTGTTGAACCCTATTGCGCTGTTGGCGCTGGCTGGATGGCAAGCTGGTCAGCCAGGCGCACGAACGCGGCCAGGTCCAGTTGCTCGGGGCGCAGGCCGCCGTCGACGCCGGCGGCTTCGATTTCAGCATTGCTCAGCAGGGCTTTGAGTGTGTTACGCAAGGTCTTGCGGCGTTGGTTGAACGCTTCGCGTACCACACGTTCCAGCAGTTTGTGATCCTTGGCCGGGTGCGGCAGTACGGCATGCGGCACCAGGCGCACGATGGCTGAATCGACCTTCGGTGGCGGGTTGAACGCGCCCGGGCCGACGTTGAACAGGTGCTCTACGCGGCAGTGATACTGGACCATGATCGACAAGCGGCCCCAGTCACCACCGCCAGGGCCTGCGGCCAGGCGCTCCACCACTTCCTTTTGCAGCATGAAGTGCATGTCGCGGATGATCCCGGCGTTGTTCAGCAGGTGGAAAATCAACGGCGTGGAGATGTTGTACGGCAGGTTACCCACCACCCGCAGGCTGTTGGGCGCAGCGCCAAGGCTGTTGAAGTCGAACTTCAGCGCGTCGCCCTGGTGCAGGTTGAAGTTGGCTTTGCCGGCGAACTGCTGGTTGAGGATCGGGATCAGGTCCTTGTCCAGTTCCACGACGTCCAGTTGCCCGCCGCTGGCCAGCAGGCCCTGGGTCAGCGCGCCCTGGCCTGGGCCGATTTCCAGCAGGCGGTCTTCGGGCTTGGCATGGATGGAGCGCAGGATGCGATCGATCACGCCAGCGTCATGCAGGAAGTTCTGCCCGAAGCGCTTGCGCGCCCGGTGTTGGTAATGCTCAGTCATATACGGGTCTCGGCCATCTGATAGGCGGTTTCCAAGGCCACGTGCAGGCTGCCGGTATCGATCTTGCCGCTGCCTGCGAGGTCCAGGGCGGTGCCATGGTCGACGGAGGTGCGGATGATCGGCAGGCCCAGTGTCACGTTGACTGCGGCGCCGAAGCCTTTGTACTTCAGCACGGGCAGCCCCTGGTCGTGGTACATCGCCAGCACTGCATCGCAGTGCTCCAGATATTTGGGGGTGAACAGAGTGTCTGCAGGCAATGGGCCGCGTAGGTCCATGCCTTCTTGGCGCAGGCGCTCTAATGTCGGTTCAATGATGTCGATTTCTTCATGGCCCAAGTGGCCGCCTTCACCGGCGTGGGGGTTAAGCCCACAGACCAGGATACGCGGTTGGGCAATGCCGAATTTGTGTTGCAGGTCGCTGTGCAGTATGCGCGTGACACGCTCCACACGCTCGGCAGTGATGGCATCGGCGATTTCACGCAGCGGCAAGTGGGTGGTCACCAGCGCCACACGCAGGCCGCGGGTGGCGAGCATCATCACCACTTGAGCGGTATGGGTCAGTTCCGCGAGGAATTCGGTATGGCCGGAAAAGGCGATACCGGATTCGTTGATCACACCTTTGTGCACCGGTGCGGTAATCATGCCGGCGAAGTCGCCGTCGATGCAGCCTTGGCCCGCACGGGTCAACGTCTCCAGCACAAATGCCGCGTTGGCCGTATTCAACTGCCCTGCAACCACTTTGGCTTGCAGCGGGGTGTCCCACACATACAGGCTGCCGGCGGGGGCCGGCAGGTCGGGCCAGTTGCCCGGCGCCACGTCCAGCAGGTTGACGGCCACACCCAGTTGCGCGGCCCGCTCAAGGAGCAGGTCGCGGCTGGTAATGGCAATCAGGGGGTGTGGCTGGGGTTGCGAGGCGAGCAGCAGGCACAGGTCTGGACCAATGCCGGCTGGCTCGCCGGGTGTCACCGCGAAACGCTGGGGTTTCACTGGGGTGCCTGGTCGGTGCCTGTTTGCTCGGCGCCTGGCAGCTTGTTCTCTACATACGCTTCGTCACGGATCTGACGCAGCCAGGTTTGCAGCTCTTCGTCGTATTTGCGGTTACGCAGTACGCTCAGGGCTTGCTGCTCGCGGGCCTGGGTGGTGTTGTCCGTGGCGCGACGGCCAAGCACTTCCAGCACATGCCAGCCGTACTGAGTCTTGAACGGCTTGGACAATACGCCTTGCGGTGTCTCGGCCATAACCTGCTGGAACTCAGGCACCAGAGCTTTCGGGTCGATCCAGTTCAGATCGCCGCCGTTAAGGGCAGAACCTGGGTCTTCCGAGAAGCTTTTAGCCAGGGTGGCGAAGTCTTCACCGCTTTCAATGCGGTCGTAGATCTTCTGGGCCAGTTCCTTGGTTTGTGCCTCGGTGCGGATTTCGCTCGGTTTGACCAGGATGTGACGAACATGGACTTCGTCTTTCAGCGAAGTCTCGCCGCCGCGACGTTCCAGCAGCTTCAGGATGATGAAGCCACCCGGGGTGCGCGCTGGCTGGGTAATGCCACCGACTTCCATGGCGCTCAATTCGCGATCAAACGGAGGTGGCAATTGAGCGGCTTTACGCCAGCCCATGTCACCGCCTTCGAGGGCGTTGTCGCTGCCGGACTGAGCAATGGCCATCTGGGCAAAATCTGCACCCGCTTTCAGGCGCTCATAGATCGCCTGGGTTTTAGCGGCGGCGGCATTAAGCTGCTCAGAGTTGGCTCCGTCCGGGGTTGGGATCAGGATATTGGCCAAGTGCAACTCTTCGGAGAGCTGCATCTTGCCCAGGTCCGAGGCCAGGAAGTTCTTCACTTCCTGCTCGGACACCTGAACCCGCTCGGCCACACGGCGCTGGCGCACACGGCTGATGATCATTTCGCGCTTGATCTGGTCACGGGCGTCCTCGTAGGACAAACCATCGCGAGCCAGGGCGGCGCGGAACTGATCAATGCTCATGTTGTTACGCTGAGCGATGGTGCCAACGGCCTGGTTCAATTCTTCGTCTGAAATACGGATGCCAGAACGGTCGCCAATCTGCAATTGCAGGTTCTCGACGATCAGACGCTCCAGCACCTGGGGTTCCAGGACGCTGCTCGGTGGCACACCACCGCCACGCTTGGCGATGGTTTGCTGAACTTCCTTGACCCGTTGGTCCAGCTGGCTCTGCATGATCACGTCGTTGTCGACGATGGCCGCTACTTTATCCAGCTGTTGAACCGCGGCGTGTGCCGAAACAGTACCCAGGAACAGCGCGCCCAGCACTAGCGGGCGCAAACACTCAGAAAGCTTTGTCTTCACGTTCACGATAACCTTGAATGCCTTTGTCGAGGAAGCTCTCTACCTTGGCGCCGGTCAGGCCGCCGAGTCCTTTAAGGACGATCTGGAAGAAGAGCCCGTGGTCACCCTTTTCGTTAAGGGGGGCGATCTGGGTATATTCGTCGTTGGAAACCCAGTAACGGTTGATGACGCGCAGTTTCCAGCAGCAGTTGTCGTACTCGAAACCACCGAAGGCTTCCAGGGTACGGTTGCGGGCATAGTCATACTGCCAGCGGGTGATCAAATTCCACTGCGGAATGATCGGCCACATCATCGAGAAGTCGTGTTGCTGGATTTTGTAGTAATCCTTCACGAAGTTCGGATCGCCTGGTTGGCCGTAGTCGCCACCGAACTGCCATTTACCGGTCAACTGGTTGTAGACCACTTGGTCGTTGCGATAGCGATAACCGAGGTTGACGACCTTGTTCGGGTTGTCTTCCGGCTGGTAGTGGAACATTGCGCTGCCGGAACGTGGGGCATGGCTCTCAGTGTCCCAGTTGTAGTCAGCCGTGGCGCGCCAGTCGCGGTTGAAGCGGAACTCATATTCCAGAGCGATAGGCGAGACGTCTGTGCGAGCGTCGTCACGATCAGCGGCCAGTACACCCGGCAGTTGAACCTCGCGATCCTTGAAGTACAGCGCTTGGCCGACGGAAACACGTTGGCGTTCAAAGCCGTTTTCTTCGATCCAACGGCTGGTTACGCCCAGGGATAGTTTGTTCTCGTCACCGATCCGGTCGGAGCCGCTGAAGCGGTTGTCGCGGAACAGCGAGGAGTAGCTGAACGAGTATTCGCTGGTATCGAAGACCGGAATATCACTCTGGTCTTTGTTCGGTACGTAGAGGTAGTACGCCCGCGGTTCGAGGGTCTGGTTAAAGTCTTTGCCGAACCAATTGGTTTTACGGTCGAAGTACAGGCCGCTGTCTACGCTGGCGATAGGTACCGCACGGTCTTGGGAGCTTTTGAATTTATCTCCGGCAGCCAGTGAGTTTTTACCGATCGTATCAAGGTCCAAGTCATACTTTGTATAGACGTACTTGAGCTTCGGCGTAATAAAACCGTAAGTCCAGTTCATCGGGTATTCAACCGCTGGAGCAAGGTTTAAACGAGTGCCGTTTGCGCGGGTGAGCCCTCTGACATTGGTATCCAAACGAGGTGTCACTGCACCGTTCTCGTCGGTAAAGGTGCCATTTTCCAAGTCACGATCAAAGCGGACGGCTTCAGTCTCATAACTAAAGTTCAAGCCACCCGGATGGAATGGCAATTGACCGTTGAGAGTGAGCTGCGGCAACCGATCATACGGTGTGATCTGAGAAATCGTCGCTAACTGGTATGCCTGGAGATTCAGGCGAGCCTGATATGAGTCGCCCCGGTACGTCAGGGAACCTTGCTGATTCAGGAAGTCCTGGCTCTCAACCCCTTCCTCATACGACTTCAAATCCTGGAAGTAGTAAGGATCGCTGATCCGGGTGTAATCCACCTGTGACGTCAGACGTGAATCCAACCCACCTTTATGCTGCCAATTGAGCATATAGCGGGTCTTTTCGTAATCGGTCTGGTTCTTGCGCTCATCGTTATCGTCGTTGAGATACGCCCCACCAAACTGCCCTTCACTCGACTTGGTCAGATAGCGGAATTCGCCCTCCATCAACAAGCCGCGCTTGGTCATGTACTGCGGGTACAACGTGGCATCGTAGTTCGGTGCCAGGTTGAAGTAGTACGGCGTTACCAATGTAAAGCCAGTCTCGCTGCCGGTGCTGAAGCTCGGCGGCAGGAAGCCGGATTGACGACGGTCATCGATCGGGAAGTAGATGTACGGGGTGTACAGGATCGGGATGTTCTTGACCCGCAACGTCGCGTTGGTCGCCGTACCGAAACCGGTGGCCGGGTTCAACGTGATGTTGTTGCCCTTGAGCTGCCAGGCGTTGCTGTCCGGCTCGCAGGTGGTGTACGTACCGTCCTTGAGACGGATGATCGCGTTTTCTGCACGCTTGGCGTACAGCGCGTTACCGCGGATGCGTGACTTGTGCATCACGTATTCGGCGTTGTCGATCTGGGCGGCACCGGTGTCGAGCTGGACCTGGGCATGGTCACCCACGATCAGGGCGCCGTTGTCGCGCAGGCGCACCTTGCCATTCAGTTCGCCACGGTTCTCCGCCTGGTACAGGCTGGCTTCGTCCGATTCCAGCTGCATGCTGCCCTGGCGCATGACCACGTCACCGGCCAGGGTAGCGACCTGCTGCTCCTGCTCGTAACGCGAGGCCTTGGCGCCGATGAAGGTCGGCGCATCGCTCTTGTTCGTCTTGTCGTTCATGCCAGGACGAGTCGGCTCGATGTAGGCGCCGCCGCAGTAAGGGCCGGTTTCGGCCAGCTGTGCTGCGGTCAGCTTGTCGCGAGGTACCCAGTCAAGGTGGCTGTAGTCGGCACTGCGCGAACGCAGGCCACGGCCCTTGGCTTCGGTGACCAGCATGGTCTTGGGTTCGGCGTCGACGCTGCCGCCAGCTTTGCCTTGCGGCGTGCTGTTGGCCGAGCTGACGGCAGCACCGTCATGCACCGGGCGCGGTGGCAATGGGGCGGCGGCGGTCTTCGGCGCGCAATCCCAGGCACCCGAAGCAGAGACTGAGCAGTCATACTGTTCCGCGGCGACCACGAATGAGGTGGCGAAAGGTTGCAAGGCCAGCAGACTGCCGGTTACCAGCAACGGAAATTTTCTACGAAACGCGGGGGATTTCAATGCCATCTTATTAGTCCGGGCTTCCTGCGTGCCATCTGCCCGCGGTTTGGGCCGCACGCCTCTCGATGGTCTGAAAAAGATGCGTGATAATAAAGCATGCCCCGCTTGACGGCTAGCGCCGTCGGAGACCCTTGTAATGCCCGAGCAAGATCTACGTTTACAACAGCTGGAAGTCTGGCTGGATGAGCAGTTGCCGATCCTCTTCAACGCTCAGGACTGGGGCCCCGTGCCCCCGGCCACATTGACCGCGGCCAGCAGCGACGCGAGTTTCAGGCGTTACTTCCGATGGGAGGGCGGTGCCCATACGTTCGTCGTCATGGACGCGCCACCCCCCCAGGAAAACTGCAAACCTTTCGTCGATATTGCGCATTTGCTCGCGAAATCGGGAATAAATGTGCCAAAAATTTATGCAGAAGATTTGCCCCGTGGCTTTCTTTTGCTCAATGACCTAGGCACAAAAACCTATCTGGACGTGATTGACGGTGAAAATGCCGACCAATTATTTGCCGATGCCATCGACGCGCTGCTGGCTTTCCAGCAATTGCCGATGGATGCACCGTTGCCCAGCTATGACGTGGCTTTATTGCGTCGCGAGCTGGAACTGTTCCCGGAATGGTATGTGCGCCGTCACTTGGGCATCGACCTCGACCCTGAGCAACAAGCCCTCTGGCAACGTGCCAGCCAGCAGTTGATCGACAGCGCCCTGGCCCAGCCCAAGGTGCTGGTGCACCGCGACTACATGCCGCGCAACCTGATGATCAGTGAGCCGAGCCCTGGCGTGCTGGATTTCCAGGACGCGGTCTACGGCCCGGTGACCTACGACATTACCTGCCTGTTCAAGGACGCCTTCCTCAGCTGGCCCCAGGCCCGCGTGCGCGAATGGCAGCGTGGCTATTGGCAGCGTGCCGGACAGTTGGGGATTCCAGTACAGGACGACTTTGAGGAGTTCCTGCGTGCCAGCGACCTGATGGGCGTGCAGCGTCACCTCAAGGTTATCGGCATCTTTTCGCGTATCTGCCACCGCGACGGCAAACCACGCTACCTGGCCGACGTGCCGCGTTTCTTTGCTTATATAGAAGCGGTGCTGGCCGACCGACCCGAGTTGAGTGACCTGGGCGAGTTACTCGCCAGCCTGCGCGAACCTGCCGAGGCCAGCGTATGAAGGCGATGATCCTGGCGGCGGGCAAGGGCGAGCGCATGCGTCCGCTCACCCTGCATACGCCCAAGCCGCTGGTGCAAGCCGGCGGCAAGCGGCTGATCGAGTATCACCTTGAAGCCTTGGCGAAAGCCGGCTTTACCGAGATCGTGATCAACCACGCCTGGCTCGGCGAGCAGATCGAAAGCTACCTGGGCGACGGTGCCCAGTTCGGTCTGCGCATCCGCTACTCCCCGGAGGGTGAACCGCTGGAAACGGGGGGCGGGATATTCCAGGCGTTGCCGCTGCTGGGCGACGAACCGTTTCTGGTGGTCAATGGCGATATCTGGACTGACTATGATTTCATCCAGCTCAAGCAGCCGATCCGGGGCCTGGCGCACTTGGTGATGGTCGACAACCCAGCACACCACCCCTCGGGCGGGGATTTCTACCTGGATCACGGTGTGCTTCATGATGCCGCGCCCGGTGCCGATAACCTGACCTTCAGTGGCATTTCAGTGCTCGACCCTAAATTGTTCGCGGGTTGCAGCGCCGGTGCCTTCAAGCTGGCCCCGCTGTTGCGCGAGGCCATGGCCAAAGGTTTGGTAACGGGGGAGCACATGGCAGGACGCTGGGTGGATGTAGGGACGCTTGAGCGATTGGCGCAGGTCGAAACCTTGCTGACAGCGGGGCAGTAGGATGTTGTGGCCAGGGACGCTGATCGGCGCCGGGGCTGGCTTTGCCATTGCCAGTATCCCGGGGGCTCTGTTGGGGGCATTGCTGGGGCAGGCGCTGGATCGCCGTCTGCAACTGCACAGCTGGGCGCAGTTACGTGAACGCTTGGGTGGGCGCCCGGCCTTGCGCAACGACGAACTGTTGTTTGTGCTGCTGGGACGCCTGGCCAAGAGTAATGGCCGGGTTGTCGATGGGCATATCCAGCAAGCGCGCCAGGAGATGCGCGCACTGGACATGAGTGAGCCGGCCCAGCGCCGCGCGATCAGCGCCTTCAACCGTGGCAAGTCCGGCAGCGACCGGGTTCGCCGTTACCTTCGGGTGCTCAAGACGCAGCCCCATGCGGCGGAAGGCGTGCTGCGCGCCTGTTGGCGCATGGCGTGGGCGGACGGTCGAGCGGATGCTGCCGAGCGCGACCTGATCGACCAGTGGGGCAAGTGGTTGGGCTGGACGCCACAGCAGCTTCAGGCATTGGCGACCGATTACGCGCCGGAGCGCAAGCCATTGGCCAATCGTGGCGGTGCCTATCAGGAGGCGTTGCGTATCCTGGGGGTGACGGCAACCACTGAGCCTTCGGTGATCAAGCGCGCCTACCGCCGCCTGCTCAGCCGTCACCATCCGGACAAGATCGCCGGCACGGGTGCCAGCCCCGCGCAAGTGCGGGAGGCGACCGAACGAACCCGAGAGTTGCATAACGCCTATGCGCTGATTCGCGAGCGGCGGGATTTTCGTTGAGACTATCGCCACTCAACGCCATGTGGGAGGGGGCTTGCCCCTGCCACGTCGTTGTGCGACATGGTCGACTATGTGATCAGTCTGCGCTGCCCTGCGGGCTCAGCCACCCGCGAACCCTGCGGTACAACTGCTCTTGCTCCGCCGCGCTATTGCCGGGTAACGCCGTGAGCGACACCTGCTTATAGCTGTCATTCTTCGAGCGCTTGGCTGCCTGGAGTCGCTCCAGGGCGTTCTTGCGATCCTGGGCGCCCTCTTGATAGAACACATCCGCCGTGGGCACCTTCAAGGCCGGCGCCAGTTGTTGCAGGTCCGGTTGGCGAGCCGCAGGCGTCTTGCCGGCCACCATCACCAACCTCTGCACCTGGGAGGGTTGTTTCTCGCTGAGGTAGCGTGCCGCCCACCAGGCCCCGGTGCCATGGCCGAGCAACACCACACTGCGGGCGCTTTGGGTCTGGGCGAAGGCGACGGCGGCGTCGATACGGTCGAAGATGCGCTTGGCGTCGGTCTTGTCCTGCTCATCCGCCCCCGGCACCACCGCCGGGTCAGTGCCTTCGGCCTCGGCACTGGCGGCCTGTTCGACCGGCTTGGCAGCGGTGCTGCCTTCCTTGCTGCTGGTATCGACCGCCGCTTTCGGCGGTTCGATGAGTCGTGGCGGCAGGGTGTCCACACTGACGTCAGGCAATGACAGGCTGAGGGTGCCCCAGGCGGCGTCCGGTAACTTGCGCCGCAGAGGCGCGATGGCCTGCGGCCAGTCCGCGTTCTCCCCGGCACCTGGTATGAGAATCACCACACCCTCGGCTTCGGCGCTGTTGGCGGGTTTCCATAGCGCCAGGAACGAATCGCTACCAGCTTGCAATTGCTGTTGCTCCTGCTGCGGCACCTGCCGTTCGAGCGCACTGGCTTCTTGCTGGCTACGCTCGGGCAAGGCCTGGCGTTCAGCCGGTTTTTCGACGGCAGGCGAGGGTGCATCCTCGGCCTGAACAGGCAAGACGCTGGTAAACAGCAGTGACAGGCACAATGCTGGCAGTGCCGAACGGTGAAGAAAAAGCATCGTTGATTCCCGGCCAGAAGTGATTCCAGCAGCCTAATGGGTTGGTCGGTATTTGTCAGGGGTATGAGGCGCGGTTCTCGCTACCGACAGGCTATCGGCGGTTTGTTAGCTGTCTTGATGGTCGCGGCGCGGCCATTCAACCAATGAATGGCAGACAACACGCCAGGGGCAGCTATTCTTGTGCCAGCCCATCATTCATAAGAGGCCGCGCACATGAGTACTTCCTCATTCAAGATCGCCCACAAACTGCTGACCGGTGCAGGTGCCATCGAACAACTGGCTGCCGAACTCACGCGCCTGGATGTGGATAACCCACTGATCGTCACTGACGCCGCGCTGGTCCAGTCCGGTACCGTGGCGCTGGCCTTGGAGCATCTGGGTGATCGAGCCTACGAAATCTTCGACCGCGTGCTGCCCGATCCGGAAATTGCCATCGTCGAAGACTGCATGCGTGCGTACCGCGAAGGGGGGCATGACGGCCTGATCGGTGTGGGCGGCGGCAGTGCCATCGACATCGCCAAGAGCGTGGCGGCCTATGCCGGTTATCACGGCGCGCTGGCGGACTTGTTTGGCGTCGATCAGGTGCCGCGCAAAGGCCCGCCGTTGATCGCCATCCCCACCACGGCCGGTACCGGCTCGGAGGTGACCAATGTGGCGATACTGTCCGACAAGGCTGCACAGCTGAAAAAAGGCATCGTCAGCGATTACTTGCTGCCGGATGTCGCGCTGATCAGCCCGCAAATGACCTTGACCTGCCCGCGAGGTGTCACGGCCGCCAGTGGCGTGGACGCCTTGGTGCATGCCATCGAGTCCTACCTGTCGCTGCATGCCTCGCCGATTACCGACGCCCTGGCCATCGGTGCGATCAGATTGATTGCCAGCGCGTTGCCCAAGGCTTACGCCAACCCGGCCAACCTGCAGGCCCGTGACGACATGGCCACCGCCAGCCTGATGGCCGGCATGGCCTTTGGCAACGCGGGCGTCGGTGCCGTGCATGCGCTGGCGTACCCGTTGGGTGGGCGCTTCAATATTGCCCATGGCGTCAGTAATGCGCTGTTGCTGCCGTATGTCATGCACTGGAACAAATTGGCCTGCGTCGAGCGCATGCAGGACATCGCCCAGGCCATGGGCGTCAATATCGCCGGGCTGAGTGTGAATGACGCTGCCGACCAGGCTGTAGAGGCGATGACGCGGTTATGTGCGGCAGTGGAGATCCCGTCCGGCCTGCGCAGTTTCGGCGTGCCCGAGGACGCCATCCCGGCCATGGCCAGCGAAGCTGCAGGCATTGAACGCTTGATGCGTAACAACCCGCGCAAGCTCAGCGCCGCCGATATCGAAAAAATCTACCGGGCAGCTTACTAACCGTTGAGATAGGTCACGGTGCGCGCAGCAAAGCATGAGGTATACAATGCGCGCCATCGTGATTTAGCTCAAAAAAGGTGCGTCATGCAGCCCTTCGTCATTGCTCCATCGATTCTCTCTGCCGACTTCGCCCGCCTGGGTGAGGAAGTGGACAAGGTGTTGGCCGCCGGTGCCGACTTCGTGCACTTCGATGTCATGGACAACCACTACGTACCCAACCTGACCATCGGCCCGATGGTGTGCGCCGCGTTGCGCAAGTACGGCATCACCGCGCCGATTGATGCGCACCTGATGGTCAGCCCGGTGGACCGTATCGTCGGTGACTTCATCGAGGCGGGTGCGACTTACATCACCTTCCACCCGGAAGCTACGTTGCACGTTGACCGCACTTTGCAACTGATCCGCGAAGGCGGCTGCAAGGCGGGCCTGGTATTCAACCCGGCCACTCCGCTGAGCGTGCTTGAGTACGTGATGGACAAGGTCGACATGGTCTTGCTGATGAGCGTCAACCCAGGCTTCGGCGGGCAGAAGTTCATCCCTGGCACCTTGAACAAGCTGCGTGAGGCCCGTGCGCTGATCGATGCGTCGGGGCGTGACATTCGCCTGGAGATCGACGGCGGGGTCAACGTCAACAATATCCGTGAGATCGCTGCAGCGGGTGCCGATACCTTCGTGGCCGGCTCGGCGATCTTCAACGCCCCGGACTACCAGGCCGTCATCGACAAGATGCGTGCCGAACTGGCGCTGGCGCGTCCATGAGCGGTTTTGAGCAGTTGTTCCCCGGCAAATTGCCACGGCTGGTGATGTTCGATCTGGACGGTACCTTGATCGACTCGGTGCCCGACCTGGCGGCCGCGGTGGACCAGATGCTGCTCAAGCTGGGGCGCAAGCCGGCAGGCATCGAGTCGGTGCGCGAGTGGGTCGGCAATGGCGCGCCGATGTTGGTGCGTCGGGCCCTGGCCAACGACATCGATGCCACGGGCGTGGATGAGGTCGAGGCAGAACATGCCTTGGAGTTGTTCAATGCCGCTTACGAAAGCAGCCACGAACTGACCGTGGTTTACCCCGGCGTGCGTGACACCCTCAAGTGGTTGAGCAAGCAGGGCGTGGAAATGGCCCTGATCACCAACAAGCCGGAGCGCTTCGTTGCGCCGTTGTTGGACCAGATGAAAATCGGGCGCTATTTCCGCTGGATTATCGGCGGCGATACTTTGCCGCAGAAAAAACCAGACCCTGCGGCCCTGTTTTTCGTAATGAAAATGGCCAATATTCCGGCGTCTCAGTCGCTGTTTGTCGGCGATTCGCGCAGTGATGTGCTGGCGGCTAAAGCGGCGGGCGTGCAGTGCGTGGCCTTGAGTTATGGTTACAACCATGGCCGGCCGATTGCGGAGGAGTCCCCCGCGCTGGTCATTGATGACCTGCGACTGCTAATCCCCGGTTGCTTGGGCGCGGGCGCTGAGATAACGTTGCCCGACATTGATTCGTCCCCTTCTGGAAATTCCATCGTGGTGGTCACTCGCAAACTCTGGATGAAAGTCATCAAGGCCCTGGCCCGCTGGCGTTGGCGCGCCTGACTGATCCTGGCCGCGTGTGCGGCACGTTTGCCTACCTGACTTGACCCTCACACCACGAGGCACCTCATGACCCGCGAAGAATTCCTGCGTTTGGCCGCTGCCGGCTATAACCGTATCCCCATGGCTTGCGAAACCCTGGCCGACTTCGATACGCCGCTGTCGATCTACCTGAAGCTGGCCGATGAGCCCAACTCTTACCTGCTTGAGTCGGTACAAGGCGGCGAGAAGTGGGGCCGTTACTCGATCATTGGCCTGCCATGCCGCACGGTGCTGCGGGTGCACGACCATCATGTGAGCATCACCCATGACGGCGTGGAGATCGAAAGCCATGACGTAGAAGACCCGCTGGCCTTTGTCGAAACCTTCAAGGCGCGCTACAACGTGCCGACCATTGCTGGCCTGCCGCGCTTCAATGGCGGCCTGGTGGGGTACTTCGGCTATGACTGCGTGCGCTATGTGGAAAAACGCCTGGGCAAATGCCCGAACCCGGACCCGCTGGGGGTGCCGGACATTTTGCTGATGGTGTCCGACGCGGTGGTGGTGTTCGACAACCTCGCCGGCAAGATGCATGCGATTGTCCTCGCCGACCCCGCCCAGGCTGATGCCTTCGAACAAGGCCAGGCCAACCTGGAAGCGTTGCTGGAAAAACTTCGCCAGCCGATCACCCCGCGTCGCGGCCTGGACCTCAGCCGCCCCCCGGCGGCCGACCCGGTGTTCCGCTCCAGCTTTACCCAGGATGACTACGAGCGCGCCGTCGATACCATCAAGGAATACATCCTTGCCGGTGACTGCATGCAAGTGGTGCCGTCGCAACGCATGTCCATCGACTTCAAGGCGGCACCGATTGACCTGTACCGCGCACTGCGTTGCTTCAACCCGACGCCGTATATGTACTTCTTCAACTTCGGCGACTTCCACGTCGTGGGCAGTTCGCCGGAAGTGCTGGTGCGGGTTGAAGACAACCTGATCACCGTGCGCCCGATTGCCGGCACGCGCCCCCGTGGGGCGACCGAAGAAGCCGACGTGGCGCTGGAAGAAGACCTGCTCAGCGACGAAAAGGAAATTGCCGAACACCTGATGCTGATCGACCTGGGGCGCAACGACACCGGGCGTGTCTCGGAAATCGGCTCGGTGAAACTGACCGAGAAGATGGTCATCGAACGGTATTCCAATGTGATGCATATCGTGTCCAACGTCACCGGCGAGCTGAAGGCCGGGCTGACGGCGATGGACGCCCTGCGAGCGATTTTGCCGGCGGGCACATTGTCGGGGGCGCCGAAGATCCGTGCGATGGAAATTATCGACGAACTGGAGCCGGTCAAGCGTGGTGTCTACGGCGGCGCCGTCGGGTATTTTGCTTGGAACGGCAATATGGACACCGCCATTGCGATCCGCACGGCCGTGATCAAGGACGGCGAACTGCATGTGCAGGCGGGCGGCGGGATTGTGGCGGACTCGGTGCCGGCCCTTGAATGGGAAGAAACCCTCAACAAGCGTCGGGCGATGTTCCGTGCCGTGGCATTGGCAGAGCAAACTCCACAAGACTGAAGCTGGAATAAAAAATGTGGGAGCAGGCTTGCTCGCGAATACAGAGTGTCAGTCGATACATGTGTGACTGATACACCGTATTCGCGAGCAAGCCCGCTCCCACATTAGTTTTTCACCGGTCTTGGGATTTGTTTAGAAATCCAGACTGACTCCGACATTGATGCCTTGCTGGGTCAAGTTGTCATCCTTTCTCACGTTATACGCCGCCCGCAACGCCAGGTCCTGAGTCAGCTTGTGGCTGACACCCAGGCTCAAGCGGTCAGAATTACTGCGAGGCGTATACCCGTCGAGCTTGAAGTCGATCCCCTGCACGCTGTTGAGCGAAATGTTCACCTTCTGGGTGTCATTTTCAAACTCATGCTCGTGGGCCACTTCGCCAAAAACCTGGGTTTGCGGCGTGATGCGGTAGCTGCCTTGCAGGCCGACGCCCAGGCGTTTGGAGTCGCGTTGTTGATCGTCAAAGGTCAGGGCGGTGGAGCGGCTGCTTTTCTCCGAGTAACCATTGACTTCAACCCGCGCGTAATCGGCGCTGATGAACGGCGAGAGGTGCCAGTCGCTGCCCGGCGCGGCGATGTCATACCCCACGCGGCCGCTCAGGGCCCAGAGCCAGCCATCGGTGTCACCTTTCTCCGAGCCTTCGCTGATACCCAGGGCAAACTTGCGTTTGAGGCTGTCGAAGTCCAGCTTGCCGCCGGTCAATGCGGCATCGGCCCACCAGTGGTTCTGCTGATACTGGGCGAATGCCGTGCCCATATAGCTGTTGAGCTTGTAGTCTGAATCATTGGCGCCGGCTTCGAGTGTCTGCCGATACAGGCCGGCGGCAACGCCCACGCGCCAGTTTTCATCGAGCCGGTAGCTGCCACCGATATTCAGGTTATAGCCGCTGCCGTCGCCACTGGCCGAGCTGCTCTGATCATCGAAATCCAGGCGTTGGCCTCCGCCGGCCACTATGGCGCGCCATTGGCCGACGGCTTGCCAGCTGCCGTTGTCTGCTTGCCATTGGTTACGCAGCTCGTCCTGGTGGGCGCGCAATGTGCCTTGGGCCATTTCCGGCAGCAAGGTCAGTTCCCACGGCGCGGCGAGTAGCGAATAGGCGTAGTCGGCAATCAAGCGTTGCCCGGCCACGGTAGGGTGGACCGAGTCGTTGTAGATCAGCTTGGTTGGGTCCGGGTTGGTGCCGCCGATGCCATAGGTTGGGTTGGCGGTGCAACTGTTACCGCTGAAGCAGGTGCCCGTCAGGTTCTGCCCGGTGGCTAGGCCGAAGCGCGCTGGATCGGCGAAGGCCTCGTTCAACAGCAGCGGGATGTTCAGCGGGATAACCTGTGCATCCACTTGTGACAGACGCTGTACCAGGGACTGGTTGAAAATAGTGCTCAGGGCCGAAGTCGCTGCTTGCTGTGGGGTGCCGTTGATGGCCGGCGTCAGGCCCAGGTCGGGTAGCATCCACACCATAATGTAACGCGCGCCGGCTTGTTGCAGGGCCTGGGCGCTGTCCGCCAGCCTGCCGCCGGCGGCGACCGCTTGAGCGGGGCTGAGTACCCGGCCTTGCAGGAAGTCATTGCCGCCACCGGAAAGGAAGTAAAGTGCGTTCGGGTCGGCTCTCCCACCATTAGCCGGCAGATAGCCCTGCCGACTGCGCAACACAGTGCCGCCCCCGGGGTTGCCTGGGGGAATCGCAGCATTGGAGACTGAGGTAATGGAGTCGAGGATATTGTCGGTACGGTAGCCACCCACTGCCCAGTTGTTGCCGTCTGGCAAACCCTGGGCTGCGCGAACCGGTGAGGTGGAAGCATTCAGGTCGTTGGGAGCGACGCCCAGTTTCGTGCCCAGCAGGGTCGATGAGACCAGGCCGTATTCACCCTGGAAGGTCGGCCCGGTTCGGTTGGTAAAGCGCAATGTGGCGCCGGCCGAACCGTCGGGAAACTGGCCTGCATCCGCCAGGCTGTCGCCGAAAACCACCATGGTTGAATAAGGTGACGGGGCTGCGAACGCCTGGGCGCAGGCCAATGACAGGAGGCAGCCGGCAAGGGGCGCGAAAAACGCTGGTCTGAGCATGCAAGATTCCATTGGGTTGTTTTTATGTCGGAAGTGAAACACTAGCAAAATTTCTGGCATTTTCTGTAGGGAAATCCGGAATCCACCTACGTTGCGTCCCCGTATTTGCGGCTCCATATTGCACCGCTGGCGAGCCTACGTTACTGTGCCTGAACGTATGAATGAGACCCTCCCCGTGTTGATCATCAGCAAACTCTTGATGCGAGTAGTCAAGGCACACGCCCGTTGGCGTTGGCGCGCCTGACATTTTTCTCTGCCGGCCTGGCCGGACCTGTACCGATTTGCCTTCTTCACCCGTTGTCTGACGCCCCTTGCCAACTCACCCTGGCAACCGGAACGTGCGTCTGGCAGCGGGTCACACGCTTGGAAGGCGGTCATTTGAAATCAGTGAATTCAAGAGGTTTGAACCCACATGTTGCTGATGATTGATAACTACGACTCCTTTACCTACAACGTTGTGCAGTACCTGGGCGAACTGGGTGCCGAGGTCAAGGTGGTGCGCAACGATGAACTTACCGTTGCTGAAATCGCTGCGCTGAACCCCGAGCGCATCGTGGTTTCGCCTGGCCCGTGCACGCCGACCGAGGCGGGCATCTCTCTGGAAGCTATCCAGTATTTCGCCGGCAAGCTGCCGATCCTGGGCGTCTGCCTGGGCCATCAGTCCATCGGCCAGGCGTTTGGCGGTGATGTGGTGCGCGCGCGCGAGGTCATGCACGGCAAGACCAGCCCGGTGTTCCATCGGGATTTGGGTGTATTCCATGGCTTGAACCTGCCGGTGACCGTGACCCGTTACCACTCTCTGGTGGTCAAGCGTGAAACCTTGCCCGAATGCCTGGAACTGACCGCCTGGACCCAATTGGAAGACGGCTCGGTCGACGAGATCATGGGCCTGCGCCACAAGACACTGAACGTCGAAGGGGTGCAATTTCACCCTGAATCAATCCTGACCGAGCAGGGCTACGAGCTGTTCGCCAACTTTCTCAAGCAGAGCGGCGGCACGCGCTAAGGACTTTTCATGGATATCAAGACTGCCCTGAGCCGTATCGTCGGCCATCTGGACCTGAGCACCGCGGAAATGAGCGATGTGATGCGCGAGATCATGACCGGTCAATGCACCGATGCTCAGATCGGCGCTTTTATGATGGCGATGCGCATGAAGAGCGAAAGCATCGACGAAATCGTCGGTGCGGTGTCGGTGATGCGTGAGCTGGCGGACAAGGTCGAACTCAAGACCCTCGACGGCGTCGTCGATGTAGTGGGCACCGGCGGTGACGGTGCGAATATTTTCAACGTGTCGACCGCCTCATCCTTCGTGGTGGCCGCCGCTGGTTGCACCGTCGCCAAGCACGGGAACCGCGCAGTGTCTGGCAAGAGCGGCAGTGCCGACTTGCTGGAAGCTGCCGGTATTTACCTGAACCTCACGCCGGTGCAAGTAGCGCGCTGCATCGACAGCGTTGGCATTGGCTTCATGTTTGCTCAGTCCCATCACGGCGCGATGAAGCACGCTGCCGGCCCGCGCAAGGACCTTGGCCTGCGTACCCTGTTCAACATGCTCGGCCCGCTTACGAATCCGGCCGGTGTGAAGCATCAGGTGGTGGGCGTGTTCAGCCAGGCGCTGTGCCGGCCGCTGGCCGAAGTATTACAACGCTTGGGCAGCAAGCATGTGCTGGTGGTGCACTCCAAGGATGGCCTCGACGAATTCAGCCTGGCGGCGCCGACCTTCGTGGCGGAGCTGAAGAACGACGAGGTCACCGAATATTGGGTCGAACCTGAAGACCTGGGTATGAAAAGCCAGAGCTTGCACGGCCTGGCGGTGGAAAGCCCGGCGGCTTCGTTGGAGTTGATTCGTGATGCTCTGGGGCGTCGTAAGACCGAAAACGGTCAGAAAGCTGCGGAAATGATTGTGCTCAACGCTGGCGCAGCACTTTACGCCGCCGACCATGCCTATAGTCTCAAGGAAGGTGTCGCCTTGGCCCACGATGCGCTGCACACCGGCCTGGCTCGTGAGAAGCTCGAAGAGCTGGGAGCATTCACCGCCGTATTCAAGATGGAGAATGAAGGATGAGTGTGCCAACCGTTCTGGAAAAGATCCTGGCCCGTAAGGCTGAAGAAGTGGCCGAGCGCCGCGCCCGCGTGGGCCTGGCCGAGTTGGAAGCCCAGGCGAAAAGCGCCGATGCGCCACGCGGCTTTGCCAATGCCTTGATCGCCCAGGCCAAGCTCAAGCAGCCGGCCGTGATCGCCGAGGTCAAGAAAGCCTCGCCGAGCAAGGGGGTGATTCGCGAGAACTTTGTACCCGCCGAGATCGCCGCCAGTTATGAGAAGGGTGGGGCGACTTGCCTGTCCGTACTGACGGATATCGACTACTTCCAAGGTTCAGACCTGTTTCTGCAACAGGCGCGCGCCGCGTGCAAGTTGCCGGTGATCCGCAAGGATTTCATGGTGGACCCGTACCAGATCGTTGAAGCCCGAGCCTTGGGTGCCGACTGCGTGTTGCTGATTGTCTCCGCATTGGATGACGTGAAGATGGCCGAGCTGGCGGCCGTGGCCAAAAGCGTCGGCCTGGACGTGCTGGTCGAAGTACACGACGGCGACGAGCTGGAGCGCGCATTGAAGACCCTCGATACTCCGCTGGTGGGCGTCAACAACCGTAACCTGCATACCTTCGACGTCAGCCTCGAAACCACCCTCGACCTGCTGCCGCGTATCCCGCGCGATCGTCTGGTGATTACCGAGAGTGGCATCGTCAACCGCGCCGATGTGGAACTGATGGAAATCAGTGGCGTGTACTCGTTCCTGGTGGGCGAGACGTTTATGCGCGCAGAGAACCCGGGGGCGGAGCTGCAGCGCTTGTTCTTCCCGGAGCGCGGTACGACGATCAGCGGTTCGACACTAGACTGATTTGAAATACGCTCGGAACTGTAGGAGCTGGCTTGCCTGCGATAGCGGCGGGTCAGCCAACCTCTGTGTAGCTGACACACCGCTATCGCAGGCAAGCCAGCTCCCACATTGGTTTTGTGTTTATTCAGGTAGGTAGGTGTTCGATGCTCCAGCCCGTGATCATGACTGTCGAAGCAGGCCTTGCCGCCGAGCAAGACCTATTGGCAGCCGTTTGCGCGGGTGAGCAGGCATTCGGATTGCTGTTCTGGCAGCCCAGTGACCAAGCACTGGTCATGCCGCGCCGTTTGAGCCGGCTGTCGGCATTCGCGGTGGCGAGCCAGGTTTCGGCCGATGCGGGTTGGCCGGTATTGCTGCGTGAAACCGGTGGTGAGCCGGTGCCGCAGTCCGGCGCCACGGTCAATATCGCCCTGGTCTATGCCCCACCGCGCAGTGAAAGCGACCAGGGGCGCATCGAAACCGGCTATCAGCGCTTGTGCCAACCGATTTGTGATCTGTTGATCGAGTTGGGTGGCGATGCGTCCGTCGGCGAAATTGACGGTGCCTTTTGCGACGGCCGTTACAACGTCAACCTCAATGGCCGCAAAATGGTGGGCACTGCCCAGCGTTGGCGACAAAGCGGTGGCCGCCCGGTCGGGTTGGTGCACGGGGCGATGTTGCTGGAGAATGATCGTGAGCAATTGATTGCGGCGGTCAACCGCTTCAATCAAGCCTGCGGTTTGGAGCAGCGGGTTCGCGCCGATAGCCATATCGCACTGCACGAAGCGTTTACGGCGCCGGATGCGATCCGTCGGCTCGACACGTTGTACCGTCAGATGCTGGCTGGCTTCCTGCCGGTTTAACGGGTACCGAACACCACCATCGTCTTGCCTTTGACGTGCACCAAGTTGCGTTCTTCCAAGTCCTTGAGCACGCGGCCGACCATTTCTCGTGAACACCCGACAATACGTCCGATCTCCTGGCGCGTGACTTTGATCTGCATGCCGTCGGGATGGGTCATGGCATCGGGTTGCTTGCATAGGTCCAACAGGCAGCGAGCGACGCGGCCGGTGACATCAAAGAACGCCAGGTCGCCGACTTTGCGGGTGGTGTCGCGCAGGCGCTGGGCGATCTGACCGCTCAGGGCGTACAAGATGTCCGGATCATGCTGGGCCAATTCGCGAAATTTTGCATAGCTGATTTCGGCCACTTCGCACTCAACTTTGGCTCGTACCCAAGCACTGCGTTCCTGCTCTTTGCCTGCTTGTTCAAACAAACCCAGCTCCCCGAAGAAGTCTCCGGCGTTGAGATAGGCAATGATCATCTCACGGCCATCCTCATCCTCGATCAGGATGGTGACTGAGCCCTTGATGATGAAAAACAGGGTTTCTGAGCGCTCGCCGGCGCAGATGATGTTGTGCTTGGCCGGATGACGTCGGCGCTGGCAATGCAGCAACAGCTTGTCGAGGTTCTTGATCTTGGGTGTGGGAGTAAGAGCAACCATGGTTGTATCCCGAAAAGACTGCGCGGTGTAGTTGGCGTTGTTTTTATCCAGCGGCATCTCATTGATATACGCTGTACAAGTCATGGCAATGCGCCATTCATTTGGCGCCAGCTTACCAGACACCTTCTGTCGCGATTAGCCAATTTAGCGGCAAACGCTGTCATTTATCGAATTTATGCAGAGCGCTGTTGTTTCAAGGCCCTGTGCTAAGCTGGCGACCCTTTTTTAGCAGTGGAGTCTGGGCGATGAAGGCACGCATCCAATGGGCGGGCGAAGCCATGTTCCTCGGTGAGTCGGGCAGCGGCCATGTGGTGGTCATGGACGGTCCGCCGGAAGCCGGCGGTCGTAACCTGGGTGTACGCCCCATGGAAATGTTGCTGCTGGGTGTGGGCGGTTGCAGCAATTTTGACGTGGTCAGCATCTTGAAGAAGTCCCGCCAGGCCGTAGAAAGCTGCGAAGCCTTCCTGGAAGCTGAACGCGCCACTGAAGACCCCAAGGTTTTTACCAAGATCCATATGCATTTCGTGGTCAAGGGCCGGGCGCTAAAAGAAGCCCAGGTCAAGCGTGCCATCGAGCTGTCGGCAGAGAAGTACTGCTCAGCATCGATCATGCTGGGGGCTGCGGGCGTGGTCATTACCCACGACTACGAAATCATCGAGCTGGGTTGATTACAGCAGGCAAAAGAAAGGGCGCTTCGGGCGCCCTTTTTTCGGTTCAGATTCGATAAGTGCTTTTGGTCATGACCTTGGCCAACAGGCTCATGCCGAACCGTACCGGGGCTGGAAAGCGGAAGCCGCCCGCGTCCAGCGCGCTTTCTGCATGGTGCTCTTCGTCAATGCGCATCTGCTCAAGAATGGCCCGTGACTTTTCGTCTTCGGCCGGCAGTTGCTCCAGGTGTTCATCCAGGTGCTTGCACACCTGATGTTCTGTCGCGGCCACAAACCCCAGGCTGACTTTGTCACTGATCAGCCCGGCAGCCGCGCCGATACCAAACGACAAGCCATAAAACAGTGGGTTGAGCACGCTGGGATGGCTGCCCAACTGGCGGATGCGTTGTTCGCACCAGGCCAGGTGGTCGATCTCTTCCTCGGCCGCATGCTCCATCGCCACGCGCACTTGCGGCAACTTGGCGGTCAGCGCCTGGCCCTGGTACAGCGCCTGGGCACAGACTTCACCGGTATGGTTGATGCGCATCAGGCCTGCGACGTGACGGGTGTCGGTCTCGCTCAACTGTACATCCGGCTGCACGATGGCGGGCGATGGGCGGTAGGGCTGGCCACTGAACGGCAGCAGGGTGCGCATGGCCATGTCGGCTTGCAGCAACAGACGGTCAATCGGCGAGTAGTGACGTTGGGTAGTCATGCTGACCTCCGGGAAGAATCTCGGCGGCCAGTTTACCGCAAGAGAGCGTCCAGCGTTTGTGCTGAGTCAATTTGCCCTTGTGCACTCAGCCCGGTGGCCAGTTCATCTGGCGCTGACCCAGCACGTGCATATGGATGTGGTAAACGGTTTGCCCGCCGTCTTCATTGCAATTCATCACCACACGAAAGCCTTTTTCGCAGCCTTGTTCCACGGCCAGGCGTTGGGCGGTGAACAGGATATGGCCGGCCAGCGCCTTATCGTCCTCGGTCAGGTCGTTGAGGGTACGAATGGGTTTTTTCGGGATAACCAGGAAATGCACTGGTGCCTGGGGGGCGATATCGTGAAAAGCCAGGACTTGGTCATCTTCATAGATGATCTTCGCCGGTATTTCCCTGTTGATGATCTTGGTGAACAGAGTATCCACAGCTGTATCTCCATCGTGAAAAGTGAGGTAAGTGTACGTAGGCCGTCAGCGCGGGCAATAGGCCTTGTTGATGGCTCCGGCAATTTTGCGGGTCAGCCAGCGGGGGCTCAGGCGTGGGCTGAACGTCAGCCAACGATTGCGGCGCCCGGGAATGATGATGGCCTTGTTCTTTTCCAGCGCCCGCACGGTGTAGAGCGCGACTTCTTCCGGGCTCATCAGTTGCTGGCTGCGGTCGAGTTTCGCCGTATCCATCTGCGCGGTGCCGAAGAATGCGGTGCGCGTAGGGCCAGGGCACAGCACTGAAACCTTGATGCCGCAGGTCTTCAATTCCTCGCGCAACCCTTCGGAGAAGTGCAGCACGTAGGCTTTGCTGGCGTAGTAGCTGCTCATCCACGGCCCAGGCTGGAAGGCCGCGACCGAAGCCACATTGAGGATTTGCCCGCCGCCATGCAGGGCCATGGCATTGCCCAGTGCGTGGCACATGCGGGTCAAGGCCAGGATGTTGACTTCGATGAGGTCCTGCTCGGTCATCCAGTCCTGGGCCAGGAACGGCCCGCTGGTGCCGATGCCGGCGCAGTTGACCAGCAGGTCGATCTGTCGCTCACCCTCTTCGAGCTCCAGCAAAAAGCCGGACAAGCGCAGCGGCTCGCCCAAATCACAGGCGCGAAACAGTACCTCGACGCCGAAGCGTTGGGTCAATTCCAATGCAATGCTTTCCAACTGATCACGCTGGCGGGCCACCAGAATCAAGCTACGGCCACGCCGTGCCAAGGCTTCGGCCAATGCCAGGCCGATGCCACTGGAGGCGCCGGTGATCAGAGCGTAACGGGTCATGCCTTTCTCCATCGCAACGCCGCCGGCCCATGACAGTGCGTCACAGGCGGCGGGCGTTTCTTCACTGTTCTGGAGAGTCTACAGGTTCGGCTGCATCGTCAGCACTTTGCGCTGCGGCTTCGTCAACGATAGCGCTTTGATCGGCGTCTGCATCGGAGGTGATGGAGCTGCTTTCGTAGCTGCTGTCCATGTTGGCTTCAAGCTGGTCCAGGTAGCCGTTCATGCCCAGGGTGACGACGATGATGAGCATCAAGGGAATGAACGCCAGCCACAGCGAGGCCAGGATTTTCACCGCAGTGGAGTTGCGTGGTGGTGGCGCGCCGTATTGGTTGGCGCCCGTGTTGCCTGGCAATACCAGCAACAGCAGCGGGAAAACACTGTTAACCAGCGGAACCAGGTTGAGCAGGTAAAGCCAGCCAGACCAGCCCAGGTCATGCAGGCGCTGCACGCCGATTTGCACGCTCACCACTACCAGTGCCACAAACAGCGCGAAACCCAGCAGTGAGCCAATAATGATGGCGATGGTTGGCGAGGCTGTCGCCACCGCGAAGCCCACCGTACTGATGATGCCCGCTGCCACCAACATCGCGACGGTCAGTGCCAGCGTCCAGGCCAGGTAGCGCAGGCGCCCGATGCGCCCGTGGATGGTGAAGACCTTGAGGGTTGCGAACTCCGGCAGGTCGTCGCCAACGGCAGCGCGTGGGGGAGCATAAGGTGAGGCGGCGGCGCGGTCAGCGGTTGACGAGCTTGTTTCGTGGGTTTCTGCCAGGCTGAATGCCACAGGTTGTTCGGCCTCGATGCGAGCGTCGACCCCGGCGTTGTGCAGTGCCGTGAGGTAAGTTTGCGCGTCGGGGTGGGACAGGTCGCGCTTGAGCGCGACGGGGCGGCCGGTGAAGAGCTTTTCGATCGCTTCAACATCGCTTTTGAATAACTCGGCGAGGTTCAGCTTGGCGGTGGTGCTTTCGACACCTGGGCGCAAGGCTCCGTCAAACACAATCTTGAAACGGCTGTCGCTCATGCGGGCATCCTTGTCACTTAATCAGGGAGAGTATGCAGGCCTGTCCAATCGGCAGGCCTGCCAGTGGGTCAGCGTGGCCAGCGCAGTTGCGCGGCGTGCTCGCGTGCTTTGCGGTATTCGGCATCCAGGCGGGCAACGAGGTCATCCACACTGGGTACATCATTGATCTCACCGACGCCTTGGCCAGCAGACCATACAGTTTTCCACGCTTTGGCCTCATCGCTCAATGGCTTGAGCTTGGAACCGAAGTTGACTTCACCTTTGCCTTGAAGCGCAGCGAGGTCAAACCCGGCATTTTCCAGGCTCTGGCGCATGAAGCTGGCAGGTACGCCGGAGACTGCTGGAGTGTGCACGATGTCGGCGGCGCGCGATGTGAGCAGCATCTCCTTATACGCATCCGGTGCCTGGCTTTCGGTGGTGCCGATAAAGCGCGTGCCGAAATATGCCAGGTCTGCCCCCAGCACCTGGGCGGCGAGGATTTCGTGCCCATGGTTAAGGCAGCCCGCCAGCAGTAGGGTTTTGTCGAAGAACTGGCGAATTTCGGCAATCAGTGAAAAGGGGCTCCAGGTGCCAGCGTGGCCACCCGCACCAGCGGCGACGGCAATGAGGCCATCAACACCCGCTTCAGCGGCTTTCTCGGCATGGCGTCGGGTAGTGACGTCATGAAATACCAGGCCGCCGTAGCTATGAACCGCGTCCACCAACTCCTTTACCGCACCGAGACTGGTGATGACGATGGGCACCTTGTGCTCGACGCAGATCGCCAGGTCTGCCTCCAGGCGCGGGTTGCTGTTGTGCACGATCAGGTTCACGGCATAGGGCGCAGGGTTGTCCAACTGAGCCAGGCCCGCTTCGATTTCTTCCAGCCAGGCCTTGAAGCCACAGCTTTCGCGTTGGTTGAGCGCCGGGAAACTCCCAACTACCCCGTTGCGACAGCAGGCCAGGACCAGTTGCGGATTAGAGATCAGAAACATCGGCGCGGCCACCACGGGCAGGCGCAGACGTTGTTCCAGCAGAGCGGGCAGCGACATTGGAGGTTCCCCGAGTAATTGACGTTAGAACGGTTTGACCACGACCAAAATTACGATAGCCAGCAATATCAGAACCGGGACTTCATTGAACCAGCGATAAAAGACATGGCTGCGGGTGTTTTCGCCACGGGCGAAGCGCTTTACCTGTGCGCCGCACATGTGATGGTAGCCAATCAGCAGGACGACCAGGGTCAACTTGGCGTGGATCCAGGCGCCCGACTGGAAAATGCCGGGGTTGAGGGCCAGCATCCAGATGCCGAAAACCAGTGTGGCAACCATCGCAGGGCCCATGATGCCCCGGTACAACTTGCGCTCCATGATGCTGAAGCGTTCCTTGCTGACGGTGTCTTCGCTTTGGGCGTGGTAGACAAACAGGCGCGGCAGGTAGAACAGCCCGGCAAACCAGCAAACGATGCTGACGATATGGAAGGCTTTGACCCATAGATAGAGCATTTTAGTTATTCCCAGGTTCACGGTAGCGAAGATAGTAGTGGCTCATGCGCCCGTACGTCACGTTGACGGTTGTCGCAGGACGATACGGCCCCTATTATCGACGGCTTTCCAGTGGGTTCGTTGAGGGCAGGTTTATGGTCAAGGTCGGTATCGTCGGCGGCACGGGTTACACCGGTGTCGAATTGCTGCGTCTGTTGGCTCAGCATCCGCAAGCTGAGGTGGTGGTCATCACTTCCCGATCCGAAGCCGGGCTGGCCGTGGCCGATATGTACCCGAACCTGCGAGGCCACTATGACGGTCTGGCGTTCAGTGTGCCGGACACCAAGACTCTGGGTGCCTGCGACGTGGTGTTCTTCGCCACGCCTCACGGTGTCGCCCATGCTCTGGCCGGTGAGTTGCTGGCGGCCGGTACCAAGGTTATCGACTTGTCGGCAGACTTCCGCCTGCAAGACGCCGATGAGTGGGCCAAGTGGTACGGCCAGCCCCATGGTGCGCCGCAGCTGTTGGAAGAGGCGGTTTACGGCCTGCCGGAAGTCAATCGCGAGCAGATCAAGCAAGCACGCCTGATTGCGGTGCCGGGTTGCTATCCGACGGCGACGCAATTGGGCCTCCTGCCATTGCTGGAAGCTGGCCTGGCGGATGCGTCGCGGCTGATCGCCGACTGTAAGTCGGGCGTCAGTGGTGCGGGCCGTGGCGCGGCGGTCGGTTCTCTATACTCCGAAACGTCGGAAAGCATGAAAGCCTATGCGGTAAAAGGTCATCGTCACTTGCCGGAAATTCGCCAGGGCCTGCGCCGCGCTGCCGGCCAGGATGTGGGTCTGACCTTCGTGCCGCACCTGACGCCGATGATCCGCGGGATTCACTCCACGCTGTATGCGACTGTCACTGATCGCTCGGTAGACCTGCAGGCGTTGTTTGAAAAACGTTATGCCAATGAGCCGTTCGTCGATGTGATGCCGGCCGGCAGCCATCCGGAAACGCGCAGCGTGCGTGGTGCCAATGTGTGCCGTATTGCGGTGCATCGTCCGCAGGATGGCGACCTGGTGGTGGTGTTGTCGGTGATCGACAATTTGGTCAAGGGCGCTTCGGGCCAGGCGGTGCAGAACATGAATATCCTGTTCGGCCTGGACGAGAAGTTGGGCCTGTCCCACGCGGGGATGTTGCCTTAACGCGGGATCACCGTTGCGCAAAAGGCCCTTTGATCGGGCCTTTTGCATTTTTAATGGTCGCTGGGCGGATTGATATACCGTAACAATAGTTGACCGCTTTTCTAGGAGAAGCGGATAATACCCGCCATTACGCATATGGCGGCGCTACGCCGGGAGATTATCAGCATGAGCGTTGAGTCCTTCACCCCCACGTCTTTGCAATTCACCCACGGTGCTGCGCACAAGGTGAAGAGCCTGGTCGATGAAGAGGGTAATGATCGCTTGAAGCTGCGCGTATTCGTTACGGGCGGCGGTTGTTCAGGGTTTCAGTACGGTTTTACCTTCGATGAAGATGTGGCCGATGACGACACTATCGTTGAGCGCGAGGGTGTAAGCCTGGTCGTGGATCCGATGAGCTTCCAATACCTGGCAGGTGCCGAGGTGGATTATCAGGAAGGTCTGGAAGGCTCGCGTTTCGTGATCAAGAACCCTAATGCCACCACGACGTGTGGTTGCGGGTCTTCGTTCTCGATCTGATCGGTAGCAGATACAAAAACGCCGCTTGGCTTTTACGGGCCAAGCGGCGTTTTGCTGTCTGGGGTTCAGGCGGGGTAGATCGCGCCAAGCACTCGAAGCCCACGTGCGCCAGTGACGCTGGGACGATTGGCGGCAATGCCTTCAAGGCAGCAATGGGCCAGCCAGGCGAAGGCCATTGCCTCTACCCAGTCAGGGTCTACGCCATAGGCCGCTGTAGTGCTGACATGGGTAGAAGGCAGCAACGTTGTCAGCCTGCCCATCAGTGCCCCGTTATGGGCGCCGCCGCCGCAGATCAGCAAGGTTGTTGTGTCAGTCTGGGCGCTTTGCAGGGACTCGACGATGGTCAGGGCCGTCAGCTCCAGCAGGGTGGCCTGTACGTCTTGGGGTTCAAAGGTGGGCAAACGGCCAAGGTGCTGCTGCAGCCAGGCCAGGTTGAACACCTCTCGGCCCGTGCTTTTCGGGCCTTTGGTCATGAAGAACGGATCGCTGAGCAGCGTATTGAGCAGCTGGGGCTGGACCTTGCCGCTGGCCGCCCATTGCCCGTCCCGATCAAAGTGTTCTCCGCGCTGCAGGTGAATCCAGGCATCGAGCAGCACGTTCCCCGGGCCGCAGTCGAAACCGGCGACAGGCTTGCCCGTCTCGATCAGGCTGAGGTTGCTGAACCCGCCGACATTCAATACCGCGCGATTGCCCGTCTGCTCGCCGAACAAGGCTTCATGAAAGGCTGGAACCAAAGGAGCGCCTTGGCCGCCGGCAGCGACATCGCGGCTGCGGAAGTCGCTGACGACAGTGATGCCTGTCAGTTCGGTGAGTAGGGCAGGGTTGCCGATCTGAACGGTGAAGCCTCGGGCGGGTTCATGGCGAATCGTCTGGCCATGACTACCAATCGCCCGAATGTCCTGAGGCTTGAGGTTTTGTTGCTCCAGCAAGGCGATGATCCCTTGTGCAGCGAGCGTCACCCATTGCTGCTGGGCAATTGCCGAACGGGCGATTTCATCCGGGCCGCTGGCGCATAGGCTCAGCAGTTCTGTGCGCAAGGCGTCGGGCATTGGGATATAGCGAGTGGCGATCAGATTGATCGCCGCGCCTTGTTCGATAAGGGCGATATCCAGGCCGTCGAGGCTGGTCCCGGACATCACACCGATATAGAGCGGCATACCTTAACGCTTCGCCGAAGCCAGCAAGGTGGAGCGCTCTTGATCCATCCGTGCCATCAGCGGCTGGCTCTGCTGCATGAAGCGCGCGCGTTCGGCCTTGGCAATCGGGTCAGCCATTGGGAGCTTCTGGCCCAGTGGGTCGACGTGTACGCCGTTGACCTGGAACTCATAGTGCAAGTGCGGGCCGGTGGAGAGGCCGGTGGTACCGATGTAACCGATCACTTGGCCCTGTTTCACGTTGCCGCCAGTCTTGACGCCCTTGGCAAAACCTTGCATGTGGCCGTACAGCGTGCGGTACGTGTTGCCGTGCTGGATGATCACCGTATTGCCGTAACCACCACGACGCCCCGCCAACAAGACCTTGCCGTCGCCTGCCGCTTTGATTGGCGTGCCACGCGGCGCGGCATAGTCGACACCCTTGTGCGCGCGAATTTTGTTCAGAATTGGATGCTTGCGGCCCATGGAGAAACGCGAGCTAATACGGGCAAAGTCAACGGGGGTACGGATGAAGGCCTTGCGCATGCTGTTGCCATCAGCTGTGTAGTAGCTGCTGTTGCCCTGTTTGTTGGTGTAGCGCACGGCGGTGTAGGTTTTGCCACGGTTGGTGAAGCGTGCAGACAGAATGTTGCCAGTGCCGACCACTTTTCCGTTGGCTACTTTCTGCTCGTAGATCACGTCGAATTCGTCGCCTTGACGGATGTCCTGAGCGAAGTCGATGTCGTAGCCAAATACGCTGGCCATGTCCATGGTCATGCTATGCGAGAGGCCCGCACGCGCGGCCGATTGCGACAGGGAGCTGTTGATCACGCCGTGTACGTAGGCGGAACGCATGACGGGTTTGGTGGTGATTCGGTTGAATGCGAAGCCTTTGGCGCCTTTGCTCAGGCTGATACTTTCCAGGTCACTGATGCTGGTGTGCAGGTTGTTCAACTGGCCGTCTGGCGTCAGCTCAAATTCAAGCTTCTGGCCACGTTTGAGCTGAGTGAATTGCTTGGCTTGCTTATCGCTGGCGAGCACTTCATTTACAGCGGCGGCAGGCAACCCAACCTTTTCGAACAGGGTAGATAGTGTATCGCCTTTGCCCACGATGACTTCGCGATGCTGGGGATTCTTGGCTGCGGCTGCTGCAGGTGCTTCCTGGGCGGCTTGCTGGGTGTCTTCGGGAGTGCTTTCGATCTGTGCGAAAGGTGACTCAGTTGCAGTGTTTGTGGCTTGTTGAGCGTCGGAAGCGTCTTGATCTTGTGTCAGTTGTTCAACTGGGCTTTCCAGATCGAGGCTCAGGGATGTTCGTTTGGCTTCAACGTCACTGGAAGGGAATACCAGCAGTGCCAGGCTGAGAAGGGCGGCGATACCACTTGCGGCGAGCAGGTGGGTCTTCGGGTAAAGCGGCGGCGCTTTAGACGGTTCAGTGGTCATAAGTAATTTTGACTTTGAAGATGAAATGGAAAAGATGAATGACATGATGAAGATGAAATAACTGTATAAAATATAACCAAATCATCTGTGGCGCAAGCTCGCGAACGCTGGGCTTGCTGAACGGTGTCCGTGCGCAGGGCAAAACTTGTAATTAGTCCCTGATCTTGTATGGTTGGTTCCCTTTTGAATCTGAGCCTTGCGGGTCTGTTATGAAGTCGGTTGAAGAGCAGCTAGCGCTGATAAAACGTGGTGCGGAAGAACTGTTGGTCGAGGCCGAGCTGATCGAAAAGCTCAAGCGTGGCCAACCCCTGCGTATCAAGGCTGGCTTTGATCCGACCGCGCCGGATCTGCACCTGGGTCATACCGTGCTTATTAATAAGCTGCGTCAGTTCCAGGAGTTGGGCCATCAGGTCATCTTCCTTATAGGTGACTTCACCGGGATGATCGGTGATCCAAGCGGCAAGAGCGCTACGCGCCCGCCGCTGACTCGCGAACAGGTGCTCGATAATGCCGAGACCTATAAGACCCAGGTATTCAAGATTCTTGACCCAGCCAAGACCGAGGTGGCGTTCAACTCCACCTGGATGGACAAAATGGGGCCGGCAGATTTCATTCGCCTGACGTCCCAGTACACTGTGGCGCGCATGCTCGAGCGCGATGACTTCGACAAGCGCTACTCGACCAATCAGCCAATCGCCATTCATGAGTTCCTTTACCCGCTGGTTCAAGGGTACGACTCGGTGGCGCTGCGTGCGGATGTCGAGCTGGGTGGCACCGATCAGAAGTTCAACCTGCTGATGGGGCGTGAATTGCAGCGCGCCTATGGTCAGGAGGCTCAGTGCATTCTGACCATGCCATTGCTGGAGGGCTTGGATGGCGTCAAGAAGATGTCCAAGTCCCTGGGTAACTATGTCGGTATCCAGGAAGCGCCGGGTGTGATGTACGGCAAGCTAGTATCTATTCCGGATGCGCTGATGTGGCGCTACTTCGAGCTGTTGAGCTTCCGCTCGATGGACGAGATCAATGGGCTGCGTGCGGATGTCGAGGCGGGCGCTAATCCTCGCGATGTGAAGATTAAGCTGGCTGAAGAAATCGTTGCGCGTTTCCATGGTGAGGAGGCTGCGGCCAGCGCTCACCGTGCGGCAGGTAATCGCATGAAAGATGGCGAGCTGCCTGACGATCTGCCCGAGATTGAGCTGACTGCTGCCGAGGCGATGCCGATTGCCGCTGTGCTTAATAAAGCTGGCCTGGTGAAGAATTCAGCGGTCGCGCGTGATCTTTTGGGGGCCGGCGGTGTGCGTATAGATGGTGAGGTGGTTGATCGCACCTTTATATACGAGCTGGGCGCCACTCACGTTTGCCAGGCGGGCAAGAAGGCATTTGCGCGAATTACGCTCAAATCCGAATAAGTCTGAAATAGCTGTTGACGGCGAATTATATCTGTCTATAATTCGCCCCACTTCCGGCGCAGTCGAAACGGAAAACTCCTTGGTAAACAATGAGTTACGCAGTTCTCGACAGCAAGTTGCTTCAGTTCATCGAAGCTAAAAGGAAGTTGAAAAAGAGGTGTTGACAGCAGCGTGTAACGCTGTAGAATTCGCCTCCCGCTTACGAGAGATCGCAAGCGCAAGTGGTTGAAGTTGTTGAAGAAATCTTCGAAAACTTCTGAAAATAACCACTTGACAGCAAATGAGGCTGCTGTAGAATGCGCGCCTCGGTTGAGACGAAAGATCTTAACCAACCGCTCTTTAAC
>NZ_FPJJ01000010.1:0-145862 GCF_900119375.1 Pseudomonas sp. NFR02
TTCGCTTTGGCGACAATGGCCGGGCCCAGGGACACGTCCGGCGGGCAGATCACGAAGCCTTTGGCGCCGTTGGCGGCCAGGCTGTCGATGGCCGAGAGGGTTTTCTCGCCGTCGGGCACCGCGATCTTGATGAGTTTGAAGCCTTTGTCCTGGGCGGCTTTTTCCGCAAACGCCCACTCCGTCTGGAACCAGGGCTCTTCGGCCTGCTTGACCAGAAAGCCGATCTTCACGTCTTCAGCGGATACGATGCTGCTGAGGCTGCTCAACGCAACAGCGGCAGCCAGAACGCGTAGAACCTTTTTCATGAACGACACCTCTTGTTGTTGTTTTTTTAAGTCTTGGGTTTAACCGGCGAAACGATGGCAAGGCTTGCCAGGAACATCGACTTCAATGGCCAATACCGCACCATCAAGGGGGTGATCCAAGGGACTCGCCGCGCTGGTGATGTACAGCGTGGTGAGCTCGGGCCCACCGAACACGCAACTGGTGGGACGGCTGACCGGCAGTTCGATAATGCGATCCACCTCACCTGAAGGCGTCAGACGCAGCAGGCAACTGCCGTCCCAGCGCGCATTCCAGATGTAGCCGTCGGCGTCCATGGCCGAGCCATCCGGCCCGCCGCGTGTGTGCGGCCCGAACCAGGCCTGGGCGGCGCCGAGTTGGCCGTCAGCCTGGATCGAATGCTGATAGAGCGTGCCGTCCACGCTGTCGCCGAAATGCACCTGGCTGCCCTCCTCGTTCCAGAGCAGGGTGTTGGGAATGCCCAGGCCCGCCAGCAACGGCGTGACCCGCGCATCGGCATCGATGCGAAACAGGCCACCGGAGCGCCGGGTAATCGGCAGGTCTTCGCCCTGCTCGCCGATGTTGTTTTGCATGGTGCCCAACCACAGCCGGCCCTGGGCATCGCAGCGTGCTTCATTGCCGCGGTTGCCCGTTTGCGGGTCGGCTACGCACAGCAGGGTCAAGGCTTCGGTGGCCAGGTCCAGGCGATATACGCCGCTGCTCAAGGTCACCAGCGCATCACCGCTTTGACAGGGGATGAACGCCGAGACGTGCTCAGGCAATTGCCACACCTGCAACTGCCCACCCATCAGACGCAGCGCCTGGCGGGCGGCGATATCCACCCAATACAGGGCCTGGGTCGGTACATCCCAGAACGGCCCTTCGCCCAACCGGGCACGGTGCGGGGTGACTGCGCTCAACGACATGAAGCCTCCTGATCAGTTACAGCGATTCGCGCGATGGCGTGCCATTTACCAGGCGCTGAATACGCAAGGGGTTGGCGTTTTTCAACGCGTCGGGCAGCAGGCTATCAGGGTAGTTCTGGAAGCACACCGGGCGCAGGAAACGGTCGATGGCCAGCGTGCCGACCGAGGTGCCACGGGCGTCGGAAGTCGCCGGGTACGGCCCGCCGTGAACCATGGAATCGCACACCTCCACGCCAGTCGGGTAACCGTTGAGCAGGATGCGCCCGACTTTCTGTTCCAGCAGCGGCGTGAGTTCGGCGAACTGTTGCAGGTCGGCCGGTTCGCCGATGAGCGTGGCGGTCAACTGCCCGTGCAGCCCCTGCAGGGCGGCGCTGAGTTGGGCCTGGTCGGCCACTTCGACGAACACCGTGGTGGGGCCGAACACTTCCTCTTGCAGCACTTCGTCGCCGTCAATCAACAGACGTACATCCGCCTTGAACAGCTGCGGTTGCGCCTGGTTGCCCGATTGCGCGCTGCCCGCCAGATGCTGGATGCCCGGGTGAGAGCGGAGTTTTTCCAGGCCCTTGCCGTAGCTGCCCAGGGTGCCGGCATTCAGCATGGTTTGCGCCGGTTGTTCACCGATCAATTGCGCGACCTGCTGAGTGAACGCGGTGAACGCAGGCGAGGCGATACCGATCACCAGGCCTGGGTTGGTGCAGAACTGGCCGCAGCCTTGTACCACCGACGCGGTCAGGTCACGGGCAATGCTTTCAGCGCGGGCTTGCAGCGCCTGGGGCAGCACGATCACGGGGTTGATGCTCGACATCTCGGCAAACACCGGGATCGGTTGCGGGCGCGCCGCGGCCATGTCGCACAGGGCGCGGCCGCCTTTGAGTGAGCCGGTAAAGCCCACCGCCTGGATCGCCGGGTGCTTGACCAGCGCCTCACCGACGCCGCCGCCAAAGATCATATTGAACACGCCGGCCGGCATCTCGGTGGCCTCAGCGGCGCGAATGATCGCATCGGCCACGCGCTCGGCGGTCGCCATGTGGCCGCTGTGGGCCTTGAACACCACCGGGCAGCCGGCGGCCAGCGCGGCAGCGGTGTCGCCGCCAGCCGTGGAAAATGCCAGGGGGAAGTTGCTGGCGCCGAACACCGCCACCGGGCCGAGGCCGATACGGTATTGGCGCAGGTCCGGGCGCGGCAGCGGCTGGCGCTCTGGCAGGGCCTTGTCGATACGCGCCCCGTAGAAGTCACCGCGGCGCAGCACGGTGGCGAACAAGCGCATCTGGCCGCTGGTGCGCCCGCGTTCGCCTTTGATGCGTGCGGCCGGCAAGGCGGTTTCGCGGCAAACCAGTTCGACGAAGTCATCGCCCAAGGCGTCCAGCTCATCGGCCACCGCATCCAGAAACTGCGCACGTCGTGCGGCGCTCAAGGCGCGATAGGCCGGGTACGCCTGGGCCGCGGCCTGGGCGGCGGCGTCCACTTCCTGGGCGGTGGCCTGGTAGAAATCCTGGGGCAAGGCTTCGCCGGTGGTGGCGTCGATGCTTTGCAGCTTGATGCTGCCGTTGGCGCTGCGCTGGCCGCCGATGTAGTTGTGGCCGAGGAACAGGGTCATGTTGATCTCCTTAAAGGGGGGTGACTTGGCCGGGTTCAAATGCCGCATCGCTGCTGCCGATACCGTTGATCAACGGCGCGCCGAATTCAGCCTGGCTGATCTCGAACACATCGCCCGGCTGGGTACGTATACCGTCGGCGAATGACAAGGTGGCGGTGCCGAAGAAGTGAATGTGCACATCACCCGGCTTGAGGAACTGGCTGTATTTGAAGTGGTGGTATTCGAGGTTTTCCAGGCTGTGGCACATATTGGCCTCGCCACTGAGGAATTCGTTCTGCCAGATGACCTCGCCGTTGCGCAGGATGCGGCTGGTGCCCGCCAGATGCTCGGGCAGTTCGCCCACGCGCAGCTCCGGGCCGTAACTGCAACTGCGCAGCTTGGAATGGGCCAGGTACAGGTAATTCTTGCGCTCCATCACATGGTCGGAGAACTCGTTGCCCACCGCAAAACCCAGGCGATAGGGCTTACGGTCATGCCCGATCACATAGAGGCCACCGATTTCCGGTTCTTCGCCGGCATCTTCGGCAAACGGCGGCACCGGGAAGGCCTGGCCCGGGCGCACGACGATGCTGCCATCGCCTTTGTAAAACCACTCCGGTTGCACACCGGCCTGGCCGGCGCCTGGTTTGCCGCCCTCCACGCCCCATTTGAAGATGCGCATGGTGTCGGTCATCGCGCTGTCGTCGCCGGCCTGCTGATGCATCTTGTCGCGGGCCGAGGCACTGCCCAGGTGGGTGAGGCCGGTGCCGCTGATCAGCATGTGGGCCGGGTCCGGGTGGTCCAGCGGGGGCAGGATTTTGTGGTCCGCCAACAAGGCGGTGTAGTCATGGCTGGCGCCCAGGCCGAGGGCTTGCACCTGTTGCTGCAACTTGCCGCCGGCTTCGATGGCGGCCAGCGCCAGTTCACGCACGCTGTGGGCGCCGCGCACTTCGCGTACCTGGTTGCCTTCTACCACGCCGACGCGGCGCTCACCGTTGCTCAACTCGAACTGAACTAAACGCATGCAGGTTCTCCTGGATTTAAGTGCGTGTGGCGCCACGGGCGCTGGCGGCGAATTGGTCGACGGGCAGCACGTGCTTGCGTTCCAACAAGCGGTAGACCACGAGGGTCAGCAGCAACCCGAACACCATCACACCGGATAAGAAATACAAGCCTGAGGCCAGGTTGCCGGTGTACTCCTTGAGCGCACCGATCACGAACGGGCCGATATAGCCGCCGAGGTTGCCCACCGAGTTGATCAAGGCAATACCGGCCGCCGCACTGGCGCCGGCAAAGAAGCGCCCCGGCAGGGTCCAGAACACGGCGGTGCAGGAAAACATGGCAAACGCCGCCAGGCACAGCGCGGCCATTTGCAGCACTGGCACCGTGAGCCAGGCGCTGCAGAACAGGCCGATGGCGCCCAGCACATAGAGCACGGCGAGATGGCCGTAACGGTCGTTCAAACGGTCGGAACTGCGCGGGATGATCAACAGGCCGATGATGCCGAAGATATAGGGCACGGCGGAGATGAAGCCGGTGGTAAGGTCGCTGCCGCCAAACTGCTTGATCAGGGTCGGCAGCCACAGGCCGAGGCCGTAGATGCTCAGGGTCACCGGCAGGTAGAACAGCGCCAGCAACAACACGCGCTTGTCCTTGAGCGCATGCAAAGGGTTGCCATGGCGTGTCTGGCCGTAGGCTTGCAGGTCTTTGTGCAGCTCGCCGGTGAGCCAGGCTTTTTCTTCCTCGCTCATCCAGTTGACCTTCTGGGGGCCGTCCGGCAGGTAACGCAGCACCGGCCAGGTCAGCAGGATCGCCGGGGTACCGATCACGATAAACAGCCACTGCCAGCCATGCAGGCCGAGAATGCCGTCCATGCCGAGCAGACCGCCGGACACTGGACCTGTGATCATCATTGCAATCGGTTGGGAGAGGATGAACAGCCCGAGGATCTTGCCGCGATGGCGCACCGGGAACCACTGGGTGATGTAGTACAGCACGCCGGGAAAGAACCCCGCCTCCGCCGCGCCCAGCAGAAAACGCATCACATAGAAGCTGTGCGGCCCCTGCACGAACGCCATGCCGATGGTGATGGCGCCCCAGGTGATCATGATGCGCGCAAACCAGCGCCGCGCGCCGAAGCGGTCGAGCATCAGGTTGCTGGGAATCTCGAACAGGAAATAGCCAATGAAGAACAACCCGGCACCGAGGCCATAGGCGGAGTCGCCGATGCCCACGTCAGCGCCCATGTGCAGCTTGGCGAACCCTACGGCGGAACGGTCCACGTAGGCGATCAGGTACAGCAGGATCAGGAAGGGAATCAGTTTCAGCGTGATGCGCCGAATAAGCCGCAGTTCCTGGCTCATGGGGTCGATCTCCGATTGTTGTTTTTATAGAAGCTCGGGGGACGCCTCTGACGAAATCCGCCAGGGCCATACCTCAGTTAAGACCGACTATATAGTATGACTATTTGCAAAACAACACTTCCAAAGCGGCGATTTTGCGCTTATGTTTAAGCACGCATAGAACATATAGTCATACAATAAGAGAATCGATCATGCCTGACAAAAAGCCCGGCCTACGCTCTGCCCAGTGGTTCGGTACTGCCGACAAGAACGGCTTCATGTACCGCAGCTGGATGAAGAACCAAGGCATTGCCGACCATCAGTTCCATGGCAAGCCGATCATCGGCATCTGCAACACCTGGTCGGAGCTGACGCCGTGCAACGCGCACTTCCGTCAGATAGCCGAACACGTCAAGCGTGGCGTGATCGAGGCCGGAGGCTTCCCGGTGGAGTTCCCGGTGTTTTCCAATGGCGAATCCAACCTGCGCCCTACCGCCATGCTCACGCGCAACCTGGCGAGCATGGATGTGGAAGAAGCGATTCGCGGCAATCCGATTGACGGTGTGGTGCTGCTGACCGGCTGCGACAAGACCACCCCCGCGCTGCTGATGGGCGCCGCCAGTTGTGATGTGCCGGCCATCGTGGTCACTGGCGGGCCGATGCTCAACGGCAAGCACAAGGGCCAGGACATCGGCTCGGGGACGGTGGTGTGGCAGCTCAGCGAACAGGTCAAGGCCGGCACCATCACCCTGGATGATTTCCTCGCGGCCGAGGGCGGCATGTCGCGTTCGGCGGGCACCTGCAACACCATGGGCACGGCCTCGACCATGGCCTGCATGGCCGAGGCGCTGGGCACTTCCCTGCCCCACAACGCGGCGATTCCGGCCGTGGATGCACGCCGCTATGTATTGGCGCACATGTCGGGCATGCGCGCCGTGGAGATGGTGCGTGAAGACTTGAAGCTGTCGAAGATCCTCACCAAGGAGGCGTTCGAAAACGCTATCCGCGTGAACGCGGCCATCGGCGGCTCGACCAACGCGGTGATTCACCTGAAAGCCATCGCCGGGCGCATCGGCGTCGAACTCGACCTGGATGACTGGACCCGCATCGGCCGCGGTATGCCGACCATCGTCGACCTGCAGCCCTCCGGACGCTTTCTGATGGAAGAGTTCTACTACGCCGGCGGCCTGCCCGCGGTGCTGCGTCGCCTGGGTGAGGCCAATCTGATCCCCCACCCCAACGCCTTGACGGTCAACGGCAAGTCCCTGGGCGAGAACACCCAGGATTCGCCGATCTACGGCCAGGACGAAGTGATCCGCACCCTGGACAACCCGATCCGCGCCGACGGCGGCATCTGCGTGCTGCGTGGCAACCTCGCGCCCCTGGGCGCGGTGCTCAAGCCTTCGGCAGCGAGCCCCGAACTGATGCAACACCGTGGCCGCGCCGTGGTGTTCGAGAACTTCGACATGTACAAGGCACGCATCAACGACCCGGAGCTGGACGTGGATGCCAACTCGATTTTGGTCATGAAAAACTGCGGCCCCAAGGGTTACCCCGGCATGGCCGAAGTCGGCAACATGGGCCTGCCTGCCAAGCTGCTGGCCCAGGGTGTGACGGACATGGTGCGCATTTCCGATGCGCGCATGAGCGGCACCGCCTACGGCACCGTGGTGTTGCACGTGGCCCCGGAAGCCGCTGCCGGCGGGCCGTTGGCAACAGTTAAGGAAGGTGACTGGATCGAACTCGATTGCGCCAATGGCCGCCTGCACCTGGACATTCCAGACGCCGAGCTGGCAGCGCGCATGGCCGACCTGCCGCCCGCGCAAAACCTCATCGTCGGCGGCTATCGCCAGCTGTACATCGACCATGTGCTACAAGCCGACCAAGGCTGTGACTTTGACTTCCTGGTGGGCTGTCGCGGGGCAGAAGTCCCACGGCATTCCCACTAATTGGGATGCTATGATGCGGCGAATCTAAGCCAGAGCCTCCCCGTCGTTATGGATCACCAGCCGCCCAAGCCGCGCAAGAGCCAGCATGCCCAGATCGTTCAGGACTTGGGCATGCACATCGTTTCCGGTCGCTTCAAGCCTGAAGAACGCTTGCCCATGGAAGCCACGCTGTGCGAGGAATACCAGGTCAGCCGCTCGGTATTGCGCGAAGCCACGCGGGTGCTCAGCGCCAAGGGCCTGGTGTATTCCAAGCCACGGGTGGGCGCGGTGGTACGGCCACGCTTGAAATGGCACCTGCTCGACCCGGACGTGCTGTCCTGGTTGATGCAGTCCACGCCCCACAGCGAGTTCTTCAACACCCTGGCCGGGGTGCGCCGCATCCTCGAACCGGAAATCGCCGCGATGGCCGCGACCACCGCCACCGATGAAGACATCGCCACTATCGAACACGCCTACCAAGGCATGGAAACCGCCAAGACCCACGAGGAGCTGCTACAGGCCGACCTGGACTTCCACCGTGCGATTGCCGACGCCACCCGCAACGACCTGCTCGCCTATATGTGCAACATGCTCTCGCTGCCGTTGCGCGAGTCGATCAACATCACCAACCGCCGTCCGGATATCCAGGGCCTGAGTCTGCCTCGGCACAAAGCGATCCTCACGGCGATCCAGAACCGCGATGCCCTGGGTGCGCGGCATGCGTCGCTGGTGCAACTGGATGACACGCGGGTGGCGCTGGACACGGTGATGAATGTGTTGACGCCGCTGTAAACCCGCGTCATTCCTGACTGTTAACTTTTGCCCAGCTCACGATGCGAAGCGAGCCGCTCGTGCTCTTGCTCTGCTTTTGATCTTGATCTTAGGCGCCCCCCCAAATCACTGGCGGATTACGGGCACACCGAGCCTAGGCGAGGTGCCGAGTGGTGGGGCAAGAGCCCTTTTGGTTACTTTTGGCTGGGCCGGCATTCCGGGCTCTTTTCCAAAAGTGACCCGCTGTAAAAGCGGAACCCTAAGCAGCCGTTACCGCAGGAATGGATATGTACTCGGTCTGACACCCTGTGTCGGCTGTCAGGCCGCCATCGCAGGCAAGCCAGCTCCCACAGTTGGATTGCGGGGCGTCAGGTAGAAATGCGTCGGCTGGCAGGCCGTCTTCGCAGGCAAGCCAGCTCCCACAGTTGGAACGCGGGGCGTCAGGTAGATAGGCGCCGTGGCGGGAGCAAGCTCCCTCGCCACAGGCCCTGTGTGGTACCGCAGCTGTTCATCACAGGGTGTAGGCGATGCCCACCTGCACAGTTCGCGGTGCACCGGGGTAAGCGTAGATATTGCCGAACGCGCCCTCTTCATATTCACGGTTGAACAGGTTCTTCACATCCAGGTTCAAGCGCACACGCTCATTGACCTTGTAGTAACCGAGCAGGTCGACCACGGTATAGGCGTCCATGGAGAATGCCGTATTGGCGGTCTGGCCGGCGCGTTGGTCGACGTACTTGCCGCCGGCGCCCAGGCCCAGGCCTTTGAGCGCGCCGTCCTGGAACTCGTAGACGTTGAGCAGGCTGAAGCTGTTGCGCGGGATGTTCATCAAGCGAGTGCCGGAGCGCAGAGTGTTATCACGGGTGACTTCTGCATCTACATAGGCGTAACCGCCGATCACGCGCCATTCGGGCGTGAGGTTGCCCGCCACATTGAGATCGAAGCCCCGACTGCGCACCTGGCCGGCCGCAACACTGAAGGTATTGTCCACGGGGTCGGTGGTCAGCACGTTCTTCTTCTCGATCTGATAGATCGCCGCATCCACGCTCAACTGCCGGTCCAGCGCCTCCCACTTGATGCCCATCTCATAGGACTTGCCTTTCTCCGGCGCAAAACCACCACCTTCGCGGCTGGCGCCAGTGTTGGGTTTGAACGAACGTGCGGCGTCAGCATAGACCGCGACGGTGTCGGTGAGGTCGTAGATCACACCCACGCGCGGGGTGACGGCGTTGTCGGCGGCCTGCCAGCTTTTACCTACATAGTTCTGGTAGTCATGCTCGAAACGCTCGAAGCGGGCACCGGCCAGTACTTTCAGCCGTTCAGTGAGGGCGACCTGGTCCTGTACGAAAGCGGCGTAGGTCTTGAGGTTTTCCTTATCGTGGGTCGGCGTTCGGGTCAGCGCCGGGCGGGTTTGACCGTACACCGGATCAAAGATATCGATTGGGTAGGTGCCCGCCGCGGCGCTGGAACGCTGGATAATCGACTTGTAGTCGTAGTCCTCGTACTCGATACCGGTAAGCAAGGTGTGATCGAACCCGCCGGTGGAGAAGTGCCCGGTCAGGTTGAGCTGATAGTCCTTGTCGGTCCATTCCAGCTTGCGGTAGTTGAAGTTGCGTTGCAGGGTCCGGCCATCGGCGCCCAGGCTACCCGGCCCATTGGCCTCAATGGCGTTGCCCTTCAGGCTGCCGTCCAACCATTGAAAACCGCCGCCCAGGGTCCAGTTGTCGTTAAGCACGTGCTCGAAACGCAACTGCGCCATGTTGTTGTCGTTGTGCAGCTTGCCAGCATCCTTGTCGCCCCAGAACGTATCGCGCGAGGGGGTGCCACGCTGGTTGGGGAAACGCGTCAGGCCGCGGTCCAGCGGGTGGTTGTTGCGCATGAAATCGCCTTCGAAGGTCACCTTGGTGTCATCGGTGGCCTGCCAGGTGATCACCGGCGTCACGCCGTAGCGTTCCGTCTCGACGTGATCGCGGAAGGTGTCGCCGCCCTCGCCCACCACGTTCAGGCGATAGGCCAGGCGGCCTTCCTCGTCCAGCGGGCCGGAGGCATCCAGGGTGCCGCGCTTCATGCCCTGGTCATTGAGCTGGCTGCCCAGGGTGACGGTGCGTTCAGCCAGCGGCTGCTTGGACACCACGTTGAAGGTACCGCCTGGGTCGCCACGGCCGTAGAGCATGGTCGCAGGGCCGCGCAGCACTTCAAGACGCTCGATGGTGTTGGCGTCCGGCATGTTCGGGTAACCCCGGTTGATCGGGAAACCGTTGCGGTAGAACTCGCCGGTGGTGAAGCCGCGAACGGTAAAGGTGGTCAGGCCCTGGCCGCCGAAATTGTTGGCGCGGCCCACGCCGCCCGCGTAATCGAGGGCATCCTGCAGGCGCGTTGCACCGAGGTCTTCGACCACGTCCTTGGACACTACGCTGATGGACTGTGGAGTTTCATGAATGGCGGTGTCGGTGCGCGTCGCACTGGCTGAACGTGTGGCGTGGTAGCCCTGCACGGGGCCTTGGGCCGACTCAAGGTCAGCGGTGGCGGTGACATTGGTCGCTTGCAGCTCGATACTGGCGTTCTCGGCAGGTGCCTGCTCTGCCCACGCGAAGGGGGAAAACGCCTGGAGCACACAGATGGAAATCAGAGTACGACGCATGGGTGTAGAACCTAGTGAATGAGCCAGATGGGACGGCAAACCTGCCAAGAATTCGCGGCGCATCATATATCAGCGGATTCTCGTTTGACATCGATTCTCATTTGTTATTTTTCACCGTGTAGGTCGCGAAAAGCGACAGGCGAAAAAAAGCCACTCAATCGAGTGGCTCATGCAACGCGCAGGCGTACCTCAGCGATAGCGTTCCAGCCAATGCGCGTAAGGCGCCGGCAAGGTCCAGGAGGACTTGTCCACGCCCAGCTCCTTGGCAGCAAAGTAGGCCCAATGCGGGTCGGCCAGATGCGCACGCCCTACCGAAACCAGGTCCAGGTGCCCGGCCTGCAAAGCGCCTTGGGCCAGTTGCGGCGTGCCGAAGCCCCAGGCCGAGGTCACCGGAATACCGGCTTCACGGCGTACACGCTCGGCAATCGGGCCCATGAAGGCCGGGCCCCATGGGATGTTGGTGTCAGGAATGGTAAAGCCGACGCTGACGCTCAACAGGTCCAGGCCCCCGTCCTTGAAACGGCGCGCCAGTTCAATGGACTCGGTGAGGGTCTGCTCATCACGACCGTCGTATTCGATCACGCCGAACCGGGCGGTGAGCGGCAGGTTTTCCGGCCAGACTTCACGCACCGCAGCCAGGGTTTCGAGGAGGAAGCGGCTGCGGTTGTCGAAGCTGCCACCGTAGGCATCGGTACGCTGGTTGGAATGCTCGGAGAAAAAGCTCTGGCCCAGGTAACCGTGGGCGAAGTGCAGTTCGATCCATTCAAAACCGGCATCGCGGGCGCGACGGGCCGCGTCGACGAAGTCCTGCTGCACACGGGCGATGTCTTCCAGGGTCATGGCACGCGGTACGTTGGGCAGGTTGGCACCGAACGCAATGGCCGACGGCGCGATGGTTTCCCAGCTACGGGCATCAGAGGCCGGGATGTGGTCATCACCTTCCCAGGGGCGATTGGCACTGGCTTTGCGACCGGCGTGGGCGATCTGGATGCCCGGCACCGAACCTGCGGCCTTGATGGCTTTGACCATGGGCACGAATGCCTGGGCGTGGGCGTCGCTCCAGATCCCAGCGCAGCCTGGGGTGATGCGTCCTTCAGGGGCGACCGCGGTGGCCTCGACCACCAGCAGGCCGGCACCGCCACGGGCCATGCCGGCCAGGTGGACATGGTGCCAGTCGTTGACCATGCCGTCGTCGGCCATGTATTGGCACATCGGGGGGATAGCAATGCGATTGCGCAAGGTCACATCTTTGAGTTTGAACGGTTCGAACAAAGCCGACATTGAGAACTCCAGGAAGGGGTGGGTGATTCGATAGTTCGATGGTAATCGAACTATGGTATTGAACGCTACCCCCCTGTTATGATCCGCCCCATGCGAGCCTTCAAACACCCTACCCCCCAAGAATTGACGCTTGAGCGTGTGCTGTACGCCTTGAGCGACCCCGTGCGCCTGGACATCGTGCGCTACCTGGCCAACGTGCCAGAGGCCACCTGTGGCGAACTGGACGGGGGGCGGCCCAAATCCAGCATGTCCCATCACTTCCGGGTATTGCGCGATGCCGGCCTGGTGCACACGCGCAATGTGGGCACCACCCATATGAACTCGTTGCGCCGTGACGAGCTGGAAAGCCGCTTCCCTGGGTTGCTGGCGAGCGTTCTGTCACAGCACTAGACGGCACGCGTCAGGACAAGACCGCCTGTAGCAATGCGCCGTCCAGGTGCACACAGTCCTTGCCATTGCGCTTGGCGCCGTACAGGTTCTTGTCCGCCATCTTGAGTACGGCCGACAACTCGTCGCCTGGCGAAAAACGCGCCATCCCCGCACTGCAGGTGTAATGGTGGGGCGCAGGCACGCTGCTGCGGATCGCCTGCAACAAGTCCAGGGCATAATCACAGGCCACCTCCACATCGTCTCCCTGCAATAACACGCCGAACTCTTCCCCGCCGATCCGTCCGAAGCTGTGGCTGCCCTTGGCGTTTTTCAGGCACAGCGCCATGGCGCGCAGAATCTTGTCCCCCACGTCGTGGCCATACAGGTCGTTTTTTTCCTTGAAACTGTCGATATCCAACATGATGAAGTAGCCGCCCCGCTCCCCACCGAGCAACTTCTCGAAGCTCTGCATAAAGGCGCGCCGGTTGAGGATGGACGTCAGGTAGTCGGTCTCGGCCAAGGCGCGAAACTCGCTTTCCACCAGCAATACCGAACGCAGGTTCTTCAAGTAGGAATAACTCAAGATAAACCCGATGGACACCGACGCCGCGCAGAACAGCAGCAAATACACCTCGGTGCCGGCGTATATATCCGCCTGCATGGGCGGCCACAGGATCAGCCAGATCAATAGCGCATCGGCCAGATAATCCTGGACACTGATAAACAAGATCGCACTGCCCACCACCAGGGTCACCGCCAACGGCAAGCCATAGATACGCAACTCTGCGTGCATATGAATCAGATAAGCGAAGCCGACGGACAACAACACCATATAGGTGACTCCCAGCACTCGCCAGAGCAGAAAGTTCGTGGTGGTGGCATGTACCCGGCAAACAATCAGCAGGCCCACCGTGACGGCCAACATATAAAAATCCAACTTCAGGGCCGCAGGAATCAGGAGCATGCCGACCCAGGCAATAATCCCGACCCATTCGGCTTGGGTCACCGCAGGTGACAACAAACTGCGCATTCTGGGCCGCAACTTCAAGTTAGCAGGCATCCTTACGCTCCCATCTCAATAGCATGCAGGCCCATCGCAAATGAAAAGGCCATGAACCGCTTTACCAGGCTGGCAAAGGGTGGCAGAACTTCCAGCCGGGTTTTGGAGTGGGCTTTGAAATAACCCTTTTCGACCCCCTCCTGCACCATACGGATAATGTGGGTCTTGGACACGGAAAGTTGCTTGGCCAAGGCCAGGTAGGAAGACGACCGGAAGGTGGCGCGGTCGTTCTCAGGGGCAAAGGCATCGTTGTAGATCGCCAGCATCAACAGATGGCCGGCATCGCGTTTCACCAGCCAATAACATTCGGGCAGCAAGACATCCACCGTCAACTCGGCCGCGAGAATCATGGCAAAACCTTTGAAATAGAGCGCCAGGAACTCACGGTCATCCAAGTCACGCATCTGCCGGAACACTTCCCGTTCGGGGTAGAGCAGCGCCAACGACTCCGTGAGGGCGGTGAGCATCAACCGCGCTTCGCGGCAGGCTTCATCCGAGGGTGCATACACCCTGAAGCGACTGTCTTCGGGGTGCGGCGCAACCTCCATGAAACCCAGGGCCCGGAATAGCAAAAAAATCGATTCCAGGCTGTTTTTCGAACAGTATTTGCGCGTTACGCACAAGGCTTTAACTTCTGCCAACAACGGCAGCGGTGTGGAAAAGTATTGGCTCAATAATGCAAACGACACCATCAAGCGGCTGTATTTAAGGGCACTCTTGTAGAAAAACGGTCGTTTCGAATAGGGCACGAGCAGCACGTGGTAATGCGCTCTCATGCACGATTCAAAATCCTTATGACGTTCGAGCGCTTGCGCGGTATTACACATAGCCAACTTCAACGAACTGACACGCATGAAAGAGCCCTGATCATCCAACTTGATGCCACTGATCTCAGCTACGAAATCCCTGCAGCCCGGCCCCAAAACAAATCACTTCAAAATTCCTGCCATTAATGGCTTTTTGCCTCGAACGCAATGTACAGCGATTGCCGGACAAGACGTCATCAGTACCAAAGTTGTTCCACCGTCAAATGCCGCGTAGCACACACTTACGCGCAACCTTTGGTTACATTCTCTCCGCCTGGCGGTTAGAGGACTAATCGATTCAGCACACTGCGAACCTTCCTTCCTCGACGGCGTCGTAACAGGGGATTGTTGCCAACCGCCCGCCGCGAGGTTCTCGTTTGAAAGCTGCCCTTCTGAAGAAATACCGCCTGATCATCAAGACCATGGGCTATGTGGGCTGGGCGTTGTTCTGGCTGTTGTTGTGGGATGTGGCGGTGACGGTGGATTTCATGCTGTTTCTCACCGCCAAGATCAATTTGCCGCTGATGCCCCTGACCTTGCTCGGCTCGGCACTGGTGGTGCTGATCAGTTTTCGCAACAGCAGCGCCTATAACCGCTGGTGGGAAGCACGCACGCTGTGGGGTGCGATGGTCAACAACTCGCGCAGTTTTGCCCGGCAAGTGTTGACCCTGCTCGATGACGCCCCCGGTGAGGTGAACCCGGTGAAGTCGACGCTGTTGCGCCGTCACGTGGCTTACGTCAACTGCCTGGCTGCGCACCTCAAGGGCCAGCCGTGCCCGGAGGAAGTGCGAGCCTTTATCCCCGCCGAAGAATTTGCGCGCAACGGCGCCACCAATAACTTCGCCAATGACATCCTCACCGGCTCAGCCTCGTTGCTGGCGCGCGAATACCAGGCCGGGCGCCTGGACAGCATCCGCCTGGCGCGGTTGGAGTCGACCCTGGTGGACCTCTCCAACGCGCAGGGCGGCATGGAGCGGATTGCCAACACGCCACTGCCCTACCCTTACGTGTACTTCCCGCGGCTATTCATTTCGCTGTTCTGCCTGATCGTACCGGTGGGCCTGGTGGAATCCCTCGGTTGGTTCACGCCGCTGGCTTCCACAGTCGTGGGCTTCATGCTGCTGGCCATCGAACGCATCGGCACCGACCTGCAAAGCCCGTTCAATTCCAGCGAACACCAGATCCAGATGGAAAGCATCTGCGAAACCATCGAGAAGAACCTGCAGTCGATGCGCCGCGATGCCCTGGTCGGTGACCCGATCGCCTGATTCCCCCCTGCTCAAGTGCCAACTCCCTCGGCCGATATACCGAGGGTACGCATGGCCTCGCCTCTCACAAAAACGCCTGCGACACGCAGCACTAATTTTTCTCCCCTTGCCAAAACTATAAATACCCGCGGGTGAAGTCATGAATATCAAGCAGAAGCTGACATGGGCGTTTGCGGCCATCGCGTGCGTGCCGGTCATCCTGGTCGCCATTATCGTGGTGCTGAATCTGCGCGAGGGTGCGCTGGCCAACTTCCTCGACAGCAGCGGCCGCGAGATCCGCCAGATCGACAATGGCATGCAGCAGTTTTTCGACGGCATCAGCCAGAATGTCGACTTCGTCGCCAAGGACCCGCGCGTGATCGCGGCCAAGAACCTCAAAAGCTATGCCGGCGCCGATGCCGCGCAAATCCCGCTTACGCCGACCAACACAGAGCTGCTGGCGATTTTCGATCAGTTCGCCAAAAGCCACCCCAGCACCGCCTACCTGTCCCTGGGACTGAGCGATGGCGGCTACGCCAGTTGGCCAGACGACGCCAAACTGACGCAATACGACCCGCGCACCCGCCCCTGGTACCAGGCCGCCATCGCAGCGCCAGGCAAGACCGTGCGCACAGGCGCCTACTACTGGGCCCCGGACGATGTGGTGCTGATCGGCACCGTGCGCACCGTCGCGGATGCCACGGGTAACGTCCTTGGGGTGGTTGGCCTGGACGTGTCGCTCAAGCAACTCACCGAGCTGGTGCGCACCATCAAGCTGGGCGACAGCGGCTACCTGATGCTGGTGGAAGCCGACGGCAACGTGCTGGTGGACCCCAGCGATGCCACGCACAATTTCAAGCCCCTGGCGGGCCTGGGCGCGAACTACGCCGAACTGGCCAAGCACGGCGATGGCGTGACCGAGGTGAGCATCGACGGCGTGGCCTACATGGCTAACGTGGTCAGTTCCAAAGACCTGGGCTGGCGCTTTATCGGCCTGATCAAGCGCGACGAAGTGATGGCCGGCGCCACCCGCCTGACGTGGTTGATCGCGGCGATTGCCGCCGTATTGGCCGTGGTGTTCGCCATCGTCGGCGCCAGTTTCGCCCGTGTGATCGTGCGCCCGATTCGCGGCGTGGCCGACGGTTTGCAGGAAATCGCCGAAGGTGAAGGCGACCTCACGCGCCAGCTCAAAGTGCAAGGCAAGGACGAAACCGCTAGCCTGGCCGGCTGGTTCAACCAGTTCCTGAGCATGATCGCGCAATTGGTGCAGCGCATCGGCAACGCCTCCTCAGACCTGCAAACCGCCGCCGCCGACACCAGCGCCGTGGCCAACAATATGAACCAGGCCGCCGGCCGCCAGCGCGAAGCCGTGGAACTGGTGAGCACTGCGTTCAACGAGATGGTCGCCACCGCCAACGAAGTCGCGCGCTCATGCAGCGCCGCCGCCACGAGTGCCGATGAGGGCTATCGCGACGTGCACACCGGCCAGCAGCACATCGGCGAAGCCACCGGCAGCGTGCTCAAGCTCAGCGAAGACCTGCAAAAATCCACACAGACCATGCAGTTGCTCGAGCAAGACAGCCAGAACATCAACACCATCCTCGATACCATCCGTTCGATAGCCGAACAGACCAACCTGCTGGCGCTCAACGCCGCGATCGAAGCTGCCCGCGCTGGCGACCAGGGCCGCGGCTTTGCGGTGGTCGCCGATGAAGTGCGTGCACTGGCGCGTCGCACCGCCGACTCCACCGGCGAAATCGACAGCCTGCTGGGCAACCTCGCCCGCCGCACCCAGGAAGTCACCCAGCAGATGCAAGGCAGCTTGCTGGTGTCCAACACCAGCGTGGAGCGCATCCAGCAGGCCCGCGACAGCTTCGACAAGATCCGTGGTTCGGTGGACTCGATTCGCGACCAGAACACCCAGATCGCCACCGCCGCCGAAGAGCAGCACCAGGTGGCCGAAGAGATCAACCGGCATATCGCGCAGATCCACGCCGACGCGCAGTTGGTGGAAGGCTTTGCGCATTCGGCGCAGACCGGTTCAGGGCGGCTGACGGATATTTCCGGCCAGCTCAATGGGCTGGTGGGGCGCTTCAAGTTCTGATGCCGTGGCGAGGGAGCTTGCTCCCTCGCCACAGAGGTTTGTCGATTGTCTGGGCTACCTACTGACCCCTTCAGAAGAGGGCCGCGCCATCATCGCAGTACCTGCAACAGTCTATTGCAGGACTCAAATGTACTAACTGGTTACTTATCTTGCTAAAATCGCGTCTTTGCCCTCTCTCACTCGAGTCCATTCGACATGAAACGAGCATCGCGCGCCGCTGGCGTCTCTAGATTTTTACTCCTGGGCCTGGGCGTCGTCATCGCCCTGCTCGGCCTTGCGCTGGCCGTCGGCGGCGCCAAACTGGTCAGCCTGGGAGGCTCCTGGTACTTCCTGCTCGGCGGCGTGGCCATGGCCATTTCCGGGCTGTTGATTGCCCGCTGCAAGCCTGCCGGCGCCTGGTTGTTCGCCGCGTTTCTAGTGGCTACTGCCGTGTGGGCGGTGGCCGACGTGGGCCTGGAATACTGGCCGCTGTTCTCGCGACTGTTCATGTTTGCGGTGATTGGCGTGGTTGTGGCGCTGGTGTATCCATTGCTGGCCGGCAAACCGGCGCGGGGTGCCTATGGCGTCGCCGCCGTATTGGCGCTGGGCGTGGCGGTGGCGGCGGGCAATATGTTTGTCGCGCACCCAAGCGTTGCGCCCACCGGTGCAGGCCCGGGCATGACCCCGGTGGCGGCGGCCGATGCGCAGAAAGATTGGGCCCACTACGGTAATACCGAAGGTGGCAGCCGTTTCGCCGCGCTGGACCAGATCAACCGCGACAACATCGACAAGCTCAAAGTCGCCTGGACCTACCACACCGGCGACGTGGCCATCAGCGACGGCAACGGTGCCGAAGACCAGCTGACGCCCCTGCAGGTCGGCAACAAAGTGTTTATCTGCACCCCGCACAACAACCTGATCGCGTTGGATGCCGACACCGGCAAAGAACTGTGGAAGAACGAAGTCAACGCCAAGTCGGCAGTGTGGCAGCGTTGCCGGGGCATGGCGTATTTCGACGCCAGCGCACCGATTGCCCAGCCGACCCAGCCCAACAGCTCGCCGATCCTGACCGCCAGCATGCCTGTCGGTGCGCAGTGCCAGCGTCGCCTGCTGACCAACACCATTGATGCACGCCTGATCGCCGTAGACGCCGACACCGGCAAGTTCTGCGAAGACTTTGGCACCCATGGTCAGGTGGACCTCAAGGCCGGTCTGGGCAATGTGCCGGACAGCTACTATCAACTGTCCTCGGCGCCGCTGATGGCCGGCACCACCGTGGTGGTCGGCGGTCGCGTGGCAGACAACGTGCAGACCGATATGCCCGGTGGCGTGATCCGTGGCTTTGACGTGATCACGGGTCAAATGCGCTGGGCGTTCGACCCAGGCAACCCTGAAGACAAGCAGGCCCCGACGGGCGACGCCACCTACGTGCGCAGCACCCCGAACAGTTGGGCGCCGATGTCTTACGACCCACTGATGAACACGGTCTTCCTGCCGATGGGCAGCTCGTCCACCGATATCTACGGTGTGGAGCGCACCCAGCTCAACCACAAATACGGTGCTTCGGTGCTGGCACTCGACGCCTCCACCGGTGCCGAGAAGTGGGTGTACCAGACGGTCCACAACGACCTCTGGGACTTCGACCTGCCGATGCAGCCCAGCCTGATCGACTTCACCCCGCCAGGCAGCGACAAGGCTGTACCCGCCGTAGTCATCGGCACCAAGGCCGGGCAGATCTATGTGCTCGACCGCGCCACGGGCAAGCCGCTGACGGACGTGCAGGAAGTTCCGGTCAAAGCCGCGAACATTCCCAACGAGCCGTATTCCCTGACCCAGCCGAAATCCGTGGGCATGCCGCAGATCGGCGCGCAAACCCTGACCGAGTCGGACATGTGGGGCGCGACGCCGTATGACCAGTTGCTGTGCCGCATCGACTTCAAGGGCATGCGCTACGACGGCCTGTACACCGCACCAGGCACCGATAAATCCCTGAGTTTCCCGGGTTCCCTGGGCGGCATGAACTGGGGCAGCATTTCCACCGACCCGGTGCACGGTTTTATCTTCGTCAACGACATGCGCCTGGGCCTGTGGATCCAGATGATACCGTCGCAGAACAAGGCCCAGGCCTCTTCCGGTGGTGAAGCGCTGAACACCGGCATGGGCGCCGTGCCGCTCAAGGGTACGCCGTATGCGGTGAACAAAAACCGCTTCCTGTCGGTGGCCGGCATTCCGTGCCAGGCGCCGCCGTTCGGTACCTTGACCGCCATCGACATGAAGACGCAAAAGGTCGCCTGGCAAGTACCGGTGGGCACCGTTGAAGACACCGGCCCCCTGGGTATCCGCATGCACCTGCCGATCAAGGTAGGCCTGCCGACCCTGGGCGGTACGCTGTCCACCCAAGGCGGCCTGATCTTTATTGCCGGCACCCAGGACTTCTACCTGCGCGCCTTCAACAGCGGCAATGGCGATGAAATCTGGAAAGCCCGCCTGCCCGTCGGCAGCCAGGGTGGGCCGATGACCTACGTGTCGCCGAAAACCGGCAAGCAATACATCGTCGTCACCGCCGGCGGCGCACGCCAGTCCACCGACCGTGGCGACTACGTGATCGCCTACGCCCTGCCGTAACCGCCCTCTGTTCGCGCGGTGCTCCGGCACCGCGCTTTGTGTTTGGAAAGATCCCCCATGACCCCTACTCCTCATACCGCCTGGCGCCTGGCGCTGGGCCTGGCCTTTGCGGCCGCCCTGCCCGTTCAAGCCGACGACACCACCCTGACCGGCGACTGGGGCGGCCTGCGCCGCGAACTCGACGCGCAAGGTGTGCGCTTTACCGGTGACTACAGCGGCGAGACCGCCTACAACGCCCACGGCGGCCAGCACCGTTCGGCGCGCTACTCGCAAAACGTCAAGCTCGGCGTGCAGTTCGACCTGGGCAAGCTCTACGGTTTTACCAACGGCGACCGCATCCAGCTGACCATCAACGACCGACGCGGCAACAGCGCCTCCGAGGACCTGGTGGGCAACCGCCTGCCGATCCAGGAAAACTACGGCGGCCTCTACACGCGCCTCACCGAACTGAGCTACGAGCGCACGCTGTTCACCCCGGCGCTGAACCTCAAGCTGGGCTATATGGCCATGGGCAATGACCTCGGCGGTCTGGACAGCGGCATCCTGTGCAACTTCATGAACGCCGGCTTCTGCGGGCATCCGCTGAACATGTCCGGCGGCAGTGGCTGGGCCAACTACCCGAATGCGCACCTCGGTGCCCGGTTGAAGTACGACTTTTCGCCCAACTGGCAGCTGCGCGTGGCGGCGTTCAATGTCGACCCGTCCAGCAACGGCAACTCCAGCCGTGCCTGGCACCTGGGACCCAAGCACACCACCGGCACCGTGGTGCCCATCGAGCTTATCTACAAGCATGCGGGCGCACTGCCCGGTGAATACAAGCTCGGGTATTACTACGACAGTTCCGATGTAAAACGCATTGGCAGCAACAAGGACGTCAGCGGGCGCGGCGGTCACTACCTCTTGATCGACCAGGCTGTGTGGGCCTCACAATCATCCCAAGGCCGTAGCTTGCACGCCTTCGGCCAGTACTCCGCCGCCAGCCAAGCGGCCTCGCCGTTCACCAAGTGGTATGGCGCAGGCGTGGTGCTGTACAAGCCGTTCGAGGGTCGCCCGCGCGATACCGTCGCCCTGGGCTATGGCCGCGCGGTGCCGAACCCGCGCAGCCGTGATGTACAGGAGCTGGCAGCGTTCAACACCGGCACGGCCTATCCCGACCTGGACACGGCCGAACAGCTGATCGAGCTCAGTTATAGCTACCAGGCCACGCCTTGGCTGACCTTGCGCCCGGATGTGCAATACATCATCGAGCCGGGGGCTTTTTCCGGGGAGAGCATCGACAATGCGCTGGTGCTGGGCTTGCAGGTCAAAGCGGTGTTCTAGTTCGTGCCCTGCTGATACTGACGCGGCGTACAGCCAAATTCGCGGCGAAACACCGTATGCAGGTACTGCGCAGAGGTGAAGCCACAGCGTGCAGCAATGTCGGCAATCGCAAGGCTGTGGTTTTCCAGGCCTTTGGCGGCAGCGGCAAGTTTGAAGCGCAGAATCTCATCATGCACGCTGCAGCCGCGGGCCTTGCGAAAATGCGCTTCCAGGGACGAGCGGGAAACACCGACATAGGCCGCGACCTGATCGGTCTTGATGCCCTGGCAGGCGTACTGGCGGATAAACAACAAGGCCTGCATCACGTAAGGATTGCCCAGGGGTTGATGCAGGCTGGAGGCCTGCACGTTGATGGCGTCCGGCGGCACCAGCACCTGCGTGCCCGTGCAGGGTTTGCCGTGCAGCATCTGATGCAACAGCGCCGCAGCGGTGCGGCCCATGGTCTCGGTGCCCTGGATCACCGAACTGAGCGGCACCCGCGTGAGGGTACGGGTCAGCGGGTCGTTGTCGATGCCGATCAACGCCACCTCCTCCGGCACCGCAATACCCGCCGTCAGGCAGGCTTGCAGCAATTGCCGAGCGCGGGCATCGGTCACCGCGATGATGCCGATAGGCTTGGGCAAACTGTGCAGCCAGGCAATCTGCTGCTCCACCGCGCTGTCCCACAACGGCGCACTGGTGCCCAGGCCGCGATACACCTCTACCTGCAAGCCATCGCGCTGCATCAAGCGGCGAAAAGCTTTCTCACGCTCCTGGGCCCACCGATTGGCCTGGGCTTCGGGCAGGCTGAAACAGGCAAACCGCGTCAACCCCGCCTCCACCAGATGCTCGTAGGCCAGCTTCATCAGGGCATGGTTATCGGTGGCCACATAAGGAATGCCCTTGGGGTACTTGCTGACATCCTCATAAGACCCACCCACCGCCACCACCGGTATCCGACTCCCAGCCAGCGCCTCGCCGATCAGCGGGTCATCGAAGTCAGCAATGATGCCGTCCCCCTGCCAACGCTCGATACCGCGCAGGCGGCAGAGGAAGTCTTCTTCCAGGAACAGGTCCCAGGATGCGCGGGTGCTGCTCAGGTAATTGCCAATGCCGGCGATGATGCCGCGGTCGTAGATCTTGCTGCCGTTGAACAGCAAGGCGATGCGGTGAACGGGCGGTAGGGTTTTCATTGTTTTTGTCCTTAGGCCGGTAGGGACAGACTAACCCTCACCACTCAAAATCGCACTACACCTTGGTGATTTTCATAATCAGCCGCCCAGGTGCCATTGCTAGTATCCAGACACCGCCCAGAACAATAAGGAAAACCCCATGCCGTACTTCCCCGGTGTCGAGAAGGTGCGCTTCGAAGGCCCTGCCAGCACCTCTGCCCTCGCCTTTCGTCACTACGACGCCAACAAACTGATCCTCGGCAAGCCCATGCGGGAGCATCTGCGCATGGCCGCCTGTTACTGGCATACCTTTGTGTGGCCGGGGGCGGATATGTTTGGGATGGGGACGTTCAAGCGCCCGTGGCAGCGCAGTGGCGATCCGATGGAGGTGGCGATCGGCAAGGCCGAGGCGGCGTTTGAGTTTTTTTCCAAGCTGGGTATCGACTACTACAGCTTTCACGACACCGATGTGGCGCCCGAAGGCAGCTCGCTCAAGGAGTACCGCAACCACTTCGCGCAGATGGTCGACCACCTGGAGCGCCATCAGGAACAGACCGGCATCAAGCTGTTGTGGGGCACTGCCAATTGCTTCAGCAACCCGCGCTTTGCCGCCGGGGCCGCGAGCAACCCAGACCCAGAGGTGTTCGCCTTCGCCGCCGCCCAGGTGTTCAGTGCAATGAATGCCACGCTGCGCCTCAAGGGCGCCAACTATGTGCTGTGGGGTGGCCGTGAAGGGTATGAAACTTTGCTCAACACCGACCTCAAGCGCGAGCGCGAACAGCTCGGGCGTTTTATGCGCATGGTGGTTGAACACAAGCACAAGATCGGCTTCAAGGGTGACCTGTTGATCGAGCCCAAGCCCCAAGAGCCGACCAAACACCAATACGATTACGACAGCGCCACCGTGTTCGGCTTCCTGCATGAGTACGGCCTGGAACACGAAATCAAAGTGAACATCGAGGCCAACCACGCGACGCTGGCCGGGCACAGTTTTCATCATGAGATCGCCACCGCCGTGTCGTTGGGGATCTTCGGCAGCATCGACGCCAACCGCGGCGACCCGCAGAACGGTTGGGACACCGACCAGTTCCCCAATAGCGTCGAGGAGATGACCCTGGCCACCTATGAAATTCTCAAGGCGGGCGGGTTCAAGAACGGCGGCTATAACTTCGATTCCAAGGTGCGCCGCCAGAGCCTCGACGAGGTGGACCTGTTCCATGGGCATGTCGCCGCCATGGATGTGCTGGCCCTGGCGTTGGAGCGTGCGGCGGCGATGGTGCAGGACGACCGCTTGCAGCAGTTCAAGGACCAGCGCTATGCCGGCTGGAGCCAACCATTGGGCCAGGCGGTGTTGGCCGGTGAGTTCAGCCTGGAGTCATTGGCTGAACATGCCTTTGCCAACGCGCTGGACCCACAGGCGGTGAGTGGGCGCCAGGAGATGCTTGAAGGCGTTGTGAATCGGTTTATCTATCGGTGACATTTGCACGACAAATCTCTGCACAGAGCGTCGAGTGACGCTCTACAGTTCAACCCGCACCACGCTGTGTCTTTCCAACAACAATAAAAGGACGCACCACCATGAAGTCATTCAAACCTGCCCTGCTCGCCGCAGCCCTGGCACTGCTCGCCCTGCCGGTGATGGCCGACCCTGCGCACCCGAAAATCGGTTTTTCCATCGACGACCTGCGCCTGGAGCGCTGGTCCCGCGACCGTGATTACTTTGTTGCCGCCGCGCAGAAGCTCGATGCCAAGGTGTTCGTGCAGTCTGCCGATGCCAACGAGCAGAAGCAGATTGCCCAGATCGAAAACCTGGTCTCCCGGGGCGTCGATGTGATCGTGATCGTGCCGTTCAACGCCACGGTGCTGACCAATGCGGTGGCCGAAGCCAAGAAAGCCGGGATCAAGGTGGTGTCCTATGATCGCCTGATCCTCAATGCCGACATCGACGCCTATATTTCCTTCGATAACGAAAAAGTCGGCGAGATGCAGGCCAGCGGCGTGTTGCAAGCAGCGCCCAAGGGCAATTACTTCCTGCTGGGCGGCGCGCCGACGGACAACAACGCCAAGGTGCTGCGCGAAGGTCAGATGAAGGTGCTGCAACCGGCCATCGACAAAGGCGATATCAAGATCGTCGGCCAGCAATGGGTCAAGGAATGGAACCCCACCGAGGCCTTGAGCATTGTCGAAAACGCCCTGACCCGTAACGACAACAAGATCGACGCCATCGTCGCCTCCAACGACGCCACCGCCGGCGGTGCGATCCAGGCCCTGGCCGCGCAGAAACTGGCGGGCAAGGTACCGATCTCCGGCCAGGACGCTGACCTCGCGGCGATCAAGCGCGTGATCGATGGCACCCAGACCATGACCGTGTACAAACCGCTCAAGCTGATCGCCACCGAAGCGGCCAAACTTTCGGTGCAGTTGGCACGCAGCGAACAGCCGACCTACAGCTCGCAATACGACAATGGCAGCAAGAAGGTCGACACCATCCTGCTTACGCCGACGCCGTTGACCAAAGCCAACATCGACCTGTTGGAAAAGGACGGTTTCTACACCAAAGAGCAGATCGCCGGGCAATGACCGTGGCCGCCGATTACCTGCTACAAATGAACGGCATCGTCAAAAGCTTTGGCGGTGTCAACGCCCTCAACGGCATCGACATCAAGGTCAAACCTGGGGAGTGTGTGGGCCTGTGCGGTGAAAACGGTGCGGGTAAATCCACCTTGATGAAGGTGCTGTCGGCGGTCTACCCGCACGGCACCTGGGAGGGGGAAATCCTCTGGGATGGGCAGCCGCTCAAGGCCCAGTCCATCCGCGAAACCGAGGCCGCCGGGATTGTCATCATTCATCAGGAACTGACCCTGGTGCCCGACCTGTCGGTGGCCGAGAACATTTTCATGGGCCACGAACTGACCCTGCCCGGTGGGCGCATGAACTACCCGGCGATGTTGCACCGCGCCGAGGCGTTGATGCGTGAACTCAAGGTGCCGGACATGAATGTGGCGCTGCCGGTGTCGCAGTATGGCGGCGGCTACCAGCAATTGGTGGAGATCGCCAAGGCGCTGAACAAACAGGCGCGCCTGTTGATTCTTGACGAGCCCTCCTCGGCCCTGACCCGTGGCGAAATCGAGGTGCTGCTGGACATTATCCGGGGCCTAAAGGCCAAGGGTGTGGCCTGTGTGTATATCTCGCACAAGCTCGATGAAGTGGCGGCGGTGTGCGACACCATTGCAGTAATTCGCGACGGCAAGCACATCGCGACCACCGCCATGGCAGACATGGACATCCCCCGGATCATCACGCAGATGGTCGGCCGCGAAATGAGCAACCTCTACCCCACCGAGCCCCATGAGGTGGGCGAGGTAATTTTCGAGGCGCGTAACGTCACCTGCTACGACGTCGACAACCCCAAGCGAAAGCGCGTCGACGACATCTCCTTCGTGCTCAGGCGCGGTGAAATCCTTGGCATCGCCGGCTTGGTGGGGGCCGGGCGCACGGAGTTGGTGTCGGCGCTGTTCGGCGCCTACCCCGGGCGCTACAGCGCCGAGGTGTGGCTGGAGGGTCAGGTGATCGACACGCGCACGCCGCTCAAGTCGATCCGCGCCGGGCTGTGCATGGTCCCAGAAGATCGCAAGCGCCAAGGCATCATCCCCGACCTGGGCGTGGGCCAGAACATCACCCTGGCGGTGCTGGACACCTACGCGCACCTGACCCGCATCAACGCCGAAGCCGAACTGGGCAGCATCGACCAGCAAATCAGCCGCATGCACCTCAAGACCGCCAGCCCGTCGCTGCCGATCACCAGCCTCTCAGGCGGCAACCAGCAAAAGGCCGTGCTGGCGAAAATGCTGATGACCAAGCCCAAGGTGCTGATCCTCGACGAACCTACACGTGGCGTGGACGTTGGGGCCAAGTACGAGATCTACAAACTGATGGGCGCACTGGCGGCCGAAGGCGTGTCGATCATCATGGTGTCCTCGGAATTGGCCGAAGTGCTCGGCGTGTCCAACCGCGTACTGGTAATTGGTGACGGCCAGTTGCGCGGGGATTTCATCAATGACGGGCTCACCCAGGAACAGGTGCTCGCCGCTGCGCTCAGCCAAAACAATAACAATCGGAAGACCGCGTAGATGAATCAGGTCAAACACCTTTTTACCCGCTACAAGATGCTCGCGCTGGTGATCGCCGTGGCGTTCATCTGGTTGTTTTTCAGTTGGCAGACCGAGGGTGGTTTTCTCACCCCGCGCAACCTCTCCAACCTGCTGCGGCAGATGTCGATCACCGGGATATTGGCGTGCGGCATGGTGCTGGTGATTATCAGCGGCGAGATCGACTTGTCGGTGGGCTCGTTGCTCGGGCTGTTGGGCGGGCTGGCGGCGATTCTGGATGTGGTCTATCACGTGCCGCTATTGGCCAACCTGAGCCTGGTGGCGTTGTGCGGCTTGATGATCGGCTTGGCCAACGGCTACATGACCGCTTACCTGCGCATCCCCTCGTTCATCGTCGGCCTGGGCGGAATGTTGGCGTTTCGCGGGATTCTGCTGGGGATTACCGGCGGCACCACCATTGCGCCGGTGTCGCCGTCGCTGGTGTATGTGGGCCAGGGGTATTTGCCCCACAACGTCGGCATCGGGCTTGGCGTATTGTTGTTTGCCCTGACACTGTTCCTCACCTGGAAACAACGGCGCAACCGTGCGCTGCATGGGTTGGCCGCGCATTCACGGCTGCGCGATGCACTGCGCGTGGTGCTGATTGGCGCGGTGCTCGCAGGCTTTGTCACCACCCTCAACCGCTACGACGGCATCCCCGTGCCGGTGCTGCTGTTGCTGGCGCTGCTGGGGGTGTTCAGCTATGTCACGCACCAGACTGTGTTCGGCCGCCGGGTGTATGCGGTGGGCAGCAATATGGAGGCCACGCGGCTGTCGGGCATCAATGTGCAAGCGGTGAAACTGTGGATCTTCGGCATCATGGGCGTGATGTGCGCCCTCGCCGGCCTGGTCAACACCGCGCGCCTCGCGGCGGGCTCACCGTCGGCGGGCAACATGGGCGAACTCGACGCCATCGCCGCGTGCTTTATTGGCGGCACTTCGATGCGGGGTGGGTCGGGCACGGTGTATGGCGCGCTGCTGGGGGCGCTGGTGATTACCAGCCTGGACAACGGCATGTCGATGCTGGATGTGGACAGCTACTGGCAGATGATCGTCAAGGGCAGCATTTTGGTGCTGGCGGTGTGGGTAGACGTGAGTACGCGCTCGGGCAGGCGATAACTCGTCCGCCAGAACACCACCGATCACCTGTGGGAGCTGGCTTGCCTGCGATGGCGGTCTGTCAGCAGTAAAACGGTAGCTGACCCACCGCCATCGCAGGCAAGCCAGCTCCCACATTGATCGTATTGCACGCTTGGGTTAGTGGCATTTGGTCATGGTTTGTAAAGGGCCAGCAAGGCGTGTCCCTTTAAATTGCAGGACGTTTCCTAGACAATCCTTGCCGCCTTGTGCCTGCTGGAATCGGTGGCTAGTCTGCGGTCCGTCACTGCCAAATCAGTGATCGGGTTTAGTCGCCCGGATTCGAGCAAGCGTTTGGTCCCATAACGTTTTTATGGTGGCTGTGCGCGGGGCACCTTCGGGTGCGCCGGATGCTCTGGACCGGTCGACTAACCTGCGTACAGCCGCCACCCTACGTTTAGTCGCGAAGCGTGTCGGCTCCATGAACATTCCGGAGCTATACCATGAATAAAGTACTACCCGACCCACCCATCGATCCCGCAAAAGACCGCGCCGCGTTCAACCGCGCCATCGACCACTACCTGCCCACCCAAGGCTTCCACTGCGTCAACGAAGACCTGAGTTTCGAAGACGCCCTGCTCTACACCGCCAGCCTGCTCGACAGCGCTTCAGCCACAGCACTCGATTGCGGTGAGCTGCTGCAAAGCCCTGAACGGGCGAAGATCCTGGCCGTGTGGCATTTGCTGGAAATTGCAAAAACCACCGTAGATCGCTCCATCGAGTGCCTGACCTGCACAAAAGCCACTGCCTAAAGTCGATTAACACTGTGGGAGGGGGTTCTGCCTCCTCCAACATTTGCCCGCATTCCAAAACCCTGTATCGGTGGATTAATGCCACCCGGCAGCAAAATAGTCTGAAAAACTGTTAGTTCTCACAGGTGACGCCCAACGGTTTTAACGCAATGATTCAACAGCCCAACAGGGTTGCAGCCCGAACGGTTGAGACCGCACAACTGCAGAGCAATATGGCGCACGCAGTAACCGCAAGCGCACGTAACATTGAAGAGGGACCTTCAATATGGCAACGCCGGGATTGATCATTCTGATTACGGGTTGCTCCAGCGGAATTGGCTTTGCGCTGGCGACGGAGCTTCATGAACGAGGCCACCTCGTCTACGCGACTGCACGAGACATCACAGCGCTTGCCACCTTGGCGGCCCGTGGTTTGCGTGTACTGACATTGGACGTTACCGACTCGCAAAGCATCGCGGCTGCGGTTGAAAGAGTCGTTCAGGAACAGGGACGACTGGATATATTGATCAATAACGCCGGCTATGGCCAAGGTGGCGCGGTTGCCGATCTCCCAGCCGAGGCGTTACGGCGCCAATTCGAAACCAATGTCATTGCTCCCGTGCAGGTGGCGCGCGCATTCCTGCCGCTGATGCTATCGCGGGGACGAGGCCGAATTGTAAACATCGGAAGCGTCTCGGGTGTTGTCGTGACACCTTTCGCAGGTGCTTATTGCGCAAGCAAGGCCGCGCTGCATGCCCTTTCAGAGGCGATGCGAATGGAACTAACACCTTTTGGAATTGACGTCATCGTGGTGCAACCCGGCAAGGTTGTTTCCAACATCAGGGACTATGCCAGAGAGATTGTTATCTTACCTGCCGACTCCATATACGTTACGTTCCGGGAGCATCTACAAGACCGTGCGCGTATTTCGGAACAGGGAGCGATGCCGGCGAAGGACTTTGCCCGGCGCGTAGTAAGCGCCGTGTTGACTGAAGTCGCGCCTTTCGTTGTTCGCAGCGGTCCGTTGAGCTGCAAGTTGCCCTTACTCCAATGCTGGTTACCAAGGCGTCTGTTCGATAAAGCAATTCGAAAACTGTTCGGACTTAACTCAAAGCCCTCATTAAAAACCGACCCACCGCTCTAAACGCCCTTAAAACCTAGCCTCACACTCGTTCATCTGCCTGGTATATCTCATGAAAATTATCGGCATTTCAGGAACACTTCCGTCACGGCATGTTTCCAATCAGGACGTTCTCGACCTAGTGACTGAGCACTCCCAAAAAAACTTTGACGGCGATTTGCCGCATACGCTCATGATCATTGACAGACTACTCAAAAAAAATGGCACGGAGTCCAGGCAATGGCTAGCAGAAAACGAATCGCCAATGACCCTGATGGAAACGTCATTCGTTGAGGCTCTGAAACAAGCAAATATAGACAAAAAAGAGATTGACCTGCTGCTCTACTCAAGTATTTCCCGTGGTTTTATAGAGCCTGCAAACAGTACCTTTATCGCCAAAGCCCTTGGCCTGCAATGCAGAAGCCACGATGTGGTGGACGCATGCATGGGGTGGGTGACGAGCATGGATATTATCAATGACAAGATGAAAGCACAGACTATTCGATACGCGGCCATCATTAACATGGAATTCGGTGTCACGGCACCACGGAGTTTTGCCATCCACAATTTTGCGTTACAGTCCGCCTCCGAGCTCACTTACAAATTTCCAACGTACACTTTGGGAGAGGCAGTCACCGTTACAATACTCAGCAATGACTCGCCCGAAAATTTCACATTTAGTTTTATCAACCGGCCGGATTTAAGTGATCTGTGTACGATCCCTCTACCGGACTGGCAGTCCTTCTGCAACGATTCGGACATTGCGCGCATTGCGAGTGCAAAAGGAAAATTTCAACTAACGTCTTTTGGTGAGCACATGCATGAAACCGGCTTTAAAGAGTCCACTAAAATCCTCAATGAAGCGCACATTCAAAACAGTAAAATTGATTGTATTTTTACCCACACCTCCTCGCCAAGAGTAAATGAACTAATCTTACAGCCTCTCGGCATGGCGGATAAAGCTCATAAAATCGCGCACAAAACAGGCAATATAACCACCGCCTCTGCACCCTTTGGAATTGCGGATGCCGTTTCACAAGGCGTATTAACCAGGGGTAAGTCCTGTTTGAGCTGTATCGGAAGTGCAGGGATGGTGTTTTCAGCGATGACGTTCAATTTTTAATTACGGCCCAAAGGACTTCTTTACTCTCCTAACCAGTGAATTACTGGCATTTGGTCATGGTATGTAAAGGGCCAGCAAGGGGTGTCCCTGTAAATTGCAGGACGTTTCCTAGACAATCCTTGCCGCCTTGTGCCTGCTGGAATCGGTGGCTAGTCTGCGGTCCATCACTGCCAATCAGTGATCGGGTTTAGTCGCCCGGTTTGAGAACAGGCGCATGCTCCATGAAGCTTTATGGTGGCTGTGCGCAGGGCGCCTTCGGGCGCGCCGGGTTCCTGTTCTGTCCGGTCGACTAACCTGCGTACAGCCGCCACCTTTGTTTAGTCGCGAAAAGTGTCAACTCCTTGATATTCAGACAGGAACTACACTTCGAAGACGCCCTGCTCGACAGCGCCTCTGCCACGGCACTCGATTGCGGTGAGCTGCTGCGAAGCCCTGAACGGGCGAAGATCCTGGCGGTGTGGCATTTGCTGGAAATTGCAAAGACCACGGTAGATCGCTCCATCGAGTGCCTGACCGGTACCAAAGCCACTGCCTGACCGTAGGAGCGAGCTTGCTCGCGAAAAAATCACAGGCGCTGCGTTTCTTCAGGAAGCACGCGTTATCGTTGACGTTTTTCGCGAGCAAGCTCGCTCCTACAATGGGTGGGGGGACAGCCCACATAAGCCTCATTTTTCCCTCGGGTTATTGCGGATAAAAACTAAAAGTCCATAATGGACAAATTAGTTTATCCGGAGAACCCCATGTCCACGACGCCCCTCGTTATCGACCAGGCCCAGGCCCGTACCTTGCTGGCTCAAGTCGACGTGCCTTTGATCCTGCGCAAACTGTTCCGCGACCTCGCTGCCGGGCAAGCGGTGCAGCCGGCGCAACAGCTGGTGGCGTTTCCCGATGGCGCCGGGGACTTCATCAACTACCTGGGCGTATTGGCCGAAGACGGGGTGTACGGGGTCAAGACTTCGCCCTACATCGTGCGTGAACAAGGCCCCCTGGTGACGGCCTGGACCCTGTTGATGTCGATGCACAGCGGCCAGCCGTTGCTGTTGTGCGATGCTGCTGAATTGACCACCGCACGCACCGCCGCCACCACGGCCTTGGCGGTAGATGCGCTTGCCCCGGCGGCGGCGCAACGCCTGGCGATCATCGGCAGCGGCAAGGTCGCCCAGGCGCACCTGCATTATGTGCAGAACCTGCGCGACTGGCAGCAAATCCGCCTGTACTCGCCAAGCCTGGGCAGCGCCAGCGCCGAAACGCGTGCGCAGTTGGCCAGCCTGGACCCGCGCCTGAGCCTCGTCGCAAGCTGTGAGGCCGCCCTGGAAGACGCGGATGTGATCCTGCTGTGCACCTCCTCCGCCGGGCCGGTCATCGACCCCTCGCGCCTGAGCAAACCCGCGCTGATTACCTCCATCAGCACCAACGCGCCACGCGCCCATGAAGTGCCGCCGCACTGCCTTAACCAGATGCACGTGTTCTGCGACTACCGCCAGACCACCCCGGATTCGGCCGGTGAGATGCTGATCGCCAGCGAGCGGCACGGCTGGGACAAACGTACGATTGTCGGCGACCTGCCCGAATTGTTCAGCGACATGGCCCAACGCCCCGACTACGATCGTCACGTCTTTTTCCGCTCCATCGGCCTGGGCCTGGAAGACATCGCACTGGCTACTGCCCTGTACCAACGCCAACGCTAATCAGGAGAGTGTTATGCACCAGGCAGACTTCATCATTATCGGCGGCGGCATCGCCGGCGCGTCCACCGGGTTCTGGTTGTCGCAGCACGGCAAGGTTCTGGTGCTGGAGCGTGAAAATCACCCGGCCTATCACTCCACCGGGCGTTCGGCGGCGCTCTACACCGCCGCGTATGGCACCCCGCAAGTGCGGGCGCTGACCTTGGCCAGCCGGGCCTTCTTCGACCAGCCACCCGCAGGCTTTTGCGAACACCCACTGCTGACGCCCCGGGGCGAAATGACCGTGGATTTCAACGGTGACCCGGCCGAACTCGACAGCCAGTACCTGAGCGCCAAGGCCACCGTGGCGCAGGTGCAGCGCCTGACGGTCGATGAAGCCTGTGCACGCTTGCCGATCCTGCGCCGTGAAAAAGTCCACGGGGCAATCTACGACCCTACCGCCTGTGACATCGACACCGACGCCCTGCATCAAGGCTACCTGCGCGGTATCCGCCGCAACCAGGGCGAAGTGCGCACCGACAGCCATGTGCTGGGCTTGAGCCGCGACGCCGATGGCTTGTGGCAGGTGCGCACCCAGGATGCGACCTTCACCGCGCCGGTCATCATCAACGCCGCCGGTGCCTGGGCCGACCATATCGGCGGGCTGGCGGGCGCAGCGTCCATCGGCTTGCAGCCCAAGCGCCGCTCGGCCTTTGTCTTTGCTGGTCCCGAGGGCATGGACAGCCACGACTGGCCGATGTTGGTGGCCCTCGACGAAGCGTTCTACATGAAACCGGATGCCGGCATGTTCCTCGGCTCGCCGGCCAACGCCGACCCGGTAGAACCCCAGGATGTGCAACCCGAAGAGCTGGATATTGCCATGGGCATTTACCAGATCGAGGAAGCCACCACCCTGACCATCCGCCGCCCCACGCGCACCTGGGCCGGACTGCGCAGTTTTGTGCAGGACGGTGATTTACTGTCGGGCTTTGACCCGCAAGTACCGGGACTGTTCTGGGTGGCAGCGCAAGGCGGCTATGGTATCCAGACCTCACCCGCCATGGGCCAGGCAAGCGCCGCCCTGGTGCGCGGCGAACCGCTGCCGGAGGCACTGACCCGGTTCGGCCTGGACGCTGGTATGCTCTCCCCGGTCCGCCTGGAGCCCCATTGATGAACACCGCCGAACAAGACAAGGTCATGCAGAACTTCCGCGCGATTGCCGATGCAATCGCCACGTTGTTCTTTCCCCATGCAGAAGTGGTGCTGCATGACCTGCGCACGCAAACCGTGGATTACATCGCCAATAACCTGTCCAAACGCAGCCTGGGTGACGACTCGTCCCTGGAGGACATGCTCGACGGTGACGTCAGCGAGGTGAATATCGGCCCTTACGAAAAGCTCAACTGGGATGGCCAGAAAATCCGCAGCCTGAGCACCGTGCTGCACGACCACAAAGGGCGCAGGCTGGCTGTGTTGTGCATCAACCTGAATATTTCAATGTTCGAAACAGCCAAGGCGGCGCTGGATTTATTCCTGTCGCCAAGCAAGCTGATCGCACAGCCGGACGCGCTGTTCCGTGATGACTGGCAGGAACGCATCAACACCTTCCTGCATGCCTGGCTGCGCGAGCGTCAGTTGAGCCTGAACCTGTTGACCCGCGACCACAAACGCGAACTGGTGCTGGCGCTGCATGCCGAAGGCGCATTCAAGGGCAAGAGCGCCTCCAACTATGTGGCCAATGTGCTGGGCATGGGGCGAGCGACGGTCTACAAGCACTTGAAGGAACTCAAGGGTTGAGCCCTTTCTGACCACGGCGCCGATTCCCTGTGGGAGCTGTCGAGCCCCGGCGAGGCTGCGAAGGGGCCGGCAAGGTCAACATTTGCATCACCTGACCCACCGCTTTCGCAGCCTCGCTAAAGCTCGACAGCTCCCACATTGACCGCGTCTTTGCATCAGTCGCCGTAGATATCGGCCTTGAAGTACTGCTGTGAAATCTTCTGGTATTCGCCACTGGCGCGAATGCCGTCGATCGCCGCATTCAATTCGCTGACCAACTCGCCATTGCCCTTGCGTACTGCAATGCCGGCCCCCTCACCCACGTATTTCGGGTCCTTGAGCTCCGGGCCGACAAAGGCATAACCCTGCCCGCGCGGCATCGACAGGAAGTCGCTCAGGGGGATGGTGTCGGCAAAGATCGCATCCAGACGCCCCGCTGCCAGGTCCATGTAGATTTCTTCGTTATTGCTGTAGCGCTTGACGTTGATGCCCTTGGGTTCGAACACCTCGGTGGCATAGCGGTCGGTGGTGGTGGCGCGCTGTACACCGACGTTCTTGCCCTTGAGGCTGGCGTACTGGTCATCCACCACGGCGCCGTCCTTCATCACCAGGCGCGACGAGGTGAAGTAGTACTTGTGGGTGAAATCCACCGACTTCTTGCGGTCTTCGTTGATGGTCATGGACGACAACGCCATGTCGATCTTCTTGACCTTGAGGGACGGAATCAGCCCGTCGAACTCCCCTTCGATCCACACGCACTTGACCTTCATTTGCGCACACAGGGCGTTGCCAATGTCGTAGTCGAAACCGACGATCTTGCCGTCGCCGGTCTTGGAGGCGAACGGGGGGTAAGCCGCCTCGATACCGATACGCAGGGTTTTCTCGGCGGCCAGCAGGTGGCTGGAAGCAAACAGGCTCAGGGCCAGGGCGGGAAGGAGATAGCGTTTCTTCATGGAGGGGTTCTCGCAAGTTGTTGTTGGTTTGGCAAGAGTGAAGAAAAACGTGCAGCAGCTATTTTGTACTTATAATTCCATACTGGACTTTTATGTGTTTAACCGTCAACAGGCAAAAAAAATGTGGGAGGGCTTGAGCCTTCCCACATCAGATCCAGCAGCACAGCTTAAACCTTACTTGGACACCGGCATTGCAAACTCCGCGCCCTGCTCGATGCTCTCCGACCAGCGCTGCATGATCGACTTCTGCTTGGTGTAGAAGCGCACGCCCTCGGTGCCGTAGGCATGCATGTCACCGAACAGGCTCTTCTTCCAGCCACCAAACCCGTGCCAGGCCATGGGCACCGGGATCGGCACGTTGATACCGACCATGCCCACCTCGATACGCCGCGCAAACTCACGAGCAATGTTGCCATCGCGAGTGAAGCAACTGACGCCGTTGCCAAACTCGTGGTCGTTGACCAGCTTCACCGCTTCGGCAAAGTCGTTGACGCGCACACAGGCCAACACCGGGCCGAAGATTTCTTCGCGGTAGATGCTCATGTCCTGGGTCACGTGGTCGAACAAGGTCGCGCCGAGCCAGAAGCCGTTTTCCAGGCCGGGTTCGGTGGGCACGTAGTCACGGCCATCGAGCAGCAACTGCGCGCCGGCGTGTACACCCTGCTCAATGTAGCCACTGATGCGTTCCAGCGCGGCCCGCGACACGATCGGGCCCATCTCGGCTTTGAGATCGCGGCCATCGGTGATGCGCAGCAACTTGGCGCGTTCGGTCAAAGCGGCGATCACTTTGTCGCCCACATCACCCACCAGCACCGCCACCGAGATCGCCATGCAGCGCTCGCCGGCACTGCCGTAGGCGGCGCCCATCAGCGCATCCACGGTGCGTTCGATATCGGCGTCGGGCATCACCACCATATGGTTTTTCGCCCCGCCCAGGCCTTGCACGCGCTTGCCGTTGCGGGCGCCGCTCTCGTAGATGTATTGGGCAATCGGCGTGGAGCCGACGAAGCTCACGGCCTTGACGTCCGGGTGTTCGATCAGCGCGTCCACCGACTCTTTATCACCCTGCACCACATTGAACACGCCCTTGGGCAGGCCGGCTTCATGCAGCAACTCGGCCATGAACAGCGACGCGCTCGGGTCAGTCGGGCTGGGCTTGAGGATAAAGGTGTTACCCGCCGCAATAGCGATGGGGTACATCCACATCGGTACCATCACCGGGAAGTTGAACGGCGTCACGCCGGCGACCACGCCCAGCGGCTGGCGCATCGTCCAGTTGTCCATGCCACGGGAGACCTGGTCGGAGTGTTCGCCCTTGAGCAGGTTGGGAATGCCGCAGGCAAATTCGAGAATGTCGATGCCACGGTCGACTTCGCCCTGGGCATCGGTGAACACCTTGCCGTGCTCGGCGACGATGATGCGCGCCAGGTCGTCCTTGCGTTCGCGCAGCAGGTGCAGGTATTGGAACAACACGCGGGCGCGACGGATCGGCGGGGTGTCGGCCCAGCCGGCAAACGCAGCCTGGGCGGCGGCGACGGCTTCGGCCACGGTCTGGCGGCTGGCCAGGGCCACACGGGCGGTGACTTCACCGGTGGCCGGGTTGTAGACGTCCTGATAACGGTCATCGCGGCTGACGCGCTGGTCGTTGATGTAGTGCTCGATGGTTGCAGTCATGGCAGTCGATCCAGATGGGTGGCGTTGGTCCACACGATAGGCTTTCGCTTTGTTCCGAACCAGAGCAGAATCCAGAACTTATTGTCCTTATATGCGAACAATACACCCATGGAAAAGGCTGAGATCGAAGGGTTGTGGACCCACATTCACTGGCTGTCAGTGCTGGAGGAACAAGGCACCTACACCGCTGCCGCCGCGCGCCTGGGGGTGAGTAAATCGGCGGTGAGCCAGCGCATTTCCGACCTGGAAAAGGCCACCGGCACGCGGCTGGTGACGCGCACCACCCGCAGCGTGCGGCTGACCGATGCGGGGCTGTCGTTGACCCGCGAAGTACGCAGCGCCTACGCGCAGATCGCCCGCAGTTTTTCCTCGGTGCGCGACTCGGTCGGGGAAATACGCGGGCTGCTGCGCCTGACCGCCCCCGTGGCGTTCGCCCGGCAACAACTGGTGCCGCACCTGTCCGGCTTTTTGCAGCTGTACCCTCAGGTGCGTATCCAATTGGACGTCTCCGATGCCTTGAGCTCATTGGCCGCCGAGGGTTACGACCTGGCGGTGCGCCACGGCTTCCAGGTGCCCGAAACCCACGTGGCCTGGAAGCTGTGCGACACCAACTCGGTACTGGTCGCCACCCATGACTACCTGCAACACCACGGTGACCCCCTCGAGCCGGGCGACCTGTCGGCCCACAACTGCCTGTTTTACCCACGCGGCACCGACCAGCCCGCCTGGACCTTTGAACGCGGCAGCCAGCCCCTCGAGCGCCTCACCGTGCCTATCGCCGGCAGCTTCGCCACTAATAACAGCGAAGCCTTGCGCGACGCCGCACTCAACCACCTGGGCATCGCCCTGCTACCGGACTTCAGCGCCCAGGCGGCGCTGGCCGCTGGCAAAGTGGTGCAGGTGTTGAAGGACTGGACACTCAAAGGCGCGTTTGCCGATGAGATTTACCTCATTCGGCCCTACTCACCCCATGTGCCCAAATCGGTGAATGCGTTGGTAGCCTACTTGAAGGCGCAGCTGTCGGGCGGGTTCCAATAGATGGGAGCGCAGGCCTAATCCTGTCAAATACTTGCCTGATCCTCTGAACTTGAGGGCAATCGGATAGATAGCCCTTGCGCGTTGGTCTAGAGTTCGACGATGGGCGACTTCCAGTCGCACCGCTCCTATAAGAACTCAGCACCACCAACCGATGATCAGCAGGTGAGCCCGCATGGAATTACGTATCAACCAAAAGGCCTATCAGGTCGATGCCGAAGCCGACACCCCGTTGTTGTGGGTGATCCGCGATAACCTGGGCATGACCGGCACTAAATACGGCTGCGGCCTGGCCCAGTGCGGCGCCTGTTCGGTGCTGGTGGACGGCAATGTGGTGCGCGCCTGCGTGACGCCCGTGGCCGGCGTGGTCGGTCGCGAGATCACCACCATCGAGGCCGTCGAGGCCGATGACGTGGGCAAGCGTGTGGTGGCGGCCTGGGTCGAACATCAAGTAGCGCAATGCGGTTACTGCCAGTCCGGGCAGGTGATGGCGGCCACCGCGCTGCTCAAGCACACCCCCGCGCCGACCAAGGCGCAGATCGACGCGGCGATGGTCAACCTCTGCCGTTGCGGCACCTACAACGCGATCCATGCCGCCATGGATGCCTTGGCCGCCGGGAAGGAGACCGCCTGATGAACACCAACGAGATCATTCCCGGCGTGACCCTGGGCGAACCGATCAACCTGTCCCGTCGCCGCTTCCTGGCCAGCACCGCGGTGGGCGCGTTGGTGATCGGTTTCGGCTTGCCACTGGGCACCTCCCGCGTGCAAGCCGCGACCGGCGCCGCCGCTGAACGCGGCACTCAAGTACCCGCCTTCCTGGAAATTCGCCCCGACGGCAGCGTGCGCCTGCTCAGCCCCTTCATGGAAGGCGGCCAAGGCACTCACACCGCCATGGCGCAGATCGTCGGTGAAGAATTGGATGCCGACCCGGCCACGTTCATTGTCGAAGCGGCCCCGCCCGGCGAAGCCTATGTGGTGATGGAAAATGGCCTGCGCATCACCGGCGGCAGTATGTCGGTGCGCATGAGCTACCCGACCATGCGCCGCCTCGGCGCCCTCGCCCGCGCGATGCTGATGCAAGCCGGCGCCGAGCAACTGCGCGTACCGCTCAGCGAGCTGACCACCCAGCCCGGTCGCGTGGTGCACGCCGCTTCCGGCCGCTCCCTGGGCTACGGCGAACTGGCAGGTGCCGCCCTGGATATGCCGGTGCCCGACCCGGCCAGCATTACCCTGCGCGACCCGAGCCAGTTCCGCTGGATCGGCAAACCGGTCAAGCGCCTGGATGCCTATGACAAATCCACCGGCAAGGCGCAGTACACCATCGACCTGAAAATCGACGGCATGCTCCACGCTGCCGTCCAGCATGCGCCACGCCTGGGCATGACCGTGGGCAGCCTGCGCAACCAGGCGCAGGTGCAAGCCATGAAAGGCGTGCATTCGGTTCACACCCTGCCCGGCGCCGTGGCCGTGGTAGCCGAGCGTTGGTGGCATGCCAAGCGGGCCGTCGAAGCCATCCAGGTCGAATGGCTTGAAGCCGCCGCCGACTCCACCGTGCGGGCGATGCCGGCGGATTTTTCCAGCGACAAGTACCGCGACTTCCTCGCCGCCCAGCAAGGCCCGGCCCGCGATGACGAAAACGAAGGCGATGTGGCCGGCGCACTGGCCAGCGCCAAAACCCGCGTCGAAGCCACCTACCACAACCAGTACCTCAACCATGCCCAGCTGGAACCGCCTTCAGCCCTGGCACGCTTTAACCCCGACGGCACGCTGGAGGTGTGGCTGCCTAACCAGGCGCCGGATATGTTCCGTGCCGACATCGCCAAGCGCACCGGCCTGAGCACTGAGCAAATCACCCTGCACTCACCGCTGCTGGGCGGCTTTTTCGGCCGGCATTTCCTGTATGACTCGGCAAACCCTTACCCGCAAGCCATTGCGTTGGCCAAGGCGGTGGGCCGGCCGATCAAGCTGATCTGGAGCCGTGAAGAAGAATTCGTGCGCGATGTATTGCGCCCCGTCGCAGTGGTCAAGTTCCGCGCCGCACTGGATGACAAAGGCCTGCCCGTAGCCATCGAAGCGGTCAGCGCCACCGAAGGCCCCACCGAAGCCATCGCCGGCAAACAGGGCGACGCTATCGACCCTACTGCCCTGGAAGGCTTGTCGGGCAAGAGCTATGCGATCCCCAACAAACGCATTGCGCAGATCTACGTCAAAGGTCCGGCTATGCTCGGTTACTGGCGCTCGGTGGGTAACTCGCTCAATGACTTTTTCTACGAAGCCTTCCTGGACGAACTGGCCGACAAAGGCGGCCATGATCCCTATGAACTGCGCCTGCACCTGCTGCGCGACAACCCGCGCCTGACCACCCTGCTGCAAGCGGCCGCCGAGCTGTCTGGCGGTTGGAAGCGTGGGCCCTACACCGCCGAAGACGGCACCCGCCGTGCACGCGGCGTAGCCATGGCCTCGCCGTTTGGCTCCCATGCAGCGGTGGTGGCCGAGGTGTCGATCGAGAACGGCCAGGTCAAGGTTCATCACATCTGGGAAGCGATTGACCCGGGCAGCATCGTCAACCCGGCGATTGTAGAGGCGCAGGTCAACGGTGCCGTGGCCTTGGGCCTGTCGCAAACCTTGTTGGAGGAAGCGGTGTACGTGGATGGCAAGCCACGGGCGCGCAACTACGACCTTTATCCGGTGCTGCCGCCTTCGCGTATGGCGCAGGTCCACGTGAAGATCGTGGAGAGCGGAGAAAAAATGGGCGGTATCGGCGAACCGCCGTTGCCGGCTGTGGCCCCCGCCGTGGCGAATGCCGTGGCGCAGCTGACCGGCCAACGCATCCGCAGTCTGCCTTTGAGCCGTTACACCTTCAGCTAACCGACAGGGAATGCCCATGAATAACCGCCGATTCGCAAGAACCGCAGGGTGGCTGGTGCTGCCCTGCGTGGTCGCCGCCGGCCTGCTGGCCTGGTATGTCACCCGCGAGCCTGCCTCGCCTTTTGAACAGCAACAGGCCACGAGCTTCGACCCCGCGTTGGTCAGTCGCGGCGAATACGTCGCGCGCGTGAGTGACTGCGTGGCCTGCCACAGCCTGGCCGGCAAGCAGCCATTCGCTGGTGGCCTGGAAATGGCCACTCCGCTGGGGGCGATCCATGCCACCAACATCACCCCCGACCGTGAGCATGGCATCGGTGCCTATAGCCTGGCCGACTTCGACCGCGCCGTACGCCACGGCGTAGCACCGGGCGGGCGACGGCTCTACCCGGCCATGCCCTACCCGTCTTATGTGAAGCTCAGCGACGATGACATCCAGGCGCTGTACGCATTTTTCATGAAAGGCGTGCAACCGGCCAACCAGCCTAATATCCCCAGCGACATTCCCTGGCCGCTCAACCTGCGTTGGCCCATCGCCCTGTGGAACGGTGTGTTTGCACCGACCGCGACCTATGCCGCCAAGCCCGGCCAGGACGCACTGTGGAACCGGGGCGCCTATATCGTCCAAGGCCCGGGCCACTGCGGCAGTTGCCACACGCCACGGGGGCTGGCGTTCAACGAAAAGGCCCTGGACGAATCCGGCGCGCCATTCCTGGCCGGTGCCCTGCTCGACGGCTGGTACGCCCCCAGCTTGCGCCAGGACCACAACACCGGCCTGGGGCGCTGGAGTGAGGAACAGATCGTGCAGTTCCTCAAGACCGGTCGCAACCAGCATGCCGTGGTCTATGGCTCGATGACCGAAGCCTTCAACAACTCCACGCAGTTCATGCAGGACGATGACCTGGCCGCGATCGCTCGCTACCTCAAGTCACTGCCCGGCGACCCGCAGCGTGACGGCAGCCCTTGGCAGTATCAAGTGGCAACAGCGCGCCAGGATGCTCCTGGCGCCCATATTTACGCGACCCGCTGCGCCTCCTGCCATGGGCTCGACGGCAAAGGCCAGCCCGACTGGATGCCGCCCCTGGCCGGCGCCACCTCGGCCCTGGCCACGGAAAACGCCTCCGCGATCAACATCACCCTCAACGGCTCACAACGCGTGGTCACCGCCGGGATGCCAGACGCCTACCGCATGCCCGCGTTTCGTGAGCAATTGTCCGACCAGGAAATCGCCGACGTGCTGAGCTACGTGCGCGGCACCTGGGGCAACCACGGCGGCGCGGTCGATGAAAAGGCCGTGGGCAAGTTGCGTGGGCATACCGACCCGGCGAGCAGTAGCCCTATCATCCTGCATATGCGCTGATCGGTCGCGATCAACGGTGGGAGCTGGCTTGCCTGCGATGCAAACACCTCGGTTCCTCAGGTAAACCGAGTCGATGCATTCGCAGGCAAGCCAGCTCCCACACTGGCCATGCATTGCCCACAAAATCAGCGCCTGGCACAGGTCCCCTGTGGGAGCAGGCTTGCCCGCGAAGGCGGACTGTCAGTCACTGCATCGTTAACTGAACCACCGCTATCGCAGGCAAGCTAGCTCCCACATTCGGCAATGAGCATCAATGATATAAGCGGCGGCTGGCAGGCCGCTCTATTTGCTCTCGTCCGCCTTGCCTTCCTGCATCTGCACCGACGACTGGGTGCCACTGTTGTTGTCTTTAGTGGCGTTGTCAGCGTTGTCAAAACAGCCGTGCAGCAGGAACGCGCTGCACAGGCCCACGCACATATAAAGCTTCTTCATGATTGTTCACCTGTTGGCAAGTGTGTGTTATCGGCGTGACGAAAGCAGAATTCGTCCGCCCATGATCTATCTGTCTGGAACAGAAGCGCTGGCGTTCAAAAAATAGCCCCTTGGCTGACGAATGGGGCCGCGTTTTATTCAAACGGGATCACCGAAATCTTGCCGTTGCGCTCAAGAATCGCGAAGCGGATCTGCTTGAGTTCGACAAGCCCTTGGGTGGACCGGGCCGCCTCAAGAATGTCGCCCTCGTCCAGGCGCGCATGCTTGAGCCGTTTATGCAGCACCCGGCCTTGCTCGACCAGCACCGTCGGCCCGCCATCGAGCACCCGTGCGAACCAGGCTGAACGCTGCTTGGCCAGCGAGAAGCCAATGTCGATGGCAATGAGGGTGGCGATGACCAGCACGGCGTTGGTCATCGAGAAATCTTCGCCCAGCAACGCCTGTTGGGTGGCTTCGCCGATGACCATCAACAACACCAGGTCAAAAGTGGTGAGCTCGGCCAGCGTGCGCCTGCCGGCAACTTTGAACAGCACCAGCAGCACCAGGTAAATCGCCACAGCCCGCAGTACAGAGTCCATGGTTGCCCCTCGGATCATTGAATGGGAAACGACCGATTCATACGGATTAGGTGACCACCGCGCCGCTCAGGTTCATTCTTTCGACACTTCGCGGCCACCATCTAAAAAGATGATGGTTTCGGCGCAACTGAAGCGTTGAAGTGATCGAAATTTCGGCAGCAACCCAGTTGATACCGGGGTGTTTGAAGCGGGTCACAGCTCTATATCGATCACGCTGAAGAAGGAAACCCCTGTCATGAACGACTCACAACGCGCCTGGGAACTGGCCATGGTGCTGATTGCCAATGGCCGCATCCCCTTCGACCCCGCCAACCCGAGTGGGTCGGTGAAAATCCTTTCCAAGCATCTGCAAGTGCTCGAAGAAGCACTGCGTGAACAGGCCACAGACGTCGCCACGCATGAGCGCCTGGGCAAGAACAACAGCCGCAGGCCCTCGTTGGTGTGTGCCGACTAGGCGTCAGGCTTTGGTTCGGTTACAGCCGATCCGACTCGGCAACTGGCCCTGCCTGGCCTTCAGCGTGGCTTGCATCGCTTGCGGCAAGGTGCTCCAGAACGTCAGCCCCGAGCGCTCCTCGATGTGATCCACAGTGACCTGGTAATCACAAAAATCTGCGCCCTTGGGGGTTTCCTGGTTCATCACGAATGAGGCGTACAGGCCCGTTTCCGGCGAACTGCCGACCACAATGATTTTCCAATAGCCACTGGGGATGGTGTGCACTTTGTTCGTGCCCGGCAACGAGCCGACAAAATGCTCATACAGCGGCCCGGTGGCCACATACACCTGATCGACGCCTGGTTCCTTGCTGAGGTTGCGCTCCTGGTCTTCCAGGCGCGCCCAGGGCCCCTGGTTGAGCTCGGCCTTTTGCGGGGTGATGTTCGACAAGTAGTTGAGCGTTTGCCAATCGGCCACCCCGGCCATCGAAGCCAGGTTGGCCTGATGCCCACGGTCGATTTTGAGCGCGACGTTGGCGCCGTTGTAATCCACCGGGTCCAGGGTTTCCCCGGCTGGAATATCCGGGTCGGTGCGCCAGTCACGGGAGCGCCCGCTGGCGGCAGTGGTCTTAGTGATCTTGTAGGAGACCCAGTTGGCAAACTTGGTCGAGCCGTTGTTGTTCAACGTGTAGGCCTGGCGGTTCAACGTCACCGGGCTGCCACCGGTGGGGCAACCAACCGCACAGTTATCGAACGACAAAGGTGGCGCAGGGAGGACGGCGGACTGACGCGAGGGTGTGGTACAGGCGGCCATCAATGGGATCAACGAAAACGCCAGGTACTTGAACGATGTGCTTCCTTGCATGGTGTTACTCCTTGGGATGAATTTCTTGAAAGATCAAAATGGCCTCGGCTGATGCGCTTCCTGCGCAAGCCGAGATGACCATTGAATCACATAAACATTTCTAAACAACGACAGCAATCAGGCCGACGAACGTACCCCCCGCGCGCGCCATCGCACCCATAACTGTGTTATCCATAACGCCGCCCTTTGGCGGGCGATAGCATCACCTCATCAACGCACAAGGAACTTACACATGAGTGGGAAACCGGCAATTGTCTTGGTCCATGGTTTTTGGGGCGGTGCGGCGCACTGGAACCGGGTGATTATCGAGCTGCACAAAAAGGGCTATACCGATTTGCATGCGGTGGAGATGCCGCTGACCTCGCTGGCCGACGATGCCGAGCGTACCCGCAAGATGGTTGCGCAAATCAAAGGCCCGGTGTTGTTGGTGGGGCATTCCTATGGCGGCGCCGTCATCACTCAGGCGGGTAATGAACCGAATGTCGCAGGCCTGGTGTACATCGCGGCATTCGCCCCGGATGACGGCGAAAGCCCAGGCGGCATCACCCAGGAACATCTGCCAGAAGCCGCCCCCAACCTGGCGCCTGATAGCGACGGTTATCTGTGGGTCAAGCCTGAACAGTTCCACGACAGCTTCTGCCAGGACCTGCCCCAGCAAGAAGGTCAAGTCATGGGCGTCACCCAAAAGGCTCCGCTAGCGAGCACCTTTGGCGATGTGATCAGCAACCCGGCGTGGAAGAACAAACCGTCCTGGTACCAGATTTCGAGCCAGGACCGCATGATCCATCCCGATAACCAGGTGCGCATGGCCAAACGCCTAGGCACCCGGGAAACCATCACCCTGGATGCCAGCCACGCCTCCCTGGCGTCCAGGCCGGTAGAGGTCGCTGCGTTTATCGATAGGGCGGCGCGTTCGTTGTCGTGATGGTGTGATCAGACATGGCTGTCCCCAATGGCGCGTTCAGCGTTGCGTCCAATTGAACGCGCCGTATCCCTTTCCCACAACATTGCCGGTCACCCTTCTGAGCACTCTCAACACTGGGTTTCAGTTGCGTATATGAAGACACTCTGGCGGCGCTGTTTGTCGCACCAGAGCATCAACAAAAAGCACAGCTTTATCGTACTCAGAGAGCATCGGGACGAACACACAGGTCACCTTCAAAAAGTGATGTGCTTAGCGCCCGATGGCTTATTTGACCCATTGCCCTGATTATCCCAACCAGCCTTGCCATCAACCTTTCTCATAAACGCCTCCAGCGCTTGCAGATCAGGCAACGGCGCCGTGCTGGTCAGCACGTTGGGCGCATGGCACCACGCAAGCGCGGGCGAAGCGCGTTCGCTCTGGCCATAGATCAACACATGACGAATCTGTGGGTTGTCCCTGATGAACCAGAGCAAATCGAATTTGACGCTGTGCGCCAGGGCGGCATTGATGATCAGCACATCCAGCGGCGTATCGCCGAAATCCACTGCACTCAATACTTCATCCAGCCGGTGTATCGGCGCGATGCGGTAATAGCCCAGCTGGTTCAACGCCCGTTCGATTTTCAAGCGGTAGAAATGCTGCCCATCGGCAATCAGAATGCGTAGCGCTTTATTGGTCATGTTCCCACCGCTCACTGATAAATGATCGTGAAGGTTGCCGACGCATTCGCCGGCCCCGGCGTGACCTTGGCCCCGGTTTGCAGGTAGCGCGCTCGCAGTGGGATGGCATAACTGCTTTCGGTGCTCCTGAGGGTCAGGCCCGTGTTTTGGTTGCTTGCCAGCGGCAGGGCAACGCCGTTACTGGTGGCGACCTGAATGCCGACGCCAGTCGCAGCAGGCGCGTTGCCGGCGGTGCTCGGGTCGAGGCTCAGGATGCCGTTGCTTGCATTGATGGCAGTCCGAGCCGGGTCGATGCGGTATTGCAGTGTGTTGTTGACGCGGGTTCCGCTGGTGCCGGTGCCTGAGGGTGAGTTACCACCTTGCGAAATCCAGCCGGGACCCGCGGCGGAGAATATGCCGTTGAACGCCGGGCAGTCATTTAGCGCAATGGAGAAGTCCGTCCAGCCGGTGGAACTGTTGAGGCCAGTGAATTTGTTGACCAGGTGGGTGCCCATCGGTACCGAGACATCCGGTGTGATGCAGGTGCGCGAGACAATCTGGATGCTCCCGGAAATGCCCATCCTGAAGCCGCTCATTCTGGCGTCGCCGAAATTGCCGAACAGGCTCACGATCGGCAATGTACTGCCCACCAGCACACCTGGCGTCACCTCGCCGATCTTAATCAAGATCAGTTCAAAGTTCGAAGGCCCGTCAAAAGGCACGATGCATCTGAAACCCGCCGAACACGAGGTCCATGCCTTGGCGCTTTGCCTGGGCAGCAGGCCACCGTTGCTGTTGAAAGCAACGCCCAATCCGGGGATGCTGGTTCTGTAGACTTTATTGGCATAGGTGCCACTGGTTACATTGGCCAGAGCCTGGCTGGATTCAACGATAAGGTCGGTCCACTGCTGAAACGGCGCGACAAGGCACTCCAACTTCACCGCCTGACCTGAGGCCATGCTGAACTTTTGACGGTAGACCTCAGTGCCCACCGGCACATCCCGCCCGACGGTGATCGCCGAGATCTGCAACGGCATTGAGCCCACGGCAGGCCGGGTACCGTCCATATAGGAACAGGTGACTGCCATGGCCGTGCCGGCCGACGCCCACAAGGCCAAGCCCAGCCCCCCCAGTTTGATCAAAGAGCCGATGTTCATAACGCTACCTTTTGCTGGGTGTTGGGCCGCACGCTGTCAGCGACCTGTTTGCCGGCCGCACACACGGCGTCTACTTGTTGCAGCTGTTGCCCATCGCCGGGGCCCGGCGGGATCGTCAGGGCGCACTGCTGCTGCGCCTGGCTGCCCCAGTTGACCAGCAAACGGCGCGTTTCGGGTTTGATCCGCGCATACAGTTGACCGCCCTGCCCGACCACGCCCACGGTGGCACCCTCGCCATCGGTCACGCCCGCGCCGAACGGCAGGCTGCTGCCGTCGTCCAGGCGCACATTGAGCAGCACCGCGCGGCCCTGGTTGGTGGCGTATTTGAGGTGCACAACGGCACCGGCACGCGGCGCGGTCTGTTGGCTGGTTTCACTTAGCTCTACGTCCAGGGAGCTGCCGATCGGGTCGATCGCCACCTCGTTCAATTCGTACGGGCGCAGGTAGGGCACCACGGCGTTGCCGCTGCCGTCGAGCCTCAGGCCCGGGTAGCCGGAGACCTTCGCGCCCTCGGCGCCTGGGGCGCTGACCACGGCCATGGTTTCACCGCGATAAGGCGTCATGGTCACCCCGTCGACATGGGCTACCACCGTGCCGCTGGCGCCCACCGACGCGCTGGTATAGCCATCGCCCCGGCCCAGGGCGGCACTGAGCATGGCGCGGGCGCCGGTATACTGGCCGTTGAGGGCTGCGCTCTTGGTATTGCTGCCACCGTCATGGCCGAAGGTGGCGCCGTAGCCGTACTGGCGGTCCTCGCCGGCGGTGCCGCTGATACCCGCCTGCTCGCTGTAATGGCCTCGGGGGTCCCGGCCCAGCTGTGCCGTCACTTGCGGCCCATAGCCCGGGCCGCCGAATCCCAGGGGCATGCTCATGGTCAGCAGAAAACTGTTTTCCATATCGCCCAGGCCCATCCGGCTGCGGTTAGCGTTCAGGCTGAAACTCACCCGGTTGAACTGCTTGCTGTAGCTGAACTGGTACTGCACGTCGCTGCCCTGCTGGTTCCAGTAGTTCTGGGCATAGCCGCTGATCGACACCTGACCCCAGGGCCCGAAGCTTTGGTCGGCGGTGACTGACAAGCGGCTGCGCGGGCGGCCGAACTCGCTGGTGTCCCAACCGTTTTTCTCGGCATCGAGCAGCTGCACGGCATTGCTGAAGTCCAGGTAGTCACGGGTAGAAAAACGATAGGCCGCTACCGAAAAGTTACTGCCGGTACTGAGGATGTTCTTGCTGTAGGACAGGCGCATGCTCTGCCCCTTCGCCCGGCCGGCAGCCAGATCGGTCTGGGCGTGCGTCACGTCCACCGCCATCGCGCCAATCGGCGTGCCGAACGCTACGCCTGTGAGGATGGCCGCGTAGTCATCGCTTGATTGCACACCGCCAAACCCGGTGAAGGTGTTGTTCAGACCATATTGCAGCGTGCCTTGCAAAAGGCGCGTCTGCTCGTCAACGAAGTTGTTGCGGGTTTCCCCGGCGGTGACACTGAAACGCGAGGTGCCAGGGCGCAGCAACTGGCTGACCGAGGCGTAGGGCACGATAAAGTTTTGTTCGGTACCGTCCGCCTCGGCCACGCTCACGTTGAGGTCGCCTCCGTAGCCGGTGGAGTACAGGTCGTCGATGACGAAGGCGCCGGGGGCGACCGTGGTTTCCAGCAGCACGTTGCCGGCCTGGCGAATGGTGACACGCGCATTGGTGCGGGCGATGCCACGGATAACCGGCGCATATCCGCGCATGGAGTCGGGCAACATGCGGTCATCACTGGCCAACTGTACGCCGCGATAAGACAAGGTGTCGAAGATCTCACCGCTGGTGTTGGACTCACCTACAGTCAGCTGGCTTTTCAGCGCAGTGATATCGCGTTGCGCGTAGCTGTCCAACGCCTGGTACTGGCTACCGTTGCGCGATTGCCAGCTCATCGAGGCATTGTGACGCAAGCGCCAGTCGCCCAGATTGAGGCCTGCATTGAGCCCCAGGAACGCCGAGTCATTGGTGCCGCTGCGGGTGCGGTTGCGATTGGCATTGAAGTTATAACTGAGCATCCCTGCAGTGACGCCACGGTCCCACAGTTCAGGGCTGACATAGCCACGCGAGTTACGCTTCAAGGCCGCCTGAGGGATGCTGAGGTCAAGTGCCTGGTTCTCCGGGGAGAAGTTCGCACTGGCGCCCTGAATCAAACTGCCCAACGCCGTGCAGCCTGGACCCTCAAGCGCCAGGCTGGCTTCGGGTGACAGTTTGGCGATGTTCACGCCCTGGCGCTCAAGCAGGCCATGATCCATGCACACCACCGGCTTGCTGCCGTCGGGCTGAGCCTCGATACGAATGTCCTGGCGACTGTTCAACTGGCCGTTGAGCATAACGTCCGCACGGTACTGCCCCGGGGTCACCGGGTTGCCGGCCTGGTATTTGCCGAGGTCAAGATTGCGTGAGTCTTCCGGCAGGAATGCATCGTTGAACTGCACCTCTTGCGCCAACGCGGCGTGGCCCCCCCAGGCGCATGGCGCGGCGGCCAATACCTTGAGTATCAAGCGGGTGAGCGGATTCAGGGCGAAGCGAGGCTGCGCCCCCAGGGGCGGCCTGGAGCGGGAAGAGGTCTGCATAAATGACTCGCGGGTAAAGACGTCAGGAATGGTTCAGGGCTTGAGTGCTGTCCGAGTCGGGATCAGCGCGCCGTAATCGTTGATTGCGCTGAACTCCACCTGTGCGCCTGGGGCTGGTCGGGTTTTAAGCGTCGGCAGCGGGAATTGCCGGGTTTGACCCGGGCCCACCATGCCGTCCTCACTGCGCGCGCGCTGACTGCCAGACACCAAGTCCAGCTCAACCAGCGATACGTGAAAAGCCGATGGATTGAACGCTCGCAGAGCCAGGCCCTGGCCATCGCGGGCCGTCACCAGTTGCCATTGCACCTGCTCGATCGCTTCGCTGGCGGTGCCTGCAAGGCCCGTCGGGCGGTAGAACAATTTGATCCGCGAACGGAAGGCCATTTGCAGAGTATTCAGGTCTGCCCCGGCCTCAGGTTTGGGTGGTATTTCCAGCACGTTGAGCCAGAACACCGACTCCTTGTCCTGGGGCAGCGCTGCCCCGGTAAACAATACGCGCAGGCTTTGGCCCTTGGTCGGGTCGATACGCGCCACCGGAGGCGAAAGCAGAAACGGCGCCTTGGAGCTGGTGGGCGTGGACTCCACACTGCCGGTATCAATCCACGCTTGCATCAACGCGGGTTGAGTACCGTTGTTATTGAGTTTTACTGTGACTTCTTTCTGGTCTGCCGGGTAGATCACGCGGGTGCCGGTGATCACCACACCTGCCAGCGCCTGGGAACACCCAATTGCCACAAGACTTGCCAGAAGCATTTGTTTAAATGGAAGTATGCAAGGCATGACGTAGTCCCAATGCCGCCCCGAAAACACGCCCTTTAACTATTCAACAGGGCGTGTAGTCATTACCGGCGACTTACTGATAATTGATGGAGTAAGTCACGTTGCTGATAACGGTGCCCGGCGTGGTCGCGGCTTGGGCGTAGTATTGAACAGCGTACGGCAGGTCTGCGCTGAGTGCGGTGGCGTCGATGGCGATACGGCTGGTGGAAGCCACTTGTGCGGTGTCACCGGCTTTGATGGACTTGCCATTGGATGCGTCGATCAGTTGCAGTTGAACCTTGGTAGCACCGCCGCCGATGTTCTTCAAGTTGCCGCTGGCCGGATCAACCGAACCGCCGGCTTCAAAGAACGCAGCTGCGGTTTTCAGCGCTGCCGAGCATTTGCTCAACTGAATGCTGAAACCGGTCTGGCCGGCCACTTGGCCAGACGAGGTCAACGAGGCAGTGGAGATAGTCGGCAGCGTGACGGTAGTGCCTGCCGAGCCGGCCGCCCCATTCACTGCAACCTGGCAGGTCTCGGCCTTCAGTTCACCGTTGAAATTGATGGTGCCATCCGAAGCCATGGCAGCTGAGGTGGCGGTTGCGGCGACCAATGCAGCGAGGACGCGGGCTTTATAATTCATGAGTAACTCCGAGAGAGCGATATACCAGGTAAGTGAAGAAGTTTCCGGTGCTGGATAACTTCTGTGTTGTTGCGCAGTGAAGTGTAGGGAGTCCGCGCAACACCCAATATAGGAGTGCTCCTAAAAACAACTAAGCCACTCAATATTTTCAACAATTAACGTCTGTTTCGCTCGGCAAAAACTTACGTACTTCAACTTATGTTATTTGTTGGGAGGGTCACTACTTCGTCTATAGGAGTGGTCCTAAAAACCAGGCTGTCGAGGCAAGACGCGTTATTCAATAAACGGCCGCAGCCCAGTCTTGCGCCATAAGATTGAGTTGATCCGCAACCGCTACGGTTGGCCAGTTCACTTCATCGCGCAACAACGACTCGATCCCTTCGGCGCCGGCCGCTATCGCAGTCCAGCCTACCGTCTGTGCAGCCCCCTTTAGCCGATGCGCCGCCTGCAGGGCAACCGGGCGATCACGCAGGGCAACAGCGCTGAACAGACGGTTCAGATCCTGGCGCAGCGCTTCTTGCCGCCCTTCCCGCTCCTGCCCTGAGGCGCTGTGTACCTGCGCCGCTGGTATCAGGACCTGATCGCACCACAGCTCGATCATTTGCTGCAATTTGTCCTGACGCACCGGCTTGCTCAGCACCCCGTCCAGGCCGGCCTCAAAACAGCGTTCAAGATAGTCATTACCTGTTACCTGCGACATCGCAATGATTGGACAATGCCCGCGCTGTTGTTGGCGCTCCACGTCGCGCATAGGGCCGCTCAGGTTGAACGCCTGATGCTCATCGATCAGTACCAGATCGACCCTGTGCTGATTGAAGAGCGCCAGCGTCTCGTCACCCTTGGCCGCCAGCCGTACGCCCAGGCCAAAACCTCGAAGCAATGCCTGCACTGCTTGCTGATCGGTATATTCGCCTCCCGACACCAGCACCCATAATGAAACCTCCCTGGACGCCGCATCAGGATCTGCTGCCCGCACAGGCGGCTCAAGCGCTCCAGCCCACTCGGCGGGCAACCTCACTTCGACCTGGGTGCCGCTCCCCGGGACGCTACTCAAGGTCAGCTCGCCGTGCATCAACTTCACCAAACGGCGACAGATCACCAGCCCCAAACCGGTGCCGCCACTGCGCTTGAATGATTGCCTGGCGCGGGCATAGGGCCGAAACAGAGCAGCTTGCGCCTGGTCGGACAAACCAATGCCGGTGTCGACCACACGCATCAACACGTCTGAACTGGCCCCCGGCTGAGTGTCCGGCGACAGCAATTGCACCTCGACCCGGCCGTGCTCGGTGAACTTGATGGCGTTGGATATCAGGTTACGCAGCACCTGGGCCACCCGCTGGTCATCAACCAATGCTGAAGCAACGGGGCGTTGACCGGTCAATGTCAGCGTCAGCCCCTTTTCCTCGGCATAGACTCGGTAATCATCCACCTGCTGTTGCAGCAATGACCACAGATCCACCGGCTCAAGATTGAGCTGCAATTGCCCGGCCTCCATCTTGGAGATATCCAGCACATCGTCGACCAGGCGCAGCAAGGTATTGGCGCCGGTATTGGCCAGGTCGGTGAAGTGCCGCTGTTGTTCGTCCAGTGGCGTGTGCTCAAGCAGCTCAACCGCCGCCAGCACCGCGTTCATGGGTGAGCGGACTTCATGGCTCATGACCGCCAGGAACATCGCCTTCTCGCGCTCGCGCTGCACGACGCGCCGCCGCTGGACCCGGCTTTGCCACACCAGCGTAATGAGCAGCAGCACAATGGCCAGCAACAGCCACAACTCACCCGCGTAATGTTCGGCGATGGACCTGATGGTCGGGATATCCAGGTTCATGTCGGCAAACCAGGCATCGAAGATCGCCTTGCGCTCATCCCCGGTGATGGAGGCCAATGCCTTCTCCAGGATCGACAGCAGGATTTCATCGCTGTCACGCACCGCCATGCTGACGCCGGTGTGCAATTGGGGCACCACGCCGGATATCTGCAATACGCCCTGGTACTGGCGGGAAAGATACGGGATCAACAACCACTCCGAAGCGATAGCAGCGTCCGCCTTGCCGTCCTTGACCATCGCCATCATGTCGACCGCGTTCTGAGCGGCGATGAGCGTGACCCCTGGCGCCTCTTCGCGCAAGAAGGCGCCATAGACTTCGCGCCCCAACATGGCCAATCGTTTATGGGCCAACTGCTCTAGATTCGCTAGGGGCTGATCACCAAAACGACTGACTAGGATCGTCGAACTGGTGTTGTAGGGTAGGGTGTAAAGCATCCCACGATCCTGGGCCGGGTCGTCGGAACGACGTCGAGTGGACAATATGTCCACCTCACCGCTGATCAGCATCTCCTTGCGCGCACTGCGCGTGGTGGTCAGCACCGGCTCGAAATGCAGGCCGGTACGCAGGCCGATCAGCCTCAGATATTTGGCTGATAGACCGCGCAATTGGCCGCCGCTCATGTATTCGAAAGGCAGCAGGTCCTCGAACACCCCCACACGGAGCACCGGATGAGCAGCGATCCAGTCCACCTCCTGCTGCGTCAACGTCATCGGTGGCGAACTGGCGTACACGCCTGCCGACGCCGGAAGGCACACCAATGCCAGTACCAGCAGCAGGCGCCTCATCAGCGGGCCGTCCGCTGCGCACGCGTCGCCGGCAGTATGTCGAGCGCTGTATCGCCGCTCAACGCGGCCCACTGCTGCAACAACGGCCGCAGGGCTTGGGCGTGCACCGGCCCCCACTCCGTTTGGCCATACAGCAGACGCTCCATGTACTCGGCGGCCTGCGCCAATGCCGACCACTCCATGATCAACGCCGCACCGTGCAATCGATGAGCCACGTGTTGAGCCGATTCGCGGTCGCACAGGGCGACGGCTTTGACCAGGTTTGCCAGGTCACCGGCCATTTCACGGTTGATTGCGGCTTGATCCAGCAAAGGCGCCATCAAGCTGGTACTGGGTGCGGCCAGCTTGATCCCGCACCAGCGCTCAATGACCTCGCACAACTGCCCAAGGCGTATGGGTTTGCTCAGCGTCGCGTCCATGCCCGCCTCGATACAGCGTTGAAGATGACGGTCGCCGGTCAGGGCAGAGATCGCGATAATCGGGCTGCGTGTGCGCCCCAGTTGTATTTCCAGGGCGCGCAACCTGCGCACCAGGCCATAACCGTCTTCATCGGGCAAATCACAGTCCATCAGCACCAGGTCGTATACGGTTGCCCTGAACAGCGGCCAGGCTTGCGCGGCGTCGGCAGCGATCACTGGCTGGCAGCCGAATGCACTGATCTGCGCACGCAAAACCTCCTGGTTCGCATAGGTATCTTCCACCACCAGAATCTGCAGGCCGCTTACGGTTGGCAGGGCTGAGGGTGCCGCTTGCGGCATCAAGACCGGTGGCTCCTCGCCGATGCTCACCGGTAAGCGGATAGCCACTGTCGTGCCTGAGCCCTGCTCGCTCGTCAGCGTCAACGTCCCCTGCATCAAACCCACCAGTTGCCGACAGATCATCAGGCCCAACCCGGTGCCCCCTGTGCGCCGGGAAGACTCTCGGGCCTGGGCATAAGGGCGAAACAGGGCGGCCTGCGCTGCGTCTGAAATACCGACTCCACTGTCGCGAACCTCAATCTGCAATTGCGCGGTGCCGTCCGCTGACACCGCTAACGCTACGTCGATGTCGATACCGCCCGTATCGGTAAACTTGATGGCGTTGGATAGCAAGTTATGAAAAATCTGCGTGAGCCGGGAGCTGTCTAGCAATAACAAGGGCAACTGCGCCTGAATATGGCAGTTCAAGCTCAGGTGTTTTTCCCGCGCCCGCAGTCGATGCAACCCGACTACACCTTGAACCAATGCCTCAATGTCGATTGCCTCGACAGCCAGCCTTGGCGGTTTGGCAATTGAGCCGGGCCTGTCCAAAACATCATCCAGCAGCCGCCCCAAGGCGTTGGCACCACTGTTAGCCAGATGGGCCAAATGGCGCTGCTGCTGGTTGAGCCGGGTGTGCCCGAGCAATTCCATTGCCGCCAGCACTGCGTTCATCGGTGATCGGATTTCATGCCCCATCACCGCCAGAAACATGGTTTTTTCCTGCTCGTTACGCACCGCCAGGCGCCGTTGACGCTGGCCTCGATACAGCAGTGCGCACAGGCTGACCAGCACGAGCGCGCCAAGGATCAACACATGCAAATAATGGGCGGCGATACTGGGCAGCGATGGAACATTCAGGTCCAGATCCTGGTACCAGCGCCCATACAGCCGGTTGCGTTGCTCGACGGTGATGGAGGCGAACACCTTCTCCAGTATTGAATACAGCATGACCTGGTCTGTACGGGTCGCCATACTCACATCCAGCACCTGGCTGCCGAGCACACCGGATACTTCCAGAATGCCCTGGAACCGTTGATACAGATAAGGCGTTAGAAAGATGGCTGACGCGATTGCCGCGTCGGCGCTGCCGTCTTCAACGCTGGTCAGTATCTCCAGGGCCGAAGCGCTTTTTTTGAAATTGGCCTGCACGCCCTTGCGCCGAAAGATTTGCTCGTAATACGCCACATTGGTGGGTATCGCGATGGTTTTGCCTTGCAGTTGATCAAGATCGAAAGCGTCTGGGCTCTCAACCCGCGTCACAATGACAGGTGAGGTCGATTCGTAGGCAAGCGTTCGAAGCCCCTTGGTAGTAGGTTCAGACCTGAAGCGTAAATAAGACGACAGCAGGTCAACCTGGCCTTCCAGCAACATTTTCTCGCGCTCGGCCAGCGTCTTTCCAGGTACGAACGTGAACTGAAGGCCGGTCGCGGCCGTGACCAATTGCAAATACTCTATCGACCGCCCGCGCACGACTGCGTCGCTGATGTATTCGAAGGGCAACAGGTCTTCGACCACGCCGACCCGTAATACTGGATGCGTCTGAACCCAATCCTTCTGCTCTGCACTCAGCACGACCGGCCCGGCCCGTACAGCAGGCACTACCATCAAGCCACATAACGCGATGGCACACAGCGCCCTTTTCATGGAGTACCGATGATCTTGTTGAGCTTGAACAGCTCATTGTTAGACGTCACCCCAAGCTTGCGGAATGCAGACGTTTTTTGCGTGCTGATGGTTTTGATGCTGCGATTGAATTTTTCGGCAATTTCACTCACGGTCATACCTGCCAGATAACAGCGAATGACTTCCTGCTCGCGGCTCGTCAATTCCGCCAAGGCCAGCGCATCGCGCTCCTCGCTGGTGCTTTCACGCGTCTCACCCGTGACCGTTTCCGCCAAGCGATAGGTCATATCGGTGTTCAAATACACAGCGCCCGCTGCGACTTTGCGAATCGCTTTCACCAGCTGGCTCATGTCTTCGCCCTTACCCACAAAACCACGAGCCCCCACTCGCATGGCCAGGCCCACTGTCGCCGGGTCATGATGGCTGGACAAGATCAGAATATGGCAGTTTGGAAATTTGACGCGTAACGCGCGGATCAGTGATACACCGTCCAACTCATTGGGATTAAGAGAGAAATCCAGGAGCAGTAAGTCTGCAGGTGCCGTAACAAGGCCGGCAATCAAGTCGCGGCTTTTTTCATAAATGCCAACCACTTCAAAGTTCGCTTCGGCCGCCAACGTATTGGCAAGGCCGTGCCGAACGACCGCGTGGTCATCCAATAACGCAATGCGTATGGTTTTCATCGTGATCGTACCCTCTCGGCCCGGCGCGCACCGCACCGTCGAAATACAGGGATAACTCATCGATACAACGTCTAATACGCACATGAGTATATGCAATAGCCGCAAAATGACACGCGCACAGCAGATGAATTCGTGCCGCTCAAACCCCTTCGATAATATGCCTGATCCTGAATAACTCATTGTTCGACATCACCCCCAACTTGCGAAATGCGGAGGCTTTTTGCGAGCTGATGGTTTTGATACTGCGGTGGAATTTCTCGGCGATTTCCGTGATGGTCATGCCGGCCAGGTAACACCGGATCACCTCCTGCTCGCGCGCAGAAAGGCTGACAAAGCGCAGGGCTTCATCCCGGCCTTTGGCCTCGCCGTCATAGCTCACGGCGGTAGCTTCCGCCACGCGGTAGGCCATGTCCGGGCTCAAGTACACCGCGCCCGAGGCCACCAGGCGGACTGCGCAGATCAACTGCTCCATGTCCTCGCCCTTGCCCAGAAACCCGCGTGCGCCCACCCGTAACGCCAGAATTGCCGTCGCCGCATCGTGGTGCGTCGAAAAGATCAGGATCCGGCAGGTTGGAAACTTCACGCGCAGCGCGCGAATCAACGAAATACCATCCAGCTCGCAGGGGCCGAGCACAAAATCGAGCAGCAATATCTCAGCCGGTTCGGTCGCCAGCCCAGCCATCAGATCACGGCTACGGCTATACACGCCGACCACTTCAAAGTCCGGTTCCTGTACCAGTCGATTGACTAAACCATGTCGTACAATTGCATGATCATCCAGCAAAGCAATGTGTAAACGTTTCATAGATCAAGGAACACTCTTTATAACGAGCAAAAAGACGAGAACCGAAACTTATCGACTGTTAGTTAGTTCTCGACTTTTCAAGCGCACAGTTCGCCAGCCGAGCGACTACGCCTCAGCAGCAGGATATTCAAAAGCACTGAACATTTGAAAAATCAGACGATGCGCAACTTAATGTAATGGCGCCCCGATGAATATCAGACTGCTCTTAAAAGCGTATGGCTCACTCAATTGCCGAGGCGCCGTTGCTGTTCTGTTGGGTCACAAAGTTCAGGAAGGCATCGATTTCCATCGGCCGCGCCAAGGCATAGCCTTGTCCAACCCGGCAGCCCAAACGGTGCAGCAACGGGATCGTCGACTCATCCTCGATCCCCTCCGCCACCAGGCTCAGGTTGAGCAGCCGCGCCCAGTTGACGATGCCGGCGATGACATTGCGCGACGAGGAATGCTGTTCGACACCCCGGACAAACGAGCCATCGATTTTCATCTCGTCAAACGACAGGTTTGCCAGTAAGGCGAAGGTTGCCGCCCCGGTACCGAAATCGTCCATCGACACCTGGAAACCCTTGGCCCGAATCGCAGTTAACGAAGCCGACAGGTGCAGCTCATTGGGTTCGGGGACGTCTTCGGTCAGCTCGATCTTGAGCAGGCGATTGGGCAGCTCTGCCTGGCGCATTCTGGCCGCCAGGCGATCGGCGAAGTTGGACGTACAAATCGTCTTGGCTGAAGCATTCACGGCGATGGGAATCTGGATGTTCGCGCGTTTGAGCGACAGCATGACCTTGATCGTCCACATCTCCACCAGGCTGAACAACAGCAAATCCAGGCCCAGGCGGTTGACCAAAGGCATCAGTACCGAAGGCGGTACTTCACCAAAGCGTGGGTGCTTCCAGCGCACCAACGCTTCGGCCCCCACAATGCGCCGGCTGAGCAATTCGAACTGCGGTTGAAACACAAAGCGCAGCCCGTCGCCTGTCGTCAGCGCATGGATCACCTCATCTTCGGCCAAGGCGTCGAAGGTGTTTTTGCGTAGCGAGGGGTCGGGTTGCACGCGGGTCAATACCGTGGCGCGCAATGCATCGCCCAGGTCCAGAGTACCGCCTTCGCGCACGATCTCGACGAAAATGCCCGCCGCCCTCGCCAAACGGGCATGGGACTCCAGGGCGCTGACCGCGACTCCACCCATGTACTTGACCCACAGCGGCTTGGCCGACCTTTCACGTACAGACGTACGTGCACCGTCAGCGGCCCCACCCGGCGCGCCCAGCGTGGTTTCGCCCATCCAGAAAATGCCTGGAAACTGGGCCAGTTTGCCTGACTCGTGACGAGCCTTGAGCAAGCTCGGCAACATCAAGCCATCGCCGCATTCAGGGCGAATTTCACACACGATGACATCGACCGGATAATCATCCAGCCACGCTTGCAGCGCATCCAGCGAGTCGACGTTGGCCAGAGGCAGAACGCCCAAGCCACTCAAGGCGGATGCAAGCCGATGTGCGCACGCCGCATCGGATGCCAGCGTGATTACACGTAACGCGCTGAACTCGTTGGGCACGGCGACATTTAGGATCATGACAAGGAATTTCCCGAGACTATTTCTTCAGGGAAAAAGCTTATCAGCGCCAAAAAAGAAACAAATAGGACTGGGACTAAAAGCCGGCGTGGCTGCCATCAGCCGTTATTGAGCCGTATACGCCCCATCACGCATACGCCGGATATCCCGTAAGGGCGGCGCGCCAAACAGTCGCTTGTATTCGCGGCTCAATTGCGAGGCGCTTTCATAGCCCACCGGGCTGCTCGCCTGGCCTGCGTCCAAGACCTGATTGAGCATCAGTTGCCGCGGACGATATGCTATCGATAAGGCGGCGCGTTCGCTGTCGTGACGATGTAATCAAGCTCGAGGGGTAATGAAGTGTTTAAACAGAGGATGCTTAACGACCATGGCTGAATACCTTCTGCCCCCCGCTGCCCCACACTGGCTGATCCGCCAAGCCACCCCCGACGATGTGCATGCCTTGGTCGCACTGGATGCCTACGCAACCGAGCATGCCAGCCGTCGTGTGTTTATCTATGACGCCGTGGTTCGCCAGCAATGCTTGGTAGCCGCCGACGCTAACGTGTGCGCCGGCTACCTGGTGCTCACCCACGACTTTTTCAACCATGGGTTTATTGCGCTGGTGGTGGTTTCACCGCTGTACCAGCGCCAAGGCGTCGCCCTTCGTCTGCTGTCAGCGGCCGAAGCAGCCTGCAAGACGCCCAAGCTGTTCGCATCGACCAATGCCTCCAACGGCGCGTCCCAGGCCCTGCTGACGAAAGCCGGCTTTATTCCCAGCGGGCAGATCGAGAATCTGGACGATAACGACCCTGAACGTGTGTACGTCAGGTTCATTCGCTGAGCTCCATAAGGTGCCTTCTGCGCGGGCGGGAACCTTTTCTCGAATGCGCAATCTGTGGTTCACCCTTTTGAACCGATTGAGACCCTGCGCATGCTTGTGAAAAAAGCCGTCCTCTGCCTGGCACTGCTCAGTGCCGGCTTCATCGCAGGCTATGCGGCCAAACCCACCCCGCAGTTGCAAGTCACCGCTGGCCAACTGATGGAGTGCGGCGAACTCATGATCCCGACGCTTGGGATGTGAGCCGCGCATACCCAGGTAAAAGCCGTTTCAGCCGCTCGACGTCACGTGCGCAGGATGCACGTTGAACCCATTGCGCCCCGCCGCCTTCGCACCGTAAAGCGCTGCATCGGCCGCCTCGACCAAACCCAACACCGGCTCCAGCCGTGAGCCCATGCCCGTCGCAACGCCGATACTCACGCTCACGCGCCCGAAGGGGCTGCCTGGGTGTGTGATGTTCTCCTGCTGTAGGCGCGAAAGAATGCGTTGCGCGACCACCGCAGCGCCTGTGCTGTCAGTCGCGGGCAGGATGATCGCCATTTCTTCTCCGCCATAGCGCGCCACCAGGTCCGACGGGCGCCGCACGCACGTTTCCAATAACGTGCTGACTGCCTGCAAGCACGCATCTCCCGCGACGTGACCAAAGGCATCGTTAAAGCGTTTGAAATGGTCGATATCGAGCATCAGCAATGCCAGCGACGTACCTTCGCGCTGCGCCCGACGCGCTTCCACGGCCAGCGTTTCATCAAAACAGCGGCGGTTGGCGAGGCCGGTCAGCGCGTCCTTCTTCGCCAAGAGTGCCAACTGCCGATTGGAGTCGAGCAACTGTTGCTGGGCGACACGCAACGCCTCTTCCGCCGCCGTACGCCTGCGGATATCCAGGATCAGAAACCAGCCGATCAGCCCCGTCAGCCCCAGCAGCCCCGCCACCACGACCGCTGACAGTGCCGCCTCGATGCGCCACGCCGCGAGGGCTTCGTGCTTGCCCAACGCGACCGTGGTGATCAGCGGCAGGGTTTCGCTTTTGCGAAAGGCATAGAGTCGCTCTACCCCGTCCAGGCTGGAGGTATAGGCCGCAGTGCCCACAGGCTGGTCGACGAGGTACTTGGAATAAATAGGCGAGGTGGAAAAGTTGCGGCCCATGTCCTGCTCGCGGAAGGGGTAACGCACCAGCAACGTGCCGTCGGCGTAGGACAGGCCGATGGCGCCCTCCTGGCCCACATCGAGTTTGCCGAATACCCGCAGAAAGTTTTCCACCCCCAGGGTCACAGCGACCACGCCAGCGAAGTTGCCGGCCGCGTCGTTGAAACGGCGGCTGATGGTCACCACCCATTCATGGTTGGCGCGGCTTTGAATCGGCGGGCCAATAAAAGGTTCAGCGCTCGGATCGTCGCGATGGTGGATGAAATAGGCCCGATCACTGCTATTGGCGCCCTCCGGAATCGCACGATTGGAAGACAGCAGCCACCGGCCCTGATGATCATAAATGGTGATGCCGCTGAGCTGCGGCATCAGCGGCTGCTGTCGGTTGATCAGCGTACTGATGCGCTGGATTTGCACCGGGCCACTGCCTTCGGTTTCCAGGCGCTCCACCAACCCCAGCAACAGCAACGAGCTTTGCCGCACGATGCCTTCGGTATAGGTGTTAAGGGCCTGGGTCAGGTTCAAGCCATGCACGTCCACTTCCGCCAGCGCACGGTCGCGGGAAGACAGGACTTTCCAAATCGTCAGCGAAGTCAGGGAACAGCCGATCACCAACAGCAAGAGCATCACAAGACGGGTATCACGCTTCACGTCAGCACCTTAAGGAAGTCCGGTTTCCATCCAGCCATCATTCGAACGTCGGTACTCACAGGGGCAACCGGTTCCAGAGTGCCAGCATACAAGCAGTCTGTGCGGGCTGCAGCAACAGAGTGTGCGGCTGAGCGCCGGCCAGAGGAGCCAGCGCCTTTAATGACCACTATCAAAACAGGGTATTGAATGCTAAACCAACCGTTAAGGTCGCTATTAATTCAATATCAATCGACGCAGAAAAACTTATACGAAGCGGCACTTTCTGAGCCTACTTGTACAAGTTTAATCTGCCACTCTACCGTTCATCGCCCTTTTTAAAAAATTTCAAAACATCTGCGCACTTTCCCTTATCAGAAAAGATGTCCGTTGCATAAACGGGCAACTAGCGAAACGACATTTCAAAACTGGGAGTATTGTTATGACGACGAGCAATAAAAACCCTGGAAACTTTGCCAACGATCGCGAAAAAGCATCAGAGGCGGGAAAGAAAGGTGGACAGGCCTCTGGCGGCAATTTCGCCAACGACCGCGAGAAAGCCGCGGAAGCCGGGCGTAAAGGCGGCCAGAACAGTCATGGTGGGGGGCGTAAGTCCTGACCACACGGGCAGTACCGCTGTTCCGTTTGTTAACAAAGGGCATTGATCATGCGTGCGTCCATTGATAATCAGCGCGGCGAGCCAGCTCGCAGGCCGATTGTAGAAGTGCAAACTAAAGCAAGGACTGGCCTGCGTTCTAATACGTCTGCGTGTTACGAACATCAGCAACTTGTTGAACAAGCCGAAGCCACGATAAGTGTATCTAAAACGCCACCCTTGTGTGAAAGGCACTTGTAATCGTGCAGCTTGATGCACGCGACCAAGTGCACGTTTCCAGCACAATCGAAGTGAACGTTACATTACCGACATAACGACGAGGTAACTGAACATGACTACTCAAGACAAGCAAGGCAACATGAGCGTCAACGAAGCCGGTAAAAAAGGCGGCGAGGCCACTTCTGCGTCCCATGACAAAGAGTTCTATCAGGAGATCGGCAGCAAAGGTGGCCAAAACAGTGGCGGGAACTTCAAGAATGATCCCGAGCGCGCCGCTGAAGCCGGCAGCAAAGGCGGCCAGAACAGCGGGGGCAATTTCAAGAATGACCCCGAACGCGCCGCCGAGGCGGGCAGCAAAGGCGGCCAGAACAGTGGCGGCAATTTTGCCAACGACCGTGAACAAGCTTCCGAAGCCGGGCGTAAAGGTGGCGAACACAGCCACGGCGGCGGACGCAAAAGCTGATGTGCTTGATGCAGGGGAGCCGTGCTCCCCTGCTTTCATTGATGAGGGACACCATGCCTTTACACATTATCAACTTCACCGCACCGGTCACCGCTTCTACGTGCAGCCAACTGATTGAAAAAGCCTCGTTGGCCGTACAACAAGATGCCCAGGGCCTGGTACTGAATATCGCCACCATGGGTGGTGAATGCAGCTACGGCTTTACGATGTACAACTTTTTATTGTCCCTGCCGATTCCGGTGCATACCCATAACCTCGGCACAGTGGAATCAATGGGCAATATCATCTTTCTGGCTGGTGAGCGCAGGACCGCCTGCAAGCACAGCAAATTCCTGTTCCACCCCTTCCACTGGCATGTGCAAGGCGCGGTTGACCATTCGCGCATGTCCGAATACGCGATGAGCCTCGATTACGACTTGCAGTTGTACGCACGCATCGTGGCCGAGCGCACCGCCGATGCCGTCGAAAAACTGGAGACCGAAAAGTACCTGATCGCCGCGCCCCGCATTCTTGATCCGCAACAAGCGCTGACCGCCGGCTTGATCCATGGGATCGAACTGCCCGTGATCAAGGCGGAGTTCGTGAGCAGCTTCATTCACTCCTAGCACCTTTTATTCAATAGGGGAGCCTCACAATGGACGAAGAAACGATCCGACTCACCGCGTACCGCATTTGGGAACAGCAAGGGAAGCCTGACGGTCAGGATTTCGTGCACTGGCTACAAGCCAGGGAGGAGCTGACAACCCCGCCGACTGACGGCCTGGCAGGCTCGATAGAAAGTAGCGTCACCCCGCCCAACCCGGACCGATCAAAGCGCCAGGCGACCGCCGCCGGGCAAAAAACCCGCAGCAGAAAACCCAACAGCTGAACCCACAGAGCCGAGAGTGAGGACGCGCCTGTCGATAAACCCGCCAGGGTTCTAAAACATCGGCAGCCGTCCAAGCGTCATCCCCGCCCCGCCGCCTCTCGATACTGGCATTAAAACATCAACTAATCGCTTGTTTGAATTCTTCCTTTTTAGCAGTTGAAAACGCCCATTTCTTAATCGAGAGTGGCCGTTCATTCAGGGAGGAATCGATGTGATCCATCTACAAGCGAACCGAAGTTGCCTGCAATGCAAACAACCCTACGAATCGACGCTGGATGACCCCGACTTTCTGGTGTCGTCGGCCTCTGACATGCTCTGCCCGGCCTGCAAGCAACACTATGCAGCCGACCTGATGAAAGAGGCACTTCAACGCAGCGTGCAAAAGTTGTGCATGTTGCAGGAGCGACGCAAACAACAGTAAACACGCGCCTCGCCCCTACCGCCACCCGCATGGACACCGTCCATTAAAAATACATTCATTCGGGTGGCGGCGGCACATAAGGCTTTGCAATAAACGGGATACTCCCAGACGGGCGCCATCTTACATTCTCAAGACCGTAGCGCTCGGCCAGCGGTTTACTGATGCGTTTGATCTTTTCATTACGCGACCTGGGAATAATGCCAATGCCTGCATCGCAACAGGCCCAATGCCACGCCTCTGCGTTATTCATCACCTCCGCTCTTATAATGAAAGACTTAGGCTCGTGGTGGTATTCGTATTCGATGACATATAAAGAATTTTTCATAACCTCTCCTTCTGATTTTTTTGTTATTTGCTCAGAACGAAGGTTCAGAAATTTTAATGTTTTAATGACGACGATCACGCACTTGCTGTTGCACTACCGTTCGTCGGCCTCGCATTAAAAAAATAAAACTGCTTATGCTTCTTTTGTTTCTTAATACTGAGTCTGTTCACTCCAGGCTCTTGGTAAAAACTCCTGTCTTGCCCGCACTCTGTGCGGGCTTTTTTATTTTGCCGCACGCTACACCCTATGGCGAGGGAGCTTGCTCCCGTGACGGCCGGGCAGCCGACGCTTGTCCAACCGACGCACCGAGGTCCAAGCTTGCCTGTCGGACCAAAATCCTCGTCGGCTGTCAGGCTGCCTTCGCGAGCAAGCCCGCTCCCACATTTGGATCGTTTGGGATCAGGAAGATAGGCGCCGGCTGTCAGGCCGTCATCGCAGGCAAGCCAGCTCCCACATTCAAGATCGCGGAGCCACTCAATCGTCGTCGTGCACGTGAGCGTCAGCACAGGGCAGTCGGCCGGACTCACCTCCGGCAATCCGTTCCGCCTGATCAATACCGCGTTTGAGCGCGTCATTCACCGTCCATTCGGCACCCGGCAACTGCTTGATGCGTTCAACCACGCATTGCCCCGTCGCGGTATAAACGCAGAGCAGCACTTCAATATCAGCGTCCTCCCGCTCTCGGCCCCTGACTTCGATATGGCAGCCGTTTTCGACTTCCCGGGTGAAGCATTTTTCTTTCAGTACTTTTGAGACCCAGGCTTTATAGGTGTTGCCACGTATAAACATAGCGCTTCTCCAAAACCGTTAGTGGGGTTGGCCATCAACTAACGACTGAAATCCCTAACCAGAATTCAGACTTTCTGCAAGGCCACCTCCATCATGCACCGATAAAAACCTTTTACCGTTTCGCCTGTTAAACCGTTCGTCAGGCGAGGAAACAAATTGTTAAACCAACCCACCGGGCTCTATTCAAAATGTTCGGGAGCGCGGCGAAAGGCGCCCTGCAGAGCGACAGCAAAAGCCAATAAAACCGAGCAGTAGAAGCACTTTTTCTACTGACGGCACCTTATTGCCGAGTGTTTAACACCTGACGGCTCCTGAGGTTAACAAGCGCTTCGCTTAGTTAACGCTTGAGCACTGATTCGGCACAGCAAAACGCAAGTTTCCAATACAGGAGCAAGGCATGAAACGAGCGATGGGTTATTGCCTGGTCACTATCACCAGCCTCTTCTTACTCACCAGTTGCAACCTGGTGGTATTCAACCCCAAGGGGCAAGTAGCAACCGATGAGCGCGACCTGATTATTCTCGCTACGGGCCTGATGCTGCTGGTGGTCGTTCCGGTGATTGTGATGATGTTTGTCTTCGCCTACCGCTACCGCGCCACCAATAAAAAAGCGCGTTACTCCCCCCGCGGGGCCAGTTCGCACAAAATCGAAGCGGTGGTATGGGGCGTTCCCCTGCTGATCATCATCGTCCTGGGGTGGGTGACGTGGGAGACCACCCACGCACTCGACCCCTATCGCCCGCTGGAGTCAGACACCCCGCCGATCAATGTGCAGGTGGTGGCCACCGACTGGAAATGGCTGTTTATCTACCCTGACCTGGGCATCGCCAGCGTCAACGAACTGGCCCTGCCGGTACACACGCCGGTAAGTTTCACCGTCACCTCCGACGCGGCCATGACCTCGTTCTTTATTCCCGCACTCGGCGGGCAGATCTACGCCATGGCCGGCATGCAGACCAAGTTGCACCTGATCGCCAACGAAACCGGTGAGTTCAGAGGGATTGCCGCCAACTACAACGGCCCCGGTTTTTCCGACATGCATTTCACCACGCTGTCCCTGAGCACTGCCGACTTTCAAACCTGGGTGACAAAGGTCAAGGGCGCGGCCACCTCTCTGGACCACAGCACTTACGCGCAATTGGCCAAGCCGACCCTCAAGCACCCGGTGACCTATTACTCGGCGGTACAGGAGCGCTTGTTCCTGGACATCGTCGATAAATACGAAGGCATGAACAAGGCAAATAAACCCCGGCGCTCGCCATTGAGCGACGCTGCACAACGCACCGATCAACACCCAAGTCTGCTGGCTGAGGAGCGGTAACCATGTTCGGAAAACTGTCGTGGGACGCGATCCCAACCACTGAACCCATTGTGATGTACACCCTGGCCATCGTCGGCCTGATCGGGGTGGCGTTGGTGGGCTCGATTACCTGGAAACGCAAGTGGGGCTATTTGTGGCGCGAATGGTTCACCTCGGTGGACCACAAGAAGATCGGTTGCATGTACATCATCGTCGCCCTGGTGATGCTGCTGCGTGGGTTTTCTGATGCGATCATGATGCGCACCCAACAAGCCATGGCCGCCAGCGGCGGGCCGGGTTACCTGCCGCCGGAACATTACGACCAGATCTTCACCGCCCACGGCGTGATCATGATCTTCTTCATGGCCATGCCCTTCGTGGTCGGCTTGATGAACATCGTCGTGCCGTTGCAGATCGGCGCTCGGGATGTGGCCTATCCGTTTCTCAACGCCCTGAGTTTCTGGCTGTTCGTGGTGGGTGCGGCGCTGGTGAACATTTCGCTGGGGGTCGGTGAGTTCGCGCGCACCGGCTGGGTCGCGTATCCGCCGTTATCCGAGCTGGGCTACAGCCCCGGCGTCGGCGTGGATTACTACATCTGGTCATTGCAGATATCCGGCATCGGCACGCTGCTCACGGGGGTGAATTTCTTCGTCACCATCCTGAAGATGCGCACCGAAGGCATGACGCTGTTCAAGATGCCGGTGTTCACCTGGAATGCGCTGTGCACGTCGGTGCTGATCCTGGCGGCATTTCCGATCCTCACCGCCACCCTGTTGATGCTGACCCTGGACCGTTACCTGGGCATGCATTTTTTCACCAACGAGGCCGGCGGCAACCCGATGATGTACGTGAACCTCATCTGGGCCTGGGGGCATCCGGAGGTGTACATACTGATCCTGCCCGCGTTCGGGGTGTTTTCCGAGATTGCCGCCACCTTCAGCAGCAAGCGGCTGTTCGGCTACGTGTCGCTGGTATGGGCGACCATCGCGATCACCGTGTTGTCGTTCATCGTGTGGCTGCATCACTTTTTCACCATGGGCGCGGGGGGCAACGTCAACGCGTTCTTCGGCATCATGACGATGATCATCGCGGTGCCGACCGGGGTGAAAATCTTCACCTGGTTGTTCACCATGTACCGCGGCCGCGTGCGCTTCGAAACGCCCATGCTGTGGACCCTGGGCTTTATCGTGACCTTCAGCATCGGCGGCATGACCGGGGTGCTGCTGGCGGTGCCGGGGGCCGATTTCCTGCTGCACAACAGCCTGTTCCTGATCGCGCACTTTCACAACGTGATCATCGGCGGCGCGGTGTTCGGCTATATGGCCGGCCTGACGTATTGGTTCCCCAAAGCGTTCGGTTTCCGCTTGAACGACAAGCTGGGGCGCATCGCTTTCTGGTGCTGGCTGGTGGGCTTTTACTTCGCGTTCATGCCCTCCTACGTGCTGGGTTTCATGGGCATGACGCGCCGCCTCAATCATTTCGACAACCCCGAATGGCGGCCCTGGCTGCTGCTGGAGTTGGTGGGAGTGGCAATCATCCTCTGCGGCGTGGCGGCGCAAGCCTTGCAATTGTTTGTCAGCATCCGCAACCGTCATCAATACCGCGACCTCACCGGCGACCCGTGGGACGGGCGCACCCTGGAATGGGCCACCGCGTCCCCGCCGCCGCTGTACAACTTCGCCGAGCAGCCCAAGGTTAATGACCTGGACGCGTACTGGGGCATGAAGGAGCGCGGCGTCAGCACCCTCAGCCACACCGACTATCGCAGCATCCACATGCCGCGCAATACCGCGTCGGGCCTGGTGATCAGCCTGTTTGCGCTGGTCTGCAGCTTTGCGTTGGTGTGGCACATCTGGTGGATGGCGGCGTTCGGCCTGGTGGCCTCGGTGGTGGCGTTCGTGGTGCGCAGCTACGACGAAGACACCGATTACTTCGTGCCCGCGCAGGAAGTCGCGCGCATCGAAACGGCACGTCTCAAAGACCTGGCAGAGGCTTGACCCATGTCCAATATCGTTATGGAAAAAGACATCGCCCACACCCACGAACAAGGGCATGAAGACGCCGGTTCCCTGAGCCTGTTCGGGTTCTGGATCTACCTGATGACCGACTGCATCCTGTTCGCGACCTTGTTCGCCGGCTACGCCGTGTTGCGCGACAGCGTGGCGGGCGGGCCGTCGAGCATGGATATTTTCGAACTGCCCTATGTGCTCGCCGAAACCATGCTGCTGCTGTTGAGCAGTATCACCTACGGCTACGCCATGCTCGCCATGAACCACGGCAAGCAACGCGATGTGCTGCGCTGGCTGGGGCTCACGTTCGTGTTGGGCGCGGGCTTCATCGCCATGGAGATCAACGAATTCCACCACTTGATCGCAGAAGGCTACGGGCCGAACCGCAGCGGCTTCCTGACGGCCTTCTTCACCCTCGTCGGCACCCACGGCGCGCACGTGTTAACCGGGTTGATCTGGATGGCGGTGCTGATGGTCCAGGTCAAGCAACGCGGCCTGACCAGCACCAACGCCACCCGGCTCAGTTGCCTGAGCCTGTTCTGGCACTTTTTGGACGTGGTGTGGATCTGCGTCTTTACCGTGGTCTATCTGTTGGGGGTGGTGTGACATGTACAAGCAAAGCTCGCTTCACAGCAGTGCCGGTACCAGCCATGGCAGCAGTCGCTCCTATCTGGTCGGGTTCCTGGTGTCAGTACTGCTCACCCTGATCCCGTTCGGCCTGGTGATGTTCCCGTCACTGCCGCGCACCTTCACCGCCTGGCTGGTGGTGGCGTTGGGCGCAATACAAATCGTGGTCCACCTCAAGTTCTTCCTGCACCTGGACACGGCCGAAGAACAACGCTGGAACCTGATTGCGCTGATTTTCTCGGCGGTCATCATTCTTCTGTTGGTGGGGCTTTCGTTATGGATCATGGACAGTATTCATCACAACATGCTGGCGCACTGAAACACTGGCGGGGGCTGTTCAATACCGCCATCGAGCTCACCAAGCCGGGCATTATTGTCGGTAACCTGGCCTCGGTGCTGGGCGGTTACCTGCTCGCTGCCAGCGGGCATATGGCATCGGTGACACACGGGCTGGCCACCCTGCTCGGCACCGCCCTGGTGATCGGGTGCGGTTGTGTCATCAACAACTGCATTGACCGCGACATCGACCGGCGCATGGTGCGTACCTGTCATCGGCCATTGGCATTGCGCGCCATCAGGGTGTCCACTGCCGCAGGCTATGGGATCGTCCTGGGCGCCTGCGGTTTTGGCTTGCTGTGGGCCGGCAGCAATGCGCTGGCGTGTGGGCTGGCAATGGTCGGGCTGGTGATCTATGCGGGGGTCTACACCTACTGGCTCAAGCGGCGTTCCCACTGGGCCACCTTGATCGGCAGCGTCTCCGGGGCGATGCCGCCGGTGATCGGCTATTGCGCGGTCACCGGGCGGTTTGACCTCACGGCCATGCTGCTGATCGCGGTGTTCTGTTGTTGGCAGATGCCGCATTCACACGCCATCACCGTGATGCGCCGCGAGGATTTCCGCGCCGCAGGCTTGCCGCTGTTGAGCCTGGCCCAAGCCCATCGGCAGATCCAGGCGTACATGCTGGCCTTTCTCGCCAGCGCCCTGATGCTGGGCGCGGTGGCGCAGATGGCGGCGCTGTATTTTGTGGTGATGCTCGGGCTTGGGGGGTATTGGCTCACCCTGGCGGCCAGCAGTACACGGCTGACTGATCCGACCGGCTGGGCGCGCAGGATATTCGGGTTTTCAATTGTGCTGGTGCTGGCCCTTAACCTGGCGCTGGCGGTGCTGAGGTAGCTCTGCGGGCGGGCACCCGCGGAATGCAATGCTCAAAGCAACGAAGATCAACTGTGGGAGCTGGCTTGCCTGCGAAAGCGGTCGTGCTGTAACAGATGCAGTGACGGACACACCGCCTTCGCGGGCAAGCCAGCTCCCACATTTTGAGCGCATTGGCCTGCTCGATCAGGTATCGAGCACCGCCCGGATTTTGCGCGGCAAATCAGCAGGCTGATACGGCTTGGGAATCAACTCGAACTCATGCACCTCTATCTCCGCGCGGGCCAATGCGTCTTTCGCATAGCCGGTAGTCAGCAAGATCCTGATGTGCGGATACAAGCGCGACACCTCCCGCGCCAACGCCGCGCCATTCATCGCGCCGGGCATGATCAAGTCACTGAACACCAGGTCATACGTCGCCTGCTTGAGCATGCCCAACGCCTCGGCGGCATTGAGGGCGATGTCCGTGTGGTAACCGTAGTCAGACAGAATGACCTGCGCCAACTCGGCCACCTCGGGCCGGTCCTCCACGATCAGGATGCGTTCGTTACCTTGCGGTGAGATGGCTGTGGGGGGCTGCTCGACCCACAGCTGGCTGTCATCTGCAGGAAAGTACAAGCGAATCGTCGTACCGATGCCCGGGTCTGAATGAATCCGCGCCGTACCGCCCGATTGCTTGACGAAGCCATACACCATCGACAACCCCAGGCCTGAGCCCTGGCCTTCCTCCTTGGTGGTGAAGAACGGCTGCATGACTTTGTCCTGAATACCTGCGTCGATGCCGTTGCCGTTATCCGAGACCGAAATGCTCACGTAACAGCCCTCGGTCAACCCATCCCGCTCGGCACCGACATCGCCCGGTACCTGGACGTTGCAGGTCTGGACGGTTACCGCTGGGTCAGCACGCCCGCGCAAAGCATCCTGGGCATTGGATAACAGGTGCTGCACTGCCAGCTCCGCCTGGACAGGGTCGATGCGGCAGTTCCACAGATCTTCGGCAAGTTCTACATGCAACTCGACGCCCTGCAGCGCACGTGCCATGAATTCGGGGCGGCTGAGCAAGCTGTTCAAGTTGATCACCCGACTGTCGAGCCGTTGCTTGCGCGAAAACGCCAGCAACTGCTGGGTCAGGGTCTGAGCTTTTTCCGCCGCTGCCCTGGCACGGCTGGCACTGTTGACGATGCGCTGCGGATCGCTACCGGGGCGCTTGGCGCTCTGCTGGATCAAGTCGAGATAACCCATCATCACTTGCAGCAGGTTATTGAAGTCATGGGCAATGCCACCGGTCAGTTGCCCCAGCGCTTCCAGGTCTTGTGCGCGACGCACGCGCTGTTCTGCGTCGTGGCGCCGGCTCACGTCCAGCTGCGATGCGAAAAAATACACCAGTTGCCCACGTTCGTTGAACAACGGCGAAATGAACAGCTCGTTCCAGAAGGTCGAGCCATCCTTGCGGTAATTGAGCACCTCGACACAGGCCTCATGGTGCTGCTCAACCGCGCGCTGCACCTGGTGCAGCGCGTTTTTGTCGGTTTGAGGCCCCTGCAAGAACCTGCAATTACGTCCGATCACTTCGTCCAGTTCAAAGCCTGTCAGGGTCAGGAACGCCTGGTTGGCAAAGATGATCGGGTTATCAGGCCCCGCGGGGTCGGTCACGATCATTGCACTGTGGCTGGCTTGCATGGCCGCAAAGAACAGGTCTTTGCGGCTGGCAGACAGCATTGCCAACTCCATACCGTCGACCACAGGCTTCTTCTTTGTCGCCAAGGTTCACCTCCAGATACGTGGTACGTGTTCCATGGACCGTGAAAACGCTGCGCAGTGCCATCTTGTGCCGAGCGGACGCGGCGCCCCCGAAGGGCACCGCACGTGTCATTAACGCTTGGCTTGTGTGTCAGGCGCCTCAGAGCGTTGCAAAAACGCTTGCGTAAGCTCTGGCAAGTGCTCGAGCAACCACTGAGCCATGGCGACTTCCTGGGGTAGAATCTTTTCGCACGCCGCTTGTGTCTCGGCGTCACCCGCTGCCTTCGCGGCCGCGATGAGCACCGTGTAGCTGGCCACTTCCATATTTTCAAACACGTAGCCGGCCATCGCGCCCTTGATCACCTCGTCACTCATCAGCGAGCCACCGACCGCCTGACCGAAAGCCATCAGCTTGCCGCCCACGTCTTTAAGGGTCGAGGCACTGCCTCCCAAACGCGTCAGGCATTCGTCAATCAGTTGCTGCTGCCCAAGGGTTTCCTCAATGTGCTCGTCGATTCGCGCCTTGAGTTGGGGGTAATTCTCCAGGCGCTCGGACTGTGCCTTGAGCATTTTCTCGGCCTGTTGCTCCATCGCATGGGCATCACGTAGCCAGTCGAGCAGGTTTTCCTGTGGGGTTGCCATGTCGTTGTCCTCGTCAAGAAAGTCGAAAGCACCGCACGCCCTTCAGCGTGCGGCTGTTCTCAATCAAAGGTCGGGCTTGGGCTTGAGGCCCGCCCCCAGGTCAGCGCCGGTGGTGGGGTCGCTGGTGGGGTCCGAGAGCGTGCGGATTTTCATCGCGCTCAGCACCGCTTCATCGTCGGCGTCCAACTGCACGCTGGCGGTGCCGTCACCGCCATCGACCGCCGGTTGTGGGTTTTCCACGAACTCCCAACCGTCACCTTGGTTCCAGGGCCCGCGCAGGTTCTCCGCGCCTTGGGACATGTTGAAGTACACCTGGGTGAACTCCGGTTTGCCCGGCAACTTGCCCTGGGGAAAATTCGGCTGGATCGCATGCAGCGCTTTTTCGAAGGATATCTGGTGAGCGATTTCCCGCGTCATCAAAAACCCCAGCGCATCTTTTACACCCGGGTCATCGGTGACGTTCATCAACCGCTCATAGACAATTTTGGCGCGGGCTTCGGCGGCGATATTCGAGCGCATGTCTGCGGTGGGTTCACCAATAGTGTCGATGTAGGCGGCGGTCCACGGCACGCCGGCAGAGTTGGTCAAAGGCGAACCCGCCCCGTACAGCAGGCTGGTGATATGCGAGTCATTGCCGGCGCCATTGAGGGCACGATACAACTCGCCCTCCTCTTCCACGCCTTCGGCCATTCGCCCCTTGGCGCCCTTGTTGAGCATGACAATGATGGAGCCGACGATCTCCAGATGGCTGAGTTCTTCGGTGGCGATGTCCATCAGCAAATCTTTGCGCCCCGGGTCGTCTTCCGCCAAGGCTTGGGTGAAGTAACGGGACGCGGCGGCCAACTCACCTTGAGCGCCGCCAAACTGTTCGAGCAAAAGGTTAGCCAGGCCCGGGTTGGGCTCGGCGACACGCACGGTGTATTGAAGTCGCTTGTTATGTAGAAACATGAACAAATCTCCTCAGGCTTACGGAAAAAGGCGCCCTGCTGGAATGCGCGCCTACCTTGCATGGGAAGTGGCCTGCGCGTGGAAAATTTCAAAATAAACCAGCGCATCACGACCAGCGGTAATGCGCTGCAGGCCAAGCGAAACGGCACTTGTAGCGCAGTTCTCTCAATCGGCGCCGTGGTTTTCCGACTCGGGCACGGCGTCGATGCCGGGCGTACCGTTGGCGGGCTTGATGCTGGCGTCAGCGAGTGTTGCGGCGCTGTCGGGGTGGTCCCAATCGGTGGTCGCGTTGGGGTCTTCGTCGCGCCCGGCAGTGCCGATGACGCAGCCGTCTTCATTGGGTGCGTCTGGATGCTCGAGCGGCCGGTACTGTGGGTTGGATGGGTTGTGTTTCATGGCTGAAAAGCTCCCGTTCACAGGTTAGGAACCTCGTTGGAACCACACCCTTTTTTAGAGTGCGACGAAAAAGACGAATGGCAGGACCGCTAACTAAACCAGCCGTTTCGATCTGATTAATATCAAAGCGCTGGCCGGCAATAAAAGTTATACGAAGCGGCGCATCAACCGCATCTTTGTATAACTTTTTTCAGCCAAATTACCGTTCGTCGCCGGTTAGAAAAATCGGTAAAACATTTTTCAAAAAGCCAATATCGGAATAAGTGTCCGTTGCGAAACGGCCAACTAACGAAACGCAAACTTAGCGACTGGAGAACTATCATGACTACAGGTAATAAAAACCCGGGCAACTTTGCCAATGATCGCGAAAAAGCCTCCGAAGCCGGTAAAAAAGGCGGCCAAGCGTCGGGCGGCAACTTCGCCAACGACCGTGAAAAGGCCTCTGAAGCAGGTCGCAAGGGTGGCCAGCACAGCCACGGCGGCGGTCGGAAGTCGGGTTCTTGAGTAACGGTAGGAGGGGCAGCCTGGCTGCCCCTTCAAACCCAATAGTTTGAACAGGCTACACCTTAATTCCCCCTTCATCCTGCCCGCTTGATTTAACAACGAGCGAACCTTCAGCCCAAGTTTCAAGTAGAGGCTTTCGACGCAAAGTTGTGGACGACCCTTCTTACAAAGCCATCACCTTGCCAGTATTTACGCCCCGTCATTATGAGCTAGCCTTACCGCGCTGAGTCCTTTATGCGGTGAACTCATGGATACGTTAACGAAAGCCGAAATCGAAACGGCCCTGTCCGCTCGCCTTCCCAAGTGCGCGGTCAAGTGCGCACTCAACGCGGACGGCAGCCTTTCAGTCACTGTAACGGCGCACGGTATGGACCAATTCACCATCGCCAACATCAACCGCGCCCACTATCACGGTGTTTCGGGGATCAACCGGCTTGTGCGGGAAATACGTGAAGAAATGGTCATCGCCAGACAGTCTTTCTGGCTGTCATCGGTGGGGTAACAGATATGCCAGACGCTACTGACGCAACGCTGCAACCGGTCAACATTCAATACCTGCATGACACGCTGTTCGGTGTGAACACGCTCGCCAGCGAATGCATGGGGCAACTTGTGCGCACTGCGCCCGCCGTGCAGTTGCGGCTTGCACCGCCATGGCCAAAGCTATTGCCGAAGGCCCACTGGATTAGCTTTGAATGGAATGGTCAGGCCTATCGTGGCGTGGTGCAGGAGGCTGAATCCTTGACCAACGGCGACTTGCTGATGGACATCGAACCGCAGCCGTAAACGCGCGCACTTGGCAGCATTAGGCGCGTTCACCGGCCATCGCCCGTTGGTGAAAATGCGGCAGCCATTTCAATGCATGAAGAGACGCGGCCAACTGCACCTGCTCACGAGAACCCATAAAGCGTTCCTTGCGACTGAACACACTCAGTGCCCCGCCGTTTCGATAGGCCCAGGCAAAACAGACAGTGCCTGGGGGAATGCCATCAATTCCATCCGGCCCCAGCAGGCCAGTGGTGGCGACCGCCACATCAGCGGGGCTGTCGCGCAGCGCGCCTTGGGCCATTTCCTGGGCGACCTCACAGCTGGTGAGATTGAAGGTATCGATGGTATAGCGACGCACGTTCAACAGCCGCTGTTTCGCTTCTGGCGAATACACCACGTACCCGCTTTCGATCCACGAACCGCTGCCGTCGACCTGCGAAAGCAAGGTGATGATCTTGCCTGCGGTACACGACTCCGCCGTCGTGATGACCAACTGATGGTGCTTGAGGTATTCAACGATAGAAGCAGCGACCGACATGCTGAGTGCTCCTGTGCAAGAGGGATTTGCTCATTGATTTTTGTCAAAAAAAACGATTTGTAAAAAAGAATTTCGAAATTCTGCTGGGGTCTACAGAGGAACATCCCCCAGGAGACAGCACCATGAAGTTCGCGAAATTCTGCCAAAAACTCTCCAACCAGGCGGGCAGCTCAAAAACCTTTCTGACAGCCGTCAGCTTGATTGCTGTTTGGGCGCTCACCGGGCCTTACTTTCATTACAACGACACCTGGCAGTTAATCATCAACACCTCCACTACCATCATCACCTTCCTGATGGTGTTCCTGATCCAGAATACCCAGAACCGCGACAACGATATTCTTCATCTGAAACTGGACGAGCTGATTCGTGCCACCAAAGAAGCTCACAATGCGGCGTTAAGCCTGGATAAGCTTGGGTCGCGAGAGTTGCAAAAATTGCGCGAGCAATACAGCAAGCTGGGGCAACCCAATGCGGCCGATGAAATCAGGCAGGAGACAGATTCTCCAAGCGGCCCAATCTGAGCCCCACACCGGTCGGCGTACCTTGCACCGTCTATCAGGCTGCAAGGTACTCGGCCAATGTCGCGGCACAGGCCTGCACCGCCCCATCCAGAATCAATTCATAACCATGGGTATTTTCCGTTGGAATGGCCAGGCAGCCGGCGCGGGCGCAGGTCCCGTTACTCATGACCGCACTGGCATCCGAAGCGAAATCCACCAACAGCGCATATTGGGGGCTGTAGCCGCAGCGCTCTGCGGCAGCCGCCAGGTCGTTGACCACCGCACGGGTGTAATAGCCTTTCTGGTCCCCCGTATTGATGATCGGGTCGACGGCCAGGCGCGTGCCGTATTCCTGCATGACCGGCCCCACCTCCACCGCGATGGTGGTGTCGCCGGGTAGCGTCGACGCGGCATACATTGCCCCGGCATTGCACTCCTCTTCGAGCGTGGTGAATACCAGATAGACATCCCTGGCCAACGCCTCCCGGCGCGAAGCCAGCAGCTGGGCTGTATGCAGAACGGCAGCAATCGGGGCGCGGTCATCCAGAAAATGCGCGGCAATGGCATCGCCCACTTGGAAGGGCTCACGCCAATGACGGCTCAGCACCACACGGCTTCCGGGCCGAATGCCGTACTCGCACAATGCCTGGGCAGTGCATCGCGTGATCACATGAACGTCGTTCCAGTGCACATCGCCCGAGAGCACATCAGCCCCTTGTGCCGTATTACTGGTGGCGTGCATCGAGCCAAAGGACAGCACGCCAGGAAGGATGCGTGCGCCCCCCAGGATATCCACCGGGCACACGCCAAAGTTGACCGGGTTGGCCCCACCGAGCGCCGTCACCCGCAACGTGCCATCCGCCTCGACACGTTTAACCACCATGGCGATTTCATCCATATGTGCCATGACTTTAACCGCACCGGCAGGCTCGGCATCGTTGTGCTTGCCCTTGATCAAACCCACCACATTACCCGCCCGATCGACCCAGGCCTCATCGCACAACGGCGTCAGGCTTTCCAGGCAAATGGCGCGCACCTCGTCTTCCTGACCGCCCGGCCCGCGTGCCCGGAGCAATTGGGTAAGCAGCGTCGACGCTCGATTTTCAGTCTTGTGCATGGGATGAACACCTCACTGGCAGGTAAGCAATTGCGCTGTCAGCGCCTCTATAAAAAACGACCTGATGAATGAGTGAGTGTTCAACTCAAAGCATTTTGAACGCCCTGTACGCGCGTCTTTCCAACGAGAACAGGATCAGCCCTGACGCAGATCCTCGAACGTGACCATACCGGCAACAGGAGGCAGCCGACCATGACTGACACCCCAACCCATCGAGTGACAAAATCCCTATCCGCCGCAGTTGCGCTGTCCCTGCTCAGCGCCTGCGCTGGCAACAACTCACCTTCGAATGTCGAGGCACCTGGGAAGCCGACAACGCCTTCGACCCGAACGCTGGAAGCCGGCGCCGCCCTGCTGCAATCACGCCCACCGATTGATGCCCTGAACGCCTACCTGGACGGTTTTCACTTCTACAACGGCCATCCCGATGTGCAAATGGAAGCCCATCACTACTGCGCAATCCTCAATGAAGAGGTTATCCAATGCGTGATCTACGACGGCAACCGCAAGGATGCCAAGTTGATGGGCGTGGAGTACATCATCAGCGAGGCGCAGTTCAACACGCTGCCCGCGCCTGAAAAGGCGTTGTGGCATAGCCATGTGCATGAAGTGAAGTCAGGGCAACTGGTCGCGCCGGGCATTCCTGAGGCGGCGGAACATGCGCTGATGGAGAAGCTGGTGCACACCTACGGCAAGACCTGGCACACCTGGCATACCGATCTGGATAAACGCCTGCCGTTAGGCGTGCCTCAGTTGATGATGGGGTTTACCGCAGACGGCCAGGCTGACCCGCGTATGGTCGCCGAACGAGATAAACGACTGGGCATCGACAGTGCCGACAAGAAAAAGACGCGTGCCGATATCCCCGCGCCGCCCATCGCGCCCGGCGCGGACGCGTGGCGCCAGGGCACGGTTATCCAGATCGCCGACCCGACCCTGAAGGCCCATCAACATTGACACCGCCATTCAGTCATTTGGATTGAACGATCATTTGCGGGCCCTTCTCTACCCCAAGACCAGCCAAAGGAGGATGTCATGATGATTGATACCGCAACCGGAATGAGGCCTGGCGAGCGATACGCCGTGGAAAACCTGGAGCGCACACCGAACTTCAGCGGGTTTTTCCTGGACGGAAAGTACTACCTGGGCCCTGAACTGATGACAGCAGTCGGATGGCTTGAGGGCCAGACGTTTATCTATGATGAGCTCGACGCCACAGGCGAACCGGTATTTCCCGACCGCGTCGCTGGCACCCTCGAGAACCTGACCCTGGTGCTGACTGACGGTACCCGCCTGCAACTGCACCCGGTGCCCGTCCACGTGCCCGAGGATTCGCCTCGCGTCATGCAGGCCAAGGGGAAACTGCACGGCAAGACCGTGGTGATCACCGGCGCCTCCAGTGGCATTGGTCGCGCGGCTGCTCACGCCTTTGCCGAGCAAAGTACCCGCTTGGTATTGGCGGCCCGAGATGAAAAGGCCTTGGGAGAGGTCGTCGAGGAATGCGCTGCGCGTGGCGCCGAGGCCATCGCTGTTAAAACCGATGTAACCCAGGGCGACCAGATGCGCGCCCTTGCCGAACAAGCGGCGGCCTTCGGCAATGGCCGCATCGATATCTGGATCAACAATGCCGGAGTAGGCGCCGTCGGCAGTTTCGAGGACACGCCCCTGGAAGCCCACGAACAGGTGCTGCAAACCGACCTGCTCGGGTACCTGCGCGGCGCCCACGTGGCGTGGCCCTATTTCAAAGCCCAGCACCGCGGCATTCTGATCAACACCTTGTCGCTGGGCAGTTGGGTAGCCCAGCCCTATGCCGTCGCCTACTCGGCCAGTAAATACGGCCTGCGCGGCCTGACTGAGGCACTGCGCGGCGAGCTGACTGACTACCCGGATATTCATGTGTGCGACATCTATCCCGCCGTGATGGACACACCGGGCTTTCGCGATGGCGGCAATTTTACCGGCCACGAGTTGACGCCACCGCCACCGGTCTACGACCCACATAAAGTCGCGCAAGCGATGGTGGCCTGTGCGCTGCAACCGAGGGACAGCACCACGGTAGGCAGCGCTGCCACCGTGGCCCGCGTCGCGCATTTTTTGCTGCCCGGCTTTGCCCGGTTATCCGGTTGGCTCACCCGCCTCGGCCTGGAGCGCAGCCAGCGCGCCGCGACCTCTACGGGCAACCTCTACACCCCGGCAAGCGGCGAACGTCGTGTCGAAGGCGGCTGGCGGCAAACCCGCCGTACGCCCTATGGGATGGTTGCAATAGGCGCAGCGCTGCTAGTGGGCGGCGTTGTCGTTGCGCGCAAATATTCGGCTCGTCACAAATGAAAACGGGGCAAACCCCGAATAGCAGCCAATCAAGCACAACTCCTCTGTGGGAGCGGGCTTGCTCGCGAAGGCGTCGGTCCATTAAACATTGATGTGACTGATCCACCGCTTTCGCGAGCAAGCCCGCTCCCACATTTGATCTTCGTTGTCCCCCCTTTATGAGGTAACCCAGCATGTCTTACGACTACCAAGGTATTGCCAGTGTCATCACTGCCTCGCGCCATCTTGGAACACCTTCAGATGAATGCCTTAACGAATCAAAAAGCATCCAAATGACAGGTAGCGGTAAACCGACCATCGCGCGCCTGGACTTTGACACGCCAATGGATTGGCCTGGCAATCCCAACTTTATCACCGTCAATTTGCCCGACGGATCCTCCGTCAGCGGTGTCATCGCCGAGCTGCAACGCCCGGCCGATGGGCCCGGATGGGTCACCTTTACGGTAGATGATTAGGCTTCATCCATGCCTTGCGCCCAGTCATCGAATTGTCGGACAACTTATTTGAATTATTTTTGACGTCAAATATCTGTAGTTCATGAGTATCAAGGAGGCCTCATGAAACACAACGACCTATTCACTATCGAGTACCAGCTGCATGGCGAGCCCAAGTCCTTCATCGTGCGCGCACCGCGCATGGACAATACCGAGGCTTGGCATTGGGCCAGTTGTGACGCTGGTGTGGCGGTGATCCCCAAATTCGGGCAACACACGTTCAAGCGTGTGTCCAAACCGATGGCGGAGAAATACGGCATTACCCAGGTGCGCTGGAGTGGCGCGACACAGATTCAATGGGCGGAGGGCCTCAGAGGATGAACAGTCAGACTCTTGGTTACACAACTACAAACAGGCGGGACGACGAGGTCACGCGAAACGCCGAGATGTTCTTCGAAGCGGATCGATTGGACGCGTTGGCGTACGAGATCATTGAGTCCTACAGCGGCGATGCGCAGACGTGGGCACGGTTTACCGAGGCGAAGAAACGTGCGGATGCGCAGCGTACAGTGGCCTATCGGGAGTGGATGCGAATTCATCGTTCCAAGCGCAAATAACGTCAGCCTGCGATAGCGGCCTGACAACCCATCAGGATGTCAGGCCGAGTGTATATCCCCTCGCGTTCACGCCCCTGACTCAGGGTCTGTCGAAGGCCCTCCCGGAGCAACACCGCCTTGCTCCTTTGCCTGTTGTCCGCCTGCCGGTGCCTGCGATTTATCGTTTCGCTTAGCCGCCGGCGGGCGCACCTTGCGCTCAGAAGGATTCGGTTCGTGGTGCTTCGAGGCTTCGCTCATACCGCCCTCCTCAATCACTGATCAAAGTATCGGCTTGCCACCCGTCACGCCGTAGCGTTCGCCGGAGATGTAGCTGCCTTCATCCGACGCCAGCAGCACATAGATCGGCGCCACTTCCACTGGCTGGCCTGGGCGTCCCAATGGGGTGTTGCCGCCAAAGTTTTTCACCATGTCCGGGGTCATCGTCGAGACGATCAACGGCGTCCAGATAGGCCCGGGTGCCACGCTGTTGACGCGAATCCCCCGCTCGCCGAGCATCTGCGCCAGGCCGGCGGTGAAGTTGGCAATCGCGCCTTTGGTGGCCGCATAGGGCAACAGGCTGGGGTTGGGCATATCGGAGTTGACCGAGCTGGTGTTGATGATCGAACTGCCCTCGGCCATATGAGGCAGCGCGGCCTTGCAGATGCGAAACATCGCGGTGATGTTGACGTTGAAGGTTTTCACCCAGTCCTCGTCGGGGATGTCTTCCAGCGATTGATAGGTCATCTGGAACGCTGCGTTGTTGACCAGCACATCGATGCGGCCGAACTTCTCCACGGTGTCGTTGACGATGGCCGTGCACTGCGCCGCATCGCCCAGGTCGCCGGGCAGTAACAGGCATTGACGACCCGCCGCCTCGACCCAGCGTGCGGTCTCCTTGGCGTCTTCATGTTCATCCAGGTACGACACTGCCACGTCCGCGCCTTCACGTGCGAAGGCAATGGCCACGGCCCGTCCGATGCCGCTGTCGGCGCCGGTGACCAAGGCGATTTTATTGGCGAGCCGGCCCGAGCCTTGGTACGACTGCTCACCGCAATCGGGCATCGGGTCCATCTTGCGCTGCTCACCGGGTACGGGCTGTTGCTGGGCGTTGAAGGGGGGTTTTGGGTAGCTGTTCATCAGAACGTCTCCTGGGTGGGTTTCTCTTTGCGAGGGTTCGCCAGGAAGCGAAGTTCAGACGGATTTTCAGAAAATCGGATAACCGTGCAACCGCGATGGCCACTCGTCAGTTTGATTAAACCTTCCGCAGGTTGCGTGCCTCAACCGGCAGTAAGTGGTCCGTCGAATGACCGGGTGGCTTCAAGGCTTTTTTTGTTGGCAGCAGGTTTTCAGCTATATTTCACTGTCGGTTCAGCCCTCGCCCTCGTTGTTCAAGTTCTTCCCTCTACACCCGTCTTCCTGTGCGCCGTTATCCAAGGTTGGTATTTATGAAGTCTGCCCCCCCGCGGTCCCCCAACGTTCCGCAACGCAAAGATCTGACCCCCAGTAACTTGAATTTCCCGGTGGTGGGTATCGGTGCCTCGGCGGGCGGGCTGCAAGCCGTGAAAGCGTTCTTCGAGCACATGCCCGGAGACTGCGGCATGGCCTTCGTGGTGGTCCTGCATCTTTCGCCCGACCATCAAAGCGTGGCAGACAAGATCATCCAGGAAACGACCCGCATGCCGGTGTCGCAGGTCAATGACACCACGACCATCGAAAAGAACCACGTGTACGTCATCTCGCCAGCACAGCTCTTGAAGATGAATGATGGCTACCTCGCGGTCTCACCTTCCGTGCGCGAAGGTGGACCGCACATTGCCATCGACCTGTTTTTTCGCGACCTGGCAGACACCCATAAAGAACGCGCGTTTTGCCTGATCCTGTCTGGTACCGGCTCAGACGGTGCGGTGGGGCTGTCGCGGATCAAAGAGCAAGGCGGTATCACCCTGGTACAGGCGCCGGAAGACGCCGAGTACGATGGCATGCCGCTGGCGGCCATCGAAACCCAGATGGTCGACCTGGTGCTGCCGGTGGTGGAAATGCCGCAAAAGCTGCTGGAACTGTGGCGCAATGCCCAGTCGATTGTGCTGCCCACCGCCAACGATCCTGAGATCAAGACCATCCCACCCAGCTCCGAACGCGATGCCGCCGTGGCCGAGCAGCTGTTGCTGGATATTCTGATCCAGTTGCGCGCCAGTACCGGGCATGACTTCAAGCATTACAAACGCGCCACGGTGTTGCGTCGTATCGAGCGGCGCTTGCAGGTCACGGCTCAACCCGATCTGGCCACCTATTACAACTTCCTCCAGGCCAACCCGGACGAAACCAAGGCGTTGCTGGGCGACATGCTGATTGGCGTGACCAACTTCTTCCGCGACCGCGAGGCCTTCGAAGCCCTTGAGCGGGACGTGATCCCCAACCTGGTGAAGTCACTGGAAGACAGCGTGCCGCACCGTGAGGAGGTGCGCATCTGGTCGGCGGGTTGCTCCACCGGCGAAGAGGCCTACAGCCTGGCGATGCTGGTGGCCGAGCAACTGGCGCTGGACGCCAGCGGTGCAAAGATGCAGGTGTTTGCCACCGATATTGATGAGCGGGCCATTACCCATGGCCGCAACGGCGTGTACCCCGAAGCGATCATCACCGACGTACCGCCTCAACGGCTGCGCCAGTACTTTGCCAAGGAGAAGAACCAGCACTACCGGGTGCGCAAGGAAATTCGCGAAAAGGTACTGTTCGCCAAACACAGCCTGTTGGCCGACCCACCGTTCTCGCAGATCGACCTGATCGTGTGCCGCAACCTGTTGATCTACCTGGACCGCGAAGTGCAACGCGACATCCTGCAAATGTTCCACTTCGCGTTGCGCCCCGGTGGCTACCTGTTCCTCGGCTCCTCGGAGTCGGCCGACGGCTGCCTGGACCTGTTTGTACCGGTGGACAAGCGCAACCGCATTTTCAGAGTGCGTGCCGGCTCGTCCGCCGTGCGCCGCGCCCCGACCATGCCGCGAGGCGGCTATCTGCGCCCGAGCGCCACGACGCTGGCGATTGAAACCAAGGCGCCCAGCAAGGTCTCGTTCGCAGACATCCATCTGCGCGCCCTGGAAAAAGCCGCGCCGCCCAGCGTTATCGTGAATATGCAGGCCGATATCCTGCACATGAGCGAAGGCGCTGGTCGATTCCTGCGCTACGTGGCCGGCGAGGTGACGCACAACCTGGTCACGCTGGTGCACCCCGATTTGCGCCTGGATATTCGCACCACGCTGTTCCAGGTCCAGCAATCGAATAACCCAGTGTCCTCACGCAAGATCCGCATCCAACGCGAGCAAGGCCCCTTCCTGGTGGACATCAGCGCCCGCCCCTACCGCGATGAAGCGACCGAAAACGACTACGTGCTGGTGATCTTCCAGGAAACCGCCGTCGACCCACAGCTGCCCGACATCGACACCGTCAGCCAGGCCGAAAACGCGATCATGAGCAACCTGGAGCGCGAGCTGCAACGCACCAAGCTGCACCTGCAGGACACCATCGAACAGGCGGAAGTCTCCAGCGAGGAACTCAAGGCCTCCAACGAGGAAATGCAGGCCGTCAACGAAGAACTGCGCTCGGCCACCGAGGAGTTGGAAACCAGCAAAGAAGAACTGCAGTCGATCAACGAAGAATTGCTGACCGTCAATTTCGAGCTCAAGACCAAGGTGGAAGAGACGGACAAGGTCAACGATTACCTGACCAACCTGATCGCGTCCACCGACATCGCCACGGTCTTCGTCGACCGCAACATGCGCATCCGTTGGTTCACGCCCCGGGCCACGGATATTTTCAGCATGCTGCCGGTAGACACCGGGCGCTCGTTGCTGGACATCACCCACCGCCTCAATTACCCGCAAATGACCGAAGACGCCGCCACCGTGTTTGAGTCCCTGAGCATGATCGAGCGGGAAATCAGCAGCAACGACGACCGCTGGTACATTGCGCGGTTGCTGCCCTACCGCTCCAGCGAAGATCACATTGATGGCACCGTGCTGACCTTCATTGATATCACCAAGCGGCGTCAGGCCGAAGAGGAACTGCGCCTGGGCGAGGAGCGCATGCGCCTGGTCGCCGAGAGCACCCATGACTTTGCCATCATCATCCTCGATGACCATGGCGCCATCACCGACTGGAACACCGGTGCCGAACTGATCTTCGGCTACACCAAGGACGAGGTGCTGGGCGCTTACTACGATCTGATTTTCTCCCCGGAAGACCGCACCGCTGGCGTGCCGGAGAAAGAACTGCGCACCGCCCGCGAACATGGGCGTGGCGAAGATGAACGCTGGCATGTGCGCAAGGACGGCAGCCGCTTCTATTGCAGCGGCGAGGTCACCCAGCTCAAGAGCAATAGTTTGCGCGGCTACGTCAAGATTGCCCGGGACCTTACCGGCCACAAACGCACCCAGGACGAACAGAATCAGCGCTTGAAGGAAACCCAGACCAACAGCCATCTCAAGGATGAGTTCTTCGCGGTGATGTCCCACGAACTCAAGCATCCGTTGAACCTGATCCAGCTGAACGCCGAACTGTTGCGGCGCTTGCCCGCCACCAAGGTCGCGGGCCCGGCCATCAAGGCGGTCAATACCATCTGCGAAGCGGTGTCCAGCCAGGCGCGGATCATTGACGACCTGCTGGATGTCGCCCGGGTTCGCACGGGCAAGCTGAAGCTGAAAAAGCAACCGATCGACCTGATTCGCACCGTCAAGGACATTCACAGCGTGGTGCTTGCCGACGGTCATCGTCGCCAGGTCAGCCTTCAAACCCCTTCGGTGCCGGGCCCACTGATCGTTGACGTAGACCCGACGCGCATCGAGCAAGTGATCTGGAACCTGGTCAACAATGCCCTGAAATTCACTCCCGAGGACGGCCAGGTGCAGTTGGTAGTCAGCCGAACTGACGGGCGCGCACAACTGGATGTCATCGACAGCGGCGCAGGCCTGGCCGCAGACAGCCTGGAGAAAATCTTCGACCTGTTCGGGCAAGCGGAAAACCAGCACCAGACCCACCAGCGTGAAGGCCTGGGCATTGGCTTGTCGCTGGTACGGCAGTTGGTGGAGGCCCATGGTGGTTCGGTGAGTGTGCACTCGCGAGGGCTGGGCTTTGGTTGCACCTTCTCGATCTGGTTGCCGCTGTGCGAACAACAGAATCATCTGCTGGATAGCGGCGCTACCCAGCACGAAGATCAGCGCCTCAATGGCCTCAAGGTTTTACTGGTCGATGACTCAGCCGAAGTGCTTGAGGTGCTGAACATGCTGCTGGAAATGGAAGGCGCCGAAGTGAGCGCCTTCAGCGACCCTTTGAGCGCGCTTGAAACAGCCCGGGATGCCCAGTACGACATGATTATTTCGGACATCGGCATGCCGAAAATGAATGGCCATGAGTTGATGCAGAAGCTGCGTAAAGTAGGCCACCTTCGACAGGCTCCCGCCATTGCATTGACCGGCTACGGCGCAGGCAATGACCAGAAAAAGGCGACTGAATCGGGCTTTAATGCGCATGTCAGCAAGCCCGTGGGCCATGATTCGTTGATCACCTTGATCGAAAAACTGTGCCGCTCACGCCGGTAGGAGTGGAGCAGGCGTTCAAGGGTAGATGAACTGAGAAAAGCGCACGGACGCGCCCGTTTTTGGTCGCGACACCTGGGTATCCACACTGCCCACCGTGTCGCTGCGCAAGGTCAGGTACAACACGGCCTGGCCAGCGCTGTCACTCAGCATCCAGACGCTTACACCCTCCCCGGCAGCCCTGGCCTTGAGCGGCTGAGGCTGCAGCATCTCGATATTGAAGCCGCGCAGCAGTTCACCGCTCAACTCGACCTCCAGGGGTTCTTGGGCCTTGCCTTGCACATGAATCACCAGCCCATCGGAGGCGCCATTGCGCAAAAAGCGTTGGTACTCCACGCGCAACTGTCCATCGGCACTGCGCACTTGGCGGGTGCTCAGCGGCCCGCTGGAAAACAGGCCCGCCAGGCTCAGCCCCATCAGCACCAGCAGCGCGTACCAACCCACCCGCTCAAAGCGCCAGACCTTGCGCTGCAAGGCCATATCTTCCGGTACCGGGTAGTTGCGGCTCTGTAAGTCGTCGGGGCCTGGGTTGTTCATAGCGCGGCCCGGACTCAGCCCTTGCTGTGCTCGGGAGAAGACGGCCCCTTGGTGACACCCCTTGGGCCGGCAATCGCCCATATTGCGGCGCCCAGGAACGGCAGGACCACGACTATCGCACTCCAGCCTGCCTTGCTCGCCGAGGCGTTATCGCTGCGCCAGATGCTGTTGATGATCCACGCATCAAGCAGTACGAGGATCACTGCCAGGCCTATCCAGAAGTAAGTGGCTTGCATGATGCACCTCCAGGTTATGTAACTTTGGGTGCACAGGCGCAGGCAGGGTTCATTATTTTTAAGGGCCTACCGTTGGACTCATCGACACTGAGCAAGCAGACACCCAACAGCCCCATCGGACTCGCCGTCTTCGAGGCTGCTTTTGACAATCGCAGGGTGCCATTGCTGGATCTCACCAAACTTCTTCATCACGCTCCAGGCGCGTTGTGCACGGCGTTCAAAACAGCGGAGAATTCAACCATTGGCATCGTATGACCCTTTGAATAGACAGCCCGGCGATCCCGACATCAGGGGTGCCGGGATCGGTTGATGCTTACGCGTCGAACTGGTGATACACCTTGGCAATCACCTTCCAGACACCCTCAATTTTGATCAGTGTCAGGTAGTCGTTGTAATCGGCGCCAATCGCATCGTTTTCCATATCGACACGTACTACTGCGGTGCTCGGCGTAATTGCCAATACGTCAAGGCGAGTGGTGATTTGGGGTGCGCCGCCGTTCTTCGCAACGAAATCAAACAGCTTGTTGATCGGGCCGCCGAGCAACTCGCCATTGGTGAACCCATACATCACTGCGTCTTGATGGAAGGCTTGTGCAACGCTTTGAGCATTACCGGTACGCAGACCTTCCACGTACTGATTGGCTGTGGCGATGACAGCGTCGTACTCGTGGGTGGGTACTGCCTTGATATTCTTCGACATGCTTGTTTTTCCTTTCATGGGGGACGAGATGCCACACCGCTCGCCTGACATAGCCGAGGGGTCTTGCTGAATGAGTCAATGACCGCCGCCCGCTACCAATCCTGGCGCGTCGGCGAGATGATCAAGTCATTGACGGTGACGTTTTCCGGCTGGTTGAGCGCGTAAATCACTGCACGGGCGACATCGTCAGGCCCAATTGCAATCCGGTTCAGCGCCTGGGCAGCCTTGCGCCCCTGCGGATCACTGACCTTGTCCGCCCACCCTGTATTGATGACGCCAGGGCTGATCGTGTTAACGCGAATACCGTGCTGCACGCCAAGTTCTTTGCGCATGGACTCGGTCATGGCCTGGACGAAAAACTTGGTCGCACTGTAGACACCCGCATACGGCCCTACCTGATGCCCCGCAACAGAGTCCATATTGAGAATCTGCCCGGACTTCTGTTCCAACATGAACGGCAATACTGCAGCCGTCATGTTGAGGTAACCCTTGATGTTCACATCGATCATCTTTTCCCAATCCTGCACGGCCAGATCAACCCAACGGGAAAAAAGCATCAGGCCAGCGTTGTTCACCAGAATGTCGATGGCGCCGTATGTTTCACGGGCAAACCTGGCAAGTGCCTGGGTTTGATCCGGTTGAGTCACATCAGTAGTAAACGCGACCACCTCACTTGCGGCCTCGCGCAGGTCAGCGACGAAAGACTCCAACGCCTCTTCATCAAGGGCGGCGGCAACCACACGCGCACCTTGCGCTACCAGCGCCCGGGTGGTTGCCGCGCCGATGCCTGAGGATGCGCCCGTGACGATGACTACCTTGTTTTGCAGGTAATTCATGTTCAATACCTTTTTGCAATGAATGCTATTGCGACGCCAGCGCCTTAATTAGCGCGGGACCTTGCTATTGAGGCGTCAGCGGTTGGCCAATCGATGTAACCTTTTGCACCCCCGCCGTAGTAACTCTCGCGTGGAGCGATGGTCAGCTCAATACCGCGACGCAGACGCTCTACGAGGTCGGGGTTGGAAATGAACAAGCGACCAAATGCCACCGCATCAATCCGGCCCTGCGCCCGGCGTTCGATTGCCATCGCCAGGTCATAGTTGTTATTGCCTATGAATGGCCCTTCAAACTGGGCACTCAGTGCATCCAGGTCCACGCCTTCGGGCACGGTGCGGGAGGTCGCCGTGGCGCCTTCAACAAAATGCAGGTACGCCAGGTTCAATTGATTGAGCTGCTGGATCAGGTAGCCATAAGTCGCCATGACATTGCTGTCAGGAGGCGTATTACCGGCATCAGGGGTCACCGGTGAAAGGCGAATACCGACACGGTCGTTACCCCATATCGAAACCACGGCTTCGGTGACTTCCAAGGTCAGTCGCACCCGGTTCTCAATGGAGCCACCGTATTGATCGGTGCGTTTGTTAGTGGAATCACGCAGGAATTGATCGAGCAGATAGCTGTTGGCCGAATGCACTTCTACGCCATCAAAACCGGCTCGCTTGGCGTTCTCGGCGGCCCGCTTGTATTGCTCGATGATCCCTGGGATCTCCGAGGTTTGCAGCGCACGAGGCGTCGACACCTCGACAAAGCCATTTTCGGTGTAGGTGCTACCTTCAGCCTTGATCGCCGAAGGCGCTACCGGCGCTTCGCCGTTGGGTTGCAACTCGACACTGGAAAAACGTCCCACGTGCCACAACTGACTGACAATTTTGCCGCCCGCCGCGTGCACTGCGTCGGTGACCTTTTTCCAGCCGGCCACCTGTTCTTGCGACCAGATTCCCGGAGTCATGGCATAGCCACGTCCTTGGGCAGAAATGTTCGTCGCTTCGGCAATGATCAAGCCGGCACTGGCACGTTGAGCGTAGTAAGTGGCGTGCATTTCATTTGGCACACCGTCGTCGGCCATCCGGCTACGTGTGACGGGCGCCATGACTATCCGGTTAGCCAATTGCAGCGCCCCCAGATGCATGGGAGAAAAAAGGTCGGTATCCGTGGTGATATCGGTCATAAAGCCTCTTGATAAATTAGACCGGTCGTCTAGTAAAGTGGTAAAAAAAAACGCCCCTATGCCAGCAGACGCTTACTCGTGTTCAGCGCTGTTTCGAAAGCAGCCGTTGTGTTTCGCACCTTCACTAACAGTGAAGCCCCAAGCCACAGTTGATACAACGATTCAGCCAATGTCTCGGCGTTCTGGGTCGACGTGATGGACCCGTCAGCCATCCCCTGTTCAATACACCGGGTGATCCTCTGGATAATCAGCGCGGTGCCCGCTTCAAGTACGCTGCGCATGTCCTCCGAGAGGTCGCACACTTCTGCGCCGAGTTTCACCACCAGGCATTTCTCCTCGGGATGATCGAACGCCTGTGTCTTCGCCCAGTAACTCAGGTAGCCAATCAGCCGCTCGGCGCCAGTCCCTTGCGCTGCCATGACGATGTCTACCCGACCGATATACTCTTGGAAATACTCTTCCAGTAGTGCCTGGCCGAACTCCTCCTTGGAGCGGAAGTAGTGATAAAACGAGCCCTTGGGCACGCCCGCCGTCGTCAATACTTCCATAAGACCGACGGCGGTATAGCCCTTGTGGGTCATCAGTGTCTTCGCTACATCGATGATGTGCTGTCGCATGTCCAGATTAGATTTTTTCATAATGACGAGAGTCTATCCAAAACTAGACCGGTCGTCTACAAAACATTAGCAATACCTGACGAATGACCTCCTGCGTTCTCGCCTATCGTTGCTCCTGCAAACGACTAGACCCGTGCGGCTGGATAATCCGTTGAAGGTCTGAGCTCGACCTTTTCCCACTTGGCGATGACTAACGGCGCAATGGCATTGCCCAACACGTTCAACGTAGTGGTACCACTGTCGATGATTCTGAAAATGCCAGCGATCAACGCGACGCCTTCCAGTGGAAGACCTGCTGAGGCCAATGTCGCTGACAAGATGATGATGGCGAAACCTGGCACCCCTGCTGCGCCCTTGGAAGTCAGCACCATGGTCACCACCAACAGGATCTGCTGGGATAACGACAGGTCGATGTCATGGAGTTGCGCGACAAAGATCGTCGCCACCCCAAGAAAAATCGACGCACCATCGAGGTTGAACGCATACCCCACCGGCACCACGAAACTGACGATCCGACGCGGCACGCCGTAACTTTCCATTTTTGTCATCAACTGCGGCATCACTGCGGCTGAGGCGGCACTTGAGAATGCGAGCATCAACTCATCGCGCAAGTACCGGATCAACTTGAAAATGTTTTCGCCTATCAAGTAACAGATACCGCCAAGTACCACCAACGCGAAAACAATCAGCGCCAGGTACACAACACCAATCAACTTGAGCAATGGCAACAAGGAAGCGAAACCAAACGTCGCCACGGTCGCGCCGATCATGCCGAACACACCCACAGGCGCATAAGCCATAACCATGGAGACAACCTTGAACATCGCATCGCAAACACTTTGAAGCAGTGCGATGACCGGTGCGTTTTTCTCTTTCGGTAAGGCGTTCAATGCCAGGCCGAACAGCACGGCAAAAAACAACACCGACAGCAACTTCCCCTCCGACATCGCAGCCAATACGTTATCGGGCACGATGTTCTGCAATATTACCAGCGCTCCTTTCGGCGGCTCCAGCGTGATGGATGCGGCACCGTGCGAAACACCGGAAATATCGGTACCTGTTCCCGGTTCGAAGAGATTTGCGAAACACAAGCCTATGACGACGGCCAGCGCGGTAATCGCAAAGAAATAACCGAGCGAGCGCACACCCATGCGGCCAAATGACTTGCTGTCTGGGCCACCTGCAATGCCCAGAATCATGCAGCAGAACACGATTGGCACAACGACCATCTTCATCATCTTGATAAAGATGTCACCAAGCGGTTTCAGAACCTGCACGCTAACCCATGCCTGATAGAGCGGATGGGTATTGAAGTACCAACCGACAAGCACGCCAAGCAACAGCCCGGCAACGATTTGCCACACCAAGGGAATACGTTTCATGTCTAGCCTTCTTGTTGGAATGAAAGGTCTGCGTTATCAGCAGTTGCTAGAGTCATGAGCTTGCAGCTCACGTGAGCCCCCATGGCACAGCTCAGCTGTGCCATGGGTGTTCTTATTTCGCGAAGAGCTGGCCCATATCCTTGAACGCCTTGAATTCAAGGGCATTGCCGCAAGGATCAAACAGGAACATGGTGGCTTGCTCGCCAACCTGACCTTTGAAACGAATGTACGGTTCGATCACAAATTCGGTACCAAACGACTTCAGTCGCTCGGCCAGCGCTTCCCATTGCTCCCAACCCAGAATGATGCCGAAGTGCGGAACAGGAACATCATGACCATCGACCGGATTGCTATGAACACTTTCTTGAGAGGCGGTTTTGGGATGCTCGTGAATCACCAGTTGATGACCATAGAAATTGAAATCGACCCATTGAGTGCTGGACCGCCCTTCTTCTAAACCAAAAACCTCACCGTAGAAGGTCCGTGTTGAAGCCAGGTCGTAAACAGGTATTGCGAGGTGGAATGGCGAGAGGCTCATCAGATCTCCAGTGCTTTTTTTGTGGGTTTGGCGAACATTCCCCCGTCATTGCCTCGCTTGGCTCAGCCGTTGCCGGGAATGGAAAACATCGTAGGACGGAAAACCCAACATAAAAATCAATATATATTTCTTAGAAACACAATTAATATTTATGAATGATCAAAGAACTCAAGACACTCATCGCTGTTGCGCGGGAAGGCACTTTTGCCGCTGCCGGCAACAGAATCGGCCTGACCCAGGCCGCTGTGAGCGCGCAAATCCAGCGCCTCGAAGCTGAACTGGGCGTTGAAATTTTCGACAGAAAAGGACGCTCTGCGCATCTCAATAGAATGGGCCACCAGGTACTCTTGCAAGCTCAGGAGTTGCTCAATCTTTACGACAACCTGGGTTCCTCGACGATGGGACAACCCACCAACGAGCGGGTGACTATCGGCGCAATCGCGTCGGTGCAGCGCTCATATTTGCCCGAATCGCTGGCCAGGTTTCACCAGCAATGCCCGCAATGTCGCACGCGAGTCATTCCAGGGCTGTCGATGGAATTGGTCAACCTCGTCGACGCTGGCGAGATCGACATGGCCACCATCATTCGCCCGCCCTTCTCGCTCCAGAGTGACCTGCACTGGACGACGCTGGCGCGGGAGCCCTACCGGCTAATAGTACCGAGCGAAGTGCCGGGTGAAGACTGGTCGGCGCTGCTGTCCAGCCATCCTTTCATTCGCTATGACCGCTCATCGTTCGGCGGCAGGCAGGTTGATCGTTTTGTGCGGCAGATGCATTTCACGCTGCATGAGGTGTGCGAACTGGATGAGCTGGAGGCCATCCTTCAATTAGTCAAAAAGGGCGTAGGCGTCGCATTGGTGCCGCAAACGTGCAGAGATCCGGAGTGGCCTATGGGTGTTCGAGCACTCGATCTGGGCATACACACCTTTCACCGGGATATCGGACTCATACACCGTTCTCGCCAAAGCCTTACCGAACCCGTGCGGATGCTGGCTGACCTGATCAGTGACCAGTTCATGCGTGGCTTGAACTAACCACCCTCTCGCTCATGGCCATCACTGCGCCACGCCAATGAAATAACTTCTGTAAACGGGACAAGGTGAAACGTATCAGCTGAATGAAAAACTCAAAAAATGCATAAATGCATTTTTATCCTTGACCCACAGATCCGAGTCTTTTAAATTCGAATCACTGTATATAAATACAGTGACTTGAATCCCTACATGGACGAGGTTTCCTATGAAAAACACCCCTTCGAAATTTGGAAAAACACCCCATCAACCCAGCCTGTGGACCCGAGCCGATGCGCTTAAAGTGCGTGCGGACGACCCCACCACCACCCAGCCACTGGTCAGTGCGAACTTCCCGGTATTGAGTGACGAGGTTTTTATCTGGGACACCATGCCGCTGCGTGATATCGACGGCAACATCACCTCCGTTGACGGCTGGTCGGTGATCTTCACCCTCACTGCGGATCGCCACCCGAACGACCCGCAATACCTCGATCAGAATGGCAACTACGACGTCATCCGCGACTGGAACGATCGCCATGGCCGGGCAAAGATGTACTACTGGTTTTCTCGCACTGGCAAAGACTGGAAGCTCGGCGGCCGAGTGATGGCTGAAGGGGTTTCACCCACCGTGCGCGAATGGGCTGGCACACCGATCCTGCTGAACGAACAAGGCGAAGTGGACCTGTACTACACCGCCGTCACGCCCGGCGCGACCATCGTCAAGGTGCGTGGCCGCGTGGTGACCACCGAGCATGGCGTCAGCCTGGTGGGCTTCGAAAAGGTCAAGCCGCTGTTCGAGGCGGACGGCAAGATGTACCAGACCGAAGCGCAAAACGCCTTCTGGGGCTTTCGCGATCCATGGCCGTTTCGCGACCCGAAAGACGGCAAGCTGTACATGCTGTTCGAAGGCAACGTGGCCGGCGAACGCGGCTCGCACAAGGTCGGTAACGCCGAAATCGGCGACGTGCCACCCGGCTATGAAGAGGTCGGCAACTCGCGCTTCCAGACCGCCTGCGTCGGGATCGCCGTGGCCCGCGACGAAGACGGCGACGACTGGGAAATGCTGCCACCGCTGCTGACCGCGGTCGGCGTCAACGACCAGACCGAACGCCCGCACTTTGTGTTCCAGGACGGCAAGTACTACCTGTTCACCATCAGCCACACCTTCACCTACGCCGACGGTGTAACCGGCCCGGACGGGGTATACGGCTTCGTCGCCGATTCGCTGTTCGGCCCGTATGTGCCGTTGAACGGCTCTGGCCTGGTACTGGGCAACCCGTCCTCCCAACCGTTTCAGACCTACTCGCACTGCGTCATGCCCAACGGCCTGGTGACCTCCTTCATCGACAGCGTACCGACCGACAACACCGGCACGCAGATCCGTATCGGCGGCACCGAAGCACCGACGGTGGGCATCAAGATCAAAGGGCAGCAAACGTTCGTGGTCGCCGAGTATGACTACGGTTACATCCCGCCGATGCTCGACGTTACGCTCAAGTAACGGAGGCTATGAGGTAGCGGGTTTGAGCTCGATGACAAACCCGCGGTAGATATCCGCTGCTCCCGTAGCGGTCTGACAGCCGCCATCGCAGGCAAGCCAGCTCCCACATTTTGGTCCGTGGGGCGTCAGGTAGGTATGTGTCGGCTGAGGGGCCGTCACGGGAGCAAGCTCACTCGCCACAGGTTCAACAGCCCATTGTGTGGGTATTCAGGAAATATAAATGCCTGCACCATTGAGTTGAGTCATGTTCACGCCAACCAACGTCACCGAGTTGTCGCCAAAGGACAACAGGGCATTGTCCTCGAACATCGAGACATGGGAACGGTAATCGTATTGCTGGCCCAGGTCAGGAATCCCCATGAATACCAGCTTATCGCTGGCCTGGTAGCCCTCGACCCGATCATTGCCAAAGAGGCCGTTGAACAGGAAAGTGTTGCTGCCCCCGCCCGACACCATCAGGTCATTGCCCGCCCCGCCGACGAACACATTATTACCCTGCCCACCGATCAAATAATCGTCGCCGCCCAGACCGAACAACCATTCCCCCGCAGCATGAGCGGTGAGGACATTGTCCTGCTCATCGCCGTTGGCAGAGGCCGTGTAGGGCGTCAAGGCTGTGCCGGCCAGCAGGCCTTGGCCGGTTACGTTATAGGTTACATCGTGGGTACCCCAGGGGATTGAATTCCACATGATGTAGGACTGCTCTTGGCTCACCAATGCACCGATATCGCGGGTCATACTGATGCCGCCATAGGCGTCGTTGATATAGAGCGTGCCATCGCCATCATTGGCAAAGCCGAAGCTGGCCAGTGGCTTGTGCAGTTCGAAGACGTTATCGCCCTGCCCGCCCAGCAGGATGTTGTAGCCGCCATCATCGCGAAAACGATCATGACCGGCGCCGCCTTCCAGGAAGTCGTTGCCGACACCGCCCTTGAGCAGGTCGTTGCCCTCGGTGCCGAGGATGAAGGTATTGCCAGTGTGTTTTTCAGCGTAACGGTTCAGGTCTTGTACCCAGGTGGTTTCACGCGCAGCCTCGGTCAGGCTGGAGACCACGATGGTCGAATCCTTGCTGGTCAGGTCGTAGAACTCGGAGGACGCGATACGCCCCAAACCTTGGATGTAACCGTCCAGGGAGTGAGCCTTGGCCACGCCCCAATTCAGACTATTAGGTAAATGTGCCGAGAACGACGCGTAATTATCGGTAAAACTGACGAGGTTGTTGGCGGCCGCATCCCAGCCCCGGTCGTTGCCCCAGAAGAGTGCCGAGGTATTGATGCCTTTGCCATCAATGGCTTTGAACACCGGGTCATTTTCATAGCCAATATTCAACACCGGGGTATCACCCGAGCGTTGAGCGGGTGAGGCAAAGGTTACGTAGTTGGCATCCTGATAAAAGCCGCCCCAGTGATCGTGGCTCAAGGTCGCCAGGCTGTTGGCGCCCAGTGCGCCGAGGCTATGGCCGGTGACCAGGATATCCTTGCCGCTCAAGCCCTGGCTCGCGGCGTAACGAGCGACGTTTTCGAGCAAGGCGCTGAAGGCGAACTTGGCGTAATTGGCGGCGTATCCAGGCAGTGCTGCGGCCGCCAGGTCGCTGGCCACGTCGCCCGCGCCATCCCAGGTCAAGCCAAAGGACGTGCCACGAAAGGCAATCCCCATGGCGATCAGCCTGCCAAGCCCATCGTACTGCCCCAGAATCTCGACGTTGGCCGAAGGGGCCAAGGCTGTCTCGCCCCAGAAGGTGCCTTGCTTGTCCACATGCTGCGTCACGCCCAGGGCCTGCGCACCGATAGGCGCCCAGCCACCGGTTGCCAGGGGTTGGCCGGTGGAGTCATACGCGTACTCGGATAAAGCCAAGGCGTTGCTCAGCAGCGCCTTGGCGGGGTCGCCCTTCATGCCCTTGTAATCGAAAACGCCCATGCCCTTGGTCCCTTTTCAGATGACGTGCCAGATGGCCTCGATTCGGATGGCCGGGGTCGATTGAGTGCGGGTCACGGGGGACTGTCAAGGGTTACCTAGAAACTCAATAGTCCTCATTTTATTGAGCGCTAGCCCTCCCAGCATTGACGACATGGACAGAAGGCACCCGGACACGCAGCGCAATCAGCAACGCAGCCAGCAACATCAGCACCGCCGCCGCTATAAATACGCCCGCGCTGCCACCGAGGCTGAACACTGCACCGCCAGCGGCGGCGCCCATGGCGATGGCGGACTGCACAGAGGCCACCACCATACCCCCGGCGCTTTCCGCCTGGTCAGGTACCGCGCTGGCGACCCAGTTCGACCACGCCACCGGCACACCGCCAAAGGCCAAGCCCCAGATTGCCAGCAGTACCGCCTGCCCCGGCAACGAGGGTGGCAACAGCACCAACGCCAGTGCTGCAACCCCGACCAGCGCAGGCATTAACACCAGAGTCGCCAGCGGGCGGTGCTCCAGCAGCCTGCCAGCCAACAGCGTGCCGAAGAAATTCGCCACACCGAACCCCAACAACATCAGCGACAGCCCTTGCGAGCCGATGCCGGTAGTACCTTCAAGAAATGGCCGAACGTAGGTGAACATCGCGAAGTGACCGCTATGCACCAGCACACAACCGAACATGCCCATGGCGATGCCTGGGCGCTGCAACACGTCGAAAACCGTGCGCAGACGTGCTGGCCGGCGCGGCGCGAGGCGCGGTAAAGTCAATGACTGAAACGTCAGGGTCACCATGCCTACCGCCGCCGCTGCAAAGAACGCGCTGCGCCAGCCGTATAGCCCGCCCAGATAACTGCCCAGTGGCACGGCAACGACCGTCCCGATGGCAATCCCACTGAAAATGATCGACAGCGCCCGAGGCAACAAAGCACTCGGCACCAAGCGCATCGCCACCGCCGCAGCCATGCTCCAGAACCCGCCCAGGGCAATCCCCAGCAAGATGCGCATCAACAGCAGCACCGCGAAGCTGGAAGAAACGGCGACCAACAGATTGGAGGCAACCATCAACGTTGAAAACCCCAGCAACACCCAACGTCGGTCGATGCCGCGGGTCAGGCCTGGCACCAACAAACCGGCGAACAACGCTACCACTGCTGTCACCGTTACCGCCTGGCCAGCCAGCGCTTCGGACACGCCCAGATCAGTCGCCATCAGTGTTAACAAACTGGCCGGAAGGTACTCCGCAGTCAGTAATCCGAACACTCCCATTGCCAGTGAGAAGACGGCCATCCACGCGGGGGCCGCAGGCTCTGCATCCGAGAAGGCGCCGGGATGGCGGTTGGATACGGCGTCACATACACAGTCAGTCATTACAGCGATCTCCCAATCATCATTGCGACCCGCAGTCTAGGCGCGCGAATCTGGATGATCTATGATCCAAGATCTCTCATTTTTGACTAAAACACCTGAACAATGTCTGCAGAACAGTTTGCTCTTTCCTCGGATCTCATCAACGAACTGTTGCGCGGTATGCGCCTGCGTGGCGTCGAATACCGGCGTATACAAACGAGTCCGAGTTTCGGTTTGGGCTTCGCTGAAAAACCTGGGCATGCCTGGTTCCATTTCATGGCCGTCGGCAATGCGGTACTGCGAATGGAGGACGGCACCACCTACGCGCTGTCTGCCGGCAACGCCGTGTTCATCTCCCACGGCGCGGCCCATCAACTGTATTCCCATGCGGACGTACCCGTTCAGGACATCGACCGCCTAGACGGCGTCCCCCTCGGTGACACCGTGAGCGCGGTGCACACCGGAACCGATGCCAGCCCAACGCCGAGCACCATTTTGTTCAGTGGTTGTATGGAGTTTGAACTGGGCAGCATCCATGGCCTCGGCAAACTGATGCCGGGCCTGATGTTGATTGATGCCGACGGCCAGCGCTACCCTGGACTGGTGCCTATCCTGACCACCATGGAACGCGAGGTCAGCGCCGCACGTGTGGGCTTCGCCGGTATCCTCGCGCGGTTGGCCGACGTGGTGGCCGCCATGGTCGTTCGCGGCTGGGTAGAGTGTGCCTGCGGTAATGCCTCTGGCCTGGTCGCCGCCTTGCGCGATCCACGCTTGGCCGGTGCACTGCTCGCGCTCCATCAACAACCGGGCCGCGACTGGACCGTTGCGCAATTGGCAGAGCAATGCAATACCTCACGCTCAGCCTTCGCGGATCGCTTCCAGGTGACGATTGGCATGACGCCGCTGCGCTATGTCACCGAACTGCGAATGCGGCTCGCAAGCCAGTGGCTGACCCTGGAAAGGCTGCCGATCGAAGAGGTAGCACAACGCTTGGGCTATACATCCCAGGCCGCTTTCAGTCGCGCGTTCAAACGTGTTACGGGCAAGACACCGGGGTTAAGTCGCAAGGTGAGGCAGCCCATTGTTACTTGACGCTGAGCGCACGTACTCGACGGTCTGTGCCTCTGAATCATTTAATGAAACCGCTCGTGACTACCTGATCGAAAGCCAGCACTGGGACCTCTCAGGCACCGCATAGGACCCGATCCGCGGTAGCGTCCCCCTATCGCGTGTTTTCCACCGCCTTTGAAAGATCGCTCCTACACCTTCTCCAAACACTTCCGACGGCCCCATCTGAAATACCCAACAGTCACGAAAAACGACAAGCCCTTTTCTAAAATAAACGTTATGTATTCAGTTGTTCCGGGCAAGAAGCCCACGTCTCCATTCACCTCATGAAGAACTTGGATCATGCTAAATACCTCATTTTTTCCCTCATTGCGTACCGCCGTCAGTACAGCCCTGCGGTCCCGACAACTCAATCGAGAAGAAGAGCGCCTGGTCCACTACTACCGTTGCTTGTCGGAACAGGATCGTGAAGCGATGCGCTGCCTAATGTTTGCGGTCAGGGAAACCAGCGAGGCGAACACCCTCCCCCATAAAAAGTGATGCCGTCATGGGTCAGCGAACGATGGAAGTACCTGCGGGTTTGACATCTAGCCGGCAGCCTGTCACTAACACTCTCGCGATGGATTTTTCTACCCATAGAGCATGCCTGCTGCCCTCATAGGCAACGCCATTACGTGCGTGATTGTGACCGCGACCTCGCCGCCGAGACGTTCTACCTTGCCAGAGTACGAAGCCCCATTGCCGTGGAGGATCTGCATATCCCCATGCCGCCTCCGTCAACCTCCAGCCCCGATTTCCCTTCGGTGGCCTGACCATCTCCCGCTGCGTGAACGCCCTGATCCGACAGGATCTGCTCGACCCCGCTGCCTTATGTGCGCCGGCACATCTGCGGCGATTGGGGGGATGTGCGCGCAGAGCATCGCCGCTACGGCGACCCACCTGATATTGCGAACCGTCACGCCGTAACCCAATCAACCACGAGACTTTGAGCCCCCGCCTGTCGAGGGCTCTCTGCCATGTGCTCGCGCAGGCCCCGCTACTCGCTTGTCGCCGGGAATTTCTTGCCAGCCCCTGTTTCCAGCCACTGTGCATTAACGCTCAACAGCCTGGCTACCTTATCGAGCTGCGAGTGTGGGATACCACGAGAAAACCAATTGGTCAGCCGCTGGGGGCTGATCTTCAGAAATAGCGCGAAATCCATTGGCGCGATCTTGCACTCCGTCAGCACTACCCGCAGACGCACGCCGGACCATTCCGCGCTGGCAGCGCGAAGAGTCGTTGATCGTCGCCCTGTGTGCGTTTCTTTCCGTTGGCCGTAGACCATTCCTTGCTCCTTGTGAAGCTCCATGTGTTTTTTGCCCCGTTCACAATGCAGCTTCACTGAGTATAAACACCGAGTTCATGGGGTCCAATTCTCATGTCGCATAGCTTCTTCGGGTGAGCATTGGGGGCGCATCACACAGCGAGGCCTTTTCAAGCAGTTGCCAGGATAGGACGGTGGTCGGGGTTGAGCTGATGAAGGCGAGCTGCTGCTGTCGCATAATGGGGCAAGTCCACCGCCTGGAAACCACCGCGACTCAGGATTATCGGTACCAGAAGTGACGCGTAACCAAAGGTCGATGCACGCCGGGAAGATGAATAAACAGTAGCAGGCTTGGTGACAGGTGAACTGAGCGAATCCAGTAGAAATACGAATTTGAGTCTTACCGGATCACCCTGAGCACCCACGGTTTTGCACTCAAAAAAAGACGCCTAAGCGTCTATTCCGTAAATCACAGGCAAAAAAAAGCCACTCGTTAGAGTGGCTTTTTCATTAATGCTTGGAGCGGGAAACGAGACTCGAACTCGCGACCCCGACCTTGGCAAGGTCGTGCTCTACCAACTGAGCTATTCCCGCTTGGTGATGCGCATTCTATAGAATCCTCAGCACCCGTCAACCCCTTGATTCAAAAAAGTTTTATTTCTTTTCAACGGTGGTTCGCAGATGGGGCCAGGCCGCACGCAGATATTGCAGCATGGACCACAGGGTCAGGCCGGCCGCGACCAGCAGCAAGGCGTAGCCCGTGAGCACCCAGAACGAGAAGTCCGACGGGTTGGCCAGCAGGATCACCAGCGCGAGCATCTGCGCGGCGGTTTTCCATTTGCCCATGTTGGAAACGGCGACGTGGGCGCGCGCGCCGATTTCGGCCATCCATTCGCGCAGGGCCGAGACGACGATCTCGCGGCCGATGATGACGGCGGCCGGGAGGGTCAGCCACAGGTTGCCGTGTTCCTGCACTAGCAGCACCAGGGCGACGGCCACCATGAGTTTGTCGGCCACGGGGTCGAGGAACGCGCCGAAGGGCGTGCTCTGTTCCAGGCGGCGGGCCAGGTAGCCGTCGAGCCAGTCGGTGGCGGCTGCGAAGGCAAATACCGAACTGGACGCGACGTAGCTCCATTCATACGGCAAATAGAACAACAATATGAAAATCGGGATAAGCAGGACGCGTAGTACGGTGATCAGATTAGGGATATTCATCGGCACAACTGGCTACGAGGTGAGAAGGCATTCTATTCGCTGTGCAGGTTTGCATAAATCAGCTCAGCGAGCTTTTTACTGATACCGGGTGCTTTGGCTATCTCGTCAATGCTGGCACGGGACAGCTCCTGCAAGCCACCAAAATGTTTAAGCAAGTCGCGACGTCGCGTCGGGCCTACCCCCGCAACCCCTTCCAGGGTTGAGGTTCGCCGAGTTTTGCCACGGCGGGCGCGGTGGCCGGTAATGGCGAAACGGTGGGCTTCGTCGCGGATTTGTTGAATCAGGTGCAGCGCGGGTGAGTCGCCCTTCAAGGTGAATTCATGGGCGGCATCATTCAAGTACAACGTCTCGAAGCCGGCCTTGCGCGTGGTGCCCTTGGCCACACCGAGCAGGATCAGGTCGGGCACCGCCAGTTCGTTGAGCACGTCACGGGCCATGGATAACTGGCCCTTGCCCCCGTCTACCAGCAGGATATCGGGCAACTTGCCCTCCCCGTCCTTCAACTTGCTGAATCGCCGCGTGAGCGCCTGGTGCATGGCGGCGTAGTCATCGCCTGCGGTAACGCCTTCGATGTTGTAGCGCCGGTAGTCGGCCTTGATCGGCCCTTCCGGCCCGAATACCACGCAGGAGGCCACCGTGGCCTCACCGCTGGAGTGGCTGATGTCGTAGCACTCCAGGCGCTGGGGCGGCTCGTCCAGGTTGAGGACCTCGGCCAGGGCGTCGAAGCGTGCGGCAACGTGCTGTCGATTGGCCAGGCGTGCACCCAGGGCCTGTTCAGCGTTGGTGACGGCCAGTTGCTGCCAGCGAGCACGGGTGCCGCGTACGCGGTGGCTGATGTCCAGCTCGCGGCCGCGCAGCTCGTGGATGGCCTCGATCAAGGTGGGAAAGTCTTCATGCACGACGTTGACGATCAGTTCAGACGGCAGGTCGCGCTCAGGGCTGCTGACGTAGTATTGGCCAAGGAATGCGGCCATGACCTCTGCCACGTCTTCGTCGATACCGGTCTGCGGGAAGAAGTTCTTGCTGCCTAATACCCGCCCGCCTCGTACGCTGATCAGGTGCACACAGGCGCCGCCAGGGTTGACGAACGCGGCGATCACGTCAACGTCACCGGTGCCGCCTTCCATGCTTTGCTGGTCCTGGACACGGCGTAGCAGGGAGATCTGGTCGCGCAGTTCGGCGGCCTTTTCGAAATCCAGGGTGCTGGCGGCCTGCTCCATGGCCCCGGACAACTCATCGGTGAGTGCGTTGCTGCGCCCTTCGAGGAACATCACCGAATGGCGCACATCCTCGGCGTACTCCGAAGGTTCCACCAGGCCCACGCAGGGCGCCTTGCAGCGCTTGATCTGGTATTGCAGGCACGGCCGTGTGCGGTTCTTGTAGAAGCTGTCTTCGCACTGACGCACAAAAAAGGTTTTTTGCAGCAGGCTCAGGCTTTCACGAATCGCACCGGCGCTGGGGTAAGGCCCGAAGTACTTGCCCTTTTGCTTCTTTGCCCCGCGGTGAATGCTCAGGCGCGGAAAGTTGCCGTCGGATAAAAACACGTAAGGGTAGGATTTATCATCACGCAACAGGATGTTGTAAGGCGGCCGCCATTCCTTGATCAGCGTCTGCTCAAGCAGCAGCGCCTCGGTTTCATTGGCGGTGATGGTGGTTTCGACCTGGGCGATACGCGCCACCAGGGCGGCGGTTTTCGGCGCAAGGCCGGTCTTGCGAAAGTAGCTCGCCAGACGGTTCTTCAGGTTCTTGGCTTTGCCCACGTAAAGCAGGCGCGCCTCGCTGTCGAACATGCGGTACACGCCGGGGCGGCCACTGCAGGTGGAGAGAAAGGCACTCGGATCAAACGGTGTGGTCATGTCAGGCGCTGGCGTCCACCATGCCGTGGCGCACTGCGAGCAGGGTCAATTCAACATCACTGCTGATGGCAAGCTTCTCGAAGATACGATAACGGTAGGTATTGACGGTCTTGGGCGACAGGCACAGCTTGTCAGAGATGGTCTGCACCTTCTGGCAACCGACGATCATCAGGGCGATCTGGATTTCCCGCTCCGACAGCGCATCAAATGGCGAATCGCTGGTGGGCTGGAACGACTTGATCGCCAATTGCTGGGCAATCTGCGGGCTGATGTAACGCTGGCCGGCAAATACCAGGCGAATGGCTTGCACCATCTCGGCCAGGCCTGCGCCCTTGGTGAGGTAGCCGGCGGCACCGGCTTGCAGCAAACGGGTGGGAAACGGGTCTTCCTCGCACACCGTGACCACCACGACCTTGATGTCCGGATGGCTGCGCAATAACTTGGTCGTGGCACCAAGACCGCCAATCCCAGGCATCTTGACGTCCATCAGTACCACATCGGGCTTCAACTCCCGGGCCTTGATCAGGGATTCCTCCCCCGACTCCGCCTGGCCGACTACTTGCAGGCCGTCGATGTCAGCCAGCATTCGTGTAATGCCTGTACGAACGAGATCATGGTCATCGACTACTAGCACCCTAATCAAGCAGACACCTCGCGATATGGTCTTATAGGTTGCTGAACACCTTAGCAAAAAACCAAGGCGCAGACCTAGTTGCAAGTGTCATATATATAGAGATTAAACGTGCTGCGGCTGTTCGCCGGCTGGCGAACAGCCCTGTTTCCTGGGCTAAAGGTCAGGATTCCTGGGGGGGCGACTTGGCTTTTCCGTTCACCACGGATGAATGCTCAGCCAAGGTACTGGTCAAGCGACGGATTGCGTCCTGGTCTTCCTTGAACATCGCTCGGTAATTGCCCAGCACTTTCTCTTCGATCTTGCTCAGGTTATCCAGCTGGATCGGCGTTGGGCTGCCGGTCAACACGTACAGGATATCCACACCTTTTTCGGCGACGCGAGACAAATAGTCGGCCTTGGGTGCACGACCACCGCTTTCATATTTGCCTTGGGCGTTCGCTTCAACGCCTCCAATTTCTCCAAAAACTTTCTGCGACAGGCCAAGTCGCTCTCTTTCTTGCCTTAAGCGCGAACCGATTCCACTCATTTGGATGTATGATCCTAAATTGGCACACCCCAAGAGGTGTCACACCATCACTTCGTTAAACAAACTTGAACGGTTTTGAACTATGCCCGGAATCCGTACTGCTGCACAAGCCAAGGCCTGGCTGGAACATCAAGGAAAGTCAGTTCAAGCGTTCGCCCGGGAGCATGGCGTAGACCCGGCAACCACGTATCAAGTGCTCTCCGGGCGCAAAAAGGGACGGCGTGGAGAAGCCCATAAAGTGGCGGTACTTCTGGGCATGAAAGAGGGCGTTATCGTGGATGAGCCAAGCGCTCAATCCCACGACGAACAAAGCACTAACTGACAGCAGTATGCGCCTATTTGTAGGACGTGCATGTTTTAGTCCGATGTGAGTGCGCGACACTCACGCTCCATCCGCCAGAAGCCATCCTCTTCACCGACAATGCTCAACCCCAAGCGCTGATACAGCCTTCTTGCCGGGTTGGTCTTGAACACCGTCAAACGTAGAAAGCCCAGGCCTTCGACGCGTGCCTTGAGCGCCATTTGCTCCAGCACCCATGTGCCCGCGCCCTGCTTGCGCCAGCATTCCAGCAGGTGCAGCTCGCGGATATACAGGGCCTTGCCATCGCGGCTCAGGCTGATAAAGCCCATGACGACGTCATCGTTGCAGATCAGCCAGTTCTCGCGGCCCGCCCAGGCCACGTCGAAGCCGTCGCTGGACCACAACAAGCCGTTCTGACGGTAGTAATGGCTCATGGCCTGCTGGGTCAGGGTGCGGGCAAACGGCAGGTCCTGCTCGATGGCCCGGCGCAAATGAAACCTCATTCAGAGGGCGACCACTTGGCCGGTCCACTGCCCGCCGTCGCGACGGGCGATCACCAACGCGTCGCCGACACTGGGGGCGGCAACAAGCAAGTTGCCATCGGCGGTCCAAATTGCACTGCGGCCCGCACAAGCCCAGCCTCCGGACGGGCCACCATGGTTAGCCATCAGTACCAACAGGCCATGCTGGGACGCATAGCCTTCAAGCAAAGCACTGTCCGCCGCGTAGCCTGCCTCGCTGATCAGTACGCTTGCGGCATACACTGTGGCGCCCGCTGCCGCCGCTTGGCGTGGATGGCTGGCCTGGGAAAAGTCCGCACACACCGCCAGCGCGATGCGCTCCTCTGCCAATTCCAGGGCTTCACCGCCCTGCCCCGCGGCAAATGCCAGCTCTTCGCCGGGGTGCAGATGCTGCTTGGTGTAGACGCCTACTGAACCGTCCGCCCCAAGCACCAGCGCGCCGATCAGCACACCTGTTTGTGGCGCCAGACGCACCGGCATGCCCACCACAGCCGTCAACCGCAGCTCCCGCGCCAACTCACGCAAAGGCGTCAACACGGCGTCTTGCGGGTCGATGGCCAAGTCGGCCGCCAGGAACGGCTCGTAGCCCGTCAGTGACAGTTCTGGAAACACCAGGCATTGCACGCCCTGTTCAGCCGCGGCCCGCATCAACGCCAGGTGCCGCTGGATATTGGCAGCGACATCGCCCGGGATGGAAACGGTTTGCGCCGCAGCAAGGGTCAAGGCAGTCATGGTCGCGTCCTGGCAATCATTGTTTGAGAGCCGTCAGCATATCCACACTTGCCCCATAGCGGCATAGGTATCGCCGTTACCGCAGGAATGGATATGTACACGGTCCAACTGTGTTGACGGTCCGGCCGTCTTCGCAGGCAAGCCAGCTCCCACATTTGGATCGCGGTGCCTCAGCCAGATCAGCGCCGGCTGTCAGGCCGTCACGGGAGCAGGCTCCCTCGCCACAGGTCCAGCGTCGCAGCAAAGTTGTGTAGATACCTACGCCCATAGCGGTAACTACTGCCACGCGATAGAAATTACTGATTGAATCCACCCGCACGCCTCTAGTAAGCTCCCTCCATCATTTGGAGAGCCCCATGTTGCCACTCACCCACACTCAGGTTTGCCCTGCTGCCAGCGCCTTGCGCTCGGTGTCGGCTACCCATGTGAATGGTTCGAGCGCACTGGCCGGCTTTTATTTTGGGTATTGGTTTAGCCACTGGCGCGCCTGATACCTGAAATCGGCGCCCACTACTCAAGGGGTCGCCTACCAGAGAAATCTAAACCCCCGGTCGGCTCCCCGACCGGGGGTTTTGTTTTTTCAGCGCCTGACAATTTGTTTTTCACGCTCACTTAAAGGAATCACACCATGAACTACGCCACCTATTACCGCTACGACACTTGCACTGCATGGCGATTTAGCCAGCTCCGTTCGGGACAGCCTGCCGCCTCCGACCGGTCACCCCGTGGTGGCAAGCCAACACACGTAGCCGATACGGCCAATTGTCGAACACCCCAGTAGGCCAAGCGTGCGGGAATCGCCCGCCGCTTGCCCAGGAAGCCTTGAATATGAACTCCTCCGTCGCCGCTTTGCCCGTCTCTGCCCTCAACAGCGCCAATGAAGCCCTGACCCAGCGTTTGCCCAGCGCTCTTGAACTCAAGCACCAACTCCCGCTCAGCCCGTTCCTCAACGAACAAGTCCACGCCCATCGCCAAGCCGTGCGCGCCATCCTCAATGGCGAAGATTCACGCTTGCTGGTGATTGTCGGCCCGTGCTCGATCCACGACCCGGAATCGGCCATGGAATACGCGCGTAATCTGAAGAAGCTTGCGCTTGAAGTCAGCGACCAGATGCTGCTGGTGATCCGTGCCTACGTCGAGAAACCGCGCACCACTGTGGGCTGGAAAGGCTTGGCCTACGATCCGCACTTGGACGGCAGCGATGACATGGCCGCCGGCCTGACCCTGTCCCGCCAACTGATGCGTGAAATGCTGCGCCTGGGCCTGCCGGTGGCCACCGAGTTGCTGCAACCCATGGCCGCCGGCTACTTCGATGACCTGCTCACTTGGGTCGCCATTGGCGCACGCACGACCGAATCGCAGATTCACCGCGAATTGGCCAGCGGCCTGGGCATGCCCGTGGGCTTCAAAAACGGCACCGACGGTGGCGTCGCCATTGCCTGCGATGCAATGCGCTCAGCCTCTCACCCGCATCGTCATTTCGGCGTCGACAGCCAGGGCCACCCGGCGATCATCCAGACGCCCGGCAACCCCGACACTCATTTGGTGCTGCGCGGCGGCCATCGTGGGCCCAACTACGATGCGCAAAGCGTGGCCGACGTAAAGCATGACCTGGCCAAGTCCAAAGTAGCGCCACGAATCATGGTCGATTGCAGCCATGCCAACAGCGGCAAGAACCCGCTGCGCCAACCGGCGGTATTCAATGACGTGCTGGAGCAGCGTTTGCAAGGTGATACCTCGCTGGTCGGCATGATGCTTGAGAGTCACCTGTTCGAAGGCTGCCAGCCGCTGAGCGCGTCGATGAAATACGGCGTTTCGGTGACCGATGGTTGCCTGGGTTGGGACGGGACCGAGCAGTTGTTACGCAGTGCCGCCGAGCGTTTGCGGGAACACGGCAAAGCCGACTGATCGGTGAAAAACATTAGATCGGCCTGGAATTCTGTTTGGCAAACTCCTGCAGTGGGCGGGCATGGGCCGGTAGTGGCGTGTGCTCGATGCCTTCTCTTGCCTGCTTCTGCGAAGATTGAACTGGCGCGTAAATTTCGTGGCATACGGTAAACACGATGCACCCTTGAATCGCCTTCGTGCAGGAGCGAGCTTGCTCGCAAAAAAACGTCAACGATAACGCGTGCTTCCTGAATAAACGCAGCGCCTGCGAGTTTTTCGCGAGCGAGCTCCTACAAACAATGGCTGTGGACTAGGCCCGGGCCACCGGCATGCGGGACAGCTCTCGAAGCCACGGCAACACCCGCAGGCCGTTGGCAGTCTCGCAGGGGTCGACGATGTCCATGAAGTGTTCGAGGTTGACGTGGTCCGGCACACCCGGCAATCGCACTCGCACAGCCGGCGTTACGCCGCAAGGGGCGCCCAGGTCCAGATGCTCGTAGACGAGTACATGACGCACCTGGGGCAGAGGCTCATGGGCTTGGGCCATCAGCCCCGCATTGATTATCAGCACGTCGAAGGGTTCGGCAGGAATGGCAGTGAGAATCCGCACCTCTTCGAATGTTTGCACCGGCACGATCCGGTAATAACCCAACTGGTTGAGCATTTTCTCGATGTACAAGCGTTGCAGATGCTGTTCATCGGCAATCAGGATGGTCAGTGCTTTGTTCGGCATGGCAAACCCCTGGGCAGGCAGTGCTCGGCAGTGAGCGCAGCCCATTCTCCAGACATATGCCGACGACAAAATCAGGCATGTTCCCGGTTTGTGTAAGAGTTTTCCCAAATTTCCCGAATGGCGATCAACCGCAGTCAGGGCTGATTGCAATAAGCTTTCAAGCCACGATGCAAAACATCAAGCGCTTCGTTCACGCCGTCAACCGCGGGCCCCAATGCCTGACGGTCGCGCTGTTCACATGCGGCCTCCAATGCTTCACACCCACTGATCAATAGGTTTGCCTTGACCATTCGCGCGCCGCCCTTGGCACGGTGGGCCAGGTCGTGCAGCTTGGCAAAATCTGCCTGGCTTGCCAGGCGTGGCAGCAAGGCACGGTCCTCCCCCAGGCTTTTAAGCAACGGCGCCAACAATCCGACAAGCGCTGCGTGATCATCGCCGGTCAGCGCGACGAGTGTGCTCAAATCGAATGTCGGCACAGGCTGCGGGCCCGCGTCTGCCAAACGCGAGGCCAGCGCCGACCGCAAGTCGTCAAGCCCGGTTGGCTTGAACAGGCACCCATCCATGCCCGCCTGCCGGCAGCGCTCAGCTTCCTCCGGCTGGGCGTTGGCGGTGAACCCCAGCAACAGGCAGGGTTCAAGACCCTGCTCACGCTCTTGCGCGCGAATGTCCTGTGCTAGTTGATAGCCGTTCTTGAAGGGCATGTTGCAATCGGTAATGACGCCATCGAACTGCCCCGCTCGCCACTGCTCCAGCCCCTGCACACCGTCTTCGGCCGTGACGATACGGTGGCCCAGAAAGCTCAACTGTCGAGCCAGCAGCAAGCGATTGGCCGGGTAGTCGTCCACCACCAGAATGCTCAGCGCACGGCCCTCAGGCGCCGCCTCTTGCACAGGCTCAATCGGGGCCGGCAGCGTGGCGGTCATGGCCAGGGCCAACGTCACGTCCACCCGAGTGCCATGCCCCAGCACACTACTCAAGTGCAATTGGCCGCCCATCATTTCGCACAAGCTGCGGCTGATCACCAACCCCAGCCCAGACCCGCTGCGTGCCGACTGCTGATTGTTGCTGCCCTGAATAAACACGCTGAACAGCCGCTGCTGGTCGGCGACGCTAATTCCAATGCCGGTGTCTTGCACCCATAATTGCACGGCCAAGCGATCGCCCTCGACCACCGCCCGTGCAACCAGGCTGACCTGCCCATGGGGAGTGAACTTGATGGCATTGCTCAGCAGGTTCGACACCACTTGCTTGAATCGCAGCGGGTCGACCAGCACTGCCTGGTCAATCAGCGGGTCCAATTCAACCTGCAGCGCCAACCCCTTGGCTCGGGCCAGCCCCTCGAACACCCGTGCGACCGACGCCAACAGCTCATGCAGGTTGGCGGGCTCCAGGGTCAGCGACAAGTGCCCGGACTCGATCCGCACGATATCGAGAATATCGCCGATCAACTCCAGCATCCCCCGCGAAGCCACCGAGGCCACCTCCAGGGCGTCGCGGTCGACCCGCCCCTGTTCGGCATTTTTCAACGCCAGCTCAATCATGCCGATCACGGCATTCATGGGCGTGCGGATCTCGTGGCTCATGGTCGCCAGGAAGGTAGTCTTGGCGCGATTGGCGGCGTCGGCATCGTCCTTGGCTTCCTGTAGCTGGCCGAGCAAGCGGTGCCGCTCGCTCACGTCGACCCAACCGGCAATCATACCCACCACCTTGTCGTCGCCGTCGCGGTACGGCAGCATCCACTGGTAAATGGTCAGCACATCGCCGTTGGGCACCTTGAGTATTCGATCATGAATCTGCGGCTCGCCCCCAGCCATCAAGCGCAGATAATCCTCATGAAACGACTGGGCCTGTGGCGGGTTTTCGACGTCGGTTTCCACCACCGTCCTGCCGATCACGTCTTCAAGCTTGTAGCCAAACACGTCGAGGTAGGCGTTATTGCAGGCCATCAGCCTCCCTTGGCGATCACGCACGTAAATCGGGTGCGGCGTGCCGTCAATCAATACACTCATGAACCGCATCTGATCGCTCAGCGCCCGCTCGGCCTGCAGGCGCTTGCGAATCAGGCTGCGCAGGTAAATGGCCCAGCCCAGCGTGACGGCCAACAACAGCGCCGCCAACCCAAAGCCTTGAAGAATCACGTTGCGATAGCGCAACCAGTAACTGTCCTCGATGATGACCTCGCTGCGCCACTGGCCAATCAACTCGTCCATTTCCTGCGGGGTGATACTCAGCAGTGCCTTGTCGAGGATCGAATACAACTCCAATTGACTGCGGTTGACCCCAAAGGTCACGCGTGCAGGCTCGGTGCCGACCGTACTGGTGACACGCAAGCGGTCGCGGTAATACCGGTTGATCAGATAGCGTGCGCTGATCAATGAGTTGACCGCGCCATCGGCGTCACCCTTGGCCACCAGCGCCATGGCTTGCTGGGGGGTCTCCACGTCGACAAACATCACGCCTGGAAAATTCTGCGCTATCTCATCGTGCAGCCCATTGCCAACCACCATGGCCAGGCGTTTGCCGACCATGTCCTCCAGCGTGAGCGGGCTGTGCGGACCGTCGCGGGTAACCAGCACAAAGGGGTTGGTCAAGTAGGGCCGGGTAAAGCGCACTTTATCAGCCCGCTCCACGCTAGGCGTGACGACCGCCAGCATGTCCGCCGTGCCCGCGCTGACAATGTTGATCTGGCGCGGCAACGAACTGCCTGGCACCACATCGAACTTCAAGCCGGTACGCAAACTGATGCGCGACAGCACTTCGGCACTCAGCCCTTCGAATTGGCCTTGATCGCCGATAAACGATAAGGGAAGGAAATCATTGAGCACCGCGACCCTGACCCGTGGATTTTTCTGCACCCAGCGTTGTTCACTGGCGCTCAAGTGCAGCCGGTCAACGCCGATTATGCCCAGGTTACCCCCGCTCCAGCGGCGTAGAATTTCCATCTGCTCGCTGGCGGGAATCGCCTCCAGCGCAGCATTGAGGATGGGCAGTAAACGCGTATTTTCCCGGGTGACGGCAAACGCAAACGGATTGACTTCCAGGCCGGAAAAATCCGCCATGCGTACATTGTTGAGGTGGTTGCGATTGATCAGGTAGTTGCTACTGATGGCATCCCCCAGGTAGACGTCGGCACGACCAAACGCCACGGCACCAATGGCTTCGAAGGTCGAGGCAAACAGTTCCAGCTGGGCCTGGGGGTAAAACGCCCGTACGGCGTCGGGCTGCATATAGTGATACAGCATCGCCACGCGCTTGCCGGCCAGGTCATCATTCAACACCTGGCTGTCACCGCTGCGGGTCACCAGGGTCGGTTGATCGTTGGCATAAGAGCGAGACAACAGCAGTTGCGGATCGGCCGCTTCATAGCCATTGGCGGAACCGAGGAAATCCACCGCTCCCTGCTTCAGGGCCTCGATCACTTCATCGCGTGTGTCGTAACGCCGAACCTCGATGGAGATATGCAGGGCCTGGCCGACCAATGCGGCAAAATCGGCCGTGATACCTTCGAGCTCGTCGTTGTTGTTAGTCAAGTCAAAAGGTACGTAATCGGGCGCCGAGACGCCCATCAGTAATGAGCGCCGCTCACGCAGCCAACGCCAGTCGGCCTCGTCCAGCGTCACTTGCGGGGTTTCGATATGAGAGTGCCCCAACAGCCGCAAAGCGTGAGGCTCTTCGAGGGCCACCGCGATCAGGGGTAACAGGCTCATCCAAAGGACCGTGGCGAACCTCATCAACGCGGTGGTGACCATTTCAGTTCGGATCAGATCAGATGGTTGCGCTGGGCAAACTTGGATAAGTGCACTACCGAGGACATTCGTAACTTCTCCTTGAGTCGAGTCTTGTAGGTACTGATGGTCTTGTGGCTCAGCAGCATTTGCTCGGCGATTTCCTTGTTACCCAGCCCCAGGGCCAGCATCTGCAACACGGTCAATTCACGATCCGACAGGCAGTCGATCATCTGCCGTTCCGTTTCTTGCAGATCGTCGCGACGCACCGAACTGGTCGGCAAACTGGGGAAGCAACTGTAGCCCGACATGATGGCTTTGATAGCCTTTTGCAGCTCATCCAGTTCACCGGTCTTGGCGACGAACCCCATGGCACCGGAACGCATGCAGCGGGTAGAAAAAAACACCGCCAGGTAGGAGGTCAGTACCAGAATCTTGCATGGCAGGCCCAACGCCTTGATGCGGCTGATAACCTCCAACCCGCCTAATTTAGGCATTGCCAGGTCGAGGATAATCAGCTCGGGACGTTGCTCCCTCGCCAACTGCATGGCATCTGCGCCATCCCCTGCCTGAAAAATCTCATCAAACCCCTCCGCTTGCAGGAGGTATTTGACCGTCGCCCGGATAAACGGATGGTCATCCACAATTAATGCTTTGCTCATAAAACTTCCCTATGTGGACAAAATACCCTTACACATCACACCGGACCTGGGTACCTGTGAGAACTGACAGTTCCGACGAGCGGCGCTGCCCTCTGAGGACGGTAACGAGGCGGTGTCTGGCCCCTTCAATTAACTCAGCATAACCACGGACGCCGGACCTCAACGACCCAACAGCCGCAAGTGCCCAACCTTAGCAACGCAATGATGTTTCAACTGAAGGGATAATCCGGACTACATGTAGGATTTTTCCACAAACAAGCTTAGCCAATCCTGGCCAGCCCAAAGGGGATCAATCGGTGGTACTCGGGCTCCAGAAAGCCTGTACCACCAGGGTTGATGTTGAGAGGCGCGCCACCAGTGCATCCAGTTCATCGCCATCCACCGACGTGGCGGCCAGGATGGCCTCGATTTCCACTTCGTCGCTGCCGAACGGCCGCACATCGACATCACTGGCCGGGTAGTTGCAGCGGGCCAACTCGGCTTCCAGCAATGCCATCACCGCCTGTTGCTGACTGCGGCGCGCAATGACATAGAGGATATTGGTGACCTCTGCCGACACCACGTCCAAGGGTTGGCGGTTGATGTTATTGACGATCGGCCGCAGCAAGGTGTTGGCCGCCAGCACAAACAGCGTGCCCAGCAAAGCCTCGAGGATCAGGTCGGCCCCGGCGCAGGCGCCCACCGCCGCCGAAGCCCAGAGGGTGGCGGCAGTGTTAAGCCCGCGTACATTGCCCTCCTCCCGCATGATCACACCCGCCCCCAAAAAGCCGATGCCCGACACCACGTAAGCGACCACGCGCACCGCGCCTTCCGCACCGCCCAGGCGGTTGGCCATGTCGACAAAGATCGCCGCGCCTACCGCCACTAGCACATTGGTACGTAAGCCGGCGGTGCGTTGGCGGTACTGGCGCTCGAACCCGATCAGGCCACCGAGAATAAACGCAGCGCTGAGGCTGACCACGGTGTCGACCAGGGAGTTGAGGTTGATGTTGTTGATTGCCTGCATAAAAAATCTCCATGAATGCAGCGACAAATTGAAAAACACCGCAGGTCCCTGCGGGAGCTGGCTTGCCTGCGATAGCGGTACACCGACCCATGAGTCTGGCGACTGATACACCGTCATCGCGGGCAAGCCCGGCTCCCACAGGGTTTGGCGATGTTGCATGGGACCTGTTACTGCCAGCCAAACCTGCGGATGTAGTAGCCCTTCACCGCCTGGGTCAGCGCCATGTACGCCAGCAAAATCACCGGCAGGAACACGAAGTACAGCGACGGCAGCGCCTGCAATTTGAAGTAGTGCGCCAAAGGCCCCATCGGCAGGAATATCCCCACGGCCATGATCACGCCGGTCATCAGCATCAACGGCAGCGCTGCACGGCTTTGCAGGAACGGGATTTTCGGCGTGCGGATCATGTGCACGATCAGGGTCTGGGTCAGCAGCCCCACCACGAACCAGCCGGACTGGAACAGCGTCTGGTGGTCTGGAGTGTTGGCATCGAACACATACCACATGAGTGCGAACGTGGTGATGTCGAAGATCGAACTGATCGGCCCGAAGAACAACATGAAACGTCCCACTTCCCCGGGCTGCCAGCGTTGCGGCGTGGCAAGCATCTCGTCATCGACGTTGTCGAACGGAATCGCAATTTGCGAGATGTCATACAGCAGGTTTTGCACCAGCAGGTGCATCGGCAGCATCGGCAGAAACGGAATGAAGGCACTGGCTACCAACACCGAAAACACGTTGCCGAAGTTGGAACTGGCGGTCATCTTGATGTACTTGAGCATGTTGGCGAAGGTGCGCCGGCCTTCCAGCACGCCCTCCTCCAGGATCATCAGGCTCTTCTCCAGCAGGATGATGTCAGCCGCTTCCTTGGCGATGTCCACCGCACTGTCCACCGAAATCCCGATATCCGCCGTGCGCAACGCCGGAGCATCGTTGATGCCATCGCCCATAAAGCCCACCACATGTCCGTTGGCCTTGAGCAGCCGTACGATGCGTTCCTTGTGGCTGGGGGTGAGCTTGGCAAACACATTGGTGGTTTCCACCGCCAGGGCCAGTTCGGCGTCGCTCATCGCCTCGATGTCGTTACCCATCAGCAAGCCTTGTTGCGCAAGACCCACTTCGCGGCAGATCTTCGCCGTGACCAGTTCGTTGTCGCCGGTCAACACTTTCACCGCCACGCCGTGGGCCTTCAGGGCCTTGAGGGCGGGGGCGGTGCTTTCCTTGGGTGGGTCGAGAAATGCCACATAGCCGATCAGCGTCAGGTTGTTTTCATCCGCCAGGCTGTAGGTATCACGCCCTGCCGGCATCGGCTGCGCCGCTACCGCCACTACCCGCAGCCCTTCTTCGTTAAAAGCCGCCGTCACCTGGCGAATGCGCGCCAGCAGTTCGTCGGTCAGCGCTTCATCGACGTCGCCATGGCGCACGCGGTTGCACACCGACAAAATTTCCTCCACCGCCCCTTTGCAGATCAACAAGTGCGGTTGATGCTGCTCGGCCACCACCACCGACATGCGGCGGCGGTTGAAGTCGAAGGGAATCTCGTCAACCTTGTTGAACGCGGTGCCGACTTTCAACTCGCGATGGATATCCACATGCTCGAGCACGGCCACATCCAACAGGTTTTTCAAGCCGGTCTGGTAGTAGCTGTTGAGGTAGGCCATTTCCAGCACGTCGTCCGACTCCTGGCCCCACACGTCCACATGGCGCGCCAGGAAAATCTTGTCCTGGGTGAGCGTGCCGGTCTTGTCGGTGCACAGCACGTCCATGGCGCCAAAGTTCTGGATCGCGTCCAGGCGCTTGACGATGACCTTTTTGCGCGACAGAAACACCGCGCCCTTGGCCAACGTCGAGGTGACGATCATGGGCAGCATTTCCGGGGTCAGGCCAACTGCAATCGACAGCGCGAACAGCAACGCCTCGGTCCAGTCGCCCTTGGTGAAGCCGTTGATGAACAGCACCAGCGGCGCCATCACGAACATAAAGCGAATCAGCAACCAACTGACCTTGTTGACCCCCTGCTGGAACGAGGTGGTCGCACGGTCCGTCGCCGTGACGCGTTGCGCCAATGCACCAAAATACGTGCTGTTGCCGGTGGCCAGGACCACCGCCGTGGCGGCGCCGGACACCACGTTGGTGCCCATGAACAGAATATTTTCCAGCTCCAGCGGGTTGCGCGTGTGGGCGTCCTGCTGGTGGGCAAACTTCTCCACCGGCATGGATTCACCGGTCATCGCCGCCTGGCTGACGAACAGGTCCTTGGCGCTGAGCACGCGGCAGTCCGCGGGGATCATGTCGCCGGCCGACAATACAATCAGATCGCCTGGCACCAGTTGTTTGATCGGCAGTTCAATGCGCTTGGCAGCATCGCGGCGCAGCACCGTCGCGGTGTTGCTCACCATGGCCTTCAAGGCGTCGGCGGCCTTGTTCGACTTGGCCTCCTGCCAGAAGCGCAACAAGGTCGAGAGCACCACCATGGAGAAAATCACCGTGGCGGCCTTCATGTCTTCGGTCAGCCAAGAGATCACCGCCAACAGAGTCAGCAGCAGGTTGAACGGGTTCTTGTAGCAATGCCACAGGTGCACCCACCACGGCAGCGGCTGCTCGTGTTCGACTTCATTGAGGCCGTACTGCACGCGCAGGGCGTCGGCCTCCTGAGTGTTCAGGCCCTCGGTGTGGCTGCCCAGCACGCCCAGCAATTGCACAGTGCTGCGGTTGGCAGACGCCACCAATGTCTGCGCCAGGCTGGGCGGTACTTCGCGGCTGACACTGGCATCGGTCACGGTCTCCAGCATCGCCAGGCGGCGAAAATGCCGGGCGATATGCCGGGTCCGCAGGAAACCGGCGAAGAACTCTTTGAGCAAAGTGAGGTTCATGGTGTAACTCCTGCGCGAGGAAAAACCGTCGTGCAGGTACTGCCCGTCCACACCGCGCCCGTCACACAGGCACAGCCGAACCTGGCCCGCCCGCCGTAACAGGCAGGCGCGTCCGTAGCATCCAGGCGTTACCCAGGTGCTGGTCAGCGTCGATGAGAGGGAATCAGGCGGGTGCCAGGACTGGTCACCGCCGGGATGCCGCTTCTCGCTTTGTGAGGCGAGACAACGGCATCTGGAAAATGCGCGTTACCTTGCCAAGAGGCCGGTTACCGAAACCGGCCGACGACTGTCACTCGAACAAGTACCCACTGAGGGTCTCCGCTATTGATGAAAACGCGCGAAGCTTACGCCCCGATGTTGGCAGAGTAAACCGTAGGAAAGTGCCTGCATGGTGAATAAGAAAATTCTTCAGGATGGGTTCAGGAACGCCTTTCTCAACCCCACGTTGGGCGATCCCGTTCGACCAGCGCCAGGTAGTTTTCAATGCTCGCGCTAGCCACAACCTTCACTTGGATAGACACCCTATTCACCTGCCGGCCCATCGTGATCCCCTCACGGGTGCGCACCTGTACATAGCCAAGCCTGGGCCAAAAACGCTCGGCTCTGGTATTGCCCACCACTACCGTCAGCCGTAGCCACTGAGCGCCCTTTGCCACCGCCCACGCCTCAAGGTCGGTGTGCAAACGCTGCGCCAGCCCGCTGCCGTGCCAGCGCGCATGCACCAGCAGTAACCCGATGTGCCACACCCCGGTGGCGAGCAAATCAGCGGCGATATTCACCACGGCGACCAAGTGGCCCTGCGCATCGCGGTAACCCAGCCAGTACAGGCGACTGCAATGCCAGCCAGCGGGCAATTGGCCGCGTAACTCTTCCCGTGCTTCGGTCGGGGTAGCCGGTTCGCCATTCACCGCGATGAAGTAATCGGGTGCCTGTTCAAAAAACTGCTGCAACTCAGCCTCATCGCAACCCAAAAGCTCAACCACCCGAATGCCTTCCAAGGAGCTGCCAGGCAACAGATGTAGATCAACGTCCATGTTCAACCTCTTCAATCCCGCGTCAGCACTTCCAGCAATTCAATCTCGAAGCGCAGGTTACTGTTGGGTTTGATATGCGCGCCCATCGAGCGCTCGCCATAGGCCAGGTGCGCGGGTACATACAACGTGCGCACGCCGCCAACCTGCATGCCCATCAAGCCCTGGTCCCAACCCTTGATCACGCGGCCAGTGCCGATCACGCACTGAAACGGTTTGCCCCGCTCCCAGGAGGAATCGAACACCGTGCCATCTTCCAGGGTACCGGTGTATTGGGTGGTGATCAGCGCGCCCTTGACCACGGCTTTGCCGTCGCCCAGGCGGATGTCTGTGACCTGCAGTTCATCGTTGCTCATGGGGTTCTCATTGAAGGGGTCAAAGGCTGGGGTTTTCCCAGAATCGGATGGGTTTGGCAAGTGCAGGGGAATGGCCAGCGTGATGGTGGACCGTTCGCTGGAATGCATACAGCCGCGTCAGAATCCAATGTGGGAGCTGGCTTGCCTGCGAAGGCGGTGTGTCAGTCAATGCCCCTGTGACTGCACGACCGCTTTCGCAGGCAAGCCAGCTCCCACATTAAATCTGCATGCATTCAGAGGTCGCTGTGTCGACCCTTTACAACCAATGCCAGAACCGGCTCCAGAACCCGCGCCCCAACTCATCCTTGCACCCGGCATATTGGCGCGCATACATCTGCGAACGCGCCTGTACCTTGCTCGCTACCGGCGGCAGCCAGGCTTTGCTGGCGTAGGTGCGCTGGCGGTAGCCGCCCCAGCCTTCGTGGTAGTTCAGGTATTGGCCATAGGCGTCGTACTTGTAGACGCCATTGATGGTGTAGGTCTTGTCCATGTACCAGCCGATAAAGTCGATCGCGTCGTCGAAGTCTTCGCGATCAGCGCCGCTGCGGCCGGTGGCTTTGCGGTAGTCGTTCCATACTTCATCCTTGGCCTGGGCATAGCCGGAAGCGGTGGAGACGCGACCCCAAGGGATGATCCACAGCAGGTATTTACGCGGGGTCTTGGCGTCGTGGCGAAAGCCCGACTCCTGATACATGATGGCGAACGGCACCTGGATCGGTACGCCCCAGCGCTTTTGCGTGACCTTGGCGGCGTCGTACCAGTCGTCTTTTTCGCGCAAGATACCGCAGAGGTCGTTGGGCGTGCGTGGCGGCGAGGTGCCGCACGCCGCCAACAGGGAAGTGAGTAATAACAGTCCGACGGCTTTGCCTGCGCTCAAGGGTCACCTTTGTGGGATAAGGGTAAAATGCCAGCATTTTACCCCTTCACACAGGCGGCGTCCTTGCCGCAGACATCTTTAAGCCAAAGGCACGCGACGGGTAGTCAGCGCGATACGACCAATAAAGAAGCTCAACGCCGCACCCAACAGCAGCATGGCCAAGGTGCTCCAGGCGGCGCGGGACAGTTGCTTGGCAGCGACTTCACCGGCTTCACGGGCTTTCTGTTCAGCCTGTTTTTTCAGCTCATCGACTTTTTGCATGGCTTGCTGATAAGCCTGGGCATAGTTGTCGACGATCTGGGTGGCTTCTTCTTTGCTCTTGCCAGTGCGGGCCGCGACGATGTTGACCAGCGCCTCTTTATCCGCTGCATTCAATGCTGGCTCGCCGGACGCTTTCACACGTTCGAACCATTGCTTGAGCTCATCACCGGCCTGGGCAGGATTGGTCGCTGCATCGGTAGCCGACTGCTTGCCATCGGCAGCTGCCTGATCGGCTTTCTGCTCGACATTGGCAGGGTCCAGTTCAGCCTTGCCGCTCTGCTTGAGCAACGTATCCAGTTGGCCTTGCAGGCTGTTCCAGTCCAGCTCGATGCCCTGCTCATTCAACTGTTGCTTGATGCTATTGCCAATCCCCGGCGCGGCGGCAGCAATGCCACTGCCCGCAGCAGACAGACCTTTACCCACCACGTTGCCGGCCGTACCGACTACGCTGGAAGCCAGGCCCGCCAACAGCCAAGTGGTGAGCAAGGTGGTCAAGGTCCAGGTCAGCACCCCATGCAGACCGCCACGATCCGGCGCGGTGCGGCCGGCCACGAAGGCGCCCAACGCGATGGCGACCAGTGTCGATACAAACAGCCAGATACCCGCACCCGTGCCAAAACCGCTCAACGGGTTGCCCGCTTCCATCGGGTCAACGGCACTGGCGCCAATGGCGGTGCCCAACACGCTCAAAACCAGGTAGGTGACCAGTGCGATTGCACTACCGGCCAATACCGAGCTCCACGACACTCGAAACAGCGATCGATTGGTTTCATAGACAGTGGTCATACAAAGGTCCTTTTCAAATTGAGGAGCAAGGCAATGCGCCTTGATGGGTGTGAGTGTGGCGAAACGACATACGTTCAGTCCTGGCCCATATGCACCAGGCGCCCTGGTGCATTCGCACTGCCCCGTGGGCAATTACTCTGCACTATCCTGACGCCAGGATGTCGTAACCCAATGTGCCTTGCCCTGCCCTAATCGGAGACGTTATGACCCAGGATGTTCTCGCCAAAGAAACCAACCGCCGCCAACTGCAGACCATCATCTCGGGACTGTCCGACGGTGTGATTCTGGCCGAGGTCGACCAGACCATTCTCTGGGCCAATGAAGCGGCGTTGACCATGCATGGGGTCAGCGAGGTCAAGGAACTGGGCGCCAATACCGAGGCGTACGCCAAACGCTTTGCCCTGCGCTATCGCAACAACCATCCCTTGCCACTGGACAGCTACCCCCTCAGCCGCGTGGCTGCCGGTGAAGAGTTCAGCGATGTGGTGGTGGAAGTCACGCCCGCCGACGACGAACACCGCAGTTGGGTACATCGCCTGCGCAGCCTGGTGCTGACCGATGCCCAGGGTGAGCCGGAGTTGCTGGTGCTGATCCTCAGCGACGCCACCGAATGGGCCAGCGCCGAGCAACGTTTTGAGAAAACCTTCAACGCCAACCCGGCGCCCGCCGTGATCTGTCGCCTCAGCGACCTGCGCTACATCAAGGTCAACCAGGGTTTTTTGGAGATGACCGGCTACAACCGCGACCAGGTCATCGGCAAATCCGTGTATGAACTGGATGTGCTGGAACAGGCCGAGCGCAAGGACCTGGCGATCCAGCGCCTGGGCGAAGGCGCGACCATCCCGCAGATGCAGGCCGAACTGAGACTGCCCGAAGGTGGCAGCAAACTGGTGATCGTCGCCGGCCAACCGTTGGACATGAACGAGGAAGACTGCATGCTGTTTTCCTTCACCGACCTGGAGCCACGGCGTAAAGCCGAGATCGCCCTGCGCCAGAGCGAAGAACGCTTCGCCAAATCCTTCCGCCTGACGCCCGTGCCGACCCTGGTATGCAGTGCCGACAACCGCCAGGTGGTAGACATCAACGAAGCCTTCATGAGCATCACCGGCTATATCAGCGAGGAACTGATCGGCAAATCCATCGAAGACATCAACTTCATCGACAGCCCCCAGGCCGGCGCGCAGTTGTTCGCCACCCTGGAAAAAGCCGGCAACCTTGAAGGCCAGGACCTCAAGGTGCGCAAGAAAGGCAACGAGGTGATCGACTGCGTGGTATCCGCCGACACCGTGATTATCCAGGACGTGCCCTGCTACCTGATGGTGCTGATGAACATCACCGAGCGCAAACGCTCGGAGCTGGAACTGGTGGCGGCCATCGAGGAAGTCATGCAGGACGCGTCCTGGTTCAGCCAGACCCTGATCGAGAAGCTGGCCAACGCCAAGAGCGTCAACAGCCCCAACCTGCCGAATGTTTCCTTCACCGACCTCACCGCCCGCGAGCGCGATGTATTGGGCCTGATCTGCGAGGGCCTGGCGGACAAAGAGATCGCCTCGCGCCTGAAACTGGCGCCCAACACCGTGCGTAACCATGTGGCCACGGTGTATTCCAAGCTGGGGGTGCACAGCCGTAGTGCAGCGATCGTCTGGGCTCGTGAACGCGGGCTGTTTGCCGGTGATTTGCGCCTGAAAAACAAGCCCTGACCCTGCAAATGCACTAGTGCGTCTAGTGCGAATTCGCCTTATTGAGCGGCGGTGCAAGCAATAACCTTCAAGGGATCGTATTTATGCCTAGAAGGAACCCGCATGTTTACCCTCTCTCAGCTGCGCAACTGCATCGAAGAAGGCCTGTCACCGCTGACGTGCGAATTCACCCTGTGCCGGGACGCGTCCTTGACCCTCAAGGTCTATGATGCCGAGACCGGCCGCGTCGACCTGGTGGTCACTGGCATCAGCACCAACCGCCTGCAGACCCCGCAGGAAGTAGCGAAAATGGTGGATGAATTGCGCTACGAGCTGCAAAGCAACAACGTCGGCAAGCTCACGCTGGATGATTTGCCTTTATCGCCGCTCCCATGAAATAAAACACCCCACCTGCGACGATAAACGCCCCCAGCATGTAGAACATGTAATGGGCCGGCAGGCTGGCCAACACCAGCCCACACAGCACCGGCCCCAGCGCGGCACCAAGGTTGGACAGGTTTTGCGCCCCGTAATACATGCCCCGCAGGTGGTCCGGGGCAATTCGGTCGATAAACATGTACTCGGCCGGGAACACGATGATCTCCCCGACGGTGAACACCGCCATCGCCAGCACCCAGCCCACCACGCTGGTGGACAGCCCGAAGCCGATCAACCCCAGCATGAACATGCTCAAGCCAGCGATCAGCCACTGGCTCAGGTAACGGTGCGAGATGCGCCGGCCAATCAGGTACTGCAAGGCAATCACTAGCACGGCGTTGGTGGTCAGCACCGCGCTGATCACCGTGTAGGTGTATTCGGCGGTCGTGGTGGTCACCAGGTATTGCGACAGATAGGCCGTGAACTGGCCGAACACCACCGCGCTGAGTAAACCGCCGAGGGTGAAGCACACCAGGCGACGGTCCTGCAGCAAAACGCGGGCGACGGCAAGGAACGGCAGCGGCTTTTGCGTGGCGTCCACCGTGGCCAAGTTACGGTCACCCCAGCGCCCATACAGCAGAAAAAACCCCAGCCCCAACAGCGCCGACAGAACAAACGGCAAGCTGATATCCAGCTTGGCCACCATCGCGCCAAAGAACGGCCCTACGGCATAGCCGATATTGGTGAGGGTGTACTTGATGGAAAATACTTCGCTGCGCGCGTCTTCGGGCAGCAGGCTGGCGAAGCCGGCTTTCACCGCAATATCAATGACGGCGTAGGCCAGGTTGATCAGGATCAGGCAGCCATAGAACGCCCAGATATTCTGCGCCAGCACCGTACCGATAAACCCCAGCACAAACACCAGGCTCAAGCCGAGCAACAGGCGATAGCTGTTGATGCGGTCAACCAGGAAACCGCCGTAGACACTGAGTAGTGAACCGACGATCAGCGAACTGCCGATTACCAGGCCGACCTGGGTAATGTCCAAGGCGAAGTGGCTGGTGAGGTAGATCACGAGATAAGGAAAGGTGATGGCCTTGGCCAGCGTCAGCAGCAACGTGGCGCACAGCAACAGGTTCACGGTGCGGGGGTAGTTTCTGATGGTGGCAAGCATCCTGCTCTCGTTCTTCAAAGGTAACGCGACCATTGCGGTCGGTTACCTTAACGCAAGAAACATGAAACGAGCAGGTGCCCGGCGGGATTATTTCTTGACTGGCGTAATCTCCAGGATGGTGCCGTTGGTGGTCTTGAGCAGGACGTACTTGTCACCTACACGCGCCCATTGGCTTTCTTCTTCGGGCTGTTTGAGCCCGCGTTTTTTCCAGTCTTTAATCGCTGATTCCTCGCGCATCAAGATGTCCGGGGCGCGATCACCCTCTTTCAAGTCACGGGCGTTGATGCTTGAAGGTTGCACGGTTTCCTGAGGGGTATCGCCGGCCTGCACGACAGCACTGACGGTGGAAAAGCTGGCAGCGACCAGCAGGCAAGCGGCTAAGGTTTTCGACTTCATGGGTGCTCCTTCAATTAATGGTGCGTACCCAGATTCCGACCGTGGCGGCGCGCAATCATTCAGCCGGGTTTCCCTGTGGCCAGAGATTGCTTTCGTGAAATTTATCATGTAATTTTTCATGAAATTATTCGATATAAATTTCATGACCCCACAAGAAGAACTCGCCACCCTCGCGGCGCTGATCCACGACCTGCGCAAGCACAAGAAGCTCACCCTGGCCCAACTTGCGCAAAAAATCGAAAGGTCGGTGGGATTTCTGTCCCAGGTCGAACGTGGCCTGTCGCGCCCGACCGTGGCCGATTTAACCGCCATCAGCCACGCCCTCGACGTGCCCACCACGTATTTCTACAGCCTGCCCAAACCCAAGGCGGTGGATTGGGTGACCCGCCCCAACGAGCGGCGCACGGTGTATTACGCCAACGGCATCACCGACATCCTGGTGTCGCCGAGCATGAACGGCGCGTTCTCGATGCTCGACAGCCTGTTGGCCCCCGGTGCCAACAGCGGCGAACAGAGCATGAGCGACCGTGCCGAACAGGCCGGATTTGTGCTCGAAGGCGAGTTGACCCTGTGGGTGGATGACGAAGCCGAGCCAGTCACCCTCAGCCCCGGCGACAGCTTCCACCTCGCCAGTTTCGCCCACTGCCGCTACGCCAACCTGACCGACCTGCCCGCCCGCGTCTTGTGGGTTTACAACTAGGAGCTGCACCCGTGAAAAGCCATTCCTCCACGTTGCTGGCCGAAGTACGGAGCTTTCGCCAGAACCACCCCGACGTGCGCTATGTCGACCTGATCGCCCTGGACATTCCCGGGCATTTCTACGGCAAGCGCTACCCAGTGGAGATGCTTGAAAAAATCGCCGCCGGCAGCCCGCTGAAGCTGCCGCAGAATGCGGTGCTACTGGGAGCCCAGGGTGGGCTGTTCAAGATTGGCGACTACTGCTTCAACGATGGCGACCCGGACGCCAATCGCCGATTGGTGCCCGGCACGCTCAAACCGGTGAACTGGGAGTCGCAGCCATTGGGGCAAATGCTCATCACCTCGGACGGCACCGAAGCGCCCATCGAGTTCGAACCCCGCGAAGTCCTGGCCAAGGTGCTGGAACGCTTGCAGCATCAGGGCATTCATCCCGTGGTGGCGTTTGAGCTGGAGTTCTACCTGTTTGATAAACAGCTGGAAAACGGCCTGCCGCAATTTGCCCGCGACCCGCTCAGTGGGGATGCCGACGACCAGCCCAACCTGCATATCGAACGGCTGTCGCGTTTCAGCGACGTGCTCGACGACATGGCGCAAACCGCCAAGGACCAAGGCATCGACATCACGGTGATCACCGCCGAGATCGGCCCCGGCCAGTTCGAGATCAACTTCGGCCACTGCGATGACGGCCTGCGCGCCGCCGACTGGGCCGCCCTGTTCTGCCGTAGCACCCGTGGCGTCGCGCTCAAGCATGGTTACCGCGCCAGCTTCATGGCCAAACCCTACCTGCAATTTCCCGGCAGCGGCATGCACGTGCATGTCAGCCTTTACGACGCAGCGGGCAATAACTTGCTAGCGGCCCATCAGCAGCGGCCATTGCGCCACGCCGTAGCCGGTTGCCTGGAATTACTGCCCCACTGCATGCCGATTTTCTCGCCCAACCACAATGCCTTCCGCCGCCTGGGCGGCACGGTTAACGCTGCGACGCGGGCGAGCTGGGGCTTTGAAGACCGCGATGCCTGTGTGCGCATCCCCGAGTCCGACCCGCGCAACCTGCGGATCGAGCACCGCCTGGCCAGCGCCGATGCCAACCCTTACCTGGTGCTGGCGGCGATCCTGGTGGGCCTGGAGCACGGGCTTGAGGCCAAGCGCGAACCCATCGCGCCACTGAACGAGGACCGCAACAGCGGCGCCGATTTCCCGGTGGAAATGCTCGACGCCGTGCGTGCCATGCAGCAGCAACCAGTACTGCGCGACAAGCTGGGCGCGGAATTTGTCGAGGTGTATTGCGAGAACAAACGCCAGGACCACCTGGCTTTCCAGCAGGAGATCCAGGCGCGGGAATATCGCTGGTTCCTCTAAGCGCGTGACGCACTCGCGGCATAAAAACCTTGATCCAAATCAAAGAAAGGCTCTAGCACGGGCCTTTCAGCCCGATAAATTGTCGAACAATCCTGGCCTTTGCCGTTGAGATCCATTATCATCCGGCGCCTTCTCGCTACCCGACGGGTAGCTGTTTCAATGTGTCACCCGAGGCGCCCATGTACCGTTTTCCGTTTCACCGCCCTTTGATTGCCATCAGTCTGGGGCTGGTTTCCCATTCCGTCAGCGCGGCCCTGCAACCCATAGCCGAAGCCCCGCTGGCCAGTGACACCGAGCTGCACTGCCACTTCAACCGCGACGCCAGCACTGACTGCACCACCACCTACCGCTACACAATTCTCAAGGCCAACGGCCGCGAAATGCTCTCGCGCATCGACTTCGACTACTCCGAAGCCGACACCTTTGAAGTGGTCAGTGCACAGTCCACTCAGCCTGGCGCCAAGCCGGTCGCCCTGGCTGCCACGCAAATCGATACCCGCAGCGCACCCAACCCGGACCAAGGCTTCAGCCGCGACAAGCAAACCTCCCTGGCCTTCCCCAACCTGCGCGTGGGCACGCAGATCCGCTACACGGTACGCCAGCATTACCCGGCCAAACCGCTGATGACTCAGTTCCACTATGTGCTCAAATTCGGGCCCAGCTCAGCCCGCCGCGATCGCTTCAAGGCGCGCTTTACCGCCGAACGGCCGATCCAGTGGCGAAGTGAATTGTTCGACGGTTTCAAGGTAACGCCTTCGAGCAACGGCAAGACCCTGGACGTGGTGCAAAAAGCCCCGACCTACCTCAACTACATCAATGAATCCTCCGCCGCCGCACTGCTGCGCGTCCCACGCCTTGAAGTGGGCAGCGCCGTGGACCGCCAGGCGTACTTCGGTGATTTCGCCCAGCGTTACAACCAGATCCTCGGCGCCACCCTGCCGGCGCAAGCCGCCACCGCGGTGGCCGCCGCACGCAGCCTGGCGCCGGCTGAGCAAGTGGCCGCGCTGATGCAGCACATCAATGATCACTACCGCTACCTGGGCGACTGGCGCGCCAGCGAGCGTGGTTATGTGCCGTTCAGCCTGGCGGAAATCGAGCAGCACGGCTACGGCGATTGCAAGGACCTGGCGACCCTGCTGACAGCCATGCTCAAGACCAGCGGCATCAAGGCTGAGACCGCGTGGGTCAGCCGTGGCGACGTGGTCGATGCCTTGCTGATCCCCGGCACCCAGGCGCCGAACCATGCCATCGTGCGTGCCGAAGTGAATGGACAGGTGTGGTGGCTTGACCCGACCAACCCGGTCTTCGCCCCTGGCCAAACCATGCCCGACATTCAGGACCGCTGGGTATTGGTCAACGATGCGCAGGGCCAGGTGCGCGAAGAACACATCCCACTGGAGCGCCCCGAAGTCTCGATACGCCTGGACAAACAGGTGCAGTACGGCAAAGAGGGAGATGGCGCGGTCAAGGCGACTATTACCTTCAGCCGCCTGCCGCTGATGCAACTGAGCGTCGCAGACCGCCAGCAAGGCACCACCGCCACCGACCAGAACATCTGCGCCAACTTCGGCAACGATATCAGCGACTGCCAGATCACCCGCGAACCCACCCGCTTTGTGGTACATGACGGCTACAGCGTCACCGCCCGCATGAACGATCAGCGCGCCCTGGAAAAACTGGCCAATGACTATGTCTACACCGACCCGTCCTTGAAAGACCGCTGGGAGGGCTACATCAACTATCGCCGCCAGGGGCAACAGGCTGACCTCTACCTGGGCAACCCAGAGACCTACGACTACACCTACACCCTGGCTGGCGGGAAGATGGAAAAAGCCATCCCCGGCTGCAAGGTGCGCTCGCCCTGGTACGACCTCGACCTGGACGGCAAACTCGAGGACGGCTCGCTGCGCTACCACTATCGCCTGAGCCAGAAAAAGCGCTGGCTGACCCATGCCGAAGTCACCAGCGATGCGTTCGGAAAGATGATTGAAGAGGCTCGGGCCTGTGCCGAGCAGGTGCATCAGGTAGTAAAGTTCTAGACTGCCCCTGACACACCCCGATCCAAATGTGGGAGCTGGCTTGCCTGCGATGGCGGTGTATCAGCCACTCATGTGCAAGTTGACACGCCGCCATCGCAGGCAAGCCAGCTCCCACCGTTTAATCCGTGTGCGTCAGCGGGATTCACCGAGCAACAAGCCCTGCTCCCGCGCGCACAACCCCACTACATAATCCCACAACACCCGCAACCGCACCGACTTGTGCAGCTCCCGGCGCGAGCTGATCCAATAGCTGCGCTGAATGCCCTCTGCCGGCAACAACGGCACCAACGCCTCATCGCCAGCTGCCATGAAACACGGCAACACCGCAATCCCCAACCCCGAACGCGCCGCCTGGTGCTGGGCGATCACGCTGGTGCTGTGGAACACCACCTTGGGGCTACGGCAGAAGCTGTTGAGGAACTTCAGTTCCTGGCTGAACAGCAAGTCATCGACATAATCGATCCAGGCATGGGCAGCGAGGTCTTCACGTTTTTCGATGGGCGGGTTGCGTGCCAGATAGGCACGGCTGGCGTAGAGCGCCAGGCGGTAGTCGGTGAGTTTGCGCGTCACCAGTTGGTCGGCGCTGGGGCGCTCCAGGTGAATGCTGATCTCCGCTTCGCGATTGAGGATGCTGACAAAGCGCGGCACCGCGACCAGCTCCACCTCCAACCCTGGGTAGCGTTCAAATAGCCCGCCCATGCGTGCGGCCAGAAACATCACGCCCAGGCCTTCGGCTACGCCGAGGCGGATCTTGCCCAGGGGCGCAGCAGAATGGGTGAGTTCATCTTCGGCCAGCAGTGCCACATTTTCCATAGCCTCGGCATGCTTGAGCAACGCTTCGCCGGCGGGCGTCAGTTCATAGCCCTGGGCGTGCTGCACAAACAGCGCCGTGCCGAGGCTTTTCTCGATGGCGTCGATGTGCCGCGCCACGGTGGCATGCGTGGTTTTCAGGCGTTGGGCGGCGGTGAGCAGGCGGCCACTGCGCTGCAACTCGAGAAAAAACCGCAGGTCATTCCAGTCGAACATATCGCCTCCAGAGCCTGGGCCAGCCGGCGTTGTTTAAAAACGCACAGCGGGTGGGTAAAAACTAACATTTTTAAGACGAAAACTAACAACTAGGATGGGCCCAATAAGAAAAACAAGCGAGGCCCCAGATGCCCAATGCAACTGCTGAGTACGATTACATCGTCGTCGGCGCCGGCCCTGCCGGATGCCTGCTGGCCAATCGTCTGTCCGCCAACCCGGCTCACCGTGTCCTGCTGCTGGAAGCCGGTGGTCGCGACAACTACCCCTGGATCCATATCCCCGTCGGCTACCTGTTCTGCATCGGCAACCCACGCACCGATTGGTGCTTCAAGACCCAACCCCAAGCCGGCCTGCAGGGGCGCGCCTTGAGTTACCCTCGCGGCAAAGTGCTGGGCGGCTGCTCGTCCATCAACGGCATGATCTACATGCGCGGCCAGGCCCAGGACTACGATGGCTGGGCGGCGGCGGGCAACGCGGGCTGGGCTTGGAAAGACGTACTGCCGCTGTTCAAACAGAGCGAAAACCATTTTGCCGGCGGCTCTGAATTCCACAGCGAGGGCGGCGAGTGGCGCGTCGAGCAACAGCGCCTGTCGTGGCCGATCCTCGATGCGTTTCGTGAGGCGGCGGCTCAAAGCGGCATCGCCAATATCAATGACTTCAACCAGGGCGACAACGAGGGCTGTGGCTATTTCCAGGTCAACCAGAAAGCCGGTGTGCGCTGGAATGCGGCCAAGGCGTTTCTCAAGCCGATCCGCCAGCGCCCTAACCTCACCGTGCTGACTGAGGTAGAGGTTGAGCGTGTGCTACTGGAGAACGGGCGTGCTTGCCAGGTACTGGGGCGTCAACACGGCCAGTCGATGAGCTGGAAGGCGCGCAAGGAGATTGTGCTGTGCGCCGGCTCCGTGGGTTCACCGGGGATTCTGCAACGCTCAGGGATCGGCCCTTCCCATGTGCTCAAGCCGCTGGGTATCAACGTGGTGCACGAGCTGCCAGGGGTTGGTGGCAACCTGCAAGATCACCTGCAACTGCGCCTGATCTACAAGCTGGAAAATGCCCGCACCCTGAACCAGATCGCCGGTACCTTGTGGGGCAAGATGGGCATGGGCCTGCGCTACCTGTACGACCGCAGCGGCCCGCTGTCGATGGCGCCCAGCCAGCTTGGCGCGTTTGCCCGCTCCGGCCCGGAGCAGACCTCGGCCAACCTGCAATACCATGTGCAGCCACTGTCCCTGGAACGCTTTGGCGAACCGTTGCACGGCTTCCCGGCATTTACCGCGTCGGTCTGCGACCTGCGCCCGCAAAGTCGCGGCCGGGTGGATATCCGTTCGACCAACCCGGCGGATGCGCCGCTGATACAGCCTAATTACCTCAGCCACCCCGAAGACTTGCGTGTAGCGGCCGACGCTATTCGCCTGACCCGGCGCATCGTCGCCGCTCCGGCCCTGAGCCAGTTCAAACCGGTGGAATACCTGCCCGGCGAAGCCCTGCAAACTGAAGAACAACTGCACGAGGCCGCTGCACGGATCGGCACCACGATTTTCCATCCGGTGGGCACCTGCCGCATGGGCGATGACAAAGACGCCGTGGTCGACAGCCAACTGCGCGTACACGGCATTCCCGGCCTGCGCATTGCCGATGCGTCGATCATGCCGCGCATCACCTCCGGCAATACCTGCTCACCCACGCTGATGATCGCGGAGAAGGCCGCACAGCTGATCCTGTCACCCAACACTGCAGGAGCGAGCTTGCTCGCGAAAAGCCCAACAGCACCGCGCACCACAGGGCACCCCGCGTAATCATTAACGCTATATGAAGTTGAAAAACACCGGCGCCGAGGTTGGCGCCGACAGTGGAAAAACAATAAATAATCACTGTGAGGGACACCCGATGTCAGAACATGCTCAACCCCTGGGCTCGGCGGCCAGTGCAAGTACCGCCAACGAATCAAGAAAGGTCATCTTCGCCTCCTCTTTGGGGACGGTGTTCGAGTGGTATGACTTTTTCCTCTACGGCGCCCTGGCGGCGGTGATCAGCAAGCAGTTCTTCGCCGGGGTCAACGACACCACGGCGTTTATCTTTGCCTTGATGGCTTTCGCCGCAGGCTTTGTGGTGCGGCCATTCGGTGCGCTGGTGTTCGGCCGGCTGGGCGATATGATCGGGCGCAAGTACACCTTCCTCGTGACCATCATCCTGATGGGCGTGGCAACCTTCTGCGTCGGGTTGCTGCCGACCTACGCCAGCATCGGCATTGCCGCGCCGATCATCCTCATTGTGCTGCGCATGCTGCAGGGCCTGGCGCTGGGCGGTGAGTACGGCGGCGCCGCTACCTACGTGGCCGAGCATGCGCCACCGGGCAAGCGCGGCCTGCACACCAGCTGGATTCAGTCCACCGCCACCCTCGGCTTGCTGCTGTCGCTGCTGGTGGTGCTGGCCTGCCGTTACTTCACCGGCGATCAGTTCGAAGTATGGGGCTGGCGCATTCCGTTCCTGTTTTCCATCGTGCTGCTGGGCATCTCGACCTGGATCCGCATGAGCCTGCACGAATCGCCCGCCTTCTTGAAGATGAAAGAGGAAGGCAAGGCCTGCAAGGCGCCGATTCGCGAGTCCTTCGGCAAGTGGGAAAACCTCAAGGTGGTGCTGATCGCGCTGTTCAGCATCAACGGCGGGCAGGCGGTGACCTTCTACGCAGCGCAGTTTTATGTGCTGTTCTTCCTCACCCAGTTCCTGCGCATGGACCCAGCCCTAGCCAATATGCTGTTGATCATCAGCGTGGTGATCGGCGCACCGTTCTTTATTCTGTTTGGCTGGCTATCGGACAAGGTCGGGCGCAAGCCGGTGCTGATGCTCGGCCTGCTGTTGGCGACCGCGCTGTACTTCCCGATCTTCAAGGGCCTGGCGCACTACACCAACCCCGCAATGGACCAGGCCAGCCAACAGGCGCCGATCACCGTACTGGCCGACCCGGCCACCTGCACCTTCCAGTTCGACCCGGTGGGCAAGGCACGTTTTGACAGCCCCTGCGACAAGGTCAAGACCTTCCTGGTCAAACAGGGACTGCCCTACAGCAGCGCCGCCGCCCCTGCGGGCAGCCCGGTGCAAGTGAGCGTCGGCGATGTGCGTATCGACGGCTTTGATGAAGCGGCCCTGCGTGGCGCCGTGGCCCTGGCCGGTTACCCGTCATCGGCGGATGTGGCTCAGGTCAACAAGCTGATGGTGGTGGTGCTGATCGTGGTGCTGATCTTCATCGCCGCCATGTGCTACGGGCCCTTGGCGGCGTTGATGGTGGAGCTGTTTCCGACGCGCATCCGCTACACCTCGATGTCCCTGCCCTACCACATCGGTAACGGCTGGTTTGGCGGGTTCCTGCCCACTGTGTCGTTTGCCCTGGTGGTGTACACCGGCGATATCTTCTATGGGTTGTGGTACCCGGTGGTGGTGACGGGCGTGAGCCTGATCGTCGGGTTGTTCTGCCTCAAGGAAACCCGGCATGTGGATATCGAAAAAAACTGATACCTCTCCCTTGTAGGAGCTCGCTCGCGAAGAACCTGAGAGCAACGCGGGGCACCAGGCGCCCCGCGGCATCGTTAACGACCTTCGCGAGCAAGCTCGCTCCTACAGCGACGTATGGCACCCACACAAATTGCTGTACATCCATACAGATAATGGTTGCTCAAACCCCTTCAAATAAGCATCCTGCAAGGCATCAACCCGATCTGATGTGATGACCATGCGGCTGTACCTCTGTGAAAAACCCTCCCAGGCCAAGGATATCGCGGCTGTGCTTGGCGCCAGCCGCCGTGGCGATGGGTGCTGGCTGGGTAATGGAGTCACGGTCACCTGGTGCATCGGCCACCTGCTGGAAACCGCCCCGCCCGACGCCTACGACGCCAAATACAAACGCTGGGTGCTGGCCGACCTGCCGATCGTCCCGGAAAAATGGAAGATGCTGGTCAAGCCCAAGACCGCCAGCCAATACAAGGCCGTCAAGCGCTTGCTGGGCGAAGCCCAGGAACTGGTGATCGCCACCGACGCCGACCGTGAAGGCGAGATGATCGCCCGTGAACTGGTAGAACACTGCCGCTACCGCGGGCCGATCCAGCGGCTGTGGTTGTCGGCGCTCGACGACGCCTCCATTCGCAAGGCCCTGGCGGCGCTCAAACCCGGTGCAGAAACCTTCAGCCTGTATCATTCGGCCCTGGGGCGCTCGCGTGCCGACTGGCTGATCGGCATGAACATGAGTCGCCTGTTTACCCTGCTGGGGCGCCAATCCGGTTACCAGGGCGTGCTGCCGGTAGGCCGCGTGCAAACCCCGACCCTGCGCCTGGTGGTGGACCGTGATCGCAGCATTGCCGACTTCGTGCCGGTGGCCTATTGGGCCATTGATGTCGACCTGCGTCACGAGCACATGACCTTCACCGCCCAATGGCGCGCCCCTGACGATGCCTGTGACGACCAGGGCCGTTGCCTCAACCCGCAACTGGCGCGGGACGCCGCCGACGCCATGCTCAGCGCCGCCACGGCGCGGCTGGTGAAACTGCGTACCGAGCGCATGCGCGAAGTGGCGCCCCTGCCCTTCGACCTCGGCACCTTGCAGGAGATCTGTTCGAAGAAGCTCGGCCTGGGCGCCCAGGAAACCCTGGACATCGCTCAATCCCTGTACGAAACCCACAAGGCCATCACCTACCCGCGCAGCGATTGCGGCTACCTGCCGTTGAGCCAGCACAGTGAAGCGCCGAAGATTCTTGCGGCGCTGGGCCGTGCGGACACGGCGGTCAACGAGCTGAGGTCGCACATCGACCCTCGGCGCCGTTCGCGGGCCTGGAACGACGCGAAAGTCAGCGCCCACCACGGCATCATCCCCACCGGAGCCGGTAAGGAGGTCAGCCAACTGACCGGCAAGCACCGTGCGGTCTATACGCTGATTCGTGCGCGCTACCTGGCGCAGTTCCTGCCCAACCATGAATACGACCGCACCCAGGCCGATTTCGACTGTGCCGGCCACGCGTTGCGCGCGGTGGGCAAAGTCATCATCGAGCCGGGCTGGAAACGCGCCTTGCCCGAAGCGCTGGCACCCGCCAAAGGTCGCGAAGCGCCTGCGCCCCAAGCGTTGCCGACGCTGGTGCAGGGCCACGACTACGCCGTGGCCAAGGTCAACCTCAAGGACCTGTGGACCCAGCCGCCCAAGCCCTTTACCGAAGGCGACCTGATCAAGGCCATGAAAAACGTCGCCAAGCTGGTGGAGGACCCGTTGCTCAAGCAAAAACTCAAGGACACCACTGGCATCGGCACCGAGGCCACCCGCGCCGGGATCATCCAGGGCTTGCTGGACCGCGGTTATCTGGTGAAAAACGGCAAGGCCCTGTCGGCAACCCCGGCCGCGTTCAGCCTGATTGACGCAGTGCCCCGCGCCATCGCCGACCCCGGCACCACCGCCATCTGGGAACAGGCACTGGACATGGTGCAAAGCGGCGAAATGAGCCTGGAGGAATTCGTCGCCAAGCAAGCGGCGTGGATGAGCAAGCAGGTGGCACGCTGTAACGGCATGCGCATGACTATCACTGGCCCCGCCAGCCCGGCTGGACGAGGTGCAACGCCCTGGAAAAAGAAACGCAAGGCCGCCCCGCGCAAGGCCGGCGCCAGCCCCAAACGCGGGAAAAAGCCGGTAAATGCGGGATAGATACCAAAAAAAACCGGCACATGACGTTTTTCGACAGGTTTAACGCCGCATTGGCCCTTGCTCCGGCGAGTTCGGTCTAGGATTCTGTAGGGGATCTGGACTACCAACAACAACACCGGAGTGGCCGCCATGAAGACCGTTGCACAACTGCTGAAAGCCAAGGATCAGAAAAACCAGGACGTCCACACGATCAAATGGGACCACACCGTGTTTGAAGCGCTGGTGCGGATGTCCGAGAAAAACGTCGGTGCCTTGCCAGTGGTCAAGGATGACGTGGTGGTCGGCATCATCAGTGAACGGGATTACGCGCGCAAAATTATGCTCAAGGGCCTCTCGTCAGTTACCACCAAGGTCCACGAGGTGATGAGCTCGCCAGTGATTACTGTGGATACTCACAAGAGTGTCGAGGCATGCATGAACATCATGACCGACAGTCACCTGCGCCACCTGCCGGTGGTCGAAGACGGCAAACTGCTGGGCCTGCTGTCCATCGGTGACCTGGTCAAGGAAGCGATTGCCGAACAAGCGGCCTTGATCCAGCAGCTGGAACAGTACATCCGCGGCGAATAGGGGGAACCCATGCTCGACACGCTGGACCATCAGGAAGATCACCTCGACACCCTGCACCGGGCCATGACCGGCCGGCGTTTCCTGGTGCTGACCGGCGCAGGGATCAGTACATCTTCAGGTATCCCGGATTACCGGGACGGGGAAGGTGTACGCCGGGGCAAGCCACCGATGATGTACCAGGAATTCCTCGCCACTCCCGAGGCGCGGCGCCGCTACTGGGCGCGGGCGATGCTGGGGTGGCCACGGGTGCGCATTGCCCAGCCGAACAAGGCCCACCTGGCGCTCGCGACGCTGCAGCACCGTGGCCACATCAGCGGGCTGATTACGCAGAACGTCGACACCCTGCATGACCAGGCCGGCAGCCAGGGTGTGATCGAGCTGCATGGCAGCTTGCATCGGGTGCTGTGCCTGGATTGCCAATTGCGTAGCGAGCGCGACGTGATCCAGCGGCAGATGGAGGTCGATAACCCGCACATGGCACAGGTTCATGCGGTGCAAGCGCCGGATGGCGACACCTTGCTCGATCCGGCCTTTGAACAGCGCTTCCAGGTACCCCGCTGCCCACATTGCAATGGCGAACGGCTGAAACCGGATGTGGTGTTCTTTGGCGAGAACGTCGCACCAGCGACGGCGCTCAAGGCAATGACAGCGGTAGAGCATGCCGAAGGACTGTTGGTGGTGGGGTCATCGCTGATGGCCTATTCGGCGTTTCGCCTGTGCAAGGCGATGGTCGATCAGGGTAAGCCGGTGATCGCCATCAACCTGGGCAAGACTCGGGGTGATGAGCTGTTGCAGGTGAAGATCCAGGCCTCGTGCGAGCGGCTATTACCCTTACTGTCCGAGAGATTGAGATAGCGACGCATCAACATGTGGGAGCTGGCTTGCCTGCGATAGCAGTGTGTCAGGCGAACATGTACTCACTGACACATCGCCATCGCAGGCAAGCCAGCTCCCACAGGGGATCTGCGTAAACTCGCCACCAAAACCTTGCGACCCACCGCACAGAAAATGACGCCCAAGTCACGTTTTCGCGCATTCCCCCGTCCCCGCGGCAATTTATGTAGTGAGCAAAAATAATCACTACATAACCGTTGACGTAACCTTTTTGTCCTTGCATGATCTAGACGTCTCTCGGATCGAGAGCGTTGGTAACAAGCGTTTTGAACAGGCTCGTCTGACCGCCGAGCTGTTTTTCCGGATGTGCACTGCCCACAAGGCAGATTGATGAAGCTGACCGGCCCCGGAAGGGACAGGTACAAGGCGCTCAAACGCGGCTTGTCTTCGTGATCAGAGCATTGCGTAGCAGTCCATCAGCAAGACTACATGCATCAGCTTCAAGACCCTGCCCGTATTCGGCAGCCCGTCGCTGACGCCCGGTTTTAGTGACCGGAGACAACTTACTGGTATTAACGAATCAACTGATAGATCGCCAACTGGTCAAGGGGCTTACACATGAATCTGAACAACCAACCCACTATCGATGAATTGGCTGAGATGTTCGCAGCGCAGAAAGACACACTCGACGACCATATCCTGTGGATTGGCAAATCCGGCGAAGTGCAAATTGACTGCCTGGCGCCCCATACCGAAGAAGCCGAGTTTGACCGTAACAACCGTGAGCTGGCGGCGCGCCTGAAGATGTACCGCCGTGGCCAGGGTTATGTCGGCAAGAAGGCCGCCGCTGATCGCAACTTTATCGAGCAAGTGTTCGACACACTTAACAATGCCTGGGCGTCTTTCAAAGACAGCTCGCAAGTTAAAGTGATCGACCGTTACTACTAAGTAGTACTCAATCAATGTGGGAGTTGGCTTGCCAGCTCCCACAGGTGTATTGACTGGTTTAGAAAGTTGGAAACCTGCCCTTCCTCGCCTCATCCCGAAAGATATCAAACAACACCTGCGCCGCCGCCGACAGTTCATGCCCCGGCTTGGTCAGCACCCCAATCGGCCGCTCGATCACCGGGCCAGTCAAGGTAATGCAATGGGCTCCCGCCTCCTCCATCTGCCTGGCGCATAACGCTGGCACTGCACTAACCCCCAAACCGCTGGCAACCATCTTGCCCACCGTCGCCAGTTGATGGCTTTCCAAGGCAACGGGCAATTTCATCTGCAAGGCGCCGAGGTGTTCTTCCAGCATCACCCGCACAGTGGAAGGCCGTTGCAGGGTGATGAACGGCTGTTCCAACAAGGCTTCCCAGTCGATTTCAGCACACTGTGCCAAGGCTGAATCGCCTGGGACCACGGCGACAAAGCGATCCAGATACAACGGCGTGAACGCCAATGACGAGCCCTCAGACGGCTCGAAGGCCACCCCCAGCTCCACTTGACGGTCGCGCACCATCTCCAGCACTTGCTCATTGATCAGGTCATGCACCGTCACGTTCACCTGAGGGTAACGGGCGCGGAATATCTTCAGGATCGGCGGCAACAGGTTGCCGGCGAATGACGGCATAGCGGCCACCGTGACACGCCCCCGTTGCAAGGTAAAACGCTGGCGCAGTTCGTCCTCAGCGTTGTCCCAGTCGGCAATCAACCGGCGGGCCAGGGGTAACAGGGACTCACCTTCAGGGGTCAGCGCGACGTTACGGGTATTACGGCTGAACAGGCGCCCGCCCAAGCCTTCTTCCAGGCCCTTGATGGTCAAGCTCAACGCCGACTGGGAGAGGTGCAAACGCTCGCAGGCAGCGGCAAAACTCAGACTCTGAGCAACAGCGAGAAAGGCACGCATCTGTTTAACGGTCATGACGCAGCTCCGGACGACGACTGGACTATGCTGTTTTCTAAATCAATCAACCTTAAAAAACAACTTAACAAATCAATCCGCTGGCGCAACACTCAACTCACTGGCTGGACCACAAACAATAAAAGAGGTGCATATGGCAGGTTTCGATAAACGCGTGGCGTCCTATGAAGAAGCGCTGGCAGGCCTGGAAGACGGCATGACCGTGCTCTCCGGTGGTTTTGGCCTGTGTGGCATTCCGGAAAACCTCATTGCCGAAATCAAGCGCAAAGGTACCCGCGACCTGACGGTGGTCTCCAACAACTGTGGCGTCGATGGCTTCGGCCTGGGTGTGCTGCTGGAACAGAAGCAGATCAGCAAAGTGATCGCTTCCTACGTGGGTGAAAACGCCCTCTTCGAGAAACAACTGCTCAGCGGCGAGATTGAGGTGGTGCTTACCCCTCAAGGCACCCTGGCAGAAAAAATGCGCGCAGGCGGTGCCGGCATTCCGGCCTTCTTTACCGCCACTGGCGTCGGCACCCCCGTTGCCGAAGGCAAGGAAACCCGCGAATTCAAGGGCCGCCCGTATCTGATGGAAGAGTCCATCACCGGCGACTTTGCCATCGTCAAAGGCTGGAAAGCCGACCACTTCGGTAACGTTATCTACCGTCACACCGCCCAGAACTTCAACCCGCTGGCCGCCACCGCCGGCAAGATCACCGTGGTCGAAGTCGAGGAAATCGTCGAACCGGGCGAGCTGGACCCGGCGCAGATCCACACCCCTGGCATCTACGTCGACCGGATCATCTGCGGCACCTTCGAAAAGCGCATTGAACAGCGCACCGTCCGCAAATAATCCCCGTCCAGAACAATAAGAGGAAACAATCATGGCGCTTACCCGCGAACAAATGGCTCAACGCGTTGCCCGCGAGATGCAGGACGGTTACTACGTCAACCTCGGTATCGGCATTCCGACCCTGGTGGCCAACTACATCCCCGACGGCATGGAAGTGATGCTGCAATCGGAAAACGGCCTGCTTGGCATGGGCCCGTTCCCGACCGAAGAAACCATCGACGCCGACATGATCAACGCCGGCAAGCAAACCGTCACCGCGCGCATCGGCGCTTCGATCTTCTCCTCCGCCGAGTCGTTCGCGATGATTCGCGGTGGGCATGTCGACCTCACCGTGCTGGGCGCATTCGAAGTGGACGTACAGGGCAACATCGCTTCGTGGATGATCCCCGGCAAACTGGTCAAGGGCATGGGCGGTGCCATGGACCTGGTGGCCGGCGCAGAAAACATCATTGTGATCATGACTCACGCATCCAAAGACGGTGAGTCCAAGTTGCTCAGCCAATGCAGCCTGCCGCTGACCGGTGCCAACTGCATCAAGCGTGTGCTCACGGACCTGGCGTACCTGGAAATCGAAAATGGCGCTTTTGTCCTCAAGGAACGCGCACCTGGCGTCAGCGTTGAAGAGATTGTGAGCAAGACCGCCGGTAAACTGATCGTCCCGGACCACGTTCCAGAAATGCACTTCCAGTGAGGACAGATTCCATGCAAGACGTCGTGATTGTTGCTGCCACCCGCACCGCCGTGGGCAGCTTCCAAGGTTCGCTGGCGAACATTCCGGCCCCGGAACTGGGCGCCGCCGTGATCCGTCGCCTGCTGGAGCAGACCGGCCTGGACCCGGCGCAAGTGGATGAAGTGATCCTCGGCCAGGTGCTCACCGCAGGCAGCGGCCAGAACCCGGCACGCCAGGCTTCGATCCTTGCCGGCCTGCCCCACGCGGTGCCGAGCCTGACCCTGAACAAGGTCTGCGGCTCGGGCCTCAAGGCTTTGCACCTGGGCGCACAGGCCATCCGTTGCGGCGACGCCGAGGTGATCATTGCCGGTGGCATGGAGAACATGAGCCTGGCCCCGTACGTATTACCTGCCGCACGCACCGGGTTGCGCATGGGCCACGCGAAGATGATCGACAGCATGATCACCGACGGCCTGTGGGATGCGTTCAACGATTACCACATGGGCATCACCGCCGAGAACCTGGTGGACAAGTACGGCATCAGCCGCGAAGCCCAGGACGCCTTTGCCGCCGCCTCCCAGCAAAAAGCCGCCGCCGCTATCGAAGCCGGGCGCTTTGCCGATGAGATCACGCCAATCCTGATTCCCCAGCGCAAAGGCGACCCGGTGGCCTTCGCGGTGGACGAACAACCCCGCGCCGGCACCACCGCCGAATCCCTGGCCAAGCTCAAGCCTGCGTTCAAGAAAGACGGCAGCGTCACCGCCGGCAACGCCTCGAGCCTGAACGACGGCGCTGCGGCCGTGCTGCTGATGAGCGCCGACAAAGCCAAGGCTCTCGGCCTGCCCGTACTGGCGCGTATCGCCAGCTACGCCAACGCGGGCGTCGACCCGGCCATAATGGGCATCGGCCCGGTCTCGGCCACCCGCCGCTGCCTGGACAAGGCCGGCTGGCAGTTGGCTGATCTAGACCTGATCGAAGCCAACGAAGCCTTCGCCGCGCAATCCCTGGCGGTGGGCAAAGAGCTGGAATGGGACGCGCAGAAGGTCAACGTCAACGGCGGCGCCATCGCCATCGGCCACCCGATCGGTGCTTCAGGCTGCCGCGTACTGGTGACCCTGCTGCACGAAATGATCAAGCGCGATGCCAAGAAAGGCTTGGCAACGCTGTGCATCGGCGGCGGCCAAGGCGTGGCCCTGGCGCTCGAACGCAACTGAACCGGATCGCGGTTGTGGCGAGGGAGCTTGCTCCCGTTGGGCTGCGTAGCGGCCCCCATGCCAATAAGAGCAACACAGAAAAGGCCCGGCTCCACGAAAAGCCAGGCCTTTTCTTTTATCGATATCCCCTGAATGAACTCGATAAAAATGTGGGAGCTGGCTTGCCTGCGATAGCGGTCTATCAGTCAGATCATTGCTAACTGACACACCGCTATCGCAGGCAAGCCAGCTCCCACATTTGATCTCACTGCCTGTCAGCTTGCGGCACCGCGAACACCGCGCTCGCCCGCAGCACCACGCGCTCCTCCACTTGCAAACTCAGCGTGGCGAACGCCATCTGCCGTCCGCGCTTATGGCTTTCCAGACGCACCACCATCCACTCCCCTACCTGCACGGCGCCCAGGTAATCCACGGTCATGCTGGCGGTAATCAACGGCAACGGCGGCTCACTGGAAAACGCCATGGCGTACCCCATGCCGATATCGGCCAGCGTCGCCAGCACCCCGCCGTGCACCGTACCTCGCCCATTGGCGTGGCGATGATCGGCGCGCAGGCCGACTTCCAATTGCAAACCTTCGCCACGGCAATACGCCGGGCCGAGCAGTTCCAGCAACGGGCTGCTGCGCGGCAATGGGACAAAGCCTTGGGGGACGGTCTGAGCGTTCATGGCGGATGCTTCCCTGGTGTGAGGCTTGAGGTGTACGCCAGCCTCGACCCGGCAGCCACCACCATCAGCCGGGCAAATCCCGGGCAATGCTTTGCGTTAATGGGCCAGACCCGCTTTAATCTCGGCCAATTTCTCCTGCACATTTCAAGGAAACGCCATGCGCCACCTGGACGGCAACTCCCACCCGCTTCGCGCGCCGCTGTTGATCTTGCTTGCTGGCCTGGCCTTGGCCGGTTGTTCCCCCAAGGACCACTCTCGCGCCACCGTCATCAATGGCGAACAGGGCAAGGCCGGGGCGCAACTGGCCTATGAGCATGAATTGACCCTGGCCCTGCCCGGCGGCCTGCTTGCGCCGCGTATGCAGGCCACTCGTGAGGCGTGTGAAACGGCGCGCTTTGGTGCCTGCAATATCCTTGGCATTACCGAAGACGGCCAAGGTGGCCAGATCATCCTGCGGATCGCGCCCACGGGTGTGGAGCCGATGGTCGCCCTGGCGGCCGAAGGCGGTAAGCTCGGCCAGCGCATCACCACTGCCGAAGACCTGGCCGATGCCGTGGCGGATGTGCGCCGCCGCCAGGACCGCCTGCAAGCTCAGCAGCAACGCCTCGATGAACTGGCCAAGCGCGAGGACATCACCGTCAGCGACCTGATCGTCCTGAGCAAAGAGCAAGCCGGCATTGAAAACGAGCTGCAGGAACTGGCTCAGGTTGCCGCCGGCCAGCAACGCCGCCTCGACACCAACCGCGTGACCTTGAACTTCCGCTCCTCCGACGGCGCCAACCAGGTGTCAAGGTTCACCCGGATGTTCAGCAACCTGGGAGACAACCTGGTGAACGGCACCGCAGACGCCCTGGAACGTGCCAGCTATGTGCTGCCCTTCGTGATCCTGGCGTTCCCGGTGGTGTGGTTGTGGGTGGGCTTGTGGCGCCGGTTCGTCAAGCGTCGCGGTTGATCAGCGCTTCATGCAGCGCTGGTAACGCTCATCCACGCGCTTGGCAAACCAGGCCGTGGTCAGGTTGCGGGTGATCTTCGGGCTCTTGAGCACAATACCCGGCAGGATCGCCCGAGGCAGCGGCTTGCCGGCCGCCTGGTCGGCCAGGCTGAAAACGCGCTTGTACAAGGTGGTGTCCTCGAAATCCAACTGCTCGCCCTGCTCCAGTTGGCTGCGGATGCTCGGGTTGCGCATATCCAACTTCGCCCCCAGTGAACGCACCGCCAGCTCGGTGGTGCCGGGCAGCAATGAGCCATAGCGGATCAAATCCCCATCCAGCGCCAGCTCTTTGCCTGAAACACGACTGACTGCAGCCTGGAACGCGGCATTGCGGCTGGCGTACCAACCGGCGTTGAAATCGGCAAAGCGGTACAGCGGCTGGTCGTAGCTCACCGGGTAGCCGAGCAAGTGGGCGATGCCGAAGTACATGCCGCCGCGACGGGTAAACACTTCGCGGCGAATCGTACCGTCCACCGTGTAGGGATAACCCCGCGCCTGTTTCTGCGCAAAGTCGATACTGACCTGCATGGGGCCTGCAGTGTGTACCGGGTTGAACCCGCCAAACAGGGTGTTGCCCAGGGGCACCATGCTGATGAAGTCGTCGAAGATGCCGCTCAAATCCCTTTCCGTACGGGCGGCATTCAAACGATCGGCGTAGGTTTTGCCGGTGGGCGAGCGCAGTTGCAAGGTGCTGCGCACCACGAATGCCGGCACATGCACCTTGGCGGCGCGGCGCAGGATTTCATCCTGGGCGATCTTGCCCATGCCCGGCACCGGCGGGTCGACCTGATAGGTGGACTCCTGCTCGGTCACCGCCAATACCGCACAGATGTTTTCGGTGCTGGGGTAGATTTTCTGGGTGTCGAAGGCGGTGTAGATGTCCTGGGCCCAACCGTTGCGGTCCGACACCTTGGCCGGCAGCAGGCGCACGATCTGCGCCTTCACCTCGGCTTCACTGCGCTCGGGCTGCTGGGGGCCACGGGAAGTGGAGCAACCGGCCAGTACCCACAACGGAATAAGGCAGAACAGCAGACGGGTTGAATACATGAGGCTTCCTTGGTTAACGACGGGCCGGGCAGTGCTGATATCGACAGGTAAGTCTAACCGGGGTTCGTCGGCATGCCGAACCCAGTGCCTGGCAGTAACTGAAACATCCCACACCACTGCCGGATAAGCTCTACTCCTCACCCCGGCAAACCTCTGCAAAGTCCCTCGCCTGATCAAACAGTGCGAGGGAATGCAGATGGTTTTTTTCGTGACGCGTGCGGCTGACGGGGCCGCCACTTGAACCCGGCCATTGGCAGGCTGGCGCTGACGCCAATGAACGTGGAAACGGTCGACGTCGAGGGCGTCTTCCGTGACTTTCGCGATTGCTTGAACACCTTTGACGAGTGGGCCAAAAGCTTTTGGAGCTTCTCCGCGCTGGACGTCGAACAGGTGTTCAAGGTCGGGGATGACGTCGCGCTGGTTGCCCCGATCAATCGCTCCCTGTTTCCCAGCAGCACCGTCGCCACCTGCCAGGCCACGGGTACCTTGATCCTGGTGCATATGTTCCAGAGCACGAGGTTCGTACCCATCGGCAACACCCCGGTGATCGTGCAACGCGTTGATCCAAACGGCGGCCCGCTGGGTGATCCCCTCCACAAGACCATCGGCCCCAGTGGCATCCTCGAAGTCACCGAGTGTGATCGCAACCAGCAATACCGGGTGAGTTTCTACCCCAACGTTTCCCAGGATCACCTCAAAGCACTGTATGCGTCCTACCAGTCAGTGATCGCAGCGTTGGAAGCCCGGCTGCGCAAAGAGTGGACCGACACCTTCCAGGCCCAGTGGAAAAATTATGCAGACGCCCGCCCGCTTGAGCGGCGCCGCTTGCTGGAAGCGGCTTTTGCCAGTGGGTTGGGCAAGGCGCTTTACAGCCTGTGGGACAACCTTGGCGAGCTGTCTGCGCTGCTGGCCGACCTCAAGCCCAACAGCGAAAAACTGCTGCAATACCTTTCTCAAACCGAGCTCGATGAACTGCTGACACTGGGCAGTGATGCGATAGCCCAAGGCTTGTTGGTGCTCAGTGATGAGCCGCTGCTGTTTATCTACCTGTCGGCGCTGGTCAGCTGGATGCGCATGCTCCCGCCACCGGAGATGGCTGAACTGTGGGGTGAGATTACCGGTGAGGTGCTGATCAATCTGCTGCTGATTCGCGTCTTGGGTGCGATGGGCGTGGTGGTGCGATTGGGGGCTCGTGTGCTCAGTCACGTCAAATCCGGGCGGGCGCGGGCGTTGTTGGAGTTGCTGGCCGAGCAGGTGACGGGGCCTCGGCTGGAAACCCATGTCGAGGCCGCCAAGCCGGTGTTGCTGAGCAGTGCGGCGACGCCGATTAAGACGGTGCCGGCTGTGCCGTTGAAGGCGGGCGACACGCTGGTTTCGAACCCGGTGCCGATGGTGCGCGGCAAGGCCCAGCGCACGACGTTGGTCCGTCAGGAGCCTGTCGATGATGTGCCGGCCATGGCTTCAAATCCGAAGGGGGACGCGGCGGCGCCAGCGGACAAGACCGTTACCCACGGTTGCCCGGTGTCGATGGTCACCGGCGAGGAATTGCTCACCCTCACCGACGGCGCGCTGGACGGGATTTTGCCGTTTGAGTGGACACGGCTGTATCGCACTAGCGCGGTGGAGGTCGATTGTGGGCTGGGGTTGGGTTGGAGCCATGCGCTGGCTCATCGGCTGGTGGTGTCGGGCGATTCGGTGGTGTGGACCGATCATGAGAACCGCCATACGCAGTTTCCATTGCCCAGCGACTCTCGACCCGCAATCACCAATAGCCTGGCGGAAGCGGCGATCTATTTGGGTTCGGCGCCTGACGAGTTGGTGCTGGCCCAAGCGTCACGGTTCTATCACTTTCGCGACGGTGTACTGACTGCGATCAGCGATGCGTATGACAACCGTCTACGCATTTGCCGTGATCGTTCCGGGCGGATTGAGCGGCTGGATAACGGCGCGGGTCGCTCGTTGCTGTTGCGTTATGAGCTGGATCGCATCGTTGCGGTGGACTA